>NZ_JBFTHG010000004.1:0-749833 GCF_056394125.1 Chitinophaga sp. 10T418
TACCGCATCTGTGATACTTACACCTGTTGCGCTGGAAGGACCGGCGTTAGTAGCAGTAATCACATAACGAACCGTATCGCCAGCATTCACCTGCGCGTTACCTGTCTTCACAATACTTAATTGTGATTGTGCACGTACCTGCGTTGTAGCCGTTCCATTTACCGTATTATTATTCACATCTGTTGCACTTGCTGTATTCGTAATACTGCCGATAAAATCAGGATTAATTTTACCGCTAATCTGTATGTTGATGGCATTACCTGCACCAGCGGTGATATTACCCGTCAATGTTACATCGCCGCTGCCGGTGCTGTTACCTGTGATAGATGCGGCTCCGGTGGTATTGGCCGTCCAGCTTACACCACTGAGTGTATCAGATACAATATCACTGATCTTCACACCAGTAGCATCAGATGGCCCGTCATTCGTTACAGTTATAGTATACTTCAGACTATCACCTGCAATAGCGGTAGCTGCTGCTTGTTTCACGATACGCAGCGTTGGTTTCTTCGTCACTACCGTGATCACCGGCGTACTCGGAATAGAATCTCCTGTAGCTGGTTTCAGTACAGCAATATTAGATACAGAAGTAGTCACACCGGATGCTACTACTCCCGTGATATTTACCACGATGGTATTACCACTGCCTACACCTATATTTCCTTTCACCAACACATTATTACCACTGCCTGCTGCACCGCTGGTTACCTGCGAAGTACCAGCCGCTACTGCGGTCCATGTTACGTTACCAACCATCGCCGGTACCGCATCTGTGATACTTACACCTGTTGCACTGGAAGGACCAGCGTTGGAAGCCGTGATCACATAATGAACGGTATCGCCCGCATTCACCTGTACATCACCCGTTTTGATAATGCTTAACTGAGAACTGGCAGTTACCTGCGTGGTGGCTGCAGCTGTTACCGTCTTATTATTTGCATCTGTTGCACTGGCCGTATTCGTAATACTACCAATAAAGTCTGGATTGATTTTACCACTAATCTGTATGTTAATGGCATTGCCCGCACCAGCGGTGATATTACCCATCACTGCTACATTACCGACACCACTGCTGTTACCGGTTATTTGCGCCGCGCCAGTGGTAGTAGCTATCCAGCTTACACCACTCAGTGTATCAGATACGATATCGCGGATCTGGATGCCAGTAGCATCAGATGGCCCATCGTTAGTGACACTGATGGTGTACTTCAAGCTATCGCCTGCATTAGCAGTGGCAGCCGCCTGTTTCACGATGCGGATCTGCGCTTTACGGCCAATAGTAGTGATTACCGGCACCGTAGTGATGGTAGTAGTATCTGGTCTTGTTAAAGTAGCCGTATTGCTGATACTGGTGGCGGCACTGTTGGCAGGAATGCTTCCTTTAATCCGCAACAATATCTTATTCGCTGTACCTGCCGGGATGTTGGCTCCTATCGAAACATTGTTACCAGCGCCGGCAGCGGCACCAACGATAGCAGCACCACCATTGGCGATGGCAGTCCAACTCACACCAGTAATGGTGGTAGGTACTATATCCGTAACGGTAATACCGGCAATATCTGAAGGACCCGCGTTAGTAACCGTTACATCGTAACTAATCGTATCGCCTGCATTCACAGCAGCCGGACCTGTTTTAGTAATCGTCAACGCTGACTGCGGTGTTACCCTTGTAGTGGTAATACCGGAGGAAGTCCGTTCTCCATTTGAAGTGGCGAATGCCTGATTATTCAGGATACCACTAAAGCCTGGCGCAATGCGACCAACAACCTGTATGGTAACAATATTACCTGCTCCAGCCGGCAGCACTGCCTGTAACGCGATGTTATTGCCAGTACCGGAGGAAGTACCACTCACCTGTGCAGTGCCTTTTGTAGTGGCACTCCAACTCACACCAGAAAGCGTGTCCGAAACAATATCGCTGATAGCAACCGCTGTTGCGTCAGAAGGTCCGCTATTAGATACGTTGATAACATACCGCAAACTATCGCCTGCAATACCTGTTGGAGGCGCCTGTTTCACGATGCTGATGCGGGCTTTGCGGCTGATGGTGGTCACTACAGGTACACTGTTGATGTTACTTCCATCCGGTTGTTTTAATACCGCCTGATTGCTGATGCTTTCAGCGATGGTATTAGCAGGTACTTTTCCGTTAATGAGTACCTGTATATTATTGCCTGCGCCACCATCAATATCTCCCAACACGCTGATGTTATTACCCGTTCCGGCAGTTGCGCCATTGATTACCGCGTTACCATTAGCCACTGCTGTCCAGGTAACATCTGTAACCGTTGCCGGCACTACATCAGTGATGCCGACACCGGAGGCATTGGATGGTCCGAGATTAGTGGCAGTTATCAGGTAACTGATCACATCGCCGGCATTCAATGTAGCTGGCCCGGATTTACTAATCGCCATTTGTGCCAGTTGTTTTACCTCAGTGGTTACACTGGCATTGTATGCTTTACCCAGATTATCTGTTGCAGTAGCGATATTGGTGATCACTCCTGTGAAATCAGGATCAGCAATACCGGTCACTATTACATGTATACCATTGGTATTACCTGCCGGTACATTACCATGGAAATTAATGGTATTACCAATACCTGTTACTGCAGTACCAGCAGCCAGCGTAGCACTGCCATCCAGGCTTATACTCCAGGTGACCTGTTTGATCTGTGCAGGCACAATATCTTTTACGAGCGCATTTACCAGGTCGGACGGACCAGCATTCGTCAGGTCTATGTTATAGCTAACTTGGCTGCCTGCATTCACCTGTTGCGGGCCTGATTTAGTAATGGATACTCCCGGCGTATTAACGATGCGGGTACTCACTGAATCCTGCGCTACCACCGTTGCATTAAACTGCAGGGAAGCCTTGTTCAGAATAGTACCAGTTTGGCCGGTAGCAATAGTACCATTAACCGTAACAACGATACTACCTCCTGCAGGAATATTTCCATTCACAGATATATTGTTGTTATTGCCGGTGGCAGCACCAATGATAGTTGCTCCGTTTGCAACGGCGGTCCAGCTAACCTGCTGTACCCCTGCGGGCACAATGTCATTGATCGTTACATTACTGGCGTCAGACGGACCTGTATTGGATGCTTCAAGTACATAAGTAATACGTCTGCCAGCGGCCAGGGTATCAGGGCCGGATTTACGCAACTGTAATCCTGGTTCAGCTACCACATTAGTGACTACCGGAGCAGTAGGTACTTCCGGCAAATTATTTATCGTATATCCGGCCACGTTAGTAACCGCTCCGGTAAACGAAGGTGCAATGGTACCGGTAATACTTACCAATACCCGGTTCGCTATACCAGCTGGCACATTGGCAACGAAGGATACGTTACCTGTTCTGCCGATGATATTACCACCATTGATGGCAGCAGCACCAGCAGCGGTAGCAGACCACACCGGATTCTGAAGTTGAACCGGCAGTATATCTGATACGGTAATGGCGGTCGCATCGGAAGGACCTCCATTAGTCAGCACCATGGTGTAAGTGATTTGTGAACCAGCGACAGCCCTGGACGGACCGGATTTCACCAAACGTATGGCCGTGCGATTCGCTACGGTGGTAACCACATCATTGGACGAAGTAGTTGTACCATTCACTGTTGCACTGGCCACATTTCTTATACTGCCCGCAAAGGCAGGATCAATGATGCCATTGATGACGATGTGTATTACATTGCCGCTGCCTGCGGGAATGCTACCGGTGATATTAACATTGCCTGTTTGACCCGTAACATTACCCCCACTGATGGTGGCTGCACCTGCTGCGGTAGCTGACCATACTGCCTGTTGCAGTTGTGCAGGTATCACATCTGTCAATACCATATTTACCGCATCAGATGGCCCATCGTTATACGCATCTATAGTATAGGTAATGGCTCCACCGGCAGTAGCACTGTCTGGTGCTGATTTCACCAGGCGAAGACCAGGGTTACCTGTAATTTCTGATATAGCCGTTGCCGTTACAGGCTGTCCATCGACAGGGGTTACATTCGCCACGTTGGTGAGTGTACCGTTGGATGCCGCATCTACGGTGCCAGTGATCGTTACCACAATGCTATTTGCACTGCCAGCCGGAAGGTCAGCCGTAAATACCACATTACCGGAACGATTGCTGATATTTCCGCCTGTGATAGCAGCACTGCCACCTGCTGTAGCATTCCATGTTGCGTTCTTAATGGCAGCAGGTATCTGATCGGACACCGTGATACCATTGGCAGTAGAAGGACCGCTATTGGTCACTTTCAGGACGTAACTGATAGACTGACCAGCAGCTATTTTCGCAGGGCCAGACTTGCTGATCTGCAGGGATGGCTTGTTAACAATATTGGTATTGACAACATTACTGTTAGTCGTTTGTCCATTTACGGTAGCCACCGCACTATTGGTAATAGTGCCATTGGCAGCCGGATCTGTAGTACCAGTGACAATCACCGTCAACACACTATCCACAGGAATATCGCGGGTAACAGATACGTTACCGGTACCGGAATTAGTCGTTCCGTTTCCAGTGGCTGTCCATGATGGTAACAGCACTGCAGCTGGTATAATATCCTCCAGTTTAACGCCTGTGGCGTTAGAAGGTCCGTTGTTACGGAGTTCCAGGCGGTAAGTGATCGCTGAACCTGCGATAATTTCTGCAGGGCCGGATTTCACCAGCACCAGTCCGGGCTGACTTGTTACCACTGTATTTACTGTAGCAGTAGCAGGCACCGGATTAGTCACTCCCGGAGGAGGTGTAGCCGTAGCAGTGTTAGTGAGTGTGCCTGTGAAATCAACTGCTACGATACCGTTGATGGTGAGTGTAACAGTGTCCGTATTAGCAGGTAAATCTGTCGTCAGGTGAATACTGGCAGCGGAGCCATTGTTAGGTGAAACGGTAGCACCGCTGGTAGCGGTAGCGGTCCAGTTCAGATTCGTAATACCTGCCGGCACTACGTCATTAATATCGGCACCTGTTACACCGGCAGGGCCAGCGTTATACACTTTCACCACATAAGTAATCGGCTGTCCGGCAGCCATAGCTGACGGCGCTGTTTTACTGATGCGAAGGTTCGCCGTTTTATTAACGGTTGTAACCACTTGACTGCTTTTGATGCTGCCGAAAGTGGCGGTGGCGGTATTAGTGATCGTACCACCGGAAGTAGCGCCTACAATTCCCTTAATATTTATCTCTATGCTTCCTGTTTGATTTGCTCCCAGTAATCCAGTGAGATTAATATTATTTCCTGTGCCGGAAGGAGCTGAAACGTTAGCAGTACCGGTAGCTACCGCCGTCCAGGTTACCCCGGATACCGCAGCAGGAACAATATCTGCAATCGCTACACCATTGGCATCAGACAATCCGGTATTGATCACAAGGATACTATAGTTGATCGTATCGCCTACGTTAACAGCTGCAGGTCCGGATTTGGATAGCTGCAGTCCTATATCTGAAATAAGGGTGGTATTAATTGTACTGGAATTGTTAGCAGGAATAGTTTCTGTTACATCTGCCGGAGGAGCTACGGTAGCCGTATTAGTGAGGGTACCTATTGCTTCACTGGCAACCTTTCCATTGATAGTTATAATCACTTCATTACCTGCACCCGCAGCAATATCTGCATTCACCGTTACCAGTTTATCAACAATTACCGGCGTTTGTGCAGTAGCATTACCACGTATACTGGTTGTCACATTCGTGATAGTGGCAAAGTTCGGCACATTGTCGGTAATCACGGCATTCGCCACATCTGAAATGCCACGGTTAGTTACTACCAGCTGCCAGGTGATATCCTGCCCCGCAGCTCTGTTAGCAGGACCTGATTTCACAATCACAAGGTCTGCCGCTCTTGTAATATTAGTAATAACAGTAGCTGTGGCAGGCGTACTATCTGCTACTGCAGCAGGAGGTGTTGCAATGGCGGTATTGGCAATATCACCGGCTACAGCGCCTGGATTCACCCTGGCATTGATCATTATACTAATAATGCCCGTGTTAGCTGGTATATCAGCAGTTAAATCCACATTGCCGGTACCTGATGCGGCAGATACCGCAGCGCCGGTGCCTGTAGCCGTAGCAGTCCATGTAGCATCAATGATACCGGGAGGAATCATATCTGCTATATGCACCAGCTTTACGTTAGAAGGACCACGATTGGTAACCGTAATACTATAAGTAACAGGTTCTCCGGCCACGGCATTGGCAGGACCGCTCTTCACCAATTGCAGATCTGCTTTACGTGTAACCGTAGACGTTACTGCAGAAGAAACACCTGGCAATCCCGGAGGTGTGGCGCTGGCCACGTTAGCCAACACAATAGCTGTATAGTCAGGGCTCAATGTACCCGTTAAAGTGATGACAATACTATTGGCAGGAGCAGCAGGTATGTTACCGGTGATGTTGATATCACCCGTACCGCTGGTACTGCTTACACTGGTACCTGTGCCATTTGTAACAACTGTCCACGCAGGATTCTGCAATGCAGGATCTACCACATCTGCAATCACGGCGTTCACCGCATCAGATGGGCCATTATTAGTAATAGTGAGCGTGTAGGTCACATGATCACCTGCGCTGATGGCACCCGGTCCAACCTTCACAATCTGCAATCCGGGTGTACTGGTGATTGTTGTTATAGCAGTATCCTGTTTATCAGGCATACCTGGAATAGTGGCTACCACCCTATTTACCAAAGGAGCCCCGGTGTAGGAAGAGGATACTTTACCTGTCACCAACACCTGGATGGTATTCCCTGCGCCGGCTGGTACATTGCCGGTAACAGCAATGATATTACCACTTCCTGTGCCTCCTGCCGTCACCTGCCCGGTGCCGTTATTAACAGTTGTCCAGCTTACATTGGTAACACCTGCCGGTACGGTATCTTTTATGATGATGCCTGTAGCATCAGAAGGACCGTTATTACTTGCGGTGATGATCCACGAAATATCGCCTCCTGCAGGACTTTGCGTTGGTCCTGATTTGGAGATGCTGACCGCCGGAGAACTAATCACATGTGTAACGGCTTCATTGGAAGTAAATACCGGTTGTCCCGCAACAGTAGCGGTAGCGGTATTATTGATATCTCCTGCGAAGGCAGGGTCAATAGTACCCGTAATCGTGAGCAGCACAAAATTATTGTTGCCTGCCGGAATATCTGCTGTGAAGCTGATGTTATTGCCGTTGCCGGAACCACCCACCACTGTAGTGTTACCACCATGGGTAGCAGACCAGGTTACGTTTTTCACATTAGCTGGCACCACATCTGCGATTGTTATCTGTGATGCATCAGACGGGCCGTTATTGGTAATGTTTACGGTATATGTAATCGCACTACCGGCGGCTAATGTATCTGGAGCACTCTTCACCAATTGCAAAGCAGGTAAACTATTAACCGTTGTAATTACAGTTTCACTCTTCGCCGTATCTCTTCCTTTTTGATAAGTAACAGCAATGTTATTGAGTGTACCTGTAAAGTCCGGTGCTACTGTTCCGGTAACCGTAACCAAAATCTGGTTGCCCGTGCCGGCAGCCAGATCACCGGTGAGCAAAATGTTGTTACCAGTACCGGTATTGCCGGCTGTTATAGTAGCATTACCACTCACTGCAGATGTCCAGCTAACACCTGTAATTTGTGATGGTATTACATCCTGGATAAATATTTCTTTCGCATCAGACAATCCCAGATTGCTGGCTATCAATGTATAGGTGATCTGTTCACCTGCATTCACGGTAGCCGGACCGGTTTTACTAATATTAAGCCCCGGTTCATTGCTGATAATTGTTTGCTGAGAGGCAGATACAGGCGTGCTGCCTGTCACCGCCGCAGTAGCTGTATTCACAATAGTACCTGCAGCGGATGGATCAAGGGTACCATTGATGGTAATTTTTATTTTACCACTGTCTGCTGGTATATCGGCGATCAATGCCACATTATTGTTGGTACCGGTAGCTGGTCCGCTGATGACGGCGCCGCCGGAAGCCACTGCAGTCCAGTTAATATGCTGTACTTCCGTAGGTACCACATCTGCTATGTTAACAGCGGTGGCGTTGGAAGGACCGTTGTTGGTGATTTCCAATGTATACACTACATTTTCTCCACCTACGGCATTTTGCGGACCGGCTTTACTGATTTGTAACGATGGGGTATTCACCACCCTGGTAGTCACCGTATCAGAATGCACGGTTGGAACATCAGTACCAGTGGCGGTGGCAAAATTGCTCAACTGACCAGTAGCTCCCGGTGCTACTTTGCCCACAATCGTAATGGCAATATAATTGCCTGCACCTGCAGGTATCGTTGCGCCCACGGTTACTGTATTACCAGTGCCATTGTCGCCGGAACTAATGCTTGCGCTGCCACCAGGAGTAGCATTCCATACTACACCCGTCAGCGTATTATCTACAATATCAGAGATCGTAATATTCTGTGCATCAGACAATCCGGTGTTAGTGACCAGTAACTTGTAAGTGATTAGTTTACCTGCTACAATTGTATCAGGTGCATTCTTGTTAATAATCACCTTAGGATCACTGGTAACAGTGGTTACCACGCGTTCAGAAGCAATCGGAGGATTGCTGCCGTTACTGATGAATGCCTGGTTAGTAATTTGTCCTTTGAATGTTGGATTAATAATTCCACTTAAAAACACCACTGCATGATTGGTATCTCCTACCGGGAAATTACCGGTCAACTGCAGTATGCCGTTAATAATGGCAGATGATGCCACTGTAGTTCTTCCATAGGTATTTAACCGCACCTGTGGATCCAGTAACACTCCCGGTACGGTATCCAGCAGCTGTATATTAAAGGCATCTGATGGACCCGTATTACTTATGTTCAGGGTATATACAATCCTTTGACCTGCACTTGCTGTTGCAGGACCAGATTTGGAAAGCACCAGTCCGGGGTTATTATTGATAGTAGTAACAATATCGTTAGAAGGTAACGGAGGATCGTTATTCACCTGCACTTTTGCAGTGTTGGTAATGGTACCTCCGGCATCCGTTAATAAGGTACCTATGATGTGGATGATAATGCTGTTGTTCGGGCCGGCAGGTATATTAACCGTTTCCAGTACATTATTGGTATTACCGGTAGCACCGTTCACCACAGTTGCCGTACCGGTAGTAGCAGTGGTCCAGCTGGTACCGCTAATGTTAAGTGGTACGACATCCGTAATCACCGCATTCACGGCATCAGAAGGGCCATTGTTGGTGACAGTAATGGTATAATCTATCCCCGTACCTGCATCTGCCGCCAATGGACCTGTTTTCACGATTCGTAAGCCAGGTTTACTCACCACCCTTATTTCATTATTACCTGTAACGGTGGAACCGCCCGGAACACTTGCCGTGGCACTATTTACAATAGAATCTTTTGCAGCTGCATCCACAGTACCTGTTACTGTAACAATGATCATATTGCTGGTACCTGCCGGAATATCGGCAGTAGTGCTAACATTACTGCCACTGCCGGATACAGCACCTGTTACGGTAGCTCCGCCACTACCTGCTACCTGCCATTGTGGATTCAGAATAGCTGCTGGTATAGCATCTGCAATTACAACGCCTACAGCATCCGAAGGACCGCTGTTGGTAACACTGATCTTGTATTGAATAGCTTCTCCCGCATTAACACTACCTGCCGGGGTACTTTCTTTCGTAATATTCAGACCGGTTTTATTCTCTACAGTGGTAATAATCTTATTGGAAGATATCGGTGGTTGTCCAGGTATCGTAACTGTCGCGACGTTATTGAAACTGCCTGTAGCTGCAGTATTAACAGTACCGGTAATGGCTACATCCAGCTTATTAGCGCTGCCGGCCGGCAGATTAGCGGTAAAGACAACATTACCACTTCCACTGCTCACATTGGCACTCGCCGTACCCGATCCGGTGACTGTCCACGTTGCATTTTGAATAGCTGCAGGAAGCTGATCATTCACTACAGCTCCTACAAGGTCCGATGGCCCGGCATTCACCACCTGCACGTGATAGGTAATCGGCGTACCGGCTATTTCACTTACAGGGCCATCTTTTGTAATGGTTACATTATAGCGTGGCGCAGCGGTATCTGTATCCGTGGCGCTGTTTCCTGCTGGATTTACATTCACATATCCTGCAGGAACAATAGCGGTGGCGGTATTTACAAGGGGACCCGTGAAATTAGGCGGCACTACTAACGTTAAAGTATATACGACACCGACACCTGATGGTAAATCCCACTTTTGATCAATAGGACCAGTACCCTGTCCGCCTGGTTGTGACCCGGCAGTAAATGCGTAAGTCCAGCTGGCCGTAGTAATACCTGCCGGTAAAGGATCTGTAACATTCAATTGCAATACATCGGAAGGACCATGATTGGTGTATGCAATGTTATAAATCACCGATGTACCCGGTGTATACAACGTGGTTAAATCTGTTTTTGTCACCTCTACTTCTACCTTGTGTACAACAGGTGTAATAATAGTTGTATCAGCAGGAGTAGGATCAGTAGTACCAATAGGTGGTGTAGCAATCACCCTGTTGGATAAACTGTTACCGGCAAATCCTGCGGCTATACGTCCCGCAATGGTCAGCGACACGGATTGTCCAGGCGTCAATGAAACGCCTCTCCACTGGCTGGATGCCGGTATATAGCTACCTGCTGAAGGAATATAGTTTTCTGCTACAAACCCGGATGGTAAGCTATCTGTGACAGTAAATGCTTCTGTAGGTAATAATGTTGACGGACCATTGTTGGTCACTGTAATAGTATAAGTTAACGCTTCTCCGGCACCTGCGCTGGCAGGAGTGGCTGTTTTCGTCACCTTAAGATCCAATATAGCCGGTGTTACCTGTATGGTGGCAGTAGCCTGCGAACAGGCTCCCCTATCATCACAGGCGCGGTATACATAACTATCTGTACCAGTAAATCCGGCATTAGGCGTATAAGTGAAAGTGCCGTCTGTATTCAGTTGCAGGTTACCATTGGCAGGACCTGTTACCAATGCGGCTGTCAGCGTAGCATTTTCAGGGTCGCTGTCATTGGTTAATACATTTCCCTGTACCGGCACATCGCGGACGGTAGTGTATTGATCATCCACCGCCACTGGTGGTCTGTTAGGCACTGCACCTCTTACCGTAGAACTGTTATTACCTGTATTAGGGTCAGGTGTTCCTGCAGGAACAGGCACATTAGCCTGATTCACCAGTGAATCACCACCAATAGATGCCGGATCCACCGTTCCAGTTACTGTAATAACAATTTTGTTGCCGGCAGCAAAAGGCATATTACCGATAGCTGCAACAATAGCGCCACTGCCACTGGTAGGACTAACACTAACGCCTACACCGGTTACTGAGGATGTCCAACTGGCATTGATCATTTTTGCCGGCAGCACATCCTGTATTGAAAATCCGTTTACATCAGAAGGACCGAAATTCTCTACTGTGATAGTATAGCTTACCGGGCCACCGGATGTATAGGTGTTGCCTGCATCAGACTTAATTACGCTGAGATCCGCCTGTTTCACATAGTTCAGCACAACTGTATCTACAGAAGGCGGACAGTTACCATTGGTAATAGACCAGGTAAGTGTTGCATTGGTATTGGGTTGCAGCGTAATATTAGTATTGGGGTTAGCCGGATCTGTAATACTGGCTGATCCACTTACCAATGCCCAGGCTCCAGTACCAACAGTGGCTGCATTGGCGCCCATCGTAAATACGCCGCTGTTATTTTTTGTCTGGTCAGGACCTGCATTGGCGGTAGTAGGCAACGCATTTACCACTACCAGTACGGTATCGGCCGTAGTGGCGCAACTACCACTGCTAATGGTCCATCTGAACTGGTAGCTACCTGGCTGCAGTCCCTGCACCTGTGTAGTACCCAGGTTTGGATTGACAAAAGTAGCGGTTACTGCACCACTGATTTGTGTCCAGGTACCTACACCACTGGCTGGTATGTTACCTCCCAGCGTTGTGCTGTTTACGTTACATAAGGTTTGATCCGAACCTGCGTTCGCCGCGGAAGGCAACGGAGCTATCGTGATCAATACGGTATCAACAGAAGGCGGACATACGCCATTACGGATAGTCCATACAAAAGTAAAGGTGCCGCTGCTGAGTCCACTGATGCCGGCGTTAGGCAATGTGGTATCTGCTATCACTGCAGTGGCCGGACCGCTGACCTGCCGCCAGCCACCACTTCCAGCTATCGGGGTATTGCCCGATAACGTAGTGGCGTTTAAGTTACAAAGGTTCTGATCAGTACCTGCATTAGCGGTAGTAGGTGTAGCGCTGATCAGTACCGTGAGGGTATCACTGATCATATCCGCACAACCGGAGCCGGTACTGCTGACAATACGCCGGAAGTAGGTGGTTTGTGACACTACCGGTGCATCATAAGTTACCAGTGTTGCGCCGGCAATATCATTAAAAGTAGTATTGTTAAGAGATGATTGCCAGCGATAGGTATAAACGCCGGAGCCTCCCGTAGCTGGTGTTGTTTGTGTAAACGCTGCCGGATCTCCACTGCTGCAGAATGTTTGGTTTCCTGCTATTACGCCCGGCTGCAGTAGTGGGTTCACCGTAATCATGATAGCTGCACTGGTATCACTGCAACTACCGGAATTAACGATTCTTCTGAACCAGATATTTTGCGGAGATATTACAGGCGTATAGTCTTTACCGTTAGTAGTACCAGCGGCAGTAGCAAAGCCGGTAGTAGCACTGGTAATACTGGATTGCCATAGATATACCGGACTACCGGTAATGGCATTTCCAGTAAGCGCGGCTGGCGTACTGCCTATACAAATAGACTGCGGTGCATTGATTACATTACTACCAATGGCGGTAGAAACAGGAATGCTGCTGGTCTTAATATTATTACACCCGGTGCCGGAAGGCGCGCCATTACATTCCACATCAGGATCAGTAGGGTTGCCACTGGTAGCGCTGGTAGCATCGGGATCTGTTACATCCTTAGGACGTAATACACTGGATTTAGTAATGAGATTACCACCTACTGGCACATCTGTTAGTGTACCGGTGATCGTATAATTAATCACGGCGCCGTTGGGCATATTAAGTACTGCCGTGTAGGCATTACCGCTCACACCTCCGGATACAATCACCGCATTACCCGTAATCACGGGGCTAACCGTAACGTTGGTGAGCTGCGACGGGAAGGAGAAGCTGTAACGCGCGCCATTAGCGGAGTCCGGACCATTGTTCCGGACACTGGTGGTATAGCTAATCTGCTTGCCTGCACAGATAGCAGTAAGTGCCGGAATATTATTGATTACTTCCAGATCGGCCTGGTATTGTTTCACCGTGATGCTGGAAGTAAGCGGTGCGCTGAAAATATAAGCCCAGGTATCCAGTAAACTATTATCACCATAGCTATTCGTATACTTATGACCGTTAGTCGTACTATTAATACCGGGACTGGCAGAAGCATCAACGGGAACAGGGGCTCCCGTACCACTTCCCAGCAATTGATCATTCCAGTATACGGTAGGGTCAGGCGCATTGGATCCATTGGTACGGGTAATAACAATGCCATTCACATTATTCTCCACATCCATGTAAGGGAAATGCACTTCTCCGGAAAACAGTATCACAGAAATATTGATGGTGGTACCATTGGCCACATCCACACCGAGGCCGTTCTTGCCATCCCATAAAATAGCATTGTCTCCTGTAACAGATGATCCGGTAATAATACGATCCACAGGATCGGTGGTGTTGCCGTTATTATTTACGTCTATCAGAATTTTAAAATTCCCGTTCTGGTTAGCAGTAAAATGGACGTATCCTCCCCCCAACGGCGGTGTTCCGGAATGACCAGATGTACCTTCCCGACCCGTAAAAAAAACCTGGCTAACTACGGGATTGACAGGAGTACTAATTAACCAGGTGCTGGAGGCAGCTCCAGCCGCCCATACGGGTGCGCTCGCGGGTAAAGCACTACTAGGTGGATTATAAAAGAGTTTCTGGGTGATGTTGGTGGCATCATCCGGCAAAGTGGGATTATGAAAAGAATAAGCGCCACTGCTGGAAACAACGGAGTTGAGGTCTACACTTTTATATACCGGTACACCAGTGGCTTTATCACGGGTACCTTTGTTATTTACAAAAAAAGCAAAAAGGAAAGGTTGTATACCATTGCTGGCAGCGGTATAGGTAAATCCATCTTTGGTGAGTACATTAAACTTACCATAAAAAGCAGAAGCGGCGGTACCTGCATTACCTGTAAAAATATTCAGGAAGGTACGTCCTGATTGTGCAGTACCTGCACTGGCCACGGTAATATCCCAGGCCACTATCAGCGCCAGGGTGCTCACAGCAGTTTGATTGGCAATTGTCCAGGCGGCATTGGCTGCCGGGGGACTAAAGCCACTACCTAAAGAGGTGGATCCTGTATTTGGAGGATCAAACTCTATTGTCCATATGCCTTCTTCACTGGCCAGTACTGTTCTGTTATATGCAGTATATCCACCTACTGTCAATGCTGCAGGGCCTGCGAGTTCTTCTGCGCGGTTATTGATACGTCCTGTAGTGACGGAGGCGCCGGTGTTATAGGCGTTCCCGTTAGGGGCTATTAACCGGGTGGTGCCGGTACCTATCCCCTGGGCACTTGACCCTATATAAATCACTTCTCCCGCTTTCGCATATACGAACATTCTGCCGGGATTGTAAATATTCCCGATGAGCGCACTGGTAGCGGTAGAAGAGCTGGTCATGTAAGCACGGTTACCCAACGCACCGGACGGGTACATGTCTTTACTACCTTCTGCCAAACAGCAAATAACGGGGAACAGGAACAACCATACAATTGAACAAAGGGTCAGGAGTCTTTTCATACAAGCGTTTTGCATCTCAAGCAACTGCTGAACAGACACATACCATTAGCACACTACTTTCCCGGGGTTCAGGCAAGTGTATTTGATTTTCTGAAATGAATTAAAAGAAGTAATAGTTAAAATACCAATCTTCACAAGACTAACTACGAATACGGATTTCGGATACAATTTTGGCGATATTACTCTTAAGAAAGGAGGTTATGAAAATACTCTGGGTTGTAAGATTATGAGCTAAGACAGGAACCTTAATTCTGGTTTTTATAAATATTTGTTACACAGCAAATGTAGAGCGGCCTCTCCATATAAAGATCAGGTCGTTTATATTTTCTTTTTTAAAAGATTTATAATMAATTATATAAATACAATTTTATATTTAAATTATACGCCTTTTCATATAAAAAAAGCACCCTTTGCTGATATAGCAAAGGGTGCTTTTGTATGCTTAAGCGATGGAACGCTATTATGCGAATCTTGGTTTCAGTTCATTAGCCAAAGTAACCATTTTCTTGAGGCCATCTTCTGGCAGGTTACCTTTCTTGAACTCAGCCAGTACTTCTGGTAAACGAACCTGCATTTCATTCAGGAACGCTTCTTCGAAAGCACGTACTTGTTTAACAGGAACGTCACGCAGCAAACCGTTAGTACCCAGGTAAATCATCGCTACCTGTTTTTCTACGGAGTACGGACTGAACTGTGCCTGTTTCAGGATTTCCACGTTACGGGCACCTTTGTCGATAACTGCTTTGGTAGCGGCATCCAGGTCACCACCGAATTTGGAGAAAGCCTCCATTTCACGGTATTGTGCCTGATCGAGCTTCAGGGTACCAGATACTTTCTTCATGGATTTGATCTGAGCGTTACCACCCACGCGGCTTACAGAGATACCTACGTTGATCGCAGGACGGATACCGGCGTTAAACAGGTTACCTTCCAGGAAGATCTGACCATCGGTGATGGAGATTACGTTGGTAGGAATGTAAGCAGATACGTCACTCGCCTGTGTTTCAATGATAGGCAATGCTGTCAGGGAACCACCACCTTTTACCAGGTGTCTGATAGATTCAGGTAAGTCATTCATCTGTTGAGCGATGGCATCATTGCTGATGATTTTCGCAGCACGCTCGAGTAAACGGCTATGCAGATAGAATACGTCACCTGGGTAAGCTTCACGACCTGGAGGACGTTTCAGCAGCAAAGATACCTCACGGTAAGCAACCGCCTGTTTAGACAGATCATCATAAACGATCAGTGCAGGACGACCTGAGTCACGGAAGAATTCACCGATTGCAGCACCGGAAAACGGAGCGTAGAACTGCAGCGGAGCCGGATCAGCAGCGTTTGCAGCAACGATGGTAGTATAAGCCATGGCACCTGCTTCCTGTAATGTTTTCATTACACCGGCAACAGTGGATGCTTTCTGACCAATAGCTACGTATATGCAATAAACAGGTTTACCTGCATCGTAAAACTCTTTCTGGTTGATGATGGTATCAATACAGATAGCTGTTTTACCTGTCTGACGGTCACCAATTACCAACTCACGCTGACCACGACCAACAGGGATCATCGCATCAATTGCTTTTACACCTGTTTGCAGCGGTTCTTTAACCGGCTCACGGTACAATACACCCGGTGCTTTACGCTCCAGTGGCATTTCATACAGTTCACCTTTAATTGGACCTTTACCATCAATAGGTTCGCCCAGTGTATTGATTACACGACCTACCACACCTTCACCCACGTTAATGGAAGCGATTTTGTTGGTACGACGTACTTTATCACCTTCTTTAATACCTGCTGACTGACCCATCAATACCACACCCACGTTATCTTCTTCCAGGTTCAGTGCAATAGCTTTTACACCGTTGCTGAATTCAACCAGTTCACCGTAACCTACGTTACCCAAACCGTATATGCGGGCAATACCATCACCCACCGACAATACAGTACCTACCTCTTCCAGGTCGGCAGAAGCATTGAAGTTGCTCAACTGCTGGCGTAATATCGCCGAAATTTCATCAGGTTTAATATCAACCATAATTATGATTTTAAAAAAAAGTCGTTAGAGAAATTTAGTATAACGACAACAGCTTTGCGTGTACGCAGCGGCTGCTGTATAGATTAACGTAAATCAGATACGTAAATATTCTTGTTAAACTGTTGTTTAATGTCTTTCAGATCACGCAGTATAGACGCATCAAACAGTTGATCATTTGCTTCCAGTACAAAACCACCGATCAGGTCTGCATTTACAGCAGTTTCCAGTTGGATCTGTTGGGTTGTTTCGCTGGCGATTTTCTGTTTAATCACATCCAGTGTGGCATTATCGATAGCAACAGCAGTGGTGATTTTAACCGGGCTGATATTTTTCAACACCATGTACTGGCGTGAAAACTCAGTGGTCATTTCCGCCAGTGCACTTTCACGGCCTTTGGTCACCAGCAGGTTCACAAAGGAAAGTGTAGTAGCACCGATCCGGCCGTCCAATATGGCAGCTAATATCTTTTGCTTTTTATCTGCCTTAATGATCGGGCTTTTAAGCAAACTCACCACATCGGGGTTGCTTTTCATCACCTGTTGTAAAAACAGCATGTCAGTATGCACCGCTTCCAGCTGGTTCAGTTCCTGCGCCAGATCTATCAATGATTTTGCATACCGGGATGCTAAACGGGGATTCTGCATATAGCTTTTAGCTTTTAGCTTTCAGCCTTTAGCTTTAATGCCAAAGGTTAAAAGTTAATCTCTTAATTTAATTTGATTTCTCCTGCCAGTTGTTTCACGTAACCTTCCTGTGCTGTTTTATCAGCCAGTTCTMTTCTCAGCACTTTCTCTGCTACTTCAATCACAAGATTACCTACCTGGTTTTTCACATCCGTTAACGCAGCCATTTTCTGGTTTTCGATAGCGGTATAAGCTTCGCTGATGATCTTCTTGGCTTCTGCCTGCGCCTGAGTTTTGGCTTCGCTGATGATCAAATCTTTCGCGTCTTTCGCTTCTTTCAGGATCTTACTTCTTTCAGCTTTAGCTTCCGCCAGCACATGTTCATGTTCTGCTTTCATCTGCGCCATTTCTTCCTTCACCCTTTCTGCTGTAGTAATAGCGTCAGTGATGGAATCTTCCCTTTCTCTTAAAGTAGCGAGGATCGGAGTCCAGGCAAATTTCTTCAGGATCAGGAAAACGATGATGAAAATGAAAAATGAAATAAGAAACAAGCCTAACGCGGGTTGCAACAGATCCATATAATTAGAATTTTATTATGTTGTTATGTTTGATACTTACTGATTTCAAATTGGCAAAGATTACTGCATCCTTTGCCCTGTGCGCCGGATGCAGTAAAGAGTTCGGCTTACATAACTACCGCCAACAGACCAGCGATTACACCGAAGAGGGCAACACCCTCAACCAGCGCAGCAGCCAGGATCATGTTTGCACGGATGTCGTTAGCAGCTTCTGGTTGACGAGCGATAGACTCCAGAGCGCTCTTACCGATGTTACCAACGCCGATACCAGCCGCGATAGCCGCGATACCAGCACCAACAGCACCACCAGCCTTAGCCAGACCAGATGCAGCAGCAGCCTGCAATAAAATAGACAAAAGTGCCATAATGAATATGTATTTGATTTATAAAAAACGTTATTTCTAAAGTTGAAAACTGTTCACATTTAGCTGTTGGCCTCTAATCGCAAACTAAGAGCTAAAAGCTAACGGCTAAAAGCTAGTGGTGTGCTTCATCATGTGCACCTTCCATCGCCTGACCTATAAATACAGCTGTCAGGTTGGCAAAAATGAATGCCTGGATAAATGCTACCAGCAATTCCAGCATCATCATTACAATGTTGAACAATACAGTAACAGGCAGGAAGCTGTAACCAGCGATCTTGTTTAAGGATCCAAATATAAACACCAGACAGATGATACTCAGAATGATAATGTGGCCCGCCAGGATATTGGCAAACAACCGGATAATCAGTGATATCGGCTTAGTGAATATACCAATCAGCTCTACCGGTACCAGGATGATCTTTACACCCAAAGGTACTGGAGGATTAAAGATATGACCCCAGAAATGCTTGTTGGTGCTGATCAGGATAGCCACAAAGCTGATAATACCCAGTGCCGCTGTCACCGCCAGATTCCCCGTTACGTTGGCAGAACCAGGTAACAGACCCAACAGGTTGTTAATGAGGATGAAAAAGAATATAGTCAGAATAAAAGGAGTAAACTTCGCAGCGCTTTTGCCAGGAATATTAGGCTTCACCACCTCGTCACGCATAAATACAATTACTGGCTCCATCAAACTCTGGAAACCTTTAGGCGCTTTCTTGGAACCACGCACTTTATATGCCTTGGCCACATTCAGCATGAGCACTATCAGCAATACCGCTGCAATGATCATGGATGTGATATTTTTGGTGATAGAAAGATCGTAAATCTTTTCTCCGGTTGGATTATCGCTGCCATCTACTGCAATGATCTCATCCGTAGGATACTTCGCAGCATCCAGTCCTTTTTCCGCACGGTAATGAGGCGTCACTAAACGGTATCCGTCATGTGCTTCATGCCCGTGATGGAACGCAGAAGAAGTAAATACGGAAGTTCCACGTACCGGATTGTAAATGATCACAGGCAACGGAACCGTTACATGCGTTTCACCAAGTTCGAACAGATGCCAGTCATGGGCATCCTTTACGTGGCCGAAAATCGTTTCCTTGATATCTACTTTCTTAGGTGCAGTCTCCTCTCCCGATTGTTCTGTCCCAGGTTCTTCAGCAGAAATTGCTGGTTTCTCTGGATGACTGCCCTCGGCAAAGGAAAAATTACTAAAACTGTGAAGGCCTAGAACCATCACAAGTGCTACCATTCTATGTTTGAACCAATTGAAAGAAATCACCGTTTTCTGAAATTTTGCGCAAAGATACTCGTTTTTATCTTCAAAATTAAGCGACTACGAAAAAAAAGAACGATATATTCTAATTATATTGATAATCAAATCCTTGGAGTTAAAAAAATATAGCTTTTTATCATAAAAAAGACCGCTGAAATCAGCAGCCCCGAAAAGTATTTCATATTAATATTTTCATAATTCATTGACCGGTTATTACAGATCTCACCCACTGAACGCCGCCCGGTACATCCTCCCGCTAAATCATCCCTCCTGCTCATCTATTGAAAATAAAACATATCTAAAAAAACAAAAGGGCAAACCCATGATTCACTTCCCGTAACCATGGCAAGTTGGTTACTTCGAAGCAAACTGCATAGGCAATTGCCCTTTTGTCCTTTTACGGGAGACATATTCCTTTAGTCGCCTAAGTTGACCAATTACAGCGCAGAGCTCCACTACTTAAACGAAACATACTTCTGCTCCGCTTTAATAATTCCATTGAAAAATGTTTCCAGCTGCTTGAAGTCTGCAGGCCCCACCACTTTATTGCAGTTCGTTTTAAAATGCCTGTTGATCACCAGTTTATCGTCCGACTCCTTTTTGAATGCCAGCACATAACTCATATCTTCCAGCTGCAGACTGGCACTACTCGGCACCTGCTCGAACTGTTTACCTGCCGGCAAACGGATACGGATTTCTGTGCTATAATCATCTGTATTCTCATAATTACCATACAGGAAAGGGTGCTGACGCGCCTCCGGCGTGAAAATATCAGCCGTAGCCACTATATCCATAAACGCCGGCTTGATCATACTGAAATCACCTACATTGATCACATCATTTTTTACCGTAAAACTGGATTGCATCCATACCGTATCTTCCAGGTTATCCAGGTTGCGGAAAGAAAAACTATCCAGTACAATCTGGTTCTTAAACATCCCGCTGATACCACGCTGTACCGCATCCCTGGTCTCTTCCCGGGTTTTATGCTGATAAGAATGCCGGATCTGGGAAGCCAGTTCACCACTGTAAGCGCAATAGGAATTAATCCGCTGATCACTGCCGCTAAGATCTATATCCAGCTGACGGCGAATGGACTTAGGTGCAAAGTTACCTGCCGACAATACACTTATCTTCTCACCGGTCTTGTAATTATACGGGATGTTCAATATCTGCGCACCAGCCAGAGAAGATGACAGCGAATTAAACGGCAACGCATTATCCGTCAGCTCCAGGTAGCTGTATTGATTACCGGTTTTATACCGTACAATACAATGGTTAAAGTCCATGGAAGGCAGCTGCATATTATGTTGACCATAGTCCTGCGTGCTAACCAGTATCAGGTTAGCTTCCAATCCTGCCTTACGCGCAAACGCCAGGAACAGGGTAGATAAATCCTTGCAGTCGCCCAACCGGGTGACCAATGTTTTTCCTGCACGTTGCGGCACATAAGCACCCTGCCGGAATGACACAGAACTGTAGGCTATATTCTTTTCTATGTATTCGTAAATCTTCCTCGCTTTGGTAACATCATCCAGCTTTTCAACACCGGCAGGAAAGATCTCTTTCCATGCTTCATTGATCTCAAAATCTTCCTTGGATTGTACCCGGGTAATATCGCTGTACCACTCGCCTATGACGTCCCAGTCTTTCACAGTAGACAGATGCAGCACCTTACCCACATCGTTGATACTGGGCATATAAGATTCACTGCGCAGGGCCGGTATATTTTCTTCTCTCCAGCTATACATCTTAAACTGTTCATGCTGACTGATCTTAGGCTTTACCGCGCCTCCGTTTACATATTCATAATACAGAGGAATACTATCCGATATCAATACGTTATAACTGGAAATATGCGTAGGCACATAAGCAGAAAAATACACCTTATCCCAATACTCTCTGCCTAAACGTCCACGTCCGAAGCTGTTGATTTTATAGTTGAAATAAATCACATCCCCCTCATCCAGCTTGGTAAACACGATTTCATTTTCATTGGTTTCTGCAGGTATTTTGGAGCCGTTGGCTTTGATCACTTCTGCTTTCACAATCATCACATCCTGGTAAACAGTGTTGTAGGGAATCGAGATTTCCTTCCACCGGGAAATACCTTTTTTATTGTTGATGATCATGGCCGTATTGATGGTCTGCTCTCCGGCGCCCTCCGGGTAAAGGATGACATTCTTTTCATCAAAAATATACGCATAGGACTGTGCCGAATCACGTGGCCCCTTCAATGCTTTTTCTATCTCCTTGTAGTAATCCAATACCGGGAAATATTTATCCATAGGTGGTTTCTGCTCCAGGGTACGCAGTTTTTCGCGGTAACCAAATCCACCCGCGTACAACGTCAACGCCTGTTTGAAATAATATATCGCGGAATCATTTTGTTTTTTCTGAAGAAAACAATTCGCCATATCGCCCAGCGGTACGTGACTATAAGGGCTTATCTGATGCGCAATACGCAGGTAATGCAGGGCGGAATCATATTCCTGCCGGGTATAATAAAATTTGATCAGTTTATTATAGGCTTTGACCTCATACTCCGTCAGATTTTTTATTCGTTGCATCACCTGCACTGCTGCGGCCGTTTTACCCTGATTAAGATATTCATCTATCAGTGCATCCTGCATAGAATAAAGCGACCTTTTGTCGCAGAATTTTTCCAGCACAGCGAGTGCTTTGGCCGGATCGTTATTCACTTTGCCTTCATACAGGTACATGCTTTGTGCAATGTCTGACGAATACGGATATTTTTCATACGCTATCTTCAGCAGCTGCACCACGCTATCGATTTTCTCCTGCGCCACCAGCAGCTGCAGCTTTTTAAAAGTGGTAAAGCGATGCTCGCCCCTCATGGCGATCATCCGCTCCAGCACTTCCATAGCCTCCGTATAATTTTTCTCTTCTTCCAGTTTATTTACTTTGCCGGCTAAAATCCAGTAATTATCCGGTGCCAGCGTCTTAACCGTTTCCATTTTCTCCGCAATCTCCGTACGGTCATTTTCGCTGGATAGACAGTCTATGTAACAACTCTGCAGCAGCATGTCTTTAGGATAATTTTTCTGTAACTGATGCATCACTGCTTTGGCCTTATCCCATTCCTCATTGCGTACATACACTCTGCTCAGCAATATCGCGATGGCCGGATCCGCAGGATGTAACGCCAATTCTTTCTTGAAATATTCCTCCGCGAAATGCACAATAGGTACCACTTCTGTTTTGGACAAATCCGGCTGATATGTTTCCGGCTGCGTTTTAGACGTAATCCCGGTCACCGGATTATATTGCCCATCTRTTAACCGGAGCATAAAGTGGGGAGAAGAATTACTTTCTGTATAGCCAAGCTGCAGCAGCACACGGTTATAGCCCTTGTTCAGGTGTACTTTGGTTTTCCACCAGTCCAGCTCTGTAACCTGTTCTTCCGGCTGACTGATCATCAGCTTATCATTTACCCACAACTTCATGGTACCATTGCCAGCCAGGCAAAGCAGTGCATCCAGATCAGTGTCCGACTTCACAAAGGTTTGCAGGTAGCCTATTGCACTTCCCGCCGCGAGGGCAGAGCCGACAAAGTTCCAGCCTTCGCGGGTGGTATAAAGCGGCACAAACCAATTTACCGGCGCGTTATTACTGGAAATAAAATTTCTTCCTGCAGGCTGTTTTGCCGGTCCATAGTCCTTATCAAAACCGCTGCCCATAATATTATCAAACGGTCCTACATAAGCCCATTCTTCCAGGGCTCCCATCTGCGGGTATAATGTTTTGGCCAGATCATTCTGGTTGCTGGCCATCAGGTGGTAGGCTTTAAAGTAGCGGGCAGCGGCACGCAGGGAGCCATTAAAGTTCACCGAATCTGCAATGATGCGGTCCAGGTTTTCCAGCTGTGTTCCCTGTTTCGCACTATAGTCCCCCAGGAGCGCCCCGTTAAACCAAAGGGCATACACGTAAGGCGCCGGGTTAGTAAAGCCCGTAAGGGGGTTAAAATACGTACGGGGGAAGTCGTCTGCATAATCAGTAGCAGTTTGGATAAACACCAGTGTGCTGATAGCGCTGTTTTTCTGAGCGCCACCGGATTTGATCACTTTTTGCAGATAAGTGATCGCCGTTTTCAAGTCATTTTTGTGAATGGCCTCCCAGGCCTTTTCGTAATCGCCTGCAAACAATGAAGCAGGGCATAACAGTAACAGGATAAGAATAGTGTTAACAACTCTTTTCATCAGGTATAAGGATTTTAACTGCAATAAAAGTACAAATAAATTGCAGCCGTTATATCCTACTTACGATGTACGGGCTTATACTTTACTGACGTTAAACTGCATGCTATGGAGTTTGTAGTAGAATCCTTCGAGTTTCAGCAGTTCTTCGTGGGTACCCATTTCTTTGATCTCCCCCTTATCAAGTACGATGATTTTGTCTGCTTTGCTGATGGTAGATAAGCGGTGAGCGATGATGATGGCGGTACGATCGGCGATGAGTTTGTCAATCGCCTGCTGTATCATCATTTCGGATTCTGTGTCTACGGAAGATGTGGCTTCGTCGAGCACCAGGATGGCCGGGTCATACAATAAGGCCCGTACAAAGGAAATCAGCTGCCGCTGCCCGAGCGACAGGGTACTGCCCCGCTCCATCACCTGGTAATTGTATCCTCCGGGCAGCTGCATAATGAAATCATGGATGCCGATAAGGCGGGAAGCTTCTTCCACCTGTGCGCTGCTGATATTACTGTTATGCAGGGTAATATTATCGAAAATAGATCCGGCAAACAGGAAGACATCCTGTAATACCACGCCTATCTTGCTTCGCAGGGATTCCAGGGAATATGCCGGCAAATCAATATTGTCTATTTTAATACTTCCCTTCTGTATTTCGTATAGCCGGTTCAGGATGCTGATGATGGTGGTTTTACCGGAACCGGTATGTCCCACAATCGCGACCGTATCTCCCGGGTTAGCATGGAAGCTGATGTTTTTCAGCACATAACGGTCATCTACATACGCAAAACTTACATTATCAAAAGTAATAGCGCCTTTCATGTTCTCCGCTGTCTGATGGCCTCTATCGGGGATATAGTCCTGGTTATCCAGCACTTTAAAAACGCGCTCACTCGCTACCATACCCATTTGCAGCGTATTGAATTTATCTGCCAGCATACGCAGCGGGCGAAACAACATATTCAGGTACATGATAAAAGCAATCATCACACCTTGGGTCACTTCGTAATTCAGTACCTTATTAGCTCCCCACCACACCATCAGGCCCAGGGAAATTGCCAGGATAATTTCCACTACCGGAAAAAATACAGAATAAGCAAAAATGGCGTCAATATTGGCTTTCCGGTGTTCTTTGTTGATATGTTTGAACCGGGCAAACTCCCTTTTCTCAGCGGTAAATGCCTGTACCACCACCATACCGGTGAGGTGCTCCTGCACAAAGGCATTGAGGGCAGACACGGCATTACGTACCCGGTAAAAGGATTTATTCACGCTTTCTTTAAAAATATAAGTCGCGAAAATCAATATCGGGAAGGGCGACAGGCTGATCAGGGTCAGGCGCCAGTCTTCCATAAACATCACCACCAGTATCGCTATGATCATCAGCAGATCCGCCACAATAGAGATGATACCTTCTGAAAAAACGTCATTAATCGCTTCAATATCATTGATGGTACGTGTAGTCAGGGTACCGATAGGTGTTTTATCAAAAAAGGCCAGGTTCAGGTGTACAATCTTTTTATATACCGTTACCCGCAAATCTTTTACCACCGACTGCCCCAGCCAGTTGGTCAGATAGGAGAAGAAGAAACGCACGATGGTTTCCAGCACCAGCAACCCTACCTGCACCACCGTTACCAGCAGAAGCATCTGCATCAGCTGGTTGGCAATGTATTTATCTACAGTTACCTGGATCAGGTAAGGGCGTAAGGGGGATATAGCGGCCAGTATAACCGTTAATATCATGGAGATGTAAAAGGAGCGTTTGTAAGGGGCCGCGAATGAGAATATGCGCCGTAATAAACTAAAATCTAATACTTTCTTAACCGCAAGATTTTCCAATGTGCCAGGTTTAAACTACACAACAAACCTACGATAAATAGCAGAAAGGATAAAGCAGAAAGCAAAAAGCGATGGGAGCGAATGCCTGTAGCGGGTATTAACCTTCGCTTATCATTATTCGCTCCCATCGCTTTTTGCTTTCTGCTTTATCCTTTCTGCTTAAATTATTTCTTTTCGTCCTTCATAATCTGTTTGTAAGCCTTGATGAAAATGGCTCCCAGGTTTTTGTGAGGAGGTACATAATCGCTGAACAGGTCCTTGTTACGGGCATCCGTTGAAAATCTTCTGGTTAGCTGTGACCACATGATCACCCAGTCTACGTTTTTGCCGGCACGTACCTGATCTTCCAGTGTATGGATGATGGGTTCATTTACAAAACGGGTACCTACCTGTTTAGACGAAATGATATGTGCTTCGGGTGATTTTTCCAATACAGTAGCCAGGTTATGATAACCACCGCAGGAACCCAGCAGTACAATTTTTGCGGAGCTTTGCAGGTTTTCCAGTGTGGTATTGATATGATAACTGTGACCACGGTGAATAAAGATCGTCGGATGAATATCGTTTTCGTCCAGGAAATCAGACAGCTTGGAAATAGCTTCCTTATCTGCTGGTTCATCTGTTGGCAGGTTGGCAAAAATCGTGGTAGCCTTACCTTTTGTGGAGGTAATGGTAGCCCAGTATTTATTCTTGCTGATTCTCCATTCGGCAGCCGGGAAGTTAGTCATGAAGCTGGCGAAAGACTCCTGTCCGTCTTTATCTCCATAGAAAAACACCTGTTGATAAATTCTGCCACTGTCACTTTCCAGTGCAGCGGAAGAAACAAAGTTGATCGGAGGCAGCTGTAACTTGCTGGCCATATCTGTTGCCTTGGATGAATCGTTTTCATCTTTCGACTCTGTTTCAAACAAGCTACTGAGCAATTGGTAAATAACAGTACCTCGTTTATCATCATGCTTTTTCACATATACCAGGTTCTTTTTCACTTCTACCCGCAGGAATTCCAGCAGTTTTTCATCACGGATACTTCCAAAGGAATTAGCCACGTCCACTGCATCTTCCAGGTCCTCGGTTTTTTCCAGGTTCTGCACGTATTTCTGCATGAGGTAGTTGGAATTTTCCGGCGCCATAGATTTCAGGAAGTTGTCCAGCGTATTGAAACCGGCGGCCATGGCGATAAATTTCTTGAAGCGGTCAAAATTAACCATCATCAGTAAGCTATCACCGCGGGGAGGCTTCATACGGATCATCATCTGATCGTATAAACCAGCGTTGTTGTGGTTGGTATAGCTGGAAGTATACAGTTCTTCCTGACCGTTGATGATCAGGTAATACAGTTCTTCCGGTGTAAAGTTTTTAACACTGGCAAAACGAACGGGAGCTGGTTCTTCATGCAGATCGTTCACATCGCGGATATACAGCAGTGATTTCGCCTGCATATTTTCCATCATGGCTTTCAGCCCGAATGGATTTTGTCCTTCGTTTTTCAGTTTCTGCAGTGCAATGGTCGATTTCACCATTTGCTTGTAGTACTGATAGTCGTTATCCACGATGGTTTCCAGCTTGTCTACTGTGGTAGTACCAGCCAGGAGCTCATCTATGAAAGGCAATATTTTAGTGCTCTGAGGTGACTGCCCTATGCGCACAATGGTTTGTACAATAGGATCCTGATTACGCTTGATCACGGTAGCCATGGGCGTAAAGGAAGTAGCGTAGGTAAGCACCTGGTTAGGGTATTTACGCGCTACGGCGGCAATGATAGAGTCTGTTCCCGGATAGTTCAGATAATCCCCCAGTTTGGGCATTACCGTTTCCAGGTTATTGAAAGCGTATTTGGTAAATACGGTTCCCCTGGCTTCTTTGTAGCCGGGGTTATCCTGGAATAATTCTATCATTCTTTCGGATGCTTCGTAAGACAGGTGCTGAATATACGGCAGGATGCTCTGTCCTTTGATATCGGCGTGCATCATATTGCGGAATGCCTGTACCATAGCCGGGGCTTCTTCAGCATCGATGTTACGGTGAGAGCGCTTTTGATTAAAGTCTTTCAACATCACGTATATGCCAGAGAGGTATTTTACCTTCAGCCGGTGATCCAGCGCATCATTATCTTCTATTTCCTGCTGCATGTTGTCCACTTCTTTGAGAAGGGCGTTGGTTACCTGCAGGTTAATAGTTTGATCTTCTGATACCTTTACCAGGTCATCCGCTTTGCCGTCGAATTTTGCGGCGGCAGCCTGTTCTTTGTCGATGTTATCATGAAATCCCTGTCTGCTGATTGGAATTGGATGATGGCTGTTTTGTGCCTGTAGCCAGCTGACTGCAAACACCGTCAGCGATAATATTAATAGAAATCTTCTCATACTAAAGTGATCTTTTCCCGAGGACCAGATAGCAAATTTACAACCAAAATACAGAGTTTGCCAGTGTTATGCTGCTATCTTTTGTTTTTAAAGCCAAAATATATATAAATAATTCAATCTATAACTCCAACTGTCATTTCATGGTGGCGGCTGACACTATTTGACAGTGGGAAAAGTGAAAATGTCCGGGCAGGGTAACAATCACACATGTATGAATGTTGAATATTTATCATATCGGAGTGATATTGTTATTTGGCGTACCTTGCCTTTGGTCGCGGAAAACCAAGCTGATATTGAATTAACAATTTCATAATGTTAATTTTCCATTAATCACGGGGATGGCTTTATAATTTTGTCCCGTCTTTTTAAAAGCAAAATTTATGATAGACCAAGCGGTTGCAGGAAAAATTCTGGTAGTAGATGACGAGTTGGATATTCTGGAAATTATCAGTTACAATCTAAAAACAGCGGGTTACGATACCGTAACCGCAAAAGACGGCAGCGAGGCTATCCAGAAAGCTAAAATATTCAGACCGGATCTGATTATGCTGGATATCATGATGCCGAACAAGAACGGCATCGATACCTGCCGCGAAATCAGGAAAATCCCTGAATTCAAAGACACCATGGTATTATTTTTAACCGCCCTGAATGATGAGAAGTCTGAAGTAGACGGACTGAACATGGGTGCGGACGATTACATTGCCAAGCCCATCAAACCCAAATTACTGGTGAGCAGGATCAATGCGCTGTTCCGTCGTTTACACAAACCGGAAGAAACACGTGTTACCCTGGGCGATCTGATCATTGACCGTGAAAAGTTCACGGTGACTTACAAAGGGCAGGAAATTATCCTTGCCAAGAAAGAATTTGAGTTATTGCAGCTACTGGCATCTAAACCAGGTCGTGTATTCCTGCGTAATGAAATTCTGAACCAGGTATGGGGCACAGAAGTGATTGTTGGTGACCGCACCATCGATGTACATATCCGCAAAATACGCCAGAAAATAGGCATTGATTTGATTACTACTGTAAAAGGAGTAGGATACAAGTTTGAGATGTAGTAAGAGTAGCTATTAGCGAGTTAGCCTTCAGCTATTAGTTATTAGCTACTGTTTTGAGTTTTTAGCGCAAAACCGGTAGCGCGCCCGTATTCATTTTTAGTCTTCCTTAAATTTTCCACCAAAACATAACATTAGCTAAAAGCTATCAGCTAAGAGCTAACAGCTTTTTTATGGCAAGTAAGAAATTTAAAGTAATTTCCCATTATTATACTAATTACTCACTCTGGAGTATGTTTAAAGCAAAAAACCTGTCCCCGCAAAAGTTAGCGGGATTTACAGCCCTGGTGATATCAGCCATCATAGCATTGGGCAGCCTTCTGGTGGACGGCAATTGGAAAGTAGTAGTGGGAGCCTTCGTGCTAACCTTTCTCGTTTCATATTACCTGTACCTGTATACCCTGCAGAATTTTATTTACAGGAAAATAAAACTGATCTACAAATTCATTTACCAAACCAAAGCCTCCAAGAGAGAGGAGTTTTTTCAGAAGAATATACTTCCCCTGAAAACCATTGAAGAGGTAAGTGAAGATGTGGAAAAATGGGCCAGCCAGAAGAAAGAAGAACTGGAAAATCTGCGTCGGAATGAAGAGTTCCGGAAGGAGTTCCTGCTAAACCTTTCCCATGAACTGAAAACGCCCATCTTTGCGGTGCAAGGCTACATCCACACCCTGCTGGATGGCGCACTGGAAGACCCTTCCGTAAATAAGCTGTTTCTGAAAAACGCCACCAAAAACATTGACCGCCTTTGCCGGCTGATCGATGACCTGGATGAAATATCCAAACTGGAAAGCGGTGAAATGACTGTCAATGCGGAAGTATTCGTTATCCAGGACCTGATAAAAGATGTATTTGATACCCTGTCATTGAAAGCCAATACCAAAGGCATCAAATTCCATATCAAAAAAGGTTGTGAAGCACCACAGCCGGTATACGCCGACAAAGAAAAAATCAGACAGGTACTCATTAACCTGGTAGATAACTCTATCAAATACGGTAAACCGGATGGCCACACCATCGCCAGCATTTACAGCATGGACGGCAAACGCGTACTGGTAGAGATTTCTGATGATGGCATTGGTATGGCAGAAGAACACCTGCCACGCGTGTTTGAACGCTTTTACCGGACAGACAGAGCCCGTAGCCGCGATATTGGCGGTACCGGTCTTGGCCTGGCGATCGTAAAACATATAGTAGAAGCACACGACCAATCCATCACCGTACGCAGCAAACCTGAAATAGGCAGCACGTTTGGATTCACCATGGAATCCGGAAGAGAATAAAAGAATTACGAATTACGGATTTGTAGGTAGATGATAAATGCGGGTAATATCCCCGGTTATCTACTCACAAATCCGTAATTCGTAATTTGAAATTCGTAATTCTCTAAAACCTATATTGCATTCTGCAAGTCAGTACATTATCCTTCAGATCTTCTTTATAGCCTTCCAGCTCAGTACTTTCATTGGTTACCCAATCGTAGTAGAACATAAATTTGAGGTGCTCATTGGCGTAATACAGATAGCCAAGACCCAGCGTATTATAGCGTATATCCGCTGCAGTGAGTCCTGCACCGGCTACTCCGATATCTTTTCCGGATACTTTCTTATTGGGATCGTACCAATCATACTTTACCACTACCTGGTGTTTATCACTGCCCAGGTTCTGAATAAAATACAGGTAGGCGCCATCAAAATTGCGGATATACAACGGCTGGGGTTTGCCCTGTGGTGTAACAGGTATAATACCAGGTGTTTCTGAAGTAAGAGCGGTGGAAGTTTGCTGTCCGCGGACATACTCCGCCCTGAACTGTGTACTGCCCTTACCCGGACCATTCGGAATTTTCAATTGCACATCAGCGCCGTAATAATGCCGGGGGGCAATTTCTCCCAGATTGGCTGCCGATGAGTCCACGAGGTACCCCGGTTTACCATTTACGGTGCCCATGGTATTGATGGTGTTGGTAAACTGCTGCATGCCACCATACAACACAGATACCCCACCAGACAACAATGCTTTAGTACCCTTTATTTTCTGGGGTTTAATACCCACACGGCCAATAAAATCTTTATGGCTGTCAAAATCAGTAGTAGATGTAAGGCCCTGTCCGTTAAATGCACCTGCATCTATTCTCAGGAAACGTAACGGATGACCTTTCCGCCGGGGCTCAAAAGTCAGCATCGCTCCCAGGTCACGTTCCGTTTTCATCAGTATTTGCGACATACGACCCCTTTCCGGCGTTTCACGGTCGGCAGACGACAGATTGACCTCATAACCGAAAGGCCGGGCAAACATGCCCCCTACAAGCGACAAAACGTTGAACTTATTTTCAAAGAAACGACCATAGAAATCCCGGATAAATACTCCGCGCTCCGAACCATCAAACTGAAAAGCGAACTGAACAACCGGCATATCCTCTTTGTTGAACCGCTCATAATCCATACGGATACGGCCACGGCGGAGGGTAAACCGATTATCTACTGCAGCGCCAAAGTCTCCGCCAGCATAGCTTGCGGCTCCCCTGGCCTGAGCCATCTGGAACTGGGGCTGAATATAACCGCTGAAACGCAGGGCGTCGTATTTATGGTACATGGAAATCATCCCCTTACCCAGCTCAGAAGTGGTGTCAATCATATCCATCAGGAATTGCGCATGGGCAGCCTGCGAGGAAATCAACATCAAAACAACAATCGGAAATATTCTGGCTATGCGCATCAGGTTGGTGAATTATTGCGCAAAAGTATAGAATTAGCAATTATTTAATACGGTTGTAAAACAACAATTGTTAACTGCTCGTTAATCCGACCCCATTCCGGCCGTTGTGAACCTTCCGGGTATCAAAATGATTAGATTAGGATCAGCCTCCAAAATATGCCTCCATGAAAACATCGACAATTAACCATTGGGAGAAAAAGATACAGCTGGCCATTGCATTATCACATGATGATCCCTACGGAGAAAGGGATCTCAAGACAATAGCGTCCATGCTCGGCGAATCCCTGGATAACTTCTCACACAAGTTTGTAGAAATTTATGGGGAATCGTATATCCATTTCACTAAAAGAAGAAGACTGGAAGCCGGTGCAGGCTATCTGCGCCATAGTGATTTCGGCATCGGCCAAATCAGTGAAATGTGCGGCTATACACATTCTAGCTTCACTAAAGCATTCCGGGAATTATACAACGAAGCCCCTATCAGCTTCCGTGACCGGCTATACCTGCCCAATGAAGAACATACGCTGKCCCGTACCAAAATAGCCACTACACCACATGATGATCCGCATAGCCTCATTTTTACACCCGACAGAACAGAAGATGCCAGATTGCCGGAATATGTGTTGTACTATAACATCCTGCCCCGGAATAACGATCCGGTAAGAAGTATGGTAGAGTATATGAGCATCTATCAACAGCAACTCCATGCCATCAAAACATCCTTGATGTTACCTGGTGCTATGATAATTACCGGTACCCTGGATGTGGTGCCCGTTACCAATTATGCTAAAATGATGATGTATGTGKGGATTATGGTGCCGGTACTTAAAGCTTACGACATGGCACATCTGCAGATCCGGATGTCCTTCCAGGAACCATTTGGCTTGTTCACCAAATATGTTCCCGGAGGGTACTATAAAAAATTGCCGGTTCCCATGAGCTTCGTAGCTGCTGGTTTACCGATGTATGAATTTATTAACGGCAGTTGCCGGGCCGGTTACTTCAAAATGAGTGGTAACCATTTCTTTATATCTCTAACCGGTGCAGATAATTGCGAAATCTTTATTCCCTGGCAAAGGCGATAAGGTCTAAAACTGGAAATAGATCGGAATCATCGGCTGGGTGCTTTTTACCTGCACCAACAACCACATAAACACCACCATAATGGCTACGCTACCTGCAACAGGTAAGCGTCCCAATACTCTTTCCATAGAGAATTCTGCTTTGGAAGGCAGGAAGTGTAATACAAAACCCATCACCATTACCCAGAACACCGCTGTATAACCATTGTACAATTCCACCACAATTTCCGGCTGGAAGTCGTAGAACACCTGGTGTATCAGCGACCAGGCATCATGGAAGGTAGCTGCTTTGAAGAACACCCAGCAGAAACACACAAAATGGAAGGTGATCACGATACCCAATATCTTAAAGAAGGTGGCTTTCCCACCTGAAATCACTGTTTTACTCTTTTTCAGCCAATCGATGCGCACCTTGTCTATGGCCAGTGCACCACCGTGCAATGCACCCCAGAAAATAAAGTTCCAGCTGGCACCATGCCAGAAGCCACCAATCAACATCGTCAGCGCCAGGTTAATATACTGACGCACCTTGCCTTTACGGTTACCTCCAAGCGGAATGTAAATATAATCTCTCAACCAACTGGATAAAGAAATATGCCAGCGGCGCCAGAACTCCGTAATTGAAGAACTCTGGTAAGGAGAATCGAAGTTAGGCGGAATCTTAAAGCCGGTCCAGCGGGCAATACCCAGCGCCATATCGGAATAACCGGAGAAATCACAATAGATCACTAACGCATATCCATACACGCCGATTAAACATTCCAGGCCCGTATGCTTACTAGGATCATCAAAAATATATTGTACAAAGTTCTGGTAGATGAAATCCGATATCACTATTTTCTTGAACAACCCGGCCATAATCAGGTACATCCCCTTGCCGATATCTTCTGAACTCAGGCGGTAAGGCTGCGAGATCTGCGGGATAAAATCTGCCGCACGCACAATAGGCCCCATCATCAGTTTCGGAAAAAACGAAAGGAAGAACAGGTAGTCCATGAAATTGCTTACCGGCTTAATTTCATCGCGATACACATCTATCGTATAGCTCAGGTTCTCGAATGTATAGAAGGAAATACCGATAGGCAGAATTAAGCTTAACGGATGTATATGTCCGGATGTAAAGTCATTGACAATACCAATGAAGAAATTGGTGTACTTGAAATAAAACAGCAACCCGATATTCAGCAGGATACTTAGTACCAGCAATGTTTTCTTCTTCCTTTTATCGGCACTCTGATGAATCCACCGGGATAAATTAAAATCTACAATCGCGGAAAGTATGACCAACCCTACATAATAACCACAGGCTTTATAAAAGAAATAAAGCGAAAACACGGTATAAATCCACACTCTGGCAGTTTTACTTCTGCTGGCAAGCAGATAGCAAAACATGAACAAAGCAAAGAAATAAAAGAAGAAGCCACTGTTAAAGAGAACTGGATTCTTCTCATTGTACAACAGCTCTGAAAGCAGCTCATTAACGTTGATGATCATCGGAGGTAACTGGATTTTTCTTTGTTTGCTGTAAATAATGTGAGTAAGACTGTTGCAGGGCTTCGTATAATAATTGTCCCTGCACCTGGTATCCTCTCACATTAAAATGAATATGATCTGGCGCCCACGCCCCTGCAAATCTATCTTTCTGCGCTTTATTTACTGCATTAAAATTCCAGCAGGCAATACCATGCTGTCTGGCATATCCCATGATTTGCTGAGTTACCATGGAGATATATGGATTTGGATAATACGCTGTATGGTATATCGTCCTGTATTTTTTCTTGCCTATTTTCTTCCGGACACCTTTCCTTACAGCACGCATACAATCCGGCGGAGTAGTCAACAGAATATTTACGGCAGGATTTTGTTCCCGGATGAGTGTAACGGCTTTATCTATCTCATCTCTGAAGGCCAGTGGATCCAGTCGGCCATAAGCTTCATTGGTACCCAGGGAGATGATGACAAGCTGAGGTTTCAGCACTGCCATCTGCGCCAGGAGGATATTACTGATTTCATTGTAATGCTGATACATCGCACCGTTAATACCAACGCTATGATACAGCACACCATTACGTCCGTTCTTCATCACGGCGCCGTAGAAACGGAAAGGGCCGTTGCCGGTGCCTTCCCATCTTACCTGGAATGACTGGGAGGTCTGTAAAAAATCCAGGGTAGCCATGCTCAGGGTAGATGAACCGGGAAAAGGTGCAGGCGTTACCGTTACAGAGGCATCCGGCGCCACCACCGTATTGTTGGTATTTCCGGCATCATAAAACAATTGCACCTTGCGGAAATTATTGTCCATGTTACCATCCGGCTTACCGGCGAAAGACAGGTTGGGTGCATCATTCTGAGAAGTAATAGCAATGCCGCCAGGCCCCAGTACATCCGATTTGTTACGGTCTACTACGCGTTCTGACGACCATCTCACAGTGCTGTTCCACCTGAAATCTTCCGGACCGTTGGTACCGGCCAGACTGTAAGGGAAAACATATCCTCTGCCGGCATAACCAAACTGCTGTTGCAGCAGGCTTGCCGTTGCCAGCGGGAAATAACCTGCCTGCACATGGGAATCTCCCAGGTGAAGGATGGATATTACATTACTATCTGCTGCAGAAAGGGAGTGAAAAACATTGTATAGCGCAGTGTCCTGCTGAATGTTGTTGACGTTTACCTGTTGTGCATAAGTTGTAATACCGGCGAGTAACAATGATAGCACTGCCACCCATCTTTTACTAAGGTTGTTGTGCCAGCCTGTATTCATTCATAATAGCTTTATAAAGCAGCGACCCTACTTTGGCTGCTCCCGTTCTGTTAAAGTGTGTATAGTCCTTGTTGGCCATCACCGTGTCTCCCTCTACCCACTTTACCATGGATCCCTCGCCACCCATCGCGGCATAGAGATTCCAATACGCGGTACCGTGACCGGCAGCCAGGTCATGCTGTACTTTCAGCAGTGCTTCAACGCCTGGTGCAGTTATATATTTGTCGGCTTTTCTATAAGATTTATCTGCGGCACCTATGATCAGGAAAGAGGTTCCCGGCAGATCCTGCCGCAGGGAATCCAGAACTTTCTTCATCGGGCGCTCAAACCAGCTATAGTCGGTCAGCTCCGGGCGGAACAATATATTGGCGCCATAGTGCATCACGATGAGATCGTACGGGCGTTCCTGCTGCATGCGGCGTACCATATCGGCCGACAGGCGGCCCAGTTCAATACCACTGATACCTCTGAACGAGTAGTTATCTACATAAATACCATTGCCGTTCTCAAAGCAAAGTCCATAAAAAGGCTGTGCGGCACCAGAGTAGCGGAGCATTACAGACGGCTGTGCAGTATCCTGTTGCAGATCCAGCCTGTTTACTTCTGCATTTCCTGAAAGCGTATAGGCTTTATCGTTAATGGTAACAGTGCCTGCACTTGCAGGACCGTATAAAAGTGATACCTCCTGGAATTTATCCAGCAGGGGTTTCTTCACGGGAGAATACTTTACCCAGCTGTTACCGCCGGGGTAAAAGGTATGTCCGGATAAACCCAGTGTAATATTGGACGGGGGGGAATTTTTATAGTGGTAATCTTTCCAGTCGGTAGAAAATGTGTGGGTGATAGTTGTTCTGAAAGAAGCCACTACAGAGGTTACCGGCACAAAGCCTACACCTGCGCCACCAAAGAAACGCTGCAAACTGTCGCGCAGATCGCTGGTGATTAGGTCACCCTCAATCATGGAGTCACCGAAATAAGCAATACGCACTTTGCGGCGTTTGCCTGCTTTCAGTTCTTTCAGGGCTGCCAGGAATTGCTTCATACCTACCACAGAATCACCTGGCATAGGGGAAGCATAATCCAGGATACCGGTGTACGACATAAAATCATGGGTGCCATCCGGATTGGGCACATGAGGGTTGCCAGCAATGCTATTGCTGTCTAAACCAGAAAGCTTACTGCTGTCGTTTCCGGCAGCAGTAAGCTTTTGGTTGTCCGGGGAAGGAGGAGTTGTTCTCAGATCTGATAACATATCCACTTTCCGGAATTGAAAGTCTTTATATGAAAAGCTGTAATTAAGCTGTGAAAGCCCTAACAGGCATACTAATGTTCCTAAAATAATATAGAACGGATAGGCAGACTTATTTTTGCCGGACATAGTTAATAATCAGTTAGCACATCACTGATCGCCAGCTGCCGGCATGCCTACGGTTAACCATTGTTTGGAGTCCGTTGCCACGCTATCCATGCTTGCGTCCAGCTTATACAATTTATAGCGGTTAATAATATTAGTCACTCTTCTTATCCACTCATGACCGGCAGAGGAATAACCGCTATGGTTCATTTTCTTGAGCCATACGGAAAATTCCGGGTTACCTTTCATTTGCCCAAACCATTTCTTACTTGCCAACAGCTCCACAAAATGCTCATAGGAGGCCATGTCGGTTACATATTGTTTGTACACAGAACGGTGTCCTGGCTTAATCTGAGACATGTTATTCTTACCTACAATTCCAAAGTGGTTATGCAGCAATTTCGCATTTCTACTGGTTCCGGTACCTGATTCCAGCATGGCTATTCCAAGAATAACACTGGCCGGGATACCGGTTTCCTGCATCAGCTCTACTGATACCGGTTTAAATTTCTTTAAATAATTGTTTGTGGATTGTTGTGCAAACCCAACATTGCTGAGCATTAGCAATAATAACACCGCACATAACCATACTGTCCTCTTAAAGAATGATGAAATTCTCATGGTAGTACTTTTTGTATCAGGTGATAGTTTTCTCTGTGTTTTCAGCATCACTTTCTTCCTCACATATCAACGATGATCACACCGCAATATTACTTTAAAAATTTAAATAATACGTCTCTTCGTCTTCTTCTTATCTATCCCGTTAATCGTTTGTTAAAAATATTGTACCCTTATATTTGTGCTAATCCCCTTTGATGCGGCAATGTGCCATACCAAAGGGGATTTTTTGCTACAAAAGCCTAGCTTCTTGCAAAGACTATACCAACATCGGCTGTTAGCTTGTGGCTGCTAGCTTTTAGCGTATCCTTATGGCTAGTAGCTAATGGCAATTAGCTATTTCACCAGACTGATTTTCAATTCATTAAGTTGTTCCTGACTGATCTCAGCAGGCGCATCCAACATCACATCGCGACCTGAGTTGTTCTTCGGGAAAGCGATAAAATCACGGATACTTTCACTGCCACCCAGTAGCGAACACAGGCGGTCAAATCCTAAGGCGATACCTCCATGTGGTGGTGCACCATACTCAAATGCACCCAACAGGAAGCCAAATTTATGTTCTGCCTCTTCTTTGCTCATTCCCAGGGCTGCAAACATTTTCTGCTGCAGGTCGCGCTGGAAAATACGAATAGAGCCACCACCTATCTCTGTACCATTTAATACTATATCGTAGGCGTTTGCCTTGATTTTACCATATTGGGAAGGATCATCCATCAGAGCTATCTGCTCTGGCTTTGGCGATGTAAACGGATGGTGACGGGCCACCCAGCGATTCTCTTCTTCGGCGTACTCAAATAACGGAAAGTCTATTACCCACAACGGTTTAAACTCGTTTTTGTTGCGGAATCCGAGGCGTTCGCCCATTTCAAGGCGGAGTTCGCTGGCAGCTTTACGAGTGCGCTCTTCCTTGCCAGCCAGCACCAGGATGAGATCTCCGGGTTGCGCCTGACATTTTTGCGCCCATAATTTTAATTGTTCCTCGTCAAAAAACTTATCCACAGAGCTCTTCAACGTACCATCGGTGTTGTACCTCACATATACGAGGCCACTCATACCAATTTGCGGACGCTTCACCCAATCTGTCAGCTCATCCAATTGTTTCCGGGTGTAATCAACACAGCCTTTCGCGGCAATAGCCACTACCAGTTCTGCATCATCAAACACTTTAAAGCCTTTTTCCTTTACGGTATCGTTCAGGTTCACCAGCTTCATTTCAAAGCGGATATCCGGTTTATCGTTACCATAATATTCCATGGCATCATCGAATGTCATTCTTGGGAACGCATCCGGGAACTCGATTCCTTTTATTTCCCTGAAGATGTGCTTCAGCATATGCTCAAAGGTAGTCAGGATATCTTCCTGCTCCACAAAGCTCATCTCACAGTCGATCTGTGTAAACTCCGGCTGACGATCTGCACGCAGATCCTCATCTCTGAAGCATTTAACAATCTGGTAGTAACGGTCGTACCCACTCACCATCAGCAATTGCTTGAAAGTTTGCGGAGACTGTGGCAGGCCATAGAACTGGTTAGGGTTCATACGGCTCGGTACTACGAAATCGCGGGCACCTTCCGGAGTAGAATTAATCAGGAAAGGCGTTTCTATATCCATGAAGCCGGCGCTATTCAGATAGTTACGTACAACACGTCCTATGTTGTAGCGCAGTTCCAGGTTCTGTCTAACTATATTACGACGGAGATCGAGGAAACGGTATTTCATACGCAGTTCATCTCCGCCATCTGTATCATCCTGAATAGTAAACGGCGGTGTTTTGGCCGCATTGAGGATGGTAAAATCGCTCACCGTGATTTCTATATCACCGGTGGGGATGTTTTTATTTTTATTGGAACGCTCGGTTACGGTACCCTTTACCTGGATAACAAATTCACGGCCCAGGGGCTGTGCATCCAGCTTGGCATTCAGGCTTTCGCCGAATAACAATTGAGTAATACCATAGCGATCTCGCAGATCAAAAAAATTGATGCTGCCAAACTTTCTTACTGTCTGTATCCATCCGGCCAAAGTTACTTCCTGGCCCACCTGTTCCATTCGTAATTCCCCGCAAGTGTGCGTCCTATACATGCGTAAATAGTTGATTTAGTTAGTTTTATGGTTGACATACGGGACAAGCTGTCATCAAATGGCGACCACTATCCAGTTGTTCACTCAGACCCATAAGGGGGGCAAAGATACGGTTTGGATCGGGCATTTTATGCCCGATGTATGTTAAAAATATCGCTGTAAGGCTATTTCCGGCATCAGTGGGGCATTGGCAACAAGCACATCCCTGAAATGAGCCGCCATAAAAGGCGCTAACGAGCACCCCTTCGTACCAAGTCCGTTAAATATCCCAATAGCAGGGTAATTAGGGTGAAAACCGGCAATTGGGCGCCGGTCATTCCCTGAGGGTCTCACAGCCGACAAATGGTCTACCACCTCATAAGGCACCTTTAAAAGCTGCCCAAGCCGCTGTTCCAATACTTCCCGCTGAGTAGCCGTTGGATGGTCATCTTCATAATCCCATACAAAAGAAGACCCCGCCCAGAACACTCCATTTTCCTGAGGCACCAAAGTAATGCCCTTCTTTATAATATCAGTTGTTTCCAGACCTGGTACTTTCACCAGCAACACCTCCCCTTTATTAGGCAGAAATTTGACCGACTTAAAAAAAGAAAGCGCCGTAGTAGCTACTCCATCACAAAAGATAATCTTGTCGGCCTCAATATCTCCATATATAACACGGGTAGAAGAAATCTCCAGCTCGGCCATATCAAAATGCGTTTCCAGCAATGCCTCCTGCCGTATTAAATACTGCCGGTAAGCGGGCAACAGCGATCGCAGGTTCACCGTGGCGCCACTCACAATAGCTGCACCAAAAGGCTGATCCAGGAAAGCTTCATACTTCAGCGCTGCCGGCAATTCCGTGTAGTCATTGACGGTGGCTTTGTTTAAAAATGCCTCCCGCATCTGAGCGGATGGGAACACCGTCCATAGCTGACGTTCTGTAAAAACCGGTACCTGCAGCAAAGCCGAAAGCCGCGAATAAGTATCTTTTGCAAACGGATAAATAATATCATACATCCAGGCCGGCTCAAAGCGGCGGCCAGACACCGGGTTAATAATCCCGGCAGCCACCCTGGAAGCACTGTTGGGTTTGGCGTCATCGATAACGATTACCTTTTTCCCTGCCTGTAGTAAGAACCAGCTCAGCATAGTCCCCGCAATTCCCTGCCCTATAATAAGGTAATCTGCTTTCCTCATGATCCTACGAAGATATAAAAAGGGGATTTCCGAAAACCGAAAATCCCCTTTCCCTGATGTTATTATTATTTACTCAGTCACTTTCACATTCAATCCTGCACTGTGCGCAGAAAACTCCGGCGCATACATACACTGAGCAGTGCTGATGCCATTGGAGAACTTACCCTGATGGGTAACGAACAGCGTATATTCAAAAACGTAGGTTCCTTTTGGCAAATAGCTGAAGAAGAAATCAGTAGATGCGTCCTTAGTACTTTCATAATAGCTCAGTCCACCCTGCCATTTGCTGGCGCTGATCACATTGGTAGGCTCAAAACAAGCCGCCCGCATATCTTTCAGGTGAATGTATTCCATGGTTCTGTCGGCACGTAATACGATTCGCACTTTCACCTTATCGCCTACTTTCAGTTCATTACCATCTGTGATTTTAGTCAGTACCGGTCCTTTGTCACTGTTCACTTCTATGAACAATTCTTTCTCCAGTACCAGCGGTGTTTTAGCGGTAGTGATTTTGTCCAGGTCCTCGAAATACTGCCAGTACACAGCGCCCCATGAAGGCTGTCCTTTGCTGTCCTGTACGGTAACGCTGATATGACCCATATCGGCTTTCACCGCTTTACCATCAATTTTTTCCTTGAAATATCCGGTGCCGGCTTCTGTAGCGGCAGGTTTCACGGTAGTAGTACCTAACTGTACGGTTACTTCCGGGCTGGCCGCCAACCAGTTGCTGCCTTGCAGTAACATGGCATAACAGGCGTCTGCTGTAGCTTTGGTAGTATTCCAATTATTGGTTTGTTTGTTTTTCAGCAACCATGTTTTCAGGTCGGCTACTGCTTCCGCATCTTTACCTACTACCTGGAAGACTTCTATCAGCAATGACTGCGTTTCAATAGGCGCCTGCTGCCAGCTGTAACCAGCTGTTACATCTTTCCAATACATGCCCATTTCCTTGCTGTTCATTGCCGTTTCTTTCAGCGATTTCAAGATAGCCTTCGGTGTGATGGCGTCTCCTTTTCTGAAGAGCGACAGCGCGATCATACCTTGTGCATACCTGTTTTGTTTGGTCCAGTATTGTTGTTCCTGTGCAAAGAAGAAATCAAATGATTTTTTCATGGCAGCAGGCACCGGTCGATCGAAGAAGCTACGTGCATACAGATAGTGAATCTGTTCGCCGCTGATCTGTTGCTGTTTCAGGTTGGCTTTTACTTTTAAAAGATCGTAATAATCTTTATCCAGTTTTTTATCCAGGTAGTCGATGGCTTTGTTGGCCATGCTGATAGCCACCGGATCTTTTATCTGTGCCAGTTGTTGCAGATGACCAATTCCTGCAACTATATATTGCGTAATGAAGCGGTCTTCCCACATACCGGAGAACCAGGAGAAAGCGCCATTAGGTAATTGTTTGGCCGCCAGCTGATCCAGTGCTGTTTTTCTCTCTTTCTGCATACGTTGCAGATCGAACAACAATGCAATGTTCTTTTTCTGCTGTGCTTCATTCTTAGCTTCCAGTACCCACGGTGTTTGCTGCAGCAATACGGCTTTCAGCTCTTCATTTTTTTGCAGGTTGCTCTGCAGCGCAGCGGTATCTGAAACTTTCCATTTTTCGAAGATGGCTTTCAGACCAGGTGTTGCATCCGTAATATGCGTGGCCAGTGCGTTTGCATAGTAGCGGTTAAATACCTGTTCTGCACATTCATACGGATACTCCATCAGGTAAGGCAATGCCTGTACAGCGTACCAGGCTGGATTGCTGGTGTATTCTACCGTTACTGCATGTTGTACCAATGTTTGGGAACTATCGCTATGCAACAGTTTTTCGAAAGTAAAATCATGTTTACCATCACCACGAACCGGCAGTGGCAGGGCTTCTGTCACCATCATCCGGTTGGTTAATACCGGCAATGCATTTTCTTCTCCATCGCTGAAGTTGGCTGCCTGTGCGGTAACCCGGTAAATCAGCGCACTCTGGAAACCGTGCGGTATCTGTATCGGGAAACTCACTACGGTGCTTTGTCCTGCTTTGGCAGTGAAATGCTGTAGTGGGAAAATATTCTGGAACCATCCGTCTACCGGCTGCATGGTGGTCGCATCCAGCAGTTCCAGGTGGGCCTGTCCTATCAGTAAGGTATCGGAGAGGTTGCTCACTTTGGCGGTGAACTCCATTTTATCACCTTCACGTACAAAACGTGGTGTGTTAGGTTGTACCATCAGCACTTTCTGCGTAACGATACTGGCGCTGGTCATGCCGAAGGACAAATCTTTTGTATGGGCCAATGCCTGGAAGTTCCATTTGGTTAAGGCTTCCGGCATGGTAAATTCAAAAGTGATGTTACCATCTTTATCTGTGCGGAGATCCGGGAAGAAGAAGGCTGTTTCCTGGAAGTTTTTGCGGATAGACGGAGCAGGTGCCTCATTGCCGGCAGATTTGTCTGCATCGGCTTTATCCTTAGCCTTTCCATAGCCTACTGTGACTACAGATTCTGCCAGAGCGGCTGCTGGAGGCGCGGGAGCTGCATCCCCTGATATTGCCTCATTCTGCACTCCTGATCTACCCCTTACGGCACCAGCCACACTTTTTTTGCTAAGCATAGCCGCCATTGGGGCACGTTCATACATCATATGTCCTCCACCATCTTCCATTATCCAGTCAAACAAATTCAACGCATCATACGTTTTGCCTTCGCTGGCATAACCCGGTGTTTCATGTTCATACTGAAGCGAGGACACTTCCATTTTGAAGCTCTCATGACCATTAAACTGCGTAATCCCATTTGCGTTCGGATAGATATATGGAATGCTCCAGTTATGCTTCACGAAAGCATCTAAAGAAGCATCGTACATAGATGCCAGCATTTCCGCCGCTACTTTTTCATTTTTGTAACCGGAAATCTGAGCCGTCCATTTTTCCTTTTCGCCGGGTATTAGTTTATCACGATGTGTACCGAGTTTTACCTGCAGCTCCTTGTTATCCCAGGGAACGGAAACATCCATTTGTCCATTAAATACACGGTTATCTTTTACAAACACATAAGCTACCTGTATACCTCCTCTGCTGTTTTCTGTTACCGGGTATTCCAGTTTTTTTATATCAGAAAGCTCCAGACTGGTACGTTCTTCTTTGCTGATAGCTGTCACTTTGGATTGAATGATATGGAGGTCTTTGGCAGATGTACCTAATAAGATCTCTGCTGTTTTTCCGGGCTCCACTGCAGCTTCTGATTGATAAGACCACAGATAGGCAGGCGCAGACAGGCTTTTAGCTTTTACATCAATTAACTCGAACGTTGTTTTCTGTATCACCAGTTCATTGTTCTTGTCTTTCGTGCTTACTTCCAGTTCATAAAAACCAGGTGTTAATTTGGATGTATTGAAAGCAATCTTTCCATCCGGGCTGCTGGCAACGGTTTCGTTCACAACGGCAGCCTGGCGGGGCCACGTTTTATCATTGGCTTCGTCTTTATAAATATCTACCGGAAATGCCTGTACGTAACTGGCTTCATCCATTACAAACTGGTCAGGTACTTCCCAATAGCGGGGGCGCAACAGGCGTTTGTTAGGTTGCAGTGGCTTCAGTTGCAGTGAGAAAGTAGCTGGTTCATAGGCACCATTCAGGTTTTTGGAGAAGATCCTGATGTCCTGTAAGTCCTTTTGCTCCATGCGATCAGGTGCATTCACCGCGATTTCCATAGACTGGTAACCCACACTTACGGATTGGTCACCACTGCGGGTTTCACCATTCAGATCGGTTACATCGGCATGTACCACGTAGGTAAAAACAGGTTTGTTGGCTGGATCTACCGTCTTATCAGTGATAGCAGGGAACTTCACCGTAAAGGCCCCATTGGCATCTGTAGTGGTTTCTCCGTGTACTATTTCACGGGAAGAACCATATGGGATGGATATCTTATAAAATAACCAGGGATAAGGATACCGCACCCGGCGTTCCACCCTGTATTTTACTTTGGCACCATCTATATTGTTACCGGCATAGGCCAGTGCTTTGGCGGTGGCGGTAACGGTATCGCCTAAACGATAGGTGCTTTTTACAGTATCAAATGCTACATAAAACTTAGGTCGTTTATATTCTTCTACTTTGAAGGCAAGAAATGCTTCCGCTTTATCATCTCTCAGGCTAAAACTGCCATTCATGCGGCCTTCCGGTAATACAAACTTTCCGGAATAAGCACCATATTCATTGGTGGTGACTTTGATAGAATCTACCTTATCTCCATTCACATCATACAAAAACACGGTGGTCTGGTAGTTGGCCAGGATATCGCTCTGTGTTTCTTTGGAACGCTTCTTTAACACGATTCCTTTGAAGTAAATGATTTGACCCGGGCGATAAATACTTCTGTCGGCGAAAAGGAAGGTTTGAGGGGAAGGCGCCGGAGTATTCTCTCCCCGCGTATAGAAGTACTTATAATCATCTTCATATAGTTCATCCGCACCATTCTTCCAGTGCAGGCGTAAGCGGCCACCCTCTTTAGTGGGAGCCAGCTTTACGCTGCCATCTTTCCCGGCCACCAGCGATTGTTGCAGTATCCAGGTGTCGTAGTCTCCACCATTTCTCAGCTTCTTCACATCAACACTTATTCCACTCAGTGGTTTGCCACTAGTACGGTCCAGGGCATAGTAGGTGTCATTATTTTCTACATAGCCGATACCGGATACCCAGGTCAGGTGTATGGCAATAGGATTATCTTTTACCACAAACTTAGGGTCCACGCTGGACAGCAGCATATAATGTCCTGCCGGCAGTGCGTCTATCTTTATTTCTGCTTTATGGGTGATGTAATCCTTAGGGTCTGGCAATGCCTGTTCCCATGCTTTTACCACAGGGCGGCCCAGGACCATTTTCAGGTAAGCATTTTCTTTAGTGCTATAGTTATTCTGCGCCTTTTGTAATGATTGCAAAAATGCTTCATCTACCTTCACGATGCGCAGGTATATTTTATTAATATTCTGGTATCTCACGAGGGCGCGGAACGGGAGTGCCGGTACGTTTACGGCCTCTGTTACCAGCTCTATGGATATTGCCATAATCTGGTCCCGTATCATGGCACAAGCGATACCGCCATCGGATTTCGGAGCCAGCTCTATGGCTTTATCACAGATGGCTTTTGCCTTTCTCATGGCTTCGCCTTTTCCTTCTTTTTCCGATTGACCTTGTTGCAGGTAATAGGCTGCCTGTAACTGCAATACATTGGTTACTTCGGGCCGGCCGGTGTAGGCCAGCAACATCTGGTCCAGCGCCTGCAGGTAAAGCGTTTCTTTATTTTCCATTACCGCCACCTGGTTCATGTAGGAGATTCTTTCTACATCAACGTCCATTAGTGCGGCTTTATCGCCGGCGTGTAAGCGGATCAGTTCCTGCAGAATCAGGAGGGCATGGTATTGTAGGGAAGTGCTATCCGTAGCCGTAAAATGATGTGCGGCAAAAGTTGTTGCAGGAGCAAAAGCAGCGGGATCTGTCAGTTCAAACTGGTTACCCGGTTTAGTCACCCCGGATTCGTCGTATTTGAAATAATCCAATGCGCGATGCGCGAGCAAATCGTATAAAGTTCCCCGCAGTGCGCGTGTATTTCCCTTATGAAGAATGGGATCAAACGCGGAGAGGTCGGTCTTTTCCAGCAACGCTTTATCCAACAGGGAAGCCTCGTAGGCGGCTGTAATTTGCTGATGCAGCTTATCCGCGCCCCAGGTGGTGATATCCGTTCCTTCATCATTGGCGATGGCGGTACGGTTATAAAACCGATAGCGGTTATGCCGAAAATACTGGAGCAACATATCCCCTTTGATACTTTGCAGTATGGCCTTTTGGGCACCAGTGGCGGCAGCAATCTGCTGGTCCATTTTCTGCATGTTCTGCAGGGTGCTGCTGTCGTTGATCTGGGCGTTGTACTTCAGTTGAAAGATCAGGGCCTTGATTTGTTGCACGGTTGCCTTGTCTTTCACTGCGTGTGCATAGATGTCATTCGCCACTTCCAGTGCGGATTTAGGCAATCCTTTTTCTTCCAGCGCTGCTATCTTCTTCCACGAGTTATCATAATTAAACTGGGCCATCATCTTGTTGCTACTAAAGATTAAAACAATGAATATTCCGATGAATAAACGCATATAGGATCGTTATTTACAGTAAGTTACTTCTTTTAGAGAGGATGCAGGTACCTCCATGGTTTCCATAAATGGGGACAAAAAAGGGTGAAAAGTGATGGATTGACTCCCGCTCACTTTTCACCCGTTATATTTTTTTACCGGCAGATAATAATTATGCCAGTACCGCTTTCTTGCTCAGTACTTCTGCCATTGTTTTACCAATGTTAGCAGGGCTTTCAACTACGGTTACACCGCATTCAGCCATGATCTTCATTTTTGCAGCAGCAGTATCTTCTGCACCACCAATGATCGCACCTGCGTGACCCATACGACGTCCCGGAGGAGCTGTCTGACCAGCGATGAAACCTACTACTGGTTTAGTGCCGTGTTCTTTGATCCACTGGGCCGCTTCTGCTTCCATGCTACCACCAATTTCACCGATCATGATGATACCTTCTGTTTCAGGATCATTCATCAGCAGTTCTACCGCATCTTTGGTAGGTGTACCGATGATTGGATCTCCACCAATACCGATTGCTGTAGAAACACCTAAACCAGCTTTAACTACCTGGTCAGCAGCTTCGTAAGTTAAAGTACCTGATTTAGAAACGATACCGATTTTACCTTTTTTGAAGATGAAGCCAGGCATGATACCTACTTTAGCTTCGTCTGCAGTGATAACACCAGGACAGTTTGGTCCGATCAGGCGGGTAGTGGTCCCTTGCAGGAAGTTTTTCGCTTTGATCATATCCTGCACAGGAATACCTTCTGTGATACATACCACCAGCGCAATTCCTGCTTCGGTAGCTTCCATGATTGCATCAGCTGCAAAAGCCGGAGGTACAAAAATGATAGAAACATTTGCACCGGTTGCTTTTACTGCATCGGCCACCGTATTGAATACCGGGCGTTCCAGATGCGTGCTGCCACCTTTACCCGGTGTAACACCACCCACTACCTGGGTACCATATTCAATCATCTGAGTAGCATGGAATGTACCTTCAGTACCGGTAAATCCCTGAACAATCACTTTACTATCCTTATTAACTAAAACACTCATCGCGCTTGTTTTATTGGTTTAATATTATATGTCTGATTCTTCTGGACGGCAAAAATAAGCCGATTTCTATAATTCTGCAATTTAGCACCTTTAAGATAAAGCTACCAATTGGTTTAGAAAATAATTGGCCACTCCGGGATATCTTAACCTCCATTTTGCAGGCACCATATTCATATTAAGATAAATTATACACTATTTGCATCTGAACTACATCAAAAAAAGAATCCCGGGAGTTCGACTTTCGTCTGCAACTACCGGGAATAATAATGTATTAAAAGAAAAAATATCTTTCGTTTATGCTTTCTCTCCCCCCTGCTCTTTCTTCAGCTGATCCCGCCATTTACCATCTTTAAACATTTCCAGCTGCCGCATTTCCTTGGCTTCCCGCAGAAACTCAGACGCAAAAATAAAGTCGTTTAATTGCTGATCCTTACTGAATACGATATCTTTATTACTACCCTCCCATTGCTTCTGGCCCTGGTACATATATACAATATGGTCACCGCTTTCCATTACGGTATTCATATCGTGGGTATTGATAACGGTAGTGATATTGTATTCTTTGGTCAGCTCTGTGATAAGCTTATCTATGAGCAACGAGGTTTGCGGATCCAGACCGGAATTAGGTTCATCGCAGAAAAGATACTTTGGATTAAGCACGATGGCGCGGGCAATACCTACCCTCTTCTTCATACCACCGCTGATTTCAGCAGGAAATTTCTTGGCTGCTTCTTTCAGTTGTACCCTTTCCAGGCACTCTTCCACACGGGCTTTCTTTTCTTTGATACTGCCGGTACCGAACATTTCCAGGGGAAACATCACATTTTGTTCTACGGTCATACTGTCGAACAGGGCAGAACCCTGGAACAGCATACCTATTTCCTGGCGTACTACTTTCTTTTCCTTTTCGTCCATGGCGGTAAAGTCCTGGTTGTCATACAGTACTTTTCCTTGATCCACGCCCATTAGCCCCACGATGCATTTCATCATCACGGTTTTTCCACTACCGCTGGAACCGATGATCAGGTTAACCTTTCCGGGCTCCATGATTGTTGATACGCCCTTCAGTATTTCCTTTTCGCCAAAGCTCTTTCTTATGTCTTGCAGTTCAATCATGATTACAGTAATATAGCCGTTAACGCATAGTCCATGAATAATATCAGCACACAGCTCACCACAACGGAGGTGGTACTGGCCTTACCTATTTCCAGTGCGCCGCCGGAAACATTGTAGCCATAATAGGCCGATACGCTGGCAATAATAAATCCGAACGTATAGGATTTGGCCATCGCAAAAAATACGTTGTAAGCCTTGAACTCCTGCCGGAGCCCCTGCATAAACTGCTCACCGGAAATAACTCCGGACAGTTCACCTGCAGCCTTTCCACCATAAATACCGAGGAAACCGGCAATAGCTACCAATACAGGTATCATTAATATGGCGGCCATAATTTTGGGGGCAATCAGGTATCCCTTGGTATTGATCCCCATAATTTCCAGGGCATCAATCTGTTCGGATATCCGCATATTACCCAGCTCCGAAGCTATTTTAGAACCTACCACTCCGGCCAGTACAATACAGGTCAGCGTAGGCGCAAATTCCAGGATAATGGTATCACGTACCACCTGCGCGATGGTACTTTTGGGTATGATAGGACTTACCAGCTGATAAGCAGTTTGTAAAGTGGTTACACCTCCCATAAACAGGGAAATAATAAATACTATCCCAAACGACCCTACGCCGATATCCACACATTGCTGCATAAATTGCTTCCAGTACATCTTCATGTTTTCCGGACGGGAAAACATGCCTTTAAGCATGAGCAGGAAATTTCCGAAATGATAGAAGAATTTGAACTCCATAACTGACCAAAGATAGGAAGGATTTTTTCAATCAGATCCTAATTTAAGATTTAATACAGCCGTTAACGTAAACTACTCACCAACAAACGTTTCAAACTGCGCTCAATAATTTCCCCCATGGTTTTGCAACGGGAAAAAACTGCATCATGATAATATTCCGCCAGTTCGTTGCCCAGCTGCTGTATTTTTTCAGGGAACGAAACCCGGTCCGTCATAATCACATCCCGGAGGTCTTTGATACGGTGCCGCTGCACTTTTATACGGCGCGCAATAACGGCACGCTCCTCCTGCTGATATTGTTTCACCACCTCTGCATTGAGATGCTTAATGGCTAAATCCACAAATATCTTGTTCTCCTTAAAATACTGCGGCATATATAAAGTACGTCTGCCTTCATAAAACTGCTGATCAAAATCGATGGCGCGGATACGGAATTGCACATCATCAAAATCAGGGGTAATATCAAAAATGAAATTATAGGAACGCATATCTCCCAACAACCGCACAAAACAGCGCTCATTAAATTTCACGAACTCTTTGGCGATACGTTTAGGGTTAAACTCCGGTCGGTTCAGGTAGTGCAGAATGAACTGATCTCCCGGCACGCCGGCAATATGTTCTTCTACCAGGGTATTACCATCTATCAGGAAGTTCATCCAGTAGGGAGATAAAATATGTTCCAGTTCCAATCCATAAATGCGGGACGCATCGGCTATCTTAATATAAAAATAGTCGTATACTTCGTTGTAATTATTGACGATTTTGATGCGGAACGGATGAGAATTTCCAAAGGTGCAATAGTCAATACGCTCAATATGCAGATGCTCTTCTGCCGCCTGGTCCCCGCCTGCTTTCAGGATAGAGTACACCCGCTTTAGCCCGGCATGAATAGGGCCTACCATACTCTGAGGATAAAATACCGTTTCCCACAAAGTATCTTTCCCCTCTTTATCATACACGGATATCGACTGATCATAATAGCGCAGTTCCTCGTAAGATAAAGGCAGCTTCACTTCCCGCTCATACATTTTGAGGTAGTTGCGGAAAGCAGAGTTAATCGGAAAGAATATTTTCTTACGGGAAATGGTTTGCATAGGATAAATATAGGAAAAAGCATAAAGCGAAAGGCATAAAGCAAAAAGCTATTGTTGAGGAGAACATTATATGTCAATCTCCGCAACAATAGCTTTTTGCTTTATGCCTTTCGCTTTATGCTTTTAGCTTTTCTTTTTCTTCTTCTTTCCTTTCTCTTCTTCCGCTTGTCTGCAGCATTTTTCCTGCGCATCCACTACGGCGATATTCACCATGTTAACGATTTGTCTTACGGTACTACCCAACTGCAGGATATGTACCGGCTTTTTCATTCCTAACAGAATGGGTCCAATCGCATCAAATCCGGCTACTTCCTGTAAAAGGTTATAGGCAATATTACCAGCCGCCAGGTTAGGGAAGATGAGGGTATTCACTTCTTCTTCCAGTAATTCTGTAAACGGATAATTGTCTTTCAGAATCTCTTTGTTAAAGGCCATAGCAGCCTGTATTTCACCATCTACAATGAGAGATGGATCACGTTGTTTCACAATTTCACGGGCTTTGCTCATGGTTTGTGCTTCCGGTGTCTGGCTGCTGCCAAAGTTGGAATACGACAACATGGCAATGCGTGGTGTAATATTAAAATGCTTCACTTCTTTCGCTACCATCATGGTAATATCTGCCARTTCTTCTGCAGTAGGATTGAAGTTAACAGTAGTATCAGCAAGGAATAAAGGTCCACGTTTGGTTTCGATGATATACATACCGGCTACACGTTTTGCGCCTTCTTCCATACCGATTACCTGCAGTGCAGGACGGATGGTATCAGGGTATTTACGGGTAAGGCCAGAAATCAGCGCATCAGCTTCGCCTGTTTCCACCATCATACAACCGAAGTAGTTACGTTCCCGCATAATCTTACGGGCTTCGTACAGGTTCAGACCTTTACGCTGGCGCTTTTCGAAGAACAGGTCACCAAAGCGATGACGCATTTCCTTCATCTCTTCACTCTTCGGATCGATGATCACTACGTCGTCTATTTCGATAGCGTTTTCCAGCATCAGTTCGCGGATACGCGCTTCGTTACCCAACAGGATAGGATGCGCAATCCCTTCATCGTTCACTACCTGTGCTGCCTTCAATACTTTCAGGTTATCTGCTTCCGCAAATACCACCTTCCTTGGATCGCGGCGTGCTTTGGTACCGATCACTCTGAACAACTGGTTGTCCAGTCCCAGACGGTGATTCAGCTCATTCCGGTAAGCCTCCCAATCCGTAATAGGACGGTGCGCTACACCACTATCCATGGCAGCTTTAGCCACAGCAGGCGCCACAGTGCTCAGCAAGCGTGGATCCAGTGGTTTAGGAATGATATATTTAGGTCCGAAGAAAATATTTCTTTCGTTATAGGCCAGGTTTACGATATCGGGCACAGGAGACTTCGCCATTTCAGCCAAAGCTCTTACTGCCGCGAGTTTCATTTCCTCATTGATTTGTGTGGCTCTAACGTCCAGGGCACCACGGAAAATGTAAGGGAAGCCCAATACGTTATTTACCTGGTTGGGATAGTCGGAACGACCAGTAGCCATGATGATATCCGGGCGGGCAGCAATCGCTGTTTCGTAAGCAATTTCAGGATCCGGATTTGCCATAGCAAATACGATCGGATTCTTTCCCATGCTCTTAATCATTTCCGCCGTCACCACGTTACCTACAGAAAGTCCCAGGAACACGTCCGCACCTTTCAAAGCTTCTGCCAGTGTTGTTATCTTTGTATTGGTAACAAATTGTTTATGTCTGTCAGAAAGACCTTCCCGATCTTTATTCAAAACGCCGTCTTTATCAAACATGATAAAGTTTTCCGGCCTGGCACCCAGTGCCACATATAATTTTACGCAGGCCATGGCAGCAGCTCCTGCGCCATTCACTACGATCTTTACTTTTTCTATTTTCTTCTTTACCAGTTCCAGTGCATTCAGCAGGGCGGCAGAAGAAATGATGGCCGTACCATGCTGATCATCATGCATGATCGGAATTTTCAGCTCTTTGCGGAGTCTTTCTTCAATTTCAAAACACTCCGGGCTTTTGATATCTTCCAGGTTAATACCACCAAATGTAGGCTCCAGGGCCTTTACAGCGGCAACGAAAGTATCCGGATCTTTTGCATCCAGTTCTATATCGAATACATCTATATCCGCGAATATTTTAAATAATACCGCTTTTCCTTCCATGACCGGTTTGCCGGCTTCCGGACCTATATCTCCTAAACCCAGCACTGCAGTACCATTGCTGATAACGCCCACGAGATTACCCTTTGCGGTATATTTATAAACGTTTTCTACATCATTGAATATTTCTTTGCAAGGCTCCGCCACTCCGGGAGAGTAAGCGAGTGAAAGATCCCATTGCGATTTAGTGTTCTTTGTAGGTATGACTTCAATTTTACCCGGCCTGCCCTTTGCATGATAGTCTAACGCATCCTGCTTATTCAGTTTCTTTGCCATATAAATATAAAGATTGTTATTGGGCGTGCAATATACGAAGTATTGCATTAAGCACATCCACCCAAATAGTGGGATATGTCCTCATAATTAAGCATTCTAACCATTAAAATTACTTACTTTTACAGCGTTAAACATTCATAAATATCATGATACAACGCATCCAGAGTCTCTATCTGCTATTGGCTGCCGCCGCAGGCGCTGCTGCTCTGTCTTTCGATCTGTGGAAAGCCACGCTTACCAATAGCACTAACCCTGTTTATGTAAACGCCTCCAGCAACTATCTCCTGTTTGTACTGTATATCATTATTATACTACTGTCGCTGGCCACTATTTTCCTTTTTAAGAAACGTAAACTCCAGTTTCGCCTGACAATTTTTAACATTCTTTTTGGTTTTGCCGCCCTCGCTTACCAATATTATGTGGTGCAGCAAACGGCGAATAAATTAAGTTCCGGCGGAGTAAGCATTGTTTCGGCATCCTATCTCCCCGCTTCCTTCTTACCTATCGTAGTGATCATTTTTTTATTCCTGGCTGTAAGAGGAATTTATAAAGATGAAAAACTGATCAAATCATTGGACAGGCTTAGATAAGCACCGATTTTAATGGGAGTAGATTTAAGGGTAATTACAGGTCATCGGCTCTCTGCCGCAGCAGTCCTGGATTTTGGGACTACGATCAATAATGATCCTATATTAAAGGAACTTGAGTTTGATTCCGGACCTCCTAAAGCACTGAAAGACTGGCACGAAACAGCCACTGTAGAACAGCTGACCGAACAATGGCGGAATGATCTGGCTAGCGCAAATGATAAAACGGACGATTCCTACTATGATAACTACGACTATGAATTTGAAAAGGTTGGAGACATCGTTAGTTTTTATCCGAAAATAGTATTCACTAGTGGTTGGCATTCCAGGTTTCGGATCATGGAAACAGCAAAAAACAGGCAAGAGATCTGCGCTTATTACAACAGATTTGGACAACTGTTTGAACAAAAACACGTCCTTTTCTTTGCTTCTTATACTCTTCCCTCCAGTTTTATATTCGAAGAAATTTATACCAACACCATTGACGAGATCCTGGAAATGGTGCGAAAACAATTCGGGTTCAAACAGCTGTCAGATATGACAGACCAATGGTTCAAAGAATTTGGCTTTTATATACATACCGTAAAACATTAAACGGCCCGGAGTAATCTCCGGGCCGCTCTTTTTAATATCCTTTTCCAATATGCTTACAGGTACTTTCCTGTATAACTATCTTTTACTTTCTTCAACCCATCCGGTACACCGGCGTACAGCAAATTACCACCGCCAACACCACCTTCCGGCCCCAGGTCAATCACCCAGTCGGCACTCCTGATCACATCCAGGTTATGCTCAATCACCAACACCGTATGCCCCTGTTCTATGAGGGCATTAAAGGAATCCAGTAATTTCTTGATGTCATGGAAATGCAGACCAGTAGTAGGCTCATCGAAGATGAACATAATATGTCCCTGCGCTTTTCCTTTACCTAAGAAAGAGGCGAGTTTAACACGCTGCGCTTCTCCACCACTCAGGGTATCGCTGCTTTGTCCGAGTTTTACATAGCCTAATCCTACGCTGCTCAACGGGCGTATTTTATTGCACACATCTTTTTCTTCTTTGAAAAAGTCCAGTGCTTCATCCACGCCCATATCCAATACTTCGTAGATATTTTTATTCTTGTAGGTTACTTCCAGCACTTCATCTTTAAACCTTTTGCCACCGCAGCTTTCACAGGTAAGATGTACATCTGCCAGGAACTGCATTTCTACAATTACTTCTCCTTCTCCTTTACATGCATCGCAACGGCCACCATCTACGTTGAAAGAAAAATGTTTAGGCTGGAAGCCACGCATTTTACTCAGTGGCTGTTTGGAATACAGATCCCTGATTTCATCGTATGCCTTGATATAAGTAACCGGGTTGGAACGGGATGATTTACCGATAGGATTCTGGTCAATCATTTCCACCTGGGTAACATCATCTACTGCACCTTTCAATGCCTTGTGATTACCTACCCTCTCTGCAAATTCACCTTTCAGTTTCATCAACGCAGGATACAGGATCTGCTTTACCAGTGTGGTTTTTCCGGATCCGCTCACACCACTGATCACGGTTAATACCTGTAAAGGAAAATCAACGGTGATATCTTTCAGGTTATGTTGTCTGGCGCCTTCAATGGTGATCGCCTTTTTCCACTTGCGCACTTTCGCGGGAGGATCAATGGTGAACTGACCGCTGAGGTATTTACCTGTCAAACTATTAGCATCTTTTAAAATCTGCGGATAGGTGCCTGCAAAGATCACTTCTCCTCCCAGGTGGCTGGCCAGCGGCCCCATATCAATGATATAGTCGGCTTCTTCCATCATCTGCTCATCATGTTCTACCACCACTACCGTGTTGCCCAGGTCACGCAGCTCCTTCAACACCGCAATCAATCGATGGGTATCGCGGGCATGCAAGCCAATACTCGGTTCATCCAGGATGTACATGGAATTAGTCAGGTTGCTGCCCAGTGTGCGGGTCAGTTGAATACGCTGACTTTCCCCACCACTCAGGGTATTAGCCACCCTGTTTAGGGTAAGGTAGCCCAAACCTACATCCAGTAATGTTTTAAGACGATGATTTATTTCAATGAGAATACGTTTACCTATTTGCTGCTCGTATTCATTCAGTTGCAGTGTATCAAACCATTGTTTCAGGTCGGACACCGGCAGGTCTACCAGTTCGGCAATATTGCGTTCTCCTACTTTGATGTACAGTGCTTCTTTGCGTAAACGTCCACCACCACATTCGGGGCAAACAGTACGGCCACGGTAGCGCGCCTGCAGTACACGGTATTGTACCTTGTACAGATTTTGCTCTACCATTTTAAAGAACTCATTCAGACCGTAGAAATGTTCATTTCCGGTCCAGAGTAATTTCACTTGTTCATCCGTCAGTTCTGCAATAGGTTTATGCACCGGGAAACCGAACTTACGGGCGGTTTTAATGAGCGCTTCTTTGTATTCGCCCATTTTTTCTCCACGCCAGGGGGCAATAGCGCCTTCAAAAACGCTTAAGCGCTTGTCTGGTATTACCAGGTCAGCATCTATACCCAGTGTTTGCCCGAACCCTTCACAGGTAGGGCATGCACCGTAGGGGTTATTGAAGGAGAAGAGATTAGGCACCGGTTCTTCGAATGCAATACCATCCAGCTCAAAGCGATTGGCAAAGTGGATGGTTTCTTTCCCATCTACTTCCACATAACAGTCGCCTTCACTTTCGTAAAACGCAGTTTGCACGCTATCGGCAATCCGGTGTTTATCATCTTCTTCAAAATCTTTTACTACCAGACGATCTATCAGCACCCAGGCATCAGCAGATACTGTTATTTTCTTCTGCTCCAGCAGTTCTTCGATACGTAATAAGCCGGTGCCTTCGCTACCGGGAACGTATAAACGGGAAAAGCCTTTTTGCAGCAGTATATTCAGTTCTTCCTTTACCTCTCTTTTGGCGTGCCGGCGAAAAGGAGCCAACAGCAATACTTTGCTGCCATTTTTCAGCCTGGTGATATAATCTACCACATCGCTTACTTCATGTTTTTTTACCAGATTTCCGGAGATGGGAGAATATGTTTTGCCCACTCTGCCAAACAGTAGCCGGAGATAGTCATAAATTTCCGTCATAGATCCCACGGTAGACCGGGGAGTACGGGTAATAACTTTTTGCTCAATGGCTATAGCAGGGCAGATGCCTTTGATATAATCTACATCGGGCTTATTCATACGCATCAGGAACTGACGGGCGTAAGAACTTAAGCTTTCAGCATACCTCCGTTGCCCTTCCGCATACAAGGTGTCCATGGTGAGGGAAGACTTCCCTGAACCGGACACACCGGTAACAACTACCAACTTACTACGGGGGATAGATACACTTACATTCTTGAGATTATGTACCCTGGCGCCTTTTATGAATATGTGGTCCTGCGGGCTAACTTCCTGAGGATCAATTATACTTGTTTGTTTCTTTACTTTTGTTGCCATGACAGAACAAATTTAAGGGAAAAGATGTTAGTGCAGAAGTTAGGTTTTTATATGCGTCCACAATACGCTATAAGCTAATAACGAAAGGCGAAAAGCTATTTTTTATTATTTGTTTTATTGAACTATTCTTTTATATTTGCATAGGACCAGATCTATCTCGCTGGATTTACCAAAAATTTATCTTTAACTTAAACTGTTCAATATCGCCTAAACTCTACTTAATTAAAACAACCAAACTGGCTGTAATACTGTAATTTATTTACTAACCCGCCTAGTTGTAGAAGTTTATGCAAGTAATGTACAAATTGTGCGATGAGCAGTTGATTACTCTCTTTAAAAAGGGACATTCTTCCGCATTAGAAGAGTTGGTGCACCGTCACAAAGACAAGGTGTTCACTTCTATCCTATTACTGGTGAAAGATTCTTTCCTCGCAGAGGATATTTTCCAGGACACCTTCATTAAGATTATTGATACTATCAGAGCTGAACGTTATACAGAGAAAGGGAAGTTTTTACCCTGGGCGATGCGCATTGCACATAATCTGTGTGTAGATCATTTCAGGAAGATCAAGCGTACACCTATGATAAGAACAGGTGATGATAAAGACATCTTTGATGTACTGGGATTCAGTGACAGTTGCGCAGAAGAAAAAATGATTACCCGCCAAAGCCATGACCGCGTTCGCAGAATGCTGGACATGCTGCCGGAAGAGCAACGGGAAGTAATTATTCTCCGCCATTACGCAGAACTAAGTTTTAAAGAAATTGCAGATCTCACGCAAGTGAGTATTAATACAGCATTAGGTCGGATGCGCTACGGTCTGATCAATCTCCGGAAAATGATGACGGAGAAACAAATCTGTCTATGATGAACCCTTTTTTTTGCTTGCCAGCAACGAGCGGCCGGATGTAATGTCCGACCGCTCGGTATTTTAGGGAAACCCTACTGAACTTTTCCTGCTCCTCTTATTCAAAAACTACACCTTTTCAAATATCATTGCAGCGCCCTGCCCTACACCCACACACATGGTAGCAAGGCCGTATTTAGCCCCTGGTCTGCGTTTCATTTCATGTAATAACGTGGTAGTAATACGTACACCGCTACAACCCAACGGATGCCCGATGGCAATCGCTCCTCCATTCACATTTACGATATCAGGATTCAACGCCAGGTCACGTATACATGCTATTGATTGCGCCGCGAAAGCTTCATTCAACTCCGCCAGGTGCAACTGATCTATAGTGATACCTGCACGTTGCAACGCTTTCGTGGAAGCTGGTACCGGACCTATTCCCATGATAGAAGGGTCCACTCCCGCCACCGCCATACTCTTTATCTGCGCCAGTGGTTGCAGGTTAAACTGTTTCAACGCTTTTTCAGATACAATCAATACTGCAGCTGCACCATCATTGATACCGGAAGAATTTCCCGCTGTCACAGAACCATTTTTTGCAAAAGCAGGACGCAGTCCGGAAAGCTTTTCCAACGTGGTTTCCCGGGGATGCTCATCTTTTGAAAAGATCACCTGTTCCTCTTTATTAGGTGTAATTTCTACCGGCACAATTTCATCCTGCCATCTACCGGCATCCAATGCCTGTTTGTAAAGGGTTTGGCTGCGTAAAGCAAAAATGTCCTGTTCTTCTCTTCCGATATTCCATTGGTTTGCTACATTTTCTGCTGTTTCTCCCATTGCGTACGGATGATACATGTCTGCCAGCTGCTTATTGGTAAAGCGCCAGCCGATAGTAGTATCATATATCTCCGTTTTGCGGCTGAAAGCTCCATCTGACTTCGGCATTACAAATGGTGCCCGGGTCATACTTTCCACGCCGCCGGCCAGGTACACATCGCCTTCTCCGCACATCACTGCACGGGCAGCATCCATAATGGCCTGCATACCGGAAGCGCATAAACGATTTACGGTATTACCAGCTACTGTTACCGGTAATCCGGCCAACAAAGCAGCCATACGGGCAACATTCCTGTTATCTTCTCCGGCCTGATTGGCTGCTCCGGCTATCAGATCTTCAATTACAGCGGGATCTAAAGTCGCATTTCTTTTCATTAATGCTTTGATCACATGCGCCAGCAGGTCGTCCGGGCGGACAGTGCTTAGAGCGCCACCATAGCGGCCTATAGGTGTACGTACTGCATCTACTATGTAAGCAACTTGCATGTAAGTGTTTTGGTTTATATGCAAATAAAACATATCCTGCCAACTCGGCCAATAAAACATCGCCCTCATTTATTGCGGCAGAAATACAAAACCCGCCAGATATAATCCTATTACCGCCTTTCACGAAATGGTGCTTGATCCATTTCCGCAGTTAGTTAGCTTTGCAACCTATCATTTATCATATTTAATAAATATTAACCCCAAAAAGAATGAAACACGTACGTAGCCTCCTGTGGCTCGCAGCCCTGCTGTGCACCATTCCCATGATCACCAAAGCGCAGGTACCACCAGGAGAAAATGATGCAAATCTGTCTGAATTACTTTACAGACCTATTAAGCCTACCGCTAAAATGATGGAAGGTGAAGAACCTTCCCGGCAACAAAAACCGGTAGCTAATCCTGCTTTACGCAGCAATGTTAATGTAAGGGCGCTGAGGGCCGCGCCTAAATGGAATCGCATTACTGACGGCAAAGCTGAGCTGATCAGTGTAGACAACCTCCATTTACTTCCCCCTAACAAGGTGACTGTTATGAAGGGAAATATGCCTGCATTCTGCACCACACCTACCGTTACAATTGGATGCTGTGGCTATACCATTAAAGACCAGGCAGCTAATAAAAATCTCTTTTATGCATCGCCCGCTTCTGTATTTGGCAATGAAGCAGATGCGCGGACCTACGCAGAAAGCCTGACGCCCAAAGTGCCTTTCTTCATGCCGTTTACAAATAGTAAAGTGTATCCTGCCGGCGCCTGGATCTATGACAGTGGAAGCGGCCATGGCTCTGTAGATTTTCTTAAAACATCCGATGCCTATGGTCCTGGAATTGACCCCACTTTTGGTGTGTATGCCTCGGCTTCCGGCAAAGTGGTAACCGCCATGTGGGATGCCTTCTTTGGTAATGTGGTGATCATAGAGCATACCGGCTCCGATGGAACGCTTTACCGCACTGGCTATTTCCACCTGCGCGGTGGTTTTGATCATGATGTACAAAACGCGAAAAATACACCTGTAAGCGACCCATCTAACAAAGATGCGCGGGATACCAAGTACAAGAAATTCGCTAATCTTCCTAACCCTTCCAAACTGTTATGGGGTACCAATGAACAGAAGCTGAAGGTAAAAGCCGGAGATCAGGTATATGCAGGCCAGCAGATCGCCTGGTCCGGCAACACCGGCTTTGGCGGCGCAGGATGGGGGCTTAACCAGGATGGTACGCCCAGTGATCCTAATACCGCTAATAATCACCTTCACTTTATGCTATGGATTAAAAGCCCTAATCCTTCTACAGGTGTAGACTGGATGGAGGTAGATGCCTATGGCGTTTACGCTAAAGCTGATAACAGTAACATTGATTGTTATGACATAGGTGCCAACAGTGCCTTTAACCGCTTCTTTGCACCTTTCTATCCTTCTTTTCACAATGTGCCGGTAGAGCATATCACCCGCTACTGGGGCTATTATACCGGTATGGGCATGGCGCTGCAAACCCTGAGCGTACATAAGTCAGGCAACAAATACCTGGCCTCCGGCTCTTTCCAGTATGGGCTGCCATCGCAATGGTATTGCCGTATTAATATGAGCGCCACCCAATACCAGCAATACTTTGATGAGTATTATGGCAAGGGCTATATTCCCCGTCAGATTTCTGTGACCAACGATAATTCCGGTAATCCACTGTTTACCGTGATCTGGAAGCAACGTGGTGGTGAAAACTTTGCAGCCGTACACAATGTTACAGATGATGTTTACGCCGCCAAATGGAAAACTTACGTAGAGCAGGGAAAAATGCGGGTAACAGAACATGTAGCGTATTATGTGGGAGGCAAACGCTATCATGCCGGTGTTTTTGGTAGCAGCAATCCGGGTGGATTTTATATGTATTATGGCATGAATACCACCGATTTTGCCAAAAAATTCGATGAAATGAATAAGGCGGGTCTGATGACCGTGAATGTGAATGTGGAGGAAAACGGTAACCAGAACAACGTAGGAGGACTCTGGTGGCCTAAAAGCAAAGCATATTATTCTTACATGAATATGAGTCCGGCTGATTACCAGGCCAAATTCAACGACCTCACAGGCCAGGGATTTCAGTTGTATCGTATCCAGGGATACGACAATTCTTCCCGCTTTGCGGCGATATGGATGAAATAAACYGAATACATAACTTACACAGATGCCACAGCTGGAAACGGCTGTGGCATTACTTTTAAAGGCACATTCTGTCAGTACGCCAATATTACGTATCTTTGCCGTTACTTTCCGACTGCCGTAAGGCAGCCATTTGCTCAATTAATGGTCAATAATGAAGTCTGACAATAAAAACATCCGGCATTTAAGTTTACCGGCTTTACAGGAATATTTCGGGTCAATAGGTGAAAAGCCTTTCCGCGCAAAACAGGTGTATGAGTGGCTCTGGCTGCGTCATGCTGATAGTTTTGAAGCTATGACCAATCTCTCCAAGGAATTAAGACAAAAGCTAACAGAACATTTTTCATTGCCAGCTGTAAAGGTGGATACTGTACAACAGAGCAGCGATGGTACCATTAAGAGTCGTTTCCGCTTACATGATAACCACCTGGTAGAAGGTGTGCTGATCCCGACAGATAGCAGGCAAACCGCCTGTGTGTCTTCCCAGGTAGGATGTAGTTTAAGCTGTAAGTTTTGCGCTACGGGCTATATGGATCGTGCACGTAACCTGGACTACGATGAAATTTATGATGAAGTGGCGCTGATAAACCAGCAAGCCCTGAAATCATATGGCAAAAAACTGAGCAATATCGTATTTATGGGCATGGGTGAGCCCCTGCTCAACTATAAGAACGTATTGCATGCCATAGAACGCATTACTTCTCCTGATGGTTTGGGAATGTCGCCCAAGCGTATTACCGTGTCAACCGCTGGTGTGGCCAAAATGATCCGGCAGCTGGGTGACGATAAAGTACGTTTTAACCTCGCCATTTCTTTACATGCCGCGAATGATAAAAAGCGCAGTGAAATCATGCCTATCAACGATTCCAACAATTTGAAGGAATTGATAGCTGCACTGAACTACTTCTACAAGGCTACCGAAAATGAAATTTCTTTCGAATATATTCTCTTCAAAGATTTTAACGACTCAAAAGAAGATGCAGATGAGTTGATTAAAATTTACCGGCAGGTACCTGCCGACCTGGTGAACATTATCGAATACAATCCGATCGATGCGGCCCGTTTTCAAAAGCCGGATTCACAGACCGCAGAAGAGTTCATGGAATATCTTACAAAAAACCGGGTGAATGCAAGGCTGCGCCGCAGTCGTGGTAAAGATATCGATGCTGCATGTGGACAACTGGCCAATAAAGGCTGATCATACAATAATATTTCTATTGGTCATGCACGCATGATCATCAATCAATAATAATTTATGAAGAAAAAACAACCTGCTAAAAAAGGGTTTGGCCCATCAAGGGATAATAAGTTTGGTAAAAGCGACAAACCAGCAGGCAACCGCAACCGCTCCTCCGCCGATGGCGAAAGGCCAGGAAGGGCATCTGCAAAAGATAACCGCAGTGGAGATGACAGACCATCTTCCCGTAAACCACGCTTTGAAGGCGAGAAATCGGGTGATGAGAAACCTTCTTTCCGCAAACGCACCTTCGACAGTACCGGCAGGCCAGCCCGCAAACACGGACCGGCTACCGATAGCCTAGGCAACGATAAGCCGCAGCGCAAACGTACTTTCAGCAGCGATAGTGAAGATAAACCTAAGCGCAGCTTTGGTAACAGTGAAGACAGACCTAAGCGCAGCTTTGGGGATAAAGATGAAAGACCTAAACGCAGCTTCGGTAACAGTGAAGACAGACCTAAGCGTAGCTTCGGTGATAAAGACGAAAGACCTAAACGCAGTTTCGGTAGCAGCGAAGACAGACCTAAGCGTAGCTTCGGTGATAAAGACGAAAGACCTAAACGCAGTTTCGGTAGCAGCGAAGACAGACCTAAACGTAGCTTCGGTGATAAAGACGAGAAACGCTCTTTCGGCGGCCACAAACGTGACGACAAACCTGGCGCGCGTAAACGCTTTGACAGCGATGAAAAGCCTGCACACAAACGCGGTGGCTTCGACAGCGACAAAAAAGACAAACCAGCCGGTGATCGTGCATTCAGCGCATTCAGAAAAGATGGCGAACGCCCGGAACGTACCCGTAGCTTCGATAAAGAAGACAACGGTGGTGCAAAACCACCACGTAAACGTACCTACGGAGCAGGAGCCAAAAAAGGCGACGATAGCGCTTTCCACTTTCACGGTGAAAATAAAAAAGGTGGAAAATCCGCCGAAAGAGATACTCCGAGCGGGTTTAACCGTAAAAAGTTCTTTGATAAAACCAATGAACGTTTCGCGGATAAACAAGATAAAAAAAAAGGCGGCAAAGTAAGGGGCGATCAAGAACAAGAAGGTAAGGAAAGCATTTTTGGCCCCGGTGAAATGCCGTTGAACAAATTTGTAGCCCATTGTGGTCTTTGCTCCCGCAGAAAAGCGGTAGACCTGATCAAAGAAGGAAAGGTAACCGTAAATGGTAAGGTAGTAATTGAACCGGCTACCAAAGTTACCAGCAGTGATGTGGTAACAATGCAGGATAAAAAGATTACGCCAACCAAAAACCTGGTATACATTCTTCTCAACAAACCGAAAGGCTACATCACCACTACTGATGATCCTGAAGGCCGCAAAACCGTAATGGATCTGATCCAGGACGCTGCTGAAAATGAAAGGGTGTATCCTGTGGGCCGCTTGGACCGCAATACTTCCGGTCTGTTGCTGCTCACCAACGATGGTGAACTGGCACAAACATTGGCACATCCCAAGCACAACATCAAAAAGATTTACCAGGTAGAACTGGATAAGCCGCTGACAAAAGGCGACTTTGAAAAAATCGTTGAAGGTGTCACCCTGGAAGATGGTGTTGCCTTTGTAGATGCACTCGGCTACGTAGATCCTAAGGATAAAAAGCAAGTGGGCATTGAAATTCACAGCGGTAAAAACCGTATTGTGCGTCGTATTTTTGAGCACCTGGAGTATACGGTAGAAAAGCTGGATCGTGTAATGTACGCAGGTCTTACCAAAAAAACATTGAACCGCGGCCAATGGCGCTTCCTCAATGAAAAAGAGGTCATCCTGCTGAAACATTTTAAAAAATAACTGCCGAATAACCTGATGCGATTAGTTGATCATATTATACTCGAAACGCCTGATTTTGTTGTTGTAAACAAGCCGTCAGGAATGCTTACCCTGCCTGATCGTCATGATAATGAGTTAGCATCGCTGATTGCTATCATGAAAAAGGCTTATGGTGAAATATTTACGGTGCATAGACTGGACCGTGAAACCAGTGGTATTATCCTGTTTGCACGCAACGAAGCAGCACATAAATACTTCTCTCAGCTTTTTGAAAGCAGGGACGTGAAAAAGTTTTACCTGGGGCTGGTAAGTGGCCAGCCTACGCCCAAGCAAGGCAATGTAAGTGAAGGGATTATGGAACACCCAGTACAGAAAGGTAAAATGGTCACCAACAGAAAAGGCAAGCCCTCCTCTACTGATTATGAAGTGTTGGAAGAATTTGGTCTTTATAGCCTGGTAAGAATGCAGATTCACACCGGCCGTACGCACCAGATCAGGGTTCACATGAAATTCCTGGGGCATCCAATTGCTGTAGATGAATTTTATGGAAGTGCTGAACCAGTGCTGTTATCCAGTATCAAGAAGAAATTCAAACTGGGCAAGCATACAGAAGAAGAGCGTCCTTTATTGAGCAGACTGGCGTTACATGCGTCAATGCTGATCTTTAAGGATCCAAATGGCAAAGAATATACTATTGAGGCACCTTTGCCGAAAGATATGAGCGCCCTGCTGACGCAGTTGCGTAAGCATCGTGGCAAACAGCCTGTGGGCAGCGAAGAATAATGCGGGTTTTGTCTTTGTTCAGGATGATACTGATGTAGATGATTTTCACGATTTTTTCTTTGTGATACAGATGATTTTAAAAGAAGAGGGAAGATATAAGCGGATAAGTTCGCTAATATCTTCCCTCTTCTTTTTAGCCATAATCCGGAAAATCGTGAAAATCATCTACATCAGTATCATCCCGTCCCAAGGCAAAAATGGTATATCTCTTTCCATTGCTTCAGCCTGGTACAGAAGCAGTGCTGCTGGCCAGTTCTGACCTCCATCCATCTTCTGATGCAATTTCATCCTGGTCATATATCCGGAACTCGCCCCTGCATCAAGTCCACCTCATCCCCGCATCAAGTCCACCTCAAGTCCACCTCTACTGTAGTGATACTATACGTACTCAGCGGGTGCTAAGCATAGCATCGATATCCGTGATGCAGGCTGTCAGGTAGCTACTAGCCTTAGATCTGCAGCATTCTTCCTTTATAGATTGACTAAACTTTATGCTTAAAATTTACACTATCTCCCTGGTTTTCAACTTGGTCTGGTATAATCCTGAGCAAAGACAAAAACTTACGCGCATAAAAAAAACGGGGAGAAATCCCCGTTTCGTAAAAATCAAAAACMAACCATTAAAAAATCTTTATAAGAAGAGCCTTTCGGCTTCTTTGTGGTATTATTTGTTTGGCTGCGGTGTTGTTCTCAGGTAAGGCTTGATAATTTTATGGCCTTTCGGAAAACGTGCAGGGATATCTGCAGTAGGCACTGCTGCCGTAACGATTACATCTTCACCATCTTTCCAGTCTGCCGGAGTAGCTACACTGTATTTAGCAGTCAACTGCAGAGAATCAAGTACACGCAGTACTTCAACGAAATTTCTGCCGGTAGAGGCCGGATAAGTGATGATGAGTTTTACTTTTTTGTCTGGTCCTATGATAAACAAGGATCTTACTGTAAAAGTTTCAGAGGCATTTGGATGAATCATGTCATACAAATTAGCCACTGTTTTATTCTCATCTGCAATAATAGGAAAAGTTACGTCACACTGTTGTGTTTCGTTAATATCATTTATCCAGCTCAGGTGTTTATCCAATGGATCTACACTGACAGCCAGTACTTTAGTATTGCGTTTTGCGAATTCCTCCGCTAATAAAGCCGTTTTACCTAACTCAGTAGTACATACCGGAGTAAAATCTGCCGGGTGCGAAAACAATATACCCCAACCCTCACCGAGGAAATCGTAAAAATCTATCTCTCCTAAAGTGGTATTGGCTTTGAAATTAGGAGCAACATCTCCCAGTCTTAAACTCATAGTACTACGATTTAATTGACCAAAAATAGCATTTTCCTACAAAATTTATAGACTTTAAGGGAATTTTTTCTCAATTTAACTGATATTTTTTCCTGGGAGAGGGAATTGGGGCTAACAAACAATGTACAACAGGGTTAATTCAAATGGATACTAAGGGGTTAAGGTCAACAGATAAAAGGGGCACTACAATAGATAAAAATATGGATGACAGGGGTTTAAGTATTTGAGGTATGTAGCTGCCAGGCATAATAAGCCATACTGAATTTGTTATCATCCTCCAATCCGGCTTTTATTCGGGCAGCTTCATCCCCGAGTTCTATCTCAATAAATCCAAGGTATAGGTTATAGGCATCATGGAGTAATTGTATGCAGTACTCCATTCTCTCGTGAATATCATCGGCATCATAGCGTGCAGCGGGTGGCAGGATGGGCACAACAGGTAGTTGTACTACCCTTTCTATATAGTAACACTCTTCATCCGCATATGCCTCCCAGTTATCATCCTGCTGCAGGCAGGGCCTTCTCATATAAAAAATCAGGTTATCAAAAACCACTGTCGTGCCCAGTTCCGCTTCCAGATCAATAATATCCGGAACACGACACATGTCTTCCAGCTTTTTCACAATCGTCATCTGCACAGCGTCATGCTTATCCTGGCTGAAACGCAGCATGGTATTCATTACTTCATAAGTCGTTACAAAATCACAGGGGTACCACACATTATCCTGTAGCACCTGGCCCCAGAGCGTCAGGTAATTGGAATCATCCATAATGATCTGCCCAATTGAAATAGCCTGCATCTGCGTAATAGCTGTTGTTGTATTTACCTTATTCATAACCATCAGGTTTTAATAACAATACAAATCTAACCGCGCTGCACGCAAAGAATTTGCGTAGTGATCTTTTCGCTATAATTTTTTTATTCCTGTTTGCAAAAGCTGGAATTGCGTATTTTTATTACCTAAATTTTATCTTTTGCCAAAGAACAAAGACGCGGTGTCGCGCTACCGTTGGATTGACGAGCGCCTGCGCAACAAGCAGAAGCCCAAACCTACCCTGGAAGACCTGATAGAATATGTATCTGATAAAATGGGAACAGGAATATCTGTCCGTACCATCCAGAAAGACATCCAGGACATGCGCCAGGACCCGGAACTGAATTATATGGCGCCTATTGTGTACGACCGCAGTAGTGGCACCTACCGCTATTCGGAAGAAGGTTTTTCCATTGGTAACTCTCCTATTGAAGAAGCAGATCTGCAGGGACTGGAAATAGCAATCGGCATACTGGAACAATTCCGCAGTTTACCGGTGGTACAACAGTTTGAAGATGCTATTCTGAAAATAGCCGCCAGCCTCAAAATGAACAGGGAAGCCCTGCAACATAAAGGCCTGATCAAGTTTACCCGCACGTCTCAATACAAAGGAGCAGAGCATATTCCGGAAATAGTAGACGCCATCAAAAACCTGGAAGTTATACGCATCGCCTACCAGAGCTTTGACCGCGATGAGCCCAAGGAACATTGGGTAGAACCTTATCACCTGCGTGAATATCAGCACCGCTTTTACCTCATCGGAAAAAGCCAGCAAACCCGCGGAGGCGCTGTAGTTACATTTGCACTGGACAGGGTCGTGAAACTCTGGCCTACCAATAAACATTTTGATGAAAAGAATTTTGATGATGCCAGCTATTTTCAACACGCTATCGGCATCACGGTACATGACGGAGAACCCGAAAATGTACTGCTGAGTTTTGTGCCCCGGCAAGGGAAATATGTGAAATCACAGCCTATTCACGCTTCTCAGAAAGTAGTAGAAGATAACAGCAAAGAATGCCGTATATCCCTGAACGTTGTTATCAACCCGGAACTCACCATGACCCTGCTCAGTTATGGCGCCCAGGTAAAAGTGCTGCAGCCGGCACACCTGGCAAAAAAAATGGCAGAAGAAGCCAAAGCAATGACCACACTATATAAATAATGAGCAATTCAGATCAGCCGGTGATAAAGAAACATTTCCGGTAACACCAGCTGATCTGAATGAAAAATATTACTGTGGCTTTGAAAACAGAGTATCTGCCACCGGCTGATTCGTTTCTATCTTCATAATGTTGATTTTCACTCCACCCGGACTCTGTTCAGTAGTACCCGGATACGCAAGCCCGTCCGGCGTTTTCTTATAATCAGACATCATTGTTACTACTTCCACATCCTGCCCCTGGAGATTCACATTATTAGTAGCTTTCACTAACAAATAAGTTTTGGCATCCAGGAAAGCGGTACCCACTAAACCATCTGCTGACGTGATTTTCAGCTTATAGGCAGGAGATCCGTTTACAGAATCTTTTCCTAACAACTCTACCTTTTTGCCTTTGTTTTTATAATCATACAACTCTCCTCTTACATCCAGCTGGCTCTGCATCAGCTTCTGCATCTGAGGATCCATATCCTGTGCCTGCGTTTGCATCATCACCGGCATCAGGCTCCATCCATTGGTCCGCGTTACTACCTGAATGTTATCCGATCCCTGTACAGTAAACACTAAACGCATGGCTTCATCCTGCTTCACCCATCTTTTGATAGGTACCGTCATACCCTGCACTTCCATGTTGCCCTCTATATACTGCGATTTAATATCTTTCAGCTTCGATTGTCCGCCCATGGCGACAATATTCTTTGCGATGATTTCATCTACAGTTTGAGCATAAGTGGCTGCCCCTGCTATCAACAGCGCCGCTAACAGCGTAAAAAATTTAATCCTTGTCATAAAAGAATTTTTGATGCCCGTTTTTTAGGCAAATAAAGATAACCAAAAAACATCTCCTGCGCATCTTTCCAAAAAATAAGCCAGGCTTGAAAATGCGACCTATTCCTTAGATTTACAGCATGAATACATTCCAGATTTCAGGCAACCTGGTTGATATACTGCAACAGGAAATATATCCGGCCACACTGCATATCGAAGAAGGCTATATCCGCAGGATTGAACGCAACAACAACAAATATCCGAACTACCTGCTCCCAGGCTTTACAGATGCTCATGTACACATAGAAAGCTCCATGCTCATTCCTTCGGAATTTGCGCGGCTGGCGGTTGTTCACGGCACCATTGCTACTGTCAGCGACCCTCATGAAATCGCCAATGTAATGGGCATAAAAGGAGTGGAATACATGCTGGAGAATGGGAAAAAAGTACCTTTCCGGTTTAACTTTGGTGCGCCCTCCTGTGTACCGGCTACGATTTTTGAAACAGCTGGCGCTACTGTCAGCGTGGCCGACGTGGAAACACTGCTGCAACGCGATGATATCAAATACCTTACTGAAATGATGAATTTCCCGGGCGTACTGCACAAAGACCCGGAAGTACTGGCCAAAATAGCCGCCGCCAAAAAAGTGAATAAGCCCGTGGATGGCCATGCTCCAGGCCTTCGCGGCGAAGCTGCCCGCGAATATATCGCAGCCGGCATCAGCACCGATCATGAATGTTTTACGATAGAAGAAGCACTGGATAAACTGCAACATGGCATGCATATTCTCATCCGGGAAGGAAGCGCCGCCAAAAACTTTGAAGCACTATATCCCCTGTTGCACGACCATGCCACCAGGATCATGTTCTGCAGTGATGACAAGCATCCTGACAACCTCGAAGAAGGACATATTAACCTGCTGGTAAAACGCTCGCTGGCTTACGGCATTGATCTCTTTAAAATATTACTGGCCGCCTGTATCAACCCGGTACTGCATTACAAGCTGGATAACGGGTTACTGAAGGAGAATGATCCGGCAGATTTTATTATAGTAGATGATCTTCAAAACTTTAACATTCTCGCAACATATATCCGCGGTATAAAAGTCGCGGAAAACGGCCATACACTCATCGATTCCATTCCTTCTACACCGGTTAACAATTTTGTATGCGCACCAGTAAAGGCAGATGATTTTCGTATACCCGTTAGTGATAGTAGCGCTACCATCCTGCCGGCAAAAGTGATAGAAGCCTTGGACGGACAACTGATTACCAATGCCATCACCGCATCATTACCTGTCAGCAATGGTGTATTACAAGGCAGCACCGAAAAAGATATTTTAAAACTGGCAGTGGTAAACCGATACCGGGCAGCACCACCTGCAGTAGCATTTATCAGGGGATTTGGTCTGCAACATGGCGCCATAGCATCTTCTGTTGCCCACGATAGCCATAATATTATTGCAGTAGGTACTGATGATGAAAGTCTTGCTGCTGCCATCAATGCCGTGATAGCCGAACAGGGTGGCATCAGCGTGGTAACCAACAACACAGCACAGGTATTGCCATTACCCGTAGCCGGATTAATGAGTAACCTCGACGGATATACGGTGGCCGCACAATACAGCGCACTCGACAAAGCAGCCAAGGATCTGGGTTCCACACTGGCATCTCCTTTTATGACCCTGTCGTTTATGGCCCTGCTGGTCATCCCCCATTTAAAACTGAGCGACCTCGGACTATTTGATGGAGATACTTTTCAGCTTTTAGCTGTTAGCCATTAGCTTTTAGCAAAAATGCAGCGAAAACATCAGCAAAAGTTAAACAATAACTACGCTCATGTCTTCGCTGCATTTTTGCTAAAAGCTAAAAGCTAATGGCTAAAAGCTTAACAGGTCCATAGTGCTCCGTTAATCGAATCTCTCGAAGCACCTGTAACCCCACTCAATATATTATCTTCCTGTCTCCAGCGCAAAGTTCCAATCAGGGCCATTATCAGCGCTTCTTTAAAACTCACGGCCTGTTCATCAGGTATTTCAATAGTAATGCCCAGTGGTTCCAGCTGTTGCTGAATAGTATTAACGAGAAAAGTGTTAAAAGCGCCCCCACCGGTGATCAGCATTTTTCCCGGTCCTTCCGGCATTTGTGCTTTCAATGCTTTTACGGCATTTGTTACCTGCGTAGCTATATGCTCTACATAGGTACGCAGCTTACCCTGCACAGATATGCGCATAGGTGCTATTATAGGCAGTACGGTATTTATACCAAAGTCGTTGGCCAGCGATTTGGGCCAGGGGGCGGTATAATAAGAGAGTTGATTCAGTTGCTCCAGTAAGCTATTGTCCGCTACCCCACCTGCTGCCAGGGCGCCACCGTCATCATATGGCTTGTTCAGCGCTGCCGCCAGGGCATTCAGCACCCTGTTGGCCGGGCAAATATCGAAGGCCACAAATTGCTCCGGCAGTTGTGCCGAAATATTGGCAATGCCACCCAGGTTCAGCCAGTACTGGTATCCCGGGAACAGGTATTTTTCACCAATAGGGACAATAGGTGCTCCCTGTCCGCCCAGCGCCACATCTACGGCACGCAGGTCCGAGATGACGGGTAAACTGGTCACCGCCGTGATAGCTGCGCCATCTCCCAGTTGTGCCGTCATTTTATCTGCCGGCATATGGAAGGTAGTATGGCCATGGGAGGCAATGAAATGTATTTTATGATCCAGTTGATTCTTTTCTATAAAAGAGAGGATACGTTGCCCGGTATAATGTCCGTAAGCGGTGTGCAGCAACAGGTAATCCCTGGCCGACAGCGTAGTGGCCTGGGACAGTTTCTCCACCCATTCCGGCTCATAAGGCAGGCTCTCCGAGGCTTTGATCGCATAGGTCCACTGTCCGCGTATCTCCGTCAGTTCTGCAAAAACTATATCCAGTCCGTCTAATGAGCTACCAGACATGGTGCCAATCACGTTATATACCATTGACAAAAATTTCAGCAAAGGTAGTTTTAAAATATTTTTTTTACGATTTATGGAAACGGGGACCTCCAGACCATCCTATTGGCAGAAAATGATATCGCCATGAAAAAATATCTTGCTTTACTATTGCTCAACTGCCTGGTGGCATTTACTGCGGCTGCCCGGCAACAGCGAACCATCACCGGTATAGTAACCGACAAAGTTGCCTCCTCCCCCATCGCCAATGCAGTGGTACGTGTAAAAGGCACAGATTTTTTAACGGCTACAGACGCCAAAGGAGCTTTCAGCCTGAAAGTACCGGCAGGGGCGTTAACTATTGAGATAACTGCTACCAATTACAAACAGGCGGAGGTAAAACTCACCGCCACCCAAACCACCTTGAATGTGAAGCTAAACAAGCTACAGCAGGTGATCAAAGCAGGTCAGAAGAACCGGTATGTTATGAAGGAAACTCAGACTCTATATGGTTCCAGAGCCCCTTCGGCAATTGTTGAATATGCTGTTCCAGCTACACAGGGAGATAACGTACAAAGGGCATTGGCTGGCCGTGTTGCCGGTGTAACCGCCAATGCAGCTCCTCCCAGTTATTATTACAGCCCGACTCCTAATACAGAAGATTACAGCACCATCAACGAAAATACCTTCCACGCCGCTACTGATCAGCCTTTAAGCACCTTCAGTATTGATGTGGACCGGGCCTCCTACAGCAATATGCGCCGATTCCTGAATAATGGCGAGCTGCCACCTCCGGATGCGGTAAGAGTAGAAGAAATGATCAATTACTTTGATTATCGCTATAAGGCGCCCACTGGTAAAGATCCGGTGGCCATTTATGCCGACATGGCCGTCTGCCCCTGGAATACCGGCCACCAGCTGGTTCGCATTGCTTTAAAAAGCAAACAGGTAGACACCAAAGACCTTCCTGCCACCAACCTGGTATTCCTGCTGGATGTTTCGGGCTCTATGGATGAGGAGAATAAATTACCCCTGGTAAAACGGGCATTTAAAGTGCTGGCGGAACAACTGCGGCCTCAGGATAAAGTAGCGATTGTAGTCTATGCCGGTGCAGCGGGTGTAGTATTACCTGCTACCAGTGGTAACGACAAGAAAAAGATATTGACCGCATTAGAACAATTACAGGCTGGTGGCTCTACCGCAGGTGGAGAAGGAATAAAACTGGCCTATAATATTGCAAACGAACTACATTCCAAAAACAGTAACACCCGGGTGATACTGGCCACAGACGGCGATTTTAACGTAGGTATTTCCAGTGAAGGAGACCTCACCAGCTTAATAGAAAGCGAAAGACAAAAAGGCGTTTCCCTTTCTGTGCTGGGCTTTGGCATGGGTAACTTAAAAGATAATACGCTGGAATTGCTGGCCGATAAAGGCAATGGTAACTACGCTTACATTGATAATTTTGAAGAAGCCCGCAGAACGTTTGTGACCGAATTTGGGGGTACCCTCTTTACCGTAGCCAAAGATGTGAAACTACAGGTAGAATTCAATCCGCAGTTCGTGCAGGCATACCGGTTAGTGGGTTATGAAAACAGGATGTTGCAGAATGAAGATTTCAACAACGATAAGAAAGATGCCGGTGATATGGGCGTAGGCCATACGGTGACGGCACTTTACGAGATCATTCCCTCCGGCAAAAAAGGAGAAACCGTCAATTGGGTGGATCCGCTGAAATATCAGCAGGGCAAAATACTGGGCAACCAGAGCGAGGTATTGACGGTAAAGCTGCGCTACAAGCAGCCTTCCGCTGATGAAAGTCAATTGATGGAAAAGGTATTGCCTTATAATAACCAGGCCATCACCGCTGCACCGGAAGATTTTCGTATGGCTACTGCAGTAGCCGCTTTTGGTCAATTGCTCCGCCACTCCGCATTCAAAGGCACTGCTACTTACGAACAGGTACTGTCCTGGGCCGGAAATGCACGTGGTGAAGATGCCGAAGGCTACCGGGCCGAATTTATACAGCTGGTGAAGAAAGCCAGGTTGCTGGACAAAGAGGACAAAGAGTAGTTACACTATTTTTTGGTAATTTGCGGCCTCAAAGGGATAGCTCATGATTATCAATTTAAGTGAAACCAATTCATTGGTTGGAGAATGGTTAAGCGAGATCAGAAATGTGGAGGTTCAGCAGGACCGTATGCGCTTCCGGCGTAATATGGAACGACTGGGGGAAGTAGCAGCATATGAGATCAGTAAAACGCTGGATTACGAAGACAAAGAAGTGACTACCCCTATGGGTATTGCTACTTGCCGGGTATTGAAAGCACAGCCGGTATTGGCCACTATTTTACGGGCCGGACTGGCACTGCACCAGGGTTTGCTGCATTACTTTGATAAAGCAGATCATGCCTTTGTTTCTGCCTATCGCAAACATAATCACGATGGTTCTTTTGATATCAGCCTGGAATATGTCAGCACCCCTTCCATAGATGGACAGGTACTGATCCTTTCCGATCCAATGCTGGCTACCGGCGCCTCCCTGGTGAAAACAATCGAACACCTGGAAGAAATTGGCAAACCCAGTCATATTCACCTGGTAGTAGCTATTGCCTGCACCGTTGGAATCGAATATGTGCTGCGTAATACGAAAGCTAATCTGACCATCTGGGCCGGAGATATTGATGACGAATTGACTGCCAAGGGCTATATAGTACCGGGGTTAGGTGATGCAGGAGATCTGGCTTTTGGAAATAAATTACAACAATAACACTGAATATATCGTTTTACGAATAGCAGTTTTGTATCTTTAAAAGAGCATAGCTGCTATTCGTATTTTATTTCATCAACTTTTTTATACATGGATTTAATTTGAGATATGATTTAATTGACGTACCTTCACCCGTATTGCATAATACCCTATGCTTTAAGCTTTACTAATATGAAAAGAGCTTTACTATTCCTGGCCATATTGCTTTATGTGAATCCTTTGCGGGCGCAAGACCCGCACTTTTCGCAGTTTTTTGCCTCACCGCTTACACTTAATCCAGCTTATACAGGTTTGTTTTCAGGAGATTATCGCTTATCAGGTAACTACCGTTCACAATGGCGTAGTATTGCCACGCCGTTTGTAACAGGTACCGCTGCGATAGACTTCGGCATCCTGAAAAATGTCATTTCTTATACCGATATCTGGGGAGTGGGCTTTATGGCGATGTATGACAGAAGTGGCGGTGGTGCGCTTACTTCCAGTTACCTTTCTTTCAGCACAGCCTACCACAAAGGACTTGATCCGGAAGGAAATCATACGCTGGCGATAGGTTTGCAAGGTACACTGGTGCAAAAAAGATTGGATAACAGCAAACTGCAGTTCGAAAATCAGATAGACAATAACGGGTATAATCCTATGATTCCCAGTAATGAAACGCTGGTGAATCCTAAAATATCTTATTTCGATCCTAACGTTGGTATTTTGTACAACGGCCTGATCGGGGAATCTTCCAATATTTACCTGGGAGCCTCCTATTACCATATTACCCAGCCTACAGAGTCTTTTATGAACCTCACCCAGAACCGGCTCAGCTACCGCTGGACGGTACACGGCGGAGGATCTGTTCCTGTTAATGGAAAAGACCGCTTTCACGGAAGTATTCTGTATATGAAGCAAAGTACTGCCTCTGAACTTACTTTTGGCGGTGCCTACGGATTCTCTCTCAGCGATATGGACGACAACCCTACCACTTTTTATGTGGGTAGCTGGTATCGCCTGAAAGATGCGATCATCCCCTACATTGGTATGGAAATCAAAGGTTTCCAGGTCGGTCTCACCTACGATACCAACGTATCTACCCTCAACCCTGCCTCCCATTACCGCGGTGGTATGGAAATCTCACTGATCTATATTCATACCCGGAACGAAAATAATAAGTACAAGACGCTCTGTCCACGATTCTAGTGGAGCAGAAAGCAAAAGGCAGAAAGCAAAAAGCGATCGCTTTTTGCTTTCTGCCTTTTGCTTTCTGCTCAGTTAAGCAGGATATTCATTAAAACTATAGTAATCATAGTTATTTTTGCCTTAGTTTCGTTGCTCTTTCATAAAACAGGAACAAACACACATTTAGTTACACTAAAAATAATCAGGCGTTGTTTTCATTCAGAGAAGTACTGTCGGCTGTTCAGTCTTACGGAAAAGCCCACCAATTTATACTGCAGCATAAATTATGGAAATGGATACTGGTACCAGGTATTATTTATTGCCTGTTATTTTTTACCGGCTTTTACTTTGTATGGGGATATTCTGGTGACTTCGTGGAATATCTGACTAAGCTGATGCACATTACAGAGTGGGTACAGGACCTGGAAAGCAGCTGGATAAGTTTTCTTTTTATATTAGTCGCCTTCTCTATCAGAATCGTTTTTGTTTTCTGGTATTTCTCTTACTTCAAATATTTGTTCCTGATAGTGGCATCTCCTGTTTTTTCTTATTTATCAGAGAAGACAGAGGCCATTCTTGATCACAAAGATTTCCCCTTCAGTTGGTCGCAACTGGGACAGGATATCCTGAGAGGTATCAAAATGTCCTGCCGCAATATTGTTTATCAGACAGCCGCCATCCTGGTATTGTTACTGGTATCATTTATACCTGTGATTGGCTGGCTCACTCCGATGGTAGGATTCTTTATTGAATCTTATTTTTACGGTTTTTCTATGATGGATTACAGTTGTGAACGACATAAATTAAATATGTCGCAGAGCATCGATTTTATACGGCAGCACCGGGGCATGGCCCTGGGTAATGGAATGGTGTTTTACCTGTTCATGCTTATTCCTGTGTTGGGTTGGATGCTGGCGCCTTCTTATGCAGTGATTGCTGCTACTATTGACTTACAAGCTAAAAGATTGAAATAATGAATACCCCTGGCAAAGTGTACCTTGTTCCTACTGTGCTGAGCGCCGATGCCTTGTTTAGCATTCCTGCATATGTAACTGCTATTGTGCAGCAGCTATCTGTTTTTTATGTAGAAAATGAACGCACCGCCCGCCGCTATTTAAAAGCGCTGGACAGAAATATAAATATAGACGCCCTGCAGTTGCTGATCATGAATGAAAATCAGCCACCAGACCTGGCACTCGCAAAAAAGTTATTACTCGAAGGCAAGGATATTGGTGTGCTGAGTGAAGCCGGATGCCCTGCTATTGCAGATCCGGGAAACCTGATCGTACAGGTGGCTCACAGCATAAATGCGAGGGTAATACCAATGATTGGCCCCAACTCTATGCTGCTGGCCCTGATGGCGTCTGGCTTGAATGGTCAAAACTTCCAGTTTGCAGGCTATCTGCCCATCAAACCACCGGAAAGAACAAAAATGATCCGCGAACTGGAACAGGAATCTGAAAAGAAAAACCAAACACAGCTGTTTATAGAAACCCCTTACCGCAACAACCAGTTAATGAAAGATATACTGGATAACTGCAAGGACTATACGAAAGTATGTGTGGCAGCAGATATCACTGCTCCTACTGAATATATTAAAACGAAGACTGTGAAAGAATGGAAACAACAGATACCTGACCTTCACAAGAGGCCAGCCATATTTTTACTGTTGGCAGCAAGCGAATAAAAAATTACGAATTACGGATTTGCAGGTAGATGATAAACGCGGATATTATCCTATAGTTTATCTACCTGCAAATCCGTAATTCGTAATATGAAATTCGTAATTCTCTATGGAAGCTCCTGCTTGTTGGGATCGTTAATAGAAATAACACTGTCCACAATAAACGGACTGTAACCTCTCCAGGGAATAGCACCCAGGTACTCTTTATAATGCAGCTCTACTACTTTACCACTGGCAGTCATCAATTGCTGCGCAACCCGTTCATTGCTCACGGAAAACTGGAATTCATTTGACTGAATCGTTCCTACCACCTTCCCCCGGTATCCTGACTGTATCAGTTTTCCTTCATAGGTTTTAAAGACAAACCCCTTATTCACAAAATAATTCAGCTCACCTGCCTTTACTCCCTGTCCGAAAACAAAATAGTATTTATAGAAGAATATACCTCCCAGTACCAGTATAATAATACTTACAACAATAAAGACAAAGCGACCCATAAGGACATTTTAGTGATGGATGATCAGAAATTCAGATCTACAAGATAAATCAAACCGGCCATACCAAAAGCACCCAATTCCAGCTCTCTTTTATTCACCGCTTCAAATACATCGTTCGCGGCATGATGAATGTCGAAATAACGTTGTGAGTCAGGATAAAGTTCAGCCATAGGTGTACCCAATGCCTCATTCAGCTGACCTACATCTGTTCCACCTCCTTCTTCTGCAAAATCATAGATACCGTAGGGCTCAAACAGCGGTTTCCAACTGGCGATTTTTGCTTTTTTAGCAGCATCCATGGTAGTGGAAAAACCGCGTGGAGTAAAGCCACCTGCATCACTTTCCAGGGCAAAGATGTGTTTCTCGTTCTTCGCCTTGGCTACTGCCGCATATTTGGTACCGCCACGGGTGCCATTTTCTTCGTTGGCAAACAATACCACTCTTAATGTATGTTCCGGCTTTATTCCCAGCGCTTTGAAAGCCCTTAATACTTCAATAGACTGCACGCAGCCCGCTCCGTCATCATGTGCGCCTTCAGCTACATCCCAGGAATCGAGGTGGCCCCCCACGGTGAGGTATTGATCCGGATATTTGCTTCCCTTCAGTTCCCCGATCACATTATGACCCACTACATCTTTCAGCATTTCGCAGTTGGTACGCAGGAATACTTTGGCATCGATGTCGTCTTTAATGCGCTGGCTCAGGCGATCGGCATCTTCCAAACCAATGGCCACTGCAGGGATCTTAGGATAGGCACTGTCGTAGCGCATAGCGCCTGTATGCGGGAAGTTATTGGCGCCGTGAGACATAGAGCGCACAATGACTGCCAAAGCGCCGTATTTAGCCGCCCTGCTGGCTCCCACCCCACGATACATCACGGCATCGCGATAGGAATGGAATGTTTTTATATAAGTGGGATTGAAATGAACATTATAGAAAACGATCTTTCCCTTTACCTTGTCTTTTTTAGCTTCCAGGTCATCAAAAGAAGCGACTTCCAGCACTTCTGCCGTCACTCCGTCCGGGCCGCTGCCAACAGAGTTTCCCAAAGCCAGGACATTCAGTGGTGGTATAAAATCGCGGCGTTTGGAGATAATACGGGCTTCTTCCCTGGCTCCCCTCACCCAATGCGGCACCATGCACTCCTGCAGGTATACCGTATCAGCACCTGCTGCCTTCAGCGCAGCTACACCCCATTGTTCTGCCTTCGGCATCTGAGGAGATCCGGCTAAACGGCCACCAATGTTTTTGGTGAGGTTGCGCAGATTTTCGTAAGCAGTGCTGTGAGTTAAGACTTCGTCAGCTAATTTTTTCAGGGTGGCTGAATCTTTCTCCTGCGCCATTGCCAGGGCAGGCAATGAACAGGCTAATAAAATTGGCACAATATATTTTCTCATGTAGCAGGTTAATTTATGGTTAAAACTACTAAAAAAGCCGAAGGCAAAAAGCATAAAGCCAAAAGCTACCAAAGCGGATAAGCAAGAAGGGCTCTTGCGAATATATGATAAATAAAAGCACTTTATGTCTCCTGCCGTTATCATCCGCTTCAGTGGCTTTTTGCTTTATGCTTTAACCTTTCTGCTTTTTAGTACCTTTGCAGAATGCAAAAAATTAACTCATGCGCATAGGAATAGTATGTTACCCTACTTACGGTGGTAGTGGGGTACTGGCCACCGAGCTGGGTAAAGCTCTGGCAGACAAAGGCCACATGGTCCACTTTATCACATATCAACAGCCTGTAAGGCTTAACGCGTTTCACGCTAATATATATTATCACGAAGTACAGGTTCCCACATATCCACTTTTTGACTTCCCTCCTTATGAGTCTGCACTGAGCAGCACCATGGTGGATGTGATCATTAACCAGAAGCTGGATCTGCTGCACGTACATTATGCGATTCCACATGCCTCTACGGCATATATGGCGAAGCAAATCGTGAAAAAACATGGCAGAACGGTTCCCTTCATCACCACTTTGCACGGTACTGACATTACCCTGGTGGGTAAGGATAAGACCTACGAGCCGGTAGTTACCTTTTCCATCAATGAATCAGATGCTATTACCGCAGTATCTGAAAACCTGCGGGATGAAACCTACAAGTCCTTCCCAATAGAAAAGGATATCACGGTGATCTACAACTTTGTGGATACCCAGCGTTTCAGCCGCCGGGAACTACCTCATTTCAGGCAGGCGATAGCTCCTAACGGTGAAAAAATATTGCTGCACGTATCCAACTTCCGTAAAGTGAAGCGGGTACCTGATGTAGTGAAAATATTTGCCCTGGTACGCAAAGAATTACCTGCCAAATTACTACTGGTAGGTGATGGTCCGGACAGACCTTCTATTGAATGTCTCTGCCGGGAACTCGGTATTTGCGAAGATGTAAGATTTGTAGGAAAACAAGAGCAACTGGAAGATGTGATGTCTATCAGTGACCTGTTCCTGCTGCCATCAGAATATGAAAGCTTCGGTTTGGCGGCGCTGGAAGCCATGGCGGCACAAGTGCCCGTGATCTCTTCCAACGCAGGTGGTTTACCTGAGATCAACATTCCCGGCCAGACCGGCTACATGAGTAATGTAGGCGATGTGGAAGGTATGGCGGCTCATGCCATCAAGTTGCTGACAGACGAAACATTGCTGGCACATGTACGGAAAGGTGCGTTGGAACAAGCCCAACGCTTTCATATAGATAATATCATTCCTCAATACGAGGCTTTATACGAAGAAGTATTGCTAAAACAGGTACAATTGCTTTAACGGGAACGGATCCATTTTTCAGGATTCTGTTTCACCATATTCCGGTATATCTGTAATTCTATCTCACCGGTATTACTACCAGGCCCGGAGGCGGCAGCACCCAGTGTTTGGCCACGTTTTACATTAGCACCTTTGCTAACACGTACATCCAGTAATCTCACATAATTGGTAAAATATTTTCCATGGCGTAGGGTAACCATATACCCTGCGCCTGGTACCATAAATACCATAATTACTTCTCCGTCAAAAATGGCTTTTACCGCAGCACCTCTTGCTGTAGCGATGATAATGCCATTATGATCTACTTCAATTTTACCCACCCTTCCGGTGCCGAAATGCCCGGTAATACGACCAGCTTCCACCGGCCATGGTAAACGGCCACGATTGGCTTCAAAGTCGCGCGACAGCGATAATGCTTCCGGTGTAGCTACCAGCACATCTTCGCTGGAGGTCTTCGCTACCGGGGCATCCTCTTCTTCTTCCTTCTCCTCTGCTACTGGTTTCGCAGGTGGTTTTTTATGTGCTTTTCTGGCTGCTTCCAACGCCGCTTTTCTACGGGCTGCCGCCAGCTCCCGCTGCTGTTTACGTTTTGCATCAGCAGCCTTTTTCCTTGCCAGTGCCTGTGCGGCGGCTTTTTTCTGTGCAGCTGCAATTTCGCGCCGGATGGCATCCTGGATGGCCTGGTCTACCTGCCGGGCTTCTGCCTTACTTTTATTGATACGCTGCTGTAGTTCCTGTTCCTGGTCTTTCAGCTGGGCAATAGTTTGATCCGTTTCCTTTTTATCAGCAATAAGGGTTACCCGCTGTTGCTGTTCTGTATGTAATGCACCGGCTTTTTGTGCCTTTTGTTCCTGTAATACCACCAACTTTTGTCCCAGTAACGCTTTGGTAGACAGGAGGTTTTCGGCCTGTTTCCGTCTGTTTTCCCGGTATTGCTGCAGGTATTGATAACGGCGCAGTGCATCATTAAAGCTGGTAGCGGAGAAAAAGAAGCTCAATACATCATAGGAGTCCCGGGTTTTATAGGCATACACTACCAGCTGCGCGTAGCGGGCCCGCAGGGAATCGACTTCTTTCTCCAGCGTTTGTACGTTATCGTTAGTACTGCTGATGTCTCCTTCAATTAAGCTGATTTCTTTGTTAATATTTACGATCTGCGCATTGCGGGAGGCAATCTTATTTTGTAACTCCCGCTGCAGACTGAGGTTCTGGCGGGTAGATTTTTTCGTTTGCTGCAGGGTTTTATTGGCTTCTTCTATTTCTTTCAACAGTTCCTGCTTACGGTTTTCCAGTGCCGTGCGCGATTGCCTGTCACCCCGCTGTGCATACAACAGCGCAGGCAATAGCCATAGAGCCATCAAAAGAGGGATCAACTTTCTCAAAAAAAATGCATTTGGTTAGTAAGCGCAAAGCTGAAAGCATCATCAAATGCTTCCAGCTTTTATCTCTTATAGTTTCAGTTCTAGTTAAATTATCTTCTCCGGATCCACTGCTCAGGATTCTGTTTGGTAATACCTTTCCATATCTGCAGTTCCACCTCACCGGTGTTTTCAATATCGTTGGTGCTGGCAGTACCTATCACCTGACCGGTTTTAACATTATCACCTTTCTTCACCCGGGTAGTTTGCAAACGTACATAAGTAGTGAAGTATTGTCCATGACGGATAATAATTACATATCCAGAGCCTGGCATTACCACTACAGATTTCACTTCACCATCGAAGATGGATTTCACGGCGCCGCCTTTGTTGGTAGCAATCACAATACCATCTGACGGTACCTGGATATGTTCCATTACGGCGTGTTGGTGAATACCAAAATGTTCAATGATGTTACCGGCATCTACCGGCCATGGGAGTTTACCACGGTTAGCTTCAAAACTTTCTGACAATGCCAGTGCTTCCGGTGTTGCTTCCAGTACGTTTTCGGTACGGGTAGTTTTTTCCGGTTCCGGGGTCGGCTCAGGTGTTCTAACCGGAGCTGGGGCCGGTTTTTCCGGCGCAGGGGCAGGGGTATTGTTAGCAGTATTATTGTTATTATTTGCAGCAGCGGCGGCAGCAGCAGCCCTGGCTTTTTCTGCGGCAGCGAGTGCAGCGGCTTTACGTGCCTCTTCATCGCGTCTGCGTTTTTCTTCTGCGGCCTTACGGCGGGCTGTTTCCTCCTCTATAGCTTTACGGCGGGCATCTTCAATTTCTTTACGGATTACCGCCCTGATAGCCACCTGTACTTTCTGGGCATCTTTATTACGCTGGTTGATATCTGTTATCAACTCTTTTTCCCGTCCCTTCAGTTTATTTAAAACTTCATCTTTTTCTTTCTTATCTACTTCCAGGGTAGTTCTTTGTTCCTGTTCTGTTTTAAGTGCATCGGAACGTTTTACCCGTTGTGATTCCAGGTTCTGTATTTTCTGATTTAGCTGATCCTGTGTGCTCACAATATTATCTGCCTGTCTACGGCGGTATTCGCGGTATTGTTTTAGATACTGGAAGCGTTTCACTGCATCATTAAAACTTTGGGCAGAAAATACGAAGTTCAGCATATCGTAGGAAGAGCGGTTCTTATAAGCATATACCACCAGGAGTGCATATTGTGCTTTCAGGGTATCCAGGTCTTTCTGCAGGGTTTTTACATCCCGGTATGCGGAGTTGATATCGCCGTTGATAAAGTTTATTTCTTCATTGATATTGTTGATCAACCGGGAACGCAGCGTAATTTTATCACGTAGTGCACGAAGTTGGCCAAGACTTTCCCTGGTAGACTTCTTGGTTTCCTTTAGTTGTTCATTTGCCTCATCTATTTCTCTTTGCAGCTCCTTTTTTCTTCGCTCCAGTTCCTCCCGCGATTGCTGCTGCTGCCCATTATTCTGGGCAACCAACATGGCTGGCATTAACCATAGCATCAACATCAACGGGATAATCTTCTTCAAATACAACATGACTGATTTTAGTAACTGCAAATTAAATAAATATACAACGTTTATTAGTTTAATGAAGATGACATTTGCTCAGTTGCCATTTTACATGCGTTTATAGCTTGATGGCATACTAAACGGAAAACTGAGTGGGATATCAAAATCATAGCGCGTAAAATCCAGCGCTACTTTCGTTACATTTTTCTCTTCCACATATATACGGCGGGTAGTAGGGAATTTACGCCCGGCTACTTTGGTATAATCTCCATAGGTAAGTTCACAGGAGCGCTTTACGGCGCTGGCGCTATCCTTATCCATCACTTTGCTCTGTTGTAATCCGTAATCATCTGCAAACACATTAAACAGGCTTACAAACTTCGAATGATTACAACTGAACGAAATAATAGAAGGCGTTTTCACCACCTGGTATACAGAGTCTGTCAGGTATACCGGATTCCCAATGAGCATATCCTGCAGGGTCTGGAAATCAAATGGTATATTCAGCAGCTCCTCTGCATCAGACATCTTCCGGAGAAATAATTGTTTATCCAGACGATTATACATTTTAAGGCTATCCGGCGTAATCACTGCCCTTATCACTTCATCTACAATCGGAGCCGAAATAGATATCCAGATGATGCTATCTTTTTTAATACGAAAAGTAGCATTCAGGTTATTATGGCTTTTTTTATCTGTTTCAAATGCCAGCTTCATTTTGCCGGAAAAAGTATTAAAATCGATATGATTGGCATGTATTCCCTTCAGCATATCGCTGGTAAACCGGGCCAGTTCCTCGTTAGATGAACTGTCTTTTACCACTGTTACCTTACTGGTATCAGCGGCCGGAAAGGAACTACGGGCCAGTTTTTTGGGATGGCGGCAGGCCACCATACCCAGGCCTATGGTTACTATTAAAAGTGTGACGATCGTTTTTCTCTTCATTGAGCGATGAACTTATAGCTAAAAGCTTATTGAATATATCTTTTTTCAGCGATCTTACGGGCGAGGTCTACAGAGGAAGCTCCTTTGTCTTTCGCCATCTGCCAGTATTCTACTGCTTTTGTTACTTCTTTCAGATTAAACAGGATATCCCCGTAATGCTCCAATACATTCGGGTTTTTCTGTGCGTCCGGATATTGTAGTGCTTTTTCGATCCACTGTTTTGCTTCTCCAAACTTTTCCTGCCGGAAAAGAATCCAGGCGTAGGTATCCATGTAGGTTGGACTTTCCGGTTCCAGATCCAGGGATTGTTTTGACAACTCAGCGGCTCTATCCAGGTTTTCCCCCCGTAAAGAGAGGTAATAGCTGTAATTGTTCATGATCAGCGCATCTTTAGGGCGGAGTACCAGTGCCTTTTCGTAGCTGCTGTCTGATTGACGGTGTTGCCCGGTAGCATGGTAAGAATCACCCAGCAGAGAATAAATATCTCCCAGGAATTTCTTTTCCCCGTTACCGATTTCCAATGCGGCATTCAAAGAATTAATCGCATTAGAATATTGTTGCAAAAGAAAACTGGCTACACCTTTAAAATAATAGCCCATAAATTCTTTCGGGAATTTGGTGGTCACGTTATTGCTGAGTGTCAGCAAAGCGGTGGGATCTTCTTTGCGGGAGTAAATCCACATCAGTTGATACCAGACAGAGAAGCGGGTATCATCCAGGCTCAGGGCCTTTTTATAGCTGGCTTCTGCGCTGTCGAGCATATCGGCCTGGGAAAACATATCACCGCGCAAGGCGTATGCTTTGGCGTCTTTCGGGTGTGCTTTAATAATCAGGGAGGTAAGATGCAGGCCTTCTTCCAGCTTGGTAGTATCCGTGTTCATCATCTGGAGATAAGGATACACGTAAGCTACTTTTTCATCGATGCTATAACCCGGATTGGCAAATGCTTTGGTAAGATTTGCCCAGTAAGTGTTGATATCATTATTCTTCTTTGCGTAAGAAGCTAATGCAATCAATGCTCTTGGATTGTTCGGATCTTTTGTGAGGATGGTACGGTATACATCTGCTGCATCTACGATACGATCGTTGGCGTCATATATTTCTGCCAGCAGGTAGTAGTACCTGATTTCCTGAGGCTCCTGGTTAATGAGTTTTTTTATTTCCGCTGCAGCTTCATCTACCATGCTCATTTTGAGCAACAGTTTTTGTTTTTGGTAGATGAGTTCTTCGACTATGCCTACTTTACTTTCCAGCTGATTAAATGCAGCCAGTGCAGATGCCGCTTTATTGGCCTTTGCCAGTAACACGCCCTTGTTGTAGAGATAGTCTTCGTTATCAGGATACTTATTGGTGAGTCCTTCGAAAACGAAAGCGGCGCTGTCGAACTTTTCATTCACTGCATATGCATCGGCCAGGGTTACCTGGAACCAATGGTTTTCAGGATCCAACGCTACCGCACGGCGGGCAAAAATGAGTGCGTTGCCGGCGTTTTGTACTTCTATGAAGAGACGAGCCAGTTCATAATTAACAGTAGCATTATTTTTATTCAGCCGCAGATAGTCAGCATACTGGGTTATAGCCGTGCGATAGTCGCCCAGCATTTTAGATCGCTGAGCGGCAAAGAAAAGGCTATCTGCCCGCTGTGAAAGCACAGCAGCATTCTTAACGGAAGTGTTGCCACGTGATGCAGATTGTCTGGCACCACTACACGCCCCCATTAATAAAATACCTGCCAGCCCTATAACGGTGAAGTATATCCGCATTTATCAGGATTTACCGGTATGTCCAAAACCACCTACGCCTCTTACTGTTTCAGTGAGCACAGTTACCGGTTCTATTACCGCCTGCACAAAAGGGGCGATGATCATTTGGGCAATACGATCGCCGGGTTGTATGGTTTGCGGTTCGTTGGATAAGTTGATCATAATGATTTTAATCTCCCCGCGGTAGTCGGCATCTATGGTACCGGGCGTATTCAGCAGGGTTAATCCCTGTTTGATCGCCAGKCCGCTACGGGGACGGATTTGAGCTTCATATCCTGTTGGTAATTCCATGAATAAACCTGTAGGGATCAGCATCCTTTCCAGTGACTGTAATGTAACTGCTGTTTCCAAATGTGCGCGGAGGTCCATTCCTGCCGCATCTGCCGTTGCATAAGCCGGTAATTCATTACCAGACTTATTGATGATTTTCACTATAATATCCGCCATTTAACAAAGATATTTTAAAATAATTACGAATTGCGAATTACTGGGTGATATGCTCCAGCAATACTACAGCGTGTGCTGTAACGCCTTCCTCGCGGCCTACGAAGCCTAGTTTTTCAGTAGTGGTAGCCTTCACAGATACGTCTTCTATACCGATATGCAGGGTTTCTGCAATCACGGCCTGCATAGCAGCTACGTATGGTTTTATTTTAGGCGCCTCCAAACAAAGAGTGCTATCTACATTTACCACCTGGTAACCTTTCTCCCCGATCAGTTGTGCACAACGGGCTAATAATATTTTACTGTCGATGTTTTTATAGGCATTATCCGTGTCCGGAAAATGTACCCCGATATCACCTAAGGAAAGCGCACCCAACATAGCATCACAGATAGCATGTAACAGCACATCGGCATCACTGTGTCCCAGCGCTCCTTTATGATGAGGTACCAGTACACCGCCCAGCCAGAATTCACGGCCTTCTACCAGCTGATGAAAATCTACCCCCAGTCCAATACGTATCCTACTCATATTTGTAATAATTTAATCATTTGCCAATCCGCAAGGTAAGGCAATAAATATAAAAATCCCCCCGTTTGGCGGAGGGATTCAACCGTTTAACCAGTTAATTATTTAGTTAAATAAAAGACAAAATGTTCATTACCAGCCTGTACGGGAATCCTCATCTCTTGGCCCCAGGTCAAAAGTCAGTGTAAACCGCAGCGTATTGGATAGCGGATTACGTTGAATACCAGATCCTGAAGGCACGAGGTAAGAAAAGTTCAGGCCGAAGATGTCATATTTCACCCCAATACCAGCGGTAAAATACTTACGATTGCCCTTATTCTTATTTTCATTGAAATATCCTGCTCTTACTGCAAACTGCTGGTTATACCAGTATTCCATACCCACGGAATACATCAGTTCCTGCATTTCTTCCTTAAAGCCTCCCGGTGCATCGCCAAAGGAACTGAACATTCCTTCCAGTGAGCTTTTGCTTTTATATTTTCCTGCAGAATCCGGCGTAGGCACCAGTAATTTATTAATATCCAGGGCAAATGTTAACTGATTGGTTTCATCCAGGGCGATGGTGTAGGCAGTACCAATCCCCAGGTTGGTGGGTATAAAATCTTTTTCCTGCGCAGAGCTCAGATAAGAAATTTTGGTACCCATATTGGAAATAGCCATCCCGATGTTTAATTTATTCACCAGGCCATCTGATTTCTCAAAATCCTTGGTATAGAACCCGGATAAGTCCACGGCAAATGCCTTAGCGGCTTTCACCTGAACACCATCCACAGATTGTCCGTTGGCCAGATTGGAATAGATGAAATGCCCGGTTAACCCAATAGAGAAGTGTTCTGACAGCTTACGGGCATAACCTGCATCCAATGCAAATTCACGTGCATGAAAATCCTGGATGGGATTTCCATCTCTGTCAGTGAAAGCAATGGTGCCCAGCGAAAAATAACGCAGGGATCCGGAAATGGCCTGTTGCTCATCCAGCTTGGTATAACCATTCAGGCTGGCCAGGAACACATCGTTCACCAGTTCTTTTAACCAGGGAGTATAAGTAACTGCAAGACCAGCGCTCTTTTCGGCAAATGGCAGCTTGGCAAGATTGCTGTATATGGAATAGGCATCTGCAGAAGTTCCCAACCCCACGTCTCCCATGGCTCCACTGCGTGCATCCGGTGTAATGCGCAAAAAAGGTACAGCGGTGTTAATAGGTACTGAACGACCATCAATTTGCCCCGTAGAAATTTGCGCTGAGGATTTAAAACTTATGAAAGTGCCGTAAATGAACACGAGGCCCATTGTTACCTTTCGGATCATGCAGATTTTGTATTTGATAAGGATGTAAAAATAATCTTATTTATTAATATAATACAGAAAGGGGTTTAATTGGGATAATGGCAAAAATTATCTTCCTTGCATAGGCTATAATAACACCAGCTTACCGCCCTTTATTTTTGTTCTTTTCGTGGTTCTGATTGTTAATCTGTAAACATATACTCCCGGGGGTAACTTTGCTCCCGAATCACTACGTCCGTCCCAGGGCATGCCATCATAACGACCGGCTGTGGAAATTATTGTACTACGCATTGTTTTTACCAGACTTCCTGCAACTGTAAATACCTGTAATGTTAGCTGTAGTTCCTCTCCCTGCTGATTATGCAGGAAGGTAAAACGTGTTACATCGTGGAAAGGGTTCGGATAGTTCCTCACCTCCTCTACTGCCAGCGCTTCCTGTTCAGTTACTTTAAAATAAATAGTAGTGGTAGCAGCATTGTTGTAGGTATCCCATGCTTTAATTGTTATCCTATGTTCTCCTGCTAACAAACCATTCAAAGGGTACAATATATTCCCTTTTTTGTAACTGTTCAAAGATGACTCAAAATAATCATTTAATACAATATATCCAGTACTATCCAGAATTGCTATAATACTATGATTATCATTATTCCCTGACATATTGATACCACTACTGTCTGCCAGATCGATGATCAGCATAGGATCCGGGCCGGTTATATCTCCGCTTCTGAACTGGCGGTTATCCAGCCAGGCGTTTATAGCAGGTCCTGTTATGTCGGCGATAGGTCCAGCAATGATTCCACCGGTCGTAAAATTATCAAAATAACCATTTCCATCCAGCTGATCATTATTGGTATAATAGCTGATCTTCCCCTTTCCGGTACCTTCGCGAATATCGCGGGGAGCCACAAATGTAAGGGAAAACTTGCCTGCTGCTACTGTTTGTGTTCCCTGAAACAAAACATTACGCTGTACCTTATAGCCCTCCACACTGCTCCCGGCATCATTGCCCCGAGTTTTCTGCAGTGTGGGCTGGTCGTATATAGTCGTATAGAGGACACCGTTATAGTCCGTTACGGCATTTCCCTGTGCATCAGCAATATGCCCCCTGATAGTATAGGTCCCTAACCCTTTCAGCGTATCTATGCCCATCGGTGCTACTCCATTTATAGAATCTGTGATTACTTTATAAGCCGGAAATGCCAGCGTTAATGCCGGATCCCCCAGCAGCTGAAATTTACGATTATTGACTGCATCCGCAGAGGTATTGTAAGTAACATTTTTAGCGAGCATAGCAGCGGTTCCCAGTGCAGGCATCTTCCCATTGGCTGCAGGAGTAAAAGCCACTTTCAGGTAATTGGCATTCATGAGCTGATTGGAAGCCGCAAAAACGGCCCGGGTAGTGGTCATCAGCGCAATAGCACCTCCGGATTGCTGTAATAGTATTTTATGTCCCAACGAAGTTATTCCCGGATCATCATAAGGGGCAAAGTCGCAGGTAGCGGTAATGAACAGGGGCAATTTATTATCGTTATGCCAGGCAGTAATGCTGTTAGCGTCCATAATATTTTCGGCTGCCAGGCGGGAATTGCTGCCATGACCGGAATAATTCAGCACCAGCGTCCCCTTGTTGATCCGGTTGGCAATAGCCGTATTCACCAGGGGATAAGTGGCGCCCCCTGAACTTGTTTCCTGCGGATAAGCATCCAGGTAAATCTTTTCTGTATTTAATATGGGGGCATTACCTGCAATGACGGTGGCCATTTTCTCGGCGTCCTCGAGGTGCAGGTTTTCATCTTCATCGTCTGCCAGTATGGTCACCTGGTTACGCCAGGGGCCAAAGGCCGCCGGTTGCCGGTACCGTACTATCTTATCTACAGCCAAAGCTGCTTCACTCACATTGCGCGCCGGAATACGTCCTATTCCTATATCCAGCCGATCGGGTACACTGGTTTGGGTGATATCTCCCCCATCCTTCAGTATTCCAAAATAATCATCTGATACGTAGGAGCGGATAGCATCCAGAGAGGCTTCACTTTGCCAGGAGGGGACATCATTGGTATTATTTTTTATACGCTGCCGGTAATCATACGAGGCCGCTCCAAACAAAAGGAGGTAACGGGGTGCTGGTCCCCGGTCATAAAACATCTTTACATAGTCCCGGATGGCAGTGGGATCGGGCGTACCAGAAGCAAATTCATTATATACCTGGTCAATGGTAGTTACCTGTACCGATAGCTGATCCAATGCACGATGCATGGCAGCCAGTCTTTCTGCAGGCCCTTTTAATGCGGTTGTAGTAATGATGATCATGTCTGCTGCGCCATTCCCATGCAGATCCTGGTTAGGCACCTGGCCTGCAAATACGGGCAGCAGCGCGGCCTTGTCATAGAAAGCAATGTATTCATGCAGGCGCTCATTCTTTCCGGTAAACAGCAGGGAATCTCCCTGTGGCTGATACTTGACGGCGACCGGCTTTACCGGATCGGTGACATCCCATATTTTCGTTTGCACATCAGCGTTATGGAGTGCAAAGCGACTGTTTTGCCCGCTACCCACGTAAAGGGCACTACGAAAATCGAGCATTCCTCCTACCGGCATTACCAGCGGACAAGGGGCCTGTACTTCCAGGTAATCCAGCCATCCCCGGTCATTAATATTATTGGGGGCGAGCTCCACTCCTATATCCAGCTGCGCCTGGGACGCATTGGCGCTGCCGGTGGCAGCAGCCGCAGTAGCTACGCCTTCAAAAATATTATCTGTTACCGGCAGCAGGTATAAATTGCTGACTGCTGTTGCATTATTCACGGTGGCATTAAAATTACATCCACCCCCACTACGGGCGGCCGCCCGCATACTCACTGTAACCGGTCCTGCCGGTACCGTCGGCAGCGTAAAACGATAGCTGCGGGATAACCCCAGCACCTTACTGAATTCCGTTCCCCACCACTGTTTGCCACTACCCAGGAAGTTAAAGCTATCGCGTTCATAAAACGCGCGATAAGTGAAAGCGTATTCGGGTGTGCCGGTTGCCGGCGGGTTATTGTCTACCTGTACCCGTAATCCTTCTCCCCCCACTGTTATATAATAAAAAGAAGCATCCGAGTAGAGATTACGCTGGTGGGTAAATGTCCGGGAGACCATATTATACGACCAGCTATGTGGACCAGGGGCATAAAAAAGCAGGTAATCATTTCCGTCCAGGATACCATCTCCGCCATCTTGTGCATACATGGCTACTTCCGGCAAATCGTCATTCCGTGGGGTATTGTTGGGCTCCCCCAGCATTTGCCCCCCATTACCAAACAGCCGGATGGCGGTAACCGGTAGCTGCTGGGTATTGATACCCATACTTTTCAGGAAGGCAACATCTATTTTATAGACCCCGGGATCGGTGATCGACAGCTTGTACCAGCTCCCGGCAGCCAGGGCGGAGTTTTTTTTATATTGACGAATACTGCTTTGGGCATATATTTCATGTTGCCGCAGCAAAAAAATCAGGAACATCCCGATAAAAATATAATTGAGTTTCATTATCTTAATCGCAGTTTTTCGACTGGTTGATGTAGAAAACCCTTTATCAGCAGGGACGAATGGCAGCAAATTACAAATTAATTTTTTTCGCCATAAAATAAAAAAGAGTACATTTGCGTTTACTGTAAATATACTAGACTAAAGCTGTATCGCATGCGTAGATTAACCTCTTTATCATTGCTCGTAGGTACCAGCGTAATGCTATCCATGAGTGCCTGTCATAAAGACGGCGGGGGACTTTTCGGTAAGAAGAAGGAATCTTCTTCCGCTACGGGCTGGAACTACAACGACCAGAAAATGGGCGGTTTCAGCGTAGCTAAAAACGTTGCCCAGCAAACGGGGCCCGGACTTGTTTTTGTACAAGGTGGTACCTTTGCGATGGGAGCAACGGAGCAGGATGTAATGGGCGACTGGAATAATATTCCACGTCGTATCACTGTTTCCTCTTTCTACATTGATGAATCTGAAGTAGCCAACGTACATTATCGTGAATATCTTTACTGGTTGAACCGCGTTTATGGCGAGTCATTCCCGGATGTTTACCGCAATGCACTGCCCGATACCCTGGTATGGCGTAGTGAACTGGCTTACAACGAACCATTGGTAGAATATTATTTCCGCCACCCGGCCTACAACGACTATCCGGTAGTAGGTGTTACCTGGAAACAGGCAACCGACTATTGTAAATGGCGTTCCAACCGTGTAAACGAAAAGTTGCTGATGGACAAAGGCCTGCTTTCCAAAGCAGATGTCGGTAACCAGTCAGACGACAATACTTTTGACACCAAGTCATACACTGCTGGCTTGTACGAAGGTACTCCTGGCAAGTTGTCTAAAAGTGCCAAAAATCAATTTAAAAACGCAGACGGCACTCCCCGTAATGCTGCCTTTGAAGATGGTGTAATGTTACCAAACTACCGCCTCCCGACAGAAGCAGAATGGGAATACGCCGCACTGGGTTATATTGGTCAGAACCCTGGCCCTTCCAAAAAAGAAGGCAAACACGGGGAAGAGCTGATCATGAACAAACAGGTATATTCCTGGGGTACCAACACCAGCGGATTACGTGATATCCGCCGCGGTACCATGCAGGGTCAGTTCCTGGCCAACTTCAAACGTGGTTCCGGTGATAACATGGGTGTGGCCGGTGGTTTGAATGACCGTGCTTCTATTCCAGGTCCTATCCGCTCCTTCTACCCTAATACGTTTGGCATCTATAACATGTCAGGTAACGTAGCAGAATGGGTACTGGACGTTTACAGACCACTGAACCCGATCGATGGGGAAGACTTCAACTACTTCCGTGGTAATAAGTTCCAGACTGTTTACCAGAATGAAAATAAAGAACTGGAAAAAGATAGTCTCGGTCACCTGAAAATGCGTGACGTAACAGACGAAGAAAGTGCTAACCGTCTTAACTACCAGAAAGGTGATGTAATCAACTACCTGGATGGTGACTCCCTCTCACAGGTGGAATATGGTTACGGTGTTACTACGCTGATCAACGATAAATCACACGTGATCAAGGGTGGTAGCTGGAACGACCGCGCTTACTGGCTTTCACCAGGTACCCGCCGTTACATGCAGGAAGATATGGCCACTAACACCGTAGGTTTCCGTTGCGCCATGGATCGTGTAGGTAGCCCTGAAGGTAATAAGTTTAAAACCGGTAACCTGTTCAAGAAACAGCGCCAGAAGAGATAACAGTTATAACTGAACATAAAAAAAGAGCGAAGATCAGTGATCTTCGCTCTTTTTTTATGTTCGTTTTTTCGCTGACTATTTCCAGAGGTCCAGAATTTCTTCTGTATGATTTTTGGTATCCGGCTTTTTGATGATGTGAGCAATTACACCCTTTTCATCAATGAGAAAGGTAGTGCGGTGAATACCATCATACGTTTTCCCCATCATCTGTTTTTCGCCCCAAACACCATACTGGTTCACGATCTTCTTGTCTTCATCTGCCAGTAAAGTAAAAGGCAGGTCAAACTTTTCTATAAACTTCTGGTGGCTTTGCTCGCTATCTGTGCTTACGCCTACTACTACATATCCTTTTTTCAACAGCGCATCGTAATTATCACGCAGGTTGCAGGCCTGAGCCGTACATCCCGGGGTATTGTCTTTCGGATAAAAATACAGAACCACCCGCTTTCCTTTAAAGTCCGTCAGCGATACGGTTTTGCCGTGCTGATCATGTCCTTTAAAAACCGGGGCTTTATCGCCTTCATTTAAGTTTCCCATATATAAGGTTTTAGCTGTTTAAAATTATGTTCCTACCGTTTAAAAGATAGTCTGTATGTTCCTTCGTTGCCGGCAATATCTGTTACTTTCATCACCAGGATATGTGTACCCGGCTGGCAATGCTCATCAAACGTATAGGTAAGCACGTTACTCCTACGGGAAAACAATAACCATTTGCCATCCAGTTCTGCCCGGTAACTTTTAATGCCGCTGGCATCGTTCATCGCAAAAGCTATTTTCGCGGCTTTAGCCAGGTTCGCCCCCGGCTTCACGCCCAATGGCGTTACCTTCGGCGCAATGGTATCCACTTCCAGGTGGAAGTTGCCAAAGTCACGGAACGTTCCTTTATACCAGCCGTTTTCCAGCGTAGTAGCGGAAGCATTGCTGCCCATTCCTTCTCTCACCATCACAACTTTAGGTTGCAGGTTTTCAGGAACCGTACGGGAAGCTCGCAAACGTACATTGAAGAAATCATGCACCGGCACCAGTGGGTTGTGAAGATGATATACATTAGAATATGCTTTGGTGCTGACAGATGGCGTTTCTGCATAGTTAAAGCATATCTTGTCGTACAACGCCTCTTCATCCAGGTAAAATTCTACCTGGTTATTTTCGAAGATATTACGTGAATCAGGATACATAAGGTTGGCGCAACTTCTATCTGCGGCTTCAGGCCCTCCCTGCTGCAGATGCAGTTTCACGGTAGATGTATTCCCGTAAGCATCTTTTACCAGCAGCTTTACTTCGTGTACAGCACCATCCTCCAGGTGAATAGTACCATCTCCTTTCAGATCGTGGTAGATATCCAGTTTATTGCCTGGTAAAGAGAAGAGCAGTTGGTAGTAGGGCCCACCACCCTTCTTCACTTTATAATCTATATGCGCATTGAGGTAACGGGTTTCTTCATAGCCGATGTTATCCAACTGAAAGTCGATATCCGGTTCCCCATTTTGCAATAAAGTAACTTCGTATATGCCATAGATGTTACCGCTATTCATGCGATCTACTGCACTCACTCCTAATCCTGCTTTCGCCGCATTTATTTTAATGACTGGCTGGGTAGTCACATATTCGCCTCCTGCTTTTTTCACCGGCAACATAATAGGCTGCTGCTCATAAACACTTTTCTCCCGGTCGTAGATAGCGATGCGATATACGTCCGGCGCGTGGGTATCTGCAATATCGAATCCAAACAGCAGCGGGTTCAGCGGTTTTTCCGACTGGGTATTCCTGATTTCAAAGTGCAGGTGCGGGCCGGCAGAACCTCCGGTATTACCACTCCAGGCAACAAAGTCGCCTTTCTTTACCGGGAACAATCCGGCAGGAATGGCCAGATCGCTTGCCCAGCTTTCCGCCTGGTATTGTTGCTTCTTTACATATTGTTGCAGCGCCGGAAAAAAGGCGTTCAGATGCGCATACACGGTCGTATATCCATTGGGGTGAGTGATGTATAATACATTCCCGAATCCCGTATGTGAAACGCCAATACGGCTTACATAACCATCTGCGGCAGCATGTACCGGCAGATTCTCCTTTTGCTGGGTTTTAATATCCATTCCCGAGTGGAAATGGTTAGGACGCAGCTCACCAAAATTCCCTGCCAGCTCTATTGGAACATTCAACGGATTTCTGAAATAGCCCTGGGGATAGTCCTTTACCGGAATGGTTTGCGCCTGTAATAATTGCGGTAGTAAACAAAATAGACCGATGACTCTCTTCATAATATTGCAAATGTAGGGAAAAGAGAAGTTTGTCATGCGGATGCCCTTTTTCCCTACATCAGTTTTAACAGTTTTTAATATATACCATAGGAAAAAGATTTGGGGAGATGGATACCGCCGCGGCAGTATTCATCTCCCCAAAAAATTTAAAACTTATTGGTAAGCTACAGCTGTTTTTTAATCGTGCCGATAAGCTCCTGGAATCCTGGTTCCTTACGGATTTCAGGCTGCCAGGCGAATCCCATTTTGCACAGGTCATATTCCTGTATGATGGTAGCCCCTTCTTTATTTTCTTCTTTTCCCAATACCCAAACGGTATCGGAAATAGCGGCCGCATTTTCAATATCATGGCTCACAATGATCAGCGTGTTCTCTTCATGCAGTGTTGATACTTTTATCAACAGTTGAATCACCTTATCTATCATGAGAATGTCCAATCCGGAAAAGGGTTCATCCAGTAAAATGAACTTGTTGCCCGTAAGCACCTGTTGAATGATACTAACACGCTGACGTTGTCCACCACTGATTTGCGCCGGGTATTTGTTCAGGTGCTCTGTCAGTTGAAAGGTAGCCGCATAATCTTCAATGATACGTTTTTTCTCGTCTTCGGTCAGTTTCACGGCTGCATTATCCAGTCCTATTTTCAGGTTACGATAAATAGTACGATGGTTAAAGAGGATATAATTCTGTGGTACAATGCCCACCTCCCCTGCTTTCACCGGGTGTTGGTCCGTATCTATTTTCACCACTCCTTGTGTGGGCTGAATCAAGCCTGACAGGATTTTGAACAACTGGGTTTTGCCAATACCACTGCGACCAATCAATGAAACCACCTGTCCCTGTTGTATATCAGGGCGATGAATATCATGAATACAGAAATTAATATCGCGGAGAATGGTTTTTTCACCGTATTGCAGTGTAACATGTTCCGCACACAGCAACGGCGCGTGTTTCGTATATACGTTGGCGTTCATCAGCGGGTCGTGAGTTTAGTGTAAGGAAATAACCACTCCCGGAATTTGCCGAGAATATAGTCAAAGAAGATACCCAGCAGAAAGATGATCACCAGGGTACCGAATACCACATCCAGCTGTACATACTTATTAGCGCGGATCAGCATTACACCAAGTCCCCCTTCACTCATGCTCAGTCCTTCTACGGAGGTGATCATGAGCCAGGCAATGGCAAAGTTCTGCCGCATGACTTCAAAAACCTGGTCCAGCCGTCCTACAATAATTACTTCCCACAAGGTTTTCCAGCTGTTCATACGCAGTGTGGTACACAGCTCAAATTCCTGTTTATTAATGCCATCGATCACAGACAACAGCGACGTAACGAAGAACGGAACGATACCAAAAATCAGCAGACTGAGTTTCAGTTCGTGTCCATCCTGTGTCCACAGGGTAAAGAGAAACGTCAGACCGGTAAGCGTCAGGTAACGGCATTTGATCACAAAACGTGCGATCGGATTAAAAAACGGAACAATAGAAAGATAGCTGATCACCAGGGCGATGACAATAGAAATAAACATGCCTTTGATGGTCAATACCAGACTACTGAAAAGGTTGTCAATGAAAGACGGATCCTGCACTATCTTACCCAGTGTTTGCAATACTTTTACCGGAGTCGGAATTAAACCACCTCCACTCAGCTGCCAGCATACCAATGCTATTATAGCCTCAGCAATCACCAGCGACAACATCGCGCGGCGGTTGAGTATACGCAGTGGTTCAAAAAAAGATTTTATCACGTCTGAAGTTATTGAGTCAAGCTGTAGATGGGTCGGAGAGAAAATTGTCTGAACAGTGATGATTCACCATTCAGACAACTTCATATTATTGACCTAATACGATCTGTACGCGACGGTTTTTCGCGCGACCATCATTGGTAGTATTATCTGCAATAGGCTTGGTATCACCATAACCTTTTGATTCGATACGTGCTTCAGGTAAGCCTTTATCCAGCAGGTATTTTTTCACCGCTTCGGCACGTTCATTGGATAATTTTTCATTGGCAGTTGGATTACCTACGTTATCGGTATGGCCATACACACCTACTTTCAAACCTTCCGCTACTACAGCACTCTTCAGGATTTCATCCAGTATAGCGTGCGAAGCAGCTTTGATTACGGAACTACCAGTTTCAAACTGTATCTGGTATGATTTGGAAGATACTTCTGAAGTGATGCTTTCCGCATATTTTTCCTTGATAGCAGCACCTTCCAGTAACTCAGGGTGGTTAGCCACCACAGAGGCGAGGAAAGATTTATCTACCACCTGGGTATATCCAGGATAAGTAGGCATAATTTCAGGGTACATCCTGGTGAGGATTTCGCCGAAAGTATTGTACACAATTTTGTAACGATCAATGGCGTCTTTACCCATACCAAAGGTGTTGGCAGCATCTGTCAGGTTAAATGCCATGGATCCTCCCAAAGGAATATTCAGGCCCTGCACATCTTTTTCTTCCACACCATTGTAGTATTTCAGCCAGTAAGCACCATTCTGCTCGTTGTACACTTTCGCAGATACGTCACCTGCAAAAGCTTTTGCTTCGTTGTAGGAACGAACCTGGTCGCCGGCCTGCGCCAGTGCGATGATCAGGTTTTCCATGTCTGTACGGTGATCGTAAGCAAATTTCTTAATGGTAATGGTGATATTTGGCATCTGTGAAGAGTATTCTTTGGTAGATGCAATGTTCACCAGACCACCTTTCTTCTGTGCAACATTCACGTCACCAGGTGTCCAGGTAGCCACACCGTCTACACCAACAGTAGTGTCTTTGCTGGTTTTCTTACCATCGATTACCAGCTTACGGGTTTCTTTGTAGCCTGCGATGTATTTCGCACCGGCATCCAGGAAGTCGTTGGCAGCAATGATGTTGATCGCGTTGCGGTCATAAGAAGTTTCGTCCGGATTTACAGGGATGTTGTTGTCACCAGCCCATTTCAGCATGATGTTGATATCACCATCGCGCAGTACACCGGCAACAGTTTTACCGATAGCGGTTTTAGGATCTCTTTTCCACTCTACAGGTCCCATTAGTTTATCTTCACCATAGCTTTTACCCATGGTATAGAAAGCGATAGGCTGGTAATCAGCACCCAGTGGTTCCAGTTCCTTTGCCAGTGCGGCAAAGAAGGCCGGCATACCATCTCCCATGAAGGAAGCAAATACCCCTGCGGTGTTAGGATTCTTTTTATAGTCCTGTGCAAACTTTACCATGTCTGCCAGTGATTTATTACAGTCGTCCTGGCGTACCAGTTGCAGCTGCAGTTTTGCTTTATCTATCAGTGAACCTTTGGTGGTATTTACACCACCGTTGGCGTACATCAGCGCGAACTGAGAGTTCCACGCCATCACGCGCCAGGATATTTTAGTACCGCCATTTAATGCTTCTGTACTCTCCGGTAAAGGCAATTTCACGGCATTACCACCCAGGGAAGCTTCTGCCGCATCCGGCAAGGCTACTTTCCCAATTTCGGTAGCTGCTTTAGCTTCCTGTGGGCGTTTATCCCACCATAACACTTTTCCTGCATAGATGGCACCTAACAGCAGTACGATGCCAAAAACCTTTCCACCGGGTTTTACTTTCACGGCCATAGTTGTAATATTTGTTGATTAGAGGTTATTGTTAACTTAACAGATCGTTGTAGTTGTCAGTACGAACAGTACCCGGTTGATGGGGTTCACGGGAAGGCTCCCACTTCTGTACATCCAGTTTATACGTTTTATCAGGGTCGTAAGACTCCAGCATTTTCAGTCCCTGCAGCTCATAGGTGGCATTATCCAGGTCTATAGAGCGCATGAAGTCTGTAGAATAGTTGATGGCTTTTTTCATGCTGGCCAGTTTGGTCGCAATATCCTCTTTCAGGAATTCCATAGACTGTTCTACCATCAGTTTTTTCTCCGGATCGCCGTTGAAAATTTTGAGTGCAGATGATAACGCTTTGTTACCGGAGGTGACAGACTTGTAAAGGTCTTTTTTCAATTCCAGTTCATTGCGGGCATCTTCAATCATGTAACCACTGTTCTTGTGCACCTTGGTGAGGTAGTCACCAATGCGGGCGAGGTTATCACGTATCGGCGTGAGCTGTGCGATGTATTCTTTCACACGGGCAATCTGCCTGGTAGCGTTACCCAGTTCCGGCAACATGTTATTGTTTTGGGCGGCTTTGGCGCGGCTCAGGAGCTGCGTCATTTCCTTTTCCTTTTCGCTGATTTTGAGGTCAATCTTTTCCTTCTGTGCGTCTACATCAACGGATTGGGCGTACAGCTTTTCGCGCTGTTCTTCCATGTCGCCGATATAATCTTCCGCAATGAGGAAGGGGTCGAGTTCAATCACCAGTCCTACGAGTTTCTTCATGAGCCACTCATACAGGTAAAACAGGCTAAGGCGAAGTTTACGATGCGTGATACAGTACAGGAATACGCCAAGGCACACCAGTGCGATACCGAAGTTGAGTGTGTTCCAGACAACGGCGGTGAGGATAGGGATTACATAATACCCGATGGCTACCAGGAGTCCTAATCCAATCAGGAGTCCAAATTTACCACCTGGTCTGTTCCAATAAGATTTCAGTTTCTGCCCCGATTCAGCGGCAGGAAAAATTTGCGTTTCCATAGCGTTAAAGCGATGTTTCTATTTTTTGAATGTCTGTGTTTATTTTTCTAACCATAGCCTCACAAGCCACCTGGTAACCCTGGCGGTTCGCTACTATTTTCTCTTCCTGTTCTGCCATTTGCGCCTTGAGCTGTTCTGACTTAGCCTGTGCTTCGGTGATTTCTTTGGTAAGTTGCTGGATCAGGGCGGCGTTATCGGCCATTTTCTTTTCCATGTCCTTCAACTGTTGATGACGACCATCTACTTCCGTAGCAGCTTTGTCGCTGGCAGCTTTTTCAAATTCAGCCTTATCTTGTTCAATGATTTGTTTGTACTGGGCCGCGCTTTCAATCAGCCTGTTTTTGGTGAGGCCCTGAATGCTGAGTGTAGCATACACGGCTGCCATACGGGCGTTTTCGTCCTTTACATGCGCTTCCAGTGTGTCCATCATTTTCCAGAACTCGTAATAATCAGGTCCGGGAAAGTTGCTTTTTTCAAACAGCGCACTGAAATGCTGCTCAAACTTGTCCATATCTGCGGCAGATAGGGCAACAGGTCCTGGTGGCCGGGCTGGCGCAGATCCTGAAGGATTACTAAGCGGGAATTTTTGCGACAGGGAAGGCTGTTCAGGCCTCCTGACATCGCTGTTTTCATCGGGTTCAAATTCCACAAAAAGGCCCATTGCTTTTTTTAGAAAGTTTGACATCAAATATTGGGTTGAAGCATGAAAGTGATTTTATATGTAGTGCTTTGCCTGTATAGGTTATATAACGTATAGGTATCAGGTTAAATGCAAGTTATATGCCAATGTCAGTGCAGGTATTTCTGTTCACATATATGTGCTAGTTAATTTGGCTATAAATATATATATATTTCAGAGAAGTAGTACCATATTAGTGTAAAAGCGTGCCGGAAGGCTTTAAAACCGTTCCGGATCCGGTAAAAAACGTACTAACAGGCTGTATTTTTACCACGAAAAGTCCACTCAATCCCCTGCTGGCGGCAGCGTTATAGTTTATCCTCTTTTTATAGTACATTAGTTCCCGCAAAACGTGCAAGCATACATGTCTATCCAGGTATCAGAACTCAGTAAAGTATATGGCGAACAGCGGGCGGTAGATGGGATCTCCTTTGAACTCAAAAAGGGCGAAATCACTGGTTTTCTGGGGCCCAATGGCGCCGGAAAATCCACCACCATGAAAATGATTACCGGTTTTTTGCCGCCTACCAGCGGAAAGGCCAGTGTATGTGGTTTTGACATTGTCACCCAATCGCTGGAAGTACGCAAAAGAGTGGGATACCTGCCGGAATCGAATCCTTTGTATTACGATATGTATATCCGGGAGTTCCTGGAGTTCGTAGCTGGCATTCACCAGCTGGGAAAGGCAGGAGCAGAAAGGATTGCAACGGTTATGCAGCTCACCGGGCTGCAACCGGAGCGTCACAAAAAGATTGGCGCATTGTCTAACGGCTACAAACAACGGGTAGGATTGGCGCAGGCCTTACTACACGACCCGGAAGTGCTGATCCTGGACGAGCCCACCACGGGCCTGGATCCTAATCAGCTGGCGGATATCCGGCAACTGATCAAAGAGCTGGGGGCCAACAAAACAGTGATCCTTTCCACGCATATCATGCAGGAAGTAGCGGCACTTTGTGACCGGGTAATCATCATCAACAAAGGAAAAATCGTAGCAGATGATAAATTATCCATTTTACAGCAAAACAATACGGCCAACGGTTATTTACAGGTTACCTTTGCGGAACCTGTTACGGAAACCGAGTTGCTGACCATCGGCGGAATCACCCGCGTGGTCGCTCGGGAAGACCATAGCTGGCAATTATTTACCAGCCAGGTAGACGAAGTGAGAAAAAACCTGTTACAATTTGCTTTGATTAATAACAGGAACATACTTTCTTTGCAGAGCAATTCACAAAGCCTGGAAACCATTTTCCGGGAAATGACGAAAAGCCATTAGCCGTTAGCTATTAGCTGTTAGCAAATGCAGCGAAKACCACCATATGTTAATCTTCGCTGCATTTGCTAACAGCTAATAGCTAATGGCTAACAGCTAACCCGCTATATAAATCGCTAACAATAATAACTTTTCGAATTATGAGTACTATTTCAGAAATCCATGCCAGGCAGATTCTCGACAGCCGTGGTAATCCTACGATTGAGGTTGATGTAACCACAGAAGACGGCCATTTTGGTCGTGCAGCCGTTCCATCCGGTGCTTCCACAGGTAAGCACGAAGCGGTAGAACTGCGTGATAATGACAAAAGTGTTTACATGGGCAAAGGCGTACTGCAGGCCGTTAATAATGTAAATGACATCATTGCTGAAGAGCTGATTGGCTGGGAAGTTACAGACCAGGCCGGCATCGATAAAATGCTGATTCAACTCGATGGTACTCCAAATAAAGCCAAACTGGGCGCTAACGCTACCCTGGCAGTGAGCATGGCCGTAGCTAAAGCTGCTGCTGAAGAAAGCAACCAGCCACTCTACCGTTACCTCGGCGGTGTAAACGCTTTCACCCTGCCTATTCCTTTGATGAACATCATCAATGGTGGTGCGCATGCGGATAATAAAATTGACTTCCAGGAATTCATGATCGTACCGGTAGGTGCTCCTTCTTTCTCTGAAGGCCTGCGCTGGGGCGTGGAAATATTCCACCACCTGAAATCCGTACTGAAAAAGAAAGGTTACAGCACCAACGTAGGTGATGAAGGTGGCTTTGCTCCTGAAATCCAGAGCAACGAAGAAGCTATCGAAACTGTACTGGAAGCTATCAAAGCAGCTGGTTACGAACCAGGTACCCAGGTAGCTATTGCCCTGGATGCTGCCAGCAGCGAAATGTATGATGAAGCTACCAAGAGCTACAAATTTTACAAAAGCTCCCAAAAAGTAATCAGCAGCGATGAAATGGTCGCTTTCTGGACTGACTGGGCTAACAGATATCCTATCGTGTCTATCGAAGACGGTATGGCGGAAGATGATTGGGATGGCTGGAAAAAACTGACTGAATCTATCGGTAACCGCGTTCAGCTGGTAGGTGACGATTTATTCGTAACCAATGTACTGCGTCTGAAAGAAGGTATCGACAAAGGTATCGCTAACAGCATCCTGGTAAAAGTAAACCAGATCGGTACTGTAACAGAAACAATTGATGCAGTAAACATGGCACACAAAGCTGGTTATACTTCCATCATGAGCCACCGTTCCGGCGAAACTGAAGATACTACCATCGCTGACCTCGCAGTAGCACTGAATTGCGGTCAGATCAAAACCGGTTCTGCTTCCCGTACTGACCGTATGGCGAAATACAACCAGTTACTCCGCATCGAAGAAGCGCTGGGTGAAGTAGCGATTTATCCTACMAACTCTATCAGCGTTAAAAAATAATCATTGCAAATAATCATTACGGATTTGTGGGAAGCAATCTTCTTCCTGCAAATCCGTAATTCGTTATTTACAATTCGTAATTCTTTAGTAAATTGCCATATGTCCTGGTCTACATCTATCAAAAAAGTGCCGAGTTTCCTGAAGAATAAGTTCTTCATAGCTTTCGCTGCCTTTGTAATATGGATCGCATTCCTGGACAAAACCAACCTGATGTCCCAATATCAGTTCCAGTCAGAAGTAAATAAACTGGAAAGTCAGAAGGAATTCTTTATCCAGGAAATCAAACAAACCAAAGAAGAGCAACAGGAACTGCTTTCCAGCCCTGAAAAACTGGAAAAGTTCGCCCGTGAGAAATATTATATGAAAAAAGATAACGAGGACCTCTTCATTATCACCCCCGCCCCTAAGCCTTAAGCACGCACTGCCCTTGCATTTCTTAAAAATTTATCTTAAATTAACAATAGATTCCGCGCTTATTTCGTTATAAAACAGAACCTATTTTAGTATTAAAATAATAATGCATGAGTAATTTTACACTTTCTGTACTATCAACCCTGTGTCTTGTTACAAAAAGCGACATCAAACATCACCAGGAGGAGCTTTCTTTAACCCAGGAAGAGCAGGCTTGTTTTGACAACACCAAAGCCGCCCTTAACACGGTACGTTATGCTCCCCGGGTTGCCACCCTTCAGCTGATCTTTGATTATGCTGCCAACAAACAAACTCAGGAAGAAAAGTAGTAGCTGACCTTACTTTTTTCATTTTTCCTATCTTTATGGCATGACTCAAAAAGAGCGTTATGCATTTGTTCTCAAGTACTTTGAGGAACATGCTCCCAATGCCGAAACGGAACTCATTTACGACAATCCTTACCAACTGCTGGTAGCTGTTATCCTGTCTGCTCAATGCACCGATAAACGGGTGAATATGACCACTCCTGCCATCTTTGCACAGTATCCGGACGTATATGCCCTCAGTAAGGCCACCTTTGACGACCTGTTTCCCCTGATCCGGAGTATCAGCTATCCCAACAACAAAACCAAACACCTCATAGGAATGGGGCAAATGGTGGTAGAAGACTTCAACGGGGAAATACCTGCTACAGTACCTGAACTAATCAAGCTGCCCGGCGTAGGCCGCAAAACGGCCAATGTGATTACCTCTGTGGTACATCATCAGCCCAATATGGCAGTGGACACCCACGTGTTCAGGGTATCCGCCCGCATTGGCCTCACTACCAATGCAACAACGCCGCTGCAAACAGAGCTGCAACTGCTGAAACATATTCCAAAAGAGAAAGTACATATTGCACACCACTGGCTCATTTTGCATGGCCGATATATTTGTGTGGCCAGAAGCCCCAAATGTGGTGAATGCGGACTAAGACCAGCATGTAAGTATTATGCCAAACTTATAAAAGCCACTTAACTATGCGCCCATTTCTGACTGCTGCCTGGAGAAACTTACTGATGATCAACTTTGAAGCTGATCCGGCAGTACTCAAAGCATATTTACCAGCTCATACAGAACTGGATACGTGGAATAATACCAGCTATGTAAGCCTGGTAGGCTTCCTGTTCCAAAACACACGGGTAAAAGGGCTGAGTTTACCCGGCCACCGTACTTTTGAAGAAGTAAATCTTCGTTTCTATGTCCGCTATAAACAAAACGGAGTATGGAAAAGGGGGGTGGTATTTGTAAAAGAGCTGGTACCTAAACCATTTATCACATTTGTGGCCAATACTATTTACAAGGAAAAATACGCTACGCATGTCATGGAACACAGCTGGGAGTACCCGGATGCAGATACGTTGAAAGTAGCCTATAAATGGAAAGTAAATAATGAATGGAATCATTTAACAGCCACTGCATTACAAGCCACACAACCTATCATCACCGGCAGTGAAGAAGAATTTATTACAGAACATTACTGGGGTTATACGCGGGTAGATGACCTTACTACCGGCGAATACCAGGTTACCCATCCTCAGTGGCATACACATCCGGTTACCAGTTTCGATTATCACTGCAGTACCCGGGCGCTCTATGGTGCAGATTTTGAAAACATGCTGCAGCAACCTCCCCGCAGCGCCTTGCTGGCGGCAGGTTCCGAGATTTCGGTGATGCCCGGCACAAAGATCAGAACCAGTACTTTGTGAACGCAAAAAGTTTCTTTTGTCCATCATTAATTTAAGGGGCAACTCCCAATTTTTATTAACTTAAGCAGTTCATTAAGATTCAATCAATAAAGCATTAGTCGTTATGAAATCAGCTGTTAGGGTACAACTATCGTTCATGATGTTCCTTGAATTCTTTATCTGGGGAGCATGGTTTGTAACGTTAGGCACGTTTGTGCTAAAAAATCTGCAAGGCACCACCGATAGCCAGGTGGGCGTAGCTTTCCTTACGCAATCCATCGGGGCTGTGATTGCTCCTTTCATTGTAGGTATTATTGCCGACCGTTTCATTTCTGCACAGGTGATCCTGGGCGTAATACACCTGGTGGGAGCTGCATTGCTGTGGACATGTTCAGGTATGACCAGTTTTGATAGCTTCTATCCGGTACTGTTGGTGTATATGATCCTTTACATGCCAACACTGGCGCTGGTGAACTCTATTTCCTTCCGGCAGATGAGCGATCCCAGCAAAGAGTTTTCCTTTATTCGTGTATTCGGCACCGTAGGATGGATCATTGCAGGTTTGCTGATTGGCTGGCTGCAATGGGAAAAAACAAATTCATTGGATCTTACCTTTAAAATGGCCGCCGGCGCATCTTTACTGCTGGGGCTATTTAGTTTTACCTTACCGAAAACACCTCCTGCTAAAAAAGGCACACAGATATCTGTAAAAGAAATTCTAGGACTGGATGCGATCCGTATGTTGAAAAACCGTTCTTACCTGCTGTTTTTCCTGGCCTCTATTGCGATCTGTATTCCGCTGGCATTTTACTATAATTTCACCAATCCATTCCTCAATGAAATAGGCATGAATGCCGCTGCCGGCAAGCAATCCATGGGACAGATGTCTGAATTCCTGTTTATGCTGGTGATGCCGTTATTCTTTGCACGGTTAGGTGTTAAAAAGATGCTGGCCTTAGGTATGCTGGCCTGGGTAGTGCGTTATACTTTGTTTGCTTACGGCAACATTGATTCCAATTACTGGATGTTGATTGTGGGTATCGTACTGCATGGTATCTGTTATGATTTCTTCTTTGTAACCGGTCAGATTTACACCGATAAAGTAGCTGGCGAAGAATTCAAAAGTTCGGCCCAGGGCTTTGTTACACTAGCCACATATGGTGTGGGTATGCTGATAGGATTTATTATTTCCGGTCCTATTGTAGCGGCTTATAAAACCAGTGAAAAAATGCACGACTGGCATACTGTCTGGCTCATACCTGCTGGTATTGCAGCGGTAGTATTAGTACTGTTTATGTTATTTTTCAGAGATAGCAATAAAGAGAAGGTTCTTAAAAATTAATCATCGGCAAAACGGTTTCTATGGCAAAAATAGCAATGCTTGGCTCAGGCTTTATTGCGCGGTTTTATGCAGATTCATTGCAGGGACAGCGCAGCCGCGATAAAATAGTAAGTGTGTATTCCCGGCGGGAAGAAAGTGCAAAGAAATTTGCGGAAGACTACCAGGTAGCACACCAAACAACAGAGATGGAGGCGGCGGTATCTAATCCGGAAGTGGAGGTAGTATGTATATCGCTGCCCAACAATTTGCATGAGGCCGCAGTGCTGCTTTGCTGCAAACACAAAAAGGCGGTCATCTGTACCAAACCCCTGGGCCGCAATGCAGCAGAAGCAAAGAGAATGCTGGAAGCCGTTGAAAAAGCCGGCATCTTCCATGGTTACCTGGAAGACCTGGTATATACACCCAAATTTTTGAAAGCATTAGAAAGTGTACAGCGTGGCGCCTTGGGCAGGATACTCTGGGCCAAGTCCAGGGAAACGCATCCTGGCCCGCACAGTGAATGGTTTTGGGATAAGGAACAAGCCGGTGGCGGCTGTATCCTCGACCTGGGCTGCCATTGCGTGGAGATTGGCCGAAACTTTATCGGGAAAGATATCAGACCGGTAGAAGTGATGTGCTGGGCAGATACACAGGTAAAGCCTATTGATGCAGAAGATCATGCTATCGGACTGGTAAAATATGAAAACGGCGCCATCGGGCAGTTTGAAGTGAGCTGGACTTTCCGCGGCGGACTGGATCTGCGTGATGAAGTCATGGGCACAGAAGGAACTATCTGGACCAACAGTTTTTTACGTACCGGCTTTGATATGTTTACCACCGGCAAAGGTGATGATTATGTAGCTGAGAAAGCAGAGAGCAATACCGGCTGGTTATTTCCGGTAGGTGATGAACTCAATGAACTGGGATATAATCACATGTTCACAGATATGTTTAATGCAATGGAGGGTGGACATGCAGCCAAAGAAACATTCTATGATGGTTATGTGGTAAATGCGATCCTGGATGCCGCTTATAAAAGTGCCGCTACCAAGCAATGGGAGCCGGTACAATTAGACATATGGCGTGGACAGGAAGGTGTTACCAAAATCAAAACATTAACAGATTATAACGATCAATACTACCTGGTGAAAGAAGAAATGACGCATTTTGGGGCAAGGAAACTGATCCTGAAAGATAAAGTGTCCGGGCAGATTATTGAGCAAACAGTATAGATCTTTTTATGATAAACCTGGTGTGGGAAGATGATAGCATTGTCTGCCATCTTCTTCGCCCATCGGGGGAAATCACCATCATTGGCAAACAAAGTGTTAGCTGACTTTCACAAAGAAAGCTTTGCCGAAAGTGTGGTTCACTTCTACCAGCACCAGTGTACCGTTTTCGTATTTAAACACGTTCTTTTTCCCCTCGGGCAATATTAGCTCATACATTCCCCCTCCGATAGATTTCAGCGGCAGAAACTTGCCCAATGTTTCAGAAAACACACGGGTGATCTGTTTGGGTTCCGCAAAGTAAAGGTCTGCCACACATTCTTCTATTTCGGCATTATTAATCACCGATTTTTCCCCGTTCACTGTAATCGTATATTCTTTACCGTTACGAATGGTCGTGGTGTTTTTATCTTCCCCGTTTTTACCGGATATACGGGAAGATTTAGAAGAAGAGAGCACATTGTTACTGTATTCATTGGCAATATCGCTGTTAATTTTAGACAGCATCACCTGGATACGCGTTTTGATAATGATACTTTTTACCGGTCCGTTCGTTTTCCGGTTAGCTTCTATTGTACCTACCGCATGGTTTGCGATCCGCACTTCAAAAGTATTAGTTTGGGCATTTGCCTGCAAATACAATACAGCTACTGTTACAACGGTTAGCAATACACGAAAAAGGCTATACATAATAGTAAACTTAAACTAAAAAAATCCTGGCAGAAGTAGCTGTGAATAGTCTGCCGATACAGGAAAATACAAAAAATCCTGTCACAACGGACAGGATTTTTTATTGTGCAATAAAATAATATGTTGTGGAGGAGCCTATGCCAGCATTTCTTTGATCTTAGTGATCAGTTCACCTTTGGTAATAGGAACACCCATAATCTTATTATAACCCTGTGCATCGATCAGGAATTGATCACGTATAATTTTGATCAGCTGACCATTATTAATTTCCGGGATCAGTACTTTATCGTAGCTGTGGAGTATTTCGCCCAGGTTTTTAGGGAAAGGACGGATATAGCGGATGTGTGCATGCGCTACTTCGTGGCCTTCTGCTATCAGGTCCAGTACGGCGCTTTTGATAGCACCATAGGTAGATCCCCAGCCGAGTACCAGTACTTTTCCTTTTTCCGGACCGAGTTCAATTTTTTGTAGTGGAATATGATCTGCGATCTTGTCTACCTTCTCCTGACGGATCTTCACCATCAGCTGGTGATTTTCCGGGTCGTAGCTGACGTTACCGGTGATATTTTGCTTTTCCAGACCACCGATGCGGTGTTCCAGGCCAGGTGTACCAGGAACAGCCCAGGGGCGTACCAGGTTTTCATCACGGTGATAAGGCAGGAATTGTTCTTCTCCTTCTTCCAGTCCTTTCTTGAATTTCACTTCAATAGACGGGAGATCAGCAGCTTTAGGGAAGCGCCATGGTTCGGAACCGTTGGCAATGTACCCGTCGCTGAGGAAAATAACCGGCGTCATATGTTGCACGGAAATGCGAAATGCTTCAAACACCGCCTCAAAGCAATCTGCCGGGGTGGATGCAGAAACGATAGGCATCGGGCACTCTCCGTTACGGCCGTAGTAAGCCTGTAACAGATCGGATTGTTCTGTTTTGGTAGGTAAGCCGGTGGAAGGACCTCCACGTTGAATATCAACGATTATCAACGGAATTTCCAGCATTACTGCCAGTCCCATGGCTTCGCCTTTTAATGCCATACCCGGGCCGGAAGTAGTGGTAATCCCCATATGTCCGCCATAGGAAGCACCAATAGCAGAGGTAATCCCTGCAATTTCGTCTTCTGCCTGGAAGGTGCGGATACCAAAATTCTTAAAGCGGCTCAGTTCATGGAGGATATCAGAGGCCGGTGTAATAGGATAAGTTCCCAGGAACAGGGGCAGGTTGGCTTTCTGGGAAGCTGCTACCAGTCCGTATGACAGGGCCGTATTTCCGGTGATGCTGCGGTAGGTACCCGGTTCCATACGGGCTTTTTCCACCCGGTAGCGGGTAGTAAAGGCTTCTACGGTATCGGCAAAGTTATATCCGGCGTGCAGTACCCTCAGGTTACTTTCCAGGATATCTGGTTTTTTACCAAACTTATCTTTCAGGAATACCTCGGTATTCTCCATGTTACGGTCGTATAACCAGTAGAGGAATCCCAGTACAAACATATTTTTTGCACGGTCTTTCTCTTTCATACCCATGTTCATGTCCTTAAGCGCTTCGCGCGTCATTTTGGTCACGTCCATGGTATGGAGCTGATAGGGAGCCAGGGAACCATCTTCCAGCGGATTAACGCCTTCCGGATAGTTAGCCAGGCGGAGGTTCTTGGAGTCAAAACCATCGGTATTGGCCAGGATGATCCCTCCTTTCTTAAGTCCTTTCAGGTTAGCTTTCAGCGCAGCAGCATTCATGGCTACCAGTACATCACAGGCATCACCCGGGGTAAATATTCTGTTAGAAGAGAAATGTAGCTGGAATCCGCTCACGCCGGGCAAAGTACCTATTGGGGCACGTATTTCCGCCGGAAAATCCGGGAATGTGCTGAGGTCATTGCCGAACAAAGCGGTGTTGTTTGAAAACTGGGTACCTGTTAACTGCATCCCGTCTCCACTGTCGCCTGCAAATTTTATCACTACATCCTCCAGCTGTTGAATCGAAGTATTAGGCATCTATTTATTCTTTTAAGGTATTCTTTTTAAAGATGTAAATTTAGGTAATCGGGCGGTAGTATTATGCTACCCGCGAATATTATTCCCGATCTGATCACAAAAGTACACAACTTCAGTAGACTATTACGGTATAAATAGCGTATTCCCATTACTTCTGGTTATGGGTGATAACCGCTAGTTATTGGTTATAGAAATGCTAATTTTGGCAGTGTTTACCGGATTCTAATGTCCTTTTATCAAATCAAATCGTATTTTTAACCCATAAATTTAAACTATACTTTATGGCACTGTTTCAATCGAACAACCCTGTACTGAATCAAGATGTGTACAGTCGTGCAACGCCTGTCCAGGGTGAATCCATGACGATACGTGGCACTGTTAACAAAATGTCTTTCCTGTTTGTGTTATTACTGGCCGCAGCCGTATATAGCTGGGGCTTAATCACCAAAGGAGAAACCGGTCAGGCCGGCTTACTGGCAATAGGTGGCGCTATCGTTGGCACCATCCTGGCGTTTGTAATGATTTTTAAGAAAGAATGGTCACCATATATCGCTCCCGCCTATGCGCTCGCGGAAGGTTTGTTCCTGGGATGCGTTACTGCTTTATTTAATGCTAAATACCAGGGTATTGCTTTCCAGGCAATAGGTCTGACGCTTGGTACATTTGTGGCCATGCTGGTATTATATCGTACTGGTGTGATACGGGCTACTGCAAAACTCAGGGCGATCATTTTCACGGCAATGCTGGGAATCCTGATCTTTTATCTGGCCACCTTTGTATTAGGTATGTTTCATGTAAGCATGCCTGCATTAGCACCGGGTAGCCCACTGAGCATTGGTATTTCCMTTTTCATTGTAGCTATTGCTGCATTAAGACTCATTCTGAACTTCGATGAAATCGAAACAGGAGCATCTATGGGCGCACCAAAATATTTTGAATGGTATGCTTCCTTCTCTTTGCTGCTTGCATTGATCTGGTTGTATCTCGAAATACTGCGCTTATTAATGAATCTRAACAGTAGAAGATAATAAACGTCTGTATATATAATTCCCAGCCCTGTCTGTATGGACAGGGCTTTTTGTTTTATTTCATGTCTTATCAGATTTGTTAATGTCTTCCAAAAGATATGTTAAATGGCAGGCGATCAAAATATTATGGCATCGTAATTGCAAAATTGGGTTTCAACAACAAGTTCTTTTACATCTTTAAAAACAGGATAAAAACAATGCTAACACCTTTACTTACCATATAACCTTTATTGTTAAACCATTTAAAATTGTAAGCTATGAAGAAGATAAAAGTAAGCATGTTAGCACTTGCAGCTGTAGCGTTTGGAGCATTCGCATTTAAAGGCGTTGATGGCGGATCCATAGCAGGTAAAGTAACACCGGCAGAAGGAGCCACTGAAGCCTGGGCCATTCAGGGTACAGATACATTAACATCACCCGTTACCGATGGCGCTTTTAGTTTTGAACATGCGAAAGTGGGTGCATATACCGTTATTATAGGAGCGAAAGCGCCTTTTAAGCCTGCAACTGTTACTGATGTAAAGGTGGACGAAGGAAAGTCCACTGATTTGGGAGAAATTAAATTAGCACATTAAATAAGAGCAATAGTTTGTTTTCATAGGGGTTAATCAAAAGCCGGTTCCGTACGTCTGTACGGCCGGCTTATTTTTTTATGCCTGTTTCCGCGCGGATGGCCATTCCCGCTCTTCCTCTCTCCTTCTCTTCTCCGGAAAATATTTTCTTGCATAGGGGTATGTTCTTCCATACACGTCATTTCTTAAAGCTCCTTAAAAGTGACGATATGAAAAAGCAATTTATAATTACATACACCAGCTTAAGTATTGGATGGCTGCTTTTGATGATAGCGATCTTCAGCATTATACTTTCCAGCTGTACCAAAGATAATATCAGCGGTTCCGGCCATGTAGTGTCTGAAACCCGCAGTATTAGTGCGCTCACGGATGTGGAAGTATCAGGAGATTTTGAGGTACACCTGAAACAGGCTCCGGTGACTGCTTTGGAAATAAAAGCAGAAGATAATATTATAGGCGTGGTAGAAACAGGTGTACGTGGTAATACGTTGTATGTACGTATCCGGGAGCGGACACATATCAAGAATCATCTGCCTATAAAAGTATATGTACAGAGTCCTATTTTTCAACGGCTGCAGTTTGATGGATCAGGTACGGCAGATAATCAGGATACCATACGTAGTTCTCTTTTCAAGTATGAAATTAATGGCAGTGGTAAAGGATGGCTTACGTTGACTACTACTAATCTGACTACCACAATTAACGGTTCAGGGGATATGGTACTGAAGGGCAATGCCGATACGCATAACAGCGAAATCAATGGCAGTGGCAGCATAGCTGGTATTGATATGGAAGTACAAAAAGCCAATATCACGATCAGCGGTTCTGGTGAGCATGAAGCATTTGTGCGTCAGTACCTGGATGTGGATATCAGCGGCAGCGGGGAGGTTCATTACAAGGGTGAACCTGTAGTAGTAAGTAATATAGTAGGATCCGGCAAAGTGATCAAACAATGAGCTATTAACTTCGTATAACCTACACTGTTATACTGTCTGTGTATATAAAACGAAAAGGGCCCCCGCATTAGCGGAGGCCTTTTTTTATTTTACAGGGGGGGCTTTATCAGGCACCACCTAATTTGCATTTCTGCAGCACTTCCCATGATTTACCGTTGTGACGGAGGAAGTAGAGGTTATTTACCTTGAAGGTAGCCTCGTATTCCTTGTTTTCATAGTCAGGCCATGCTTTATTAAACTGATCATCTTCCAGGTCTTTAAAGGCCACGGTAACGTGAGGTGTAAATCCTGTACGAGCCAGCATCGTACTGAAACCAAATTCCTTACGCAGGAAGTTGATCAGTTGACGGTGCATTGCAGACATGGTTTCACTTTTTTCCACGTTGATGAAGAGTACACGGTTTTGTTTGTTCGGGAAAGTACCGAAGCCTTTCAGGGAAACTTCGAAAGGTGCCTGTGTTTTGGCAAAATCCGTCAGTTCATCACAGAAAGCTTTTTCCAATGCCGGATCAGCCGTGAAAGGTACCTGCAGGGTAATATGTGGAAGCACTTTCAGTGCGTACATAGGACCATATTGTTCTGCAAATTCCTGTTTGATTTTTATGATTTCTTTACCTACTTCTGCAGTTGGCAGAAGGGCGATAAAGTAAATTTTGTTATCAGGTTTTGGTTCAAAGCGTTGAGGTCTTCCACCCTGTCTTGGGCTTCCGCCACCACGGTAACCACCGCCACCGCCGCCGCGATCGTAACCACCGCCGCCACCGCCACGGTTGTATCCACCGCCGCCACCGCCGCGATCGTAACCACCGCCGCCACCGCCGCGATTGTATCCACCACCACCGCCGCTGCCGCCACGATCGTAACCACCGCCGCCACCGCCGCGATTGTATCCGCCGCCGCCACCACCGCGATCGTAACCACCACCGCCGCTGCCGCCGCGATCATAGCCACCACCACCGCCGCCACGGTTGTATCCACCACCGCCGCTTCCGCCGCGATCGTATCCACCACCGCCACTGCCGCCACGATCGTAACCACCACCGCCGCTGCCACCGCGATTATAGCCACCACCGCCGCCACCGCGGTCGTATCCACCACCACCGCTGCCGCCACCATAGCCGCCGCCACCGCGATTGTAGCCACCACCGCCGCTGCCGCCGCGATCATAACCACTACCACCGCCGCCGCTATAGCCGCCACCTGCGCCATCACGGTTGTAGCCACCGCTACCACCATCACGGTTGTAGCCGCCACCGCCATCACGGTTGTAACCACCACTTCCGCCTTCACGGTTGTAGCCGCCACCAGTGCCGCCATCACGATTGTAGTCTGTGCGCGGACGATATCCGCCTTCTCGATTGTAACCAGGGCGCCCCTCAGAGCTTCCACTGTTGTAGTCGGGTTTGCCGCCTTCCCGCTCGTTATTTACATTGGGTTTGTCATCGCCTTTCTCCTTATTGGGATCATTCTCTTTGTTGGTATCAGAAGAATAAGGCCTGCGGGGGCGTTCGTTTCTCTCAAAAGTCATCTTACTTAATTAAGCGTTTGAAGCAATATTAGCTATGATTTCATAAAAATGAAATACGTCTTGATAGGAGTTATATAAGGGTGCCGGTGATACCCTGATAACTCCAGGCTCTCTCCAATCAACGATTATTCCGGCATCGGTCATTCGTTGATGTATTTCTTTACCCTTATCCAGGAACAATAAAGATAATTGAGCGCCTCTTTCATTAATTTTTTCCGGTGTAATAATCTGGAAATCTATGCCTTTTAACTGTCGTAACAGGAATTCAAGATAATTGGTCATTCCTTCACTTTTGATACGCAAAGCGCCGATACCGGCCGCTTCAAATAATTCCAGGGAGGCTTTCAGGCTAACCATATTGAACACCTGAGCGGTGCTTTGTTGCCATCCTTCAGCTTCTTTTTTAGGCACAAACCCTTTTTCCATTTTAAAACGTGCACTCTCTTCATTGCCCCACCAGCCACCTAAACGAAGAAAATCGCGGTTACTGGCATGTTTCTCATGCACAAAAGCGCCTCCTACTGCGCCGGGACCGCCATTCAGGTACTTATAAGAGCACCAAACGGCAAAATCTACTTCCCAATCGTGCAAAGTTACCGGTATATTTCCAGCTACGTGTGCCAGGTCGAAACCTGCGTAAGCGCCTGCCTTGTGAGCAGCAACTGTTATAGCGGGTATATCAAAAAACTGTCCGGTATAGTAATTTATACCTCCAAATAAAACTAATGCTAAGCTATCACTTTCTCTGTTAATAATCTCTAAAATATCTTCCAATCTTATCAAATGTTCTCCGGGTCGCGGGGAAACTTCTATAATCGCACTTTCAGGATCGTAACCATGAAACTTAACCTGCGTTTCAACCGCATATTGGTCACTGGGAAAAGCTCCTGCCTCCATTAACACTTTAAACCGCTGTTTGTTTGGCCGGTAAAAACTGAGCATCATCAGATGCAGATTTACCGTGAGCGTATTCATTACTGTCAACTCCTGCTGGCTGGCCCCTAAAATGGCTGTCAACGGTTTACTGCAATATTGTTGATAATATAACCATGGATTCTTAGCCGCCCAATAACCTTCTACCGCACATTGTTGCCAATCCGTCAATTCCTGTTCTATAGCCGCTTTCACGTTCTTTGGCTGTAATCCGAGCGAGTTGCCACATAAATAAATAGCATCCTTTCCGTTACGCTGTGGGAAATAAAACTGGTCTCTGAATTTATTTAACGGATCCTGTTGGTCCCTCTCTTTAGCAAATGCTAACGATGCTACGTACTCCATGGTCTTCCAATCTTGCGCCTTGGTATTATCTTTTAATGGCGATTCTGCTGTTTGTCAAGAAAAGCTGAACTTCTTATGTATATCTATCTTCTTTCTACTATTACTATTACAGGCAAATGGCCTAAGTGTTCAAAACAGACTGTCTTTTAATATTTTAGATCTTATTTATCATATGGCATATAAGGCTAAGGCTGTATATGGCTAGTAACGTGTAACTGTCTGAAGGGTCAAAAGTAATAAAGGCTATTCAAATGCCACTCATTCCAAATGTTAAAATTTGTTAATGGAATAAAAAAAACCAATTCGGCTACAATATACAAAAAAAATCCGTCCCGAAGAATCGGGACGGAGACTGTTAACCTACAACTGTTACACTGTATTGAAAAAAAACTTAATTAACGGAGATTCCACCCACTTTCTTCCCATTCACCGGCTCTTCTTCTACTTCTGGTTCCGGAAAGAAATCATATGGCTTGGCAGACAAATATTTAGGATCGTGTAACATCCTTACGTCTGACCGTTTCATGAATATTTTTATAAATAACACCAGGAATGGCACGTATTTGAGCCACCGTGGCATGTTATACTTATCCAATACATCTATAGACCGCTTGTTCATGGCATACATTACCGGCACCATAATCAGTGTCAGGAAAGTCGCAAACACCAACCCGAATACCATAGTCCAGGCCAAAGGACCCCAGAACGCCACGTTATCTCCCCCAAAGAAAATATGTGGTTTGAACTCACTGAACAATGACGCAAAGTCAATGTTAAAGCCCACTGCCAGCGGAATAAGACCCAATATCGCGGCAATAGCGGTTAATACCACCGGCGTCATACGGGTTTTACCTGCTTCCACTACCGCCTCATTTACCGGCATCTTTTGCTGAATCAGCAGATCCGTAAATTCCACCAGCACGATACCATTACGCACCACGATACCCGCCAGCGCCATAATACCCACCCCGGTCATTACAATGGAAATACTCATCTTAAAAATGGAGAAGCCCAGGAATACCCCGATGATACTGAACAGGATTTCCATTAAGATGATCATTGGACGGCCAATAGAGTTAAACTGGGTTACCATGATCATCAGGATCAGGCCAAATGCACCCAGCATCGCCATCAACAGGAAGTTCATGGTTTCCTGCTGGTCTTCCTGCTCTCCCGTCATTTTAATCAATACCGAAGAAGGATGCGTGAAATCATGCAGGGATGTTTCGATATGCTGCACCACCTCGTTAGCATTGAAACCCGTTAATACGTTGGAATAGAGCGTAATAACACGTTTCTGATCTATACGTTTGATACCTGCATAGGTATTGGAATAATGAATGTCCGCTACCGCCGACAGTGGCACCTGGCGAATAGCCCCACCCATATTCATATCCCTGTATACCAGGTTAAGGTTCATCAGGTTATTGATATTATTCCGTTGAGCCTCATTTAATCTGACCATGATCTTATACTCATCTTTCGCATCACGGATCTTGGAAGCCTCTGCACCAAACAAGGCGGTACGGAGGGTTCCACCAATCTGTCTGGTGGAGATACCTTCTGCGTTAGCTCTTTCACGATCAATGTTCACCACTATTTCCGGCTTGTTATCTTCGAAATCACTTTTCAGTTCTTCCACTCCACCAATCTGTAAGGAGTCGAGGTAACGTTTAAGTCTGAACGAAGTACTGGTTAACTCATCGAAGTTATCACCCGTGATTTCGATATTCACTGGTTTACCTGTTGGCGGACCGCCCTGCTCCTGCTCTACCGTGATATTGGTACCTGGTATTCCTTTTACGGCATCCCTGATTTTATCAAGATACTGTACGGTAGATTGGTTATTTCTGGCGCCAAATTCCACGAAGGCTACAGTTACTTTACCTTTCTGTGGCTGTACACTCATGTCCATCTGTGAAGGATCTCCGGCACCTTTGGCCACATTGGAGATAATGGATTCCACAATGGGATTCTTCGTTCCTACTACTTTGGTAATGCGGTTTTCCACAATCTTGGTAATAGAATCCGTGTATTTCTGATCAGTACCGTTCGGTAATTCTATGTAAGTGTATATGAAGTTAGGATCTGCCTGCGGGAAGAATACCACCTTCGGATTTCGTATAGCCGTTAGCACGATACTGAAAAACAGCAGGCCGAAAGCACCTATCACAATCCATACAGGACGCCATCCCAGCAGGCACCACTTCAGGATAATTTTATAACGCTCCTGCACTTTAGGCCAGAAACCATGTTGGAAGCGACGTGCCACGCCACCTAACCAGAAGCGTTCCAGCAAAATGACCAGGTAAAGGAAGATCACAAAGTTCCCTACCCCCACGCTGCCATTGGCATATCCGATGAGCGCAAATACCGCAAACACAGCGGAGAGAATCGTGAATTTCTTATCGAACTTCGGCTTGGGATGATTCTCCCCTTCATGCCGGTCCATAAAATCAACAGCAAAAACGGGGTTGATGATATAAGCTACGACCAGTGAAGCACCCAGCGTGGTAATGAGCGTTACCGGTAAGTAAAACATGAATTTACCGATGATGCCAGGCCAGAAAAGTAAAGGAACGAAAGGCGCCAATACTGTAAGCGTACCCGAGAATACCGGCAGGAAGACCTCTCCCGCGGCTATCTTGGCCGCCTTCACAATACCCAGGTCTTTTCGCTCATTATATATCCGATGTACGTTTTCTATAACCACAATGGCATCATCCACCACAATACCCAATGCCAGCAGGAAAGAGAACAGCACCATCATATTCAGCGTAAAGCCGTACGTGGGCATCAGCAGGAATGCGATGAACATCGAGATAGGTACCGACAGTGCCACGAAGATCGCATTCACTGCTCCCATGAAGAACATGAGGATAAGAGTTACCAGCAGGAAGCCGATAATGATGGTATTAATCAGATCGTGCAAGGTTACACGGGTAGATTTAGACTGATCTGCGGTGATGGTTACGTTCAGATTTTTAGGGAAATAATTTTCCTGCATATCTTTCGTAATCGCCTGTATCTTATCGGATGCATCGATCAGGTTTTTACCACTCTGTTTGATCACATTCAGCGTGATTACATTCTTACCTGCCAAACGGGCGTAGCTTTCCTGCTCCAGGAAGCCATCCACTACATTGGCAATATCTCTGAGATATACAGTAGCACCTGACTGTCCGCGTACAACGATATTACCAATCCGTGCAGGATCTTTATATTCTCCTTTTACACTGAGGGTACGTTTCTGACCATCCATTGCCACTAAACCGCCGGAGATGGTAATGTTTTCGCCCTGTATAGCGAGAATGATATCATCGAAGCTGATTTTAGCCGCATCCATTTTATATTTATCCACGTTGATCTGGATCTCACGTTCCAGTTCACCTACCAGGTCTACACGGGTAATTTCATTGAGTGCCTCAATACGGTCTTTCATATCATCTGCATACTTTTTCAGGGTTTGCAGGTCGAAGTCACCGGAGAGGTTTACGTTCATGATAGGAATCTGCGACACATCGATTTTTACAATCTGTGGTTCCTGTGTGAGGTTCGTTGGCAGATCCTTTTTGGCATCGTCTACTTTTTCACGCACCCGTTGACGGGCAGCTTCAATATCTTCATTGGCATTGAACTCGATGGTGATCGCAGAGAAATCCTGCATGGATGTACTCTTGATTTTTTTCACACCGGAGATACCATTCAGTTGCTTTTCAATAGGTTTCGTCACCGTTGTTTCCATATCTTCCGGAGAAGTACCGGCATTGATAGTATTGATATAGAACTGCGGGAACACTACTTCCGGAAATTGTTCCTTCGGCAGGCTATTATAGGAAAGGATACCCGCGAGCGCAATGATAATGGTGGCCACGTAAATGCTCACCTTATTATCAATGGCCCAACTGGTAGGCTTAAATTCTTTATTGAGATTATCTTGCATACACTTGATTTTAGCTGTTTAAAGCAGCTTTATAATTTAATCAGGTCGTTATCGTTCAGCCCCTGAAAACCTGTAGTGATGATTTTATCACCTTTACCCAAACCAGTTTTTATTTCTGCCCTGTCATTATAAGTGCGTCCCAGTTCAATTGTTTTACGCTGTGCTACCAGTTTACCGTTAGCATTTTGTGCAACAATTACATATGGTTTACCGGAAGTATATTGAATCACGCTTACGGGGATCACTACTGCATTTTTGGCGGTGTAATCTACGATCCTGATGTGTGCAATCATGTTAGGACGCAGGCCGTTATCCGGTTTCAGCGGCACTTCAATTTTAATGGTGCGGCTCAGCGGATCGATGGTTCTGGAAGCGAAGCTGATGTTGCTGCGTATTTCGCGGTTAATATCCGGGAATGCAATCACTACAGCGTCGCCTGTTTTCAGCAGGCCTGCATATGCTTCTGCTACGTTAGCAGTAATCTTCAGGTTATTGGCGTTTACTACGCGGAAGGCGGGGTTGCCTGGTGCAGCGTTATCACCTACTTTGGCGATCACAGCATCCACTGTACCACTGATGGGTGCAATGATGCGGGTTTGTGATTGCTGATCCTGCAGGGTAGCCATTTTCCTTTCCAGGCCTTCTTTCTGATTTTTGGCGTTCAGATATTGTACTTCAGATCCTATTTTCTGCGACCACAAATTCTTTTGTTTTTCAAACAGGGTGTTGGCGAGTTCCATCTGTGTGCGGAGTTCTGCCATGTTAGCTTTCAGCACCTGGTCATCTACCTGGGCCAGTGTCTGTCCCTGGCTTACAGCTTGTCCTTCTTTTACGGATATGCTGGTGATCACGCCTGGTACACGGGCAGAAACGTTCACGTTTTCGCGGGCATCTACACTACCTTGTACATCAATATAATGTTCGAATAAAGTATCAGTTACTTCAGTAACGGTGACGTCTTTCATTTTCTGCACAGAGTCTGTTTTGCCTACCGCTTTTTCGAGTGCAGCAATTTTCTTGTCAATGTCTTCATTATATTTTACTTTCTCCTGTTTCAACTGCTGCAGCTGTTCCGCTTTATTTCCGCCACCGCCGCCGCAGGCAGCCAGTATAAGTGTGATGAAGGGGATCAGGAAAGAATATCTTTTGGTCATGTTATTAGTAGTGAATGGTGATTGAAATAATTGAGCTTATAGTTTGCCGTATGATTTCAGCAGATCTATTTTAGCAACGATCGCATTGAACAAAGCAGTGAAATAATTATTTTGTGCAGTGAGCAGATCGTTTTCAGCAGTCGTCATTTCCAGGCTGGAACCTACGCCCTCCCTGTATTTGATCTGGGTGGTATGATACACGTCCTGCGCCAGCCCCATATTTTTTTCCTGTGCTTCCAGGGTGAGTACGTTGTTACGGAAAGTAGAGGCAGATTGTTCTCTTTCCAGGTCTATTCCTAATTTGGCATTTTCAATAGCCACTTCACTTTTCTTAACGGTCAGCCATGCCTGATCTACCTGGCGCTTGCGTTGCAAGCCGGTAAAGATGGGTACGGAAAGATTGAGTCCTGTATTTACGTAACCATACCACATCGGGCTCTGGAAGTAATCGAATTTATCACTACCCCTGAGCGCACCGGTAGATGCGAACAGTTGCAGCGATGGCAGGGCTTTCATCTTATATCTTTTCAGATCATATTCATTGGCCTTCTTCTGTGTTTCCAGCAACTGGTATTCGATACGTTGGGAGTAATCGAATTTATCCATGTCGAGTACATCTTCCACAATCTTTTGGGTGGACAGTGTATCCTTCAAAATAATCGCCTGTTTAAGTGGCATTCCCATCTGGTATTTCAGAGAGGCAATACCTAATTCAATCAGGTTGCGGAGCTTGGTTTGTTCTGTCTGCAGATTGGTGTATTGTACTACGAGACGATCTACATCCAGTTTTTCCGCCAACCCGTTCTTATAAATCTCTTTGGTTTCACCGAGGATTTTTTCCAGTGAGCTGACATTTTCAGAAAGAATGCTCAATGCTTTGTTGGCAGAGAGTACATTGTAGTATGCTTTGTATACCTCTGACTTTACATCAATCTGGCTTTTTGTAACGCCTTGTGACACCAGTATTTCCAGTGTTTTCCGGGCCTGCAATGCTACCAGTACGCTGGGGTCAAAGAGTGTTTGCGTCAGCTTTACTTCTCCCAGCATATTGTGTTTGAGCTGGAATGATACGGCAGTAAAGGAATCGACAGGAGAACCAAAGTTTTTGGCATTGAACATTTGTTTCTGCACCATTGGGTTATACTGATAAGAACCCGTTCCTGCGATATTAGGCAACGCCAAACCACTGATCTCCTTATTTTTAGCCAGCTGTATCAGTTCATCCAGTTTGGCAGTTTTCACGGAGCTCTGATTAGCCAGCGCGTAGTCTACCGCTTCTTTGGCAGACAGGCTGATTGGCTCGGTGAGGTTCTGCTGTTGCTGGGCCCTGACGTTGATGGCCACTGACAGCAGCCACACCATAAAAGCCATACTGGTGAGCCTTTTGATTGATAGCATAGTATTATTTATTTTGCGATAGTTGTTTATATTCTTCAATAAGCTGATATCCTTTCAGAGAAGCCACGCCGTATAAAAAATTCTCGAGCAACACTCTCTGTACTTTATTCATATCATATCCACCCGGGAAGACTTCCGGTTTAAAACAGATCATACAGGCGTGAATGCGGTAATGTGTTAATATTCTGATGTCGATATCCGGCCGGTATAATTCTTCGCTGATGCCTCTTTCCATATTTTCCCGGATCATGGTGGCGAGTGTGTTATTCTGATACTCCTCGAAAACCTGGAAAGCTTTTGTATGAAATTTATGGAGATCCAGCATAATGACGGGATTCATATTGCGCAGCCGGCGATCAATCATATCCATTACCAGGAAAAGCTCTTCGATAGCATCCCTGGATTTTTGGCGATCTGCCAGGCATTCTTCATTTACCACTTCTATGAACCGGCTGATGGTCTGGGTGACCATATCATCCTTATCGGTGAAGTGGGCATACAATGTTTTCTTTGAAATGCCCATTCTTTCAGCGATATCATCCATGGTAATTGAGCGGGTACCAAATTGACGAAACAGGCTGAAAGCCGTGTCCATAATACGTTCCTGTGCTTCCATAGTTTTACAGCAATAACCCTGTTGTTATGCACAACAAAACTATGGAAACTTTCCAAACTTCCAAAGTTTCCAGTAATTATTTTTTATATGTGGCAACATTCAATAATAAACTGATATTATAAAGGCTAACAGTTAAAACCTTAGCGGAAAATGATCGGGACGGGGTATGATATGATCGCGCGGATGCATGGCTTTTATACTTTCCGCGCATTATTGACTAATTTGCGCTTCTAATTATGAACCATGTCGCCAAAGCTTAGATTTAAAGTATTTGCATCAAGACTGTTGCGTTACTTCTTTCAGGGACTGCTCATACTGGCGCCCATTGGGATTACGGCGCTTACACTGTACTGGGCGTTTGTTACCATAGATAATATCATTCCTAAAGAATTAATTCCGGAAGGCGCTTCTTTTAGTTTTCTGAAATATAAAGGGGTAGGATTCGCGGCGGTATTGCTGTTGATCATTGGAGTAGGTTACCTCAGTTCTTCCTTTATTATAGGGCGGATTTTTGACTTATTTGATCATCTGCTGGAGCGGACACCGTTTATCAAGTACATCTATACTTCTATCAAGGATGTGTTTGATGCGTTTGTAGGTGAGAAGAAAAAATTTGATCATCCGGTGCTGGTGCAGATTTACGGAGTAGATGTTTGGGAGATGGGATTCATTACACAGGCGGATGTAAGCAATTTTGGCTTGGAGGGATACATGGCAGTATATGTGCCGCACGCCTATGCTATTACCGGCAAAGTGTTTATGGTGCCTAAAGACAGGGTGAAAGCGCTGACCAATGTATCTGCCGGAGAGGCGATGAAATTTGCCGTAAGCGGTGGCGTAACAAATATTTAATACGCGTTGCCGGCGGATGATAAAATGGTTTTTCCGGTTGGAAAAAATCTGGTTATCCGTCGGTTTGAAAAAGCGAAAATGGCTATATTCGTCTTCCCAAAAATATAGCCATATGTTAACCCACGCCTACGTACGTATTTCCGTATTATTTGTTGTAATGATATTATCATGTGCAGAAGCCCGTGCCTGGGGGTTCTTTGCGCATCAGCGAATCAACCGGCTGGCAGTATTTTGTTTGCCGCCGGAAATGATGGTATTGTACAAGCCGCACCTGGAGTACATTACCGTGCACGCCACGGATCCGGATAAGCGCCGCTATGCAGTAGCTGCAGAAGGAGCCCGGCATTTCATAGATATTGATTTATTTGACAAACCTCCGTATGATCATATTCCCCGCAACTGGACAGATGCAGTAGCACGGTATACGGCAGATTCGCTGAACCGAAATGGCATATTGCCGTGGCATCTGGAAAAGATGATGGCGATGCTCACCAAAGCTTTCCGGGAAAAAGACCAGCAGCGCATTTTGCGGTTATCGGCTGAGCTGGGCCACTATATTGCGGATGCGCATGTGCCGCTGCATGTCTGCTCCAATCATAACGGTCAGTTTACCGGTCAGCAGGGGATTCATGGTTTGTGGGAGTCGCGCATTCCTGAGCTGCTGGCTGATCAGGAGTTTGATTACTGGGCCGGCAAAGCGGAATATATTCCAGAGCCACGCAAGTTTATCTGGGACATCATCCGGGTAAGCGGAATGGAGGCAGACACAGTACTGCTATACGAAAAACGACTAAGTGAACAATTTTCTCCGGGCCGTCGCTTTGCTTATGAAAACCGAAATGGGTTATTAGTACGTACTTACGCCGATGACTATACGAAAGCTTATTATCTTTCTATGGGAGACATGGTAGAAAGGAGAATGAAAAATGCCATTGCAGGGGTAGCTGCTGCCTGGTATACTGCCTGGGTAAATGCAGGGCAGCCATCTTTACGGGAGCTGACACATACAACCCTTACTACGGAGGAGTTACAGGAGGTGGAAAAGCTGCAACAGCAATGGCTGGAGGGTAAGCTACGGGTAAGGGAAGAGTAAACCGGTTAAAATATTTAGGGTAATACTTAATAATTAGAAAAGAAATTTTATCTTTGCCCATACCATCTTTTAGCCTATCCTACACCACGCACCTTAGGTTTTAAAATACCCGTGCCGTTTTTTTTCCGTTTCCTTAGAAAAACCAAAACAAAGTGGAAAGATCAAAAAATGAATTTAATCTGAATCGCAACATGAAGGTGCATAATTTTAACGCAGGTCCTTCTGTATTACCCAACGAGGTATTGTACAAGGCCAGTAAAGCTCTGATTGACTTTGAAGGGTCAGGGATGTCTATACTGGAAATTGGCCACAGAACGCAACCGTTTATAGCGGTGATGGACGAGGCGCGCAACCTGGTGAGGGAACTGATGCAGCTTGATGACGACTTTGAAGTACTTTTTTTACATGGCGGAGCCACCACGCAGTTTATGCAGGTGCCAATGAACCTGCTGGAAAGCAGTGAAACGGCCGCTTATGTAGATACCGGAGTATGGTCTAATAAGGCTATCAAAGAAGCAAAATTGTTTGGCTTCGCCGACGTTGTGGCGAGCTCCAAAGAAAGCAACTACAATCACATTCCCAAGCAGTTTACCATCCCTCCCCAGGCTAGTTATCTGCACATTACCACTAACAATACCATCTATGGTACGCAGTGGCATATGACACCTGTTACCGATGTTCCCCTGGTAGCAGATATGAGCAGTGACATTATGAGCCGCAGCATGGACTTCAACAAGTACTCGCTGATCTATGCAGGTGTACAGAAAAACATGGGCGCCGCCGGCGCTACCATGGTGGCCATACGCAAAAGCATATTGGGCAAGGTATCGCGCAAAATACCCGCTATACTCGACTACAGGAACCATATAGAAAATGGCTCCATGCTGAATACGCCTCCTGTTTTTGCAGTATACATTTCTATGCTGACACTCCGCTGGTTAAAAGAGCAGGGAGGTATTCCTGCCATTGAAAAAATCAATGATAAGAAAGCAGCATTACTCTACGATGAAATTGACCACAACCCGCTGTTCCGCGGCACAGTGGTAAAGGAAGACCGTAGTAAAATGAACGCCTGCTTTATTATGGATAAGCCTGAAATGGAGGATGAGTTCCTGAAATTCTGTAAAAAAGAAGACATTGTAGGTATCAAAGGACACCGTCTCTCCGGCGGATTCCGCGTATCTATGTATAACGCCCTGCCTTATGAGAGTGTAGAAGTAATGGTAGAAGCCATGAAATACTTCTCCCTGAAGAAGGCGTAAAAAATTTTACACACCCGGTAATTACGGAGCTGCGGATAGATAATCTCACTGATATCTGGCTGCAGCTCCGTAATTCGTTAATGATTATTCATTGTTTTTTATTATTACATTTACCCCTCACTCATACATCATTCATCATGGCTATTATCAGACCCTTTAACGGATTAAGGCCAACAGAAGAATTGGCAGCAAAAGTAGCATCAAGGCCCTACGACGTACTCAGCTCGGAAGAGGCAAAAGCTGCAGCATCCGGTAACCCTTATTCATATTATCATGTTTCTAAATCCGAAATCGATCTGCCGGAAGGGATAGATACCCACAGCCAGCAGGTGTATGACAAAGCAGCAGAAAACCTGCATCGCCTCGTAACTGAAGGGGTGCTTTTCCTGGAAACACAACCAGCTTATTACATCTATAAACTGGTCATGAATGGCCGTGCACAAACAGGACTGGTATGCGTGTCTTCCATTGCCGATTATAATAACGGCATCATCAAAAAACATGAGTTTACACGCCCGGACAAAGAACTGGACCGTATTAACCATATTAAAACCACCAAAGCGCAAACCGGCAACGTATTCCTGGCCTATAATGATGTGCCGGAAATCAATGCCCTCGTAGATCACTGGCAGGAACATAATAAGCCGGTATACGACTTCACTGCAGAAGATGGTATCCAACATACCGTATGGGTGATCAACGCTCCTGCAACCGTAACTGATATCACTTCCCTGTTTGCAGAAAAAGTCCCCTGCACTTATATCGCAGACGGTCATCATCGCGCCGCCTCTGCCAGCCTGGTGCAAAAAGAGTTTGAAGCAGCCGGAAAAATTACATCCGTAGAAAATCCAATCAACTATTTCCTGACCACCATATTCCCCGCCAGCCAACTGGCCATACTGGATTATAACCGCGTGGTAAAAGACCTGAACGGCCTTAGCAAAGAAGCGTTGTTATCGCGGCTGGACTATGACTTTACAGTAGAAGAAATTGGTCATTTGCCACAACAGCCTTCCATGCTACATGAATTCAGCATGTACCTCGATGGCAGGTGGTATCGCCTGGTGGCCAAAGAAGGGACCTATACTACTGATCCCATTGGCATCTTGGACGTGACCATTCTTTCTGACAACATACTTGATAAACTGCTCGGTATCAAAGACCAGCGCACCGATAAGCGCATTGACTTTGTAGGCGGTATCCGTGGATTAGGTGAACTGGTAAAGCGTGTTGACAGCGGCGAAATGAAAGTAGCGTTTGCACTGTTCCCGGTGACTATTCAACAGCTGTTTGATATTGCCGACAGCGGAAACGTAATGCCACCCAAGAGTACCTGGTTTGAACCGAAGCTGAGAGATGGGTTGATTACACATATAATTTAATATCTTTATAGCCCCTGCTTATCCCGGCAGGGGCATTTTTTTAATCACCTATATCGCCATTACCCATGTCTGTTGTGCAGCAACCTGATCTTCTGAAGGATGATTTTGAGTTGACCGTAACTCCTTATCCTTCCATGAAACAAGCATTTGTCTTTGGCGGTGCGCTCTTTTTCGCCAGCCTGGCGCTTTTTTTATTTTTTGCTAATTATGCCTCTTTCCTACTTTTGGCATTAGTACGCCCGGCATATTTGCTGAATGTAATGCTACCCATTGCGCTGTTAGCCTTATACTTGTATAATCAACAAAAAAAGCGGAACGAGCCCCCACTCTCTTTAAGTATTCCCCAGGGAAATAATTTATGGATGTTGCTACTGATGGTGCCGGCTTTATATGTAATTGTAGCGATTCTAAAATATTTTCTTGAAACCAGTCCATTCGACTGGACGGGGTATGGATACTCCCGACGTCATCCGCTGATCTATTGCATGATATTCATATTCCTTCTTCCCGCCCTGCAGGAATACGTTTTCCGGGGAATCATTCTGAATGGGTTATTAAAAAGATATCCTGTCAATAAGGCTTTGGGAGCCATTACGCTGATAGCTGCGCTTCCCTATATTTATCCTACATCCATACTACTTTACCTGCCCATCTCCCTTTTCCTCGGCTGGCTTTATTACCAGTCCCGCAGCCTGATCTTTACTTTTATCTCCAACGCTATGCTCAGTCTTATTTCTTTGCTCCTTAGTATGGGTGAAAAAGATAATTTGAATATACTGGGCGAGTTAACGAGGGTGGCAGGCTTCCTGCCGGTGATAGCCATGGCTGTCATTATTTTCGGGGTGACGATTATTTTCTTCAATAAAGACATCATCGAATCAAATAAACAAATAAATTAATATAGAAAATATATTTTCTCCGCCTCGCCTGCTCATCGATTGATCCGTGGGACATTACCCCATTTTCCTTACTTTTACAACAAACGAACAGACAAGGAATGAACAAACGGTCATCTTTATTGAAAGCTTTTATAGTTGCAGGAGTTTTATTCTCACAGGTAGTGGTTGCACAGGATGCCAAAGAGTTGTACAATACAGCTTCCGGCTTCATTCGCAGTGGAGACTATTCTAATGCCATCCTGGTGTTGAACCAGGCTTTACAATTAGAGCCGGATAATTATGAATATAAAAAACAGCTGGCTTTTACATTCTATCTGAAAGGTGACCTTGTTAAAGCGAAAAGTGTAGTTGAGCCGTTACTGAACCACCGGGACGTGGATGTACAGGCGTTCCAGATTGCCGGTAATATCTATGTGGGCAGGGAAGAATGGAAAACCGCTCAACGTATGTATGAACGGGCACTTAAGAAGTTTCCCAACAGTGGTGAGTTATACAACGACAACGGCACCCTGCTGATGAACTTTAAAATGTACGATGGCGCATTACGCAGCTGGATCAAAGGCATTGAACAGGATCCTGCATTTCCAGGCAACTACTACAATGCCACCAAAACATATGATTTCAGCAACAACCCTTTGTGGTGCATATTATACGGCGAAACCTTCATGAATATGGAAAGTTTTACCACCCGCACGGCCGAAATAAGGAACATTGTGCTGGAATCTTATAAGAAATTATTCAATGACCCATCGCTGTTTGATGCCATGCTGCCGGATGATAAAAAGGGCAAAAAAAGCAACGCTGACTTTGTAGAAGCATACAAAACGAGCATGGGCAAGCAGATGAGTGTGGTAACAGGAGGAATAGACCCGGAAGTACTGGTAATGGTACGCACCCGGTTTCTGCTGGATTGGTTTAGCTTTTATGGCATGAAATATCCTTTTGCCCTCTTCGATTTTCAACGCAACCTGTTGCGGGAGGGGATGTTTGAATCTTACAACCAGTGGCTCTTTGGCCCTGCGGCCAACCAGGCCGGTTATAAAGCATGGATAGGATTACATAAACAGGACTATGATGCATTCCTGAACTACCAACGTAACAATCCTTTAAAGCCAAGACCAGACGAATATTATAACGACGGAAGGTTTACGCTGATAAATTCGGGATATTAGTATTTAGACATTTTTTGATTTATAGATTTAGTCATTTAGTTGCTGTAGCAACTGAATGACTAAATCCGTAAATTGTAAATCTCAAATTCTGAATATGCTCGTTAACAAACACCAAAACATTATTGACAACGCTGTAAAAGCGAACCACGAACGAACTTTCTATTCGCAATATCCGGAGCATCCTAAAGCTTACGGCGAAGATGCCCATGCCAAAGGCGTTCAGAGCTATCAGCAACTGCTGGGGAAACCTTTCAAACAACTACTGCAAACCGGCGAAACCGGCTGGAGCGGAGAAGAGGTATCTCCTTATACCCGCGAAGTGCTGGGCGTTACCTATCCCATTTTTGCCGTTAATGACCTGCTCGCAAAAGCAGCCATAGCTGGGAAAAGCTGGGGCAAAGTAGCCGTATCAGAAAGAGCTGGTATTCTCACCGAAACACTGGAACGGGTAAAAGACTACTTTTTTGATATTGCCAATGCCACCATGCACACCACCGGCCAGAGCTTTATGATGAGCTTCCAGGCTTCCGGCCCCCATGCCAACGACCGTGCACTGGAGGCTGTAGCCACCGGCTATCATGAGTTACAACGCTACCCGCCCAATCTTACCTGGGAAAAGCCCATGGGCAAAACCAGTATCAAACTTTACAAAACATTTAAACCCATCCCGAAGGGTACCGGCCTGGTAATAGGCTGTTCTACCTTCCCGGTATGGAATACCCTGCCCGGTGTGTATGCTGATCTGATTACCGGCAATGCCGTAATCGTAAAGCCACATCCCAGGGCAGTACTTCCTATAGCCATTGCTGTTAGTGCCATTCAACAGGCATTACAGGATAACGGATATGATCCGAACCTGTGCCAGCTGGCAGCAGATAGCTCTGAACACCTGATCACCAAAGAGTTGTGTGAGCATCCGGAAGTTAGATTAATAGATTATACCGGAGGCAGCCCCTTTGGCAATTACATAGAATCACTACCCGGCAAAACCGTATTTACTGAAAAAGCCGGGGTGAACTCTGTGATACTGGACAGTGTGAAAGACCTGGATGCTGTTATCCAGAATCTCGCATTTTCTGTTAGCCTGTATTCCGGGCAGATGTGCACTGCGCCACAGAACTTTTTTATCCCCGAAAACGGGGTACGTACCGATAATGGACAAGTACCCTTTAACGAAGTAGTGCAGAAATTTAAGGATGCCGTAGTAGGCCTGGTCAACCACCCCAAGATGGGCGCCGGCACATTAGGCGCCATACAAAACGACAGCACCCTTGCCAGGGCTAAAGAAGCCCATCACCTGGGCGGAAAAGTGATACTGGAAGGCACGCCGGTGGTGAATGAAGAATTCGCCAATGCCAGGGTATGTGCCCCTACCATTTTGGAGGTCACCAGCGCAGATACGGCCATCTATGAAAAAGAGCTTTTCGGACCGGTCATCCTGTTGATTAAAACCAGGGATACAGACCACAGCATTCAACTGGCCAGACAAATGGCCCTGAAATATGGCGCTATTACCTGCGGTGCTTATACCACCGATGGAGATACAAAAGAAAAGATTGCGGAAGAGATGAACAGCGTGTTTACCCCCGTATCTTTCAATCTCACTGGCTTTATATGGGTAAATCAACATGCTGCATTTTCTGATTTTCATGTTACCGGCGGTAATCCGGCAGGCAATGCCAGCTTTACCAACCAGGAATTTATAGTGAAGCGATTTGTGTGGGTAGGCAACCGGGAACTGGCTGAATAGTAAAACCTACTAACAAGCGTCCCGGTTTTAAGGGGCGCTTGTTTTTTAAAGCATACATGTATTTATGAAAAAACTGCTATGTGTAATATTACTTTTTATCGTTGGCATCATTGCCTGCGAACAGGCGCCTAAAGCTGACAAGGCGAAAATTACGGAAGCACAAACCGTACAGGCAGGTACCGGCAACGCTTATTTGCCGGATACGGTCAACAGCCTGGTAACGTGGACAGGCACCAAACCAACTGGTAAACATCACGGTTCACTGAAACTGGCCGGTGGCGCCCTTTATGTCAAAGACAGTAACATTACAGGCGGACAGTTTATTATTAATATGAATTCCCTGCAAGACCTCGACCTTGCAGCAGATACTGCCATGCAACGCAAACTGGAAACTGAGCTGAAAGGCGAAATGTTTTTCGATGTTAAAAAATATCCTGTTGCCACTTTTGAAATCACCAGCGTTGCACCTTTCCATCAGGCGGTGGGTGATGATCTCACCTTAAAAAACGCCACCCATACTATTAACGGCAACCTGACGCTGAAGTCCATTACTAAAAACATCTCCTTTCCTGCACGGGTAACTTTCAGCAGTAACGCCCTCAATGCCATAGCCAACTTCAATATTGATCGTACTCAATGGGGTATCAGTTACAGAGCTGATAAATCTCTGCAGGACAAATTGATCAACTCTCAGGTGAATATCAACTTTAGTATCAAGGCCACCCGCTAAGTCCGCTTTTTTCGTTTTTTTCTCCCTGAAGCCAATAAAATATTTTAAATTTAGTACAACCACTATTACCTAACACTGACTTCAATGGAAACTACACAAGAAAGAGACGATCGACTTTGGCGTATAGCGAAGGCCAGGGCTGGATTCAAATCACATCTTATCATATATCTCGTTATTAATATGGGGTTATGGGCAGTTTGGTTTCTTACAGACAGCGATAAAACAAATGGCACACCATGGCCTGTATGGCTGTCGCTGGGCTGGGGAATAGCGTTATCTTTTCAATACTTTAATGCCTATCATAAAGACCCTTTCGGAGATACACTGAAAGAATATGAAAAGCTGAAAGAACAACAACACACGCGCATTTGACATATTTGAGCCAAAACAAAATTACAGCAGCATGAAGGACCAACCGCAACGACTATTTGATGTGATTTCTTACCAATTAGCTAACTATCCTAAAACAGATATGTTAGCCGGCAAAGAAAACGGGGAATGGAAAAAATATAGTACAAAAGAAGTAGCGGACATTACCCTCAAATTCAGTTCCGGACTGCTCAAACTGGGTATCCGGGCTGGAATCAAACACAACGAAGAAAAAGATAAAATAGCGATCATTTCGCCCAACAGACCAGAATGGATGATCACGGACCTGGCCTGTCAGCAACTGGGTGCTGTGCTCACTCCTATTTACCCAACAATCAGTGAAAACGAACTGGCCTACGTGCTAAACGATGCAGAGGCACGAATTCTCTTTGTGAGCGACAAAGAACTCTTAAACAAAATCAATGGCATGCGCGATAAGTTCCCGACCATCCGGGAAATATTCACCTTTAACAAAGTGGAAGGCGCCAGACATTGGAAAGAAGTGGTGGATCTCGGCAATGAAGCGGATTTTGAACAGATAGAAACTGTAAAGAAAAATATATCTCCCGAAGAACTGGTAACGATTATTTATACATCCGGCACCACAGGTACGCCTAAAGGTGTAATGCTCAGTCACCATAACATCATGAGCAATGTGCTGGCCTGTCAGCCTTATTTGCCTGTAAATAACAACGCGAAAGCCCTCAGCTTCCTTCCGCTGAATCATATATTTGAAAGAATGGTCACCTACCTGTATCTCACCTCCGGTGTGCCCATTTATTATGCAGAAAGCATGGACTCCATCGGTGATAACCTGAAAGAGGTAAAGCCGACCATTTTTACTACCGTACCACGACTCCTGGAAAAAGTATACGAAAGGATTATGACTACCGGTCTGGAACTCAAAGGCATCAAAAGAGCTTTATTTTTCTGGGCAGTAGACATCGGCAAACGATATGAAATCAACAAGAACCAGGGAGCCTGGTATAACCTGCAGCTCAAACTGGCTAACAAACTGATTTTCAGCAAATGGCGCGCCGCCCTGGGAGGTAATATACAATGCATTGTGAATGGCGCAGCCGCCTGCCAGGTGCGCTTACTGAAAATATTTACCGCTGGAGGCATTCCTATCATGGAAGGCTATGGCCTCACAGAAACATCACCTGTTATCAGCGTAAACCGCTATAATGTGGAAGACAGGATGTTTGGCACTGTAGGTCCTGTTATCAGCAATGTGGAAGTTAAGCTGGCTGAAGACGGAGAAATTCTCTGTAAAGGCCCTAATATCACTATTGGATACTATAAACGCCCCGATCTCACCGCTGATGCCATCAAAGATGGCTGGTTCCATACCGGCGACATAGGCGTACTGATAGATAATAAGTTCCTGAAAATAACGGACCGCAAAAAAGAACTATTCAAAACCTCCGGTGGCAAGTTTGTGGCACCGCAACCCATTGAAAACAAGTTCAAGGAATCCCCTTTCATAGAACAGATCATGATAGTAGGTGAAGACCGTAAATTCACTGCAGCACTGATTGTTCCTTCTTTTGGCAACCTGCGCAACTGGGCGGCCAAACATGGTATTTCTACCCCCTCCAATGAGGAGCTGGTGAAAAATACCGAAGTACTGGACCTCTTCAAACAAGCGGTAGACAAGTACAACCAGTTTTTCAGCCATATTGAACAGGTGAAAAAATTTGTACTGCTCCCCCATGAATGGACAGTTGATGCCGGCGAACTCACGCCTACACTGAAAGCAAAGCGGAAAGTGATCCTGGAAAAATTCAAGAAAGAAATCGATGGTATCTATGCCCCTGCCAACGGGAAAGTAGATATAGAAAGTCTTTAAATATTAATTTAAAACCCTTACTTTTGCCACCCGATCCCAGAAATGGGGTATGGCCTCATAGTTCAATGGATAGAATAGAAGTTTCCTAAACTTTAGATACAGGTTCGATCCCTGTTGAGGCTACCAAAATGCTTATTCGCTCAATTTCAGCTTTACTGAAATTGAGCGTTTTTATTTACTGGATTATGTTTCAAGGGCAAGAACGGGATCAGGTTGAAAACCTGGTGAATACCTTTCTCAATATTCCTAAATGCCCATCCACTCACATTTGCCATTCTCAAATCCCCATTGAACAATCGTTGAATATTAAACAATATCCATTACACCCCCTGTAGCTAATCTTCCATCTGTCCCGAAAACACGTTCCCCGAATTGTGTTATATTTATCTTATCAAAATAATCTCCTATGGCAAAACAAATGTCTATCATTTCTTTTACGGGAAAACTCGGTAATCTCATAGGGTATAAGCGCAATGGCGAATACTTCCTGCGCTCCATGCCTGAAAGCGTGCAGCAAACTGCTGCTACCCGCCGCGCATCCCGCCGCTTTGGCATCGCCAGCAGGAAAGGCGCTTTTATCCGTAAAGCTTTCTACAGTAACCTGGATATCCAGTGTGACGGCGCCCACATCAATCGGCTGAATAAGGTACTCATTGCTGCCGGCGATCATCACGAAGCCATCACAGGCTTCCGCTTCAATCAACATACCGGAGTAGATCGTTTTTTTACGGTGGCCCCCCGCCTTTTGAGCAACGGAATATTAAATATTCCCGCACAAACCATCGCCGGGCATAAAGGCATTGCTGCCCTGGAAGTAAAAGTGATCGCAACGCGTATTGATTTTAAATCACGCCAGGTGGCAGGTAGCGAAACGGTTACGCTCATGATAGAACCCGATACCGCTTTCCAGGAAACAAATGTTTCACTCGATATACCCGGAGAGGGTTCACTGGTAGTCGTTTTCCAGGTAAGAGCCATGTACAAAGATGGCCCATCGGGCAACAGACAATATATGGCGGCCGATATTATTGCGGTGGCACCGCCACAGGTACCCAAATATGCTCATAAACGCACTTACCCAAAGCGGACGAAATTGCTTCCCAAACTTGCCTCTACATATGCATATCCAGCTGTCATTCAACTGGAATAAAGCGATCTTGCCACCCGGAGATATTTCGATGAACAAACCTTTATGCCTGCTTCCTTTCAATAATACATTTCTTCCCACAGCTACCCCCTGGTACTGAAGTAGCCCTGCTATGGCCAGTTCTGACCTCTATACATTTGCTGATGCAATTTCATCCCGGTTATACACCCGGACCTCATCCCCGCATCAAGTCCACCTCTCCTGCACTGCTTCGATAGGTACTTAGCGAGTGCTAAGCATAGGCTCGACGGTGTCTACATAGTGAAAAGGGAATGCTGACTATAATGATGGGGGGCTTAATGCACTAAGCGGGAAAAATAAACCAGGTTTATCATTCAAGCGACGGGCTGTTTCGCCGATATGCCTGCCCGTGATGATGCTAGTGGATACCCCTTGAATAGATCTCTTTCCCTGCGCTGTTATATTGCTTGATCAGTGGAGGCTGCGTGCTGTCTGTCTGCACCCTCAACTGCTCTGTGCCGCCGGTATCAGTTATCTTTAGGAATGATTGCTGAGACTTCCTGATGACACCCATAGTAAGTGCTTCCCGATAAACGCCAGGTTTACTCCAATGAAATAGGCCGATAGCAGCGAAATGATCATCAGCCGATAATGCCAGTGCTTCCCCTGTTTTGGGCCAGTCAAGCGTCAACAAAGCCCTATCATCGTCCAGCACACCATAACCACCACGCTCCACACCTGCTTTATCGTGAATCAGGATGCCTACACCCCCCACATACCTGGGCTTGATACCACCTGCTGTCATAGGATCAGGCTCTTTCCCGAAAGTAAGGCGGTCAGCTCCATTCTCATCCATATAGGCAATACCTGTGAAATCATCCGTACGCGTCCTTCCTGGTACTTTGGGTGCCGGCGCTCCCATGATAATACGTGCTCTCCCCTGTGCATCTTCAATGATTAATCCTTTTACACGCAAAATATCATCATTGCTCCTGGTAGACATGCAAACCACCGCCCCTACAACCAAAAGAAGTATAATGCAACCTGCCCGGTATATTCTTAACTGGCGCTCAATGTTTTTAATACGTGAAATCATAGATGTATCCATCGCCTGGTGATTTGAGATTTGTTAGTAAATAATAAAGTCCCAATAATATACGAAAAGATTCGTACATTAATATTCGCCCAATCTTCGTAAAACTGAAATGGGGCATTTTTCTTTACCGCATCCCTCAAAAATCTTCCCCCATTCTCCCCATGAATTGTAATGAGCTCCAATAATCACTACTTACAGTTGTCAATAACAACCATAAGTAACATACATACAACCATAAGTTGCTGCTTTTTTTTGATCCTGGAAATACCTCAGAATACCTTTGTAGCATCGAAAAAATAAATAAAGAGATGATGCTAAATACTAAAATGATTGGCGATAAAATTGCCGAAGCACGAAAGAAAACAGACATTTCTCAAGCGCAACTTGCGCTACGTTTATCCATCAGTTCCCAGGCAATCGGGAAGTGGGAGCGCGGAGAATCAATGCCGGACATCACTACTTTTAATCGTCTTGCGAAAATTCTGGGTGTTGACCTTAACTATTTTTCAGAAAGCTTCTCATCTCAAGCCACTGAGGTGGCGCCTGTAGATCTCTCGCCTGGGCAATCGGCTGAATTGCCATCCGGAAACCAGCCCAAAAAGCCCAGATGGAATATGTCAGGCGAACACTGGGTAGACGCAGATTTTTCCGGGACGAAAAATCTGCATGAAAAATTCAACTCCTCCCACATGGAGCGCTGCAGGTTTATCGGTTCAGATTTGTCGGGGCTTATTCTAAAAAGCAACCATGTTGATAGCTGCGACTTCTCAAACTCCGATATCGGCAGCAGCGATATTCAGACTTCTCACTTAGAAAACAATATATTTAAAAACTGCTCCCTGAAAGAAGCTGAATTTTCAAGAAGCCATATCAACCGCTGCGATTTCTCCGCGGCCAATTTTACCGGAGCGGATCTTAAATCCGGGGTTTTTATGAATAATACAATTGCAAATGCAGTGTGGAATCGTACCTCTTTTAGTAGAATGCAGATTGAAAATATAGTTTTCGATGGCAAATTAGAGGACTGCTATTTTGAAAATTGCGCCTTTGACATGGTGACATTCCGGAACGCAACGCTTATTAACACCTACTTTAAAAACAAGAGCTTGAAATGGGTCCGGTTTATTGACTGTCAGGCAGATCGGATGACATATGAATTCCTGAAAAAAAACAGGGACGTAGATGTAACTGGTATCACGTTGTTAACATGATAAAGAAGGAAATAAAGATGGTACAAATGTTAGCAAGTCAGCATCTTTACAGACTTTACTTTTTTATCTAATTATTTAGCGGAACTATCTCACATTTTCCTTTCACACTTTCCGCGTAAAAAGCTGTGTAATAAAAGTAATACAATCAGATCTAAATTACGTTATACCCACAACCATTTGAATGCCTGCATTGTTATTATATGCCTCAATGTTCATTTATATGCGTCATGGAAATCCGAACCAACTAAGTTTATTCCATTATGAAATGGTGCCTGTCAGAGGCACATCTTACTTTATTATTCTTTCTCCCATTGAAAGAATAAAGGAGGTCGTGCGAGCTGCAAAAGAGGCACTGAGCAACCAGATTTCCTTGTCTGTAAACAATCTGAAGTCAATTGCACATATCTCTTTATTGAAGTTCACAGCTCCCGATGATGATGAACGAATCCGCAAACAGATAAAAAGTGTGCTATCGTCTTATCCTGGTTTCGACATTGTACTGGGCGGAAGCTTTATTTTCAAGCATGGAGATCAATCCAAATCGCTGGTATTAAAGATCAATAACCCCGCTCCCATTCACCGGCTTCATATGCAGCTATTAGCTGCCTTCTTTCCCAGGTCGTCTAAAAGAATTACGCCGCATATTACCATTGCCAGGGCCATCGCAAATGAAGATTTCGACAAAATAGATTTATCAGCTTTTAATTATCATGACTCCTTTCCATGTCAGGAAATCACGGTACTAAAGAAAGGACCGGGCGACCGGCGATATAAGATCTGCTTTAAATTATCGTTCTCTAAATAAGAATGTTTATATTCTATATCCAATCAACAACATATGATACGCCCTTATAAAGGAACTGACAAAAATGATTTACTCACAATTTTCAAGCTCAATACGCCGGAATATTTTGATCCTAACGAACTGGCTGACTATGAAACATATTTAAGCGAAAATGCCCATCTCTACTTCACGATAGAACACGAGGATAATATTGCAGGAGGTATGGGATACTATATAAATGAGGCGAAGAAAGTAGGTCAGATCACCTGGATATTATTTCATCCGGCATATGCAGGACATGGGCTGGGAAGAAAAGCGGTCGAACATTGTCTGACAATTTTTAAATCAGATCCAACTATTGAAAAGCTGGTTGTAACTACTTCTCAAAAAGCATATAAATTCTTTGAGAAATTTGGTTACAAGCTGGTAGAAACACAAAAAGATTATTGGGGCCAGGGCCTCGATCTATACCTGATGGAGCGGGAACTTTAATCCCCCCAAGAAGAATAAAAGAATTGCCATCACAATTTCAATAGTAATTTCATCGGCTTAATTTCTCGGTTGCTTCTGCTACCGTATTAACGAAATTAACCCTGCCCCCTTTATTACTCTCGTAGATAAAATCTTTCAGGCTTTGGCTGCTATACTTTGAGAAATCACCCACTATCGCTAGTCGAATATTATAAGTAGAAAACTTCTGCAGGATCTCCCCTGCTATCCTTGTTTTTAAATCAAAGAAATCCGGAATGATATTCTTCTCATGCAAAATGATATTGTCCGCCCCCTGGTAGCTGCAATTGCCTAATATATCCAAAGCATCTTCCGTATTGTTTACTTCCATATTATCCGATATTATTTCAGCAATTCCTTTCCCATTTATATTAGTCAGTTCAATTCTCATGATGATGATATTTCCTGCAATAGTATTGCTTTTATGGAAACAAAGCTCATGATAAGTCAGGTACTTTGTAATTCTCAATAACTCGCCTGCCCTATCTCCAGCCGGGATATCTTCCCGGCTTTATTCAACTGAAATTTAAAGTATGTTTTAAAATCACCCCAGAAATATTCTTTTATTTTGAGCAGTAGTACTACAAACAGGTTCCCTATCATCCGTGTTCTATAGGGACAAGTTGACAAATAGTCCTTCTCTATCTGCCCGTATAATTGTTCAAATTCCGCAAACACCTCCGGCTTCAATACCCTGGGAGGTACAATTTCCGCCAGCAGGAAAGGGAATTCTTCAAATATTTTCGGATGCACATTTTCTTTCAGGAAGGACTCACTTAAGGTAATCAGGTAAAATCTGTTTTAGCATCAATGCTTTCAGTAGCCAGCCCCTGATAGATGTACTGATCCAGCAGGTTGTTAAATATCACTTTCTCTTCCGGCCGATGTGTAGGTTTTCTCATGCTTTCATAGTTTCCGGAATGTTAAGTTAAGTATTCATCTCCCAAAAATCATTTACCCATCCCAGCTTCATAAGTATGGCCATGATCACCGCTGCAATCAACAGCAATGCGATCCAGATACTGCGTTTGTAGCGTTCAGGAACGTTTTTGTTACGATACCCTGTCATAAAACCCCAGATGAGCAGTACAATGAGCAATAGACCACTTATTATGACTACTACCTTATTTTCTACAAATCTGATCACCACCATCAATAGGATAGCGAGTACACCGGTGATCCATCCAAAACGTTCCAGCAGTGAGCGCTGATCGCCTTCTGAGAAAGGCATGATACGCAAAAGCGCTGCTTCCAGTTCATCTGCCCGTTCCATGCCGGCGGGAATCTGGATCACATCGTACTGGTCCATTCCCCTGATAGTGATCACGCCGGTACGGTCTTTACTGATACTGGAAATTTCCAGGCGGTTCAGCGCCAGCTCGGGTGTATCGTCCTGGGTTCTGATAACAGTATCTTCATTCACTTCAACAGAGAAGCTATCGAATAATTTTCTTCTTCGCTTCATCCCTCTGGAAATACCTATTACCACAGCAAGCAGCATAACCGGGAAGGTGATTAAGAGAGTGTCCATATCAAAGCCAGCTGCTGCTGATTTGAAATTTGCGGCCAGTACAACGATTACCCCGAACAACATCACCGGTGCAAATCTGAGCAAGGCTTGTTTTCTGATAACAGCAAAGCCTTCGGGTTGTGTTTTAAATACGTTCATAGCATATGTGTCGTGGCAACAAAATAATACAATATTCATTGCAAAATAAAAAGACAGGCTCCTTGCCTGTCTTTTTATTTACTCTCTGATGGTATGTTTATCAGTCAATGCCATTTTCGCGATGTCGTCTTTTCGTTTGAATACTACCCCCGGATGTTGTTTCATATAAGCAAACAGTTCACTGGTGGCCTTTACCAGCTGAGGGGTACCTCCTATGCGATCATGAAAACTGATAGACATCATGCGCCGGCGCCGGGCAGATTCTTCATAGAGCTGATCAAATTCCATCTTTACCTGTTGCAGAAACTGATCGGTAGAAAACCATTGTCCGGCTACCAGCTGAATATCATTACAGCGCAGCGTGTAGGGCACTACTGCAAAATCAATGTTATTCACTTTTGTGATAAAGGGCTCATCGCGGCTCAGGTCATCGATATGATACAGAAACCCCAGTTCCTGGAGTATGGTGAGGGTATTTTCGCTACGGCGCATCCAATTGGCATTGTAGCCTACAGGAGTAACGCCGGTGGCCTTTCTCACGGCTTCCATACCTTCCTGTATAAACTGCTTTTCTTCTTCATACGGCATCATATATTGCGATGACCAGTCGCGGCCATGTGCAGCCGCCTCATGACCACGTTGCACAATTTCTTTGGCCAGGGCAGGGTTCTTTTCTACTGCACTGCCTACCATATGTGAGGTAACCTTGATGCCATGTTTATCCCAGTTATCGAGCATACGGGGTATACCTTCCTTGTAGCCGTATTCATACCAGGTGTTCGCAGGCAGGTCTTTGTATCCCTTGAGCATATTTTGCGGGAAAGGGCTTTCCGGGCGTTCTTCCGGTTGTCCGCCGGCTTCAAACTGCATAGATACCGATACTACGAGGCGGGAGCCATCTGCCCAGCCGGGACCGGATTTAGGTGCAGGACGATGGTCAGACTGTGCAATAACAGCGCCCGGACTTACCATGCCGGCTAATCCAACGAGGCCGGCTGTTTTCAGGAATTCTTTTCTTGTAGCCATTATTTTTTTATAAGATGATCAACAGCGATGGTGTTATATTGAATAAAAGCCAGCAGTCCGGCGAAAAAAACAGCATGTATGAGCTGAGTAGGTATTGCTTCCCAGTTTTCTATCATAGCAGTACCGAATATCAGCACTATCATGACTACACTGCCACCTATAAGAGAACCACGGGTAAATAAGCCCAGCAGTAGCAATAAACCGATGATGAATTCCGCAATGGGTAATACATAGCTGAAGGGAACTACCAGCAGGTTGGGCAGCATAGATTTTTCAAAGCTTTTTACCATCCAGGCACTGAAGCCGTTTAGTTTGGGGAGCCTTACCAAACCGTGGCCAAACATACTGGCAGCTACTGTCAGGCGGAGCAAAAAGAATACAATCGCATTATTTTCCATTTGTATGAGTTTATATAGCAAAGATCAATAGGAACCTGGTAAATAAAATTGTACAATTTTAGGATCATTCTGTATTTTTGCGGGTATGCTACAAGAGAACTTATATCAGCCTTTTGAGATTGAATACCGGGAATGTTCTGAATGCCCGATTGATCCTCATAAGCATAACTTTTTTGAACTCGTGTACATTGTGGAAGGCAGTGGCATACAGTGTGTTAACAAAAATCAACTGCCTTACAGTCCGGGTAAACTGTTCCTGGTAATGCCGCAGGACTGTCACTCTTTTGATGTAAAGGAAAGCACGAAATTCTTCTTCATCCGCTTCAATAACATCTACCTTAAGAATCAGCAAAAAGAATGGATACAGCAACTGGAGTTCATTTTCCAGAATCACAATCATATGCCGGGCTGCATCTTAAAAAACAAAAACGATAAGCCCCTGGTAAAATCGCTGGTGGAAGCATTGATCAGGGAGCTGGTCAATCAGCAGCCGTATCATCGGGAAATGGCCCAACAGATCGTGAATACCATGATCATGGTCATTGCCAGGAATATATTACTGCAGATGCCGGAACAGCCCAAACATCCGGCGAAGCACGAAGCCTCCCTGAATATACTGCATTATATACACGAAAATATCTATTCACCGGAGAAGCTGCGCGCAGAGCAGATTGCATCTAATTTTAACATTTCGCCTACTTATCTAAGTGAGTATTTTAAGCGTAATAACGGCGATAGCTTACAACAATATATTACGCAGTATAAGTTAAAACTGGTAGAAACGAGGCTGCAGTACAGCAGCATGCGGGTGGGAGAAATTGCTGATGAACTGGGCTTTACAGACGAAAGTCATCTTAACAGGATGTTTAAAAAATACAGAGGCGTAAATCCCTCTGCCTACAGGAAAGAGTTACAGACGGCGATAAACTAAGCCGGGCATAAAAAAGCGCCCGTTGTAAACGGACGCTTTTTTATAATTCCTTCGTTGTTACTATTCTTCGTCCTCTTCTTCCTCACCGTCATCTTCCAGCCACTCCATGTAAGAGAAGTACCATTCTTCGAGCTGTTCCAGCAGTTCCTGTTTCTTCTCCGGTGTGTTTTTATAGAACTCTTCTACATTATCAATTTCGTGAACGATATCGATGTAGGCAGTTTCTTCATCTTCTTCTACACGTTTGGCGAAGAAGCGGGGTTTTTCGGTATGAAAAATATATTCATTTTCCGGATCTGTTACAGGATCGTCTGCAATCAGAAATTTAGGTAACTGTACCATAAAGGAGTTATTTACTTTTAATGATGTTGTACTCTTTTCAAGAGCTACAAAATTATTGATAATTACCTTATAAAAAACATCTGCGAAGAATGAATAAAATTATAGATAAAATTTCACATCTTTATAGTCGTTAAAACCCATACCATATGCAGCAATATTGGACCAGATGGGAGAATTGGATGCAACAGCATGCCCCAAGACTGCTCAACATCCTTCATCCCGGCGTTACCTTTGAGGCGGTGGAGTCACTTGAAAAACTAATAGGAACGGCCCTGCCGGCCTCTTTCAAAGCATTTTATTCCATACACAACGGACAGCAGAAAGCCAGGGCAGGACTCGTAGATGCGGATCAGCTATTGGGTGTAGAAGACATTATTGTACAATGGCATCACTGGAAAGACCAGCTGGACGCCGGCAATTTTACCTGGCATGATGAACCTATTCTTGCCGCACCAGACACGGGCATCAAAAACGATTGGTGGAATCCTTTGTGGATACCGTTTACCAGCGATGGCTTCGGCAATCACCTTTGTATTGACCTGGACCCCGCTCCCGAAGGGAAACGTGGGCAGATCATTACACTCTGGCATGATGACGGTCACCGCGTTATTGAAGCCGGTTCCTTTGAAGAATGGCTGCAGGACTACATCACTGCCCTTGAAAAAGGAGAATATATTTTTGTGAAGAAATGGGGTATTGTACACAAAGATACCTTCCTGAACTACAACGATTGATAATTGACCGGTGTACTACCCGTCCACCGCTTAAAAGCTCTTGTAAACGCACTTAACTCATTATAACCAAGCATCCACGAAATATCTTTCAAAGGATAATTACCGGAAGATATGTAATACACCGCCAATGAACGCCTTACGGCATCTGCAATATCCTGATACTTTACTCCTTCGTCCTTCAGTTTCCGCTGCAAACTGCGTGGGCTGATATTGAAGTTGGCTGCCATATCGTTCAGCGAAGAAACTCCCAGGTAAGAATTGGCCAGGAGATAGTTGTAAATCCTTGTTTGCAGTGCTTGCGGCTGAGCCGCAGGCTGGGGCATACTGCTGACCTTTTGCAGTAGTAGGCTCTGTAATTCATAATTAGCCGTTAAAAGCGGTTCATCCCAATATTTGATATCAAATACCAGCACATACTCTCCCGCCCGTTTTGAGGGCTTACAACGAAAAACACGTTCATACTCCACCGGATCAGGAACTGTATAGGCCAAACGTACTGCCTGCGGAACAATTTTTTCCAGCAGCAATCCATCCAGTTCATGGATAACCAGTACCAGGAGTAAATCTATCAGTTGCCGGAAAGGATAAGGAGGTGTAGCCCCATAGTCAGTTGCCGGCAACAGTTTCACGGTAAATGTTTTGGCGGAGCGTTGTACTTCTATCCTGCATTCGTCTGTTACCAGGTGAGTGAGGGCTGCCGCATGCGTTAATGCATCTCCCGCGGTGGCACTGCTTTGTATAATCTCTCCTACCGTGCCCAAAGCTGCGGGCTGCAGCGCTTCCCCAAAATGAAGCCCAAACAGGGGATCATTGGTGAGCCTGCTGGCATTTAACCACAGGTCATGCAATTGCTGCACGGTTACCGGCGCCGCATTTTTCCGTTTCAGTGCCGTCAAATCAATGCCCGCCAGTTTACATAACTGTGTGGCATCTACATCCCGCTGCACCGCATAGGCAATCATACTTAATACCAGCTGTTTCATACTATAAAGATATTCATCTCCCTGTTTACAAAAAACAGGTTGTCGTTAAATGGTAAGTAATTGTCGTGTTAAGGTAAATGATAAAGGAGTATGCCGGAGTAGCTTTGCATTATCAATTTATCAACAAACTAAAAAATTATAAAAATGGAAAAGCAAACATTACAGGTAGTTACTGAATTTGTAAACGCAGTTCAACAGGTAAACCTCGAAAAATTAGGCGCCTTATTACACCCCGAAATCAGCTGGGATCAGCCAGGCAGCAACCGTTTCTCCGGCACTAAAAAGTCCAGTGGGGAAGTATTCCAGATGGTAGGCGGTATGTTTGAAGTATCACAGAATACCATGTCCCTGTCTGATATTAAAACCATTGCAGTAAATGGCGACCAGGCTTCTGTAGTACTTACCTGGAAAGCCAGCAGGCCAGGTGCAGAATTACACACCGATAACGTGGATGTATATACGGTGAAAGACGGCAAAATCATCGCCGCTAAGATATATGCTGCAGATATACAGCAGGAAAATATTTTCTGGGGTAATTAATACCAGAAAGAAGAGCTGTCAACTAAAAATTGGGCAGACACGCATACGGGCAAAACCTTCCAGGCTACGGGCCGCCTGGAAGGTTTTTTATTTGCCTGCCATGTTGCATGTTATGCAAAAAGATGGCTGGGGAAAGGGAATTTATATTCATCAGAAAAACAAGAATCGTTTTTTCTTTTTCTTTTTTTCCGATACCGGTTCATCTTTATAAGTAATTGGTTGGGCAACCAGGGGCTTATCTCCACTTTTTACTTCTCCATAAGTTATACACACCACCCCAGTACGCCTTACCACGCCCAAAGCCGTTACCACCACTTCCGGCAGATCATGGGTTTTAGCCGCAATGCTGGTGTCGGCCAAAGGCGTTGGTACTACGTTCATTTCAATTTGTTCCAGTCCTCTTGTCTCAGCATAGCTTGCTGTTGCGATACCAACCGCTAACCCTGCTGTCATAATCATAGCAGGAACAAATGAATGCCGTGGTGGTACAGGCATTGCAATACTTCTGTTCAGCTGGTCATCAGAAAACCGGCCGCAAATAGCGCCCTTGCTACTGTGAATAGCCGCAAAGATTTCCGCATCTGTTAATAAAGAAAAATCTATGATGGTTTTGCTGCAACTGCTGCAATGCCTGCCGCCCAATACAGGCCGCATGTCATTCCAGCTTTGGTCACACGGAGTGGGAAGAGACAGGTACAATGCTTGTTTTGACTTCATTGCCATGGTTCTGTTAACATGTTAAGATACGCCCGCTACTACTATTTCAGGCAGGTTGCGGATTTCAGTTGAGGTGATATCAGCAGCAGATACTACACCAACGGGGGATGCGGTATCAACAAATGATACACTTCCAACAGATGATGCAGGAATACTCCCCATTTCCATACACGTTAATTCTTTTTTTCTGCATGGCCGAAGTCGCAATACCTCCACAAGTCCTGCTATGATCACTATAGCGGACACAAACTGGTTACGCACTGCTATCGCAGGCCTAACTTTTTTATGGGGCTGATCATCGGAAAGTCTGCCACAAACATTCCCCCACTGTTATTAATAACAGCAAAAATTTCAGCATCGGATAATTAAGGAGAGATCAACTACCGTTTTTACAGCTACTACAGTGCCTTCCGGCCGCAGTGCAGGTTATTTGAGTCCAATTCTCCTCGCAAGGTGTAGGAACAGATAGATACAGACCTTTAATCGTTGACTTCATAGGTATTTGGTTACCGGACATGAATATACGAAAATAAAATGGATACCATGGGGGGAAAATCCCCGGTCTGTCACGTCAATACAGCAAAAATCATATTTGTAAAAAACTGGCTGTCATAGAACAAATGATATGGCATTATTGTTGAAATTAACCTACAAACAGGCAATCATTTTATTAAACATTAAAAGTAACAACATGAAAACTCCAATGCATATCTCAAAATTCTTATTTGCTGCCGCCCTTGGTGCAGTTATTTCCCTGGCTGGCCAGCATACATTTGCTCAGGGCATTGACAGTACCGCTAAAAAAATAGGCAATAAAACCGCTTCTATTGCAGTAAAAGGCGCCTCCGCAATAACAGATAAAGTGTACAAAGACAAGGAAGGTCCAAACGGTGAAACCGTTTACATCAATAAAAAAGATCAGAAATATATTGTGAACGGAAAGGGAAAGAAAGTGTATCTGAAGAAATCACAAATTCATGATAAGAAGAAAGACTAATTTTTCCATCAGAATAATATACAAAAGGCCGGAACAGGGAAACCTACCGGCCTTTTTGTTGCTTATAATCTTCTTCCAGTATAGCATACGTAAAACCATCTATCCAATTGCCCCTGATGGGCAATACCTTGCGCTTACAGCCTTCCCGTTGCATCCCCACTTTCTCCAACACCCGTGCTGAACCTACATTATCTATCGCACAACCAGCCTCTACCCGATGCAGCTGTAAATTGTCAAAAGCATACTGCAGCAATACTTCCACCGCCTCCGTGGCCAAGCCTTTGCCCCAATAGGCTACATCGATCTTGTACGATATTTCCGCACTCCTAAAACGAGCGGCTTTAAACTTCATCGCAATCAAGCCAATAAATTCCCGTGTATCCTTTAACGTTATACGCCATACTTTTTGATCCGCATCATTCAACCATCCTTGTACCACGGCGGTCGTAACGTCCACCGATGCGGGGATGCCCAACGTATTATATTCATCCGTTTCCGGCATACTATGCAGCCGGTGTATAGCAGCGATATCTGCGGTTGATACCGGGTTTAACAACATTCGAAGGGAGCTTAATTCCATCTTTACAAGATAGTAATTGTTCCGTATATTCATATCATCGTTAAACATCCGCTTATGCAACTCACACCAGGCACCTGCTACAAAATAAATGCCCGCACCATCACTGCACTGCAACAATTCGGGGAATACGAGTTTATTGTGGCAGTGATCCACGCCAACGATACCTCAGACAGTGTAGTATTTGAATTCAGAAAAATACTCGGCGCCACTTCCGGGGAACAGGAAATCGCTACCAGACAGGCCGTAGAAACACATGCAGACGGCTTTCCCCTGGAAGATATCACCGGGAAACCATTGAACCTTTTACAATTTGAAAAAGAAAGTGCTTTCAGCAAATGGATAGCTGAAGGAATCGCTACGCTTTGTGATTGTAATCAGTAGGAAAAACATTGTCATTACTCATACCGTAATGCCTCAATAGGATCCAGTCTGGATGCGGCCTGTGCCGGGTAATATCCAAAAAACACACCTGTAAACGCACATACCACAAAAGACAGGATAATAGAAGATTCAGATACCATGGTAGGCCAGCCCAACGTAAGCGTAATTACTTTGGCAGAAGTAATACCTAATGCCACACCTATCAAGCCGCCGGTAATACTGATGATAATTGCCTCTACCAGGAACTGCAGTAAAATATCAATTCCACGTGCGCCTATAGACATCCGCAAGCCTATTTCGCGGGTACGTTCTGTTACTGATACATACATGATATTCATGATACCAATACCGCCTATAACAAGGGAAATACCGGCAATAGCCGTTAACAGGATGGTTAGCAGGCTGCTGGTAGAACTCAGTGTCTTAATCAGCTCTTCCATGGTTCTTACCTGGAAATTATTTTCATCGCTGGGACGCAGCCGGTGCGTGGTTCTCAGGATATCTATAATTTCATTTGTCGCAGCTTCAGAGGCGCCTTCACTTACCGCTGAGGCATAAATACTCTGAAAATAAATAGTGGCCAGGATACGCTTCTGTACCGTAGTATATGGTGTAAGGATGATATCATCCTGATCCTGTCCGAAGGAACTTTGCCCTTTAGGCGCCAATGTGCCTATTATCTGTAAGGGAATAGAGTTCAGCCGGATAACTTTTCCTACAGGGCTTTCACCACTGGGGAACAGGTTGTTGATCACGGTTTGTCCCAATAAACATACTTTGGCGGCCGTAGCCACATCTGCATCGGAGAAGCTGATGCCATCGCTGACCGTAAGTTTACGGATGTCAAAATAAGAAGGAGCTACGCCCTGCAGCGTAGTGGGCCAGTTCAGTGCGCCGAAAATCGCCTGTCCTTTGGTGGAGGCAACCGGCGATACGCCATTAACATATTCTGCGTTTTTCTGTATGGCCAATACATCTACGATGGTCAGCGACTGAAAACTGGTGCCACCTATTCTTACCCCCCCGGACACGTTACTACTGGGCAAAATCGTGATCATGTTGGACCCCATATTACCCAGTTGTGATTGAATGCTTTGCTTGGAACCCTCTCCTATTGCCACCATAGCAATCACCGCAGCCACACCAATGATGATGCCCAGCATGGTCAGGAATGCGCGGAGTTTATTCCGCTGCAAAGCCCTTAAAGCGATCATTATGAGATTAATTGCACTCATCCTTACGGGTTAATTAATAATCTTCTGCCGGCGGCAAAGAGGCCAGTGCTTCTTTTGCCGAACGTACGTTTTCATTCTTACTGTCTTTTACTACCTTTCCATCGCGCAACATCACTGTTCTGCTACTGAATGCGGCAATATCCGGCTCATGCGTTACAAATACGATCGTTTTCCCTTCCTGCTGATTCAGCTCCTGCATCAGCGCCATAATTTCGTAGGAAGTGCGGGTATCGAGGTTGCCGGTAGCCTCATCTGCCAGGATCATCACCGGGTGATTCACCAAAGCCCGTGCAATCGCTACACGCTGTTGTTGTCCGCCGGAAAGCTGACTGGGTGTATGCCCTTCCCTGTCTGCCAGCTTCACCGACCCAAGTGCTCCCAATGCCCGCTCCCTGCGCTCTTTGGTTGTCAGCTCCGGATTGTAGAACAAAGGCAGTTCTACATTTTCCAGAGCAGATGTACGGGGCAGCAGGTTATATGCCTGGAATACAAAGCCTATTTTATGATTGCGTAACCGCGCCAGTTCATTGCGCGACAAACTACTCACATTGATACCATCCAGCAGGTAATTCCCGGAAGTAGGTTTATCCAGACAACCGAGGATATTCAGCAGGGTAGTTTTACCGGAACCACTACTGCCCATGATGGTAACAAACTCTCCTTCAAATACATCAAAGGTGACCCCTTTCAGTGCACGCACGATTTCTGTGCCCATCACAAATTCACGCTTGATCTGCTGCAATTCTAATATTTTGCCGTTGCTCATCGTCTACGCCCTCCCATTTTTGGTAAAAACGGACTACTGGTACCTCCCGCCCCTACTACAGTACCGACAGCATTTACACCCACTACTACCACATCATTTTCGTTTATCCCTGCCAGTACTTCGATATGTGTATTATCATTTAATCCTGTTCTGATACGCTTCTGTACCAGTGTATCGCCCCGCAACAACCATACATAGTTGGAAGAGCCAATGCGTGCAGTACTTTTAAATGTTCTGCCGGTAGTATCTTTTCTTTCTGCCGGCGTTTTACGCACGGCACTTTGTATAATGTAATCCTTTAACTGTGCGGAATCCGGTCTGAACTTGAGCGCCTTTACAGGCAACAGCAAGGCTGAATCTTTCTCTGCAGTATAAATGGTTACGTTGGCCGTCATGCCTGGCTTTAACTTCTTGTTATCGTTAGGTGCATTGATGATAGTATTGTAGGTCACCACATTAGCAGAAACAGAAGGCTGCAGCCTGATTTCCTGCACCCGCCCTGCGAACACATCTTCCAGATAAGCATCCACGGTAAAGGTTACACGCTGAGAGTCCATGACGTTACCAATATCTGCTTCATCCACACTGGCTTCTACCTGCATTTTGGTAATATCTTTTGCTATTACAAATAAGGTAGGTGTATTGAAACTGGCCGCTACAGTTTGTCCTACGCTTACATTCCTGTTTAATACCACACCCTCAATAGGAGAATGTATTTCTGTAAAGGAAAAATTCTTTAGTGCTGATGCCAGCTGTGCACTTACGCTGGCCACATTCGCTTTGCCCTGGTCCAGCTGGTTGCGGGCTACATCATAATCTGCTTTGCTGATGGCACCAGTCTTATATAATAGTTCCTGTCGTTCATAATTGTTTTTCTGATACGCGAGATTCGCCTGCGCTACCTGTACATTCGCTCTCAACTGATCTACCTGCGCCTGGAATAAATCTTTATCCAGTTCTCCCAGCAACTGTCCTTTCTTTACCTGGCTGTTAAAGTCCACATACAGGTATTTGAGTGTACCAGACACCTGTGTACCTACAGCTACGGTATCTACCGGCTGAATAGTACCTGTAGCGGTAACGGTRGTAGCAATATGTCCGTAGGTGGGTTGGGCCGTTTCAAAAGAAACCGGTACTGTTTTTTTCCTGATAAAGAAATACCAGATAGCCACCACCAGCAGTATGATCACTATAGTTATGATAACACCTTTGTATTTTCTCATACCTCATTTGCGTTTATAGTTTGACCGGTATGCCCCTGTAAAAATCATATATCCTGATATTCAGCGCAGCATTGTATTTAGCCTGTATATAAGATTGTAATGCCTGTATATATAAATTCTTCTGCTGTAGAAAAACCACAATATTGGCGGCTCCTACTTTCAGTTGTTCGCTGGCGATCCGATAGCCTTCCTGTGAATACTTTAACTGTTCCACTGCAGCATCGTATTGTGACTGTGCATTCAGCACATTGATATAAGACTGTTCTATTGTTTGCGAGAGATTGGTTTTGGTATCCTGTAGTGTAAGCCTCGACTGATCTATTTCTATCTTTGCTTTTTCCACATTTGTTTTTACTACGCGGCGGGTGAAAATAGGGACAGATAAAGTGAGTCCTATCTGCTGATAAAAATTATTATCCAGCTGCTTAAAATAGTTACTACCGGTACCACCACCATTATAAGAGGAGCCTAATGCGCCACCGGCTGTCAATGTAGGCCAATACCCTGTTCTAGCCTTTGCCAGATCCAGGTTAGCGACCTGTATACCCAGTTCACTGCTTTTTATTTCAGGCCTGTTAGCCAACGCAGAATCCTGCGCTTCCTGTAAGGCGTACAGATGTGTATTAGAGATAAGTGTATCCGGTTCCGTTATTTCAAAGTCGTAGCCGCTGGGTAATTGCAACAATTGTTTCAGTACCAGCTTATTTTGCCGGTGCTGGTTTTCTGCGGTAGTCAGCAGGTAACGATCGTTAGACAACTGTGCCTTCAATTGCACCAGCCCTATCAGTGCAATACTGCCTACATCGTATTGTTGCTGGCCTTGTTTTACCTGGGCCTCGGATGTGGCTACCACATCTTTTACATATACAATGTTTTCTCTTGCCAGTAAAATATTGAGATAGGCCTGTGTAATGAGTACGGTGATATCATTGACCTGCTGTGCGATGTTCAGCCCTGCTACCTGTGTTAACAGGTCCTTTTGTTTGATATCATAATTGAGGTAACCACCCTGAAAAATGGTGACGTTGGAATTCACGGAGTAATTGCCGGAAGTATACACTTTGTATGGAGTCCCACCGGAAGCATTCAATGTTTTACCACCGTTGAGCGACTGGGATCCCGACCCTGTAAGGTTAGGCAGTTTGGCAGCCCGGGACAGCAACTGGTCCTGCTCTGTGCTCATACGACTCAGACGTAAACTGTTTAGCTGAATATTATTTTTCATGGCATAGTCAAAACACTGCTGCAGGGTCCACTGTGCGGGGAGATTCACCGTACTGCTATCCTGTGCTTTGAGCAGGGGGTTGACTAAAAAGAAAAATAAACAGAAAAGTAAAATTCCCGGCTGTCTGAACCACATCATCGTTTAAGCATTGATGTTAGTAAAAGCTACTACTGGAATAAGGGGCTAAATAGCTATACAATATAACGAATTATTCATCTTCATACATCAATTGGCTAGTTCATCCCTGGGCGATTGCTTTAAACAAATTGCGGATTCACAGTATATAACCTGCAAATCCGCAATTTGTTTAAAGTAATCCCACATTAATTATATCGCATTCTTAAATGTTGCATTTGATCTGCCAGTGCCTTCCGGTGGGCCCTGGTGCCAGTTTTCATCGTAATACACGAAGAAAGCCATCCAGATGGTGCGGGACCAACGCATGAGCATAGGCTGCAAAAGCAGCAGCAACAAAGCATTTACCCCCAGCCACCAGAAAATACGGTTATCATAAATAGAGAAACCTATGAACAACCACCAGGCTATGAGGCTCGCCACACATACAGCTATTGACAGTGCATAACTCACATAGCCGGTACCGTAGTAAAAGCCTACCTCTACTTCTACCTGCTGTCCGCATACCGGGCATTTTTCCGGCATCTTGAGACAGTTTTTCAGATCGTAGGGATTGTTGGTGGTATAAATAGATCCACGTCTGCAACGGGCACACTTGTTCCCCAACAGGCTTTTCAGCAGGTTGGGTTTTTCATGGTTTTTATCTGCACACATATAATGAAGATTTATCAGGAAATATTTTTCCGGAATTCCTCCGGTGTAACTCCTGCGTATTTTTTAAAAAACTTGGTGAAGTATGAGTTGTCTGCAAAATTCAGCTGCCAGGCGATGGCAGCAATACTCATATCTGCATTGATCAATAACCTTTTTGCCTCCAGCAGTACCCGGTCGCGGATAATTTCTCCGGCAGATTTCCCGAGCATATCCCGGCAAAAAGCATTGAGATAATTGGGCGTTACATACAGCAGGGCAGCATATTCCTTTGGCAGCCGTAACTGCATATAATGCTGATCTACCAGTTTACGGAAGTTGCGCAGCAATACGTAATTATGCGGCGGCTCCTGTTTGGATAGTCCCTGCCTGCTGGCGCGACTTACTGCGATAAACATTTCCAGTACCTGTAGTCGCAACATGTCCTGGCTGTAGGCCTGCGTTCCGTCCATTTCCTTCAGCATGGATTCGAACAGCGCGGTTATCACAGGAATGGCAGGTTTAGGCAATTGTACCACTCCTTCTGCGCTTACGCCGCTGAAAAAAGGGAATCGTTCCACATAGGCTGCATCCTGTAAAAAGGCATTAAAAAAACCAGCGGATACATTCATCACATAGCCCTCTATCTGCCCTTCAAAAAACCAGCTGTGCACCTGCCCGGGCACCATAAAATATAACTGCCCTGCTTTCACCGGGAAACGTTCAAAGTCAATGGTATGACTGCCATCCCCGGCAGTAAAAAACGCCAGATGATAGAATGAGTGCCGGTGAGGAAAATGAATGTCCCTGTGTGCCGCCAGGTATTCAGAAAAACGGGCCACCAGGATATCTTCAGATGCCGGCATTCCCATAGCCAGAGAACAAATGTCGTATGTTGGAATGAGTGCCTTTGACATGATGAGACAAAGGTACAACGGAAGTTGTTAAAGGGGTTGTGGTATTAGGGGGTTTAATGGTACTTTTTACTTATTGTGATTTTTTGTCTTGTTCAGGATGATACTAATTCAGATGATTAAAAATTCCTGTAATCATCTGAATTAGTATCATCCTGAACAAGACAAAAAGCCTAAGGCTTTACATATTTCATTAACCATTCGTCCATCTCCCACAGCATATGCAGGATACTTTCCTTTGCAGCATAGCCATGACTTTCCTGTGGCAGAAATACCAGGCGGGCAGTACCACCATTTCCTTTGATAGCATTGTATAACCTTTCGCTCTGGATCGGGAAAGTACCGGAGTTATTATCTGCTTCGCCGTGAATCATCAGAATAGGTGCTTTGATCTTATCAGCATAAGAAAACGGAGACATCTTATAATATACCTCCGGCGCCTGCCAATAGGTACGCTGTTCATTCTGGAATCCAAAAGGTGTTAAGGTGCGGTTGTAAGCACCACTGCGGGAAATACCGGCTTTAAACAAGTTCGTATGTGCCAGCAGGTTAGACGTCATAAAAGCGCCGTAAGAGTGACCACCAACAGCGATGCGGTCTTTATCCCCCACCCCCATTTCAGTGATCTTGTTTACTGCAGCATCGGCATTCATTACCAGTTGCTCAATAAAAGTATCATTGGGTTCTTTATCCCCTTCTCCTACAATAGGCATTTCGGTGGCGTCCATGATCGCAAAACCGCGGGTTACCCAGAAAATGGGAGAACCATAATTTACACGGGTAAATCTATAGGCAGATCCACGCACCTGTGCGGCATCGCTGGCAGATTTATATTCACGCGGATAGGCCCACATCAGCACTGGCAGGCGACCGTCTTTAGCTGGATCATAGCCTTCCGGCAGGTATAACATGGCGGTGAGGTCTACCCCATCCTTACGCTTATATTTCAGTAGTTGTTTCTGTACTCCTTTCAATTGCGGCTGCGGATGAGGAAATGCCGTAAGGGCCACGGATGTTTTTTTCTTCAGGTCCTGCAGGTAGTAGTTTACGGGAGATGTAACAGACTCACGTGCCACCACTACTACGAGTTTGGCCGGATCTATCACACTCGCTACCTGTTCGTAATACGGCGCCTGTGAGCGCCACAGGATGCGTTGTTTACTGTTATCCAGGTTGAATGCCGAGAGGAAAGGGCGATCTCCTTCAGGAGATGCACCCGGCGCGGTCATCAGCAATTCATGTGCAGGGGAAATGTATAATACGGACCTGTTAAACTGATTCTTCATCATTACCGGATTTCCCGGATCATTATAACGATCATTTTCAGAACGGTCAATAATGGTCACCGGAGCCTGTTCCGGATGAGAAGGATCAATGCGGCTCACCCTTGTTTTTTGTTGTGTGCTGTTGGCATCAGACACCAAGGCCAGTTGACTATTGGCCCAACTGATTCCTGCAAAACGATTTACTGTTTTTACCAATGCTGTTGGGTCGGCGGTAAACGGCGCCGGAAGTATATTCACCACATCATGGAAAGGCACGTCTTTTTTAGGATCGCCACCATCCAGGGCTTGCACCCACCAGATAGTAGCCGCAGCATCATTGCGCCAGGAAAAATGACGTGGATAATTGCTGGTAGCATCAAAACCTTTGGGTCTTACTTCGTCCAATGGATTGCTGGCTATTTTTTTTACCAGTTCCCCATTTATTTTCCAGATCTCTGTTTCTGTTGGGAAGCGGTCGGCGCCCACCAGGTATGAATACGGGCGGTGCAGACTTCCTACCAACAGGTATTGATTATCGGGTGATGGAGCAACTGTTGTATAAATAGCAGCTTTACCGATTACCTGTTCTGTATTATTGCTGATGATCACCGGTTCAGATTGAAAATAATAATCCACCAGTTTTTCATCGTATGGATTCTTTAGCATATCCTGGAAAGTAGCTGCCGGCGCTGCTTTTCCACTGGTTTGTTGTACTGTAGGGCCTTCCGGCGCTACCGGTTTTTCCGGCGCGTTGCCAATGGCAGCAGGAACAGCTAATGCCAGTATACGACTATCATCTATCCAGGTAAACACCGGTCCTGCAATATCATTCAGGTGGCGGTTACTTAGCTGGGAAGCTGCCCCCGTAGCAATATCTGCTTTCCATAAAGTAATGGCGTTATTATCAGTAACGGTAAATGCAATACTTTTTTGTGAAGGCGACCAGCTCACATGGCTGATGCGCACATTGGCAGGAAGTCCGGATACCGCATATTCTTTATTGCCTTTGATATCTTTAACACGAATAGCTGTCACATAACTACCCCTGCTGGGTCCGAAGTTCGCCGGGTTAATACGCAATCCGGCCAAACGATATTCCGGTTGTGATAATTCTTCAATTGTTGGGAAAGTAGCGCGATCCATCACCAGCATCACATCACCTTTACTACTAAAGTCCGTTTGTGGTGGAGGTGCAGCCATGGCTAATTGCAGTATACTTTCAGGAGGAGCCTGGTACTTCAGCGCATCTTGTGCATAGGCGCGAAAAGTAATGAATAAGGATAATGATAAAATCAATTTTCTCATATAGCGGTTGATGTTTATAAGCAGTTGGCCAAAATAAACTTATTGCTACAGAGAACAAAGCAGAAAGTGATGAATGTGTTATTGTCAGCGATTAAATGTGTGAAAGACACGGTCCCATATGCTGGTATAAAATCCAAAGTTACACTGCTCATTCCGGTGATGTGTATGATGAAAAGTGGAAGTACCAAGATACTTCAGCACCGGCCACTGACGCATCTTTTCAGGCAATGGTTCCATTCCCAGGTGCCCCGTCATACCAAAAATAACATTGATGACCAGGTAGATGATAATGCCATAAATATTCAGCGGAAACAATAATAATAACAGCAGCCATAAAGCACCAAAACTGAGTGTTTCCAGTGGATGCAAAATAAACAGATCTATCGGTTCCGGATCAATAGCTTTATGATGTAAGGTATGCAGCAGTTGATACAAGGGCGTTTTATGAATCACATAATGGAATACATACATCAGCAAATCCATGGCGAAAAAAAGGAAGGCCGCATCGAGTAAGATCCTGCCTGAAAAAGCGGTAGTGAGACGGATGGTATCCTGTGTCCATAACCAGTATCCTGCATAGGTGATGGCGGTATTGAGGATAGTGGTAACGGCTGCAATACGCCACTGCCGCCGGGTATAGGCAAACATGTGACGGGATTTCCGCTGCAATTTGTTCCCCCAGGCAAGTACTCCTATTAAAATAGCAGTATTCTCCACCAGGAAAATAACCCATAGCAGCCAGGAAGGCCAGTTTCGCAAGGTATCGAGCAGTGTATCCATCTGTTTTCAGGAACCAATCTCCCAAAAAATCTTCTCAAAAAAATAAAAAAAATAAAAAAGCGCTTATCTTTGCAATCATCAGATGATATGACGAATTTAAACATTTCTCCTTTAAAGCGACTCAGTCTGGCTGAGGAAGTAGCAGACAGGCTACAGGAATTAATCGTTGCCGGCAAATACGTGGTGGGGCAGCAACTCCCTACGGAACCAGAACTGATGACACAGTTTTCCGTTGGGCGATCCAGCATCCGGGAGGCCGTGAAAATACTGGCGCACAGAGGACTGGTACGTGTACAGCAGGGGCTCGGCACCTTTGTATTGTCTCAGTCAGGCCCCGGAGAGGCTTTATCGCAGCGGCTGCAACGTGCAGATTTTGAAGACCTGAATGAAGTGCGTTTTTTACTGGAAGTAAAAATTGCGGAGAAGGCAGCGATGCATCGCAATAACAAAGACATAGAAAAAATGAAGGGCTTTTTGAAGAAGCGCTTTGAATATGCCGCCAGTAATCAGCTAGAACCTTGTATACAGGCGGATATCAATTTTCATAATGCGATCGCGGAAGCGGGCAGGAATGAGATCATGCGCGACTTGTACCGAACCGTATCAGAACACTTAAAGAATTCGTTTCTGTTGCGTTATACCAACACGAATACTTTCATAACAACCCAGCATTACCATGATGCGCTCTTGCAAAGTATTATAGATAAAGATCCAAAGAGGGCACTGGTTTGGGCCACCAAAATCAGTGACGTGCCGCGAAGTATTTAGTGATGGAGGCGTGCTTTGGATCCATGTTAGCTTGAATTGGTTTTTGTTTATTTAAAAGGCGTTGGACGCAAGCCTGTCCAGCTTACAAAAAGATATATACTTAACCTTAACAGCACTGGTTTTGGAAATAAAACCATCACCAGCTTAAATAATTTTTTACCCTTAAACATCAGATGATCTGATCTCAAAAGAACAGAAATGGAAACAACATTTACCGATCAGCCCAAAGCCGCTGCACAGCAGGTAGCACAGCAAACGGTGCTGTCTATCCTTTTGGCATTAAGCTTTACCCACTTCCTGAACGACACCATGCAGTCGCTCATCCCCGCTATGTATCCTGTACTGAAGGATTCACTGAAACTAAATTTTACACAGGTAGGTTTAATTACCCTCACGTTCCAGATGTCGGCATCTTTGCTACAGCCACTGGTAGGCTTGTACACTGATAAAAAGCCGCAACCCTATTCACTGGCCATTGGCATGGGCTTTACGCTGATGGGACTTGTCAGTTTGTCTATGGCGCATAGCTTCCCGATGGTACTGGTATCCGTAGGACTGGTAGGTATTGGATCGGCAGTATTTCATCCCGAAGCATCCAGACTGGCTTACATGGCATCCGGTGGTAAGCATGGTATGGCGCAGTCATTATTCCAGGTAGGTGGTAATGCCGGTAGTTCACTTGGTCCCTTACTGGCCGCCATGGTGATTGTACCATTCGGTCAATTCCATGTGATCTGGTTTTCCGTAGCCGCGTTAATTGCTATTGTGATCATGTTGAACATCAGCAAATGGTACCTGAACAACACGCATCGTATTAAGCCAAAGAAAGTAGTACAGCAGCTGGATCAGCCTACCCTGTCTAACACACGGATTGTTTTCTCCCTGGGTATATTACTGGTGCTGATTTTCTCCAAATATTTTTACATGGCCAGCATGACCAGCTACTATACTTTTTACCTGATGGATCGTTTCCATGTATCAGTACAAAGTGCGCAGGTATACCTGTTCATCTTCCTGTTTGCCGTAGCAGCAGGCACTTTCATTGGTGGACCCATCGGTGATCGTATTGGCCGCAAATATGTGATCTGGATTTCTATCCTGGGTGTGGCACCGTTTTCTTTATTGCTGCCACATGCTACCCTGATGTGGACTGCTGTATTAAGTGTATTCATTGGCGTTATACTCTCTTCTGCATTTTCTGCTATCCTGGTATATGCGCAGGAACTGGTACCAGGTAAAGTAGGCATGATTGCCGGGCTGTTCTTTGGTCTTGCATTTGGTATGGCTGGTGTAGGTTCTGCTTTACTGGGCCGCTTAGCCGATGCCACCAGTATTTCTTATGTATATGAAGTATGTGCGTACCTTCCTTTAATAGGAATCCTCACTGCACTTTTACCTAATCTGGAGAAAAAGAAATAACCGATTTTGTGTTACTCCTGTTCAAAGGGAGTAACACAAAATTCATCTACTTTCGCACCCTAAAACAATTGTTATGTGGAAAGGCATACTGCTGGTACTATTAGGTGCCTGCAGCTTTGGGATATTATCAACGATCGTTAAATCAGGGTATCACCAGGGATATACATTGGGAGAATTGTGCAGTGTGCAGGCGGGATTCGGCATGCTGGTATTATGGATACTTCATTTATTATCGGGCCGTAAAACATATGGACTTAATAATAGGGATGCACGTACCTGTTTTATACTGGGTAGTTCCACCGGTTTGGTAAGCATTACTTATTATCAGAGTGTACAATATATTCCGGCTAGTGTAGCCATTATACTGCTGATGCAGTTTACCTGGATGAGCATGCTCGCGGAGTGGGTTATTTACAAAAAGCGACCTTCTCCTATACAGTGGCTGGCGGTATTTTTTATTCTGGGTGGTACATTGCTGGCAGGCGGGATATTCAACGCAGGAGAAACGCCTCTTAACTGGAAAGGAATAGGCTTTGGGATGTTGGCGGCCATATGTTATACCGTGTTCATTGTGGTGAGTGGCCGGGTAGCCGCATCGCTTGGGCCGGTGTTGAAAAGCGCGTGGCTGGTTACCGGCGCTTTTGTAATTATCTCCCTGATCTTTCCCCCGCTTTATCTGTTTAACGGCCGCTTTTCCGGTACCAACCTATGGATCTGGGGAATTCCCCTGGCACTCTTTGGTACGGTACTGCCTCCTTTCCTCTTTTCCAAAGGGATGCCGCAAACAGGGGTATCTCTGGGCGCTATCCTCAGTGCGGCTGAATTGCCGGTAGCTATGCTGGCGGCCACCATTTTTCTGCATGAAAGCGTATCTGCCCTACAGATACTGGGGGTGGTGATCATATTAAGTGCTATTGCTATGGCGAATCTGAAACGTCGTAAATGAAAACCCATGAGGTGTTTTTTTTATTTATCTTTGCACCCTCTATTAGTGATTTACGAACTGTTTTTTCATGAAAGCATTTAATTTTTTTATTCTATATCGCCTCCCAATAGGTATTATATTATTAGCAGGCGGTATTGCACTGGGCTTAACTGTAGGCTGGTGGGAAGCTACCATTGTGCTGGTGCTGGCACTGGTATGTTTGGTTACACACGTGATGTTTGGTCCCATGAGAATGGTACAGGAAGCCGTGGAAGCCGGAGATATTGAAAGGGCTACTGCCCTGATGAACCAGGTGAAATTCCCTAAGCTGCTGTACAAACCTATCCGCTCTGTATATTACTTTATGCAAAGCAACATGGCCATGTATTCCAATGACCTCGATAAAGCTGAATCTACTATCCGTCAGAGTATTAACTCCGGTAGTCCGATGAAGGAATACGAGGGCATGCAGTACTTTCAGCTGGGCACCATCGCCTATCAGAAAAATGATTTGAAAACGGCTGATCAGAACCTGAAAATCGCCATGCGTAAAGGTTTACCTGACAAGGAAAACACGGCTGCCGCCCTGTTAACCCTGGCCTCCATTGCCATGAGCCGTCGTGACTTCAAATCTGCCAAAGAATACTTCCGCAGAGCCAAGGCACAAAAGCCTACCACTGCGCAGATCGTGAGCCAGATTAAAGAAATGGATAAATATATTTCCCGGATGCCGGGATAAGCTTTAGCAGTTAGCTTTTAGCTTTTAGCTTTTAGAAATGCAGCGTAGATGAAGTAACCTAACTTTTATCTTCGCTGCATTTTTAGTTTTTCTACATAAAAATTTCGCGGATGCAATTAAAACTTTACACGACTTTTCTTTTTACGCTGCTATACGTAGCCGCTATCGCACAGGATTCCAGCCGGATTAGTCAGTTGAATGAGGTCACTGTAACGGCTAACAAAGGCCCTCAAAAAGCCAGTGAAACCGGCAAAGTAGTTACCATTCTTTCTCATGAATACCTGCAACAGAATAGCGGGAAGAGCATTGCCAGTATCCTGAACCAGCAGGCAGGACTGGTATTGATAGGATCCGAAAATACACCCGGCACCGTACCATCTGTGATTATGCGTGGTGCTGCCAGTGGTAATGCGCTGATCCTGGTAGATGGCTTACCAGTTAGTGATGCCTCTCAGTCTAACAACAGCTTTGACCTTAATTTTATTACCCCGGATCAGGTAGAAAGAATTGAAATACTCCGTGGCAGCCAGTCTACATTATATGGCTCCAACGCCGTAGCCGGTGTGATCAATATTATTACCCGCAAAAGCGGAGATAAGAAATTTGGCGTGGGCTTAAACGGCAGTTACGGCAGCTACCGTGATTTCCAGGGCAATGTAAACGTACATGGCAACATACAACGCTTTTCTTACCTGGTAAGCTACAAGCATGAAAAGACCGATGGTTTTTCTGATGCACATGATTCTACCGGCAAGGCTGGTTTTGATAAAGATGGCTTCCGGCAAAATGCCGTATTTGCCAAATTGGGGCTGAGTGCCGGCTCCCGCTGGAATTTTCAATACCTGCTGAACTGGAACGATTATCATCACTCCCTGGATGAAGATCGCTATGTGGATGATAAAGATTATACTGGTACCTCCAAATACCTGCTGAATGGCTTCAGTAGTGAATACCGTTTTAAGAATGGATCCTGGCATGTGCTGTACAGCTATCAGCGCACCAAGCGCGCAGTGGTGAACGACTCTTCCTTCCAGGTGCCTACTGCCTATGCGAAATTTGACAGCACCCTGTTTACCGCTAATACCCACCAGGTAGAAACCTATGTGAACTGGGATGTAACGAGCCAGATACGGCTGATTGGCGGCGCCTCGTATACCCGCTCAAATATGAAGCAGCAGGACTATCTGCAGTCGTTCTACAGCTCCAGGCCGGATACCACCTCTTTGTCTCCGGACAGCTCCCATACCAATCAAACCAGCCTCTATGCCTCCCTGCTGTTACACAATCTCGGGGGCTTTAACCTGGAACTGGGCGGCCGGTTTAACTACCACAACCTATATGGAAATAACCAAACTATTTCCATCAATCCGTCTTACCTGATCAACGATCATCATAAACTATTTGTTAATATATCTTCTGCTTACAGTGTACCTTCCCTGTACCAGTTATATACAAACGGGTATGGCAACACCGGACTGAAGCCAGAAACCACTACCAGCTATGAGATGGGCTACCAGGCCAATGTGGCGCATAACCGGTTAGACTTCCGGGTAACCGGCTTTGCGAGGGAAACCCGCGACCTGATTATCTTCTTTTATGATCCGGCCACCATGGTCAGCCAGTATCGGAATGCCAACAAGCAAAAGGCCTATGGGGCTGAAGTGGAGGCTAGCTGGCTGATTACAAAGGGATTAGTACTGACCGCCAATTATACTTATGTAGATGGCCGTATTACCGTTTCACAGGATAAAAAAGATACTTCTTACTACAACCTGTACAGAATACCTAAACATGCGGTGAATGCGACTTTAGGCTACCAGGCCACCCCCGCCCTGTATGTATCGGCTACATATAAGTATACCGGACAGCGGTTCGAAGCAAAAGTACCTATGGGGGATTATTATACCCTGGATTTATACGGTGAATATAAATTTGGTAACTTGCTTAAAATTTTCGCCGGATTTAGAAATATTACAGATTATCAGTATTTTGATATTTCCGGTTATAATTCACGTCGGTTTAACTTTACCACCGGCATCACAGTCAATTTGTAAACATTAAAACCAACATAATGTCTTTAAAGAATCTTAATCCGCGCTTTGGTGTATTGTTGCTTTTTATTCTGGCAGCAGGTGTAATACGCGTCTTGTTGGGAGCTGATGCGAACATGTCACCAATAGCTATGTTCACGCCTGTTGGCGCTATGGCCTTATTTGGCGGGGCTTCCTTTTCACAAAAGTGGAAGTCATATGCTTTTCCTTTACTGGCCTTGTTTATCAGTGATATTATCCTGATGCAGTTTTTTCATAAGCAATATGCAGATGGCTTACTGTACAAGGGTTGGATCTGGAACTACGCCAGCTTTGTGCTGATCGTATTACTGGGACAACTGATGATCAAAAAAGCAAGTGTGGTAAATATCCTGATGGGTTCTGCGGGCGCTGCACTCATTCACTTCCTGGTATCCAACTTTGGTGTGTGGATCAGCGGATCTACCGATATGCTGACCGGATTGCCTTACACTAAAGATCTGGCAGGGTTCAGCAGTTGCTATATCCAGGCGATCCCTTATATGTGGTATACCCTGGTTGGCAATCTTATCTACAGCACTATTTTCTTCGGCAGCTTTGAAGTGGTAAAACGCAGACTGCGTTTTGCGCAATAATATTTTGAATTTGTTTTTTAGAGATTTGGATATTGGGCAGATGACTACATTTGTCTGATTCCAAATCTCTAAATTATTATAGGGATTTCCCTCTTCTGCATCAGCATTCTGTACAGGCACCATCAATACAGTCACTAACTGTAATACCCATACGAAAACAAGACATACGTAAATAAATAACTAAACATGCGCAGCATTTCACGCAAATTCCAACTTTCTTTTATTGTAGCAGCCATATCTATAGCGGGTTTAGCCTCCTGCTCAAAAGATAACCAGGCAGAAGTAGTCGTTCCTCAGATTGTAGCTCCGGGTTTAAAGAATGGTAAAGACACGATCTATATTGGTGACAGCAGGGTATTGAATCCTCAACTGGCGGATGTTAAAAATCCAACCTTCCAGTGGCTGGTGAATGGTGTACAGAAGAGTACTGATTCAACCTTTACGTTTACAGCAACAGAAAGAGGTGATTATACCATCTCTTATAAAATAATTTCCGGCAATGCCATGGCCAGCTATTACTACCAGGTAAAAGTGCTGGGTAAATTTGAAAATGGATTTTTCCTGGTAAATGAAGGCTGGTTTGGACATGAGCCGGGTGATGTGAACTTCTACCGCAACGGAGAAGATTCCGTTTACCAGCATGTATTTCAACGTAATAATCCGGGTAAAACATTAGGCACCACTACAGAGTATGGCGCCGTTTTCAATAATAAAATTTACCTCGTATCCAAAGCTGGAGCAGGTTTGGTAGTAGCAGACGCCGGCACCATGAAAGAAACCGGTCGTATCGATCAACTGCCGTCCAATGGTAATTCCTTCCTGGGTGTAAATACGGGTACTGGTCTTATTGGTACTGTTAATGGTCTGTATCCTATCAACCTGAATGCATTGACCGCAGGTAGCAAAATAAACAATGTAAACGGACAAATAGGTGGCCTGACAAAGGCGGGTGCCTATATATTTGTAATGTCTCAGACAGATGGGGTATTAGCATTAAACATCAATGATTTCAGTGTGGCCAAACAAGTGCTTAAGAAGGCAGATGTAGGTTTTGCCATGACACCCGATGGCCGTATCTGGGCTGCAGAGGGTCAATCACTCTTTGCCATTAATGCACAAACACTGGGAGTAGATACCATCGCTGTTCCATTTGCAGTGAACGGTTCCTGGGGCGCATGGAATGCTGGTATGCTGACTGCCTCTTCTGTTGAAAATGCAGTATTCATTGGCAAAACGAATAGCTGGGGAGCTGGTGGCAGAGAAATCTACAAATATACCGTAGGTAATAGCACCTCCCTTTCCACTCCATTCCTTACTATTCCGGCTGGTCGCGAACTGATTGGCGCCGCCGTAAGATATAATCCTGGTAATAACACCCTGGTAGTAACAGATGTGAAATCGGGCTATGGCGACAATTATAAAGATAATGCACTTTACATCTATGATGCTTCCAGTGGTGGCCTGAAGAAAAGTGTTGCCTACACCGGCTTCTTCTTCCCCGCGATGCCAGTATTTAACTAGCAGTATTTAGCTTTTAGCCATTAGCAGGAAACTACTAATGGCTAAAAGCTAAACAAAATTGCATTAACAATTACTTATCTAAAAGCTAACTGCTAAAAGCTACATGCTGATTCTAATTACAGGCGGTGCGCGGTCCGGTAAAAKCAGGTATGCGCAGGAAATGGCGCTATCACTGAGTGCACACCCGGTGTATGTGGCAACCGCCAAAGTGTGGGATGATGATTTTGCACAACGGATACAGCGGCACAAAGCAGAGCGGGGCGCCATGTGGATCAACTATGAACAGGAATTGTATGTAAGCCGTTTACCACTGGATGGCCATACTGTAGTGGTAGACTGTGTTACCTTATGGCTTACAAACTTCTTTGAACAACAGGCGTATGATGTGAACAGTACCCTGGAAGCTATAAAAGCAGAAATACATGCACTACAACAAAAGGCCGGTACTTTTATTGTAGTAACCAATGAGATAGGCATGGGCGTACATGCGGAAACTGCAGTCGGGCGACAGTTTACAGATTTGCAGGGTTGGGTAAACCAATACATTGCACGTATAGCCGACACCGTAGTACTGATGGTATCCGGTATACCCGTAGTCATAAAAAAGGAAGCGTAATAAATTCACCCGCATGATGAGCAATATCCGCATAACACCTGTGTCACAGGAATTGAGAGGGGCATTACAGGATAAAATAGATCAGAAAACCAAGCCGCCCGGATCACTGGGAAAGCTGGAAGGGATAGCATTGCAGGCAGGTCTGGTACAAAATACGCTGACGCCGGTTATCAAAAACCCATCTATTATTGTATTTGCAGGCGACCACGGTATTGCCGCTGATGGACAGGTAAACCCTTTTCCACAGGCAGTTACTGCGCAGATGGTGAATAATTTTCTGCAGGGCGGTGCTGCAATCAATGTTTTTTGCCGTCAGCATCAGCTACAGTTGACCGTAGTAGATGCTGGTGTAAACCATGTTTTTGCACCACATCCGCTGTTGAAAGACCGCAAGATGGGCATGGGTACGCAGAACTTTCTGCATATGCCTGCCATGTCACTCGATCAGTGCAAGCTGGCGATGCAGGCTGGTGCGGAAGAAGTAAAACTATTATACGAACAGGGTTGCAATATTGTAGGCTTCGGGGAAATGGGAATTGGCAACACCTCTGCAGCAGCATTGCTGATGAGCCATTTTACCAAAATACCTGTAGCCGAATGTGCGGGCGCCGGCACCGGCAGTAATGCACAACAGCTGGCACAAAAGCGGGCTGTATTACAACAGGTGGTAGCCAAACATGCTTCACCTGCATCACCGGAACAGGCATTAGCTACCTTTGGTGGTTTTGAGATAGCCATGATTTGTGGCGCCATACAGCAAGCTGCTGCGCTGCAGATGCTGGTGGTGATAGATGGGTTCATTGTTACCGCAGCGTTGCTGGTAGCAGCCAACATACAGCCTGCTGTAAAAGACTATTGTATTTTTGCGCATTGCTCAGAAGAAAAAGGGCATAAAGCAATGCTGCAGCACCTCGAAGTAACACCTTTATTACAAATGGATATGCGCCTGGGAGAAGGCACCGGCGCGGCACTGGCGATACCGCTGGTACAAAGTGCCGTAGCATTTCTAACAGAAATGGCCAGCTTTAACAGTGCGCAGGTATCAAATCGTACCATATGAAGAAACAATGGCAGTTGTTGCTAACCGCTATCATGTTTTATACTCGTATACACGTTCCCGTTAGTGTTCCATATACACCGGAAATGCTAAATAAAGCTACCCGTTTTCTCCCCCTGATAGGATGGATAACGGGTAGTTTCATGATTGCCTTATTGTACATCCTGGGCACCATTGCTCCGCCGATGGTCAGCATTTTGTTGTCTATTATTATGGGGGTATGGGTAACCGGCGCCTTTCATGAAGATGGCTTTGCTGATATGTGCGATGGTTTTGGTGGTGGCTGGACAAAAGAAAAGATCCTGGATATCATGAAAGACAGCCGTATCGGCACTTATGGTATGCTGGGGCTTTTGCTGATTATGACGCTGAAATTTTTAGCTCTGCGGGAGCTATCATTGCCGCTGGTCATGATTACTATTATTACGGCGCAGCCACTGAGTCGCTTTATGGCCATCACTGTAGTGTACACACACCGGTACGTACGCGAAAACGACGATAGTAAGGCCAAGCCTATTGCGCAAGGCATCAGTTTATCTGATCTGGCGATAGCCGCTATATGGGGCTGGCTGCCTTTTATAGGCGCCATTATTTATCTGCATAACTACACCCTCCTGTTGACCATTCCGGCGCTGTTACTGGCCCGCTGGTACCTGGTGCGGCTAATGCAGAAGTGGATAGGAGGTTATACAGGCGATTGCCTGGGGGCCGTGCAACAGGTATCGGAAACCGTTATTTATTTATGCTTTTGTATTCTCACATGGAAATATACCTGATCCGGCATACCACACCGGCAATCGAAAGTGGCGTTTGTTACGGAGCATCTGACGTGGATGTTGCCACTGGCTTTGACATAGAAGCAGCCAGGGTAAAGCCCCTGCTGCCAGCGAGAACAATGGACATATATACCAGCCCTTTACAGCGTTGCGAAAAGCTGGCTGCTGCCTTGTTTGGCAACAATTATATTAAAGATGACCGTCTGAAGGAAATGAATTTCGGCGACTGGGAAATGCTTCCATGGGATAATATCAGCCGTACAGCGCTCCGTAAATGGGCCGACAACGTGGTTTTTGAGCACATTCCGGGTGGAGAAAGCTATGAAGAACTGTATACCCGCAGCATTCAACTACTGGAGGAAGTAATCGCCAAAGGAAATGATGCCGTATTGGTGACACATGGCGGAGTGATCCGGTGTATATTAGCGCATGTGACCGATACTGCATTGGTGGATGCTTTCGATATTCAAATCGATTATGGCCGGATTTCGCATTTACAAGTGGAAAATGACGAGGTAAAAGTGATATTTTCTAATTTGTAACTAATTGCCAGTAAGTCAATTATGTTAAAATATTTAAATATCTTCCTAAAAAACAAAAAAACTGGTAAATCGTGCTAACTTTATGTTTGCATTCACCGTATATAAAAGAACACAATTAAATCTGATATAATGACAACATCTTTTCTGAATATCCCGCTTTTATTTTTGCAGGAAATAGGTATCAAAGAATTGCTGYTGATAGCATTAGTAGTATTGTTATTGTTTGGTGGTAAGAAGATACCTGAGCTGATGCGTGGTTTGGGTAGCGGCATACGTGAATTCAAAGATGCCAAAGATGAACCATCAAAGAAAGGAAGCAATGCTGATGCGACAGACGCAAAAAGCTAATTGAATTCCTCTTATAAAAACAAAAGGCAAATCGCTCATATAGCATGAACGATTTGCCTTTTTTAATGCGCCTATGATCAGGCAGCCAGCTGCACATCTGTTGTTAATGTTGCAGCATTTTTATTGTTCACTGATTCAAATCTTTTTTTAAAATACCAAGCTGCCACTATCATCATCACAATACCAGTAACGGATACACCAAGTACTGCATCCATAAAAAACTGGCTCCACGACAACGACATTCCACTGAAATTCTTAAATAACATCACACACACACTACCCAGGTAGCCAAACGAATCTGCCACATAAATAATGAAGCCTACGTTGCTCACGTATTTAAATACTGCAATCAACCGTTCGAAAAAAATACAGTTAAAAGGAATATAGCCCATATATAAACCGAGGCCTGTTAAAGTCATCCACCACACAGGATCCAGGTGATGCTGCTTGTACAATAATGTACTGATAAAGGCTATCGCAAAACCCGTAATCACAATAAAATGATTCAGCATAAACGCATGGAAATTATTCTTCACAAACACCAGCAATCCCATAATAACAATGATAGCAATAGAAATAGGGATTTCTGTTTGTGTAAAAATTCCCGCCTGCGCACCGAAGCCCAGGTCCTTCCAGATATCAGCAGCAAAATTATCCCGCATATCTCTCAATACAGTTAACAGCACATAACTGGCTATCAGCAGTACCAAACCGGGTAAAAACGCTTGCAGAAAATCTTTTCGCTCCTGTTTATTCATCGGTGCACGTCGGGTTCGTAATTGCTCATCTTTTTCACTTGGCGGCGGTATTTGTTCCAGTAATATTACACAAATAATGATGGGCAGTGCAAATATCAGCCCCGTTACAAACGGCATCCAGTATTCTGTTACATGCCAGTCCACTACCGTCATTTTACCTACCGACTTTACAAATCCTGACGAAAAGATGAAACTGATAGATAATACTGCTCCCATAAACTCAGTGCTGCGCCTGCCTTCCAGGTAACTAAATACCAATCCCCATATCATTCCTAAAGGGAAGCCATTTAAGAAAAGAAAAGTAATATTATAAGGTGCCGGCACTATCGCAAAACAGAGTAACGCCAGCCAGGAAATGGCCATCAGCACGATGATACTCCGCGCCCTTTTATTCCCCTTCATTTCCGCAATAAAACGGATGCCATAAAACTTACTGCAGGCATACCCGATGGTTTGCGTAATCACCAACCATATTTTATAATCTATCCCCAGAAAAGTTACGCCTTCGAAAATACCCGCTGTAAAGGGCTTACGAAAAGCGTACATGCAGGAATAGGTACCAAAAGCTACTAAGGCAGCATATAAGGAAAATGTAAGGTGATGTGCGTGCTGCAATCGTTTCTGCAACCAGGGAATATTCAGCATATCGTAACGAATGGTTTGGGACAAAGGTGAGGGTTCAATGTAAACACATTGTTAACAATAGCTGAACTTAATGTTAAGTTAAACTAAACTTCGTTTAGTTTAACAGCGTTTAGCCATTAGCTTTTAGCTTTAAATAAATACAGCGTAGATCAACAATTGTTAATCTACGCTGTATTTATTTAAAGCTAAAAGCTAATGGCTAAACGCTATCAATCGGTTACTTTAATAGCCACATACTCGCATTGATATCATCTGTAGTCCCTTTAAACTGATTTTGCAGGGAAGCCGTCCAGTTAATAGTGTTAGCAGAGCGCTCTGAGTCAGGGTACTTAAAGCGTTTAGGGATAACACCACTGTTGCCAGTACCGGCACCTACGCTGAAAGTAGGTACACCGGTTCTTCTCCAGTTGATATACGCTTCCCAGCCGGAATTTTCAAAGAAGGCCAGGTATTTCTGCGTCAGGATCTGCGCAAGCCCCTGGGCATTATCGCCCTGGTACTTAACAGTTGCCTGTTTGTAATAGCTGTTTTCGAAATCAAAAGGTATTTCATAACGTTTACCGCCATACGTTTTTACGATAGATCCTGGTGCTTCTGCAGGAACACCATAGAAGCCCAACGAAGCCTTAATACCTTTTTTATACCAGGCCTCTGCATCACCATCTACCCATTTACGGTTGATGGCTTCTGCCATATTAAAACACAGTTCCGGGAAACCAAGGATAACACCAGGTTCTGCGGCATAATTGCTATAGTAACGGCTGCGGCTGCGAACGGAGTATACCGCTGTATCTACGTTAGACATATTGGCCGACATATCGCTCTGACTGATACCTGATTCTGCACCTACATAAGCAGTAATATCTGCCGGTGTTTTGTGCGCCACTTTCAGTTGTGCGGTAGCTGGTTCAGCAGTGACATAGGCACGTGGATCATTCAGCTTTACCAACGCATTGAGGTAGGTAGCAGACATATTATAACGCGTAGCATCAAAGCCCAGGTTATCCGGATTGGAGGGATACTTATTGATGTTATTATAGATAAACTGCAGGTTCTGGTCCATTGATTCTATCAACGGGTATTTATTAGGATTACTAACAATTGCTTTGAACTGTTGCGCCACTTTAAGATCAGCATCGGCTGTTTTCTGACTCAACGTAATGAGTACGCGTAAATGGAAAGTATTTACCGCACGTTGCCATTTAGTCATATCATTGCCATAATAGAAATCTCCTTTCAGTAACTGTCCTTCTGCGGTAATGCTTTTATCCGGATTGGCGATTTGCTGTGCCAGTTGTGCATTTGCATCTTCCAGCCATTGCAGGATCTGCATAAATACGGCCTTCTGATCATCATACTTAGGGGTCAGCCCCAACTTGCCCTGTAAGGCATCTTTCATTGGCAAATCTCCTACCAGGTTAGTCATACGATAAAAGAACCAGGCACGGAAAAACTTGCCGAGTGCATTATATGGATTCACGGCTTGTCCTCCGAGGCGGCTAGCTTCCCCTTCCATTTGTTGCACGTTCATCATGGAGTAATAGCTGTTAAAGTCGGCACCGCCCCAATCGTAGCGCTGATCACCATAGTAGTTGTAATTGCAGCAATCGAACTGGTTCCAGCGCATAATGTTGCTCCAGGGTTTATCTGCATTCATATCTGCCAATACTCCACCTAACACCAGGCTTGGCGGTACTTTCGAAGGTTTGTTGGTATTGACTGCGTAATCCTCATACTTCTTGTTACAACTGCTGAGGACAGCACCTGCTAAAGCGATGATGGTAAATATTTTAAATGATTTCATACAAAGCGTGTTTAATAATTGAAACAGATCAGAAGCTAACATTCAGGTTAAAGCCATATCTTTTGGTAGTAGGTGTTTGCAGCGTAGAAGATCCCTGATCTGCACCCGGATACTGGTCGAGGTCCACATCTTTATTCTTCGCGAAATAGAGCAGGTTCCTGCCCACAAAGGATATGCTGGCTGCTCTGATGAAAGTACCTTTCAGTAAAGTTTGTGGCAAAGCATATCCAATAGTTACTTCCCGGAGTTTGGCAAATGTTTTACTGATCACATTCGCTTCGTTGGTTTTATAGTATACGCTGATATAATCCTGCAGGAATGCTTTGGTGTTATTGGGTGCGTATTGCAGCTTATCGTAGTTGGTAACGTTACCGTTATTGTCGTATTGGATAGCCACATTATTACTTACCACTACTCCTTGTCCCTGATAAGATTTCACACCTTTGTAATCCTGGTAGCGGGCTTCTCCCATAGCGCCTTCTGTGGTAAGGATATTACGTCCACCGCGGAAAGTTTGCTGCTGAATATAGTCAATCATGCTGCCACCTACGCGGCCATCAAACTGGAAACTGAGACTGATACCTTTATAGCTGAAGTTGTTATTGATACCCCAAACCCAGTCAGCACTAGCATTACCAAGGAATTGCTGTGTAGGGTTTACAATCGGGCGGCCATCGGAACCATTAATGATCTGACCATCGGCTGCTCTTACGAATTTAGTACCATAGATCTTATCTACCCTGTCTCCCACACCTACATAAGCATTCAGTTTGGTTTCGTTACCATAAATGCTCACATATTTTTCCTGGAAGGTAGACCAGTTGGCAGTAACGTTCCAGTTCAGACCGTTGGGGTTTCTTAGCGGGGAACCATTAAGGGATATTTCATATCCTGTTTTCCGTGTATTCACACCATTGATACGGTTTTTAGCAAACCCTGTGGTGCTGGATATAATCACATCATAGATCTGTGGACCATTCTTACTGGTGAAGTAGGTAGCGTCAATGCCTATACGATTTTTAAGAAAACGTATATCCATACCGGTTTCAAACACTTTGGTGGCAAAAGGTTTCAGATCAGGGTTGGCAATAGTTTGTGAAAGTGTGGCGCCTGCCTGATTCTGGTATACCGGTGTTACATTATAGAATGGCGTATTATAAATAGGACCATCATAAGAAGACTGGTATTCAGAGCCATATCCGAGTGGGTAACTAGCCAATGGTGTAGCGCCGATAGTGGCCTGGGTAAAGCCTCCCTTCACATTGGCATAAGAGCCTCTGAGCTTCAGGAAGGATATTGCAGCCGGTAAATCTACATAATCAGATACCACTGTGCTTAAAGCTACAGAAGGATAGGAATAAACATTATTCTGAATAGGCAGGTTTGATGCTTTATCAATACGATCTGTCAGCGATATCGTGGCATATTTTCCCAGATCAATATCTACATAACCATAAGCACTCAACACCAGCATTGGCGCCTGGTAATTGGTGGCAAACAATGGATCACGTGTGTTACCAAATCCATACCATCCTGGTGCATTCAGGTAGTTGGTAGATACGTAGCTGGAGTTGTATTTGTAGGAACGTGCATTACCGCCTACAGAAGCATGGATACCTATTTTGCGAGGGAACATGTTGGTGTACGATAACAATACGTCTGTGTTGTTTTCAAACATAGAACGCTTATCTTCCCTGTAGTCCCMTTTACCTTCTTCACGACCATAAGGATGAGCAGAGAAAGGTACTTTCTCATTTCTCATCAGATCATAGCTGGTAATTTGTGTACGGGCCAGCAGCTCCAGCTTATCATTAATTTTGTAGTTCAGTTTTGCGTAACCGTTGATATCTGTTTTATAGTGACCACGTAACCATTCATAGGTCATGAACCAGGGGTTATGGTAGCGCTGGTACTCTGCGTAAATAGACTGAATACCTTCTTTACCTGGCTGCCAGTAGTTGCGCATGTCATCCATGCTCCAGTCGGCGCCGGCCCATATCAGGGTGTTATAAATAATACTGTTGGGGCCATAGGTTACATCCGGGAAATTATTGGAATACTGCCGGTTGTAGTTCATATAGGCATCCAGGCGCAGGCGGGAAGAAAAGTTGTAGCCTGCAGAGATATTGAAGTTGGTAATATTCAGGGAAGTGTTGGGAACAATTCCTTTCTGATAAGAATGCGACAGGGAGAAGCGCAGGTCAGCCTTTTCGGTATGTGATGACACTGCGATGTTGTTGGTGCTCAGCATACCTGTTTGCAGAAAGCGTTGCAGGTTATTTTTACCACGTGCAATCCAGGGGGTACCCGCACGTACTCCTGTAGTAGGATCTACAGGGCTATCGTACTGCGGTATCGGTTGGCCTTCAAATTTGGGTCCCCAAACATCGTAGTCGCCATCATTGGTACCATTACCTTTACCATCAACAAAGGCATATTTTCCATGGTCGCCGGGGCCATACTCATCCTGCACTTTGGGGATGGCATTAAACCCCTTTTCGAACATGGTGCTGGAGTTAAAATCAATAGACAGGCCGCGTTTATCTTTTGTTCCTTTTTTAGTGGTGATCATAATGGCACCGTTCAGACCACGGGAGCCATACAGTGCAGAAGCAGTTACGCCTTTCAGTACAGTATAGCTTTCAATATCATCCGGAGCAATGTTCCAGGTATCAGAATTGATCGGTACACCATCCACTACATAGAGGCCTATATTATTACCACGTAATAATACCAGCGGGGCAGACAGCAATTCGGCAGAAGCTCCTACGGTGAGTCCTGCTACTTTACCTACCAGGCCGTTGATGGGATTGGGTTCGCGGGCCTTGATCAGGTCCGCTCCTTTTATTTCCTGTACAGAATAACCTACACGTTTTACTTCTTTTCGTATACCCAGTGCTGTTACTACTACTTCATCCAGCGCTTTTTTATCTGGCTGAAGGGTGATAGTGACATCAGTAGCGCCTTTAAGCGGGTATAATTCGGGTAAGAAGCCGATAAAGGAAATTTGCAGCACATCGGTACTGGCAGCCGAGATAGCGAAACTACCGGTGGCATCGGTAACAGCGCCGCGGTTAGCTCCTTTTACTTTCACTGTAGCTCCGATAACGGGCTGACGATCGTCACCTGAGATGACTTTCCCCGTAATAGCTTGTTGTGCATAAAGAGTGGTGGTAATGGATAGCAGCAATATTAAGGCGCATAGCTGCCTTTTGAGCGCCCGATGTAGATTTGATTGCATGTAAATGTAGGTTTGGGTACTATTTTATTTACATGCGAAGTTTGCGCTCTAATGTGATCAGAATGTTAACATATACTAAATTTAATGTTAAGTATTTGTATCTGTATAGTTTACTTTTCGCTGTCGAGGAAGAAGTAAACCACCAGGATGAGTGCATTTTCTGCGCCTATATTACTGGGTTTATGGCCCAGGCGACCATCGAAGAACAGGGAGTCCCCTTCTTCCAGCACATATTTTTCGTTGTCAATGAGGTATTCTACTGATCCTTTGATGATGTATTTGTATTCATAGGCATCTGTTTTTACGGTCTGGGCACGGGTAGCTCCTTTTTTTAGTTCCAGCAGGACGATATCTACCGGGAAATTTTTCACATTTTTGGTGAGGACTCTTTTATATATAAATCCTTTAGCAGGTTCTTTTTCAAACTCCTGATAGGCCGCCTTTTGTTTGATGATTACTTTCGCGCTCTGGGTTTGCTGATCAATTTCATTGAAGAATTCGTTCATATCCAGCTGGAGAGCCTTAATAATATTGATCAACACCAGAAGCGAAGGGACAGTTCTGTTGTTCTCTATCTGGGATATCAGCCCCTTGCTCACCTGTGCCCGGTCTGCCAGTTCCTGGATAGTAATGCCTTTTCCCTTTCTTTTCTCCTTGATCTTATTACTGATCTGAATGATAATATCCTCCGTCATATAAGTAGTATTAAAACAAATATAAGCAGAAAGCCGCTAGCATAAAACGTTCTGCATTCTGCCTATATTTACACAAATTAGCATTCATGTTCAGTATCGACCAAATTCTGGCTATTACCTTTACTTTATTTGCGGTCATTGACATTGTAGGCTCCATACCAGTACTCGTTTCCCTGAAAGAAAAGCTGGGTCATATAGATGCGGGCAAAGCCACGCTGGCCTCAGGCTTCCTGATGATCCTGTTCCTGCTGGTAGGGGAACCTTTTCTGAAATTACTGAGTGTAGATGTGCATTCCTTTGCTGTAGCAGGGTCTATTGTTATATTTGTTATTGGGCTGGAAATGATCCTGGGGCTGGAATTTTTCAAAACTGACCAGGACGCTAAAGCCGGTAGTGTAGTACCTATTGCCTTTCCACTGATAGCTGGTTCGGGTACCCTGACCACCATTATGTCGCTAAAAGCTAACTTCGGACAGTATAATATCCTGGCGGGGATCTGTTTAAACCTGGTGATTGTGTACATCGTATTACGCTGCTTAAACTATATAGAACGTATGCTGGGCAAGGCTGGGTTGATGGTACTGCGTAAATTTTTCGGTGTAATTCTGCTGGCTATTGCGGTTAAAATATTCAAGAGTAACATCAATCTTTAATGTGATTTGGGATTATACTTTAGAAAATGTAGTTTTGCGTACTTTCCGGCCTCGTAGTACAATGGATAGTATAAGAGTTTCCGAAGCTCCAGATTCAAGTTCGATTCTTGACGAGGCTACAAAAAACTTAATTCGCCCAATTTCAGCTTTACTGGAATTGGGCGTTTTTCATTACTGGACGTGTGTTTCATAGGAAAGAGCGGTAAAGGGAGATAAAGCGGAATTAAGCCAAAATGTCCCCAAAACCTTCCCCATTTTTCCCCACCAGATTCCCCAGAAAAGATTAACTATATTGCTTTTGCCAATGGCAAAACGTGCTACTTTCCCCAAATGCTCCCTTTTTATAACCTGTTAACCCTATAATCATGGAGATCAAATTTTATTTAAAGAGACCCAAAGACACGGAAAGCACCATTTTCGCCAATATCAGCTATGAGGGCGAAGCACTACGGTATTACCTCTCAGAAAAAATCCCCACCGCTTCTTGTTGGAACAAAACTATTCAGCGGGCAAACAAGGGAGGGAAAGATTTTCCCGAGTATCCGGGAGTTTAACGCCAGATTAGACTATTTGGACCATGCTATTAAAAGCGCCTACCGAAAATTCAGGAATGATAATAATCACCTTATCCCCTCCCCTGAAGAGCTAAAAGCATTGCTTGATATAGTTACAGGAAAAAAGGAATTTCAACAGGTAACCTTCTTTTCTTACTATGAAGATTTTAATAAGCGATCTGAAAAAGGAGAACGGATCAGCCCAAAGACCAAACAGAAAACATCCCCCAACACTAATAAAGGGTATGTTACTACCCTGAACCATTTAAAGGATTTTCAAAAGACATATGCCCGTAAAATTGACTTTGGTACTATTGATGTACGCTTCCATGGGGATTACATGGGATATCTGACATCAACCGTCAAGCTAGGCATAAATACCATAGGTGACCATATAAAACGAATAATTACGGTCATGGGTAAGGCAAAAAGCCGGGGGATCTTAGTTTGTAATGATTTTGAAAGCGACTATTTTTTCAAGCCACAGGAAGAAACAGACAGCGTGTATCTGACTGAGGAAGAATTAAAGCTTATTGAAAAGTTGGACTTATCAAATGACCTAAAACTTGACCGGACAAGGGATTTATTTTTGATAGGATGCTATACCGGATTACGCTTTTCTGATTATTCTATATTAAGCCCCCATCATATCAAAGATGGACTTATAGAAATCCGGCAAACAAAGACACATAACAAAGTATCTATTCCGGTACACCCTGTCATACAGCAGATCAGGACAAAATACAATGGTGACCTACCCCGTGCTATTACCAATCAGAAAATGAATCAGTATATAAAGGATTTTGCAAAGAAAATCCCGGCCTTGGAAGCTCTAATAACTGTTACCAGCACTATACTCTTTTGTTTGATACAAACTAAGAATAGGTGAAAGTAGTAAAGATTTGGCTGATGGAATATGAAAATGCCTTAATTCCATCATAAATACCTCCATTTCTAATTGTAATAATTCAATGTTGCTTATATGAGTATTGATGATTTATTGTGCTTGGATCAAGGAGCTTTTCTGCGATATGAAGATACCGTTAAAACTGGGTTTGCTAGTTTTCAAGCGGTAGAAGCGAATCATATAAAGATAAATAAACCCCCAAAAGTTTGTATAGATCTTTATTTAAATTCAGAAACTATAAATAATCTATCCGTAAGATCTGAAAATCTTTTTCCAATCAGTATTATAGCCAAAGATCTTCTAACTTTCTTGAGTGAGAATGAAAATGTTCAAGTGCCTTCTTACTCTTTGGATGAACTGAGAGAAAACTTCGCTTATCAGCGAATGAGATTGCATTTATTTCAAGAGAAGTGGAAACTTACTCCTGGGGTAAGCCCTTTAAATTCTAAAGAAATAATAGACTATTTAACCACTTGTAAAGAGATCAAGGAACCCGATTGCTTTTTCTATACCTTGATTTAGCAATCAAAAAAAACGCAAATCTTTACTTTCAGTGCTTCCGCCAAATTCTCTAAAGTAACAGCCGTAGGACTTATTTGTCCAATCTCAATCCTATGTATCTGGCTATAATCGGTATCTGCAAGGGCTGCGAGTTCTCGAAGGCTTAAATCCTTCTCATCCCTTAGCTTGCGCAGCTTTTCACCCAATCTTCTTTTTCTAGCTTCTGTATCCATTTAGGTAAATTCCGGTATTACAGAAATATCTTGAACTAAATTCGCAGCACATAAAATATTAGAAGCTGCTTCTTGATTCTCTTCCGGCGAACCTCGGAAATTCACCACGGAAAGGGAGATGATAGGAAAAAGCTCACGTTTAAAAGCGTGGGCTCTTCTTTGTCGTTTCCCAGCCCTCCGAGGGGCCGCCGGCGGCATCGCAAGAGTTCCGCGCTTTTTTATGCATAAAAGCCCCGGTTCTCCACTTATAAATTTTCTAACCTTTTCAATCCTCTCAAAGGATCATCACTTTCATTACCATATGAAGGCGGCTATCCATTGCCCTTATCAAACAATCGAAAACAATCACTATTCAAAATACCCGCTATGACAAACAAAAAACAAACCCTACAAAAGAACAAGAACAGAGAAACAAACCAGAATCTATTAACCAATCCCGGCAATATGCTCTTTGACCTACACACAATGCTAACAGATTTGCCCGTTCGCTTCAGGGAACAAATTACGAAGGAATGCGGCCTGTCGACGCCTACATACTACAGGTATATGCGCCCATCAGTCAGAATAGTTAACGGTGAAAAAGTACATGTTATTCAAAGCTTCTCGAATGCTGAAAGATATATGATCCGGAAGGTCTACGACGAACTATTCAAACATTTTACGAACTACCATGCAGACTTTATGAAGTCCGAATAATAGTCTGCAACTAAAAATGAACGATGAGCAATAAAAGTTTAACCGCGGATCAATCGCGCTTATTGTATATAAAACATGGGACGTATCACCCTGACTATTCCTAGTCGGGGTTTTCTTTCATTGGGAATTTTTGGAGTCATTAAAAAGAGACCGTATGTTAACAATTGTTAGGGTTTACTAAGGTTTATAATGTAGCAGATGTAGGAAATGTAGCTCCAAACAATAAGCCTATAACCTGAGAGCCTTTATTCACAGCAACCCACCAAATAATATAAAATGAATGATAAGGATATTGAAATGTTGAAAATAGCCATAAAGGAGGCTGCATATCATGCAGAACTACGTATCCGGCATCAATTCGAAGAACAGCTTAACAGCGATAAAAGGCTATGTACCGTGCTGATAATAGTGTTATCTGTTATTGCTTTGTGTTCTGTCTTGCTGAATATAAAACTATTCTGTGAAGGAGTCCCAGCATTGCCAGGCTTAAAGAACTATGTTGGGTTTATATAGAAAATTATGGAGGTCATGGGCTATTTACGTAAATAGCCTACCTAGATAGGTTAATAAAAAATATTACGCATGGTGAAAATAAAAATATCTAACTTAAGAGAGTCATATGATATCGTAACATATGATATGGGCATCTCTMTGAAACCCATACCCACAATAAGTAAGAGAAAACAACAATGAAAAAAAGCAAATTATGATCAAGTCCATTTTACCCAAAGTAATGACAGTATTCTGTTTATCACTATTTTTAATTAATTCAGCAAGCAGCCAAACTTCAACGCCCCAGAAACAAAATCCGCAACCAAGTAGCGCCGGTGATAACTTAGATGGCTATCCGGTTCCGTATTTGCTCCCAGAAGGCGTTACGTCTGGAACTCAGGAGTTTACATGGAATGTTGCAGAGCACATAAATAATTTATGGGTGATTAAATCGAAGGAATCAGTTACAACAACAAACAAAATTGTAAGTATTACGCACTTAAGTTCATGGCTTGAGGGCATCGTCCTCGGCACTTACAGCGAAGTAGCCACCCAAGGTTTTGGGCCCTGCGGTTGCAATTCCGTTACAATTAGGGTAACCGGCCAAATTGTAGCCCTGATTTTCGATGTTCCCGTTGGAAAAACGTTTCCCAATTCCCGTACTTTTGCAACAGAAAAATTCACACAAATAGTTGATTAACGGCATCTAAGATGATAAAAAAAATATTTTTCCCCCTTAGTATTAGCCTACTCTTAATCGCACCTTTTTTAATGGGATATAACAATAAGAAAACCTATTTTGAAATTCGTTCCAAATGTAATTCCGAAGTAGTATTATCTTATTTATTAACTATGACTCTTCAAGGTCAAAGATTAATAATGGGAGACACCATTTTTTTGTGCGATGATTACTCGTTAGAACCCCTTCACGATATACAGAATGGAGATATTGTAGTATTGGATTCTACCAGCAAGACGATACAAAATGCAAGCAAGTCTGATGTAGAAGTTTATCCAAGTGCATATTATCTAACAGCCATCAACCAAAAAGTGGGTATGGCATTTGATACAAATGTAGTTCCAAATGTGACCAGAGTATACACGAGCAATAATAAACAATTAGGGTATGGCTTTTCTGATGAACCTTTTCTGAAAAGCAACAAAGATCTTTTAGATGATTTGAAGAAAGAGAAAGATACCATCATCAACAATCAGCACTGTACGATTTTTCTATGCACAAAAGATATCGCTACAACCGCTAATAACCATCCGGATATATTAAAGAGAACTAAAATTATCATTAACAATGAACAGCAGGAATTTTGCTACTCTTTTATAAGTAAAAAAATCTGTGAGCGGTTTAGAGGGTCAGTTGTTTATATTGAAAGCTATTATGCCAGTGGATTACATTCAACAATGCAATATAGCTACAAGAAAGGATTTACACCAAGAGAGAAGGTTTCGATGGATAAGTATATTAACTTATACAATGCAAACCTACATTTGCTTGACACGTTAAAAACCAGAGCAGAAAAACGTGGATTGTAATTCGGAAGTGCAGAACAAATTTGCTCAAATTTATTTATACCTAATCAAGTATGTCCCGTTATTAGATGATGTTTTTGCGGAAATACACATGTCATTCCCAAACCGCAAAGATATCATCTAATAATGGGCTTTCTACGTCCTACTTGCTAATATTTGCGAAGGTTTTGAATGTAGCAGATGTAGAAAATGTAGCTCCAAACAATAAGTTTTTTTACTTTTAGCCCCAAGGGGGCAATTCCCCAAAACCTTACCCCAACGTCAAAAAAAATTCACAAACAAATAAATATCAATTAGTTATGTACAATTCAAATATTCTTGACGAGGCTACAAACTAAAACCTTCAATGACGCTTAAGTGTGTATTGAAGGTTTTTTTTAACCAAATGATGTAACTTATATTTATTAAACATCCCTAAACGGTGCCTCAATGAAAAAGATGCTTCCATGTCTGTTTGCCCTGTTTTGTTTAGCCATACAAAGCCAGGCACAGACGTATATTAACAACCAAACGACCTTACAGCCTTCTGCTAATTTTTACATCGCGGGAACTGCACAGTCAAATACATTGAAAACTTTTGCAGGAACCAGCGCCAACGGAGTAGCTCACTTCCATCTGTTTAATGGTGATGGCAACTTACCTGCTAACCTAAGATGGACCAACTCCTTAATTGGCTTAGAAGGTGCAGGCAATACCGGCTCTGACTTCAGATTATTCAGGTATTCCAATACCGGTACCTATCTTGGTTTCGGCCTTGCTATTGAAAGGGCTACCGGTAATGTAACTGTTGGTAACCTTACTGCGGGTAACTTATCTAAAATTCAGGGGAATGGCACTACCGCCAATCAGTCTATACTGCAGTTCATGCAAAACGATAACACCACGCGAGACGGCTATATTGGAGTTAATCCTGCCAGTAAGGAGATGTTTATTCTCAGTGATGCGGGCAACGTGGGCATATATCCTTCCAGCGGAACAACCGGAAGTCTGAAAATATCGAACACGGAAGTTACGAACAGCACGGGTAGCCTCACCATGACTAACAATACTTCCAATTTACTAAGCTTTAATCCTGTTGGGGTGAGTGCACCCACCTTTACTTCAAGGAGCGTTGGCACCAGGATTACACTACACCCTGCGCTGGGCAGTGCCTCAGGAGATTATGCAATTGGTATCGAACCGCAGCATATGTGGCTTAGCGTTAATGTCAAAAATAATAATAACGGCTTTAAATTTTATGCGGGCACTGATCAGATAGCCAGAATAGATGGCTTTGGTGCAAGCGACTGGGAAGGACAAGGCCGATTCAAAGGTTGGTATACTGCCAATGGAACGGGCATGGCAGCAGAATTGGGAGTTTCAGGTGGAAGAGCAACGTTGATCGGCTTTGATAGAACGACTGGCGCCACAAAGTACATTCCGCTATATCTTGCCGGGGGAACCAGCCCTACAAACCAAACAATTGTTCTCATTAACGATGTAGGTCTTGGCATTGGAACAGTAAATCCTCAGTCCAAACTGGCTGTAAATGGTACCATCACCGCCAAACAGGTAAAAGTAACGCAGACTGGCTGGTCTGATTACGTGTTTCATAAAGACTATCAACTGCCAACTTTAGCAGCAGTAGAAAAATACGTGGCCACTCACCAGCACCTGGAAGGGATTCCATCTGCAGCTGAAGTGGAAAAAGATGGCATTGATGTAGGGGATATGAATAAAAAATTGCTGGCAAAGGTAGAAGAGTTAACGCTGTACCTTATTGAGCAGAATAAGAAGATAGCTGCATTGGAAGAATGGAAAGTGCAACAGGAGAAGAAAAAAAAGTAGCTTACAAATTATTATCGGATAGCCGTAAGCGTTATATTAAGCGCTTGCGGCTTAATATTATTGTTTCCCCCATAGCCGCTTCCATCTCATTTTCATTCTTTCCCGAAAGGTTGCTTTACGCATACAGGTGACCGCCACCTCACCCAATATACTTGCACTCATTTCTATTTCGATTGTAAGCGGCCCATTCTCCCGCACCAGTAACTCCTTTCTATTATATCCAATGTACGCAAACTCAAGGGTTACCTCCCTGTGATGCAAATTTTCCGGAACCCGCAACCGGAAGTTTCCCGCCGCATCAGTGGCAGTGCCGAAGGTTGTTCCTTTTATTATAACAGAAACGCCAGGTAAGGAAGTTTTGCCCTGGCTGTCAATTAACTTTCCGGTGATGATGCGGGGTGTATCAAGTTTCTGCGGTATAGCTGTTTCAGTTAGTTCCGTAAACTTAGCAAATGGCATATGTATAAAGGGCACTTTAACCGGGCTGCCAGTGGCTTTTGAAAGATCGCTGAATACCAGTAAAGTGGTTAAAACAGTTGCAGGGAGCAGGCTTCCCTTTCGTTCCCGCTTATCCAGTATGCGATCCAGCTGAAAAGGATTAAAACGGCCACAAATTTTTTGTGATGGCCCACTGAAGATATTGACAATTTCCGCATCAGTTAACGTGCTAAAATCAATTACTTTCTTTTGACAGCTACTGCAAAATTTCCCACCATCTGATGGGCGCATATCCCCCCAGGGTTCCTTGCAGGGCTGGGGAATTGCGGCGKAAAAAGTAGCTGATCTTTTCATGAAGTATAGTGACTATTCTAAAGTACATTTTTCCCGAATGATTACCAATATTCACTACCTGTATACCTAAGCGATATATTCCATAAACAAAGAAGCAGGTCATTGCTGACCTGCTTCTTTGTTTATGGAAAGACTGATTTATTCGCTCATTTCACTCAGCTCCAGCCAGCGCATTCCCTTATCATCCAGTAATTGGATGATCTCTCCTATTCTGTGAGTCATGGGCTCCATTTTATCAAAAGCCAGTTCTCCGTTGGCTAAAGAGGCCTCAATAGTTTTCTTTTCTGTTTCCAGTTTTTCTATTTCCTTTTCCAGCAATTCCAGTTCTCTTTTTTCTTTAAAAGACATTTTTTTGCCTTTATTCTCAGCCACAGGTGCGGCTACTACTACTGGTTCTGGCACCACTTCTTTTTTGGGAGCGATGGCCTTTTTCTTATCTTCCTCTTTCTGCCATTCGCGGTACTGGGTATAGTTTCCAGGGTAATCGCGGATTTCCCCATCCCCCTCAAAGACAAACAGGTGTTCTACCAGTTTATCCATGAAATAACGGTCATGGCTTACAATAATTACACAGCCCTGGAAGTCCTGTAAAAAGCTCTCCAGGATACTGAGTGTTGGCAAATCCAGGTCATTGGTAGGTTCATCCAATACCAGGAAGTTCGGGTTGCGGAATAAGATGGAAAGCAGGTGTAATCTTCTTTTTTCACCACCACTCAACTTGGAAATATAAGTATATTGTTTTTCCGGAGGAAAGAGGAATAGTTCCAGGAACTGGGCGGCACTCACTTTAGTACCATCTGCCAGCGGAAAATTTTCTGCGATATTCTTCACAAACTCTATCAGGCGCATATCTTCCTTCACCTCCAGACCTGTTTGAGAATAGTTACCAAACACAATGGTTTCACCTATGTTGATCTTACCGGAGTCTGGCTGTTCCGTACCCAATAACATGTTCAGGAAAGTAGATTTACCCACCCCATTCTTACCTACTATACCTACCCGTTCTCCTTTTTTGAAGGTATAATCCATGCCTTTCAGGATTTTGAGGTCGCCGAACGACTTGTATACCTTCTTCAGTTCAAGGATCTTTCCACCCAGACGAGTCATTTTAACATTCAGCTCCAGTTGTTGATCAGCTACCTTGGTGCTGGCCTTTTCCTTTACTTCGTAAAAAGCATCCTGCCGGGATTTGGATTTTGTAGTACGGGCTTTCGGTTGCTTACGCATCCATTCCAGCTCTTTACGGTACAGGTTACGGGCTTTATCTACACTGGATTTATCCATCTCCTCCCTTGCGGCCTTCTTTTCCAGGTAATTTTCATAATCTCCTTTGTAAATAAATAACTGCTCCTGATCTATCTCCATTACTTCATTACATACACTGTCGAGGAAATAACGATCATGCGTTACCAGTAGCAAGGTCACTTTTTCCTGGTCTAGATAATTTTCCAGCCACTCGATCATAGATACGTCCAAATGGTTGGTTGGCTCATCCATGATCAGCAATACATGCTTATGTTCGAAGCCAATTTCGATCAATACCTTCGCCAGGGCAACTCTCTTTTGTTGTCCGCCAGACAAAGAGCCCACTGGCTGATCGAGATTGTGTATATTAAGTTTTCCTAATATCTGTTTCACTTTGGTATCAAAGTGCCAGGCATTCAATTCATCCATCCTGCTGATGGCGTCTGTTAATTTATCAAGGTCCACAATGTCCAGTTCATGGCCTTCCTCTGTGAGCAGCTCATATTCTTTAATGGCATTCAGAACAGGGTTATCATGATTGAAGATATTCTCAATCACTGTTTTAGACATATCGAAATCCGACTGTTGTTCCAGCATTACCACGGTTACATCCTTATGTATCCATACTTTACCACTGTCGGGCACGTCCTTTCCTAATAAAATCCGCAGCAAGGTGGATTTACCGGTACCGTTCAGCGCTACCAGCGCTATTTTATCTCCTTCTTCTATATGAAAAGAAATGTCTTTGAATAATGGTTTGGTCCCAAAAGATTTGGTAAGCCCTTCTACTGTAACGTAATGCATACCGCGAAGTTATAAATTATCAGCAACACTGTAAGGAAAGCGGGGATTATGTATTTGATATTATGTTTTTTTTCGTATATTCATTATAGGATAAGTGGAGTTTCCCGTACCTCATAACTTTTTATAGAAATACAGCATTTCGGCCCTTTGTCCATTATTATCCTCCCCCTCTTTGCGTTAAAATAATAAAAAAGCCCTTGCGCTGATAAAGCGGAAGGGCTTGTGTATATTTATATCTTTTGGCTAAAAGTCGTAATAAAATTGCCTGAAGCTACTACGCAAACCAAACTGGAAGATGAGTTCCTTATTATCATAAAGGTCATTTTTCTCCCGGCGGCCAGTAACTGACATCTCTAAACGTAAATTATACTTTGGGTTAAGTAAAAAAGCAACAGAGCCCTGTACATACATCAGGTTGGTTTTAAGTCCCTGACCTATGTGGTTACCCAAATCGTTGTTACGTGTATTATAGGACTTATAAATATCCTTTCCGTAATTAATACCTGCCGTATCAAGACCATACTTTGCCACCATTATTTCTCCTTTGAAGAACCATCTCCTGTACTGATAGTCTGCAATATTTACCCACTCTATAAAGTTTGCGCCCATAGGGTGAGCCAATGGTTKGTTATAATGTCCATAGTTGTTTAATGTTGAACGCTGAGAGTAGGTATAAGGTCTGGCAGCATTTACTTCGGTCAAAACGTTCAGTTTAGGAAGCTTAAATATATTATTTGAACGGAAGCCTATTTGTCCACCAAATTTATTCGCCCACCAGCCACTACCACTGGTAATTTCATTAAACTTAAATTCATCCAGTACAAATTGTCCATATATAGAGCTATTCTCAGAGGGAGCATACTTTACATTTAGTCCCATTATTGCATTATCAGGAGAGCCTATTGAAAACTCTACGGGGCGGAGAAAAACAATAGGGTTTATATAACTCATATCAAACCCTCTCTTACCGGATGAGTCGGAATCCTGCCATATTACAGCTTCAAAGAAACCTATTGACACCTTTTTAGAGACATTCCAGTCCAAATAATTAAATACTCCCCATTTCTTACGATAGCCATTATCATAAGAAGCCTTGGGATATTGCATATCAATAAACTGTGCCCACATTGTTGTATACTGGACCCTTCCTACATTGGCAATTATTTTCAGGAACGGATAGTTAAATGAGTTGTCTGATAACAGCATAGATCTGTAACCATCACCAATAAAATTTCTGTCATAACCCAATTGAAAATCCAGGAATTTACCTGCTTTATAATCGATTAATGCAGACGAATAGGCAAAATCAAATGCTTTCCCATTATTATATAATTTCCATTCGCTCTGACCGGGAATTATTCTTGCATTTCTTGCATAGGTGTCAAGATATTTAGGAAATTTACCCTGATTCTCATAAAACTCGGTCCGGAAGGTCAAATTCTTTCCCAGTCTCCCTCCTGCGATTACCCCACGTGTATTCAACCACGTAGTTCCATTATCAGAACTATGCCCGGCCACAAAATCCGGTAAAAAACTCGCATAGAAATCATAGTCTTCATGATGAAATTCCAATAAATGTTCGTTAAACAGCTTACGGTGGAACCAACTTCTCCTTTTGGTGGTATCTCTTTCATGTGGAAGATCGAAGACGGGCTGTATCAAATAGTCCCGTTGGGATGAGTGGTAGCTCCGCCAATTAGTATCTCCTACAGGCTTGTAAAAGCCAAGTGAAAATTGTCTTCCTGCACTTTGGGCATCAGCTTTTGAGGTTATAGCCAGAAAACAAACGGTTAACAGCGCTAGTAGATAGCTTAGTTTATTCATAAGATATATTTTGCTTGCTAATGAGCAAATATAATGGTTTCCAGATCAAGGAAACTTATTGGGTAATTAGATTCTCGTTAAACCAAGACCTACTATTATAGCTGATCTTTTACATTTTCGTAAACACTTCGTATACCTGCTTCCAGAGATATCCCGGCTTTCCAACCGTAGCTATTCAATTTTGATACATCCATTAATTTTCTTGGCGTGCCATCCGGCTTTGATTTATCGAATACCAACTCCCCTGTATAACCAACTATTGCTTTTATAAGAAGCGCGAGGTCATTGATACTGATATCTTCACCTATCCCAATATTAATCGGACCAGGCTCACTATAATTTTGCATCAGGAAAAAACAAGCATGAGCCATGTCATCTGCATGCAGAAATTCACGTTTAGGCATTCCTGTTCCCCAGATCACTACTTCTGGCTGATTACTCATTTTTGCTACATGCATTTTACGCAGCATAGCGGGTAATACATGCGAATTCGCCAGATCGTAATTGTCATTAGGACCATATAGATTGGTGGGCATTACAGATACAAAATTCCTCTCGTATTGTGCCCGATAAGCATCACACATTTCTATCCCTGCTATCTTTGCAATAGCATACGGCTCATTAGTAGGTTCCAGAGGACCGGTTAACAAGTACTCTTCCTTCATCGGTTGAGGGGCCATTTTAGGATAAATACAAGATGAGCCAAGGAACATCAATTTCTTAGCATCATTCAAATGTGCGTGATGAATAACGTTATTCTGTATCATCAGATTCTCATAGATAAACTGTCCCCGGTATGTATTATTTGCCATAATACCCCCCACCTTGGCTGCTGCCAGGAAAACATAGTCAGGTTTCGTTTGTTCAAAAAAAGCAGCAACTGTGGCCTGATCTCTTAAATCCAGTTCTTTCGACGTACGGGTAATAATGTTATTAAAACCTTCTTGTTGCAAKCGTCTTACAATAGCAGACCCAACCATTCCTCGATGACCGGCTACATATATTTTGTCCTGGGAATTCATCTTACTCAAATTGATTTAAAACTTTATAACCTGCATCCTTCAGCAGCTTTTCACGTTGAAACAGTTCCACGTCTGCGGCCACCATTTCCTTTACCAATGCAGGTAAATCATACTTGGGTTCCCAACCTAACTTTGTTTTTGCTTTTGTTGGATCACCAATCAGTAGCTCTACTTCAGTAGGTCTGAAGTACCGTGGATCAATAGCGACTACCTCCTGCCCCGCTCTTAAAGGAGCATCCACTTGCTGATTACTTTTTACATATCCCTTTTCATCCAGTCCTTCGCCCCGGAATTCAACTTCAACTCCTACTTCTGCAAATGCCATAGTGATAAAATCCCGTACAGTAGTGGTGATACCTGTAGCAATTACAAAATCCTCCGGTGTGTCCTGTTGCAAAATAAGCCACATCGCTTCCACATAATCCTTGGCATGTCCCCAGTCCCGCTTCGCATCCAGATTTCCCATATAGAGTTTGTCCTGCATTCCCAGCGACAGTTTTGCCACTGCGCGGGTAATCTTCCTGGTTACAAATGTTTCACCGCGTAAAGGACTTTCATGATTGAAAAGTATACCATTGCAGGCAAACATATCATATGCTTCCCGATAATTTACCGTAATCCAGAAGGCATACATTTTGGCAACTGCATATGGAGAGCGTGGATAGAAAGGCGTTTTTTCCGACTGAGGAACCTCCTGTACTAGGCCATATAATTCAGACGTAGATGCCTGATATACTTTTGTTTTCTTAGTCAGACCCAATAACCGGACAGCCTCCAGAATACGAAGTGTGCCAACCCCATCTGCATCAGCTGTATACTCTGGTGCTTCAAAGCTTACTTGTACGTGGCTCATTGCACCCAGGTTATATATCTCATCTGGTTGTACTTCCTGTATAATTCGGATAAGATTGGTACTATCTGTCAAATCGCCGTAATGAAGCTTGAAGCGTACATTAACCTCATGCGGATCCTGATACAGATGATCAATTCTATCAGTGTTAAAAAGTGAACTMCTTCTTTTTATACCATGCACTTCATATCCTTTCTTTAGCAGTAACTGCGCAAGATATGCACCATCCTGACCCGTAATACCTGTGATAAGGGCTCTTTTCATATATTGTGAAAAATTAATAGTATACTTATACAAAAGTAAGGGGAACCACTATAAATCATCAAATAATTTACTATACCGTTCACTTATTATTGACCATTTATACCTTCTTTTAGCAACTTCCTCCATATCTACTGCTATTGTTGCAAGGAGGCCATCAGTGCTATCTTCCAAAAGATTTTTCAATGCCGCTTTATCATTGAAATAAAGACATTTTTCCTCAGTTGTAGCACGATTATATGCTACGTCAAACGCAAAAATGGGCAAGCCAAGATACATCGCTTCCACCAGTGAAGGATTGGTCCCCCCGGCTGAATGACCATGTATATAAATTCTACAGCCTGATCGAAGTAAATCCAGTTTCTCCTGATCATAAATAGGTTGCAATAACTGGATGTTATCAAAAACACTATATTTTTCGAACAGCGCTTTCCCATAGGGGGATCTTTCCCAGTTACCTACAAACTTAATCGGATGATTGCTTTGCGAGAAGGCTTCCAGTATAACATGCACATTATTCTCAGGTTCTATTCTGCAAACAGAAAAAGCATACCCATTTTTTGTTGTACTCAGATTTTGTATGATATGATCTGCGCCATACTCAATCAGGTAACTATCTTTTTTATATTCATTTAGTATATAAGAACTAATTACGTGATTATCAGCAATGATTTTATGTCCGAATTTCACGCCTATAGACTCGGAAAATTTCAAAAATTTCTTTGCGAATGCATTCCATTTATTCCGCTTCCATTCTAGTCCATCTATATGAACTACCAGTTTTTTGTTTGTAAATAACCTGATTAGTGGCAGGAATAGTGCACCTGAAACACCCAATACAAGTAATATATCATGCCCCGAAAATATAGCAGATGTCATGGAAACAATATCGTAGGGTATGCTCTGAGCTCCATTAGCATTCAAATTGATATACTTCAATTTGGTTTTCCCAAAATGCGTTGGCTTATCTTCATATGCCAACGCACTGCAATAAACTGTAAAATCGAATTTATTGTCCAGATGCTGCACAAGATGATGAACTAAAGTTTCAAAGCCACCATAAACTGCCGGTATTCCAACAGTACCTATTATCGCTACCCTTTTCATTTCCAATTTATATAATTATACCATATCAGTTTTGCTCATTATTGATGTTTCTCCAATATCCTTTTATAGGCAGCATAAGTACCTTCAGCTGTTTTTTGCCAGGTGAAATTTTCTTCTATATGTTGTCTCAGCTTTTCAGGAACACCTGCATTAAATGCAGCATCAATGGCATTTTTTATGGAGGATACATTACCTGGTTCGCAATAGAAAGCCATATCTTTAAAGTAATCCCTGGTATCACCATTAGGAGTCACAACGATATTTGTTTTCATTGCGCCTGCCTCCAATGAAGAAAGACCGGGTGTTTCCATCCAGCTCACTAACGCATGCACCTTCGCCAGTTTATAGAACTGGGGCAATTTCTCATGTTCCAGGTGATTAATGAATATCACATTATCACCCGCCTCTTTTTTCAGGTGCTCGAAATACTGCACATGGTTTTTCCCGGGCTTGCCAAGAATAACGAGTTTGTATGAAGTACCTGCGACTGCTCTAACAAGGTCCAGTTGACATTTCCTTCCTTCTATCCTGGCAACAGACAGAATGCAATCTTTATACGGCAGATATTTTTCTTCAATTTCCACCTTATCAGGATCAAATAATGACAGATCAACAGCATTTGGAATAACTTCATATGCCGGCGCATTGATCTTAAAGTCATGGATAACCCGATCCATTTCTGATTGTGAGTTGGGCAGGAAGATATCAGTATTCTCAGTAATTTTCTTAAGCGTTGTATAATAACCTCTCAACAATAGCTGTAAACTTCCTTTATGAAACTCTCCACCTATCAATGCCCGGGCGGCAATCTTTACATATTCTATCTGAAATGGGTTTAATAACCTGAACAAACGACTGCCCAAACCTTGCCTGCCATAACGATCAAAGTCTGTATACAAGCCATATATAGTAGATAGCGCTACTGGCTTACCATATTTTTTTGCATTCATTACCTGCATCAATGATTCCTGTGCCCTCATCAGATTAAACACATGCACCAAATCATATGCTGATAAATCAGGAGTAAGGTCAGTTGACACATCGATAACTACACCATGTGCTTCTAAATATTTTTTGGTCTTTAATAATTGAATTGTATCTCCTCCAGGAGCGTCAAATAATGTTTTCCGAGATTGAAATAATACTCTCATATTAATTATTGCAGTGCTATTTCATACTGCTTACGTTTTTTACTATGCTTTATTATCAATAAAATAAATACAATTCCTGTAGCAGATAGACCGTTGTATAATGTGTGGCCGGCAAAAACCGAATGGGCAAACAGCGTAAGGCTACACCATCCTAATATTCTACTCTGGCGAAAAGCCATCCTCGTACAATAAAATATCAAAGTAAAATATAAAACCAAACCTAGTATCCCATAGAAAAAAAATGTATCGAAACTATCCATTTCAAGCATTTTATAATTTAGGGTAAGTTCACCAGGTAGCTCGTAAGAAAGAAATGAACCTGCACCAAAAAAAGTTCTCAATGCTAAAAAAGATGATCTGTTGAAAGAGCTGAAGGCCGTAGTTAAATAATCTTCACGACCACTTAATATAAAGCCCAACCAGGATGATTTATTCTCAAATCTAAAAATAATAAGTTCGAAAGCCACATTTAAAGCATTATTTATTGGAATCCAGTAAATCCATCCTATTATAATAAATAATATTAGAAATGTATATCTAATAATAACGGGCAATTTTCCAACAGCAAAAATAAGATTTACCATCAAAAAAACTACGGAGGCTTTAGTGGCAATCAGCACCAGGCATATAAGAGATAGCCAGTAAACCAGTTTGTGGATAGTTTCTGTTAAGTATTCCTTTTGAAATCCGTATCTCAATAACAGGGATAATACGCCAATAAGCACTCCTAATCCATTGCCTGAAGAAAACAAGCCCTGTGATCTGAAAAAGGAACCGGAAATACCTGTTTTAATGGCAAGAACATTTCCTATCAGAAAAATCACGCACAAAAACCAGGTAAACTTATACACTAGCAAAAGGATATCCTTTTCAGTATAACCTTCTTTTGTGAAAATCTTATCTAATGCAAAAAATACGAAAGCGGCATATATAAACTTATAAGAAAAAACCAGTCCGATCAATAAGCCTTGTATACGCTGATGTGCAATGAAGGAGATCGTTTCCATCGAAACGAGATACAGAGAAGCTAATATGAGTATTACATAACGTTGCCTCGACTGAATGATGATGATAGATAAAGCAATGAGAACAAAGCGAATCAGCTGTGATGGAGTACCTATTCCTCCGCCGGACAAAGTATCTCCTCTTACTAATAGACCAGTTAAACTGTCAAAAATTGGGACTAATATCACCAAAATAAATAAGAAAAATCTATTAAGAGCATATCCTCCCATAAAATTAACCAATTCTATTAACGTAAACAGTCCTAACAATATCGCCTAATAAACGAACATGATTCTCTATTGAAAATGAAGTTGCATACTCTTTTGCACTTTCGGCTAAATGGTAATATTTCTCAGGATTTTCAGCAATCCGGGCAAAACAGGCTGCGAGTTCTTCATTATCATTCTCTTTTACGAATAACATAAAATCCTTTCGGGGAAATTGATTGAAAATTGAATTATCTGCAGCAATGATAAGCCTCCCGGTTACCATAAGTTCCAACAAATTATTCGAAACACCACTTCCTCCTGCTTCGTTACTATTAGCTTTTGTTAAGGCTACGCCACAGTGAATATTACCGAGCAGCTCATGCATTTTGTCATTTGATACCCGTCCGATCAATTCACAATTTGATGTTGTACTCGCAAAACTTTCGATGCTTTTTTCTCCCCATCCCACAAAAACAAATGAAACGGCTTCTTTCAGGGCAGGATACTTGTGATTAAATATGCGAATAGCTTCTACGAAATTATGTACACCTTTAGATTCATAAAACCTACCAATAAAAGCAATTTTTATTGGGTTATTGCTACCTTCTTTCAGGGGAGGTACTTGAGCGTACCTGTTAATATCGATGGCATTGGGTATGACTTCCGTTTCTAGCTGATATTCATGAATATAATTATCTCTGGTATCCCAGCCATTTGCAATCACTACATCAGCATCTTTTAATGCCTTATTTTCCATAAACAAAATAGGTCTGGAAAAAATACGTGATTGATGATTCCGGATGTGTCTACTAAGGGTTGTTCTCAGCCAAACAAGGTGTCTGACTTTATTACGATATCTCAACAGGCGCAGGGAAATCCAATTAAAAATACCTGTCGGATAGCTTCCAATCGAAATGACAAGTGATGCCTTCTCATTTTTGATTTGTTTCATTGCTTCATGATGGAATCTGAATAGCTTTAAAAAATTAAAAAATAATCCAGTTCTTTCAGAAATCAATATTGGTTTGTAATTAATCTGTCCCTCTATATTACTGAAAACTAGTGGAACCTTATTTTGTGGATCTTCCCTATAGAAAATATTAATTGTATCAAAATATTGTTGTTCGCTGTTGGCCTTTATTTCATTTAGAAAAAGCCTTAGCCAGGTTTCCACTCCACCACTGCTTGGATCAAGATTGGAAAAAATTATAATATTTATATTCATATTCAGGCCTATTCTCTTTTCTTAATTACTCGCGCAGGATTTCCTCCTACTATTACGTAAGGAGGAACATCCTTTGTTACAACAGCCCCAGCAGCTACAATTGAGCCCTGGCAAATACGAAGGCCTGGTAAAATAATAGCATTTTGCCCTATCCACACATCATCCTCAATAATTACTGGCTTCTCTGGAGTAGCCCCCTGATAATACATAGGCGTATCCAGGCGTGAAAAAATATGGTTTTGAGTCAAAATAGTCACATTGGGTCCCATTAAAACATAGTTACCAATAGTAACCTTTCCCCTAATCCAGGCATTGGTTCCAATTGCGGAATAGTTACCTAATGAAACTCTTTTACCGAACGATGCACCTTTATCAACGGCCACAAAATCACCACACTTTTCAATAAATAACCGGGTAAATAAAACCCTGGATTTTCCAAATAGCTTTAACCCAGATATAGGAATATCTGGAATATTCTTAACTATTCTGTAACCCACAAAACCTATTAACACACGGGCTTTACGAAGAACAGGCGTCATATTTATTTTACGATTTACAATACTTTTCCAGCTAACTTACTTTTTTCTTCCCCATTATTTTTAACCAGAGAAGGATCAGCCATTCGTCACTTTTATAATCCAGATGAGCTTTGGGCTTTTCTTCCATAATCTGATCAAACTCAGCTTCCGCAAAGCCCAACTTCTTTAAAACATAAGATTTATCCTTTTTAAGGTCCGCAGGATCATAGCGTGTAAGCGCTAGTTCTTTCAGCGCATCCTCGCGTGAGATCTMATTATTTCTGATTAAAGCTGATAAATGTACCTTTTTTTTATCAACATTAAACTTTTTTGGTAAAATGTATGCCTGATAAAACTTGGTGAAGGTAGATTCATAGTGTTTGCCCCCATAGTCTTCCCAACCAAATTCAGCCTGAAGCACTTTTATTGCCTCTTCCTTACTGTAATTAATTTTATTAAGTATTTCAACATAGACACCGCCCAGTTTTAAAAGCTTCGATAGCTTTAATCTAACAGAACTCATGGTAGGAAATGCCTTAATTGGCATTGTACCAAATTTTTTTTGAATATCCTTAATATTTATCAAATCCTGCTTTCTCCAGAGCCAGCTATTGGGCATTCCATTCTCGGTGCGTATATTCACGCCTGATATAACATATCTTATGCCATGCTTTCTCCTAATCTCGAACATGGTGGCCATAATTGCATGGTCTGTCAACATTTCTATATCGATTACGCCCGCTTTAAAAAAGGAGCGCTGCAAATCCCGAAATTCCGGCCAGTTAATAACAAACGTTTCCAGATCAAATCCATACTTTTCCACCATTTTTTTAATATTGGACACAGCCATTGATGAGTTCCATCCATTATCAAAATGTACACATAAAGGATTCAGCCCCATTTTATGGGCGAGATAAACAGTATAAGAACTATCCACACCACCACTAACGCCGATAATAGAATCATACTTTCCTTTTCGATCTCTTTCAATCTGTTGCTTAATTTCAAGCAAACTCTTCTCTTCCTGTTCCTGTGTAAAATGGTAAGCAGGTAATATTTTTTCAAGATACAGACAATAATTGCATACGCCATTACCATCAAAAACAATTTCCGGATCAGTAGTATCCATGACACAGCGGGTACATACTTGGATGTTATTAGACATTGGGTAATAATTCTTTTAATTTATTAAAACTAGGGTAAGATATCAAAACGGCCCGATGTGGCCCCTGGTAAACAAAAAGGCTTCCAATAGCCACAGCGGAGGCACCAGCATTTGCAGCTAAAGTAATATCAGCTAGATTTGAAGCTCCTCCGCAGATCGTTACTGGAATTCTAACAGCAGCTGTTATAAGCTCGATAATTTTCAAATCGAATCCCAAATAGGTACCCTCCCTATCTACATTATTCACAAACAGCTMCCCGCACCCTAATGATTCCAGACGTCTGGCGTAGTCAACCGGAGATATATCTGTAGTTTTCTTTCTTACATGATCATATACCATGTAATTTCCCCATAGATTTTTCTTTATATCCATAGCACCAACAATAGTGGATTGTGCAAAATTCTGAGAGGCTGCTTGTAAAAACTCCGGGTGAGAAAGCGCATAGTTGTTAATTACCACTTTCTCCACCCCTATCTTCAAAATCCGTTCAATTTGCTGCAAGGAATTGATACCACCTCCATAAGAAAGCGGCATAAAACATTCCGATGCGAGGTCCTTAATGACTTCAAAAGGAGGTTCTTTTTTTTGCTGAGAACACTGAATATCAATAAAGATGAGTTCATCAACTTCTTTATCGTTAAAAATTCTCACTGTATTGATTGGATCTCCAAGATATTTGGCATTCTTGAATTTTTCCGTCTTCACCAATCCCCCGTCTTCTAATAACAAACAGGGTATAACTCTTACTTTAAGCATGGGTTAATAACTATAACGTCGAGAAGTTATTTAAAAGTATCAAACCGAACTGATGGCTCTTTTCGGGATGAAATTGCGTCCCGAAAATATTCTTATATTGAAAAGCGGCGCAAAATCCTCCTCCATAATCACACGAAAAAATAGTATTTTCCGTTTCAAGCGGTTGAACAAAGTAGGAATGAACAAAGTAATACCGGATCTCTTCCAGTTCAGTCAATTGATGATGAAGCGGGCTATCCCCCAACACCTTTACCTTATTCCATCCCATATGCGGTATTTTCAAACCAACCTCAGTAGGAAATGTGAATTTTCTTGTTCTGGCATTTATCCAACCCAGTCCCTTTTCTACACCTTCGTCACTGGCCTGGGTCATTAACTGCATCCCCAGACAGATCCCTAGCACAGGTATTTTTTCGTTAAGTACTTTCTGATTGAGAATGGGCATCCAGCCTCTTTCGTGCAGTGCTTTCATTCCCTGATCAAAAGAACCTACTCCAGGCAGTATAATTTTACTGCAGTGAGTGATTTGTTGCGGATCTTCAACAATTTCATTCTCATGTCCCAGCCGGTCTAACATGTTTTTAATTGATCCTAAATTACCAAAACCGTAATCAACGATTGATATCATATACCATTCCCTTTATTTTACCCAATAATATACAGCACAGAATTAAGTGAAGTGGATCGGCATCAAGAGCGACCAAGATAAGATGACCAACAAATGATTACCACTACTAATGTTTACGCGCAAGATCGCCTAGCCCCCTAGTCGGGTAGTCATAATATTGGGTTAAATAAAAAAAACAGGCATCTGGAAAAGATTTTTATACGATTTTTTCACACCAGAGGTATATAGCCATCATTTGCTAATTTCTTATATATCTAAATTTTCTTAATATTTAAAAGATCTTTTTTATACATTAAGAATAGCATTACTATCCCCAAAATGCATATCAAATAGAAAAAGGGAGAAGAAATTACTGCCAATATAACAGCCAGGGATATAACAAAGAGGGAAATAATCAACTTTTTAATGTCTAAATCTATATAGTAGTTCCTCCTGCCAAAGTACGACCTGCAGCTAAAGAAAACGACATATCCACCCAGCATAGAGATAGCAGCCCCGATTGCGCCATATGGCTTAACGAGAAAAAAAGCAATCACCCCATTGGAAATAAGAGAAGAGGAAATAATGTATAAGTGCTGGAAAGTTTTCCGTTTATAGTTAATTCCCACAACTGTAACTTCCGAAAGTGTGTAAAGCATAGGAATAAAAAGAAGAATTGGAAAAATTGGCAAAACTCCAAAATAGGATTTGGGCAATATCATGAGCACAACATCCTGAAACAGAATAATTAACAGAATGAGTGTCCCAAATGTAAAAACCAGTCCATTAAAAATAGTTTTATAAATGCCTGTATTTTCCGGGTGATTTTTATAGCGTTCCAGAGAATACGGAAACCAAAAAGAAGTAAAACCAGTTTGTATTACATTCAAACTAAAAGCAATTTTGGACGCGGTAGCATATAATCCAATTTGAGTGAAATCGCTATAGCTACGCAAAAAAGTCCTATCTACCCCTTGAAATAACCAATCAAGCAAAAAAGTAGGTACGAAGGGCAAGCTATAAAGCAGTATCTGGCCGATCAGTTTTTTGTCAATCACCCCTTTCTTAAAAAGAGTCAACCAAAGCTTGGAATTGAAAGCAATTCCGAATATTAACCCAACAAGTTGAGACAATATCAACCCAACAAGAATAGCTTTAAAATTTGGAGTGACGAACTTGGCATATGATATAACAAAGATGAAATTGAAAATTGCCTGAATGACCTGTATAAAAGAAAACTTTGAGGCGTTTCCCTGCATCCTTAATGTCATCGTTGATATTCGCAATAACACTCCTATTATTAACGCTATTGACAATAAATGTACGTCTTTGCCATCAGGTGTATCAAAAAGAAAAGGGCTTATGATATGTTTACACAGCTCAATCAGTGTTAAACTTAATGTGCAGGTAAATACAATGGGTAACAAAGATGCCCGTAGTATACTGCCTTTATCAGTTGATTCATTGTAGAATCGTGCATACCCCTGATCTATCGCCAGCAAGGCAATATTGAGGCTCAAACTAAAGGCAAGGGTAAACATAGATGCCTTCCCAAACTCCTCCGGTGTAATGAACCAGGCTATAATTGGCGTAGTAATAAGACCGAGTGCAGCCTGTATCCAGGTACCTACAGAAAACTTCGCGAGTGTTTTTAGAAAATTCATTTATGTAATCCCCCGTTCAATAATTTTAGCTCTGCACAAATAACTGTTTCATGACCTGATTTTACTTTTATTGCGTCAGAAGCACTTTTTGAAACAGTTGAGAATAGCTCATAATCATTCACCAATTTCTCAATCGCCATAGCTAATTCCTGTGCATTATTTGTCAGGCACCCCGTTCTTTCATCCTCCACAAACTCAGGTATAGCGGTATTGTTAGTTGTAACCGGTACTAACCCGCTAGACATCGCTTCGCACATGGAAACACCTTGTGCGTCTTGCCTGGTAGGGCATAAAAAGATTCCAAATTCACTATGAACCGCAGGTATCTCATGGTTGGGAATAAGATGATTATGCAGACTCACATTGTCCAGATCTTTAACGGAAGCTGTTATTTTATTAAAAAATTTGCCCTTCCCATAAATATCGAATTGCAGGGTCCTAAATATTTCTTTACTTCTCAATAAATTAATGGCCTCAACTGCTATATCATTGGCATATTTCCTTGTTTCGAAAGACCTGATGAGAAGTATCTTTCGGGACTTTTCCACGTCTTTAACTTTATATTGAAAAAGATTGGTGTCAATCGGGTTGGGAATAATATTGAAATATTTAATCTTACTTATTGTGTCAGTTTCTGCAATTTTCTTCATCCAGTTTGAAACAAAAATAAACTTAATGTTTCCTGCTTTATTAGAATGCTGAATGATCCGACGCAAATGGAACAGTTGGAAGATGTTTTTTGCCGCAAAAATGAAGAGTTCATGGATTCTCTTCAAATTAAAATAATACAGTCGTCTATACCAACCCAACGCCTCCTCACCATGCACCCAAATAAATATCGGGATGGTGAGTTTCTTCAGAAAAGCATCATAAAACCATCCGCCTACAAAATGAATCGCCATTACATCAGGATTCTCTGCGTGAATATCTGCTACAAAATCTGATTTCCTGGAAAAATTGTGAACAGTTATTCCCTCATAAACATAACTTTTTGATGCTTCAAAAGGTCTGTAGCCAATTACAATGATATCAAAATCATTTGTGTAATATTTTAACCTTGAGTGTACAAAGCCATCTCCATAGTGATTTTCATAACTTGGATAATTGCTGCTTAAAACGACTAGCTTAGGCCTCTTGTTCAACATCACTTGAAATATTAACTTGTTTTTTCATGAATTCCAAAATGCGTTTAGTTGCTTTCCCATCACCATAAGGATTTTTAAGCATACTCATTGTCTTGTAGTGCTCCTTGTCTTCCAGCAGCTTTTTGCAATTCAAAAAAATCTTTTCCTTATCTGTTCCCACCAGAATGACGGTACCTGCTTCCACAGCTTCCGGCCGTTCTGTGGTATCACGCATTACCAGAACAGGTTTACCCAGGCTTGGAGCTTCCTCCTGCACTCCTCCACTGTCTGTTAATATCAATTTGGAGCGATTCATTAACCAAATAAAACTTGGATAAGATAAAGGGCTTATAAGCTTAATATTATCACAACCGAATAATTTCTCATAAACCACATCTTTCACATTGGGATTTAAATGTACAGGGTAAATGATCTGTACATTGTCGAGTTTACTTATTTGCAGTAAAGCTTCACAAATATTTTCAAATCCTTGTCCGTGATTTTCCCTTCTGTGTCCCGTTACCAGGATAAGGTCTTTATCTGGTAACAGAATGCTTTTTAATGATTCTATTTCTTGACTTGCGAATCCGCTTTCCACTTTCTCAACGCTTTCAAACAAAGCATCAATCACTGTATTTCCTGTAACACAAATGCTTTCAGGCTTTACCCCTTCTGCAAGAAGATGTTTTTGGGCCGTGGCTGTTGGCGCAAAATGGTAATTCGTTAAAAGGCCTGTAAACCGTCTGTTAATTTCTTCCGGAAAAGGTGAGTAAATATTATAAGTCCGTAAACCTGCTTCCACATGACATATTTCCACTCCTGAATAGAAGGCCGCAAGGCTGGTGGCCATAGTAGTAGTAGTATCGCCATGCACAAAAACGAAGTTTGGTTCAAACTCATCAAAGACTGGCTTTATCGCTTCAAGGAGTTTGGCTGTTAATCCATGCAATGTTTGTCCTGTCTGCATTACATTCAGATCATAGTCTGGCTGGATTTGGAAAAAGTCTAATACCTGATCCAACATCTCTCTATGCTGAGCTGTAACACATACCTTCACTTCAAAAAATTCATCATTCTTCAATGCAAGCACCAGAGGGGCCATTTTTATGGCTTCCGGCCTTGTTCCAAACACTAATAATACCTTACTCATTAACGACAGATTTACGCTATTTTTTTATAAATAAAGAAATTGGCAAATGACAGCTGTACTCCTACTCCTGGATAAGGATTTTCAATTTCCTTCATTAATGTCCAGTCTGGTTTATTTGCTGCCACCCAGTCTGTAAATTTTCTATGAAGAACGTGGTCCGCATCTTTCTTATCAACGTTTGTAGAATATATGATTACAAACTTATCTGATTGTGCAAAGAGCGCATTCATGTAATTTTCAAACAAACTATCTTCTATTAGATGATAAAGCACATCCATAGAAATGCTTAGTTCAACTTTGCCCGCTGATTTCAAAAAATTGATTCCTTCTTCATTATTGACCAGAAATTTCTTCGAGCTATCATTCGAATACTTTTTCCTGCAGGCTGCAACTACTKATTCAGAAATATCAATTCCTATGTAATTTCTGTAATTTATCAACCCCAGTTGATGTCCATCCCCGCATCCAAATTCTACTACACTTTTAATACTATTTTCTTCTAAAAAGCTGTTTAAAACATTGGCTTTAAACACGGCTAATCTTCCGTAAGATCCGTCCCCGGAGTTACCTCCTGACGCGTATCTAGTCTCCCAAAAATCCTGTGTACTGATAAAAGGTTTCTGTTTTTGAAAAAAAGTCTTCGCTAAAGAAAATAGTTTTATCATAGTCGGTTGTTTTATTTCAAACGAGAAATCGCACCGGCACTATAAATCCTTTCTATTATTTCAACTACCTTCAAGCCTTCCAGTGCATTTGTTGTAATGTACGACCGTCCTTTCAAAACATCAATAACGTTATCAATCACGTAATGATGGTTTTGAGCCGAACCTTTATATGCTCCATAGTCATTACCTGGATTAGTCGGAGCTAACTCAGGAAGTGTATAATCTTTTACATGACAGTATTCTACTTCGTTCATATACTGCCCTCCTATCTTAATACTTCCATTTTCTGCGATAAGCGTTAGGGAGCTTTCCAGATTTGTATCCCATACTGAGGTGGAAAAATTGATAGCACCAATTCCTCCATTTATAAAATTGAATGTTACAAAGCCACTATCTTCGAACTCTGTTAATTCTTTGTGATTATGATCTGCCAGGTTGGAATGGATATTTTCAATATCCCCAAATAACCAATACATAATATCGATGAAATGGGAAAACTGGGTGAACAATGTTCCACCATCTAAATCTTTTTTGCCATGCCAGCTATCTGCCTTATAATAACGTTCATCTCTATTCCAATAACAGTTCAGTTGCATCATATAAATCTTGCCAAGTCTGCCAGATTCAACCATGTCTTTAATCCATACTGATGGAGGCGAATAGCGATTCTGCATCACAGCAAATACATGTTTATGCATTTGCAATGCTCTGTATATTACTTTCTCTGCATCCTGCTTACTCAAACCCATTGGCTTTTCAATCACCACATGCATACCTGCATTCAGGATTTTCAATGCATGCTCAGAATGATAACCATTGGGAGTGGCAATATTTATAACATCAACACTATTCCCTGATAACAAAAAAGCCTCCAAAGAGTTATAAAGAGGTACATTAAATTTTTCAAGTTTCAATTCCTCCTCTGGCTTAGTATCAATTAAGGCTACCAATTCTGCTTCAGGATTACGTTGAATCATTTCAGCGTGACGCTTTCCAATGTGGCCACAGCCGATAACAGCAAATTTTACTTTCTGATCTTTTGCTACCATTATTTAGTCCTTTTAACTGTTTGATTTTCTAATGTATATTCCTGATTGCTTTCCGGACAAACCGCGATATTATCATGAAACTCCAGACGATGCCCGTATTCACTAATCCAGCCTATTTGTTTGGCCGGGTTTCCCACCACAAGTGCATACGGAAGTATATGTTTTGTTACCACCGCTCCGGCGCCAATAAGCGCATACTCTCCAATATTATGTCCACACACAATTGTAGCATTTGCACCAATTGAAGCGCCTTTACCTACCCTTGTTTCTGCATACTGCCCCCTGCGATTAACGGCACTTCTCGGATTCGTAACATTAGTAAAAACGCAGGATGGACCCAGGAAAACATCATCTTCACATATAACACCCGTATATACCGATACATTATTTTGAATCTTTACATTATTCCCTAATATCACTCCCGGAGACACCACCACATTTTGTCCTATATTACAACCAACACCAATGATGCAATTACTCATGATATGTGAAAAGTGCCAGATTTTTGTTCCTTCTCCAATTTGACAATCATCATCTACGATAGCTGTAGCATGAACATAATAATTCATAAACTGAGATTTCTTACTTGAAAAATCTTTTAATAACATCAATGATCACATCCTGTTGTGCCTGATCCAGCTCCGTATGCATAGGCAGAGAAAGTACACTATCACACAACTGCACTGTTACCTCCAAGTCGCCTGCCACCTTACCAATTTCTTTAAAAGCATCCTGGTCATTTAATGGTACAGGATAATATATCATACTTGGAATACCTTCTGACGCCAGGTAATCTTTAAGCTCATTTCTTTTGTTATTCTTTACCTGAAGCGTATATTGATGAAAAACATGAGTTGAGTCCGGGCTGCGGAATGGAATTATTAAAGCATCACATTGGCCTAAATGCAGATCGTAATAATCAGCAGCTTCCTTTCTTGCTTTGGAAAAATTATCGAGCAGCGGAAGTTTTACATTTAAAATTGCAGCCTGCAGTGAATCCAAACGTGAATTTATTCCTATGTACCTGTGCACATATTTTTTCACCTGACCGTGATTGGCAATTATCTGCATTCTTTCTGCCAATTCCGTACTGTTAGAATAAATAGCTCCCCCATCACCATAACAACCCAGGTTTTTTGATGGGAAAAAGGAAGTGCATCCAATATGACCGATAGTACCTGCCATTAGCTGCCGCCCATCACTCATAGTATATTTTGCACCAATCGCCTGTGCAGTGTCTTCAATAACATAGAGCCCATGTTTTTCCGCCAATTTCATAATTGGTTCCATGTCGGCGCATTGCCCAAAAAGATGCACTGGAACTATTGCCCTTGTTCGGGAAGTTATTGCTGGCTCAATTCTTTCTGCTGTAATATTATAGGTTTCAGGGTCAACATCCACCATTACAGGTACAAGCCCCAAAAGGCCGATCACTTCTGCAGTAGCAACATAAGTAAATGCTGGAACTATAATTTCATCCCCCTTCTTCAGATCTAATGCCATCATAGCAATCTGCAAAGCATCAGTACCGTTTGCGCAGGGGATAACCTTTTTAACACCCAGGTATTGCTGCAACGCTTCTGAAAAATTCTTTACCTCTGGTCCATTGATAAACGACGTAGAATCTATACACGCAGCGATAGCGTTGTCTATTTCTGATTTAATTTTTAAATATTGACCCTTGAGATCAACCATTTGAATATTTCCCATAGCAATTATTATAAGCGGGCATCTACAAGTGTCCTTTCCAGAAATGATTTTGTGTCAAAGACCACCGCACCGTCGTCATTCTTTAACTTCTTATAATCCAGTTCCTTGAATTCTTTATGGGCAACTGCAAGTATTATTGCGTCATATTCATTCATAACAATCTCATTCAACAGGTCAATACCATACTCCTCTTTTACATTCTCTTTATTAGCATGAGGATCATATACACTTACAGATACACCAAACTGATCCAGCTCTTTGTAGATATCTACTACACGCGAGTTTCTAATATCAGGGCAATTCTCTTTAAACGTTACACCTAAAATCAATGCTTTTGAACTATTAATTCTAATCCCGCTTTTTATCATCAATTTAACGACCTTATTAGCAATAAATACCCCCATATTGTCATTAACCCTTCGGCCTGATAATATTACCTGAGGATAATATCCTAATGATTCAGCCTTGTGAGCCAGGTAATATGGATCTACTCCAATACAGTGACCACCCACCAACCCAGGTTTATATTTCAGAAAATTCCATTTGCTTCCGGCGGCTTCAATTACGTCATCAGTATCAATGCCTATTCTATCAAATATTAGCGCTAATTCATTGACGAAACTGATATTGACATCCCGCTGTGCATTTTCAATTGCTTTAGAGGCCTCTGCCACTTTAATGCTGGGGGCTTTGTGAGTACCTGCATGAATAATTGTAGCATAAAGACCATCAACAGCATCTGCAATCTCAGGGGTAGAGCCCGAAGTAACTTTTTTAATCTTGGTCAGTGTGTTCACTTTATCTCCCGGATTAATTCTTTCAGGAGAATATCCGCAGAAGAAATCAACATTAAACTTAAGTCCTGAATATTTTTCTAAAACGGGTACACAATCATCTTCTGTGCAACCAGGATATACAGTGGATTCATAGATGACAATATCATCTTTCTTCAATACCTTACCTATCATCGCAGATGCACTACGTAAAGGTCCCAAATCAGGGGCTTTAAACTGATCGATAGGAGTAGGCACTGTAACAATATAAATGTTGCAAGTCTTAAGATCCTCTATATCGTAACTAAATGTCAAGCCATTGTCCTCATTCTTGCTTACTGCCTTCTTCAGTTCAACAACGTCTGCCTCCTTTGTATGGTCATCTCCGTTATTAAGTTCTGCAATTCTCTTTTCATTGATGTCAAAACCCAGAACATGATAATATTTACCAAACTCAATTGCCAGGGGTAATCCAACATAACCTAATCCGATAATAGCTATTTTATATTTCGAAGCCATTTAAAAGGGTTTTAATAAATTAATTCATTATCTCTCTGTAAAGCTTACCAAGAGTCAGGAAAACAACTATAAAAAAGCCACCTATCACGCCACCAGCAACAAGTCCCTTTAGCTTGCCTAATTTTTCCTTCTTTAATGGTAAAATAGGAACATCAACCAGTTGTATTATTGGCGTTTCCTGCGTCATCGTAATCCTACTCAGTTCCAGGTTCTTTACCACCTCAGCATACATGGTTTGTAATACCATTTTGTCCCGATTAACTAATTCAGAGCTAACTGTTGCGACTCTTCTGCTCGGATTAATATTAAAATCCTGCGTAACTGCCGCTGAGTAAGTTTTTTTGTTTAATAATATTTCGAGGGAATCAGCTCTGCTCTGTAGTTTATCAACATTATTTTTTGAGCGCTGTGTTTTGGTGGATAAATAAAAATTAATCGCTTCTTTCACTAATCTCTCTGTAAACACTTTGGAGAATTCTTCGTTCAGTGTAGATACCTTTACTTCTACAAATGAAAGTTTTTTATCTGGCTTGTTAACATTCAATGAATTCTTTGAAATTGACTCATAAATTGTGTTTAAGATACTATCCTGCACAACTGTAAAGCTTTCCCTTTTTAAACCCGCTGGCAAATGAATGCCCTTGAGTTCGGGTTTCCTATCAAAGCTTTTTCTGATATCATATATGTCAATGTATAAATCAGCAAGACTTATGGTCTTTCCATTGTGTTGAATTGGAGATAACAGCGTTTTTTCAATCATCAACCTTGTCTTCAAAAATTCAAGTACATTTTCGCCGGAGAAAATATCACTTCCTCCACCGCTTAAATCCAGTCCAAACTGACTTGCTAAACCAGCGTAAGAGCCAAGTGGATTACTTGAACTTTCTTCTACCACAAAGGTTAATTTGGCAACATATTCAGGCTTACTGAAAAATGCTAAAAGGAGACCTATACCAGCTCCCAGTAATCCAAACAAACCTATAATCAACCATTTACTTAAAAGAAACTTACTCCAATCTTTAAGCTTAAGAATTAGTTCCTTCAGCGACATCTCATCGTCTTGCTTTGATATTTGAAGATCTTGTTGGGATTTCATGTATTATCCTTTCGTAGAATAAATTAAATAATTACTTCACTGTATTCAGTATGGTAACAACAATCAACGCAATTGATGCCAAACCACTGGTTAGACCAATAGCCTCTCCGGTAGTCAACCCCTTTCTCCCTTTTCTTGTTGGAACATAAATTTCGGCACCCGGTTTTACTTTAGGATAAGCATTAAAGAAAAGTACTTTTCTTGTATTTTTCACATCTCCATTAGCGTAAACTATATAGCTTCGTCTTTTTAGTGCCTGAGACGTAAAACCTCCCGACCCTCTCACGAAGTCCCTGAATTTAAAATTCTTGTCAAAGCGTATTTTTTTAGGGAAATATACTTCTCCGAACAGCTGGACTGTTTGCAATTTCAAAGGAACTTTAATCTCATCACCTTCTACCAAGAGCAGATCATACTTTGAGCCTGGATGCTTTAGGATCATATCAAGATTAATACCAAGCAATTGTTCATGTTGCTGCACCGTACTTTTCATTCGCGCAATATCAGAACTATCCTGAAGCTTATTATAAAACAAGGTTAACTTGTTAGACATTAAAATACTATCACTTTCATTCACAAAAATTTTGCGAAGCATAACAGCTCCTTCAGCATAAGCCTCCGGGCGCAAGCCTCCAGTTCGTTTCATCACATCAGAAATCCTTTCCGAGCGGTTGTTTATAGTATAATTACCAGGATAAACTACTTCTCCTGTTACCTGAACACTGGATTGAACAGAGTAAGCAGCTGAACGACGTACAATTACTTCATCGAATGGCTGCAATACAAAATCCTTGGCATCCTTATTATTAGCAAGATCTGAATTCACATCAAACTGCAACACAATAGCTTTTACACTATCTTTAGGATCATATCCTCCTCCCCGTATTCTACGCGATACTTCAACCCTGCTGTTAGAGGCCGCGTCCTTAAATCCCTTTGCCAAAAGAATTAAGTCTTCCAAACGCATGCTATCCCCATAATTATAGTATCCGGGATTATTTACCTGACCATCGATTCTTACATAATAAGCCTCTCTCAAATCCAATTTAGAATATATAATTACACTGTCCTCTTTTGCCAATAATATATTGGCCTTACCAGCTAAGGCATCCTGCACATTAAAGTTAATGTAAGCAGGGGTAAAATCCGCCTGCAACCGCCTGATTAAGCCTCTTGATAAAACAGCAGTCTCCTTTACACCATCAGCCTTTTTTATCAGGTCAGATACCGTCATATTATTTTCCAATGCATAATCTCCGGGATGAAATATGGCACCTCCAATTGTTACGCGATTACTAAATCTGTTCAAAATAGAATCTACAAAAAACTGATCTCCGGATTTCAATTTAAATGTTCCTACCTCGCTGGCTGCAACATTCACTACTTCCCGCTCTTTATTGTTAACCCGGACTGCGCGGATAACATCCCTGAAAGAAATATCTGTATAGCCCCCCGCGTAACCAATAATCTGCTGAAGCGTTTCATTTCCCTTCGCCTCAAATATAGCAGGACGCTTTACTTCTCCCGATAACTCTACTCTTGTTATATAAGGATTAACTTTAACAATGTCCTGATCCTGAAGTATTATATTATTAGTCAGATCACCATTTGCAAGAAAGTCGTATAAGTCAAAATTCACAATCACTTGTCCATTCCTGATTACCTGGATACTACGGAATGACCCATTTTCATTTGGCCCCCCGGAAACATATAATGCGTTTGCAACAGAAGCGAGAGAAGGGATTGTATAGGATCCTGGCTTATTGATTTCTCCAATTACTAATACCCGGATACTACGAATATTGCCAAGGGATATTTGCACAAATGTATTTCCTGTTTTAATTCCTCCATATATGGTACCCAATTGTTTGGTGATACGGTTTTTGGCATCCTCGATTGTAAGCCCGTTTACATAAACAGGTCCAAGATTGGGAATACGCACATATCCGTCAGGTGTGACTTTAAGCCTATGCTGAACCTCCGAATAACCATAAACATCAATTAAGAGCTCATCGTCAGCTGCGAGTCGGTAATTAGAAGGGGTTGGTATCCTGAGGTTGGGCTCGAAAGTAAGGTTCTTATTTGAAAAAAGCTCTGATCCAAAAATGCGTTTACCCTTTTCAGATTTCGATTTTAATTTGCTGTCAATACTAGCATTATCTCCTGTGTCATCAACTTTACGCTCACCGAACTCGTCCTCATCTGCATTATTTTTTCTTTTAATTTGTTGATCTAATTCTTTGTCAAGACCAAGTTGCTGTATCCTTGCTTTTAATTTAATCACTTCGGTATCCGGAATTCCTTTCTGCTGTGCATAAGCATCAATATCATCCATTCCCATCTTATTCTTTTTCATCTCAGATACTAACTGCCTTATCTGATCATCACTCAGGTCATCAACCTTCATGTTTTCCGCCTGACTCTTGGGAAACGTAGACACCTGTGCATTAACGTGAACACAATAACCTATAAACAGGAACAGTTGGACCAACAGTAATTTTCTTAACATGTATAATAGGATCTAAACTTTCTCGAATACCTTTTTGGAAACAATCTTATCTGACGCCGGCCAAATAAGGTGCAAATCTATTAAAAATAACATATAAATGTTAGTTCCATCAGAATTCCTAACACTTTTAAGCTGAAATCATTATGAACTATCAGTTGAATGTTTAAACATATGGTCTGAAGATACGGGCAGCACTATGCAAATATGCGTCCAAATATTATTCGGCTCCTAATTTTAAGATAATTATAATATATGATTTTACTTAATACAATAAATCCTTATTATTAAAATCCTTTTGTTATTCTTTTACGTTTATCTATCTGAGAGTCGTCCATGAATTACCTGTTTAGAAAAATTACGATTACTACTTAAACTACCACCGTTTTTATTGATCTAAGTACTAGCCTGGGATAAATTGCTTGAGAATCAATTGTATTAACTAAAAAATGTCATGTTTTAACCGCCCCTCGGCATCCTCTGAATACATCTTTTACCCCTTTTTTGTTTAAATTAGTTAAGGCAAAACTTAAACATTATGTCGTCTGTTGAATTTAACACCTTGCTTATTGGAAACGCTGATTTCCTGAAACCCTTTGCTTTTACCCTCACGAAAGACGCCGAACAGGCAAAAGATCTTTACCAGGAAACCCTTTTCAGAGCCCTTTCCAACCAGGAGAAATACCTGGAAGGCACCAACATCCGCGCCTGGCTATTCACCATTATGCGGAATATTTTTATTAATCATTATAGAAAAAAACTGAAACATCGCATGGTCGCAGAACCCAGTGCCAGCGATTTCTTCATTAATTATCAGCAACACACAGTCACCAATAAAGCGGCCTCTAACTTACAGATGAAAGATATCCATGTGGCTGTATACCACTTGCCCAATATCTTCAAAAAGCCATTCATGCTTTATTACGAGGGTTACAAATATTTCGAGATTGCAAATATTCTACAGGAACCATTGGGAACTATCAAAAGCAGAATACATTTCGCCCGGAAAATACTCAAATCGCAGGTTCCAAGACAATAATTTATCCCTAAACATTAACATGAACGTATCATCCAGCCCGAACTAACTTTCAGGCCGGACTATCTTAGCTATGAACGGTAGTAACCATAAACCAGCCGCAGATAATGTTCTTTCAGATGTGACTGGAAATAAAAAGCAGTAATCATAATAATGGCAGCTGCACAAAGGAACCCTGGATGAGGCCACACATAGTAACCCGCAAAACATAACACCAGGTAACGGGCATACTCCAGATAAAATACCCACTTCTTTTGCTCCATAATAGCACCACAGTTGATCAGCGTAAGCACTATCAGCAAGGCTACACATACCTGTATAAATACAGGTACATAATGCTCCAGTAACAGGAAGGAAAATAGTACCAGCAGCGTGACTACTATTTGCCACAATACATAATTAAACAGCTTAGGCGTTTCCGTTATATGAGGGTTACGCAGCAGGAATTTCTCCTCCAGTACCTCCCGTGCTCCCGGATCAACATTGTCCGGCTTACCAAAAATAATACGCAGCTTGTTGCGCCATCCCTTCGCCTGCCGGGCAGAATAAAGCATCTCCAGTATAAAATGAAAATGCTGCCATAGAAAACTATTACTTTCCAATGGCTTGGTTAAACCATAAACAGGTTCCTCCTCTTCTTTCACAAAAGTGCCGAATAACTTATCCCAGATGATAAATACGTCTCCATAATTCTTATCGAGATACTGAGGATTGCTGGCATGATGTACCCGGTGATGAGATGGTGTAACCAGGATATATTCAAGGATACCCAAATTACCAATAGTACGGGTATGTATAAAAAACGGATATAACCCATGCACCAGCAACATACTCGTGATCATGGCGGGCGGGAAACCTATTACCGGCAGTATGGCCCAGAAACCAGTACGTACAAATGCCTGGAAAACCGTAATACGTGCAGATACGGTATAATTAAACTCTTCACTCTGATGATGCACTACGTGCGCACACCAAAAAACCGTTACTTCATGCGCCAGCCGGTGATACCAATACCAGATAAAATCAGTACATATCAGTAACGCTACCCATAACAATACACTGGATTTAATATCAAATATGGCGTAATGACGATACAGATAATCGTATACAAAATAGAAAAGGCCCACGGTAAACGTATCCAGTAAGMGCTCGGCAATACCCACACTCAGGTTGGTAATGGAATCATTAAACTTAAAATAAGCCTTGCCTTTTTTACGCGACACCAGGTATTCCAACCCAATGAATGTCAGGAAAAAAGGAACTGCCAATGCCAGGTAGTTTAAATGCACTTTATTAAATTTTAAATCCGGAAATCCTTGATCATAAGACATAGGCTCATACACGGTGCCAGCCCATGTATAGGTATCATAAATAAGTATCTGGTGGTGGTAAACTACCACAATGATAAGTAATAAAAATTAAATATCCTACTATTTTACTAGACTAATAAAAACGAAAAGCGGAAAACAACTTTCGTCATCTTCCGCCATCGCGTCATTGCATATATCGTTATTAGTCCTCCGGAGGTCCGCCATCGGCCATTCTCACTACCTTAGGAACAAACTTCCCTATCACTTCCACCAGGTCTGTTTGGGCGGCCATCACGGTATTGATATCCTTGTACGCACCAGGCGCTTCATCCAACCCTCCTCCAATCAACGTAACCCCATGCTCCTGCAATACCTGCGTTAACTGCTGGTCCGTAATTGATTTCTGCGCCTGAGTGCGGGACATCAGTCTCCCTGCACCATGCGATGCTGATTGCAGACTGCTTACCTCTCCTTTTCCCCGCACAATAAATCCAGGTGCCGTCATAGATCCCGGAATCACTCCCAGTACGCCTTTACCTGCTGGTGTTGCACCTTTACGATGCACAATCACTTCTTTACCCTCATATGTCTCTTTCCACGCGAAGTTATGGTGGTTCTCTACTCTTGCCAGCAAGGTAGCGCCCATCGCATTGATAAGCCGTTTATGAATCAAATGGTGACAGGCAGATGCGTAATCACCCGCCAGGTTCATAGCCAGCCAGTATTCCTGTCCTGCTTCTGAATTCAGATCCAGGTAAGCCAGATGTCTTGCCTTCTCCGGCAAGGGACAAAGATCTTTTGCCACCTGTGTATAATGCCCCGCTATCTGCGCCCCCAGTCCTCGGGAACCGGAATGCGATAACAACGCCACATAATTACCCGGTGCCAATCCCCACTCATTCTGTGCATCTGTGATAGTCGCAATTCCCCACTCCACAAAGTGGTTACCGGAACCGGAAGTTCCCAATTGACCAGCAGCTTTATCAAACAGATTCTTCACGAAACGTATTTCCTTAAACTCATTTCTTTCCAATACCGGATCGGCTTCTCTTTTCTTCCACTCTACTCCCGCACCAAATTTAGTCCAGTTCACCAGCTGCTTCTTGTATTCGCCTTCATTTATCAACAATGACTGCTCTGGCAAATCCAGTATACTCAAACACATACGACAACCGATATCCACCCCCACACCATAAGGAATAACCGCATTATCGGCTGCTAATACCCCACCGATAGGCAGTCCATATCCCTGATGCGCATCCGGCATTAAAGATCCAGCTACGGCAACGGGTAAACGAACCGCATTATTCAACTGCTGTATCGCGCCGTCCGCAATATTGTCCAGCCCGAAAACGGCGTATGGTACCGGCGTTTCACGCAATGCAATTTCTTCCGGTGCAGTTGGGCTCAACAACTGTTCAGCCACCTTTCCTAACTTATCATCCGCTACATAAGCAGCAGGATCTGCCAACACTTTCTTCAAAATATCTATCGCTTCGTCACGGGTCAGATGACTGAAATGTTCATCCATTACATTGATGGCTAAACGAAACACAGGACTTTTGGAGTAACCTAATTCCAGTAAGGTTTTACCGCCTACTTTAAAATTTGACATATGGGGTTATTTTTGTCATACCATTCTTCCTGCAACAGTTGTTGCAGGGTCTTCTGTTTAAATTTATATTTTTCATTACCGCTAAAAGACCATCTTCTCCAACTGGATCCTCTGCTCCGTGTAAGCTTTCTGATTTTATGGTTCAGATAATGCTGCTCCACGTAATTATCCAGATGCTTGATTTGCGATAGCAGTTCTGGTACCATCATTCTCGTTTGCGTAATCATATTAGGTCTGATACGCAATACGAATCGCCAAGACTCTTTAACAACCATTCGCTTCACCGGTAGGAGACTATTCTTGTGAAAGAAAAGCCGTTCTTCAAAACAGTTTGCTTCTCTATCAGTAAATTCTAACTTTTTGAAATGACTTTCATCAGGCTGTAACAAATGCTGTTCTCTTAATACCAACTTTTTTCTGCCATGTGACCTTTTCTTTACTTTAAAATCTTTACGATGACTGTAGCCATAGGTATTGATCTTCTTTAGCAACGCCTGGTAAAAGTCAGCGTGCTTACCCCTTGCCACATCATCTCTCAACACAAAGAATCGCTTATAACCTTTCATTACCGGCGGTTCCAATGGTACATAGCCACGCTTGTACCAGGCCAGGCTCAACTCCTTTCTTTTTTTATCGAGCGCTAATAAGTGTTTCTCAAATTGCGTCCGCGCATCACGTGTTCTTCTTCTGGCAGTTCTTATTCGTGATGCTGCAATATAGTTTTCAATTTCCGTTTGTATCGGATTGTCCATAACCAATGATTCATTTCCCACTTAATTGCTTCCATTTTTTTGTAGAAGCGATTGCTCAAGCTGTTGTATATGGACATTTGATTTTTTCTCATGACTTCATTTTTTTAAGGTTAACAAATATGTTTGCTCCAATTCCTTCTTCTACTTCTTTTCTTATAAAGGCATCCGGCAGCAGCCACTTATCCACAAGGTATCGCCCATTGCAGTCGCCCAACCATTCTCTCCGTTTGCTGTTATAGCTCCCATACTTTAACTTAGACAGTTTGGGACGCAGCATATTTCGCTTCAGAAAGCCTTCTATCTCATCCATCTGTGCAAGTAATTCCGGCGCCTCAGCTCTTTGCTGTGTGATTACATTGGGTCTTACTCTCAGTATAAAGCGCCAGGGTTCTTTAAATACGTATTTTTTTACCGGCTTCTTTGTACGTTTATCCTGTTTAATGACTTCCTCAAAACAATTCGCAGCACGACGGCTGAATTCCATTTTCTTGAAGGCGACTTCATCTGGCTTGTACAATTTCTGCAGGTATACAATATACCTCCATCTCCTTTTGCGCCGTTTACTCACACGGAAACTCTTCTCCGCACAATAAGTGCGGGTATTGATCTTGTCAAGAATACCCTGATAAAATCCGGCATCTTTACTACGGGCTACATCATCTCTCAAGACAAAAAAACGTATGTATCCTTTTACGACAGGCGGCTCCAGTGATATATATCCACGGCTGTCATAAATTTTACACAAAGCACTGTACTCCCTGTCCAGTTTCAGCAATTGCTTATCCTGGTGCGCGATGGCAACACGCTTCCTCTGTCTGGCACTTCTTATACGCGAAGCAGACAGCAGTGCATCTAATTCCAATAAATAATCGTTCATAAAACATGTTTAGGTGTTCGATCGGAACTCCCTTAACATGCTGATATAGATGGACAAATATTTTCTCTTATTAGTCATATTTTCATTTTATGCTATTTCTTCCAGCGCTTCTCTTCTGAACCCAATCACATGTTGCTTTCTTTCAAAAGAAGGCTCATGCTGATTCGCTATTTCTGCAATCGTCATCGGTTTATTAATCACGCTGTCGAAGCCCATGTGCTTTGATAATTGTTGTGCTTTATCTACCTGTAACCGTTTAAATTCATACTTGGCAATCAACCGGCCCTTACGCAACAATGCACTGTCTATGGCAGATAAGTCGCTGTTAAAAGAACATACGAGTTGTATATTCAAACAGTCTGCCAGCAAGCCATCCGATAAGTTCAGTAAATTAGATACCGATGAATTGCCGGAAAACTTACGATCCATAATTACATTTTCTGCATCTTCAATAATCACCACACAATTAGGGTTATCAATCAACAGTTCCATGAATTCCGGATTCATAATATTGTTAGCCAGGTCGGGCGAAACAAACAGTACCCGTTTCTTAATTCTGCCGATCAGGTAACGCAGATAAGTTGTTTTTCCTGTTCCTGGTAAGCCATGCAGCAATACAATCCCTTTGTCTTTATCCTTCTTCAGTCGTTGCTGTATTACTTTATCGATCTCTTTAAATTCTTCATCATAAAACATCCCGATATCCAGGCGGGTACGCTTTATTTCCAGGCTTTTCAGCTCCAGTCCTTTGCGTCCACTGGTGATGAGATTTATTTCATGTGGTTCTCTGCGCTGTTTTTCTTTATAGCGTGTAACCATGTCCGTTACTTCGGTAACGAAAGCAGGAATTTGTCCATTGTGCAATATTTCGCACCATGATTGCCAGAACGCTACTACGCAGTTATTATTCAACACCATCAGTGTTTGATTATGCTTATACTTTTTCTTTTTGTTATCATAATCAGTATAGCGATGGGTATGCGTAATAATATTTCCATATGTTTTTGCAAAAGCTGCGGCGGCTTTATCGCCATCTACTTCATAAATATTGTTGATATCCGGAATCGCATTAAAATTAACGGTATACACTCCCTTCGGATCAAAATGCTCACCATCAGTGATTTCGATGTTATTATTAACTATATGCTTCATGTTACGTTATCTCTTGAATGTGAATACTTCCTGCTGATAAAGATTTCCCAGGGCGATGAGCCCTGGGTAAATCATATTTATCATGGGGGAAATTACAAGTTATCCTTATGATAACCTGATTGTTGGGGGTTAAATTGCAAACAGAGACGAAAAAATATATCTTCAAAAGGAGAAGAAAGCGGAGCAGGATTACTCCGCCTGCCTGTTTTATATGTACCTCCTCAAATAATCTTTTTTTTTGCAACACAAAAAAACCCGGTCTGTTTTCACGGACCGGGTTACTAACGTTAACGTATACACTACGTTAAGACATAACCCGGCCATTTAACATTAATTGAATTAATGCTATCCTGAAACCATTTACTGCGGCGGATCTGAACCCGTTCTGTAATTGCTGGCAAATTCATTGTCATAAAAACGATAACAAAAAAGCCCGGATCCAAGGACCCGGGCTTCTGTTATTTTTACAAATATTTCTGATCTACCTGTAAACATAAAACGCCCGGAACCCACCACTGCCTTGCTCGTAGCAAGGAATTGCGTTGTCCATATATAGATTGAAGCGTTTCATTTTTATAAGTTTTCTTTTATTATCAATTTTAACGATGCAAAGATAACAGGATATATTTTGATATTGCAAATTTTTAACAAAATATTTTCAAATATTTTTTCTATGCTTTATTCAGCAGTACTTTTTTACTTAAAAAATTAACGGCTGTATCTATGACCAGCAGGGGGTTTCAAGATTTAGACGCCGGATCGCAACTATTCATGTGCAGCATTATATATGCCCTGTCCACTTATCTCGTTGCTGTTAACATTAATTGTAAATGATCGTAGATATACGTTATTTGACGATCCTGCTGATCTACGCTCTTAGCGTATATCCTTTGGAGATAGGCTGTTTTAACGGCAGCAAAAAGCCGGAAGTGTGCATACTTCCGGCTTCAGTAACCAATCGGGACTAACAAATACAGATGTTGATGGTCGACCTTAAAAATTATATTAATACCGCACTTTCTTCGAACTCTGTCTGGAGCCGTTGCATCTGACGGATATGCCGTTCAATATGCTTGGTGAGGAAATAGATGTATTGGTATATATCGAGCTTACCCAGCTGATTTACAGACATGTTAGTGAATACAAGTACACCTTCTCCATTTTTCAGGAGGGACAGATTATACATGCATTGTGCATATTGCTGTTTCAGGAGGGCTTTTACCTCTTGTATATTTTTAAATCCGGTAGGTTCCATATGTTCAGGTCTTACCCAACCAAAGGATTTGCTACCGATGACGTCTATCTGGCTTAATTTATCCTGGTAATCCGCGGGGAGAATCACGGTGTGGCCGGTCTTTTTACGTTCCAGCGCGCGACGGGTACTCTTATTAATGATCAGCAGCAGGAAATAGTTGGTCAGCGTAATATGCTCCAATACTTCTCTGATGTTCCATTGATCGCGGTCTGGTTTGAAGTGCAGTAATGCCTGGTCTTTTTCAAACCACTGATCCAACTCTTTGAAATTGGTGAGTAAAGCCTCTCTTACAATTTGAATAACGTTTCTCATCATCTAACGTTTTTGGGATTATGCACTTTGCTGTTTGCTAATGAAATGGGTTAGCGCATAACTTCATTTAAAAAATATTTTGTTTGCCATTTTTATGCCGGATTTGGCCACAAAAAAACCCGGCCGTATTTACGGACCGGGAGTAATAATGTATAGAGAGTGTTCTCACATTACCGCATACCATGTCCGTATGACTTTTTAAAGGCAAAGCCATCCCGTTTACACCACGAGGTGTATTTTTTTTGCATTACAGTTATCTTTTGAAATTCTTTCAATGTCGTCATTTCAGTACTGCTTCAAAAGCAAAAAGTCCCACACTTTCTCTAGTGCGGGACTTTTGTTTATATCGTTTGATAACTTTTTCTATCGTTAACAATCGGTGCAACACGCCCGCAATCTGGCCTTGACCTGCTTTTGCTTGCAGGCCATCGCTAAAATCTTGTATGTTGATATAAGTTGCACAGTTCTTTTTGTTCTTGGAACAAAGATAATTTTTATTTTTTTTATTACACAAAAAAACACCCTACTTTTTTCCTAGACTTAACATTTAGTTTAAACTGCAACTATTTCATACGATTATCTCAGAACAAACTCAATTGTGAATTTGGCCGTCGGAACGCATCTGTATTGAATTCGAAGCGATCCTGGTTCAATCCGTTCTTTTTAGTGTGAATTTTAAATTGTTGCTTAATCAGGTCAGCGAAGTTTCCTTCTCCTCTCATCCGGCGTCCAAATTCGCTATCATTCACGGTTCCTCCGTGCATTCCTTCTATGAGATGCCATACTTTATCTGCCCGGTCGGGGAAGTTTTTATAAAGCCAGTCGTTAAAAATGGTCTTCACTGCATCGTTGAGCCTCACCACCGTATAGCCTGCATACCTGGCCCCATTGGCCGCTGCCGCTTCCAGCAGGCGGGGAATCTCATGGTCGTTCAGTCCGGGTATAATGGGGGCTGTCATAACGCCAACGGGTACACCAAGATCGCTCAGCTCTTTCACCACTTTAAGTCTTTGTGCCGCAGTAGCCGTACGGGGCTCCATTTTCAATCGCAGATCCTCCTGCAGCGTGGTAACGGACAGGTATACGCATACCAGGTTTTCCTGGGCCAGCTGTTGCAGCAGGTAGCGATCCCGCAATACCAATGAGTTTTTAGTGATGATGCCCACCGGCTGTTTGTACTCCAGCGCTACTTCCAGCAGCTGACGGGTAAGCCACATCTTGCGCTCCACCGGCTGATAGCAGTCGGTATTGCCCGACAGGGAAATGGGCTTGGGTACCCAGTTCTTGTTATCCAGAAACTTACGGAGAAGTGCAGGAGCATTATGTTTCACTATGATTTTACGCTCGAAATCAAGACCGGCACTCAGGCCCCAATATTGATGCGTATTCCGGGCATAGCAGTAAATACAGCCGTGCTCGCAGCCCTGGTAGGGGTTCATGGAAAACCACATTCCCACATCAGGACTATCTACCTTGTTGACAAGGGTCTTTGCATGTTCTTCAAATATCTGGGTGGGTACATCCGCCTGCCACCACTCATCAATACCTTCAGCGTGTTCCTGCGCATATTCGTCTGTCAGAAATTTATTCTTCGGATTTATCTGCGCACCACGGCCTTTATAATATTGAGGCTCTGATCCCCCTTCCTGGAACGGCAAAGTCATATACTAAATATTTTAGTAAAAATACTAAAATATTTAACAAAATCATTAATTACCTAAATCAACTGTGGTACCGGGAAGTAAGGATTTTCTGATATCTCCGGGTAAAACGACCTTCACTTTTTTCAAATCCCCGCCAAAGGGGCTGACCAGCTGTAACACCTCGAAAACTTCCCCTTTACTATTACGGACACACTTAATGCTATTCGAGCCCCGCGTTCCTATAATATTCCCTACCAAAAAAGTGTTCTGCGCCTGTAGCCCTTGCTGTAAAACATTTATGGAAAACGACTTAGTATTAAAAACAAGGCTGTTACTCAAAAGACTTGTATTCAACTGACGAGCTTTACTGGGAGCCATCGACAACTGGTTTCCATTCACATTATTGGACGCCATAAACGCCGTAGGCACCTCCGCCGAATTGATGATGCTATTAGGTATACTTCCCTTATTCTGTACAACATTTAACGCTACAGGAGCCGAATGCCGCTTCATGTTGTCATACTGTCTCACAAGAATCGGATACTTTCCGTCGATCGTGTTTTTTTGTAGGTCAATATTTCCACCGCCATAAAAGCTCATGGTGGAATCAGCGGTGCCATTAAACCTTGAATTATTTATGTTAATATCAGTTTTATCAGCTGCATAAACATACCGGTTTCCCCCTATGAAATCGGAGTTCTTTATCTTCAATTTCACAGATACCATGTAACTGGCATTTACGATACCAGTAGTTTTGCTATACACAGCGTTGGGAGAGGAATTCCAGACACTTACCGGCGCCTGGCTGAACGTGCATCCATCAATTAAAATAGTCCCTCCCCCCTTGGAAGCAGAAGATATATATATTCCGCAATATTTATTATTCTCAAAAGTGCTATTGGAAACCGTGATATTGACAGCGTTATTTATTTCGCCTCTTTGTACAAGCCGCAAACCCACATAATTACCAGCGCCTTTTACGTTTGTTGCAGTAAGATTGGTGTTCTCAGCAGAAATAGCAGCGCCCAGACTTTGGGCATTCCCTCCGGTATAACAATCCTGAAATTCTCCACCTGTTATGGTACAGTTTAAAGCCCGCCCCATATCTCCTTCCATTACTATTCCACCCTTTGCTGCATATTTGCCATATTTTTGCGATTCTGCATTTACCTTACAATTATTAAAAATATATCTCCGCCCAGGCAAAAAGTCAACAGCTCCATTGGCAAAATTGTCCACCGCAAATCCCGCATACCCTAAAGAAGCAGCATTTGCAAAACAACTATTAAAAGTCACCATATCACATGAGCTCGCATAAAATACACCAGAAGACCCACAAAACCTTGCAATAACATTATTGATGGAAATACCCGTGCTTCTTGTAATTAGAACAGCATGGCCTCCTTTATTGATCATCCAATCTGTTCTCTGATCCGGCTCACTGAACTTCCCTCCAGCATCAGCATCACCCCAGTTTTCGCCCCGGCTCTCAATACATAAATTTTTAATGATCGAATTACTACATTCGTCAATAGATAGTGTGCTATAAAATGTTGTTTTTGAAGTTCTCGTTTGTTGCTTGTCGACAAATAAACGACTGGCATTCCCATCTCCTAAAATTGTAACGCTCTTTTTATTCCTCAATATCAGCGCATCGTTTACCAGGTAATTGCCAGCCGGAAAGTACACTGTTTGTCCTGCAGTTACCATATCTAGAACCTTATTGATTGCTTTGCTGTCATCTGATACGCCATCTCCTTTTGCGCCAAATTTTTTCACATTTAATTGTGTCGCATACCTGTTATTTTCAATGACAGCTTTTCCCTTGGCAACTTTATCTGGTTTAATATCTATTGTCGATGCGGAAACTGGCTTAAGCAACATTATAGTCAAAAGCGGAAATACTGCAAGCATGGTGGTTAATTTTTATTCGAAATAAACTAATACTGGAACATGACAATTAAAGTTAACTCAAATTGCCCTATTTACTACAGGGCAAGATGTCATTTAGCAAAACCGGTTTTAAGCATATATTTTTTAAATAATCTCCATCTGCTTCATCAGGAAGGTGGCATTCTTATTACGAGCAATCCCTTCCCGGATACGATAGTCGAAGTAAAGATGATTGTCCTGTATAGTGCTTTCGAAGCAATAGTTGCGGATCTGGTTGGGATACGCACCTTCCAGTTGCCCCAACTCCAGGTCGTGCGTAGCAATCATCCCCAGGCAATTATACCGTAGGAAATGCTCTATCAGGCTGCGGGAGCCGGAGAGCTTGTCTTCCGAATTGGTGCCTTTGAGAATTTCATCTAACAAAATAAATACCCGCTCCCCTGTTTTCAGTTGACGGATAATATGCTGTAAACGCAGCAATTCTGCCTGGAAATAGGAAGTATGGCTGGCAATGGAATCTTTAATCCGCATAGAGGTCATGATATGCATAGGGCTGAAAATCAGGCGTTCCGCACATACCGGCGCACCACACATGGCCATCAGCAAATTGGCGCCCACACTGCGCAGGAAGGTACTCTTCCCGGACATATTAGAACCGGTAATGATCAGGAAGCTGTCTTTTTTCCCGGCAGTACCGTCGTTCTTTACACATTCGCTGGCGGGGATCAATGGATGCCCCAGCGCAGTAGCCTCCAGTACACGCGCCTCCTGTGGTTCCGGCCAGGAAAACTGCGGATGATTATACGCATAAGTGGCCATACTATTCCATAATTCGAACTGCGTAATCACATCAAACCATTTGGCAATATGGAGCTTGTGTTGCTGCTTCCAGCGCTCCAGTCGCAGGATGCAATGAAAATCGTACAGCATCAGGGAATTGAGGATTAACCCTACCAACAGGTTCAAACGCTGATCAAAGGCACCGCTTACACGCGCCAGCCCTTTCAAAGCCACATCGGCCTCTTTCGCAATATCCTGCTGCTCCTGAAGCAATGTCGACTCTTTGAAAGAACCGCCTTTAATAAGGTTGAGCAAAATCGAAAACTTATCCAGTATACGCTCCTTATGAGACATAAGCCCATACTGCGCCATGATATCCTTTTGATTAATGCCCAGCAAGAACCAATTCACGACAATCATAATTGTTAAGGGGTACCAATGTCCGCTCAAGCTACCATACACAATGGCTGCCACTGCCAACGAAGGACTTGCCCAGATGGCAATATTGATCAGTTTACTGTTAATAAAATGGAAAGGCATTTCCAGCCACGCGGCAATTTCGCGGCGGTCACTCTCCTCTTCTTTTGCCAGCAGGGCATTAGCCGTGAGCTGTTGCCGGAACTCCAGTTCGGGCGCCAGCACTTTCAGGGCCTGTTGTGTATCCATAATAGCAGACCCACTTTTAAGCGGCGTACGCAACGCTGCTGCCAGCATGCGTTTGCCGGACAAAGTACCGGTTCTGTTGATATGTTGAAAAATAGAAGACGGTCCAAATACATCCAGGTCACTGGTAAAATCATGCCTATCATCCACAAATTCATTCCCGTCTTCAAATGATGACTGCCAGGTGGTGACAAGCTGTAACTCCTTCCTGTTAAGCTCCAGCAAGGTTTCGAATAATTGAAGTCTTTGCAGTGCTTTGGTATAAAGTATCAGTAACCGGGCAAATGCAATAACCCCTGCTATGGCTAATACCAGCCAACCGACCATCCATCCGTTCCTGATCAGCTGTACCACGCTGGTGCCTACCAGCAGGAAACTAATTAACCGGGCCCACGATAAAGTAGAGGTCAATCTTTTCTCCTTTTTCATCGATTCATTGAACTGATCTATCCGTTGCTGGTAAATATTTGCTGCTACCATTAATACTGTCAGGTTTATTGATTTAAGAATACCGGGTACTATCTAATAAAAAATCAGGGATCTCATGATTTATGTTCACAATTTATTGAACATACCTCATAAAATCCCTGATTAAAGTTATCTGGATGATTTATGCGTATTGTCTTTTCAGCAGATCAGGATATTCCTGGCTTACTTTCAGGATCAGTTCACCGAATAAGGTATTCACCCAGGCAAACCAGGGGCGGGTAAACTTAGTCGGATCGTCCTTGTGATAAGATTCATGAATAAAACCAGTACCACCGTCAGTATTGCGTAATGTTTTGATACAGTCAGCTATTTCTTCTTTATCATGGCTGGTTAAAGCTCTCATGATAACGCTCATTGGCCAGATATAGTCATTCCCGGTATGCGGACTGCCTACGCCATCACCATATTTACCTCTGTAAAACCAGGGCTGGAAATTGCTCCATACAAAATGCCTGGATGCCTGGTACAGTGGATCATCGATGCCTGTGTAGCCCAGGTAAGGGATGGATAAGAGACTAGGTACGTTGGTATCATCTAGGAATAAACGATTTCCAAAGCCGTCCACCTCAAAGCCATACATCATGCCCAGCTTGGGATGTTCCACAATAGCATATGCTTTGATAGCACGGTCTACTTCATCTGCCAGCGCAGTACATTCTTTTGCAAAGGCGGCATCTTTATAAATAGTTTCGCTGATTTCCGCCAGCTGACGCAGAGATACTACGGCAAACATATTGGAAGGAATCAGGAAAGGAAATACGGTGGCGTCATCAGAAGGACGGAAAATAGACACGATAAGGCCTACCGGAGATATTGGGTTCCCCCAGCCTCCATTTGCCACTGTATCCGACTGCACAGCAGAGATACGCTGGAACTTGTACGGACCATGGCCATCTTTACGCTGCTGTTCCTTGAATGTTTTTACGATAGACTGAGCCGCCTGTTTGTATTTAGCATCAAAGGGCGTATTGTCGCCACTTATTTTCCAATAATTATAAGACAAACGTACCGGATAACACAAGGAATCAATTTCCCATTTACGTTCATGCAGTTCCGGTTTCATATCAGTCAGATCTTTATCCCACTCACTACCGGTTGGGCCTTCGTTGAAAGCATTGGCATATGGATCAATGAGAATACATTTTGTCTGACGATTAATCACGCCCACTACCATTTCCTTCAGTTTCGCATCATCCTTTACCAGTGGCAGATAAGGCCATACCTGGGCAGAGGAGTCACGCAGCCACATCGCATTGATATCGCCGGTGATCACGAAAGTATCGGGTCTGCCGTTTTCTGATTTAAAATTAACGGTGGTATCAAGTGTATTAGGAAAACAGTTCTCAAACAACCAGCCTAATTTGGTATCTGCGATCTGCGCTTTTACCTTCACAATCGTTTTTTCCACTGCTTCGCTGGTAAATTTCCGCTTTGCCAGTGGTGGGCGCTGGGAGGTATATCCGTTCCAGCCAAATACTGTTTTGGGCAGTCCCAGCCCAACAACGCCTGCTACCAGGGCGCTGTTCTTTAGAAAATCTCTCCTTGCAACCATAACGTTTTTTGAATTTAGGAACCCCTAAAATAGAAAAGTTTCCTGGATTTGCTTAATCGATTTATCAATCGTCATCTTCTTCTGTAGCCTGTAACTTCACAAAAGCACTTCTCCTGGGGGCTGGCATTACTGAATGCTCTCCATGGATGGCCTTCCACACCACTTCATTCAACTCCAGGTCCGGTACCCGGTCTTCGTGCGCCAGATCAAAAGTAGCAGAACGACGTGCACTTTCATTCCAGGCCACATTTCTTTCATGAATGTCTACCTGGGCGGGTAAAACGGTATAAGGTGTCAGGTCAGGTGTGGAAGAAAATAACTCCCACATAGGATTGGCAGCTGCATCATACTGACTCATAGGAGGCAAACCCAGTATCAGTTCTATGGTGCGCAACATTCCTGAAGTAGAATACATATTATGACTGACTGCATTTCTTTTGATGTAAGGACTGATAACATAGGCCGTAGAACGGTGAGCATCTATGTGATCAGGGCCATTCTGGGCATCATCTTCCAGAATAAAAATGGCGCTTTCCTTCCATATCTTACTATGGGAGATGTAATCAACCAACTGCCCTACTGCCAGGTCATTGTCCGCCACGGCAGCATAAGGCGAATAGGCGCCTTTCCGCATACCACTCGTATGGTCATTGCCTAAACGGATACTATTGAAATGTGGCACTGCGTCAATCGCCAGCAAAGAATCAAAATCATGTTGCCAGATTTGCTGCCGGACTACATCCTGGATATTCAGATCAAAAGATGGATAATCTGTACAGAAATTATTCTCCAGTGATTTGAGCGCCGCTTTTCCTTTACCCGCAAACTCACCATAAGTACGGTAAGTCACGCCTGCACGATTACAATAATCCCAGATAAATCCTTTTTTTGGATAGGCTATTTTACGGCTGCCTTCATAATCATAGGTGCCACCACGGCCACCATAGCTGGTAGGCCAGGTTTTCTCCACGTAATCGGTAGCATAGGCCGCCATACTCCAGTTATGTCCATCTGCGCTGACTTCTGCATCTACATAAAAATTATCCAGTAACACAAAATCACCGGATAAACGATGCTGATTAGGCGTAATACGCTCAGGGAAAATACACAAGCTGCTATCTCCGTTTCCTGCGGTCATATCCCCCAATACCTGGTCGTAGGTACGGTTTTCCTTTATAATGTAAAAAACATATTTAATGGGAGAAGTTTGTCCGGCAGTCCGTGGAATCGGGTTACCAGCTTCTCCTGCAGCAGTATGTTCTTTCACTTTTGTATAAGGTGTATTCTCATATACCCATCCGGACCAGCGGCTCAACAATGCATCTGTTGGTTCATTAAAAACAGACAACGTCCCTTTAAACAACCCACCGATATATTGTACTGGTCTGTCTTTCCTTGTATTCGCCTGATGTGATCCACTCTCCTCTTTTTTGTTGATTGGATTAGGACCATCAGGATTAGCCATAGAAGTAAATCCTTTACCATTGGCAACGAATACTTTCTTTCCCGTTACTCTTACACAGGTAGGATACCAACCTACTGGTATAAATCCCTTAGACCTGCTTTTGCCAGGATTGGTCACATCAAAAACGGCCAGGCAATTATTATCTGCGTTGGCAATGTACAGCTGTTTATTATTAGCTGATAATGCCAGTCCGTTTGTAGTAGACCCCGCGGGTGCATCCGGGTACAATGCCGTTTGCAACGATTCAATTACTTTATGATCTGCGGTATTGATAACGGCTACCGAGTTATCATTTGCATTAGCTACATATAAGTATTTCCCATTGGCAGATAGAATCATTTCATTGGGATGACTGCCTACGGTAATCGTATTGCTTATTTTCTCTGAAGCGATGTCAAACACAGCCACTGCATCACCACCCCAGAGGGAAATATACAGGTGGCTTCTATCTTTTGACAGCAGGACCGTATAAGCTTCTGCCGCCAAAGGAATATGTGAGATGACTTTATTTTGCTGCAGATCGATCACATAAAGACTATTGTCTTCCTTGGTTACTACGTATAGCCGGTTACGTGATGGGTCTATTACCATACCTGTAGGACAAATTTTTTCTTTCGGCCAGGCGAGGCCCAGCCGGATACTATCTGTTACCTGCAATTTATTATTAGTGATCGCATATTGCCAGATTACATTATCGTTGGCCCCGGAAGCATACAACTTCTTTTCATCCTTGCTAAAGGCCAATCCCAGCCATGACTTCGGAATCGTTACTTCGTCCAGCAGCTGCTCTTTTACGGCATCTATCAATTGGATGGTTTGCCGGCTTTGCCCATTATTGGTAACGGCCAGATACTTCCCGGAAGGCGACAGTATCATGTTCAATGGTAAATCACCCAATGGCAATGAACGCCCCACAGGCGTTAAAGCCCAGCCATTGGGTAATGTAATACGTTTTGCCACTGTATCTTTGATTTGTGCAGTTGCTTGTAAACCCACAAAAAACAGGAAAACGAAAAATATTTTCTTCATAACGATGATGATAAGTGAAGCTGTAAAAATAGGCGCCCTACTCTATGGAGATAATGGTTCAATAAAAGGTAATACTAATATAATGTAAAGAGCGGAAAGCAAAAAGCAGAAAGCAAAAAGCTATTGAAGCGAATTATCAGAGCGGGTATTGTTTCCACTTTAGTTATTCGCTTCAATAGCTTTTTGCTTTCTGCTTTAAGCTTTCCGCTTTAATTACATATTTCTCCGGTACTGTCCACCTACTTCGTACAGTGCATGTGTAATCTGTCCGAGGGAACAATGTTTTACCGTTTCCATCAGTTCTGCGAAGAGATTACCATTGCCCACTGCTACCAGCTGCAGCTGCTTCAGCGCTGCAGCACTCTTGTGCCGATGTCTCTCCTGGAAGGCTTCCAGCGTATGTATCTGGAATTCTTTTTCTTCTGTAGTAGAACGGATTACTTCCGCCGGGATAATTGTAGGTGACCCATTTTTATTCAGGAAAGTATTTACGCCTACAATCGGGAATTCGCCCGTATGTTTCAGTGATTCATAATACAGGCTTTCTTCCTGTATTTTATTACGCTGATACATTCTTTCCATCGCTCCTAAAACACCGCCACGTTCTGTGATACGATTAAATTCGTTGAGTACGGCTTCTTCTACCAGGTCTGTTAGCTCTTCAATAAAGAAAGCGCCCTGCACCGGGTTTTCGTTTTTAGCGGTACCCAGTTCCCGGTTGATGATGAGCTGTATAGCCATGGCCCTTCTCACACTTTCTTCTGTAGGCGTGGTAATGGCTTCATCGTATGCGTTGGTGTGCAGGGAATTGCAGTTATCATAGATGGCGTACAATGCCTGCAATGTGGTGCGGATATCGTTGAAATCAATTTCCTGTGCATGCAGACTGCGGCCGGAAGTCTGGATATGATATTTCAGCTTCTGTGAACGATCATTTCCTTTGTATTTATACTTGATGGCCTTTGCCCAGATGCGGCGGGCTACACGGCCTATTACCGCATATTCAGGATCCATACCGTTGCTGAAGAAGAAAGACAGGTTAGGCGCAAAATCATCAATGCTCATGCCTCTGCTCAGGTAGTACTCTACATAGGTAAATCCGTTGGACAGGGTGAATGCCAGCTGTGTAATAGGATTGGCGCCGGCTTCGGCAATATGATAACCGGAAATACTCACAGAATAGAAGTTCCGTACTTTTTCTGTGATAAAATATTCCTGCACATCCCCCATTAACTTCAGTGCAAACTCAGTCGAGAAAATGCAGGTGTTCTGAGCCTGGTCTTCTTTCAGGATATCTGCCTGTACGGTACCACGAACGGTACTTAATGCGTGTGCTTTTATTTTTTCATATACCTCACGGTCCAGTACTTCTTCACCGGAAATGCCCAGCAACTGGAGTCCCAGGCCATCGTTACCTGCTGGCAGGTCGCCGCTGTAATGCGGCAGCGGATGATCTTTGAATTTCGTTTTTATCAGTGTGGTTACCTTGTCGGTCAACCCATTTTCTTTGATGTATTTTTCACATTGCTGATCAATAGCGGCATTCATGAAAAATGCCAGCAGTATGGGCGCTGGGCCGTTGATCGTCATGGATACAGAGGTTTTTGGATCACAGAGATCAAATCCGCTGTACAATTTTTTAGCATCGTCTACAGTGGCAATGCTCACGCCGGAGTTACCTACTTTACCGTAAATATCCGGTCTTACTGCAGGATCTTCGCCGTAAAGAGTTACGCTGTCAAATGCAGTAGACAAGCGCTTGGCCGGTTGATCCAATGATACATAGTGGAAACGTTTATTGGTTCTTTCCGGTCCGCCTTCTCCGGCAAACATGCGGGTAGGATCTTCTCCTTCTCTTTTTAATGGAAATACGCCCGCAGCATAAGGGAACTCGCCAGGCAGATTTTCTGTGAGCTGCCAGCGAAGAATATCGCCCCAGTCTTTGTACTTAGGTAAACTAACCTTAGGAATCCTACTATGGCTAAGGCTTTCGGAATAGAGTGGTAATTTAATCACTTTATCCCTTACCTGGAATTCGTAAAAATCAGCGGTATATTTTTTCAGCAGGGCAGGCCATTCTTCCACCAGTTTTTTACACTCCGGGTGTAATGATTTCTCCAGGTGTGCTTTGATGTCGGCGAGGGAGGCGGCGAGAGCTGGCTGCAAAGCGATGACTCCTTCTACCTGGTACAGCTGCGTGGCGATTTTGCATTGCTCATCTGTCCATTTGCTGTAATCACTGATGGCTTCTGCTATTTCGGCGAGGTAGCGTACCCTTGCCGGTGGAATGATCTGTGATTTAGTAGAAGTAGATTTCACGCTTTCATGGGCCATAGGGCCGAAGCTGGTACCGGTTTTCTCTTCTACTTTCTCCATTACCCTTTCAAACAACAGGTTAATACCCGGATCATTGAATTGAGAGGCAATGGAACCGACTACTGGTAATGCATCTTCTTTGGCGTCCCAGAGGCCGTGGTTGCGTTTATATTGTTTGCGCACATCATGCAAAGCATCGAGTGCGCCGGCTTTATCAAATTTGTTGATGGCAATCACATCTGCATAATCCAGCATGTTAATTTTTTCCAGCTGGGAAGCAGCACCATACTCTGGTGTCATTACGTACAGGGATACATCGCAATAGTCGGTGATAGCAGTATCGCTCTGTCCTATACCGGATGTTTCGAGGATGATAAAATCGAAGGCAGCCAGTTTGCAGATGTCGATTGCTTCCTGTATATGCTCACTGATGGCTTTATCGCTTTCGCGGGTAGCCAGGGAGCGCATGTAGGCACGGGGGTGGTGAATGGAGTTCATACGGATCCTGTCGCCCAGTAAAGCGCCACCTGTTTTCTTTTTGGATGGATCCACCGAAATTACGGCTACCGTTTTATCATTTGTATGATTCAGGTAGCGGCGCACCAGTTCATCGGTGACGCTACTTTTACCGGCGCCACCTGTTCCGGTAATGCCCAGTACAGGAGATCTTTCCGGGTCAGCTGCGGTATGGGTGATATGTGCTGTTGCCGTTTCATCCACCGTTACAGCGGTGCTGGTTTTCTGTCCTTTGAGCAGTGCTACCGGCATATCATTTTCTGCCAGGCTGATAGACCGGGCGATGATTTTCGGGTTCTTTTCTTTTTGCAGTTGCGGGATATCTTCCACATTACCACCTTCTGTGAGTGGTTTCACGGCAATGTCGCACTGGCTGATCAGGTCTTCAATCATGCCTTCCAGTCCCATCTGCCGGCCATCATCGGGCGAATAGAGGCGTGCAATGCCGTATGCATGCAGTTCTGCAATTTCCACCGGCAGAATGGTACCACCGCCGCCGCCAAAAATTTTTATATGGCCACAGCCTTTTTCCTGCAGCAGGTCATACATATACTTGAAAAACTCCACGTGCCCACCCTGGTAGGATGTTACCGCTATTCCCTGTGCATCCTCCTGAATAGCACAGTCTACAATTTCCGCTGCAGAACGGTTATGCCCGAGATGAATTACCTCGGCACCTTTTGCCTGCATAATGCGCCGCATAATATTGATGGCCGCATCATGACCGTCGAATAAAGCTGCTGCTGTTACAATGCGAACCTTATGTTGTGGTGTATAAGACATAATATGATGGTAAGTTTTAGGTATCCGTTAGTCGTAATCCAGTCTTTGTCATTCCTCCACAGGAAGAATGCAAGTTACGGAAAAACCTGCTGAACTGCCGGTATAGCACGGGTTTACCCAGAATTAGAATTGATTGAACAGGGGCCTTGTCTTGTTGCAAAATTTTTAACTGATTCCGAAATCGCTTAGTATTTCCCTAAAACAACTTTCCCCTGTACAATGCCTGTACAAGGGAAAGCGTAAAGTAAGACACAAGGCAGTAATGCTTAGCAGTCTTATGATTCATAACGTGGAACTATAAAATCAATTTATTGATGAATGATTTTGTAGTCTTTAAATCTTGTTTAGTGGAATTTTCTACATACGAAATATACTGTGAAAAAATCTTAGCGCGAATCAGTCCTAAATTTTGGTTTTATGTCTAATAATAAGTTGCTTTCTGGGATGTGTATATCTTACACAATCTTACTTAAATTTTTGTTAAATACAAACTTTTTTTTCTTTTTCTGAAGAAAAAGAATGCTGCAAATTATTTGCAGGTACGCACCTTACCAAATCCTTATTGGTAAAGGATTTTGACCTCATGAAAATTAACGGAAATAATAAGAAACAGGTGTGTGCGGGCTAAAAAAGTACCATCACAACGTCACTAGAAGCCTATACCCAGGTAGCGCTTCTTACGCTGGTCATATTTATCAAAATTAAATTTGTAGAGCTTGGCAGGACGGTGCGGTACATCTTCCTCTTCTTCGTTTAAATCCATCAGTAAATCCATGGATAAAAACTTTTTTCTGAAGTTGCGGCGGTCCAGTTCCATATCCAATATGGCTTCATAAAGATTTTGCAGCTCACGGAGGGAGAACTTACGGGGTAACAGGTTAAATCCGATAGGCTGTACCAGCACCTGCTGTTTCAGGCGCTCATGGCAGGTATCCAGGATTTGCTTGTGGTCAAAGGCCATGTCTTGCAGGTCTTTAACGCTATGCCAGTGCAGTTCGTTATTATGCGTCTTCAGCTCTACATGTTCAATATTCACCAGAGAGTAGTAAGCTACCGTAACCACCCTGCCTGCAGGATGCCGCTGAATAGCACCAAAGGTCTGTACCTGCTCCATATACACAGTATCCAGCCCTGTACGGGCTTTCAGCACGCGATAAGCAGCTTCGTCCAGCTCTTCCTCCGGCCGGACAATATCGCCCAGCAGCGACCATTTCCCTTTGTACTCTTTCAGATCTGATTCGATCAGTAATACCTTCAGCTCATCGTTGTTAAAGCCGAAAATAACGCAGTCTACAGAAATCGCCACCTTGAAATAGTCTTTTATTTCTACAAGGTGCGTATTGATGTTCTTGGTGTACATAGACATCATAAGGAACGTGGAATTACAGAAAAACGCAGTTAATTGTTCTTACGCAGAATTATAATCAAATGAAAGAAAAAATTACCACATTTAAAACAAAATCCACCGAATTTTTTGAAGAGATATCCCTAACGTGAAAGATAAGTTTAAATTTACGTCTCAGTTTCACATATTATGTACACAAAGGAGATAGAAATAACCCTGGCGCAGCTGGCCAAAGATCTGCTCAGCCACTTACAGCAGCAGCAACTGCTGCAATCCATTGATGAAACCCTGGATGCCCTTCGCCGTGTGATCAGTTACAACGACTGGCGCTACTACGTGCAGAGCGAACCTGTGATAAGTGATTATGAATACGATCAGCTTTTCGCCTGGCTTAAAAAGCTGGAGCTGGAACATCCGGATCTCATCACAGCCGACTCCCCTACCCAGCGTGTAGCCAAGGGGCTTACCAAGGAATTTGTTACAGTACCTCACCTGGTACCTATGCTCAGTCTGGAGAACTCCTACAATGCAGATGATCTGCTTGACTGGGACCGCAAAGCCAGGGAAAGCGCCGGCATTCCTGAAATAGAATATTGCATTGAACCTAAGTTTGATGGCGCCAGCATTTCCCTGATTTACGAAGATGACCAGCTCACACGTGGCGCCACCCGTGGCGATGGCGTAGCGGGAGAAGATATTACTACCAACATTAAACAGATCCGCTCTATTCCATTGTCTGCCAAGTTCTCCAAATACGGCATTCACCAGATAGAAATCCGCGGGGAAGTATTGATCAATAAAAACACCTTTAGTGCCTTCAATGAAAAACGTATTGCCGACAATCAACCACCACTGGCTAATCCACGCAATGCCGCCTCCGGTTCCCTCCGGATGGTAGACCCTAACGAAGTGGCCAAACGTGGACTGGAAGCTTTTCTGTACCATATGAGCTATCATACCATAAACCCGGGGCAAACAGAACCCGATGCGCTTACAACGCATAGTGGCACGCTGGAACTATTATCTACGCTGGGATTCCGCAGTCCGGCCAAAGAAAAAAAAGTAGTCAAAGGCATTCAGGCGGTGATTGATCATTGTTTGTGGTTTGAAAATGAACGCGATAACCTCCCATATGAAATAGATGGTATGGTGGTAAAAGTGAACGACTATAACCTGCAGGATAAACTGGGCATGACCACGCATCACCCACGTTGGGCTATTGCCTATAAATTCAAAGCACGACAGGCTACCAGCAAGCTGCKCAGCGTAGAATTTCAGGTGGGCCGCACCGGCTCTGTTACGCCTGTGGCAAAGATTGATCCTGTGCCCATTGGCGGCGTTACCGTTGGCTCCATTTCTCTTTTTAATGAAGAAGTGATTAAAGAGAAAGACCTGAAGCTGGGCGATACTGTACTGGTAGAAAGAGCGGGAGATGTGATACCTTACATCGTAAAATCTGTAGCCGACCTGCGGGATGGCAGCGAACAGGACATTGTGTTCCCTACCCACTGCCCGGTATGTCACGATAAGCTGGTAAAAACAGCAGACGAAGCTGTGTGGCGCTGCACCAACATTAACTGCGAAGCACAGGTAGTGGAAAGAATGATTCACTTTGTGAGTAAAGACGCCATGGATATTAAAAGCTTTGGCGAAAGCAATGTGCGCAAGTTCTTTTCATTAGGACTACTGAAAGATATTCCGGGCATCTACGAACTGGACTTTGAGAAAATAGGCGCACTGGAAGGCTTCGGCAAAAAATCACTGACCAACCTGGAAACGGCCATTGCACAATCCAAAACACAACCGCTGCACCGGCTCATATTCGGACTGGGTATACGCTATGTAGGTGAAACCACCGCTAAAACACTGGCCAACGCAGTAACGCATATCATGGATCTTCAAAACTGGACAGAAGAACAGATCCTGGCACTGGAAGATATAGGCCCGAAAGTAGCCGGCTCTATCCGTGTGTTTTTTGCCAATGAAGATAACATCGCCATGCTGGATAAACTGGCCGCGCTGGGCATCAACATGGAAAACACTAAAAAGTCAGCACCTACATCAGGTAACCTCAACGGACAAACGTTTTTATTTACCGGCACCCTGCATAAACTAAAACGTAGTGACGCAGAAGAAATGGTTGAAAAAGAAGGGGGTAAAATAGTGAGTGGCGTGAGCAGCAAACTCAACTACCTCGTAGTGGGAGATGATGCCGGCAGCAAACTGGAAAAAGCCAAGAAAATCAATACCGTTAAAATACTTTCAGAAGAAGAATTCATTCAGCTGTTAGATATTAGCCTCTAGCTTTTATTCTTCAGCTATTCAATAGACATCATTCACTAAAAGCAGTTGGCCGTTCGTCTATCACTACTCCGGTACCAAGACTAACCGCCAACTGCCAACAGCTAAGAGCTATATATGACCGATGAACATTTTATGCGGCAGGCGCTGCAGGAGGCACGCAAAGCCTTTGAAGACGGAGAAGTACCTATTGGTGCAGTAGTAGTATTAAATAACCGGATCATTGGCCGTGGCTATAATCATGTGGAAAGATTAAATGATTGTACGGCGCATGCGGAGATGATTGCATTAACAGCCGCGTTTAATACACTGGGTAGTAAATATTTAATGGAAGCTACTTTATTTGTAACCGTAGAGCCTTGCCTGATGTGTGCGGGAGCCCTTTACTGGAGCAAGATTGGCAGGATTGTGTATGCGGCTGCAGATGACAAGAACAGCTATCGCAGAGCTACCGGTGACCGGTCCCCGTTTCATCCTAAAACAAAACTGGAAGCCGGTCCGTGCAGCGAAGAAAGTTTACAACTGATGAAAACTTTCTTTGAACAAAGAAGATAATTATTTCTTATTGGAATCCATCAGTTTATTCATCCCCATCATTTGCTTCATGGTATGATCCATACCTTCAGAAGAGCCATCCAGGAAAATGACGTTTCCTTTTGAGTTTTCAGCAAAATGTTTAATGGCTTCTGTCCACATGGAAAAGAGGATCACCGAGGTATCCAGGTTAGCCTGCTGCATTTCTTTAGCGGCCATACTCATACCCTTGGCTACTTCTTCCCGGAACAGTGCCACACCCATACCACGCAGCTGAGCGGCCTGGCGTTCAGCTTCTGCAGCAATTTTGATGGCATTACCATCTGCTTCTGCTGCTTTGGTTTTAGTGATCAGCAATGCCTGTCCTTCGTTCTCAGCAGCTGCTTTCAGATTATTGGAAGCTACTACCTGTGCCATGGACTTCATAATCACTTCATCAAAAGTGATGTCGTTCATTTGCAGATCCAGCAGATGGAAACCCCATTCTTCCAGGGTTTTGTCGATCTGCTCTTTTACGTGCTCGGTAATATCTTTGCGCAGGCCCAGTACTTCTGCTTGTCTTTTTGTAGCCACAAATCCACGGATAGAACCTTCAATAGTGCGCACCAGCGCCTGCATAAAGCTTCTTTCATCCATAAACTTGAAAGCCACATTCTTAATCGTTTCTTCCTGCTGGTTCCATACGGCATATAACAGCATGGCTTTGAAGTAAACGTTCGCCTGATCAATGGTAATTGCCTGGAATTCCAGTTCTACAGACCTGTTCTGGATAGATACTCTTTTAAATACCTTTTCAATAACAGGTATTTTGAAGTTCAATCCTGGAAACAATACCCGGTTGTATTTACCGAAGATGGTCGTTACGCCGATGTTACCCTGTTGTACAGTAACGAAGCACGACATTAAAACCAGGAACGCCAATACCAGTAAAGTAATCAAGTACACATTCATAGTATGATTGTTTAGGTAGGGTTTAAGCTCGTAAATATACTGAAATAAAGCCAACAGGGGTAGATAGGCATAGTTTTCCCAACGGATATATTAAAAGAAGAAAATTTGGAGGTAGTAATAAAGAAAATAACAATGGATGAAAGCTGAGCTTAAAAACACAACGAATGAATAATAAAAAAGCTTAGTCAGTTATCCTTTATATTCTTTGTTTTCTTCTGAAATAGATAAATACGTCGTCCAGTTCTATTTGTTTTAATTGATAGGCGAGCCGTGTTCTAAGGTCTTCTGTTTCATCTTTTATCCTCCTGTATTGGTCTTTCAAAATTTCATAGCGGGCCACAATTTCTTCAGCAGTTGCAGATTCTTCCAGTTGCAAAATATAAAATGCTCTTTCCTCGGTTATCATAGTCATAGGGGTATTTCGGCTAATAATCATGTCGGGCGTTTAAAAAACACACGTAATATTTAATTCACTAAATTAGTGGAGTTTGAAAAACGAGCAAATACCCAAGATTGGGTATTTTTAAAAAATTTAGCAATTTTTAGCAAAAATCTTTTTAACAAATTTTTAGGCTAGTTATTGGTTGACAGGAAAATACGATTTAGAATTATGGGTTCTACGCACAAGGTCTAAAAAAAGTGTGAGGCACCTACGCGGGTGCAAACGTACATGTTGATACTATCTTCTCCTTTCTATTTTATTCAAATCCTATCTTGCGTGCAATGGTTACCAGCTCGGAAGTATTACGCACTTTCAGTTTCAGACGGATGTTTTTCCGGTGGGTTTCTACGGTATAACGGCTAAGGTTCAACGAATGGGCGATCTCCTTGTTATTGAGTCCTTTTACGGCCATGGCCAGTACATCTTTCTCTCTTGGTGTCAGCTTATTAAACAGGTTTTCATTCTGCCGGCGCAGGATAGCGCTCAATGCTTCTGATAGCTGTGCATTGGTATCAATCGCATTGGTCAGATCCAGGAAGGCACAGATGATTTCTACCACCCGCCCATTCTTATCATGCGTAAAGGGTACTTCCAGACCCAGCAACCAACGGTAATCTACCTCACCCTTTTTGCGTATGCGGGCCAGGCCTCCAAATTGCGCCTTGTTATTAATGAACGATTGCTGTGCTACAGCTGCCAGTTTAAAATCCTCCGGATGCATGATGTGCCGGAAAAACTCCATCCCCATGCCTGTCATCTCTTCTGAAGAAAATCCGACTGTTTCTGCCAGGCGTTCATTACACCAGGTAACGGATTTGCTATTATTGTCGTAGCTGTAAATCATGGCGGGTACATGATGTAAAACGCTCTCCAGCCAATTAATACGATTTCTTAAATACTCATTTTCCTTTTGTAAGGCATTGAGGGAAAAATTTTGCCCTGAGTCCGAGCCTGTCTGCATACTATAAGTTTTAAACAAACAATAGGTAAACAACTACCAAGCACACACGAAATATGCCTAATGTTACGTCCTGTTAAACCGAGTATCCGTAAATATAAAATAATTTTCCATATGATCAAGCCCAGGCATTAGTTGATTTCCCTATTTTACTGTTGCGTTATTGGGTTTTACAGATATAAGCGGCTAACTGAAACTAAATATCTAAATAACTAAATAATTAAATGGCTAAATTTTAACGGATTGGCAGTAAATTTGGCGACTATCAAGAAATCATATTTTAAAACCCATAAAAAATTGAGTTATGGCATTTACACTTCCGAGCTTACCATACGCAACTGACGCGTTAGAGCCGAATTTCGATAAACTGACAATGGAAATTCACCACGGTAAGCACCACCAGGCTTATGTAGACAATCTGAACAAGGCAGTTGCAGGTACAGAAAACGAAAACAAATCACTGGAAGAACTGGTAGCTAATGCCGGTAAAATCAGTCCTGCTGTAAGAAACAATGGCGGTGGTCACTGGAATCACAGTTTCTTCTGGACCAGCCTCGCTCCTAATGCAGGCGGCGCTCCAAGTGGTAAACTGGCAGATGCTATCAACAGCACCTTTGGTTCTTTTGAAGCATTCCAGGAAAAATTCAACACTGCCGGTGCTACCCGCTTCGGTTCAGGTTGGGCATGGTTGCTGGTAAAAGATGGTAAACTGGAAGTTTCTTCCACACCTAACCAGGACAATCCACTGATGGACGTTGCTGAAGTAAAAGGCACGCCAATCCTGGGTGTAGACGTTTGGGAACATGCTTACTACCTGAAATACCAGAACCGCCGTCCGGAATACCTGAAAGCATTCTGGAATGTAATTGACTGGAACGCTATCAGCAAACGCTTTGAAGCAGCGCAATAAGGCCTGAAGCCGAAGGCAAAAAGCAAAAAGCTATTATGTACGAGATATAAGCGGTTATACGCTTTACTCTACTACACAATAGCTTTTTGCTTTTTGCCTTCGGCTTTACGCTTTGCTCACCACTTTAAGATTTGTTGGATCCCAGTGGATAATCTTATTTTCGAAATAGCTTTCGTTACACAGCAATGCCGGTGCAGCAGCGCGGAAACCGAAAGTAGGATTTTCTGCTACTTTACCACCAGTACGCATCGCATTAAACAGGTTGTAGAAATGATCGAAGTGAGCACCTTTATAACCCTTCTCTGCTTCATACTCCATTTTTTCCTGTGGAAGTATCTCTGCACGGTGATAGGCGTATGATTTGCCTGTGTTGGCTGCCGCTGCATTCGCTGCTGCCAGCGGATCATTCTCGTCTACATGTACGTTGTTCCGATACAGGGTTACTTTATCCCACTCTACTGTCATGGAGCCCTCACTACCCACCATACGCAGGTAATTGGTACCACCGGTACCATCCACAAAGTTTACGCGGAGCGACAGGTTAAACGCAGGGTGTATAGCTGTTTCAGGATAATCGAACATACCCAGCATTACATCAGGTACTTCCCTGCCATCTTTCCAATAACGTAAGCCACCGGTAGCCATTACTTTGTTGGGACCAAGGGAGCCGGTTACCAGGTGAAGGCTGGAAAACAGGTGTACGAACAGATCACCTGATACGCCGGTACCATAATCTTTATAATTACGCCAGCGGAAGAAACGTAATGGGTCAAAATCGCGCTTTGGTGCGTTCTTGAGGTAAGCCTCCCAATCAACAGTTTTAGCGGATGCATCAGCCGGAATCGGGTACTGCCATGCACCGGTAGGCGACATACGCGCCCAGAAACCTTCTGCATAGTTCAGTTTACCGATAGCGCCATCTTTCAGCAGCTGTCTTGCTTTTTCATTTCCGAGAGAACTCATCCCCTGGCTACCCACCTGATATACTACTTTTCCATTGCGTTGTTGTGCTTCTACTACCGCAGGTCCTTCAGTGATATCGTGCACCATTGGCTTTTCGCAATACACGGATTTGCCTTTGTTCATAGCAGCCACAGAAATATCCTTGTGCCAGAAATCAGGTACTGCAATAATTACAGCGTCAATATCTTTGCGGTCAAGAATTTCCTGGTAATTGCGGGTCGTATAAATATCATTCCCCCATTTCTTTTTAGCATCTGCCAGGCGGCCATCGTAAAGGTCGCAGGCGGCTATCAGCTTCACACCCGGTACAGTAATCGCGGTGTTGGCGTCTGCAGTACCCATTCCACCAGCGCCTATCAACGCTATCTGAATCTGGTCGTTTGCACTATACTTTTCCCTTAAACGGGAAAGCGATTCAATATTTCTTTTTTTGTCAGCAGCAGTCAGAATACTGGGTAGCAGCGATGCGCCCACTACTCCTTTGGCAAATTTGCTGATAAAACTCCGGCGAGAGTCTTCATTGGAATTTACTGGCATGATTTAACCCTTTTAGGTTGTAAATGATAACTGTTTATTATTCACTGAGATTTCTCAAAATATAAACAATTCACCGGAATTCATAATTTTAGTAACCCGGCAAAAATATAAAGCGCGCATTCCGGCTGGTCTGGAATGCGCGCTTTATATTTTCTTATTCTCAATAAATCAGTAGCCGTGTTTTTATTTCGCAGCTGTCAGCAACTGTTTATATTTAGCCTGATTATGCAGGATGTCTGAAGCTGTATTTACTTCATTATCCCATTCCAGTGATTTGATAATACGACCTCTCTGTAAATAGTACCGGTTAACGATCTCTTCTTCCAGCAAGCGTTTTATCTCTTCTTTATTTTTCAGCAGGTCCTGCTTTTTATCATGTTTCATTTTAGTTTCCAGCGTTTCCAGTTCTTTGGCAACCGCATCATAATACTTTTCTTTCTTAGCGGTGCTTTTGAAAGAGTCCAGTGCTTCTTCACTACGGGTTTTATAGCTGTAATCTTTGTTGTCGAGGTAGCGTTCGAAATCATCGAATTCCGCATCCGTGAGCGTGAAACTACCGGCAGCAGCTATTTTCGGATGGTTGTAATAATAACTGGTAGCATAATCGAAGATAAATTGTTTGCGGATGAGGCTAATCGCTACCTGGCTGATGTAGGTAGGTTCTACTTTCGCATCCGGTTCTATACCACCACCATCTTTCACTGCGCGGCCACCAATGGTGGTAAATGATTTACGCAGGGAATCCGGTACATAGTCTACGCTGCCATCATCATTGCGGTGAGAATAATCTATTGCCTGGATACAACGGCCACTGGGCGTATAATATTTAGCGGTGGTTACCTTCAATTTGGTGTTATAAGGCAGCTGCCGGGTGGTTTGCACCAGTCCTTTGCCGTAGGAGCGCTGGCCGATTACGAGGCCGCGATCCAGGTCCTGAATGCTGCCTGCCACTATTTCTGAGGCAGAAGCAGAGGAATGATTGGTGAGTACTACTAATGGCAGATGTACGTCTACCGGCTGATCTGATGTTTCGTAGCTGCGATCCCAGTTTTTCACTTTACCACGGGTGCTGACAATGAGTTTGTTTTTATCTACAAAAATATTGGCTACGACTACAGCTTCATCCAGCAAGCCGCCGGGATTGCCCCGGAGGTCCAGCACCATTCCCTTCAGGGAAGGATTGGTTTGTTTCAGTTGTTCTACCGCCCGGCGTACCATGGCGCCACTGTTTTCGGTGAACTGGGTCATTTTTATGTAGCCGATGTCGTTTTTCAGTATGCCGGCGTAGCTCACGGACTTTACGTTAATTTCTTCGCGGATGATCTTTTTTGGGGTTTCCACGCCGGTTACCGGATTTCTGAAAACCATGTCCAGCGGGGTACCTGCAGCGCCTTTCAGTTGTTTGCTCACGTCTTCCTGGGCCACATTCTTTATGGATTTACCGTCCATGCTCACAATGATATCACCTGGTTTTACGCCGGCTTTATCCATTGGGCTGCCTTCGTATACATCAGTGATAGAGGTCCATTCACCGTTGGTATTGATGGAGGCGCCTACGCCGCCGTATTTACCGGTAGCCATGAATTTGAGGTCATCGAGGTTTTCTTCGGAAACAAAATCTGTAAAAGGATCCGTTTCTTCCAACATGGCCTCAATGCCCTTGCGCATCACTTTTTCAGGAGGCAGATCATCTACGTAGTAAGTGTTCAACTCCCGGTAGAAAGCCGCGAATATGTCCAGGTTCTTGGCAATCTGGAAGTATTTATCGTTTTCATTGAAAGCAAAGATGCCTGCTGCTGTAATCAGCAACAACAGCGCTGCTGTCAGTTTCTTTCTTTTATTAAAAAACGCACGCATGCAAGAATGTATAAGATGAACGATTAATAGTTGGCAACCGGTTTCACTGTTCAGGGAACCGGATCATATCCATGCCCACCCCAGGGATGGCATGACAATATACGCTTTATGGTGAGATAGCCACCTTTGAGGGGCCCATATTTTTTAAATGCTTCGATCCCATACTGAGAACAGGTGGGCGTATAACGGCATTTACTGCCCAGCAGGGGCGAAATAAACCATTGATAGATCTTTATCAGGAAAATAAATGGGTAAGTCAGCCAGCGCACTACACGATTCATATAAACAGCTTTTAGCTCTTAGCAATTAGCTTTTAGTGACAAAATATTGATGCATTCCGCGATATCGGATACTCCATTTGCTGCAATCAGCTAAAAGCCAATTTCCAAAGGCTAAATACTGGTTTGCAGCTTCTTTAAAATTACCGAAATTTTGCCTTGCAGGGTAGAAAAGGAGGCTATTTTTTTGTCGGTGTAGATCAGGAAAACGGCGAGCTGCCGGGATTGTGACTGGAGGTGGTCATATAACTCCTGCTTTTGCAGGCGCCAGGCTTCACGGCCCAGGCGTTTGATGCGGTTACGGTCTACTGCATGTGGGAACTTGCGGGTAGCGGCACTAAAGCCTACCTGCACAGGATATTTACACGGCTCCTGTAGGGGCATGTATACCACACGGTATGGAAAAACAGAAAACGCTTTTCCTTCACGAAAAAGCGTTTCAATAAGTTTTCTGCTTTTTAACCTTTCTTCCTTTCTAAAAGAATAAGTTTTTATGGCAAATAGTATTTAGCTACTATAATTATTTCAGCTTACGCTCGTCAGAAACAGTCAGCTTCTTACGACCTTTTGCTCTACGGGAAGCCAATACCTTACGGCCATTAGCGGTTTCCATTCTCTTTCTGAAGCCGTGAACGCTCTTTCTGCGTCTGTTATGCGGTTGAAAAGTACGTTTCATTTCTTTTTTTTGTTTTTACCTGTACTATACTAAAACTCCCGAATTAAAGTATACTGTTTTTTAAAACGGAAGGCAAAGGTAGCAGAAAATATTTAGAAAGTAAAATTAAAATCCAAATTCCTAAATGTAAAGGTGGAATGCAGTGTTAGCCGCATTCCACCTTTACATTAAAATAATTAATTATTTAACGCCTAATTTAGTCTTAACGGCTGCCAGGATATCATCTGCAGCAGGAGAAACCAGCAGCATACCAGCTGAGCTGTCGATTACATAACCGTAACCTTTTTCCTTTGCTACATCTTCAATGGCTTTGCGTGCTTTATCGTAGATAGGTTTCAGCAGTTCCTGCTGTTTAGCCTGTACTTTCTGTTCAGCAGCTTCGCGGTAGTCCTGGATACGTTTCTGAGCATCCTGGATTTCACGACCTTTGATTTCTTTCATATTGTCGGTCATAGTGGCCGCCTTGTCATCAAAATCCTTCATTTTCTTTGTGTACTCATCCACCATAGTTTTACCCTCACCTTCCAGGCTCTGAGCAAAAGTCTGTAGATCAGTTTCTGCCTTCTTAGCTTCCGGCATGCTGGCTACCAGTGCTTGTGCATTGATATGCGCTACTTTGGATTGTGCCATTGCATTCACGCTGAACAAACCGGTAACCGCCACAAAAGCAATAATTACGTACTTCTTCATGATGTTGTCTGTGTTTAAAAAAATTTAAATACTTATAGTTAAAAAATAGGTACACGATTATTTCTTTACCCCTAAGGATTTCAGAATCTCTTCGCTTTTGTCCAGCTTGGGATCAGAGAAAATAACGGTGGCACCTGCGGCCTTGTCCAGTACAAAGTCAAACATTCTGCTGGCAGATAACTTCTGTACAGCATTGTAGATCCTGTCCTGGATTGGTTTTACCAGTTCTTCTCTTTTCTTGAAAAGATCTCCTTCGTAACCAAAACGCTTCTTCTGCAAATCCTTTGCCTCTTTTTCTCTTGCTACAATCTCGTCTTCACGTTTCCGCTTCAGTTCTTCCGTCAGCATTACCTGTTCGGCCTGATAAGACTTGTACATCTTATCTACTTCCTGGAATTTAGCGTCAATTTCCTTCTGCCACTGTTCAGCAACGGCATCCAGCTTTTTCTGCGATTCCTTGTATTCAGGAATACTTTCCAGTATATATTTTGTATCTATCACGCAATAGCGCTGTGCACTTGCTGCACCGCCCATAGCCAATACAATAGCGGCTGTAATAAATATTTTTTTCATGCTACAATAGATTTTTTGCAAAACCAAAACAACGGTTAAACTTGCAATATATAATTTATTTTCACATTATTCTGGTTCAAAGCCGAGCATAAAGGTAAACTTAGCCGCGTCTTTCAGACCACCACCTGGCGTAAGACGGTCAAACCCAATACCGTAATCAAATCCAAGTAATCCGAACATTGGCAGGTAGAAACGCATACCAATACCAGCAGAACGACGTAACAGGAACGGATTGTATTCTTTAATATCCTTATAACCATTCGCAGCCTCCAGGAAAGCCAGACCAAAGATCGTAGAACTTGGATTCAGACTGAATGGATACCGCAGTTCCATCACAAACTTATTAAACACCGTGAAACCAGAGTAGTTGGCAGGTTGTCCGTTTTCAGGATTAACACTTGGATTGGAAGTATAATACACCGGATAACCTCTCTGGGAGATGATATCACGATCGTAGATAGCAAAGTTACTCAAACCATCACCACCCATTTCAAACCTACCGAACGGAGACAACGTTGTACGGTTGTTGTAACGGCCAATATAACCAAACTTTGCCGCCACTTTCAATACAAACGTTTTGTTATCACTACCCATCGGACGGCTCAAAGGAACATACCATTCTGCGTTAAAGCGATACTTCTGGTACTCGATAAATTTAAACGCCTCAGAAGCCGGTTCCTTGGAATAGTCCTTATCAGGATTAAACAAGGAATATGGAGGCGTATACTGCGCTGATAACATGAAGTTGGAACCACTGCGCGGGAAGATCTGCTGATCCACAGAAGACCGTGCCAGCGTCAGTTTAATGTTCACGTTATTAGAGGTACCATTTTCAAAACCCTGGATACCAAAATAGTTATAGTTCTTCAGTTTATACTGTTGGTAGTTCAAAGAGTAAATCAGGGTGAAATAGTCATCCGGCCATTTCAGCTGTTTACCCAGTGATACAGAAGCACCTAATACCTTGAAGTGACCATTGGTGGAAGTAGTGGTATCTCCGGGCAGTTTGTAATAATCATTATAAGCATAAGGATTCTGGTAGCTGCTATAGAAGCTCACAGAAAACTGGTTTCTCTTTTTTCCACCCAGCCATGGCTCAGTGAAAGAGAAGTTATAAGAACGGTAAGCTTTACCATTGGAAGATACACGAACAGACAGTTTCTGACCGTCTCCACTTGGTAAAGGATCCCAGGTTTCTTTTCTGAAGATGTTACGTAGAGAGAAGTTATTGAACGTTACGCCGAGGGTACCGGTTAACCCGATATAACCACCCCAACCAGCAGACAGTTCCAACTGGTCATTGGCTTTTTCTTCTACAGTATAGTCAATATCCACGGTACCATCCTGTACGTTAGGTACGGGGTTCATACCAATCTTTTCCGGGTTGAAGAAGCCGAGGTTGGCAATTTCACGATTGGAACGGATCAGATCCTGACGGCTGAATTTTTCACCTGGTATAGTGCGCAGCTCACGGCGGATAACGTGTTCATTTGTTTTTTCGTTACCGGCAATGCGTACCTCCTTGATGGTAGCCTGCGGACCTTCACGCAAACGGATTTCGTAGTCGATGGTATCTCCACGGATCCCGATTTCCACCGGATCGATCTGGAAGAAGAGGTAACCGTAGTCCATATAGTAACCACTGATATCGCCACCTTCCTGTGACATTTGTTTACCAATTCTTTTTTCGAGCAATTCCAGGTTGTACACATCCCCTTTCTTGATACCGAGTAAGCGGGTCAATACAGAGTCGGAATAACGGGTATTACCTTTCCAGGTGATATCACCGAAATAATATTTTTTTCCTTCAGAGATCTGCATATCAATATTCAGATTCTGCGTGCGGGTTTTGTAAGTAGTATCCCTTACGATGAGGGCATCACGATAACCTTTGGAGTTATAGAGACCGACTACTTTACTTTTATCTTCCAGGTATTTGGTTTCGTTGAACTTGGCAGAGCTGAACAGTTTAAAGCGGAAATAAGGATCCAGCTTTTCCAGTGCACGGGTAGGTTGCAGGAAACCATAGGTTTGCCAGAAATCATCCGGCTGGGCCAGGGAGTCTTCATACACATGTTCCGTATCAGGATGCAGGGTAAAGCGGGAGCGCTCTTTTGTACCCTTCATCTTTTTCTTGATCTTGTTATCGGCAATGTTATAGTTGCCCACAAGATTAATTGTTTCGATACGTACTTTACTTCCTTTAGTAACAGTAAAGATCACATGTTTAGAGTTCACCTGTCCACTATCGGCTCTTTCTTCAATTTTTACACTGGCGTTGCCAAAACCTTTATCCGCATAGAATTTATGTACTACCCCGATCACGTTTTGTTTCATCGCCTGGGTAATTACACTTCCTTTACGCAAAGTTGCTTTGGCAGCAATATCGTCTGCTTCGGTTTTTTTAATTCCTTTGAAGGAGAAAGTGGACATACGGGGCATTTCCGTTAATCCTATTTCCAGCCAGATCTTATTGTCTTCAATTTTGGTTACGTAGATGGTCACGTCTGCGAACAGTCTTTGTGACCAAAGGCTTTGGATGGCCTTGGTAAACTGGTCACCACCCGGATAGGTTACCTTGTCACCTACACTGAGGCCGGAAAGCGACAGCAGCAATGACTTATCCAGGTATTGGGTACCGGCAACGGTAATATCGGCAATTTCGTACTGTTGCGGATTTCCCATGTTAATAGGAGAAACGGCCGGCGGATTAGCAGGGGGCTGCGAGGGGGGCACGGTATCTTTTTGCTGAGCGGATACACGAATGCCTGCACTGCAACATAATGCTATAGCCAGAAGGCCCTTAGGAAATAATTTCTTCATTCTGCTGAATTTGTTCGCTTGTTTTGCCAAAGCGCCGTTCTCTGGTTTGGTAATTTAAGATGGCTTGGTAAAGATGTTCATTGCGGAAATCCGGCCAACGGGTATCTGTAAAATACAGTTCCGCATAGGCCAGTTGATATAGTAGGAAGTTACTGATCCTGCATTCCCCACTGGTACGAATCATTAATTCAGGGTCCGGCAGGCCGGTGGTACAGAGATATTTTTCCCATACCTCAGGTGTAACAGCTGCTGGGTCCAGGGCTCCATTTTTCACGTCCAGGGCTATTTTCCTGGCCGCATTCACGATTTCCCACCTTGCACTGTAGCTGAGAGCCATAATGAGATTGAGGCCGGTATTCTGGCTTGTAAGGGCTATTGCCTCCTCCATTTCCCGTTGAGCCTGGGGAGGTAACATATCCATGTCACCTATTACACTCAAACGGATATTATTTTTTGACAATGTATTCACTTCCATCCGGATAGTGTTTACAAGCAGTTCCATGATGCCATTAACTTCGTAAACCGGGCGGTCCCAGTTCTCGGTAGAAAACGCGTATAGGGTCAGATAACCTATCCCAAGTTCTGCACAGGTCTCCACTATATTTCGCACACTTTCTACCCCCTCGTGGTGTCCGTACAGCCTGTCTTGTCCCCGCTCCTTTGCCCAACGGCCGTTCCCGTCCATAATAATGGCTATATGGCGCGGTAACCGTTGTAAGTCCAATTTATCCTTCAAGCTCATTTGTGTCAGGCGTATTATAACAGATTATAACAGATTTACTAAAAGGGTGCAAAGATACAAAAATAGAGTAATGACTTTTTTGGCAAAGCCTAAGAAGGTGTTTTAACGTAGTTTTAACAGCGAATTCAATACCAGTGGGGATTTTAGCAATTTCGGAGACCGATGAAGGCGGTTCGCAGGTATGGAAAGGCCGCCGGCAGAAAGTATTTTCTTCTTAAATTAAAATTTACAGTTGTAAGAAGTAAAAAGAATGCTGATCGTGAGCTCAATCGTTAAAAACTGATCCTTATCCCGGCTATTCCCGCGCTGCCGGCCCATTACCCCGATAGGTGTACCTTTTACCCCCGACCTGTCCTGCAATTGCGCTGCTACCGTTGGCTGCCCGTTAGGTAAGGCAGGAAAAGCAGCAGGGCCGGCGTAAGTAGTACTTACATCGTCCAGGTAATCAGTTTGCGTAAAACGATACAGGGCTTCGAGACCCACATTCACCTTTTTGGAAATATTATATTTAAAGCCCCCTCCTATTAACCAGGCATAAGATACCAGGCTATAGGGCTTGCGATCCGGATACAAGGCAGTTCCCTGCCCTTCGGTACGCATAGGCTGTAAAAAATATTTCACGCCGCCAAGATAAGTATAAGGGTTGTAATAAAAAATACTGGCTCCCCCTGTGAGATAGGGCGAAAACCGCTCATATAGGCTTCCGGGCTCAAACCGGAAAAAATTAAAGTCCCCCTGCAGGGACAATTCAAACAAATTAGTATTGAAACTGAGGTTGCGGCGATTTTGAAATTCATTTTTGTTGTACACGTCGGAGTAACCCAACTGCATGTACCGACCATGCACCCGTACACCTACATAATCATTCATATACTTTCTATAGTATATACCCACAGCAGGTTTCAGCGTATTCAACGCTCCCCGGGTATTCAGATCCCCAAAGTATTGCGCCCCGCCAATGGATAAACCCAACTCCCCTACATATGACAACTCATTCTGCGCAGATGCACGATTTGCAAACAGACAACCTGTCGCCAACAGCAATAATAAGGGGATATATTTTAGATATAGAAAAGGTTTCAGCATAAATCAGTTCTACTTAAACGCTAAAATGCCGGATTTATTTAATGTATGGCTGATGATTATGCTTACTGTTTAAACGAACGCCTCAGTCCCGGGCATAATTTATATTACAATCAGCGGGCAATATATTTGTAAATGTAACAATATATTTTACATTTCTATATTTTAATCGTGTTCCGCGCGTCAATACCCCATAATAATTTATTGCGCAACGTGTGCAGAAAATTGCTGTCATCCAGCCTTAGCAAGCTCAGCTTGAATTCTTCCTTTTTAATAGCCAACTGCACAGTATTATCAATTGTTTCCATGCGACTATCCATAGTACACAGAAACTGATCACTGCGTCCTTCTACTTCGAAAGAAATGATATTATTATTTGGAACAATGATGGGCCTTACATTCAGATTATGCGGCGCCACCGGGGTAATTACAAAATTGCCGGCATCCGGAAATACAATAGGGCCGCCACAACTCAGTGAATATCCGGTTGATCCGGTAGGTGTAGCCACTATCAGTCCATCTGCCCAATAAGTATTCAGGAATTCTCCGTTCAGGTAAGTATGGATCTTCACCATGGCAGAAGTATCCTTTTTGTGAATGGTAAACTCATTCAGGGCATAAGGCACATCTCCGAAAAGGGGCACATTAGCATCCAGGTGCAACAGCGACCGCTGATCTACCACATAGGTACGGTTCAGCAACGCCTTTACCAGCGCATGAATTTCCTCTTTACCAATACTGGCCAGGAAGCCCAGGCGCCCAAAATTAATACCGATCACAGGAATATTGGTATCGCGCACATAACAAACCGTATCCAGCAGCGTACCATCGCCACCAAGACTCATCAGAAAGTCAATTTTCCCCGGCAAATCTTCTGCAGAACTAAAAAGTAAAGGAACGCTTTCGAAGGGAATATGCTGCTGGAGGGTACGGTAAAAAGGCTCATAAATGATGGCCTCTATTTCTGCCCGCTGCAATTCTTCCAGCAATAAGCGGATGTTTGCGATATCTTCTGTAATAAATCCCCTGCTATATAGTGCTACCTGCATAATTTTTCTAAGCTTTTAGCTGTTAGCTGCCAGCTGCTAGTGCCGCTTTTCTAAAAGCTAACGGCAAAAAGCTAACAGCTCCACAGTTACATATCCACGCTCGTGTGTAAAAATAGTCCTTTTTGCCCTAACTGGTTAAAGCTATACTCTATCCGCAGGCAGGTATCGTAGAACGAAACAATGTCTACCCCCACACCTGCGGTATATAACATCCGGTTATTGAGGAAACCATTGCCCGGGTACTTACTGTAGGCATAACCCGCGTCCCCGAATACTTTTGCAAGGATGCGCACCGGAACGGTGTTGAATTTTTTAGGAACGATGGGAAGCTTTAGTTTAAAAGACAATAATTCCTGACGGAGGGTGGATTTAAGCACTGCGAAGCTGGTGCCATCTATCACATAATATTCCAGCCCGCGCAGGTAATCATCGCCGTAACCCAACGCCTGCTGGTTAATATATGGCTGTTCATTCGAGAACTTGGCCTGACTGCGAATACCAAGTGCCGCAAAGGTTTTGGGGCGTAGTTCCCAGTATTTAGCCATGTTAAGCCGGAAATGAACATCATTAATATCGTCCCAGGGGCCCAGTCCTTTTTTACCCACTTCTGCCACCAGGTTAAAACCTTTCAGGGGATATACCCAACTATCAGCTTTAATATAGGTTAAGCGGTAGGTAATATCGAGGAAACGTATACGGGTACGGCCATGCCCCAGGTAGTTAGGGTTAAGAATGGCGACAGAATCCGCTACTTTTTCGTAGTTATAGTTCACAAAAACCTGGTGCCGTGTATTAATCGCCGGACGATAGCTGTAGTTAAGTCCTACCACATATACCTGGCGTAAGAACTCATCTTTCCGGAAAAACTGTTGTTTATTATTGCTGGTGCTGTCGTTCACCTCACGGTTACGCTTATAGGAAGCGATGATGCCTATCCCATGACGAAAATGTTTATCGATATAGGGCAGATTATATTGAAGAGCAAAGCGTTGGGTGTAGCCGAACTGTAAAGCAGCATTCAGCGCATCATTGCGGCCGGTCAGATTCTCCTGGTTACCGCTTACGCCTATATTAACGCGGCTGAGACTATGTTTTTTTTCTACCCACCACTGGTTAAAGTTGCGATCTGCCAGTTTAAAGATCGGATAGGCAAAGGTGTACCAGCGTTCCCATACTTCAAATACGAGGTCGGCATTATCACCGTTCCAGTTTTTTATATTGGCGGTAACGTTCAGAAAGAGGGAGGTATTGAGCAGCTGTTTACGCCGCTCTTCGAGGGTATTGGCCAGGTCGCGATAATAGATCGTATCTCCTGGTACAGTGCTGATTTCACGTAAAATAATCGAGGTGCGGGTTTGTTTATTTCCCGTTACGATGATATTACGTACCACCAAGTAGCTGCTATCCTTTGCAGCAACAGACTGTCCTTCAGCAATTTCCGGTAACACTATTCCCAACAGGCAGATCATGGCCAGCAGGTAGTAACAGCATCTCAGCATGTAGGTCCTGTAAAATTTTAAAACATGTTGACAATATCCAAATATAATGAAAAGCAGTATGCGGATTTTATCTTGCTGCTGATTAAAAAAATCAGCGAAGACAGATGTGGATATATCCACATTTATCTTCGCTAATCATTATAAATCCAACAAAATAAAATCAATGTAATCCGGCTCCGGAAAAACTACATGCTGATATAATTCATCAGCAGATCGTAATTCTTTTTGAGGAGTTCTTCTTCAGGTTCTTCCGCGAAAATGTATTTAATCACGTAGTTAAACCTTTCGAAGGTGGCCACCAATCCCTGTAATTCCTGTCTGTTTGTTTTCAATATCACTTCCAGCTTACCGGTAACCGGGTTGGTAATGGTATTTACGCTCAGCAGGGTTACATCATTTGACTCTGCTATACGGGCAATTTCACTGAGGGCGTAGTCGCGCGGATCTACTTCAAAAGAGATGATACCACCGGGTTCCTTCACCCCGTTATATCTTGCTAAAGCTGCCAGGAGGTTATCTTTGGTAATGATACCGAGGTATTCATTTTCCTTGGTAACTACCGGAAGGGCAGACAGTTTAAAATCGTAAAAAAGTTTAAGCGCTTCAAAGAGATGAGCATATTCCATGACAGCCGGGCGGGTACTTCCGTACTCCATAGATTCCAGGGGTACATCAGGGTCTTCGAGATCCATGATCTCGTCTTCCTCCACCAGGGCCAGGTATTTGCTATCTACTACCATTGGTAGTTGCGTCAGATGATATTCGTTCATCAGACGCAGCGCCTTTGCTCCTGTATCCGAAGGATGCAGAACAGGTACTGAAGATATGAGTTCTCTGGCAATCATGTGTAGCGTATTCTTACACAATAATAGGAAAGAATATGCCAACAGAAAAAGAAATTACATGTACGCGAAACCACTGCACCTTTTGGTACAGTCAGAAAGCAACCGGGAAAATACCGGTTTAACTGGCAGGATGATGTTTCAGTTTCTCCAGGAAAGCATGCAGGATTTTGTTGAATTCATCGGGTACTTCCATCATAGGAGCGTGTCCGCATTTATCAATAAACTGCAATTCAGAATTAGGTATCAGCTTTTTAAATTCTTCTCCTACCATTGGGGGCGTTACAGTATCGTTCATACCCCAGATCAGTAAGGTTGGTTGTTTGATGTCCTGCAGCTCATCGCCGAGATTGTGGCGGATGGCGGATTTTGCCAGGGTGATAATTTTAATCACTTTCAGGCGGTTGTTTACAATTTCGAACATTTCATCTACCAGCTCTTTGGTAGCGATTTTCGGATCGTAAAAAGTAAGTTCTGCTTTTTTGCGGATGTATTCATAGTCTCCGCGTTTAGGATAGGTTTCGCCCATTCCATTTTCGAACAAGCCGGAACTGCCGGTCAGGGTCAGTGATTTAATAGATGCTTCAGGGTGTTTCAGCAGGTATACCAATGCCACATGACCTCCCAGTGAATTGCCCAGCAGGTTTACATTTTTGTAGCCCCTGGTTTCAATAAACTTGTGCACATATTTGGCCAATCCCCCTACCGATGTTTCCAGGATGTTTAAATCGTACAGGGGTAACATCGGGATCACCACCTTATTATATTGCCTGAAATATTCGATCATGTGCGAGAAATTGCTCAAAGCACCAAAAAGTCCATGCAATAATACCAGCGGTTCTCCTTCTCCTTCTTCTATAAAATTAAACTTACCCTGTGTTTTGATTTCGTAATCCATTGCCAAATCTTGAAAGTCAATTTTACGCTAAAATAATTCTTTTTATTAATCTAAATAATCTTTGAAACGAGTTATCCAGGTTGGATATGATGCGCCGCCGTCTCGAAAAATGACTGCAATTGGGCAAACATATTCTTAAAAACCGGAATCACTTGTCCAATATGATCCAACACCCACGGGCCAATATTCTCAATATATGGATATACAACAGATTGCAGCTTTGTTTCGGGGCTAAGCCAGTATACCTGGTTGGCCATCCATAGCATTACACTATAAATTATTATAAATATAACGCTATACAACAGTATTCCCCCCAGTTTATTCAGCCAACCCAGCATCACCATTTCCACCAGCTTCTGTAACATCCCGGCACCCAGCCTTACCAACAGGATCACTCCCAGGAACAGGCAAATGAAACAAAGAACAGGCACCCAACGGGAATGCATATCCCAATGCTGCTGTACATACAAAGCGGTAACCGCCGATAATTTCAGGGCGGCGGCCAGTCCCAGTATGACTGCTACCAGCGAAAACAAGGCTACTATCAATCCACGGGTATACCCTCTGTAAAGGGCAAAGACCATGATAATAGCAAAAATAATGTCTATAGGCATGATAGAGCTATAAGGACGGGTCATTTTCTGACAGAAACCAGTGACCCGCCTTTCGGCCAGCACCCATTATCCTGTCAAAAAATGCCCGGCTCCTTTCAAATTATTTGCTAAGCAGTTCTTTTACCAGCGCGGAAATAGCCTTTCCATCAGCTTTGCCGGCCAGTTGTTTGGTAGCAGCGCCCATTACTTTACCCATATCAGCGGGTGAGCTGGCGCCGGTGGAGGCAATAATATCGGTAATGGCTGTACGTAATTCAGCCTCGCTCATCTGCTTGGGCAGGAAACGTTCAATAATAACCAGTTCTTCTTCTTCTTTTACTGCCAGGTCTTCACGGTTCTGTGCACGGAAAATTTCCAGGGAATCTTTTCTTTGCTTGGCCAGCTTCTGCAAAATCTTCGACTCGTCAGCTTCTGTCAGATCTCCACTTGCTCCTTCAGCAGTTTTAGCAACCAGTATAGCCGCCTTGATTGCACGGAGTGCACGCAGGTCAGCTTCCTTTTTACCCAGCATCGCAGTTTTGATTTCTGCGTTGATATTTAATTCTAATGACATATGGTAAGGTTTAATGGATTATTGTCCTTCTGCTGCCTGTTTATCCTGGAATTTCTTAAAGAAATCCTTGGCAAAAGCACGCATTTCATCGGCCTGGTCTTTATAAGGAGTGGCTCTTCCATAGGTATCGGCCATGGTCATCATAGTCTGAAAAAAGAAATCCGCCATTTCATCCACCATCATATCTTTTGTCCACAGGTCAATGCGGAGGGCCACCTTTTCAGCCGGATCCCAGAAAGATACGATCATGCCCTTGGCTTTGATCATTTTTTCGTCTTTATTATCTGTAGCGCTCCACTCTATTGACTCGGGCACCTTCTGATCGTCCAGCCCAACCTGGATCTTTATAGTAGATATCGTACTCATGATTTTCAATTAAAGCGCAAAAATAGCCATCATTTGCTGATTTTCAGACGCCGGTTTTCCGGAAACCGGAAATTGGCTGGCGTTAACAAGGCCATTCGGACATAAAATATCGTCTCTTTTATGCGGTTAAATGTGTCCACAATTGCGCTGCTGCCTGCTCCCAGCTACTGAAAGGCTTAATGGGAGGCACTTTGGCCAGCAGTCGTGTACGCAACTGCTCATCTTTATATAAAAGACTCATCTTTTCGGATAAATCGTCCAGGCTGGCCGGATCAGCATACAACACGGTATCCCCGCCTGCTTCCCGGGCCGCCGCACTATCCAATGCAATCACCGGCACTTCGCAACGGTGCGCTGCATAGATGGGCAAAGCCAATCCTTCGAACCTGGACGGATACACGAGCGCATAAGCTGCACCCGTTAACCTCGCCAGGGTATCTTCGTCTGCCGCCTCCACATTAACTACGTCCTGCCGGAACTTATAACTTTGCAAGGCAGCAGCAATATCGGCTCCTGCAGTGGTAATAGTTCCAGCCAGCACCAGCTTGATATTACTACGCTGCCGTTTCTTCAATGCCGAAAAAGCTTTCAGCACCGGGATAATATTATTTCGTGGATGCAGACTCCCTGTTACCAGGAAATATTCCGCTCCGCCGGTAAACGCTTTCTTCACTGCTTCCCGCTGCTCCCATTCCAATGGTTTGTAAAGCATGCTTAAACCGGTATCCAGTCTTGTCAGTTTATCTTTCACGGCCGGCGCATAGCGAAGTATTTCGTCCCTGCTGGTATCAGATAACGCCGCTATTCTCCTGGCACGTTCCAGGTATTTCGCGGTATTCTTCTTCAGCGCCCGCTGTTGTACGCGGGGTTGTAAACCAGCATCTCTTAAAAAGGACAGATCCCTTACCAGCAAGCCGGCAGGGATTTTACTGCGCAGGGGTAATGCGCCGTCCAGTCCCAGGAACATGTCCGGGCGGAAAGGCTTCATAGCCCGTACCAGCTGCCATTCCAGCCACCAGTAAAGATGCCAGGCTTTATTACCTTTCAGGGGCAATATTACCTTGGTCACATTTGCCGGGAAGCTTAGTCCGGTTGGTATCTCCCCATCAAAAAATAAAGTGAACTGATGACCTGGCTGTTGCCGGCACATCGCCAGTATTATTTCAGTTGCCACTCTCCCGGTATCGGCAGGCATGTCCTGTCGTAAACAAGCGGCATTAACAGCAATTTGCATAAACGATTCCTTTGTCTGCGAGCTTGCAAACCTACACAATTTTAGTTTCGGGAGAGACTGATTTTGAGATTATCGCTTATTCCGCAGACTTATTGGTAATATTAAACACCTTTGGAGACGTAACATTGGCGGTATTACCCAGGGAGGCCAGCGTAATTGTTACCGTGTATGTTTTTAACGGTTTCAGGTGCTTCAGTGTAATAGTAAAAGGCGTCGTCTTTATATCGGCAATGGCGTCCTGCCCCAACGGAATATTACCCGTTTCTGTGGCAACATTCAGCGTCACCTTTACCCCTTTATCAGGTATTTTCGAAGTGATGCTTACCTTTAAACCATAGGTACTGTCCAGGACTTGATTGTACTGACCCACCTTTATCTCCGGCAGTTCAAATGCCAGTGATTCCTCCTGCGTACTAGGCGCAGGATCGCTTCCTTTCTTCTTCTTACAGGAAGAAAAAGTTATTAGTGCAATGGCTAAAATTGCTGGGAGGTAGGTTTTCAATAATATCATCTCAAGTGTATATAGGAGTATGAAATTAGCTTTTTTTTATATGCAAATCAAATTTTACTTCGCACATCAAGAGCATCGCGCAATCCATTTCCCAATAAATTGAATGCCAGCACCAATAGCATAATAGCGATGCCAGGTGCCAGCGCCAGCAAAGGATTGTGGGTGATAATAAAGTTATAATTCTCCTTAATCATCAATCCCCAGGATGGCTGCGGTGGTTGCACCCCTACCCCCAGGAAGCTAAGCCCCGCCTCTACTACGATGGCGGTTGCGAAATTACCGGCGGCAACTACCATTACCGGCCCCATAATATTAGGTAAAATATGTTTTGCAATGATTCTTATATGGCTGTAACCCAGCGCACGGGCAGCTTCTACAAACTCCAACTCCCGGATGGCCAGCACCTGCCCGCGGATAATACGGGCTACCCCTACCCACATGGTTACCCCAACAGCAATAAATACCTGCCAGAAACCTTTGCCCAGCGCCAATGTGAGCGCAAACACCAGCAACAGCGTAGGCATGGACCATACCACATTCACCAGCCACATGACCACGTCATCGGTTCGTCCTTTGAAATAACCCGCTACCGCACCCAGTATCACACCGATGCTAAGGGATATGACAACGGCGATGCAGCCTACACCAAGACTTACACGGGTGCCTACTATCAAGCGACTTAAAATATCCCGGCCAAATTTATCGGTGCCCAGCCAATAGGTGCGGAAAAAAATGCGTTCCTTCCTGATGTTTGCCTGTAAATCGCGGGTTGAAAGCGGAGAAACCGGAGGCTTCCCATACCAGATAGTGGTGAGCGGATAAATTTCTTCCCGACTGGTAGATTCATCCACGTAGCGTTGAATGACGAGTACGCTATCCCTGAACTGCCAGGACCGTATTGGGATCCAGGTCATGTCAGATTCCGCGCCGAACAGCAATCGAGGGAAAACAGCGGTAGCCTTTACCGGCTGTTCTTTCCGAATGGCCAGCATAGTTACCTGGAATCCGGGATGCTGCCCCTCTATTTCCAATACCATCCTGTTGGCATCCGGTGTATGATCGGGTGCAATGAAATAGGCCGTTACGCTGATAAATACAGAGAGGGTAATGACCAGCAAACCAGCCACCGCACCCTTATTGCGGCGTAATCGTTTCCAGGAAGATTGCATATTTGACAAAGGAGGCGTATTTAGTTTACCTGGCGGCCCTTCCACTGATAACTACCAAACTTCCCCAGCCAGCCTGCAATTACAATATAAGGAATATGAAATATCTGCCCGGGAATAAACCATAACAGGAGTTCTGTTTTATTGAAAAACCTGGCTACGGGCAGCAGGAAATATAGTTCCAGCGTCACTTTAAATAACAGAATGATCAGGAACCAGGGCCACCACACCGGCAGAAAAAGTGCAATCACCGCCATGGCCAGCAACCCCGCATTGAAAAGATATACCAGCAATAAAACCCAGGTCAGTCTTTTATCTTCATACTTATCTGCTTTGGATGACCAGCGGATACGCTGATTCATGAAGTCTTTCAGAGTGTCTACAGCCAGGGTGCGTACAATGGCATCCTCACATTTCAGGTACATCACGCCTTCCGGATAAGCGCTATAGATTTTGTACATCAGCAGCATATCATCACCGGAAGCAATATTGTCGATCCCACCGAATCCCCCTACATCGTGAAACGCCTGCTTTTCATAAGCCAGGTTAGCACCATTGCACATAGTGCCCGACGCCAGTGCGGCCGCAGCGCCGGTAATGCCCTGCATGGTCATGAAGTCCAGCGACTGTAATCTTTTAAAGAAGTTATGTTCTTTGTAGAAGCTTACTGGTGCCGCTATAAATTTAGGTTGATGTTGCTCATAGTATTGTACCAGGGTTTCAATCCAGCGCGGCCCCATTACACAATCTGCATCTGTTGTAACTATAAGATCGCCGGTGGCCTGTGATATGGCTATTTCAATGGCCTTTTTCTTATAGGAATTAAGACGCTCCTGTTGATCCAGGTGCTGACTTAGCTCCAGCAGGTGAATATTTTCTGCCGGGTAATTACGGATAACTGCAGCCGTATCGTCTGTTGAAAAATCATCAATGATAATTACTTCCAGGAAGGTGGCATGATACGTTTGCCGGTGCAATGCTTCCAGCAGGGCCGGCAGGTTATCGGCTTCATTTCTGGCGGGGATAATCACAGTTACCTTTGTATGCCCGACAGGGTGTGCCACCGGGGAAAACTTCTTCAATCGCTTCCAGCCCAGGCTATACCAAAGCATCAGTATACCATAGCCTAAGGCCAATCCAATTACTATTATTACAAAAAAATGCATCCAGGTTAAAGATTTTCTTTGATGATGAGCCCAAGCTGCTCCGATATCAGCTGATGCCCTTTTTCCAGTACCAGAATTTTAGAGGGAAATGAATCATCCGCAAAGCGGGTACCTAATACAGGTGGAATTACACGATCATATTTCCCAAAGATCAGGAGGGTTAAAACGTGATAACGTGATAATAATTGTTTACAACGCTTTTTATCCGGCATCATATGTCGCAGATTTGTCCATACGTTATACACCAGCTCCCGCTTCTCCACCTCATTCATCCGGTGCAGCGCAAATTTATAGATGCTCTGATTCAGCAGTCCTAATTTGCGCCACGTATGCAACAGGGCAAAAAACAACTGCGGGTGATAGGTATTGTATTTAAATAATTTGTTGCCAACCGAGGTTTGAGTCACAAACATATGCCAGGGGTTATTTCTCAGTCCATCTGCTGCTGCCAGGATCAGGTGATCGATGCGATCCGCCAACTTTTCTACCAGGCATAACGATAGCCGTCCACCCATGCTGTAGCCTAACAGTGAAAATCTTTCCTTGCCCTGCTGCTGCAATACCATCTGCACCAGGGCTACCAGGTCTTCTTTCTCAAATACCCGGTTTTCGGCCCATTCGGTACTTCCGTGTAGCGGCATGTCCAGGGCCACCATGGTAAAGGTATCCCCTAAAGTGGCGATAAGCGGACGAAAATGAGCAGCACTTTCACCAAAGCCATGCAAGCAAATCAATAGTTCGCTGCCTGCACCTTCGCAGGTGCCGTGAAACCGGCTTTTCAAATATGACAGATAAAAATCAGGCATAAAAGGGGGACAATGATAGTGAATAATGCGCAAAGCGGGTAGTTAGCCGCGGAAATTGTCTGAACCAGGATTACTGATTATGCTGATTTATTTTTTGTTAAAAATTACAAGCTGCAAAGATGAGTAATCTAATTGGTTTACATTCAGTTAAAAATAAAGGAATCCAGGGAATCAGTATAATCAGTATAATCCTGGTACAGACAGATTTCCCTTTCTGCTTTTTTCAGTAAATTACAGAACTACCAAAAATTCAGTAACATGGACGCAACAGTTGAAAATAAGACTGCGCTGAAAGGCGCAGAATTCCTGGTCAAGGAAAGTGCTCCTGAGGATGTGTTTACTCCCGAAGACTTTTCGGAAGAACAGCTGATGATCAAAGACATGGCAGATCAGTTCATCAGTAAGGAGGTAACACCTATTGTTGAAAGAATAGACAAACAGGAAGAAGGTTTGATGCAATCGCTTTTGGAGAAAGCGGGTGAACAGGGTCTGTTAGGTGCTTCTTTCCCGGAAGAATACGGCGGACTGGGTAAAGATTTTGTGACAGCTACAATCATCAACGAAGGACTGGGTGCAGGTCACTCTTTCTCTGTTGCCATGGCAGCGCATACCGGTATCGGTTCCCTGCCGATCCTTTACTTTGGTACCGAAGAACAAAAACAAAAATACATTCCGAAACTCGCCAGTGGTGAAATGAAAGGCGCCTATGCCCTTACAGAACCAGATTCCGGCTCTGATGCGCTGGGAGCCAAAACCACTGCTAAACTGACGGAAGACGGCAAATACTACATTTTAAATGGCCAGAAAAGCTGGATCACCAATTCCGGTTTTGCAGATGTATTTACTGTTTTTGCAAAAATTGATGGCGACAAATTCACCGCATTCATTGTAGACAAGGGCACACCCGGATTTACACTGGGCGCGGAAGAACATAAAATGGGTATCAAAGGTTCCTCTACCCGCCAGATCTATTTCCAGGATGCAAAAATACCTGCAGAAAATGTACTGGGAGTAATTGGCAAAGGTCACCTGATAGCCTTCAACATCCTGAATATAGGCCGGTTGAAACTCTGCGCCGCCGCACTGGGCGCCTCAAAGAAGTGCATCAACACCTCCGTACAATACGCTAATACCCGTACACAGTTTAAACAACCAATCGCCAACTTCGGCGCTATCAAACATAAACTGGCGGAAATGGCGATCCGTACCTGGACGTCAGAATCAGCATTGTTCCGCACCGCTCAACTGATAGATGATAAAGAAAGAGAATTGCTGGCCGCTGGTAAACCCTTCAATGAAGCCTTATTAGGTGCCGCAGAAGAATATGCCGTAGAATGCGCCATCCTGAAAGTAAATGGTTCCGAAGTACTGGACTATGTAGTGGATGAAGGCGTACAGATTCACGGTGGTAACGGCTTCAGTGATGAATACATCATCTCAAAAGCTTATCGTGATTCCCGCATCAACCGCATCTTTGAAGGCACCAATGAAATCAACCGTCTCCTTACCATCGACATGACACTGAAACGTGCCCTGAAAGGTAAACTGGACCTGATGACACCGGCCATGAATGTGATGAAAGAACTGGTAAGCATTCCAGACTTCGGCAACGATGATGAAACTCCTTTCAGCCAGGAAAGAAAAATGATTGTCAATTTCAAGAAAGCAATACTCATGGCTGCCGGCGCCGCCGCTCAAAAGCTGATGGCAAAACTGGAAAATGAGCAGGAAATCCTCATGGATATCGCTGACATGGCCATTGAAACATTTGTGGCAGAAAGCGCCCTCCTGCGTTTAATCAAACTCACTAACAGCAAAGGCGAAAGCGCTGCTGAACTGCAGGCCGATATTGTACGTACCTTTATTTATGACGCAGCAGACCGTATCAATAAATCAGGTAAAGATGCGATCAACGGCTTCGCAGAAGGCGATGAACAACGCATGATGTTACTGGGCCTCAAACGCTTCACCAAAGCAGCTTCCTTTAATGCAAAAGATGCCCGCAGAAGAATTGCAGACAAGCTCATTGCAGATAATAAATACAGCTTTTAGCTGTTAGCCATTAGCTTTTAGTAAATGCAGCGAAGATCAACATTACATCATCTTCGCTGCATTTACTAAAAGCTAACAGCTAATGACTAAAAGCTTTTTCTCCTATTCCCCTCACCTGCTTATCTTTACACTCTTTCAAGATATTGATGACAGGTTATTATGCTATCAGCGAAGTTTTTTCCTCAGATTGTTGTTGTACTTTGTATCCCCTTTATAGCCAGCAGCCAGGCATCTCTGCGCCTCAGCCAGCCTTCAAGGGATCAAAATAATGTAAGCACCTCCAAACAGTTTATTGCCGGTCGCACCTGTATTGGCTGTACCGTCCGCATTAATAATGATACCGTACACGTATACTCCACCGGTACTTTCGCCGCTAAATATGAGCTGCCCACCGGCAGAAGCAGTTTTGCCGTTACCAGCGAAACACCTAACGGTGAAACCTACACGAAAAACATCACCTATTATTACAACCAGCCACCGGCAGCAAGTGCTACCAATGTTTTCCGCATAGACTTTATAGAGATATCACCCTCCGGGAACCTTCAGTTATCAGAAGGCGACACATTGCGGATAAGAATGAAGGGCTATCCGGGTGAAGAAGCCAGCTGGTTTAATAACGCCCCCCTCCGCGAAATGCCCACCTCCCAAACGGGTGGGGTACCCGGCTATTACGGTGGCAGCTACATCATACAACCATCCGACTCACTGCTAAATGGCAAAATAATAGTACGGTTGCGTAAGCGCAGCGGAGAAACAGCTATACTTGGCAGCCCATACCGCTACAGTGTTATGCGCAATGAAATACCACTGACCGGCCGTACCATCGACAACATGACCTATCTTACTTCCAGCCCGCATGGCGACCGCCTTGGTCCTGATAAGATTGGTTATCTTGATAAAGATGTACTACTGCACATTGTTGGCAAGCAAGGCGACTACTATAAAGTAAAGCTATCTTCCAAAACAACCGCCTTTATACCGGAGCCTTTGGTAGATACAGAAATTCCACAGGAACAACTCCCCATCAGCATTGCAGACGATGCTAAAATATGGGGCGATGACAAATACGATTACGTTTCTGTAGCCTTGTCAGACAAGTTGCCCTATACTTCCACCCAACTCGTTTCTTCTAAAAAAATCATACTGGATATACATGGTGCCTATGCAGAAAAAGGACTCAATACCCTGCTGCAAAACACCAAAGAAATTACTTCCATCGCCTGGGGACAGCCCTCCCCGGATGTTTGCCGCCTGGTAATTTCGCTGCAACATGCGCCCTGGGGGTACCAGGTATACTACGACAATAACCGCATAACGGTCAAGGTTAAACGTGTACCTGAAAAACTATCGCTGAAAAATATCGTTATCGGCATTGATCCGGGCCATGGAGGAAGCAATCCCGGTGCTACCGGTCTTACCGGTGCGGTGGAAAAAACCCTTACCCTGGCACTGTCGCTGCAACTGAAAGCAATGCTGGAAAGAGAAGGCGGTACCGTGATCATGTCGCGTTACACAGAAAAATTTGTAGCCAACGAAGACCGGTTATCGTTCTTTCGAAGAGCTAACCCCGATTTGCTACTCAGCATTCACCTGAATTCATCCGTGAATCCTGTAGATGTAAATGGTACGGCCACTTATTACAAACAACCTTTCTGCGAACCACTTAATGCCGCTATCCATGAGCGTTTACTGCAAACAGGCTTGCGTGATTTCGGGAACAATCCCGACTTTAATTTTATTCTGAATAACCCTACTGAATTTCCGGATGCACTGATAGAAACCCTGTTTCTCAGCAACCCCGGAGATGAAGAAAAGGTGCTGCAACCTGCGTTTCAGCAACAGATGGCAGAAAAGATCCTGGAAGGTGTGAAGGATTACCTGAAACAGGCTGCTGCGGGAAGATAGTAGCGGATATTGCCTTATCCGGGATTACACTGATGCTGATGATGTTGTTTAAAAGAATAGGGAAGATATACGCGGATAAATCCGTTCATATCTTCCCTATTCTTTTAAATAAAAAAGTAACAACTAGGACCCGTGGGATAGGGTATTTAAATAGTTAGACAACCTTTTGATGGCCTCCGCAGCAATGCTGATCTGCTCCTGCGCTTCCGTCCACCGGCGTTGTTCAATGGCTTCTCTCACACCGGGAATTGTTTTCACACCGTAGCCGGTATAGAAACCGGGAGCATACAAAGTATGCTTATACCATGCACGGGCAGGGAGTCCTTTTTCACTTAGCAACTGCTGTTCTGCCTGATACAGGGCTTTATTGAAAGCGGCACCTGTGAGGTTCTTTTTAGCTGCCAATGCCACGGTAGTTGTATCTAAACCAATCAATGCATTTTGCAGGGGAGAGAAATCCAGGTAAGGCACTTCAGACTTCTGTGCCGGTGGCAATAAATGCTTTGCGGTATCTGTGGTGAGCTGATATTTACGCTCACGGATCAGTTGATTATCTATAGCAGTAGATTCCCTCAGATTACCCGCCAGTTCGGTTAACTCGTTTACATATCCATTTACAGTTTCATAGAGTTTACGGAAGTCGAACGGCAGATTAACGGCATCGGCTAAACGTAATACAGTATGTCCGGCGGTTTGAGAAAGTGCCACACCATAACTGAAGCTGGGATCTTTGAAGCGGGAGTAGTCGTCGTAAGAATCGTAGATGGAGTGATATTCTCCGCCTGCGTCTTCTCCACCAAAACCCAAATCAAGAGAAGGCACACCCAGGTGCTGCAGGAAAGAGGAATAGTCGGAACCGGAGCCCATGGCGCCGATAGCAATACCTTGCTTAGCGAGTTTTTCTTTCTTTGCTTTCGGCGTAGCAGCTTTGAGCACATCCGCCGCCTGTTTGCGGGCGAGAATGCTCACCTGTGTCTGAGGGTCAGTAATATCACGGGCCACCTCATTCACCAGGGTTTCCAGCGCATGTGAGCCGCTGGCATTCAGAAAACCGCGGCCATTACCATCAGAGTTGATGTAAACAACCGCTTTTTCTTTCAGTTCAGCTGCATGGTCTTCCACCCATTCTGTAGAGCCGAGCAGGCCGGGTTCTTCGCCGTCCCAGGCGCAATATACCAGCGTGCGGCGTGGCTGATAGCCTTGTTTATGGAGTTCGCCAATGGCTTTGGCCTCTTCCAGCAGGGCAGCTAAACCGCTGATGGGATCGGCGGCACCATTTACCCAGGCATCGTGGTGGTTACCACGTATCACCCACTGGTCGGGTTGTTCACTGCCTTTCAGCTTCGCAATTACATTATTGCAGGGACGTATCTGCCAGTCGAAGGCCAGTTTCAGGTGTACCCGGGCTTTTCCACCACCAATATGATAGGTAAATGGTAAAGCGCCCCGCCATTCTTCCGGTGCTACAGGGCCTTCCAGCGCTTTCAGCAAAGGAGTGGCATCGTGATAGCTGATGGGCAATACGGGTATCTTCAACAGGTTAGGCGCCTGCTGGCGGTCCAACCGCTGGGCATCGGCAGTAGCACCTATGTTAGGAGTCAACGGGTCACCGGGATATATCACGATATCCATCACAGAACCACGTTGTACGCCATATTCATTTTTGAAAGCTCCTTTCGGATATACGTCTCCGTTATAGTAGCCATCATCTTTGGGATCGGAGTAGATGATGCATCCGGCAGCTCCGTGTTCCTGTGCTACCTTGGGCTTGCTGCCGCGCCAGGAGCGGCCGTATTTGGCGATCACTATTTTGCCTTTTACGCTGATACCGGCACGATCCAGGTATTCATAATCTTCCGGAAGGCCATAGTTAACATATACCAGCTCTCCTTCTACATCTCCGTCTGCACTCCAGGCGTTGTAGGTAGGCAGTTGTCCTTCCTGGCCGGAGGTGGCATCTTCTTTCAGGGCTGGTTCTTTCAGGAGCGCTTTGTAGGTAGTGGGTCCTTTCAGTTCCAGCAGCCTTTCCTTAGGCGTAGGGAACAGCACCTGGTAGGTCACGATTTCAGCATCCCAGCCATAGCTTTTGAAGCGCTGCAGGATGTCTTCTGCTACGGCTTTGCCTCTTGCGGAGCTAATATGATGCGGTTTGGAAGATAGTGACTGAATAGTTTGGCCTATATGGCTGCTGCTCAGCTGTTTGTCGAATTGGTTTTCCAGTTGTAATTGCTTTATGGCGGCGCTGTCGGTATATCCCAGTAGTTTCTTATCCTGCGCCTGAGTAGTCCCGCCGGCGCATAACAGAAGCGCCAGCAAACGAACAAAGTTGGTTGTAGTCATAAGTGATGCAGATCTTGTTGTTAAAGAGGGTTTATCTACTCAATATACAAATAGTCTATAATATCAATAGACTATTTTATTGGCATAAATAAACGTAATAACTTTTGGTTATGATCCATAAATACAGGTTATAGGTCAAATAGTCTACTTAGCCAGTAGATTAGTCTATATTTGTAAATCCTTTCATAGCTTTATTGTGTGAAACGATTAACGTAACAACATAAACAGCAGTTATATGGCTAATGCGATTCAGGAGTTTAACGACTACCGTGGTAAAATGAACGAAGTAATACTGGGGAAACAGAATAAAGTCATCAACCGTCTTTTTAACCTGGACACGAATACTTACGCGGAAGGCGCGCTGAGTACCAAAACCAAGGAGATGCTCGGGCTGGTGGCGTCTATGGTACTGCGCTGTGACGACTGTATCAAATATCACCTGGGTAAAGCATTTGAGCAGGGAGTGACTACGGACGAGATGTATGAAATCTTTGCAGTGGCCAATATCGTGGGTGGAACAATTGTAATTCCGCATACGCGCAGGGCAGCAGAATATTGGGAAGAATTACAGGCCCAATGATCTCAATTTACAGGTATCTATCGTAACTTTACAGACTCTATAAAATTATATTTAACTCATACTAATGTCAACAGCAACTATAGCTCCGCAGGCAGCCCTTACGGCAAAAGACTTTGCAACGGACCAGGAAGTACGCTGGTGCCCTGGCTGCGGCGACTACTCTATACTTAAGCAGGTACAAACAATTATGCCTGGCCTGGGGGTTCCCCGCGAAAATATTGTGATTGTTTCCGGTATCGGCTGTTCTTCCCGTTTCCCATACTATATGAATACCTATGGTATGCACTCGATTCATGGTCGTGCTACCGCTATTGCGTCCGGCCTGAAGGCAACCCGCCCCGAGCTGAGTGTATGGATCGTTACCGGTGATGGTGATGGCCTGTCTATTGGCGGTAACCATACTATCCACCTGCTGCGCCGTAACTTTGATGTGAACATTATGTTGTTCAATAACCAGATCTATGGTTTAACAAAAGGACAATACTCTCCTACTTCAGAAGAAAATAAAGTGACCAAATCTACCCCAATGGGTAGTATTGACCATCCGTTTAACCCAATGGCCCTGGCCCTGGGTGCAGATGCCACTTTTATTGCCCGCAGCATGGACCGCGATCCCAAGCACTTGCAGGAAATGCTGAAACGCAGCCATGCACATAAAGGCGCTTCTTTTCTGGAAATATACCAGAACTGTAACATCTTTAATGATGGCGCTTTTGAAGCATTTACAGAAAAAAGCAGCAAACTGGATGAAACCGTTTTCGTAGAACAGGGTAAACCACTGGTATTTGGTGCAACAAAAAATAAAGGTATCCGCCTGGATGGCTTAAAACCAGTTGCAGTGGAGTTGGGTGGTGAATACTCAGAAAGTGACCTGTGGATACATGATGAAAGCGATTTCTATAAGGCGCAGATACTGACCCGCATGTTTGATGATGTGCGTATTGAAGGCCACTTACCACGTCCTTTTGGTGTTTTCTATCAGGCAAACCGTCCTACTTACGAAGAAATCATGCAGTTCCAACTGACCGAAGCCCTCGAGAAAAAAGGCCCTGGCGATCTGGATAAGTTACTGGCTGGTAGCGAAACTTGGACAATCAACGGATAATAATATCTTCCTATAAAGTAAAAGCCTTCCGTTTATCACGGAAGGCTTTTTTATGCTTTGGCAATTATTTATTTAGTGTCCCAACGACCCTACGTCAAACAATACTTTATAGAGTAATACCACCCCAAAAATAATCATGCTTACCCCGGCAATACGGTTAAGCCATTCTACATTGGTAAGGGTGAGCTTATGGCGGATCTTATCAGAAACGAATACCTTAAGAATATCTGCAGATAAAACCATACTCAGACATACCCCATACATCACCACACGGTGGCTTATAGAGGTGGCGCTGTAGCCGATACACACGGGCAACCAGAAAATAACCACACCCGGATTCAGGGTGTTCATTAAAAAACCTGCCAGCCATATTTTGAGATAATCGTGCGTGCCGAACATTTCCGGTTTTTCTTCCCCGGTGCTGATCTTCACCTTCTTAAAAAGTAACCCGTAAATACCCATACAGATGAGTAATATACCGCCTACTATTCCGATAGTGTGATTGTATCCTTCCAGGCCACTGATAAAGGCGGTGGACAGATTACCAACCAGTACGAACATGATATCGCTCACAGACACGCCCAATGCGAAACTAATGCCTGCTTTAAAGCCATTATTAACACTGTATTTTATAATTGCGAATATAACCGGGCCTACCGATAATGATAGAACCAATCCCAGTCCTAATCCCGCTACAATTGCTGCTATCATGCTTATAATTTCCGTGTCACAGGTGCTACTTAATTCTTAACGGTTTTTCCGACCAGAAATTTCTCCCAGTCTTTCAGTTTCTCACCTTTCATTACACGTGGAAACTTGTTCATGGCGCCTTCCTTGCCTTTGCAACGGAGGTAATCTATAAACACATCATTCGGCAATATTTCTACAAATACTTCCTTCAGTGCGGCAGAACGTTCTACGGCATAATCATCGTTTACCTCGCTGAGAGTTTGATCAATGATTTCACGTACACTGCCTGCATCTACACCTGGTGTATCTGTACCCACATACCAACGATGCGCGAACAGGTTCTGATAAGGGAAACCAGCTACTGTAAACTCTCTTACTGTGATACCCAGTTTCTTCTGTACATTATCGATGGCTTTGTTCATGTTGTCGATACTCATATGCTCCCCACAAAGACTGAGGAACTGTTTGGTACGGCCAACAATCACAATTTCATGCTCTTTTACAGAGGTGAATTTCACCACATCACCAATCAGGTAACGCCATGCGCCAGCGCAGGTAGACAACATCACCGCATACTCCACATCTTCCACCACCTCGTTGATCATGTAAGACTTAGGATTAGGCTTTACCTCTCCCTCTGCATCAAAGTTCTCTTCGTTAAAAGGAATAAATTCGTAGAAGATCCCTGCATTCAGTACCAGCTTAATCCCCCTGGTACCCGGACGGGCCTGGAACCCAAAAGATCCTTCGGAGGCCATATACGTTTCGATGAACGCTATTGGCTTTCCGAGCAGCTTCTGGAAGCTGTCGCGGTAAGGTTCAAAGGATACGCCTCCGTGAATATACACCGCCAGATTAGGCCAGATTTCGTGGATATTCTTCACCCCATGATATTTGATGATTTCTTCCAGTACAATCTGTACCCAGGCAGGTACCCCACAAACAGTACCTACGTCCCATTCCCGGGCCTTGCGTACGATGAGCTTAATACGCTGTTCCCAATTGGGTTTACGGGAGATTTTGCCCCCCGGCTTATAGAAGCGGCGAAACCACTTAGGGATATTTTTGGCCTGAATGCCGCTCATATCGCCTTCATAGTAGTCCCCCTTCTCATATAATGAAGTAGTTCCACCCAGCATCAGAATCCCTTTTTCAAAGGAACGGGGTGGTATGTTGAAGTTAGCCATGGAATACAGCTGCTTCACACCTACTTTCTTCACAGTTTTAAGCATTGCTTTGGTAACGGGTATATGCTTACTGGCAGATTCCGAGGTACCTGAACTCAATGCAAAATATTTGATTTTCTCCGGCCAGCTCACATTAGCTTCACCTTCCAGACAGCGATACCACCATTCATTGTGCATTTTTGTATAGTTATGCACGGGAACTTTTTCACGGTATTGTCCTATGAAATTGGGACTATCCAGAATTTCCTGAAATTGATAGTGCTTACCAAACTCCGTCTCCTTGGCCTTCTCCAGCAAACGATGCAGTACCTGCAGCTGGTATTGGCGAGGTGTTCCTAATTTAAACGTGAACTTCTTCCTGATGCGTAGTGACCTGGAAATAAGATTACCTATAATGGCCATTAACTTTCCCTCTCTTTAATTGAACTACAAAAATAAGTGGAATATTGAATATAAGTTGACTGATAATTCGGAATTACAGGTTATGAGTTATCAATAAGTCCTCTATACATAAAAAATATCCAAAGATGTAGGCTATAATTCGCAATTCATAATTCGTAATTCGTAATTACCTTTGCGGCATGTTAAAAACAACTTTACTCAAAGCTACTGAAGCCAGCGGAAAAATACTGCAACAATATTTCAATGGCCCTTTCGAGGTGAGCAGTAAAAGTTCCGTTAACGACCTGGTAACGGAGGTGGATAAAAGATCAGAAACGGCTATCATCAACATTATCAGGGAAACTTATCCAGATCATTTTATCCTGAGCGAAGAAGTAGGTGAGATAAAGACAGACTCCCCTTTTAAATGGATCATAGATCCAATAGACGGTACCGTCAACTACGCAAACGGTATCCCCATCTGCTGTGTATCCATAGGAGTGGAAAAAGACGGGGAAATGATACTGGGCGCAGTATATAATCCTTTCATGAACGAATTATTTGTGGCGGAGAAAGGAAAAGGAGCCACCCTGAATGACAAAACCATTCATGTTTCTACCAAAGCCGAAGTAGCCACTTCCTGCCTCGTAACAGGATTTGCCTATCAATGGCAGGATATGCCCAATAACCCATTACAGGTGCTGGGGCACATCATTAAACAGGGCATCCCCGTGCGCCGCCTGGGATCCGCAGCTATTGACCTTTGCTGGGTAGCCTGCGGCCGGTTCGATGGGTTTTATGAACATTCCCTCCAGGCATGGGATTCCGCAGCGGGCTACCTCATCGTAGAAGAAGCAGGGGGCAAAGTCACCGACTTCTCCGGTAACCCATACTCCCCTTATCAGAAAGAAATACTGGCCACCAACGGCCATATTCATAGTGCATTACAAGACCTTGTTAACGGTAAATAAAGATGGAAGAGGAAAGAACAGAAATACAGGACCTGGGAGAATTCGGATTAATCGACTATCTGACCAGGAACATAGAAATACAAAATGCCAGCACCGTATTAGGTGTGGGCGATGATGCAGCTGTTATTGACCACTTTGGCAAACAAACAGTCATCAGCACAGATATGCTGGTAGAAGGCATCCACTTTGACCTGATGTATACCCCGCTGAAACACCTGGGATATAAGTCAGTAGTGGTGAACATCTCTGACATCTATGCGATGAACGCCACTCCCACCCAGATTACTATGAGCATTGCTTTCTCCAACCGTTTCTCCCTGGAAGCGCTCAACGAATTTTACGAAGGTGTATATGCTGCCTGCGAAAAATACGGCGTAGACCTGGTGGGCGGCGATACCAGCAACTCACAAAAAGGCTTCGTGATCAGCGTTACCGCCATCGGCGAAGTAACCCCGGATACTTTCGTGAAAAGATCTACCGCTGAAAAAGGTGACCTGCTCTGCGTTACCGGCGACCTCGGTGCGGCATACCTGGGCCTCACCCTGCTGGAAAGAGAGAAAAAAATCTACCTCGAAAGCCCCACAGTAAAACCAGACCTGGAAGACCAAACCTATATCATTGGCCGCCAACTGAAACCGGAAGCCCGTAAAGACATTATAGAATTCCTCCAACAGGAAGATATTCTGCCTACTGCCATGATGGACGTAAGCGATGGACTCAGCTCTGAAATACTCCACATCGCCAAACAAAGCAACCTTGGCGTGGTATTATACGAAGATAAAATCCCTATTGCACAGGAAAGCAAGGAAATAGCCATGAAGTTCGGCCTCGATCCTACTGCCTGCGCATTGAGTGGCGGAGAAGACTACGAACTGCTGTTTACCATGAAACAACAGGACTACGATAAAATTGTACTCAATGAACAAATCAGTGTAATTGGCTACATGACCGATATCACAGAAGGAGCACATATCCATACCAAAGGAGGCAACAAGTTTAAACTGGTAGCCCAGGGCTGGAACGCGTTTCAACAGTAGCCATTAGCTTTTAGCTTTTAGTAAAAATGCAGCGGAGATCTCCGCTGCATTTTTACTAAAAACTAAAAGCTAATGGCTAAAAGCTATCGCACTATCTCTACGGGTATCACCGGACTGTTGTGAGTCGGCGGCATATCTCCTGCAAAAACAGAAAACTTCAGCTGGTACTTACCCGGTTTATCCGGCATCACCACTTCCAGGTTAATTAACCGGCGCAGCACGGCCTTTTCCAGCGTCATAGTAGACTTTACGGGAGGCAGGGCTTCGTCTTTCATCATAAACCCGTAACCCAACACTGGCTCATTGGTTCTGTCTAACCGGATTGGCTGATGATAATCATTCGTAGGCTGCAGGATGACATTCACATGTTCACCACGTTTTGCCTTAATGGTTTTCAATGCCGGCTTTAACTGTATAAGTGAGTAAGAATAATAATCGTTCTGGATATTATAGTCCCAGGTGCCTTGTGTGGTTTTCAGGCTGTCGGTAATCGGAATGCCGGTACCAGGATCAAATACCACCATCACCGGCTTACCCCATAACTCCGTTTCAGTATCCCAGAAATTATATTGACTTCTCCGGGAATACCTGCTGTTAAGGCTATAGGATAGCTGCCCGGTATAAAACATATACTTCGAGGGCTTTTGATAACTATTTACAAATACTACCGGTTTACCCTGTGCACGCGTGGCCACTGCTGACGTCCATTCGCGGTTATGATGTATTTCCGGTCTTATTTCCACTCCTGGCATAAAGTCCCAGATCATATACACCCTTACCACCAATACCAGCAATAGAGTAACCGGCAACGTATAGAGCAGCCATTTCTGCGATAAGCCTTTTCTTACAATCGCCTGATGCGCCAGGATTACCACCGGCGTAAAGAGCATCACCGTCCAGTTGGCCTCTACCCTGCCTTTGAAGGTGCTTAGCAGGAAAAATGACAACACACCTATCACACAGAATTTAAGCGCCCGCTCAAATGAATTTTGAATAGGACTACGGAAAGCATAGTATAATATCAGCCAGCCCAGTAAAGGCCCGAACAACAAGAGCTGCCCTCCCAGGTAATCCAGCGAAAAACTGATATCATAGGAAGATGCATTGCGATCTACCAGGTGATATTGCAGAGAAGGGAAACCATGTGTATACTGCCAGTAGATATGTGGTAAGAACAGCAGCGTAGTAATGATCACCGCCACATAAAACTTAAATACCTTCAGCAGGTTGATATTGGATAATAATGTGAAGAAGACCAGCAATATACCGTGGTACTTGCTGTAAAACATCAATGCCATGGAAAGCCCCAGCAGGATGGTATTCTTCCAGGTTTGTTCATTTACGAAGTTGCGGTATACCCAGAAATAGATGGCGGCAAAAAATATCAGCGGCACATCCGGCACTGCCAGAATTCCACCTATTTGCATGGCGCCCATACTACCTATGAGCAGGTAAAACAGTTTATTGTCTTTGGAAGCAATGAGCCGTGCTGTAACCCATAGGGTGAGTGTATTCACAAATACGATCAGCAACCTCACACCCAGCTCGTTATGAAAAATACCGTATCCTATTTTGATCAGCAGGGCAATCATAGGCGGATGATCAAAGTAACCCCAGTCGAGGTGACGTGAATACACCCAATAATAGGCTTCATCATCCCATAACTCGGAGAAGCAGGCCTGTAAAAGGCCCAGCACCAGCCAGGTTAGCAGGAACAGATTTTTATACCGGTCTTTTCTAAAGAAGCGAGTTAGTGCACTCATGTGGATATACAGTATGATTAATCCTGCGAAGATAGCGCTATTAACAGTATACTGTAGTATCCCAGTTTGAGTCAATTGCCACCAGTGCCGCATCGTAGCCCACAGCAATGCGGCCTAAAGCCTGCTCACGGCCTATTGCACGCGCCGGATACAGGGAAGCCATACGCAATGCCTCCTCCAGCGGAATACCTACCTGCTCCACACAATTACGAACCGCTTTGGTCATAGTTAAGCAGGATCCCGACAATACCCCGGTGGCGCTTACATAGCGATCCTTTTCCCGGATATAGACGTAGCCGGCTTCCTTATCCTTGTTCTCCTCTACTGCGTCTGTAATCAGAAACAGGCGGTCCTTCATTATTTTTTTGCTGATACGGATAGATGCAAAGTCTACGTGTACGCCATCAGCTACTATGCTGGCGGATACAAGCGGATGATCATAAATGGCGCCCACAATACCCGGTGCACGGCTTTCCAGCGGCGACATGGCATTAAAAAGATGGGTGGCATGGTGAATGCCATTATCAAATGACGTATAGGCCTGAGCGTAGGTAGCGTTACTATGACCGGCAAATATTACAATACCGGCAGCAGCTAATTGTCTTACCAACTCCGGGTCACAGCATTCCGGCGCCAGCGTCATGATCTTCACCACATCTTTGCCGTTTTCCAGTATCCAGTTAATATCTTCCTGCGTAGGGGAATGTATATATTGTTCCAGGTGCGCCCCCTTTTTGGCCGGATTCATAAAAGGCCCTTCCAGGTGTAATCCAAGCACTCCTTGTCCGCCCTGCTCCCAGTATGCTCTTATCGCTTTCATGGCATCCAGCATTACTTCAGGACCAATAGTAGCTACTGTGGGCATGATCCAGGCAGCTCCCCCACCTTTACTGTAGGCCACAGTAGCTGCCAGGGAAGTAACAGAAGGGTACAGGGAAAATATATGTGCATTTCCACCGTAAATCTGTAAATCAATGAAAGCCGGTGCCAGCAACGCACCCTGCAGGTCAATTTCATTTCCCGTTGCCTCTCTTTCTGCATACGGCCTGATGCTGGTAATTTTACCCTCACGGGTGCTCACAGCATGATCTTCCAATATCTCCTCGCCGGTAAATATCCTTGCGTTGATGAAGGTGACTGACATACAATAAAATTTTACGGGTGTGAATTAACTTCGTATAGCTCTAAGGGCAGCCCGTCGGGATCTGCAAAAAACGTAAATCGTTGCTGGGTATGAGGATCGATGCGTATAGGTTCTGTAGTAACCCCTTTTTGCAGCAGCTGTGCCACAGCGCTGTCAATGTCGGCAACTGCGAAAGCCAGGTGGCGTAAACCGGCAGCTTCCGGGCGACTTACCCTTGCCGGTGGATCGGGGAAAGAAAATAATTCAATAATGTACTGGTTACCCAATGCGAGGTCCAGTTTCCAGGAATCGCGTTCTTCCCGGTACACTTCACGTATTACCTGCAGCCCCAGCACATCGGTATAAAATGTTTTACTACGGGTGTAATCAGAACAAATAATAGCGATGTGGTGGACGGATTGCAGGAGCATTTTTATATAATTTATCGCCTTTCCAGCTGTTAGCCTTTGGCTATTAGCTGTTAGATTAAAGCGGATGGACTGATGCGGATGGGTTTACCATATCGGAGCATGCAGCCCTGTTAAAGGCCGCATTGGCTTATCCTTTTGGCAAAATCGTGAAGGCGTCCGCATCTTTCAGGAAAGGAATATTCTTCCTTACTTCTGTGAGGCGCTCACGTTGAAGGGTATACGTAAAAATATCTTCGTCATCAGACTTGCGGTAAATAATCTCCCCCATTGGATCAATCAGGCTTGATTCTCCACTGTGGTAAATCTCTTTTCCATCGTTACCTACTCTGTTGACACCAATCACAAAGCATTGGTTTTCAATAGCACGGGCTTGCAACAAGGTGGTCCAGGCAGTTTTACGCCTTTGCGGCCAGTTGGCTACGTTTACCAGCACATCATAAGCCGGTTCGTTGGTATCTGCTTGTATGTTATTGCGGGCCCATACCGGGAAACGCAGATCATAACAGATACTCAGATTAATTTTCCAACCCTTTACCTGCGCTATCAGGCGCTTATCACCAGGTTGGTAATGATCCTGCTCACCAGCATAACCAAACAGGTGCCGCTTATCATAAGTACCATAAGTCCCGTTAGGAAGCATCCACACCAGGCGGTTCAGGTATTGACCGTTTTCTTCAATGATCAGACTACCAGTGATAATAATATTTTTCTCTGCTGCCTTTTTCTTCATCCACTGTACGGCGCTACCATCCATAGTTTCGGCCAGGAGTGATGACTGCATGCTAAAGCCGGTGCTAAACATTTCCGGTAAAAAAACCACCTCTGTTTTTTCCTTGATGCTGTTGATTTTCTCATCAAACATGCGGAGGTTGGCTTCCTTATCTTCCCAGTGCAATTGCGACTGTATGAGTGTTACTTTCAGATCTGACATTGTCGGTTATTGTGATCACAAAATTACGGCCTGACTGATTAGAAACTTTTCAAATTATTGCCTGCTTATACGGCTTTATTTGCGATTTGTTCAAGCGCATCATTTATTAACTCAGATTCGAAGCCTCTTTGCAAGAGGTATTGCATTGTTTTGTACTTACGCTTCATCGGGATTTCGCCCTTCAGCGACTCGTATTTTTTCTCCGTAAGCTTCAACAGAACTGCAGCATAGTCATCCGGATCAATTTCTTCCATCCCTTTTTTGATGCAATACGCGGACACCTGCTTCTGTTTCAGCTCCATGAGGATTTTTTTCCTCCCCCATTGTTTGATACGGAATTTACCGCCGGCATAGGCTTTGGCAAATCGTTCTTCATTGAGGAAATTTTCGGCTATCAATTCGGCAATAGCTTCATCCACCTCATTCCCCCTCAATCCCAGTTCCAGGCATTTGTATTTGGTTTCCTGGTGACTCCGTTCCTGGTAGGCACAAAACTGCCGGAGTTTTAATATAGCACTTAGCATTTAGCTGTTAGCTTTTAGTGATTAACCAGAAGATCAGTGAGAAAAATCTGCCATCAGCTTTGAGCCAACCCTGGCACAAAATGCTAACGGCTAACCACCAATGGCTGATAGCTACCCTATCTCACAATTCTCAGCTTAGCATAGTTAAGCATGATTTTCTTTTCGCCGCCGCCCTTAGGGAATATGATGGTAGCAATCCTGTTGTTGGGTGCACCTTCCATCGCTGCGATGGTACCAAAACCAAACTTCTGATGTTCTACCTGCATGCCAGGTTCCATACCTGCCGGATCATCCGGGGTAAAGTTATCTGAAGGCACGTGAGTGGTAGCCCCTGAAAAAGTAGGTTTGGCGGCAGGCTTCTGAGCAACAGGCTGCGATTGTTGCGCAGGCGTTTTCTTCTGAATGCGGTCAAACATATTATTGCTGTTACTCCAGCCGGAAGTATTGCCACCACCAAAGGCGTTGCGCACACTACCTCCACCAGCATAACTGCGGTCTATGAATTTCTCCGGCATTTCTTCCAGGAAGCGGCTGGGCTCATTTTGCACCAGGTTCCCAAAACGGTAACGACTATTAGCATAAGTAAGCCATAAGCGTGCTTTTGCGCGGGTAATGGCTACATAAAACAAACGTCTCTCTTCTTCCAGTTCCTCCCGCGTGTTGATAGACATACCACTGGGAAACAATGTTTCTTCCAGTCCTACGGTGAATACAACCGGGAACTCCAGTCCTTTCGCCGCGTGAATGGTCATCAGTTTCACCACATCGCTGTTTTCATCGGTACCCTGGTCAGCATCTGTCAGCAGGGTAATTTGCTGGAGATAGGAACCCATGCTTTTATCGAGCAACTCACCTTCTTCATCGGGGGTTTCTGTAAACTCTTTAATGGAGTTCAGTAATTCCTGCACGTTCTCATAACGGGCAAGCCCCTCCGTAGTTTTATCGTTAAATAATTCTTTTACCAGGTTGGTGGATTTGCCTACCATCACTGCTACATCATACGCATTATGATTGGCAAGCGATGCCTGAAAACTTTTGATCATGATCACAAAAGCCTCGATGGCTTCTACAGTACCTCCTTTGAAACCAAACTCCCTGGCTCTTTCCAGCACCTCCCACATGGTGATGTTGTGTTCATTGCTCAGGATGATTGTTTTTTCAATGGTTGTTTTACCAATACCACGCACCGGATAATTGACGATCCTTTTCAGGCTTTCTTCATCACGGGTGTTCATGGTAACGCGGAGATAGGCTACGAAGTCCTTGATTTCCTTACGCTGGTAGAACGACAAACCGCCGAAGATGCGGTATGCAATGGCTTTACGGCGCAGACTTTCCTCAAAGGAACGGCTCTGGGCATTGGTACGGTAGAGGATAACGAAATCGCGGTTATCATAATGATTTCGCAGCTTTTGTTCTGCAATGGTATCTGCTACAAATTTACCTTCTTCGTTATCTGTCATGGTGCGTACCAGTTTGATGGTATCACCTTCTGTATTATCTGTCCAGAGATTTTTTTCTATTTGTCCTTTATTGTGCGCAATCACTTCATTGGCTACATTCAGGATAGATTTTGTACTGCGATAGTTTTGTTCCAGTTTCACCACTTTCACATCATCATAGTCTTTTTCAAACTGGAGGATATTTTCTATCGTAGCGCCGCGGAAGGAGTAGATACTTTGTGCATCATCTCCCACTACACAAATATTTTCGTTTACAGCACCCAGTAATTTGATGATTTCATACTGAGCGGGGTTGGTATCCTGGTACTCATCAATCATGATGTACTTAAACTTGTGCTGGTATTTATGCAGTACTTCCGGGAATGATTTAAGCAGGATATACATTTTAAACAGCAGGTCATCGAAGTCCATGGCGCCGTTCTTAAAAGTACGTTTGGCGTACATGTCGTAGATCTTGCCGATAAGCGGCCTGTTGGCACGCATATCTTCCTGCTGTACCAGATTGTCCAACTGGTATTCATCCGGTCCCATCAGGCTGTTTTTGGCAGCGGAGATGCGGTTGTATACGAAGGTGGGTTTATAGTGTTTATCATCGAGATTGAGCTCGTTGATAATTGTTTTGATTACACTTTTGGCATCATCAGAATCGTAGATGGTGAAGTCATTCGGATAGCCCAGCCGGTGTGCTTCTGCACGGAGCAGTCGGGCAAACACGGAGTGAAAAGTACCGATGTAAAGATTACGGGCTTCGCTGCCGCCGAGTATCTTTTCCACACGTTCTTTCATTTCACGGGCAGCCTTATTGGTAAAGGTGAGTGATAAAATATTAAACGCATCCACGCCATTCCGCATCAGGTGTGCTATACGGGTGGTAAGCACCTTGGTTTTTCCCGAACCGGCGCCCGCTACAATCATCAAAGGGCCGTTGATATGTATTACTGCTTCCCGCTGTTGTTCGTTAAGCTCGTCTAAATAATTTGCCTTCATCACGACTGCTGTTTATATTTTATTTATATGTAGAAAGATGTAGTATTCCAGAAGGGTGTAAAAGTACGAAAAAGGAGCAAAGGAATAAATTACAAATAGCGATTAGCTTCCGTCAGTTAGCTTTTAGCAAAAATGCAGCGAAGAACCTATGTTCTCCGCTGCATTTTTGCTAAAAGCTAACTGCTAAACGCTAATTGCTTTATGGTTTTGCGCCCAGTGCTTTCATAAAGCGAAAGTGTGATACAACGGCTCCCTGCATAGTAGGAATGGAGTTGTAAGGCAAATTATGTTCCTGACATTTCGCTGCCACTATTTTACTGAGGGCAGGATAATGTACATGGCTGATACGTGGGAACAGGTGGTGTTCTACCTGGTAATTCAGTCCGCCTACGAACCAGGAAATCAGTTTATGACCGGGTGCGAAGTTAGCGGTGGTTTTGATCTGGTGGATAGCCCACTCATTCTCAATCATTTTAGCGTCTTCTCCTACTGCTTCAAATTCGGTTTCTTCTACCACGTGCGCCAGCTGGAATACAATAGCGAGGGTAAAGCCCATTACTACGTGCATCACTGCAAAACCGATAGCCCAGGCTTGCACGCCTACCAGGTAGATAGGAAGTGCAATGTAAAATATCAGGTATAATACTTTGCTACCCCAGAAAATCATATGATCGGTGAGGTTCATGGGTTGTAGTGGTGTGGTGTACACTTTGCGGCCCAGGTATTTTACGAAGTCCATGATAAACACCCAAGCAAAAGAAGAGATGGCATATACCAGTATTACGTAAATATGCTGGATACGATGCATAGGCACCCATTTCTGGGAGCTGCATTGTCTCATCAGCGGGCTTTTTGCGATATCGTCATCCAAACCGTCTACGTTGGTGTAGGTATGGTGAATAATGTTATGTTTCTGTTTCCAGATGAAGGCGTTACCGCCCAGTGCATTCAGGGTAAGGCCCAGTGTATCATTTACTTTGCTGTTGGTAGAGTAGCTGCCATGACAGGCATCGTGCATCACATTAAAACCGATACTTGCCAGTACAAAGCCCAGTAAAGCGCATAAAGTTACCGAGATAGCCGCTGGCATTGCTATAAATAATACCGAAATATACAACATAATGGCTACCGGAATAAGGATAGCCGTTTTAAGATATAATTTCCAATTACCTGTTTTCTTGATGTTATTTGACTTAAAATAGTCCTCCACAGCGGATTTCAGCGCTGGAAAGAACATAGCATTCTTGTTGTTAAAAGTTACTTTCGGCATATAAGCATTGTTGGACCCGGCATACAGATAGTGTAGGATATCCGGAAATATTTTGAATATGTGTATGCTAAATAACGGTTTAAAACCCGTAATTGTACATTTTCCTCAATAATAAATGGTTATTTAACAAAGAATTGGGTGTATGGGCGAGATTAGGGAGAAGATACATGGGGTTTTCCGGACGGGACCGGATAACGGAAGTCCGCAAACAAGCATACAGCATAAATGCCGCTTATCTGCGGAAACAGACAGATAATACAGCATGGTATTACTAACAATCTTAAGCTTACTACCGGGTGTTCATAGTACTTTTAGCAGCAGCTGACAACGGTCTTGCTGAGAGTTTGCAGACTTCTGCTATCCAAAAATCTGAAAAGTTTCAATAATATTATTCAATACAGTACATCAGTGTCTGGTAATGCGGGTTTTCAGCATTTTACGCGCAAAGTGAATACGGCTTTTTACGGTTCCCAAAGGTTCATTCAGGATAGCCGCTATTTCATAATATTTATAGCCTTCAAAATATAACAGGAATGGTTGTTTAAAGATGACAGGCAGATTGTATACGGCCATTTGTACATCTTTTACGCGCAGATCTGATTCTGCAAAATTCCCGATAGCTGATGGCTGATGACTCAACAGGTAATCTCCTACCGCATTATCCAGCAATTTGTATTGCCGGTTGCCGCGGCGGTAGTTATTAATAAAAATATTTCTCATGATCGTATACAGCCAGGCGCGGATGTTAGTGCCAGCAAGGTACTTATCACGGTTCGACAGTGCTCTGAACAGTGTTTCTTGATAAAGGTCCTTGGCTGATTCTGAGTCTTTAGTCAAGGTAACTGCGTATGGGCGCAGAAAATCGGCGTTTCCTAGTAATAAGTTATTAAATTCGGTGGATGACATAACGGTTAACTTTAAATTATTCATAATTAGCTACGGCGACAGCCTTTTGAGGGGCCGGGAGAAAAGAGTCAGACAGTAATGGTAAGTCACCGGATCTCCAGCCAGTGAGTACTGTCAGGCACCTGCAACGCTTTAAATCAACAGGGAGGTATCAACACCCTGAAAGCAGCAGATACAGGTGCCTTAATCAGGTGTTGCAATAATCATCAGGTATAGTTTTAGTTAAAGAATAAGCTTGCATATGGGGTGGTTTTAAAATAGTAAACAGGGTATCTTATCTTAGTTTTTAGCTATCGTTTTTAATGCCTGCTGCGCAGTCTGAATGATAATGAAATGAGCATAATACCTGTGATAATGGCATATATACCAAACATCCAGGTAAGCGTTACTGCAGCTGCCACTGGATTTGAGACCAGGAGAATTCCAAAAATAATTGTCAACAGGCCCCCCGCCATGTACCAGCCTTCGCCGGTAGTAACTTTCCTTAACCTGATAGCAATAATTAATTCAAACAAACCGGCCAGCATGGCCCAGAAAGCGATCAGGTAAATGAGTGCAGCACCTGTAGCAAACGGATTGTAAAATGTGAGGATACCTAATATAACGCCCAGTAATCCAGAGAATAAAAAGAGGCCCCAGTTTTCAGTTGTTTTGCGGGCGGCAATCGCGCCGATGATGGCAAAGAATCCCGCAATAAAAAGATATGCTCCAATGAAAACGATCAGTGTGGCAAAGGTAGCGCCAGGCCAACCAACGGCCAGTACACCCAGTACCAGGGCAAAAATTCCTCTCAATAAAAAGATCCACCAATAAGCGTTATAAAAATTATGCATGCATTCTCAGTTTAAGGTTTCACAAAGAGTAGCTGTATCATGGCAGGGTTTACCATTGCGTGCAATAAGCGTTTCCGTTTTCCATCATTCTGAACAACCAGGACTATAAACTAGGCTTCTAAAAATGCATGTATACTAGGTGTTTCCGTCACAACATCGGTCAATAGGACACAAGGGTGCTCTCCTTGTGGAATAGCATTTACTTTCAATCGAAAAGGTGGCAGGTGTTTTCATACTGGTAAGTTTATATGGTTACAGATAGCGAATACCGGCATGATTTCTCATCACCAGTGAAAAATTATCGCATGATCCTATAAATACCGATTGAACAACAACAGCTTAGTTAAAAATGTTTAATGGGGGAGCCCGACTCTCGAAAAAATAATGGTCTGAAAACACTTTACCAGCTGATCCCTACATTCACCGATTCTACAAATACAAAAAAAGAATTATGTATTGATTCCTAAAGAATAAAGACTCTATACACAATTTAAAAAATTTTGTTAAAATAAACAAAAAGGTTTTCCAGCAGGCCTAAAGCCAGTACTGTAGCTATTTTGCAGGCTTTTCACTTATTGCAGCGTACGCTGTTTCTTATTTTTCGTGTCTGTCCACTACCAGTTTACGCTCCCGGTTGGCGATGTCCCAGGCGGTATAAAAAACGAGGCGAGCCCGTTTTGCCAGCAGCTCATAGCTGATTTTCTCTACCGTGTCTGTAGGTGCGTGATAGTCGGCATGCGTGCCGTTGAAATAGAAAATAATGGGAATGCCATGTTGTGCAAACATGTAGTGATCTGATCGGTAGTAGAAGCCTTCCGGATCGTTGGGGTCGTTGTATTTATAGTCCAGTTTAAGATGGGTGTGGCTATCGTTTGCTCTTTCGTTAACAGGCCGCAGCTCAGAGCTGAGTTTATTATCGCCAATGATATACAGGTAATTGGTGTCTTTTTCATGCGCCGGATCTATGCGTCCGATCATATCAATGTTCAGGTCTGCTACCGTACGTGTGAGTGGATAAATCGGATGCTCCGTATAATACTGAGATCCCAGCAATCCTTTTTCTTCTCCGGATACTGTCATAAACACCATGCTTCTGCGGGGGCCATGACCGGCCCTTTGGGCACGGGCAAACGCCGTGGCGATCTCTATTACCGCACTCGTACCTGATCCATCATCATCTGCCCCGTAAAAAATTTTATCACCTTCTTTTCCGAGATGATCATAATGTGCTGTCACAAACACCACTTCCTCTTTTTTATCGGTGCCTTCCAGGTAAGCCAACACATTGGAAGGATGCAGTACTGTGGCGGCTTTATCAAATACAATATGAATATTTATTTTAAGCTCAGCGGGTATCTTTTTCCCTTTATCGAGGTCTTCCAGCAGGCTGTCACTGTTATCAATACCCATAATAGCAGATGCCAACGCAGGTGTAATAAAGTATACGTTCGGACGCGCCGTTGTATCTTTTTGCCAGTAAAGCCCTGTTGTCCGGAGTTTTTGCTGATTTAATGCGCTGAAACGTCCGGCAGATGGCGAGATAATGAGTATGGCGGCTGCGCCTTTTTCTTTCGCGGTTCTTATTTTATCTTCCAGGCTGCCTTTATCACGATGCAGCCCTTTTCTCACGGCATCTCTGATCATGATTACCTGGTCTTTTACATCGAGGCGGTTGTAATCATTACGATCAGTGCTCACAACCCCCATGTCTGCATAGATAACCCGGGCAGCGCTGATGTCCTGCGGCTGGCCCGAGCGCAGATCTGACAAAAAATCGCGTCCGTATAAAAAGGTTTTGTCTTGTACGGTGATAGTGCTTTTGAGAAGACTGTCTTCATACAATGGGTAATGCTGTTCCCACTTACCATTTGCGCCTGGTTTTAAGCCGGCTGCTTCAAACTGGCTGATAATATAAGCGGCTGCTTTTGCCTGTCCGGGTGTAGCGGTTTCCCTTCCTTCCATGGCTGGTCCGGCAATAATATGCAGTTGTTTGCTCACGGCAGCAGGCGTAATGGTTTCGCCATACCTGGCAGCTGCTGTATTATTTTCCACAGCGGTGTTTTGCTGCGCTTGTGCAGCTGTGATAAAGAGTAAACAGATGACAGTAAGAACAACTCTCATGGAGCATTTTTTAATTGACAGATCACATGCCTTGAAATAAAAAAAAGAGCCGGTTGATAGCCGGCTCTTTAATATTACTACATTTTCGTGTATTCGTTACAGTAAAAAATGATATGTGGCTTTAAACCTTTACAGGCAGGCCATTTTACGTACCCTGTCCTGGTGGCGTCCACCTTCAAAAGGGGTGCTGATAAACATCTCCACCATCTCCGTAGCTACCGGAATATCTACAAATCGGGCGGGTATACACAATACGTTTGCGTTGTTATGAGAGCGGGCCAGTCTTGCCAGTTCCGCGCCCCAGCAAATAGCTGCACGGATGCCCTGGTGTTTGTTTGCTGTAATAGCTACTCCGTTTGCACTTCCGCAAACCAGGATACCAAAAGCAGCAAAACCTCTTTCAACTGCAGTAGATACCGGGTGTGCATAATCCGGATAATCTACGGAATCTTTGGAATGGGTACCATAATCCTTTACCTGCAAGCCTTTTGATTCCAGGTATGAAATCACTTCTTCTTTATACTCAAACCCTGCATGATCTGAGCCAATAGCCACAGGCAGTGTAAGATTAAATATAGTATTTTCCATTTCAGTTACTTATTTACAGTTAGAGATAATTAAGACCACTCTTCTACTTCGGTTTTAGTCATCTTGTCTTCACGATCTTTCAGCGCCTTTTTGGATATAAAGATACTGATTTCATACAGACAGTATAATGGCACAAATACGATCAGCTGATCTACCAGATCCGGAGGGGTAATAATAGCCGCCAGGATCAGGATCACCACAATCGCATGGCGTCTGTAAGCACGCAGGAAATCCGGTGTGAGGATGCCTAATTTCGTAAGGAAGAATACCAGGATAGGTAATTCAAACAACAATCCCATACCTAACACGATCTGTGTCATCAGATCAAAGTAATCATCTATAAAAAACTGGTTAACCGCTTTGGTAGTTACGGTGTAAGATGCAAGGAAGTTAATGGTGAAAGGTGCCATCAGGAAATAGGCAAAACATATTCCCAGGAAGAATTGAAAAGATACCCAGAAAATAACGCCCCTGGCGCCTTTCAGCTCTTTCTCCTTGAGGGCTGGTTTAACAAAGCGCCAGAACTCCCAGAAAATGTAAGGAAAGGCACAAATAAAGCCGATTATAAACGCCAGTTTAAATTGCAGCATAATCTGCCCAACCATCTTGTAATTCAAAAATGTCACCTTTACAGGGGTAATACAGAGCTGATTTCCCAGTCCTACCCAATGGCTGATTTTGCACAGTGCTACATAAGAAGGAAAATCTGCGTTGGTTGGTCCGAAAATAACATTGTCAAGAATTTGCTGCGTATATATAAAGCCGAACGTGCTAAATACAACAAGTGCCAGGGCAGATCTGACGAGGTGCCACCTTAGATCTTCCAGGTGGTCGAAAAAAGACATCTCTGCCTTATCCTCATTATTTGCGAAAAATTTCTTTAACATACTTTATACGGTCAAACGATGTTGAATACAGTTTCTTCTTAAGGATCACAAATATAGCGGTTGAATACTACAAATTAGAGTAGGCAATGATAAAGTAACCTATTTTAATGTGGCTTTAAGTAGTTATTCGTCCTTCGAAGAAGTAGGTACGTAAAAAAGTAAGATCCGGTAAGTAAAAAGAAAAAAATAAGAAAGAGAGGAATGCAGAGGTAGAGAAAAAAAAAGAGCCAGCCCGAGAAGAATCAAGAGCCGGCCTTTCATCCATTGTTTGTTAACCCCAAAAAAGTTGAATTCGAGAATGTCTTTAGCCTCCAGTTAAACTACCTACCTAATTGATGGCAAGCGTTCAGAATAAGTAAGAATCCCTGGTTGCGTTTTATATTGTAATACAAAAATAACAAGAATTATTTTATTATCAATGTTGGAACACTTTTTTTACAACCTTTTAACAAAAATCAAATCATTGTGTTACATCATCTGAAGCAAATGTATACAATCCGTGTTAAATTCCTACTACTTTTTTTAAAAACGTTTTAGCAAAATTGTTATTGTATCGTTAATCCAAACATTATAGAAATAATTATATCATATTAATATCCGATAAGTCAACCAATTTAACGGTCATGTCTATACCAACATCTTCATCTTCACCATTTCGATCCTGGTATCCGTAACATTCAGAATATCAAACTCATAATCGTCAATTATAATGCGTTCCTTGATCTTTGGAATAGTCTCGTGATGGTTGATAATGTATCCTGATAATGTTTCACTTTCATCTTCAGGAAAATCCAGCCCATATCTTTCGTTCAAGTAATCAAGTTCTAATCTGCCGGAGAAAATGTATTCTTTCTCAGCAATCTGCTTTTCTACAAACTCTTCTTCATCATGTTCATCTTTTATTTCTCCGAATATTTCCTCCAATACATCTTCAATAGTCACAATACCAGCAGTACCACCAAATTCATCTACCACCCATGCAATACTTTTGCGCTCCTTATTAAACTTGCTGAGCAGGTCTATCGCGCTCATTGTTTCCGGTACAGCAAGAATAGGATGAATGATGCTGTTGATTTCTTTCGGATCCTTGAACATGTCCAACTGATGAATATATCCGAGGATATTATCGATGGAGCCTTCATAAATAACAATTTTTGAAAGCTTTGTTTCCATGAATTTTTTCCTGGCATCACCAATAGGACGCTGTATTTCCAGCGCTTCTATTTCTTTGCGGGGAATAAGACATCCACGAATTTTTACATGCGCAAGAGAAAGCGCATTTTCGAATAACTCCGTATTCAACTCCTGGTTGTTTTCACCGAAATGTTGTTGTGATTGCCGGATAAAATGCTCTACATCCACACGGGTAAAGGATTCACCATTCTCTACCAACCTTACGTTGAAGAGATACTTCAACATCCACTCGGATATGGATGCAAGTACATTACCAATTACATAGAGTGGTTTTGCAATCAATGATATCGGCAAGGCAAAGAAACCAAGCAATGTTTCAGGCCGGGATCTGAAAATGGCCCTGGGCACAAAAAAGCCCATGAACAGCATAATCAGGGTTGCCAGTATCACTTCCAGGAAGATCACCAGGGGTTGCATGCCTGCAGCCTCTGATTGTTGCTTCATCAGGGAATCCCATGCAGGTTGAAAAACACCTGCTACCATAATGCCATAAATGACAACAGTAATCGTGAATCCAACCAGGCTGGTGGCCAGAAAACGACTGGGATTTTCATTTAAACCGGCTAAAATTTTACCAGTAGCCCGGCCTTGCTTCTTTTTGAGCTCAATGCTAAGTTTATTAACATTGGCAAATGCAGCTTCGATACCTGAAAAGAAGCCAGCCAGCAATACCAGGAAAATCAAAATAATTATTGTGTATCCGTCCATCCTAACAAAAATAACGAATTAGGAAAACCAACAATCAAGCCGCTACTTTATATTTAAAAATTCTGTTACCAGCTTTTTTACTTCTTCATACGCCTGTTCCAGTTCATCATTTATCACAATATGATCAAATTCATGCGAGAAAGACAGCTCGTAGCGGGCTTTTGCCAGGCGCTCTTCCAGGGAAGACTGGGTTTCGGTGCCTCTTTCGCTGAGCCTTACCCGCAGGGCATCTAACGATGGGGGCTGTATGAAAATAGTCAGTGCGCTGTCGTGATATTTTTCTTTGATAGATAAGGCACCTTTTACATCGATGTCTACCATTGGGATCTGCTCGCTATTCCAGATACGTTCCAGTTCACTTTTCAGGGTACCGTAATATTTACCTGCATATACCATTTCGTATTCTGCAAAGGCATTTTCCTCTATTTGCCGATGAAATTCATCGGCAGACAGAAAATAGTAGTCCCTTCCATCTACTTCGTTGGCACGCGGGGTACGGGTGCTGGCGGAAATAGAAAAAGACAATACCGGCATATTAGCCAGTATTTTTTTTACGATGGTAGTTTTGCCGGCGCCGGAAGGTGCGGTAACGATGATGATCTTTTTTTCCATTATAATAATTAGAATCAATGTCGCTGATGACTTCAAATGCAAAACCCAAAAACCGGTAAAATGTTTTACTGGAATTTGGGTTGTGCCAGCTATTAGCTTTTAGCCATTAGCTTTTAGAAATGCAGCGGAGCTTATATTTCTTATCTTTTTCTTTGTTATACTCTTTTTATATCTGCTCCCAGCTTTCTCAACCTTTCGTCGATATACTGATAGCCACGATCTATCTGGTCTATGTTCTGGATAGTACTCTTTCCTTCTGCACTGAGTGCGGCAATCAGGAGAGACACACCCGCACGTATATCCGGAGATGACATGGTAATACCACGCAACGGATGCTGCCGGCCCAAACCAATCACCACTGCACGGTGAGGATCACATAAAACAATCTGTGCACCCATATCTATCAGCTTGTCCACGAAGAACAGGCGGCTTTCAAACATTTTCTGGTGAATCATTACACTACCCTTTGCCTGTGTGGCTACTACCAGCACAATACTCAGGAGGTCCGGTGTAAAGCCCGGCCATGGATGATCTGAAATGGTAAGAATGGAACCGTCCAGGAAGGTTTGTATTTCGTAGGAATCCTGAGAAGGGATATAAATATCATTGCCCTGGATTTCCAACTGGATACCTAACTGGCGGAATTTTTCCGGGATAATACCCAGATTTTCGACACCGGCATTTTTAATGGTAATCTCGCTTTGCGTCATCGCAGCGAGGCCAATAAAAGAGCCGATTTCTATCATATCCGGCAGCATGCTGTGTTCGCAGCCACCAAGTTCTTTTACACCTTCAATGGAAAGGAGATTGGATCCTACCCCGCTGATACGGGCGCCCATGCGGTTGAGCATTTTACAAAGCTGCTGCAGATAAGGTTCGCAGGCCGCATTGTAAATGGTGGTAGTTCCTTCGGCCAATACAGCTGCCATTACAATGTTGGCTGTACCGGTAACACTGGGTTCATCCAGCAGCATATAAGTGCCTTTCAGCCCTCCTGCTGTTTCCAGACGGAAATAGTTATCATCCGCATCATACACAAAGCGGGCACCCAGTTTTTCGAAACCGATAATATGAGTATCCAACCTGCGCCGGCCTATTTTATCGCCGCCTGGTTTTGGAATAAATGCCCGGCCAAACCTGGCTAACAGGGGCCCTGCAATCATTACAGAACCACGGAGCTTACCTGATTTCTTTTTAAACTCAGGACTTTCCAGGTATTTCAGATCTACAGCATCTGCCTGGAACTCGCATGTATCACGACTTATACGATTTATTTTTACACCTGCATCTCCTAACAACTCTATCAGCAGATTCACATCTACTATATCCGGAATATTGCTGATTGTAACCTTTTGTGGGGTCAGCATCACTGCACTGATGATCTGTAAAGCTTCATTTTTGGCACCCTGGGGTATAATTTCCCCCTTTAAGCGGTTGCCGCCTCTTACTTCAAAAGCACTACTCACTTGTTCCTGTTTTTGTTGTATTTGTTATTGTGCTTATTGTTATTATCTCTGCTTTTGCCGCCGCCGCCGCTGTTATTATTGCTGCTTTTGAATTTATTCTGCTGGAAGCTTTTGCGTTTGGTAGAACGGAACTGGTCAGCTGCTCCGGCCACATTACCACCGCCACCACCACCAAAGCTGGCAGGGCTGGCTACATGTGAAGTATGACCCGGATGGTATTCCAGCTGGTTATCGGTAATGGCCAGCAATTCTGCCTTGATAGCATCATCGTGTACACTTTCCTTGTGCCAGTTGGTATAGGCCAGTTTCATATAGTTACCGATACATTGGGTAAATCCTTCTTTTTTATCAGGATTTTCCTCATGCAGGGCTTTGTCTATGATCATTTCCAGGTTTTTACCGAAGTGGCGGTTCCTGGGATATTTTTTTGGATAAGGAAGTTTATCGGGCTTTGCTCTCAGCTTCTCAATGGTGGGGATTGGATAAGGGGATTCCACCTTGAGGTTAAAGCTGGAGATATTGAAAATATGATCCCATAATTTATGCCTGAAGTCTTCCACATTACGTAAATGCGGATTCAGCGTACCCATGAGCTCTATTACCGCCATAGCATTACGCTGACGCTCATCGTCGTCTTCTATGGTTACCAGGTACTCCACCATTTTCTGGATATTCCTGCCATATTCCTTCATTATCAGGTAATTACGCGTGGTATTGTATTCCATTACTAGTATTTAAAAAAACATGATTTGATGATGGGACATCTTAAGTGAAGAAAATTAATCGGCAACATCTATGCAAACATAATAAAAAAATATGAGGAACATTTCATAAGGGCGTATTGTTTATAAGTGCCAAAATGTTTGATATGGGAGGATTGAAAAACAAGGTTGCGCTGGTTGCAGGCGCTGGTTCGGGCATTGGCAAATGTGTGGCAGAACAGTATGCAAAGGGCGGCGCCGGTGTGGTGCTAAGCGATATGGATGAAAAGGCCGGCAGCTACTATCCTTTTGATAGTGCATGCCGGGCCAGATGATCTGGAGCAGAAAGCAGACGGCGGAAAGCAAAAAGCCACCGAAGCGGATGACCAACAAGGGAAATTCATATTCACTTAATATTATCCGCTTCGGTGGCTTTTTGCTTTCCGCCGTCTGCTTTCTGCTTTTAAATCCAAAATGTTTGCTAGTTTTAGTCAATGCAAACAAATAAACTCCCCATACTTTTTTTACACGGCGCATTAGGTGCCACTTCACAATTTCAACCGCTGGCAGCCGAACTATCGGAACATTATGATGTGCACCTGCTTAATTTCAGCGGGCATGGTGACGTTCCTTTTTCAGAACAGGGATTCAGTGTACAGGTATTTGCAGCGGAAGTATTATCATACCTGGAGCGCCATGGACTGGACTTTGTGCATATTTTCGGATATAGCATGGGTGGATATGTAGCCATGTACCTGGCCCGTCATTATCCCGAAAAGACGGGTCGTGTAATTACCCTGGCCACCAAGTATAACTGGAATGAAGCCACAGCCAGTAAGGAAGTAAGACAGCTGAACCCGGTATTGATTGAAGAAAAAGTACCGGCATTTGCGCGGGTACTGGAAGAAAGGCATACTGCCAGTGATTGGAAAACGGTGGTAACCCGCACCGCTTCGCTCATTGAAGAGTTAGGGCATCAGTCTTTGCTGAAGCATGCCGACTATGCACAAATTGTTACCCCCTGCATGCTGATGATGGGCGACCACGATAATATGGTGTCTTTCCAGGAAACAATTGAAGTGTATAAAGCCCTGCCACTGGCGCAGCTGACGATTTTACCGGATACGGCACATCCGCTGGAAAAAGCAGATGTACCGTTGCTGGCATATTACATAAGAAGATTTACAACGCAGAATATCTGATCTTAACTACTCGCCCATGGCCAGTTTGCCCCAATTATCAAGTTCTTCTTCTGTCCACAGTTCCGGGAAAAAGACGATACGCTTGTTTTTTGGAGGCAGGTATTGTTGCCAGTTGGTACCACCTGTGGCGGCAATGTCTTCCGGTCTTTTGTGCAGGTACCTTACGGCAGACTTATAGTGCATCAATGGCCAGCGCACATTGATATTGAGGTCATATTCCTTTAACAGGGGCATTACTTCTGCCTGTGCTTCCGGCGTGAGTTGCTGGTAGCTGGCTTGTATGTTACAATCCTTATAGCGGGTAGCGAGTTGCAGGAAAGTATCCATGTACTTCAGCTCAAACTGGCGCAGGGTCAGTGTTTTCTTACCTGTAGCCAGTTCTGTGGCGCCACTTCTCCAGTAGATATTATCGAGCACACCTTTTAATTCCAGGTGCTCCATATCGGGGCGCATAGGTTCATATACCAGGTTGTTTAACCGGGTAGAGCAAATTTCGATCATGCGGAATTGTCCGCTCTGGAAGCCACTGGCAGGTAACAGCGCCATGCGGAATTGCAGGAACTGTTCCTTATCCATCCCATCTACCATTATTTCAAATGAGTTGATGAGACTGCGGAAGTAATTGTTGATCCTTTTTAGCTGGGTAATAAAAATTTCAGCTGACAGTACAGGTGCAAGGCTGATTTGTTCGATTGCCTGCAGTGATAACTTAAAGTACAATTCCGTGATCTGATGATAAATGATGAATATTCTTTCATCAGGAATCGGCGTGCGCGGATGTTGCAGATTCAGCAACACATCCAACTGAATATAGTCCCAATATGTGAGGTAGTCCGCGTACAGAAGGCCATCCAGGTAGGATGACAGGTTCTGACCCATGGCGGCATACTTTTCTTCCAGCCGTTGAATTTTTTCGGCAATTTCTGTTGTAACCATGGCGAAAATTAATAATTAAGAACGAAAAAGCAACAGGGCTACGCCCTTCCATTCCTAAAAACTATATTATTCCACCACGTTAATTGTTCTGTAAAAGCTTTCTTCGAGGGAAATCAGGGTTTCAGTCCTTTCAATGCCTTTGATTTTCTGCAATTCATCGTGAAGGATACGGCGAAGCTGGGTAATATCTTTACAGATGATTTCCGCGAACATGCTATAGCTTCCGGTCGTGTAATTAAGACGCACCATTTCCGGTATCTTTCTTAATTCCTTGGCAACGGTATCATACATGGAGCTTTTTTCCAGGTAAATACCAATAAAAGCGATTACGTCATAGCCGATCATTTTTAAATCTACATGTAATTTAGTACCTTTAACTACACCCAGTTCTTGCAATTTCTTCATTCTCACGTGGATAGTCCCGCCGGAAACGAACAATTTCTTCCCCAGGTCGGCGTAGGAGATCTCGGCATTAGACATCATTTCGCTGATAATCTGCAAATCGAGTTTGTCAATATTCAAATTGTGGCTCATTTTTACAATTTGTTTTTGAATGTTTTAAAGTTATATGCAAATATTTAAAAAATATCGAAAATTCCAAAATTTCTCTTAAAAAATTTGCAAAAAAGTACCCTTCTCTTTAGATTTGCATCATAATCATTACCAAACAGGTTAACGGAAAGCAATAACAGGTAACGGTTTAAACACTTTGTGGGATGATGAAATTGGCAGACATGCCCTCTTGTCTCGAGGGTGGGGATCACAGGATAAACGTAGTATAATTGGGTTGACCACTAATCTTACTTGTGCTACAGCTAACTGCCCCGTGGAGGTTCGACTCCTCCTCCTACAGCTTAATTGGTTTAAAGAGCTCGTAAGTTATCATGCTTACGGGCTTTTTTATGCCCACCACCGCTACTATGGCCACTTCTAACCTCCCATCCATAGTTATACATCCCCGCATCAAGTCCACCTCTGCTACGCTGCCACTACAAGTGCATAGCCTGTCCTAAGCATAGCATCGACGGATGCTACATAGTCCCCTTCCTCCTGCCACCTGTTCATAAAACATCCTATAAGCTATTATGCTTACAGTCTTTATAATTCAATTTCAATATATTATATATTTTAAACAATAAATCTATATAGATTTCCGGGGCAATTGTTTTTTATAACCTGACCGGGCCAGCTACCGCCCCACCCTTCACCACCTGCCAGCCACATCTCCCTATTTATCCTCTCCCCATTCAAAAAATCCCAGTATTTTTGCCGCAAATGGGACAAAAAAAATTAGAACGATTTGCTGAAATCGAAACCTTCCCCAACGTATTGATATACCCGGAAGGTATGCAGGGAAAATGGAATGAATTCTTCAAAAACAGCCACCCTATTACATTAGAGCTGGCTTGTGGTAAAGGAGATTATACCCTGGGTATGGCCAGGCTATTCCCGGATCAGAACTTTTTAGGCGTAGATCTTAAAGGCAACCGCATCTGGAGAGGTGCCAAAACTGCACTCGAAGAGCCACTGACCAATGCCGGCTTCTTACGCACACAGATAGACAAACTCAACAATTACTTTGCAGCAGGAGAAATAAAAGATATCTGGATTACTTTTCCGGACCCTTTCCTGCGCAATTCCAAGTCAAAGAAAAGGTTAACACACCCGAAGTTCCTGCAATTGTTTCAGCCATTGCTGGCCCCGGGAGCTACCATTAACCTGAAAACAGACTCTCCGCAGCTCTATGCTTTCACGCAGGAAGTAATCAGCGCCGCGGGATGTATCCTCATAGAAGATATTCCTGACGTATATGCATTACCGGAGGTTCCACCACTGCTAAAGATCCAGACCTTTTATGAAGGCATGCACCTGGCAGATGGCAGAACAATCCGCTACCTGAAATTTCAACTGCCTGCCGCTCCGCTGAACTGGCAAAGCATAAAACTGCCTTCAGATGAAGCAACCGTTGGTGGAGAAGATTGATTTTTACTATAACGCCCAGGGCTATATGGTATTTACCGAAAAGTTTCACCTCGACCGTGGCTTCTGTTGTGGTAACGGCTGCAGACATTGTCCTTTTGATTATGAAAAAGTACCTGAACCCAAAAGAACTACCCTCCTTGCCCAGCGCAGGGAAGAAGGAAAAGGAGACCGGTGAAAAGGTTTCCTTTTTCGAAACTGTATTTAAAATAGCACGCACCGTACCACGCGGCCGGGTCACCTCTTATGGTGCCATTGCAGATGCCTCCGGCTTAAAGCTCACCGGCCGTATGGTAGGCTGGGCCATGAATGCCGCCGGCAACGCCAAGCCTCCTGTGCCCGCCCACCGGGTGGTAAACAGCAAAGGTGAATTAAGTGGCAGAAGCCATTTCGCTACCCCCACCCTCATGCAGGAATTACTGGAACAGGAAGGCGTAATTGTAAAAGAAGATAAAATAGAAAATTTTAAAGCCGTATTTTGGGACCCGGGACAACCTTCTTCCAAAAAGGGCAGTAAGAAGAAAGGATAATTATTTTTTCAACATCCAGGCAGGGTGTAGCGTTACTTTTCTATATGACAATACTCAAGTTAAAGCTGGACCAGGACCAATTGGTGGAGGATTTCTTTGAGAACACTCACCTGATTGGCATCGCTGCTTCTTCGCGTGATTACCAGTTGTGCTGGCATATCAATCGTCAGCTGCACACCAATTTCCGGGTGAATAATCACCTGGAAATCACGATTTCCAAGAAGACAAGGTCCTTCCATTTCCCCATATTTGAGTTTCATGAACCTACCAATTCAGTAGCACACTATATTTACAACAATCATTGCCAGGCAGAATTCCTGCTACCAGAACTAAAACAGATTGATTTTTTGTGGATGATTAAGGGAGATTACTACCAACCGAACGATGTAAAAAAATTATTGGAAGAATTACGCCTTGTTCCGCTTGTACAATTAGTATCTTTACTGGATATCAGAGAGATCAAAAATAAGATGAACCTTATTTTTTAGGATAGGCACAGCACATCAGCGCTTAATAATTTGACCAGATTCAGTGACGGACCCCAGTTTTACATTTTAAAACCCCTGTTATTTTATGTGGGAAGAAAAAAATAAACAGCTTTACCGGGCATTTGAATTCAAGGATTTTCGGGATGCATTTGCGTTTATGACAAAAGTCGCACTGGTCGCGGAAAAAATGGATCATCACCCCTATTGGACCAACGTTTATAATAAAGTAGAAATATTTCTGAGCACACATGACGCAGGAAATATTGTTACCGCTAAGGATGAGGCAATGGCAAAAGCTATTGACAAATTGCTCTAACTAAATTTATATAACACTTTGTGAAGCGCATTATTTTAATGCTGCTGTTGTACTGTTACACTGCAGAATCCTTTGCCAATACGGATCGTACCCCAGTAGATACACTGATAGCAGATACTACATTCGCACCTGCGAATATGGATCTGCGCCCCTATATCAACACACTTACAGACGACAACCAACACCTGACCATAGCGCAGGTGACTCAACTTCCGTTTGTCCACCAGGAAAAATTATTCCATAATAATGCTAAGAACAATGGCCGGGTAAACAACTGCTGGCTGCGACTTACCATCAGAAACCAAAGCAACAAAATTCTTTCCTGCCAACTGTTTTCAGGCTGGCACGACTATATGTACTGGTACATGCAGGCCCCCGGAGATACCCCGCACCTGCTCATGCAAACCGGCCTGATGTTAGACAATGGTGGTGTGGAAAGATGGAATCACTACGCCTTCAATGTAAGCGTGCCCTCCGGTCAGATCCGCACTTTCTACCTGCATATCATCAATAAATCATACAACGAAAATGCCCTGATGCCTATGCTCTTCAGCACAGTAGCCTATGCCGCATTCCGGGATAAACAACTGGATACCTATCGTAAAGAGGCAGTCATCATTCAGGTGCTGCTTGGCATGCTGTTGGTCTTCTTCAGTATTTCTATTATTAATTATATACAGCTACCAGACAGATCCTACATCTACTTTGCCGCCTATGTGCTGGGCCTCATTCTTTTTTTTGCATTAAGACTGGAGAGTAAGCCTTATCAGTTGTCGTTCTTTCACCGGTGGCCGATGTTGAAATATTACTGGGATATTCCAGGGCTGCTGTTCTGCTTTTACCTGATGTACCTGTTATTCGGTAATACCTTCCTCAACCTGACAGAGCGCTATCCCTTTATGGAGCGGGTATTTACCTGGGTAGCCGCGGTAGTGGGCGGCCTGATTATTCTGTGTATGTATTGTATTGCTGAAGAACAATATCATTTGCCCACCATTATATACAGCTATGTATATTTCATCACCCTGGTGCCTTTACTGGCAGTATTTGTAGCCCTGGCCAGACGCTCCAGGCATCATCCGCTGGTACGGTTTTTCCTCTATGGGTCGGTATGCCTGTACCTGGCCTGTTTCGGCTCCTTTTTAATGCATGTGCGCCCACTGGGCTTACTCAGTGCACTGGGAGAGCTGGCCGCCCCCACTATGCTGCTGATTGGCGGCGTGTTGTTACAGGCCATGTTTTTCCTCGCAGGATTAAGCTATCGTAACAAACTGGTACATCTTGAAAGAACCCGTACACAGGAGTTGCTCATCAAACAGCTCAATAAAAATAAAGAGCTGCAACGTAAACTGAATGAGCAACTGGAAGAACTGGTAAAAGAACAGACCACCGAAATTCTGCGTAAAAAGCAGGAACTGGAAGAACAACGCAAGAAACAACTGGAAACAGAATACGATAAGAAGCTGACGGAGATTGAGCTGAAAGCGATACGTGCTCAGATTAATCCTCATTTCATTTTCAACTGTCTGAACTCCATTCAGCTGTTTGTGATGCAGCGCGACTATGAATATGCGCAGAAATACCTGTCTGACTTCTCTTACCTGATCCGCAAAACACTTGATTTCTCCCGGCGTAATTTTATTTCGCTGGCAGATGAAATCACTTACCTGAATACTTACCTGGGACTGGAAAAGATGCGTTTTGAAAACAGGATGGAATATGAAATAGTGGTAGACCCGGTAATTGCCACCGCCGAACTGGAAATTCCTGCCATGCTGTTACAGCCTTATGTAGAAAATGCAGTAAAGCATGGGATGACGAATCCTCAACAGCCTACCGGCAAGCTTTCCATTCACTTTAACCAGGTAGCCTCAGACATGCTGGAATGTATTATAGCAGATAATGGCATCGGCATTGCCCGTTCCAAATCCCTGCGTATGCTGCCTAAGCATCATCAGTCGTCCGGAATGGAGATCAGCCAGAACCGCGCTGAGTTGCTGAACAAAATGTATAACACAGAAATTCAAATAGAAATTATAGACAGATCATCAGAAGATGAATCGGATAGCGGCACGATAGTTAAAATACTGATCCCCCAGTTATAATTAGTGTATCCGTTAATGTTATTTTATGATAAAGGCTATTATTATAGACGACGAGCGAAACAGCCGGGACATTATTGCGTTAATGCTGGAAAAATATTGTCCGGAGATCACCATTGCCGATACGGCCACGGACTGTACAGATGGAATTGAAAAAATAAAAACGCACCGGCCGGAGCTGGTATTCCTTGACCTTGAAATGCCTGATGGCACCGGGTTTGATGTACTTGCGGGTACCATGCCCGACATTCCTTTTGAAGCGGTATTTGTTACCGCATTTGAAAAAAAATTCCTGCACGTGATCCGTTTCAGTGATGTGGAATTAATATTAAAACCGATAGATAAAGAGAGTTTATTACAGGCAGTTGCACTGGTGACAGCACGTATTAACTCCGGTAGCAAAAAAGACCGCTATGATGTACTCCTTGAAAATTTCAATCATAGCAAGCCGGTAGCCTGGAAACTACTTATACCGGCAACTAACGGAGAAGCTTACACTATAAATATTCCTGCCATCGAATACCTGGAGGCAATGGGCGAAAATTGCCTGTTCCGTTTAAACACTGGTTTACGCATTACTGCCGTACAGTCATTCCGGTACTATGCGGATCTTTTCGGCTCTCTTCGTTTCTACCAGATCAATAATAGCCAGATGATTCAGATTTCCAATATCAGCCACCTGAATGCTGCTGCCGGTAAAGTAGTGCTGAAAAGCGGTATAGTACTGGATATCACGGAAAGAAGACAGCGTGATTTGTTACTCAAAATGAATCATAAATAAAACAGCGCACTACGTGTACCCTTTCCCGGTAATTATACATTTTCAAATTTTCCGGGGTTCTGCTTTCGATTTATTTAATGTTTCTGCCGCCGTTTTTTATTAAGACGCGTATTTCCTTTCCATTTCCTCTTTTTAATCTTTTGCGCGAAGGGTACGTAACAATTTCTTAACAAAAAAATTTGGTGGAATTACATTTGGTTGTACATTTGACCCGCAAAACAAAATAGTCAGACAGTCAGGTTTTGTTAGCAGGTATACTTTATGGCAGAACAGGACCAGAAACGAACTATGATTCTGGAAGCGGCATTAAAGCGCTTCAAGCGGTTTGGCTTGTCTAAAACTACCATGGAGGAAATCGCCAGGGATCTGGAGATTTCAAAAGGCTCTTTGTATTATTATTTTTCGGATAAAGAATCCATATACGTAGCGGTAGTGGAGTGTATGATAGCCGAATGCTTCCTGGATATGTCTGCATATGTAGAAGAAGCACCGTCTACCACCGCTATCATGGACCGTTACCTGGAGTTAAAAGAGAAGATGCTGCTGGAATATCACTTTCTGTTTGGTGTAAACGAATGGATTAAAGATGTTCCTTCCAGCCTGATGCGGCAAACCATTGAGTTATTGCAGCAGGTGGAAATTGCTTTTCTCTCAGCAACTATCACTAAAGGGATAGAAAGCGGAGAACTCCACAAGGATACGGATACGGAATTAACTGCGCAGCTACTGGTAAATGTATTATTCGGTTTATGGGTAATATGGTGCAAGTGGCAAGCAGCAGGTTTTGATCCTCACGACCGGAAAGCGCTGAAATGCTTTATGGCACGTGAAAAACAAGTATTGACCATTTTCTTTAATGGATTAAGATATCGACCAAACATCAACCAGGATTGCTAGAACGTATGTAGAAGAATCAATAACACAGGAATAGTTTTAATGAATACTTAAATTTAACGACAGATGAAAAAGTTGATTGTATTGGCCGCAGTAGCACTGTTCGGCACACAAGTAGCAAAGGCTCAGTTTTCGAAAGGCGATGTAATTGTAGGTGGTAACCTGAATGTTCTCACCAGCAGCAGCAAAGAAAAAGACAAAGACAACAGCAAAACTTCCAGCACACAATTCGGTATCAGCCCTAAAGTAGGTGTGGCACTGAATCCAAACTGGGTAATCGGTGTATTTGCAAAGAGTGCATTCAGCACCGAAAAAGATGCAAAAGATGTCAAAACTACAGGATACCGTATCACCCCAGGCATTTTTGCACGTAACTACCACATGCTCGGTCAGAGCAAATTTGCATTCTTCGCTGAAGCAAATGCAGGTTACCGTTTTGGTAGCGACAAATATGATGGTACCAAAATAACTACTTACAACGGTTTCTCCGTTAACGTATTACCTGGTATCACTTACTTCGTAAGCAAACACTTTATGCTGGAAGGCGCTTTTGGTGGTCTGAGCTACAACTACAGCCAGGCTAAGACTGAAGCAACCGGTGTTAAAAAGAACACCAGCTCATTCGGTTTTGACTTCCCGAAAGAATTCCAAATCGGAGTTAACTGGATATTCTAAGCAATAGGTACAGTTTTATGTAAGATAGTTATACGGTTAAATAGATTGGATAATCCCGCCACAGTTGTACTGTGGCGGGATTTTTGCTTTTTATACGCCGTAGCTTCATCAAATCAAACTGTCATGCGCAAACTAAAATTACTTTTATCACTTCTTGTTGTCACGCTTATTTACAGCAGTTGTGTAACTACCCAACCGGTAGGCAATCCAAACAATTTGCCACCGGGTCAGCAGAAAAAAATATACGGCACCAAATCTGCCAAACCATTTGCACCCGGCCAACAGAAAAAGCAATAGTTTTCTATAAAGAAAAAGCCCGTTACGGATAACCGTAACGGGCTTTTTCTTTATACATTCACCTGGTCCTAGCTGTTCATAGAAATCAGGAATTCTTCGTTGTTTTTAGTTCCGCGCATATGCTGCAGCATGAAGTGCATAGACTCATCTGTGTTCATATCACCGAGGTGGTTACGCAGGATGTGGATACGTTTGAGAGAATCTTTATCCAGCAACAGATCATCACGGCGGGTAGACGATGCAGAAACATCGATAGCCGGGAAGATACGTTTGTTAGCCAGTTTACGATCAAGCAACAGTTCCATGTTACCAGTACCTTTGAATTCTTCAAAGATAACTTCATCCATTTTAGAACCAGTATCGATCAATGCGGTAGCCAGGATGGTTAATGAACCACCATGTTCAATTTTACGGGCCGCACCAAAGAACTGTTTAGGTTTCTGCATCGCATTAGCTTCCACACCACCGCTCAATACTTTACCGGAAGCTGGTGCCACGGTATTGTGTGCTCTTGCCAAACGGGTAATGGAATCCAGCAGGATCACTACATCGTGACCGCATTCTACCAGGCGTTTTGCTTTTTGCAGTGCGATAGCAGATACTTTCACATGCTTTTCAGCTGGCTCATCGAAAGTAGAAGCGATTACTTCTGCCTTTACGCTACGTTCCATATCTGTTACCTCTTCCGGACGCTCATCTATCAATACAACCATCAGGTAAATTTCAGGATGGTTAGTGGCGATCGCATTTGCTACTTCTTTCAGTAACATGGTTTTACCCACCTTAGGTTGCGCAACGATCAGCCCACGCTGTCCTTTACCGATAGGCGTAAACATATCCATGATACGCGTAGAGTAGTTATTGGAAGTAGTAGTTAACCGCAGTTTCTCAAAAGGAAACAGTGGAGTCAGGTAGTCGAAAGGTACACGGTCGCGTACTTCTTCCGGTGATTTGTTATTGATGGTTTCCACCTTCAATAAAGCAAAGTACTTCTCTCCTTCTTTAGGAGGACGTACAGAGCCTTTCACGGTATCACCGGTTTTAAGACCAAAGAGTTTTATCTGGGAAGGAGATACATAAATATCATCCGGGGAACTGAGGTAGTTATAATCGGAAGAGCGGAGGAAACCGTAGCCATCGGGCATCATTTCCAGTACGCCTTCACTTACTATTACACCATCAAATTCTATATTGAAAACTGGTTCTTTCTTGCTTGGGTAGCGGTTCTTCTGCGCTGCAGGTACAATTGGAATTTCTCCTGGTACTACAAAATCATCATCGTCTTGTTCATCTTCCTCTGCGGCAGGTATTGTTACCACTTCTTCTTCCTCTTCTGCTTCTTCATCTTCTGTAAAAGAAGGAATAATGATATCATCATCATCATCGAAGGTGAGAGAAGGAATGCTGTCCAGGTCTATCTCAAAATCTTTAATCTTAGGTTTTGCAGAATTAGTATTCACCGGGGTTTCATCCGCATCATGATCTTTTGATTTAGTACCGGTAGTTTTTTTGGCAGCTGGTTTTTTAGCAGCTGGTTTTTCTTCAGCATGAGCAGGTTCTTCAGCACCGTGGTTACCGTCTTCTTTCTTTACAGGTTTGCGTTTACGTGCTTTTTTTTCGTCTCCGTTGGCTTGGTTATCTTCTGAGGCTAATACTGCTTGTTTATCAAGAATTTTGTAGATAAGGTCCTGTTTGTTCAGTTTTTTTGCGTTGGGAACGTCCAGTTTCTCTGCAATATCAAGCAGCTCAGGAACGAGCATGTCGTTCAGTTGTAAGATGTCGTACATCATCTGTGTTGTCAAATTTTAGAAGTGTTGTGAGGCGGGTACCACTGCATACCAACATACACCAATTACAAATAATTGTTTTTGAGTCAATAAATTTAATTAGCTTATTAAATTTGATAGGGAATGATTGAGTTTAGGAACTGCTGATGAAGATGTGAAAATGAACTTAATCAGGCAGAATATACCGCAAGATTAAAACAAGTTTTACTATTATCCAAAAATATTTAGGGCTGAATTGCCTCAAAGCGGCCCGTAATACAGTCTTCCCCGGGCTGTAAAAGACTGTCAGCGGGACGCTCAAAACCTTGTTTCTATTGATTCTGACCAACCTATCCAGTCATTTTTAACATTTCATTTGCATACCTGCAACGGAAAAGGCGGGACCCCGGACTATATACTATGAAGTTTTCCGCTTATTTTTGCAGTCCTAAAATATAATATATTATGAGCCAAAGGGTGAAAGTCAAGCAAATCTTGTCAGACGACAAGGCGCATTACGAAGTAACGGTTAAAGGTTGGGTGCGTTCATTCCGCAACAATCAGTTTATAGCGTTGAACGATGGCTCTACCAATAATAATTTACAAATAGTTATCAATACCGAAAATACAGATGCAGCGCTGCTGAAGCGCATCACTACGGGAGCAGCTATCAGCGCTACCGGCGAAATTATTCCATCCCTGGGTAAAGGCCAGAAAGTAGAACTGAAGGCGGTTACCCTGGAAATACTGGGCGACTGTGATCCGGAAAAATATCCGCTGCAGCTGAAAAACAAGCCCAGCCTGGAATACCTGCGTGAAATAGCGCATCTGCGCTTCCGCACCAATACATTCGGCGCTATTTTCCGCGTACGTCATGCCCTTGCATTTGCCGTACACCGCTTCTTTAATGAGCGTGGATTTGTGTATCTGCACACACCTATTATTACTGCATCTGATGCAGAAGGTGCGGGTGAAATGTTCCGTGTAACCACGCTGGACATGAAAAACCCGCCACGGACGGAGAATGGCGAGATAGACTACAAAGAAGATTTCTTTGGAAAATCAACTAACCTGACGGTTTCCGGACAACTGGAAGGAGAACTGGGAGCGATGGCTTTCGGAGATATTTACACCTTCGGCCCCACTTTCCGTGCAGAAAATTCCAACACAGCCCGCCACCTGGCTGAGTTCTGGATGATTGAACCAGAAATGGCCTTCTATGAACTGGAAGACAATATGGATCTGGCGGAAGCATTCATTAAATCTGTGATAGGATATGTATTGGATAACAACCGCGATGACCTCGACTTCCTGGCCAGCCGCCTGGTAGAAGAAGACAAACAGAAACCACAGCTCGAACGTAGTGAAATGGGACTCATAGAAAAGCTGGAGTTTGTGCTGCACAACGAGTTTGTACGTATTACCTATACAGAAGCCATTGACATTCTAAAGAACAGCAAGCACAATAAAAACAAAAAGTTCCAGTACCTGATTGAAGACTGGGGCGCTGATCTGCAGAGCGAACACGAACGCTACCTGGTTGAAAAACACTTTAAGAAACCGGTGATCTTAACCGACTATCCTAAAGAAATCAAGTCTTTCTACATGAAGCTGAATGATGACGGCAAAACCGTAAGGGCAATGGATATCCTGTTCCCGGGCATTGGCGAAATGGTAGGTGGTTCCCAACGTGAGGAAGACTACGACAAACTGGTAAAACGTATGGGTGAAATGCACGTGCCGGCAGATGAATTAAGCTGGTACCTGGATACCCGCCGTTATGGTACTGCACCACACGCCGGCTTCGGTCTGGGTTTTGAACGCCTGATGCTGTTCGTTACCGGTATGACGAATATCCGCGATGTGATTGCATTCCCGAGAACACCAAAGAGTGCTGAGTTTTAAACGAATGTTGTCCTGGTCAGGATTATACTGATTAAGATGAATGCCGGGATGATATTTTTTCTAAGATTAGCGAAGATAAAAGCTGCATAACTGCTTTTTCTTCGCTAATCTTTTTTTAATCCTTTTCTAATCMTTCTGATAAAAATATAATCATCAACATCCGGCTAATCCTGCGTAAGACAAAAATTCCCGTATGGAATCTTTTCACTGCTGCATCTAATACCTGAAAGCGCTTTCAACCACTTTTCGTTTATCCTAAACCGTTAATGATGGCTGAAATAAATACTTCTGAAAAAAGCGGTGGCCGCGGCACCCATAGTAATAAAAAATCTACCCGCGTAGATATGACGCCCATGGTGGATCTGGGCTTTTTGCTCATTACTTTTTTTATGTTGACCACCACCATGGCGCAACCTAAAACCATGGACCTTTTTATGCCGAAAGATGATGGCGATGCTATGTCATTGCCTGCAAAAAAAGCGCTCACCGTTATACTGGGTCCGGATAATCGTATTGCCTGGTATGAAGGTATAGGCAATGACCCTGCTATACCGCCACAGGTACACTATACCAGCTATTCCAATCATGCAGGCATCCGTGATATCATCATGGATAAAAAGAACACAGTATTCCAGGCTTTTCATAAAAATGATTTGATGGTGCTGATCAAAGCAGATAAAAGTTCGAACTATAAAAATGTGGTAGATATCATGGATGAGATGCTGATCAGCCAGGTAGACCGGTATGCTATGGTGGATATCACCCCCACTGAGGAGCAATACTTTAAATAGCTTTTAGCTGTTAGCCGTTAGCTTTTAGCAAATGCCGCGGAGAACATCATCTATATGTTTATCACCGCTGCATTTGCTAAAAGCTAATGGCTAACAGCTAAAAGCTGACTCGCTATTTTTCCCTACCTTTATCGCTCCAAAACAATAATTCAAGATATGGCAACAACCCACTCTATCCCCTCAGTGGATCTTGCAGACTTCACTTCCGGAGATGCAGGACGAAAAGCTGCCTTTGTGCAGCAGTTAGGTAAGGCTTATGAAGAAGTTGGTTTTGTAGCGGTAAAAAATCATGGGATTCCTGACGAACTGATTGCAGACCTCTACAATTATGTACAACAATTTTTTAAGCTTCCTTTTGACACCAAACATTTATACGAGATTCCGGAACTGGCTGGCCAGCGTGGCTATACCTCCTTTGGTAAGGAACACGCCAAAGGCTATGATGCGCCGGATCTGAAAGAGTTTTTCCAGTTCGGACAAACAGTGGAAGATAATGATCCTATCAGTGCTGAATATCCGGAAAATGTGCAGGTGGCGGAAGTGCCTGAATTTACGCCTACTTTTTTCAAAGCATATCGTGGATTTGAACAATCGGGGAAATACCTGTTGCAGGCAATTGCCCTGTTCCTGGGGTTAGATGAAAACTATTTTGACGATAAAATACACAATGGTAATTCCATCCTGAGAGCGATCCATTATCCTCCTATTACACAGGAGCCTAAATCCGCTATCAGGGCTGAACAGCATGAAGACATCAATCTGATTACTTTACTCGTAGGCGCCTCTGCAGACGGTTTACAGATCCTGGACAAGCAGGACAACTGGGTACCGGTTACTTCCCTGCCGGAACAAATTGTGGTAAATGTTGGGGATATGCTGCAACGCTTAACCAATAACCGCCTGAAATCTACCACTCACCGGGTGGTGAATCCTCCCCGCGAAAAGTGGAATACTTCCCGTTATTCCATTCCTTTCTTCCTGCATCCCAAATCAAATGTGAAACTGGATTGTCTGGACAGCTGTGTAACTGCAGCGAATCCGCTGGCCTATGAGCCAGTTACAGCCGGTGAATACCTGGATGAACGCTTACGTGAAATAGGGTTAAAGAAATAGGCTATACATAGCGAAGTCCCGGGAAACTAACGTCTCCGGGACTTTACAAATATCCTGCGTATAAGCAAGTCATTCCTTAATGGTTTTCTCAATATGGTTATTCTTTAGATCCGAACATTCTTCGATGTTGGTGGGTGATTAACCTATCTAGTAACAAAACTGATCACAACGGACAAAAGGCCATATTCGWTATAATGGATACCGATATTACAAGTATTGTGCCTTTATTAATTCAGATGATGCTCAATATTAGCAACAGGGTTGTATTTTGTCCGGATATTTGATTACCTTATAAATTCGTCCAATCGGAATTCACTTAAATTCACTGTGCTTCTACGTCATATTCCTTTCTTAAAAGCAGTGCTATTACATAGCATCACCGCCTACGGAGGGCCGCAAGGTCACCTGGCCATGATGATGAAAACATTTGTACAGCAACGTAAGGACGTAACCGAACAGGAACTGATGGAGTATAATGCTTTCTGCCAGTTACTACCGGGAGCGTCATCTTCCCAAACCCTTACCTTAATAGGCTATAAACGGGGCGGCGCCATACTGGCCATCATTACCCTATTGATATGGATAACCCCGGCCTGCCTGATTATGGGTTCGCTGAGTTTCTTACTACAGTATTTCGGCAAGAATGCACTGAATACAGACATCTTCAAATATGTACAGCCAATGGCGGTAGGCTTTCTGGCCTATGGAGGTATCCGTGCTTTCCGTATCAGCATTAACAATGTGGCCACCTTTGCCATCATGGTGGTATCTATGTTTACTGCCTTTTATCTTAAATCACCCTGGACATTCCCGGCCCTGATTATCCTTGGGGGCATCGTGTCCAATTTCAGTAACAAACGTATTCCCGGTGTGGCAGAAAAGCCCCGGAAGATACAGTGGGGAAACATCTGGTTGTTTGTATCCCTGTTTATCCTGGCAGGTATCTTTTCTGAGCTGGCCCGTTCCCATGAATGGATCACCAGGCGGCCTTTTAACTTATTTGAGAACTTTTACCGATTCGGTAGCCTCGTATTTGGCGGGGGCGATATCCTCATCGCCATGATGCTGGAACAGTACGTAACCCGTGCAAAATCGCAATACCTTTCTGCAGAAGAGTTGCTCACCGGTGCCGGTATTATGCGGGCGCTTCCTGGTCCTACCTTTTCCATTTCCGCCTACGTAGGCGGCATGGCGATGCGTAACCTGGGCATGGGCTACCAGTTTCTGGGCTGCATACTGGCGCCTGTCGCTATTTTCTTACCCAGCTTACTATTGGTATTATTCTTCTTCCCTATCTGGAATAACCTGAAGAAATATGTGGTGATATATCGTGCATTGGAAGGCATCAACGCCGTGGTGGTGGGAATTATGTGGGCAGCTACAATGATCCTCTTTTTTGTGATACCCATCAACTGGTATAACCTGCTGATTATGGCCAGTACGCTGGCATTGTTATGCCTTACAAAGGTACCTTCTCCCTTTATCGTACTGGCGTGCCTGTTGTTAGGCTGGTTGCTATGACGTAATGATATTGTATTCTTTAATTTTATTATAAAGGGTGGTTAGACCGATCTCCATCAGCTCAGCCGCCTTTGTTTTATTTCCTTTAGCATGTGCCAGTACCCGGATAATATGCTTCTTTTCCATATCGGCCAGTCGTAATGATGAATGTTCTTCGGCGCCTCCCTGCTGAAAATCCAGTGGTAATACCGGTGTATCCAATATATCCGTATCCGTTAGAATGGCGGCTCTTTCAATCACGTTACGTAGTTCACGGATATTTCCCTTCCAGCTGTGTTGCTGCAATGCCTGCAGGAAAGCCGGGGTCATGCCGGTAATCCGCTTATTCATTTTGGGTGCTATCTGTTGCAGAAACCAGGCCGCCAGCACGGGAATGTCTTTACGACGTTCATTCAGGGATGGCAGCGATATCTGGAAGGCAGACAGGCGATAGTACAGATCAGCCCGGAAATGCCCTGCAGCAATTTCCTGTTCCAGCAGCCGGTTAGTAGCAGCAATAATGCGAACATCTGTTTTAGTGGGTTTAGACTCCCCTACTTTATAGAACTCCTGTGTTTCCAGTACCCGCAGCATTTTGGCCTGTAGCTCTATGGCCATCTCTCCTATTTCATCCAGGAAGATGGTACCTCCGCGGGCTTCTTCAAAAAAGCCTTTTTTATCTTTTACTGCGCCGGTGAAGGCGCCTGCTATGTGTCCGAATAATTCACTTTCCAGTATTTCTTTGCCAAAGGCGCTGCAATTCACTGCCACAAAAGGTTGCTGCCGGCGCAGGCTCCCCTGGTGAATGGCCTGGGCAAAAACTTCTTTGCCGGCGCCTGTTTCACCTAATAGCAACACCGTCATATCCGAAGGCGCTACTTTTTCGGCCAAAGCAATGGCAGCACGTATTTCGGGGGATTCTCCCAGAATATTATCAAATTGGTACTTTCCACCGATTTTCTTTTCGAGGTCACGGATGCGGACCTGGAGGTGAGCTTTGTCCATGGCCTTGCTCACCAGCGGCAGGATACGGTTATTATCATCCCCTTTTGTAATATAGTCAAATGCGCCGTTTTTAATGGCCTGTACCCCATCAGCGATGTTACCATATGCCGTGAGTACAATCGTCTCAATTTCGGGGTACCTGGTGCGTATATTGCCCACTAGTTCTACTCCATTACCATCCGGTAGCTTTACATCAGAAAGAATAACGTGTATTTCTTCCTTTTCCAGGATCTTCATGGCGGCCCTTATATTGGAGGCTTCATGAAGGGTATATCCTTCGAGGGCCAGCAGGCGGCTTAAAAGCTTCCGGAGCTGGTCCTCATCATCGATAATTAAAATGTGGCCTTTAGACATAGCCCTGCAAAGATAATAGTTCCTATGGCTCGTTGGATAAGGTCGTTTTTTGAAGTTATACCTTTACCCGGTTTTCTATTTCCTTTATGGCTTTACGCAAATCATTCTTTACACTCCTGATATCCTGCCACAGGTCACCTTTTTCGTTTATACGTTCCAGAGAGTTGAATATATCAAAATCACTGATGCTTAATTTCGCTGTCACTTCTTTCCATAATAACGGCATAGATACGGTAGCACCGGGTTTGGGACGAACGGAATAAGGAGCCGCTACCGTTTGACCACGACTATTCTGTAAAAAATCAATGTACACTTTTTTATTCCTGGCAGCCTTTGCCCTGACTACACTGGTGTTTTTAGGCAACTCTTCATTAACATGCCGTGCAATATATTCTGCAAACAGGCGGCTACTATCGTAACTTACTTTAGCCGTTCCCGTTGGGATATAAATATGTAAACCAGTAGAGCCGGAAGTTTTACAGAAGGAAGTGATACTGAAATTATCGAGCATAGCCTTAATATGCAGTGCAGTTTCCACCACATATTTGAAATCAATATTTTCAGGGTCGAGGTCCAGTATGATAAAATCCGGATTATCCAGGGTGTTCACCCTGGACAGCCATGGGTTTATTTCAATACAGCCAAGATTTGCCATATATGCCAGCGTAGCTTCATTATTACACACCAGGTAATCCACATTTTTACCGGTAGAATCGGCCAGCAGCGGCACGCTCTTAATCCAGGAGGGTGTTTGCGTCAGGTCCAGATCTTTCTGATAAAAAGAAGGCCCGTCAATGCCATTGGGGAAGCGATGCAGCGATAAAGGACGGTCTTTCAGGTGCGGTAAAATATATTTCGATACCGACAGGTAATAGTCAATCAACTGCCCCTTGGTAATTTTTTCGTTCGGCCAGTACAGCTTTGACTGATTTGTCAGCGTTACTTTTTTACTGTTTAAAGTCAGTATGCGTTCTTTTTCAGGTGTTGCCATGGTTAAATTTTTTTAGCCGTTTCCGGATGTACATCCTTTGCTGGTTTATCTTCCCGTAAACCCAGGAAAATGGGTTGTCTTAAATGTCCGTCACCGGTCCATTCCTGGAATTTTACCTGGCATACCACCTTTGGCTTCACCCAGGTTACCGGCATATTGGTAGCTACCTTTTCTTCGAATGGAGAGGCTTTGGCGATCAATGGCTGCAACTTGTCGTAGAGGTCTCCGATAGTGGCTTCATTCAGGCCTCCACCACAATGCCCGATGTACTTCAGCTTTTTGCCTTCATACATTCCCAGTACCAGGGCGCCTATTTTTTTCCTGCTGCCACGGGGTGCTGTATAACCACAGATCAATGCTTCCTGTTCATTTACGATCTTAATTTTCAGCCACGACATCCCCCTCCTGCCTTCTTCATAAATGCTATCCGTTCTTTTGGCGATAATGCCTTCCCATTCTTTCTCCTGTGCCTTTTTAAAGAAGCGCAGTCCATTTTTTAACACATGTGCTGAAAAGCGGATTGTTTTATCACCCAAACCGGCTACCAGGTCTTTCAATAAACTTTTTCTTTCCAGCAGCGTAAGTTGCTGCAATTCGTGGCCGTCCAGGTGGAGCAGGTCAAACACTACATATACGAGATTACCCTTGCCCGTGGTCTTGTAATTTTGCAACGACTGGAAGTTGGAGCCCCCCTTTTTATCCAGTACAATGATCTCTCCGTCCAGTACCACATTGTGCGAAATTTTCTCCACGGCAGCCACTACCGGGGGATAGTCCTTCAAGAAGGATTTCTCATTCCGGGAGTAAAGGGCTACTTTATGATTGTTTACACTGGCAATGGCGCGATAGCCGTCCCATTTGGTTTCGAACAGCCATTCAGCACTATCAAAGGCATCGCTTACCAGTGTTGCCAGCATGGGCTTGTACACTTTTTTAATGGCTGTTTTCTTTATTTTTATTCCGGAAGATGCAGGTGCTTCAACGGAAGACCTCACGCGTATTACCGGTTTTTTTTTTGCCACCTGCCTGGCAGCGTCTTTTTCTTTCAATCCCCGGGCTTTTATTTTTTCGGGCGTATAGTCTTCACTGTTATACTCGGCTACGGCGTACTTATCTTTGTGTTTAATCAGCAGCCAGGCGTTTTCTTCTTTCCCTTTCATTTTCACAAGCGCGAATTCGCCTTTCAGCTTCTTTCCTTTCATCACTATTTTCAGGTCGCCGGATTTTAATTCTTTAAGTGCTTCCTTATCGAAGCTGCTGCCATTGGGATTCATGAGCTCAAAGGTGCCTTTATCCCAGATGTATACCGTACCGGCGCCGTAGTTACCCGCCGGGATGGTGCCTTCAAAATCTTTATAGTCATACGGATGATCTTCCACTTCCATCGCCAGTCTTTTATCTGCCGGATTCATGGAAGGCCCTTTGGGCACTGCCCAGCTCTTGAGTACTCCGTTCACTTCCAGTCTGAAATCGTAATGCAAACGGGAGGCATGATGACGTTGTACCACAAAAATATGTTTCCCTTGCACGGCCTTACCGGCTGTGGGTTCTGTGGTTTCAGAGAAGTTCCTTTTTTGTTTGTATTTAGACAGGGTCATGATGCACGTTTTTTAGCCGCTGGTTTTCCGAGACTGGCTTTTAACTGATCAAAGAGGTCATCGCTCTTGGTATGCACTACCCGCATTTTCTTCACAACAGTTTTCTTACCACCGGCTTTGGCTTTGATTATTTTAAGCAGCTCTGCCTTATATTCATCTTTATACTGTGTAATATCAAAGTCGGCGGTATATTGCTTTACCAATTCCATGGCCATATCCAGCTCCTTTTTGGTGAATTTAACATTGGCCGGAAGTGTGAGCTCTTTGGATGACCTTACTTCTTCTTCAAAGCGGAGTTGCTGTAGCAGGAGGTAATTTTCACGTGGACGTATGACGGAAAGGTGCTCCTGCGAACGCAGTACAAAGCGGCTTAAGCCTGCTTTACCGGTTTTTTCGAGGGTTTGCAGCAATAAGGAATAGGCTTTTTCTCCTCCTTTTGCCGGTTCAATAAAGTAAGCAGATTCGAAATAGATGTCATCTATATCTGTTTCTTCCACAAATGATTCGATTTCTATAATCTTGCTTTTCTTTGGGCTGGCGGCTTCGAAGTCTTCATCTTCCAGTACTACATATTCATCTTTGTAGAGATATCCTTTCACGATCTGTTCCCAGGGGACTTCTTTACCTGAGTTTTCGTTTACCCGTTTAAATTTGATATGCGCTCCGTCTTTGCTGTCGAGCATGTCCAGGTCCAGACGGCTGTCCTGGGTAGCGCTAAATAGTTTCACTGGAATATTTACCAGTCCAAATCCTATAGATCCTGACCATATTGCACGCATGATGTAATAGTTTTGGTATTAATAAAAAGTTAACACAAATAGTACCACTCTAATAAAACATCGCGGCATAACTTTTGGTTTTTGACATTTCAACTAAAACCCTTTTTTTATGGAAAAGCCAGGTGAAATGACAACTTTATCAAGAGTGCTGGAAAAACTGCATGAGAGAGGCTTTGATCATGAATTAAATATGAGTGATCATGGCAGATTACAGAATAAGGATGCGCAGAAGATTTATAATCCGGAAGACCTGACCATCATTAAAACGTATCGTTTTGAGGGAGAGTCAGATCCATCAGATTCCTCTATTCTGTATGTACTGGAAGACAAAGAGGGCCAAAAAGGTTACGTACTGGACGCTTACGGCGCTTACAGTTCGCACGAAGAGGCTGGATTTGATGAATTTATTCAGAAGATTAAAGTCGAAGACAGAGAGGAACAGCTCCTATTTTCATAGCTTGTTTTACGCTTATTTTACGGAAGCCTGATCAGGCATTCTTAAGAAATTCCAAGAGTACTTTTTCATCCGCATGTAACCCGCCACTGGCGGGTTTACTGCGTTTAGCACGCAGCTGTTGCAGCCAGGGCTCCAGATCGCCTTTTTCGTAACTGTCGAGGATTTGCGGATGGATGTAATACTTCTTACACACGGCGCGGGTATTCCCCAATTTGCCCGCCACACCGTCTATTATTGCTACAATGTTCCGGCGGCATTCAGTAACGGATTCAAAGGGGGTAAGATCTGCCAAAAGATTTAGTGCATTCACTGTGCCTGCCCAGGTGCGGAAATCCTTGCAGGTAAATTCATCTTCCGCACAGCATTGTTTGATATAGTCATTTACTTCACCGGAATCCAGCCCTTTATGGTCTCCGTTTTCATCGTAGTATTGAAACAGCACCTGTCCCGGAACATCCTGTACTTTTTTAAGCAATTTTGCCAGGGAGGCATCACGTAGTTCAATTTTATGTTCCACACCTTTTTTACCCCGAAACTGGAAGAAGGCTTTGCTGCCGTTTATTTTCACATGTTTATCCCGCAGGGTAGTTAATCCATGTGAGCCGTATAACCTTTCGTAGGAAACATTTCCCACCCGGATGAGTGTTTCTTCCATCACAGATAATGCAATAGCAATGACCTTGTCTTTATCCAGCGCCGGTCGTTTCAAATCTTCGTGTATTCGTTTCCGTATACCGGGTAATTTTTCAGCAAACTGGCGGAGACGATAGTACTTCGTTTCATTGCGGGCCCTACCCCACGTAGTATGATAGCGGTATTGCTTACGGCCTTTTGCATCTATGCCGGTGGCCTGCAGGTGACCGTTGGGCCAGGTGCAGATCCATACATTTTCCCAGGCAGGAGGCAGTACCAATCCTCGGATGCGGGCCAGCACCTCCTCATCCTTCACTACCGTACCCTTACTATCCTGGTAAATAAAATCCGCTCCTTTACGCACGCGGGTGTATCCCGGCATATCTGCCTTTACGTAGCGCAGCTTTACGGATTTGGCTACTGCTATGGGGTCTGTGATCTGATCAATGCTAACCATTTACGATTTCCCCTCCATTGGGATACAGGATTTGTCCGGTGATGGGTCCATTTCTTCTTCCAGTCCGGGTTGCACGGGTTGCTGGCGGGCAGGTCTTACTGCTTTTTTAGTATTTGTTTTTTGCATACGATCAGATTTAAAAAAGGTCCCCGAAAAACCAGGGACCTTTTTGCAGTTTTTCCATTAACAATTATAGAATCTTCATTCACTCATTCTGCTGCCGCTGCCTCATTMACCGTAGATTCAGCTACTTCTGTGAGTAAGCTGTCAGCATTTTTTTCTTCTTTTAAAGTTTGCTCCAGTAATTTCACTACTGCGGTATGCCCCATTACATTGGCCAGTGTTCGTAAACTGCCGTAGGCAGATATTTCGTAGTGCTCAATTTTCTGGGAAGCAATGATGATACCCGCATCTCTAACAGCGGTATCTTCTTCTGTATCTGCTAATACTTCCTGTCCTTCTGCAATCAGACCTTCCATGGCTTCGCACTTCTTTGCCTGTGGCTTTTTTCCCAACAGTTCAAATACCTGTTCCAGCCTTGCTACGTGTTCTTTCGTTTCTACCAGGTGATTACCTATGCAGGTAGTCAACTCGGCGGAAGTAGCAGCTTTCTGCATCTTAGGCAATGCCTTTACAAGATTTTTCTCTGCCCAATAAATGTCTTTCAATTCATCCATGAAAAGTTCATGAAATTTAGAACCGGACATTTTCTCGCTGCCGGCTTTCTTCGCAGTGCCATTGGTGGCCGTTTTTGTAGTAGGCATTGTAACAGTTTTTTTAAGAATGGTTAATGATTACCAGGTGATTGTCTTTTAAAAGCTTGTTCTTTTTCTTCTCCCGCCTGCGGATCTGCAGGTTTCCGGGGATTGTCCCTCTCCGGCAACTCTTCTGGAATGGGTGCTATTTCGGGTTTATCCGGTGGTGGTTGTACCGGTACTGGATCTTCTTTTCCGGGCTGTTGTTTGTCTGGAGCTGCAGGATCAGGGATAGGCTGTTTATTTTTATCCGGATTATTCATAACTCAATTTTTTATTGGTAAAGAACTGTTGTTAGTTATCCAAAGTTCATTCCAATGACGGCGACCGGCATGATCGCTGCGTCATACATCTCCTTAAAACCCAATGCTGACAATCGTTACAAGGCGTTCCTATCTCTGCGGTAATGTTGTTTATACGCTCATCCTGCAGGGTTCGTAAGGCTTGTAGAATTAATTGGCATTCTGTGGAATATGTTGCTCAGCAGCACATTGCGGGAAAAAACCCCGTTTTTTAATCTAAAATTTCACACATAAATAGTAACTTGAAATGCTTTCTCAACATCCCATACAATCAGATGCATTTTTCAGTACACAAGAAAATACGACTTGGATTTTTTATTGCATTCACGGTAATCGTAGCCGCTTCGGTGTTCTCTTACCTGGTGGCCAAGAACCTGCTGGATAATGCGGGCAGACTTAATCATGCAATAGAGGTGTCTAAAAGGCTCGAAGTCATTACCCGTCAACTAAAAGAGGCCGAAGCTGCCATCCGTGGTTATGGTCTTACCAAAGACAGCTCCTTTCTGGACCCCAGTATGCTGGAACGCAGCAACCGGATTGAAAAGGAATACCTGCTGCTAAGAAAAATCACCGCCGATAACCCCGTGCAACAACGACACCTGGATACGCTCCGGCGATTGCTGGCAATCAAGTATCAACAACTGAAAGTAGGTGGAGAAAACGATACGCAGCTGAAGCAATCGTTGTCTGTAAAAGAAGGGGAAAAGTCAATGGACCTCATCGACAATAAAGTACGCGACATGATCCGTATTGAAGAAAGCCTGGTACAGGAAAAATCGGAACTGTTTCATTTCTTTGCTGTAATGTGGGTACCCATGATCTTCATTTCCTCGCTGGTAGCCATTTTAATCGGCATCTACTCTTATATTACCCTTACAAGAGAATTCAAACTACAACTGCATATCGAAAGACGGATGAAATCCTATCAACGAGACCTGCAACAAAACATTTCCCTGTTGAACAAAACCAACCAGGAACTGGAGCAGTTTGCCTACGTGGCTTCACATGACCTGCAGGAGCCTCTACGGAAAATTTCCACTTTCAGCGACCGGCTGCAAATGAAATATAAGGAACAACTCCCCCCGGATGCCACGCAACTGATAGATCGCATGGTATCGGCCGTATCACGGATGCGGGTACTCATCAACGATCTGCTCATTTTTTCCAGGGCAGGCCGTATTACACCCGAAAGTATTACACCTGTAAATATGAATAAACTGTTACAGGAAGTACTCAGTGACCTCGAAGTAACACTGGAAGAAAAAAACGTACAGGTTAAATATGATCAGTTGCCTGTTATTGAAGGCAGCGATACTTCTTTCCATCAACTTTTTCAAAACCTGCTGGCCAACTCCATTAAATTTGCCAGTCCCGACCGGCCACTGAACATCAATATCCATCATCAGATCCTTACAGGGAAAGAATTGGGCATAGCGAAGGAAAGCCGCGGAAACGAGTTTTTTTGCCGCATCAGTCTTGATGATAACGGGATCGGTTTCGAGCAAGCCTATGCTGAGCGCATCTTCCTCATCTTTCAACGACTGCATGGCATCAGCGAATATTCAGGAACAGGCATAGGCCTGGCTATCTGCAAAAAAATAGTAGATAGTCATAATGGCTATATACAAGCTTATGGTGAGCCTGATAAAGGTGCTACCTTTGTGATCATATTACCTCTGAAGCAAAAGGCGAAAACAGAAGATCATGAAAACGATTAAAAGCCTAGCATCTTTATTGCTGTGATTCTCTCTTTTATTGCCAAACTACTAATCTTAAGCGATGAGCGAGCGCCCGATACACATTTTAATGATAGATGATGATGAAGATGATTTCTTTCTCGTAACGGAATTGCTGCACGACATTTCACCCGGACAATACATGCTGGAATGGGCATCTACCTACCAGAAAGGTATCGCTGCACTTGAAACTAATACTCATGATGTATTCCTCGTAGACTACCGCCTGGGACCGAATACCGGTATCGATATTCTGCATCGCATACAACAAATGCCCAATCAGCTGCCGGTAATTATGCTTACTGGTAAAGGCGATTATAATATTGACCAGGAAGCCATGATGGCCGGGGCCTATGATTACCTCGTAAAAGGAGAAATTACCGCCGACCTGCTGGAAAGATCTATCCGGTACGCGGTAGATGAATATAATCACCGTCGTACCATTGAGGATAGTGAGAAAAAGTATTATGGCATCTTTGAAAAAGCGCATGACCTGATTATACTGGCAGATGGAGACCGCAATATTATAGATGCCAACCCTGCTGCACTGCGGACATTACATTACAACAGGGAGCAAATACTACAACTACATCTGCGGGACCTCTTCATCTCTAAAGAACAAAGCGATAATTTCCTGGCTGATATATATAACAATGGCTTGCCTGGCAGCCGGGAATATGAATTTAAAACCGCGGAGAATAAAAAACTGGTAGTGCTTATCAATGCAGTTACACTGGATGAAGCGGCACAGATTTTTCTTTGTGTGATACAGGATATTACAGATAAAAAAAGAGAAGAACAGGAAAAACAACACCAGGAAAAGTTTGTAATCACCGGCCGTATTGCCAGGGTGATAGCTCATGAGGTAAGAAATCCGCTCACCAATATTTTACTGGCTGTCAGCCAGTTTAAAGACGAAGAAGATGTTGTGGCCAATGAAGATGCACTCCTGTATACCGATATCATTGAACGAAATTGCACCCGTATTAATCAGTTGATTACGGAACTGCTACACAGCACCCGTATGATAGAATTACAGATAGATAATTACGGTATCAACGAACTGGTAGAAAAGGCGTTGTTGCTGGCGCAAGACCGACTGCAACTGAATGAAATAAAGGTAGAAAGAAACCTGGTGTCTCCGGATATCATGGTAAGTGCCGATGAAGAAAAAGTAGTGATTGCTTTTCTTAATATCATCATCAATGCTATTGAAGCGATGACGCCAGGAAAAGGCATACTAACAATTACCAGTATACGTAGTCAGGATAAAGCCAAATTATTGATTGGTGATAATGGAATGGGCATTCCGGAAGATAAGCTGGCCAGGTTGTTTGACCCATTCTATACCAGCAAGGCTAAAGGCACCGGTCTTGGGTTAACCAGCACACAAAACATACTTTTAAATCACAAAGGAACAATACATGTAGATAGTGAAACCGGGAAGGGAAGTGTGTTTACTATTGCGCTTCCAATTACACAGAAAGCATAAAAACAATTACGGATTTGCGGGAAGATATAAGTGTTTACCATCTTCTCACAAATCCGTAATTCGTAATTTCTAATTCGTATTTTTCCTAGTAGTTTATATTGAGCAAACGCAACTTGTTGTAAAGTGTTTTGCGATCTATATTCAGTACTTGTGCTGCTTTTGTTTTATTATACTTCACTTCTTTCAGCACATTTATAATCTTATTATACTCCGCCTGCAAGGCCACTGTTTTCAGGTCATTATCGTTGGATAACATCGCCAGTTCACCAGAAACATGGATTTCTTCGGGCGCCTGTGAAAATGATTCTTTCATTTCCAGCGGTAGGGCGATCATGGTAATGTCTTCCATTTCCGGTGTCAGCAAACATGCTCTTCTGATGACATTTTTCAACTCACGGATATTACCAGGCCAGTTATATTGCTTGAAGCAATCCCATACTTCCGGAGAAATTTTTCCACAGGATTTGTCCAGTTCTCTTTCTACCTGGTTTACAAAAGCAGTAGTAAATAAAGGCAGGTCATCGCGGCGTTCTCTCAACGGCGGAATATAGATAGTGAATTCGTTCAGGCGGTGAAACAGATCTTCTCTGAATTTGCCACGTTGTACAGACTCAGACAGCTTTTCATTGGAAGCTACGATGATGCGTACATCGATCGGAATTTCTTTCAGGCTACCTACTCTGCGTATTACTTTTTCCTGCAGCACACGAAGCAATGCTACCTGTATATCGTAAGATAAATTGGAGATTTCATCCAGGAAAAGTGTACCTCCCTGTGCCTGTTCAAAGGCGCCTATTTTGGTATTGATAGCGCCTGTAAAAGAACCCTTTTCATGGCCAAACAGTTCGCTGGCAGCCAGTTCTTTCGAAAGACTACCGCAATCCAATGCCACAAACGGTTGTTGATTTCTTTTGCTGTGATGGTGGATCAAATGGGCGACAGATTCTTTACCGGTACCGGTTTCGCCAAAAATAATCACACTGTAATCGGTAGGTGCCACCAGTTTAATCTGACGGATTAATTCTTTGGCGCCTTCACTTTCACCGTATACGTATTTGTCGTTTTTATCATTCTGACTGCGGGATAATAATGTTTCCCTCACTTCCGGCTCACTACCGGATTCCACTGGTCTTACCGCTTGTCTTTCCTGTTCGGATTCCTTATGAGCAAAGGCTTTATGCACCAGGCTCAGAATTTCATCCGGATACAGTGGTTTAGAGAGGTAATCGTATGCACCATTTTTCACCATTTCCACGGCCACTCTCACATCCGTATAACCAGTGATAATGATCACAATAGTGGCAGGATTGATCAGGCGTATATCCTGCAGCAGTTGTGCGCCATCAGTATCTTTCAGCCTGTAATCACAAAGTACAAGGTCATAGGTTTTCTCCTTCATCATTTTCAGTGCAGCACTACCTGTCATGGTAGTATCCACATCAAATCCATGTTTCCCGAGAAACTTACTCAGGAGCGTACAGATATTAATTTCATCGTCTATGATCAGAATATTTTTCATACTTCTTTAATATGTGGTAATTGGCAACAGAAAAGCTTAGTTAAAATTACTAATTATAACTAAGAGGCCCCTAGCTTTTAATTGTGTCTATTAGTTCATCAACATGTTTTACGCTGAAAGGTTTAGCCAGAAAAAATGCGGCTCCTGCTTTCAGGGCTGTTTGTTTCTCCATCGCATTATCATATGCGCTGATGGTAATGACGGGTAAAGTCGGACATTTCTCCTTTATCACCGGCAATGCTTCCAGTCCAGACCCATCTGGCAGATGGATATCGAGAAAAAGCAGGTCCGGTTGATGTTTGAAGATGGCCTGMATACCTTCTCCCAGCTCATGTACATACTTTACGGTATATCCATGGCGTACGAGTGTAAGTTGCAATAACCTGCAAATATCCGGTTCATCGTCAATTATAAGAATACTGGGATATTTCATTGTGCTATCAGTTGAAGCCGAGTCGGACAGGCTCCAGGCTATTTTGTTTCGTTGTAACATACTTATGTTTATTCCATTGTTCCATCAAAAGTCTGGCAATCAGATAACACACGGTAGATTCAGCGCCCTGGTTCTGGTTTATATTATTTTTCTCCAGGCCATCATAGCAACCGTAAGTTAGCGGATTATACACCAGCTGTTTCAGGTGATTATTACCTAAGTACCAGCTAAATGCCAAACGCATTTTCTCCAGATATGATTTATTCTTTGTGATGTTATAAAACGTGTTCATTGCCAACATGGTATAAGCTACTTCGATAGACTGTTCTCCACCATCTTCTGATTGTTGGTTGGTATGCCTGTGGTACCATGTTTTATTGCTGATGACCTTCATGTGACTATCGGTAAAGGTTTTGCTGCAAAGGAACGTCAGACTGTCTTCTGCTGTTTTACGGTATACTTCTACCCCTGTCACATAATATGCCATCATCATGGCTTCGGGCAGTACTGCATTACCGTATGTAAGGTAAGATTCATACCAATGCCAGTTTTCATCTGCCTCGTCTTTGTAGTTGTTATACAATTTTGCAGCCAGAATATTTAAGATCTCTGCTGCTCTTCCACCTTGTTTGTACTTTAAGAAGTAGTACAGGCCTTTAATGGTAAAGGCAATGGCTCTTGGTGACTGCAATGCCTCCATCCAGTTAAAACACTGTCTGAAGAGCGATAGTGAGTCCTGTACGGCATCAAACGGGAGACTTCTGTGCGAAGAGAGTGCATATCCCAAAGCCCATACAGCACGGCCGTTGGCATCTTCCAGGTTTACTTCTTCATTCATGGCAGAAAAGTCGCCGTTAATATCCACGTAGTTGAGGAATTTGCCGGAAGGTTTCTGGCAATAGCCTATAAAATCAATGTATTTGTGGCATAATGAATTTACAAAGCTGCTGGGCTTCAGTTCATTGCTATACATACACATGGCAATGAGTGCCCGGGCATTATCATCCAGGGTGTAGCCGAATTCAGGATCGGGTATATCATGTTTGGAAAATTGCAGCATTCCAAATTCGTCTGTCATACGATCAATATGATCGAGGTATGGAGGTGGCAGATTAGGCAGTATTTTATCTTCTGCCAGGGCTTCACTGATCACGCTCATGTGGGCAATGGCTACATTTTCCCATATAGAACTGCGTGTTTTCTCAATAGCCGACTGGCTCATTTGCTGTCTTAATGCAGGGTTTCCCAGTAATAACAGGGCGCTTGCCGCCAGTTGTTCCGGGTTATTGAAATCGATCAAACAACCGGCTCCGTCTTCCAGCATCTCACGAGCCTGTACAAACGAGGTAGAGATGATGGCGCAGCCTGCGCTCATCGCATACACGAAAGTGCCGCTAACCGCCTGATGTGGGTCTTTAGACGTAAAGAGGTATATATCTGTCAATGATAAATAATCGAGTAATGTTTTCAACGAGAGATAGGAGTTGACGAATCTCACATTCTGCTGTAGTCCCAGTTCAGTCACCAGTTCTTCCAGTGAATTTCTGTATTTCTCTCCCTCTCTGGAAAATATCACCGGATGTGTTTTTCCCAGTACCAGGTATATCGCATCAGGATATTGCTTTACAATATCTTTCATGGCTCTGATAGCGGTTTCTATGCCTTTATTTTCGCTGAGCAGGCCAAAGGTACTGAGTACCATTTTTCCTTCCAGGTTATAATGTTTTTTTAGCGCTGGTACATCTTCTACGATGTGTGCGTGTGTACCGTGTGGTATATGTACAATTTTATCGGCAGGCACGTGGTATACTCCGCGCAGTAATTCAGCGGATGAGCGGGTCATCACAATTACTTTTGCGGCCAGTGCGCTGATAAGACTTACTACTTTGGTGCATTTAAGGTCCGGGTAGGGTAATACGGTATGGAAGCGAACTACAAAAGGCTTATCCAATAAGGAAAGCATCGCTAACAGGTTATGTCCGTATTCACCACCATACAAGCCAAACTCATGTTCAAAACAAACCAGGTCTATTTTATCGTTCTCATTTATTTTCTGGGCAAAATCAATACAGTTATCAATATCGAATGGATTAACAGAGTATGTAACAGGCGTTTGTTTGATGTTGGCAGGTTTTCCCGATTCTTCCAATGCAGCTATTTCAATGTTCAGGTTGCCGGCAAAATTCTTATTCATAGCATTTACCAGATCCTGCGCGAAGGTAGCAATGCCGCATTCGCGTGGCGGATAAGAAGTAACAAAAAGCAAGGTTCTAATCTTCATGGTAAAAATTTTATGCAACACAGTTAACAAGTAACCAGTTCCCCTCATTCCTGGAGCGGGATGTAGGATGTTCCAAATATCAATCCAATGCCTGCCTTGAAGGGTTGCAGCGGATTTGTCCGGCAAAAAGTGTGGAATAATATCCACACTTTTTGCCCTCTATCCACAAGTACCCAGAACAGATTTATATTTTCTGTATTTACATTCTATTAACGGTCTCTATAAACATAATTATTTATAATTGTATTGTATTTCGCAGGCGGCGGTGCATAATCTGGCACAAATGACAATATTTAATCAAAATCGGCTGTCAATATTGTTCTTTGTCCATATCAGCTTAATTTAGCTGAAGTATGACCACCCAAGCTACCATGTGAAACACAACTAACCATTCCATTTTCTCATTTAAACCCAAAATCGTCGTTATGCGCAACATTGCATGTACATTCAACGTAGATGGAATACCGACCAAAATCAATTTGCGGAAGTTACCGCGGCAAAGGAGGTTTCAGGCTATTATAGACAGGAATATTACAGAGTATATCATCTCTGACGAAACGAATGAAATTGAATATTATGAAGGGCCGGTGTTAAGCGAATATCTTTTTACCAGGATTGCTACCCTGATTAAACAATACTTCCCAAATGTGCGGGCTATTATGAAGATTGGGGAAGATAACTACGAGGACTACGATGATTTTTAGGATATACTTTCCCGCAAAACCATAAACAATGACCAAAATGGAATCGAAGGGAGATGATGGGAGTTTTTTCCCGGAGATTCCATTTTACTTACTTATTGGTTTTGCGGGAAATAACTTTATATAAAGCCCTTTTCCAGCGACAGGAATGCTTCTGAAGGATGCACCTGTTGCCACAAAATAGCATATACTGCCTGAGCTACCGGCATATAGGCTCCAATATTCCTGTTCATTTCGTACATACACTTGCTGGCATAATAGCCTTCTGCAATCATATTCAGCTCCAGCTGCGCGGCTTTAACGCTATATCCTTTTCCGATCATATTTCCGAAAGTACGGTTACGGCTATGTAATGAATAGCAAGTCACCAACAGATCGCCCAGATAAGCACTGGCACTGTAATTATGTACCATTGGCTCCGTTCCTGCCACAGCAGCCTTCTGCTCCTCATACTTTTCCAGGAAGTCCTGCATTTCCCGGAAGCAATTCGTGATAAATACGCTGATGAAGTTATCGCCATATTCCTGTCCATGTGCAATACCTGCACCCAGCGCATAAATATTTTTAAGTACTGCCGCCAGTTGCACCCCTATTACATCAGTATTTACGATCGTTTGAAGATAACTGCATGTAAACTTATCGGCGATAGCTTGCGCAGTAGCAACATGAGTACCCGAAAAGGTGAGGTAAGACAGCTTTTCATTGGCTACTTCCTCCGCATGACAGGGACCGGTTATGGTGAAGTACTGGCTGGCCGGTAAATTGAATTGTGCATCCAGGTATTCTCCTATCAGCACATTGTTACTGGGCACCAGGCCTTTAATAGCAGAAATAATGTGCTTATTCTGCAGGGCATCCGATGGTAGCTGGCTTAGTACATCTTCCAGAAAAGCAGAAGGCACCGCCAGCACCAGCTCATCACAGGCAGCTACTACCGCCTTCACATCACTACTGAGCGATAACAGGCTGGTGTCAAAATATACAGAAGTGAGATAGTGTTTATTATGATGACGTTGCTGCATATGACGAATCGTATCTTCATTTCTGATCCACCAATGTATATGATGCCCGTTGTCTGTCAGGATTTTTGCCAGGGCAGTAGCCCAGCTACCACTGCCAATTATACCGATGCTCTTGCTCACAGTGCAAATTTTTACGCAATGTAATTAAAAAAGCAGTTAGCCATTAGCTTTTAGCTTTTAGCAAAAAATGCAGCAGAGAAAGAGAGGTAGTTATTATGCTACTTTACCCTTGTCTTTGCTGCATTTTTTGCTAAAAACTAAAAGCTAATGGCTAATTGCTTAAAAATTATTTTGTCTGTCCTTCAAACAGGTCTGTTTTAGGCACCACCTTCACTTTCTTACCATTTTCCAAAAGACGGGAGATAGCGGTGTATGGTGCACTGATAACCTGGTCGCCGGCACTAAGACCGGAAGTGATCTGAATCCAGGCATCGTCCTGAACCCCTGTTTTTACGGCTACCATTTTCACAGTACCATCTTTCTGTAATATAAACACCACCTCATTTACGACGGGTTTTGTATTGGCAGAAGAACCAGGAGTAGTATCATCTTGTTCAGGTTTCTTTTTATCTCCGTGCCCCTTGGTCGTATCTGCATCACGGGTAGTTACCGCGTTAATCGGAATGGTGAGCACATCATTTACGTGTCTGGTTTGAATATCCACGCTGGCGCTCATACCCGGACGGAAAGGAAAGGTCCTTTTGCCCACCTTGTCAATCAGGTCCTGATAACTGGATGGCAGAATGCGGATGTGTACAATATAGCTGGTTACCTGTTCTGCAGAAGAAGCGGTGCTGGCAGTAGCCGTGGCAGCGCCTTTACTGGAACTGGCAATTTGTGTTACAATACCTTTAAACTGACGGTTATTATAGGCATCCACTTCAATGATAGCAGTGTCGCCATATTTTACTTTAGGTACATCGTTTTCGCCTACGTCTACCTGTACTTCCATGGTATTCATATCTGCAATGCGGAGCATTTCAGTACCCGTCATTTGTGCGGTACCTACTACACGTTCCCCTTTCTTTACAGACAGTAAGGAAATGATACCACTCATGGGTGCGGAGATGGTGGTACGACCCAGGTTTTTATTGGCTTCATTCAGATCCGCTTTGGCGCTCTGGATGGCAAATCTATTCCCGTTTATTTGTTGTACTGCCGCGTTATAATCTGCCAGGGAGGCGAGATAGGTTGCTTCGGCAGTTTCGAATTCTGATCTGGAGATCACTTTCTGGCCAAGTAATTCTTTGTTACGGTCGTAAGCTGCCTTGTTCTGGGCCAACCGGGCTTTAAAGGAGTTGAGGGCCGCAGATGAATTGGCTAACTGGGCTTGTTGCTGACTTACAGAAGCCGCTGCCTTATCTACCATAGATCCGTAAATATCTGCGTATATCCGTGCCAGTACCTGTCCCTTTTTTACGGAATCGCCTTCCAGTACAAGCAGGTCAGTGATTTCACCGGATACATCGGAGCTTACTTTTACTTCTATTTCAGGATAAATTTTCCCGCTGGCGGTTACTACTTCTATAATGTTTCTGTTAGAAGCTTTGTCTACTGCAACTTTAATCCCTTCTTCCTTACCAATAACCCCGGACGCTTTCAGTACCAGGAGCAAAATAACGAGTGAACAAAGTATGCCTATGAGCCAATAAAGTGTCTTTTTCTTCATAAAGCAATTTAATTTCCCGGCATCACTACAGCGATATTTTCTGATCTCTGTAGAATTCCAGCAATTTCATTTTAAATATGTAATCGTATTGGGCCGATACCTTATCTACCTGCGCCCTGAATAATTTACTTTGGGTGGTGATGTAATCAATGGTATTCATTAATCCGAGATTAAAGCGTTTGGTGGCAAAATCATACGCTTTTTGTGCCGCCATTACCCCGGTGGATGATGCATTATATTTCTGTAATGCTGCTACAGCATTGGCATGTGCGGTATAAATATCCTGTTTCAGCTTCTGATTGTCAATATCACGGGTCAGTTCCTGGCTGTATACATTCATTTTTGCTTTGGCAACGGTGGTACGCTGCTGCCAGCCATTGAAGATAGGGATACTCAAATTTACCCCTATATACTTCCGGAAGGTATTATCGATCTGCTGACGAAATGGTATCAGCTTATTAGTCTGATCATAATAGTTATTCGCATAGTTGGTGTTCAGGTTACCGCCTATACCCAGACTCGGATATAATTGTGCTTTTGCAGCCTGGTAAGCCTTTGTTGCGCTCTGGATCTTTAACTGATCGGATTTAACCAACGGATAGTTTGTTAAAGCAGCGCTGTATACCATTTCCGGGGCCATTTCCTGCAATGGCGCCAGGGGCAGACTACTAATATTTTCTGGTACCTCTGGTTTGAACGGGATTTCAAATCCGAGGTTGAGATAAGCTTTTATCTGGAGAATAGAAATGATGACATTATTCTGCGCAGTAACCAGATTGGTACTGTCCTGTGCCAGCTGGGCTTCCAGGTCGGCCTGGTTACTTTCTGGTACTGAACCGGCAATTACCAGTTTCTTGGTATTGTCCAGGTTAGAGTTAGTCAGCCTTACATTTTCTTCATTTACATTAACCGTCTGAATATTGAGTAGTATCTGCAAAAAGGCGGTAGCTACGTTAAAAGCTAGGTCATTTCTTGCTTTTTCCAACAGGAAGCTGTTGGCATGGGCATCCAGTCTGTTAGCAGCAATCGTTTTTTGCAAATAAAACCAGCTAAAGAGATTACCATCCATATTCAAACTACCATTGGCAGTAAATACAGACTGATTAACGTACTGGTTGTTTCCCAGGGCGGCAAGCCTACCATCAGAATATCCTGCGTCCGTAGATGCTCTGAAGTTAGGAATTCTTTGCAGCTGGCTTTGCTGTAAAGTCAGGTCGGCGAGGCGTTTCTGCACCACCTGTTGTTTAACCGTCAGGTTATTTTGCAAGGCATAATCCACACAGCGTTGCAAGCTCCACGTATCCTGTGCTACAGCGGATGATATGTTAGCAAACAATAAAACCAGGATTACTCCTGCTATTCGGGATATTCTCATAACATACCAAAAATATAATAATTGTGATGATACTTTTCCACCTTTCTTGATAGAAGGCAAAAATTTAACAGGTATGGCAGTATACCTCATAAATTGAGTGTACAACATAATCTTTTTTTTACAAAATTCTAAAAAGTGACCTGTCTTACGGTTGTATTTGACCGTCGCGGATCTGAATAACGCGGTTGCCATAGGTGGCGTTCACGTCTGAATGGGTTACCTGTATAATGGTGATCTTATCCTGCTCGTTCAGGTGTTTGAACAACTGCATGATAACTTTCGCCTGGTCAGAATGCAGGTTACCGGTAGGCTCATCGGCCAGGATAACGCGCGGTTCTGCAACAATAGCGCGGGCTATACCTACCAGCTGTTGTTGTCCACCGGATAGCTGGTTAGGGAACAGGTCTTTTTTTGCCACCATATTAAAACGATCCAACACATCGGCTACCCGGCTTTTTCTTTCCGAAGCAGGTATGTTCTTATACAGTAAAGGGGTTTCAATATTTTCGTATACGGTCAGCTCGTCTATCAGGTGATAAGCCTGAAATACAAACCCAATGGAGCCGCGATGCAGTTGGGTACGTTTTTTTTCGTTCATTTTGTCTACTCGCTCTCCTTCAAACAGATATTGCCCTTCGGAAGGCTCTTCCAGCAGCCCCATAATGTGCAGCAGTGTGGATTTCCCGGAACCGGAAGGGCCCATGATAGATACAAACTCTCCTTCATTAATAGTGAGGTCAATATCTTTCAGGATGTAATTTTTTCCGAATCCAACCGGGTAATGCCTGGAAATTTTCTGCAATTGTATCATGATCGGTTAATTTGTTTTTTGATAATTGTGATGTTGCTGCATATCGGCATAGCAATATAATTAAAAGTAATTGCCTGCGTTTACTCAGATTTTAATGCGTTGACCGGGTTGCCCCATGCCGCCCGGACTATTTTTATACTCATAGTAGCCAGGGCCAGCAGGGCCATTAGCCCACCTCCTATCCCGAATAGCCACCAGCTTAAAGGGGTACGGTAGGCATAGGAAGCCAGCCAGTGCTGCATAGCCCACCAGGATAACGGGATGGCCAGTACGAAAGCAATACCTACCAGCTTCATAAAGTCGGAAGTAAGCAATGTTATCATTTGCCAGGCCGTAGCCCCCAATACTTTGCGGATACCTATTTCCCGGGTACGCTGGTTGGTGGTAAAAATAACCAGGCCCAGTAACCCCAGTGCGCTGATAAAAAATGCCAGCCCTGCACACCAGTTTAATAAGGTGACCGTACGTTGCTCACTTTTATATAGCTCTTCTATCGTTTTGTCCAGGAATTTATAACTGAATTCCTCCCGGGGATATACTTCTTTCCAGGCTTTTTCGATTTTGGCAATGGCATGTTTCCATACCAGACCTCCTTCACCCGGTTCCCGCAGCAGAATATGCATATTACGATGTTGTTTTTCCGCCCAACTGGCAATTGCCATTGGAGGTATGGCACTGCGCATACTACCGGAATTAAAGTTTCTGACTACGCCTACAACAGGATGCTCATTGATAATAACACCTATCACATCCTGTGGACGCCTGAAGCCAAATGCTTCCACTGCTTTTTCATTCAGCAGCCACTCTGAAATGGTATCTGTTGTCCGCAGGTTTCGGCCGGCTAACACCTGCAAATGATACACCTGCGTGTAGTTGCTGTCTCCGTAGCGCATCTCCATGTTCCTGGCAATATCTTTTTTGCCATCATTATAATTGAGCGTAGTGGTTACCGTACCGCCAAAAATAGGCGTATAATTTCCTCTGCTCACCATGGCAACTTCCGGGATGGCTGCGATCTTTTCCTGCAGTGCCTGGCGTTTGTTACCCTGCTCGTCATAAAAGGGGGTATTAGCCACCAGTATGGCATCTTTCCGGAAACCCAGATCCTTGTTAATAGAATAATGAATTTGTTTACTCACTATCAGCGTGGCTATGATAAAAAACTGCGCTACTACAAACTGGGAGATGGTCAGTGTTTTACGCAGCCACACTTTACCGCCGACTGCATTCACCTGTGATTTAAGCACGGCCACCGGCTGAAACTGTGATAATACCAGGGCCGGATAAATACCCGCGAGCAATGACACGACTACGCATAATGCACACAGGAAAAGCAATACCGGTGCAGTATACAATGCTGCGCTGGATAGTTCTTCTGGTAAAAATGATTTGAAGGCCAGCAAAATTCCAGGGGCTATCAGCAAAGACAACAAACCTGCCACCAGCGTCAGGATGAACGTTTCACTAAGAAACTGTGTCATCAACTGCATGGTGGTGCTACCCATTGATTTTCGGATGCCTGTTTCCCGTGCACGGCGTGCTGCCTGCGCAGTAGTAAGATTAATAAAGTTGATACCCGCCAGCATCAGTAACGCCACAGCTACCATCCCAAAGGCATATAACTGCGATCTGCTGGCAATACGGGTAAATCCACCATACTCTCTGTTAAAATGAATATCGTTCAGCGGTTGCAATTGTAATATCGCTGGTTCGTCGCCTTCTTTATGTTGCTGACTAAGTTTGGCCAGTTGGGTTGTCACATTGCCTGCGTCTGATGCATTCTTCAGTTTTACCAGCAACTGAGTAGTAGCGCTGGTATTATTCCAGCTATCTGATATAAAAATATCTTTGATCCCCCCGGTATAAGCGGTAGAGAGGGCAATAAATTCATTAAACCTAAGGTCAGTATTTCCCTTCAGGTCAGCCACTACGCCGGTAACGGCGGCGTGAATGCTGTCATCATAGACGATGTCCTTACCAATAACCTGCACCGGTGTTAAGCCTGGGAAGTACTTCTTTACCCGGCTTTCGGATAATACAACAGTAAAAGGTTCCCGCAGGGATGTTTCCGGAGTGCCGTACAGCCATTGATAATTGACGAGGTCAAAGTAATTTTTATCTGCGTAAATGATGTCGTAGTTCTTATTCTTAAAATCCTTTCCCGCTACGGTAATTCTCCCGGTCACATCATTTACAAAATAGAGTGCAGCGTTAGTCACAGCCGGTATGTTTTCCCGCATGGCTGCTGCCACTGGTACCGCTACACCGGAATTTTTTACGCTGTCACCGCTAAAATGAATGTTAGACACCACGCGGAACATGCGATCACCATCCTTTTGAAATTTATCAAAACTGTTTTCATAATGTACCAGCAAATACACCACCAGCGCAGCAGTAATGCCCACTACCAGTCCCATGATATTAATCAGGGAAAACACTTTATTGCGCCAGATACTTCTTAATGATACCAGTAGATAATTTCTAAACATGATGCGGAAATTTATTCGGATCTAAGGCTTTTGACCGGGTTCATTAATGCGGCTTTCACCGATTGAAGACTTACTGTCAGCAGGGCGATTACAATCGCCATTGTACCGGCCAACAGGAAAATCCATATACTCAGATGGGTATGATACGCGAATGTTTCCAGCCAGTTATGCATGGCATACCAGGCCAATGGAGCCGCCATGCAAAGTGCGATGAGGACGAGCTTAATAAAATCTTTAGACAACAACGCTACCAGGTTAACCGGAGAAGCACCCAGTATTTTACGGATACCTACTTCCCGGGTACGCTGCTCTGCAGTAAAGGCTGCCAGCCCCAATAAGCCCAGACAGGAAACCAGGATCACCACAATAGAAAAGGTCGTCAATATGGAACTGGTCCTGAATTCTGATTTGTATAAACTATTGAAATCTTCATCCATGAAGTGGTATTCAAATGGAGTTCCCGGCACATATTCTTCCCAGATCTTTCCTATGCCTGCAATGGTTTTGGGGTCGTTTTTACCGGAAGTTTTAATCAATATTTCTCCGAAATAATCATACTCTGGAAAAACAATGATCGGCTCAATTTTGCTTTTCATAGAGGCAAAATGAAAATCCTGCATAACACCCTGAATGGTGCCTATGCGGCCATTCATGACCATCCTTTTGCCGATGGCTTCTTCCGGTTTCCAGCCCAGGTTATGCACAGCCGTTTCGTTGAGGAAGAAATGATTTACACGGACACTATCCGGTTTTAAAACATCCTGTATATCGGCATTTGTCAAATCGGATCCGGCGATGAGGCGAATACCCATTGTACGCAAATAGTCTTTTTCTACCGGGATAGCAGTAATATTTATGCTATAGTCTGCTGGTTTACCCTGCAGCCTGTCAATGGTATAGCCGCCGCCAACAGCTACCGGGGAATCATAGGAAGCACTTACAAGTTGGATATCCGGCTGTTGTAACAACCTGCTTTTAATCGTTGCGAGCAACTGTGGATAAACATGGTCGCCGGACAATACCAACACATGTCCTCTGTCTAGTCCCAGTTTTTTATGTTGAATATAATTCAGTTGATTACCTACTACCAGTGTGCAGATAATAAAGAATACTGAAGCTGCAAACTGGAACACCACTAACGTTTTGCGGATATTACCACCTGTGGCGTAGGTCATTCTTCCTTTCAACACCTGTACCGGCCGGAATCGGGATAATAATATAGCAGGATAAGTACCTGCCAGAAAAGTGGTCAATAAAAACACCAGGGTCAATAAAACGTAGATGCGGTATCCGTTAGCCAGGCCCATCGTAAGCCGGACATCTGCCATATTATTAAACGAAGGCAGTAATATCAATGCCAGGAGCACACCTATCACCATAGCACAACTGGTGATCAGGGTAGATTCTGCCATAAACTGCCAGAATACCTGTCCGCGTACTGCTCCCAGTGCCTTGCGCACCCCAATTTCCCGGCCTCTGTCGGCCGAGCGGGCAGTAGCGAGGTTCATAAAGTTGATGCAGGCGATCAGTAACAACAGGATGGCTACTATGGTCAGGATAGTATTATAGCGGGCATCGCCACTGGCTTCTGTGGCGGCGCCGGCAATAGAATACATGTGAATGCCCGTCACTGGTTCCGGCACAAAATCAAGGGTCGCGCCATTCCTGGTCACGTCTTTCAGCATATCCCTAATCAGGCCACCAAGGCGTTKATGTAACCCTTCAGCTCCCCCATTGCCGGCTACCTGTACATAGGTGAAATAGTTTGGAGAATTCCAGTTATCTTTTATCCCTAAAGACGCATAGCTGGCCACAAAATCAAACTTTAGGTGTGTATTGGCAGGAGCATCTTCTGCTACGCCGGTAACCTGGTACTCCGTTTTATCGTTTATTTTCAGGTTTTTGCCGACTACGTCTGTGGTGCCAAAATACTTCTTCGCCATGGAGACAGATAACACGATCATATTGGGACCACTGAGTACTGAAGTGGCATTACCAGCGATTAGGGGAAAAGAGAACATCTGAAAAAATGCCGGATCGGCATAAATAAAGCGTTGTTCATTGGCCACTTTATCACCATACTTTACCGTACTGGCGTATGGATAAACCCTCGACATCTGCTTTACCTCCGGGTAATCCTTTATCACATTTCCCAGCGCATTAAAGTTATACGCTGTATGGATAACCGGCTGGTCTTTTTCACCATAATCTGTACGAATGCGATATAATGTTGCCGCATTCGTGTGGAATTGATCATACGTCCATTCATTTTGCAGATAAAGCGCCAACAATATAAAGCAGGCGATACCAGTTGCCAGCCCGGTGATATTGATCACCGAATACAACTTGCGTTTCGTAAGATTCCTAACGGCCGTTTTCAGATAATTACGCCACATACAAATGCTGTTTAAAATATTAATCTCTTTTCAGGCTTTCTACCGGGTTAGCCAATGCAGCTTTTACCGACTGCATACTCACGGTTAAAAATGCGATCAACACTGCCACCAATCCGGCTATTACAAATACCCACCAATGTATGTTTACATGGAATTCAAAGTTCTGCAACCAGCGATGCATGAAATACCAGGCCGCAGGTGTAGCAATCACAACTGCCACCAGTACCAGGCGCAGAAAATCTTTGGACAACAGTAATACGATACCTCCAATGGAAGCCCCCAATACTTTGCGGATACCTACTTCCTTTTTCCGTTGGGCCATTACCAATACCGCTATAGCAAATAATCCCATCCCTGAAATAATCACAGCAAGGATAGCCCCTGTCATAAATATCTTTGAAAACCGCTGCTCCTGCTGATACAGTCTTTCTGTATTTTCATCCAGGAAAGAAGCCTCATTTTCCGCCAAGGGGTTTAAGTTCTTCCACACCGCTTCTATATTCTTCAACGAGGCGATGGGATTACGCGTTTCTACTTTTACAAAAATATAATAGAGCGCAGAATGCTCATTCATGAGCATTATCAGTGGATCTATTTTTTTACGCAGGGATTCATAGTGATAGTCTTTCACTACGCCGATCACATGTACGGGCATATCATCTCCCATTTTAAACTCCAGCCCTACGGGATCGGCTACTCCCAGTTGTTTGGCCATTCCTTCATTAATAACAACAGCCGTACTGTCGGTGCCGTAGTTGCGGGAAAAATCACGGCCGGCTATCATCTTCAAATCCAGTGTGGTGGCATAGTCGTAGTCCACCACCAGGCATTGCGTGTTAATCTGTCTGTCTTTATAGCTAAACCCCCTGGTCCAGTTGCCGGAGGAGCCATCTTTTCCCAATCCCAGGTTAAGCATACTGCCTGTAACGCTTTTTACTTCCGGGAAGTCAGCCAGTCGGGCGCGCATGGCTGCAATAGCAGATGCTGGCGCATTATCAAGCGGAATGCTGATGACTTGTGTGGCATTGTATCCTAACGGGGCCGACTGTATGAATTTAAGTTGTTGCCAGATGATAGACGTGCAGCTGATCAGGACTACGGCTACCACAAACTGGACGATAATCAGGCTATTGCGTACACCGCTGCTTTTCGACAATCCCAGCTTTCCTTTCAGCACTTCTAAGATATTGAGGCGGGCTACTTTCCATGCGGGATAGCCTCCAGCCAGCAGCGTAATGACAAAAAAGCCAACTACAATACCCGCTACTACGTTTAAATTATGGAATATGCCCAGTGCAATGTTGTGGCCAAATACCTGGTTGTAATAAGGCAGGATCGCTATCATGAGCAATACACTCAGTAAAAATGCGAAGCAGCAGAGCAGGAATGCTTCTGCCCAAAACTGCAGCAACAGCTGTCTGTCCTGCGCTCCCAGTGATTTCCTCAGTCCTATTTCTCCACTGCGGCCAAAAGACCGGGCAATAGAAAGATTAATAAAATTGATACAGGCAATGCTAATGATCAGCGTGGCCAGGATCACCATCAACCATGGATAAAATTTATTCAGGCCACTACTAAAAGCGCCATTGGGACTCAGATGAAAGTCTTTCAGCGACAAGGTTTCCAGCCAGAATACTTCTTTGCTTTTAGCCGTTGCCCCTACATTCTTTTCCATGTCCTCAATTTTACCTTTGTAGTATTTATGCAAAAGCGGAACAATATTTTTTTCGAAAGAAGCAGGCTTTACGCCCGGCTCCAGTTGTACAAATACAGGAAAGTTAGACGCATTCCATTCACCTTTGGTTTTGGCATATTCCGGTTCATTTTCGAAACGGATCAGCAGCGCGAACTTCAATCCTGAATTGTCCGGAATATTGGCAGCTACTGCACTTACAATGAAAGGCTGCCATTTACCGCCCAAATCCAGCTCTATCGTTTTCCCTACTGGTTCCTCATTTTTAAACAAGGTGGTTGCAGCTTTTTCTGTAAGCACAATCTGGTTCAGGTCTTGCAGGGCATTGTCTTTATTCCCTTTCAGCAAAGGAAAGGTGAACATCTTTAAATAATCAGCATTCACCATTTGGGTTTCCAGGTAGTAATGGTTGGCACCATATCTTACCGGCAAATTATCATTGGCTATAAAGGTGGTATACTTTACGCCGGGAACTTCCTTTTTAATAGCCGCTGCCAGCGGCTGTGACATACTGGAACTGGTTTTCACCCGGTTACCTGTATTTTCTTTACCCAGTAGCTGATAGATATCCTTTCCGTTTTCATGAAAGTTATCGAAGGTCCACTCTCTGTAAGCCGTGAGTGATAACAGCAATGCAGCGCATAATGCAGTACTCATTCCTACAATGTTTACCGCAGCAAACACTTTTTGTTTTCGTAAATTCCTCCAGGCAATTTTTAAATAACTTTTTAACATAGTGATGTATATAATTATAGTGAAAAAAAAGAAGCAGGGTGCGTAGACACACACTCTGATTTGCTGTTCACTTGTTATTCAATTTTTAATGCATTTACCGGGTTCCTGATCGCGGCTTTGATGGTTTGTAGTCCAATGGCCATTAGCGCTGCTGCAACAGCTACAAAGGCCGACAATACAAACATCCAGGGCTGCATATGAATGCGATAAGCAAATTGCTGCAACCATTGCTGCATCAGGTACCAGGCAATAGGTGATGCGATCACCAATGCTATTAAGACTAATTTTACAAACTCTTTTGAAAGCAGGGTCGTGATTTGTAATACGCTGGCGCCCAGCACTTTCCGTACGCCAATTTCGCGGGTACGTTGCTCCGCTGAAAAAGCGGCCAACCCCAATAAGCCCAGTGCAGCGATTAAAACGGTGAGTGCCGTAAATCCGCCGAAAATGCTGGCCAGCCTGTCTTCTGCAGTATACATTTTACCAAATGCATCATCCAGGAAACTATACTGAAAAGGGGTAAGCATATCGTAGCCTGCGTATATTTTTTTGATCTGATCCAGTAATGCAGGGATGTTTTGCTTAGGCGCAATCTTTACAAATAAGCATCCCGGGGTGTTAGCACCCCATGTAGCTGAATTACCTTTTTCCACGGTCAGCCCCAGCGGCTGAATGGCGGCATGCAACGATTTAAAATGGAAGTTCTTCAGTACACCGATTACCTCTACTTCTTTATTACCCATTTTTATATGTTTCCCTACGGGAGATGGGGTAAGATTGAAGCTTTCTGCTGCCACTTCATTTAATACGATAGTTCCGTCCATGCCCAGTTGCTCCATATCAGCGGGTGGTACTTTCCACTGTAAACCTGCCATGTCAATCAGCGGGCGGTCAATGCGCAGCATGGAAAGCGCCATGCCCGGACGGTCGCCCTCTCCTGCTACAAACCACATATCATAGCCATCGTACAAAGGATAACGCGCCGTAGCGGTTTGCATCACCCCATTTAACCCGGCTACCTGTTGCCGGAATGCCTGGTAGTGTGTGCCTATAGAATTCTGAAACGGCAGCATCACTACATTTTCCTGGTTGATACCAGTAGCTGTATGCCGGAAAAAGTAAAGCTGCCTGTTAATAACGATACTACAGATAATAAGTACCGCTGCGATGCCGAACTGTAATACCGTTAGCACTTTCCTCACACCAACACCACCCGTCTTACTCATTTTACCAGATAACACGGTAACAGGATTATAACGGGAAAGCACAAACGCAGGGTAGCTGCCCGCAATTAAAACTGTCAGAAAAAGTAATCCTGCATATATCATCAATACAACCGGGTGATAGAGGAAACTCACATCTACCTTCAGTTGTAACAAATTAAAAAATCCCGGACGCAACAGCATACAAAGCAATACTGCCAGGCAAAATGCCAGGAAAGCATACATGGCTGACTCCACATAAAACTGCTGCGCAATACGTTTATGATCTGCACCCAACGCTTTTCTCACACCTATTTCACGGGCACGCACAGTAGCCCTGGCGGTAGCAAGACTCATGTAGTTGATCAGGGCCATTAACAGGATCAGGCCTGCTACCAAGGGAAACAGCTTCAGATAACGCAGGTTAAATCCGGCGTTGAAATTAGCGGCCATATGTACGCTGGTCAAAGGAACCATCACAGCTCTTCCCTCTTCCTTAGACAATTGATTAATATGCTGCTCTGCCTGCCCTGCATAGGTGGCATCTGCCAGTTTGATATAGGTTTTAAAAAGGCCACCAAAGCCACGGTCATCCGTAATAAACGATTTCATGGATTCAATACCGGCCATGCTGGAAACAGACAATAAAAAGTCAGGCTGAATACTGGAATTGGAGGGCGCATCGGCCATGACGCCGGAAACAACAAAAATATACTTTCCATTAAACCGTAATTGCTGCCCAACGGCCTCATTGGTACCGAAGTATTTCTTTGCCATGGAAGTGGTTATCACCGCTGTAAACGGCTGTTTAAGCACTTGGGCAGGATCGCCCTCCAGCAAGGGGAAAGAGAAAAAGCTGAAGTAGTTGGCATCTGTAAACCAGGTGGCGCTTTCCTCATCACGGATAGCCGGATTGGCTACATTTTGCATCACCGTAGTTTCCCCGGGCAAACTACCCATGCGCAGAAAACTCTTTACGCCTGCATCCTGTTGCAGTATAGCCGGCCCTGTAGCATAATTAAACCGGTCAAACTGTATGGTATCTTTCTCCATCTTTATTTTTTCCAATAAAGAGAAGATCCTGTTACTGTCTTTATGAAAACGGTCGTAGCTCAGTTCATGCGCTACATAGAGCATAATCAACATGCATACGCACAATCCCGTTGCCAGCCCACCAATATTGATGAAGCTATATAATTTTCTTTTAGCCAGATTGCGCCATGCGAGCTTTATGTAGTTGTATAATAACATTGTTAATCGTTCCTCAGGTTGTCAACAGGATTCACTTCAATAGCTCTCCATGTTTGTGAAAGAATGGTAATCAGGGCCAGCAGTATCAGGAAAGCAAAGCTTCCCAACATAGGAAGAATACCTATACTGACCCGGTAAGCGAAAATTTGCAGGAAAAGCATACTGCCCAGATACCCTAACGGCAGGGCAATACAGCTGGCAATGAAAATCAGGCGCACATAATTCTTAGATAATAATATCAATAACCCGGATGCACTGGCACCCAGTATTTTACGGATACTGACTTCCTTTTTGCGGGTAAAGGTAGTATACGCCACCATGCCCAACAGGCCCAGCGCAGAAATCATGGTAGAAATAAATACCAGGAATCCCAGTATGGGAATCACTTCCTGTCCGCTGCGGTTGAGTAATTGCTCATCCATCCATTCAGAAGAAAATATTTCACCAGGATGCAATTCCAACCAGATCTTTTTCACCGCAGCGATTTGTTGTTCCTTATCTCCCTTTGCCATCGACAATTGCAACTGCCTGAATTCAGCAGGACGATAACGAATGGCCATCGGCCGTATGTTTACTTCTATGGGTTGAAAGTTAAAGTCCTGTACAACTCCTACAATATTTACCGGCAGAGAATCAGATAGCCACAGGGTTTTGCCGATGGCATCAGCAGGCGTTTTACCCCCCATTACGCTCACTGCTTTTTCATTCACGATAATATATTGTTCTTTTTCTTTAGATGCGGCGACTGGAAAGCTGCTACCCGCCATCAATTTGAGATGCATCACTTTTAAGAAATCAGCATCTCCCGCATAATAGCCGAACTCTATTTTATCTTTGCTGTCGCCGGTTCTCATCTCGCAAAAACTGGCATCCCGGGGCATGCCGAGTGTGCCGGAACTGGCTGCCACCGTTGTTACTCCATTCAGCGACATCATACGTTCCTTCATCAACTGAAAGTCCACATCTGCCAGCGGTACATTCAGGATATCTTTGCGATAGAAACCCATATCCTTTACCGCTTTATAGCTAAACTGCCGGTACACGGTCACCAGGAAAATGATGGCAGTTAAGGAAAGTGAAAACTGAATAACAATGAGGGATTTCCTCAATCCCAGCCCACCAAACAGTTTGATATCTATCAGGTTCTTCAGCACCTTAACCGGTTGGAAAGACGATAATGCCCAGGCAGGTATAGTACCTGCTACCACTCCGGTGATGATGCTGAATGCCAGGAACAGGAGCAATAGCTGCCCATCCAACAGGTTGGTATCAGGTATAGGCAACGCCTTAAAGTGGGTACTCTGCATCACTAACAGCAGGATAATCGCCAGGATTAACGATAGTATACACATCAGCACAGATTCTGTGATGAACTGCATGAAGATCTGCCAGCGTTGCGCACCATTGACTTTGCGCACGCCCACTTCTTTGGCCCGTTGCAGGGAACGAACAATAGATAAATTAGTATAGTTGAAACAAGCGCAGGTCAGGAGCAGGAAAGCCACACCAACTTCAGTCAGTATCTTTTCCCATGGCGGCGCACTTGTAATATCATCATACAATCCCTGTGAAGGGCTGATTTTACTCAATGCCTGAGGCTCAAAAGCAATATGCCCCTGCCCTTTTCCAGGTAAGTCATCATACCGGTGGGCCAAATCGTTGATGGCTGCGGTTAATGCTGATCTACCCTCGCCAGGACGCATCACCACATAGGTGTAACTACTCAGAATAACATTCCAGTTCTGTTCTCTATCCGGCAATACATGGTTTTGTTCCAATGCTGCTACAGACGACATGGAGCCAAATGCTTCATAGCCGATATGTGTCAGGGAAGGTGCAGGTTGTAATACACCGCTAACAATAAAACTCCCCAACTTATCAAACTGTATCACTTTCCCCATAGGATCAAGTGTACCAAAAAATCGTTTGGCCGTTTCGTCTGTCAGCACAATGCTGTTGGGAGTGGTTAAGGCCGTGAGCGGATTGCCTGCAGCCAGTTTGAATCCAAAAACATTGAAAAAAGAAGGCGTAGCAAAGGCGCCGCTTACATTAATTTTCTGCTTATTTATTTTACCAGCTCCTGATAATGCCCCATATAACGTTACTTCCTGTTGAATAGCGCTGTAGTTGTTTTTCAACGCCTCTCCCATAGGCAGCGGTGTGCTGGCCATATGATACTTTCTGCCATCAGGCGTTTGTACCCTGGTAGTAATACGCCAGGTATGGTCGATATCAGGGTGGAAATTATCGTAGGTGAAATTATCCTTGGTAGAAATCAGTGCCAGCAGACATACCGCCATACTCACTGCCAACCCGGCGATGTTGACAAAGGTAAATAACCTTTGTCTGCGCAGATTTCTGATTGCTATGATAATATAACGGTAAAACATATATGGTAACGTTTATTCTGATTTTAAAGATTGTACCGGGTTAGCCAATGCTGCCTTTACTGACTGGAAACTCACCGTAGCCAGGGCAATCATCAATGCCAGCAAACCGGCAGTGATAAAGACCCAGGCGGATAAGTTTACGTGGTATGCAAAACCAGATAACCAGTTGTGCATCAGGTACCAGCTCACCGGTGTCGCCAGCATCACGCCCAAACCCACCAGCAACAGGAATTCACGGGAAAGCAACGTAGTAACACTCATCACCGATGCACCCAATATCTTCCGGATACCTATTTCCTTTCTACGCTGTTCTGCTGTAAAAACAGACAAACCAAATAATCCCAGACAGGAAATCAACACGGCCACGATCGCAAACACTTCTGCCAGCTTCTTCAGCATCGTTTCTGACTGGTACATGCTATCAAAAGTTTCATCCAGGAAATGGTAATCCAACGGATATTCCGGATTCAACCTATTAAAGACTTTTTCAACAGCAGCAACTTCTGCAGCCACATCTCCCTTAGCCAAACGCAGCATGATATAGTTATTATCCTTTGGTTGCAGCATCATGACTACCGGGTTAATATTTTCACGCATAGAGGCAAAATGAAAGTCTTTCACTACGCCTATGATCTTTCCTTTTCCATTCCAGAAGCCAATCTCCTTCCCTACCGGATCTACCATTCCCATTATGCGGGCGGCTGTTTCGTTGATAAGATAGGCACCTGAATCAGAAGCAAAATCGCGGGAAAATTCGCGGCCTTCCATCATTGATATTCCCAATGTTTTTGTATAATCATACCCTATCACCAATGGTGCTGTATTTACTACCATTTGATCGGGCTTGCCTTCCCAGGCAAGGTCAGCGCTACTCCCTCCAATAGATAACGGCAGAAAATTGCTGTAAGTAAATGATTTTACCTGCGGCAACTGTGCAAGCGCCTGTTCAATAGCATCCTGCTTAGGATGAAAGCCATTGTCCAGTTCTACATACATCACATTTTCACGATCCATTCCCAGGTTGCGGTGATAGATATAATTCATCTGGCTGTAGATAACCACACTGCCCACAATGAAAATAAAAGACAATACAAACTGTATCACCACCAGGTTTTTCCTTAACAGGGAAGCACCTCCGCTGCTGCTAACATCGCCTTTAAGTACTTTCACCGGCAGAAACCGGGATAACACAAAGGCAGGATAACTACCGGCCAGTAAACCCGTTACCAGCGTTACCGCTAACAACCCGAGCAAATATTTGCCAACAATGGGTAGCGTAAAAACAATATGTTTACCCGTAAAATTATTAAACACTGGCATCAGCGCTACTACAACTACTCCTGCAATGATGGCCGCAATTGCCGCCATCAGTATAGCTTCGCCGGTAAACTGCATAACCAGGGAAGAGCGGGTAGCTCCCAATGATTTACGGACGCCTACCTCCCGTGCACGCCTCGAAGCTTGTGCAGTAGAGAGATTCATGAAGTTGATGCAGGCAATGGCCAACACTATCAGGGCCGTGATAAAAAATAAGCGTACATATTCTATCCTTCCACCGGTTACTTTTCCGTTCTCATATTTTCCATGCAGGTAAACGTCTTCAAAAGGCTGCAGCCATAATTCGTTCTTTTGGGTAGGATTCTGCCGCTTGTAATTTTGCTGCATTTTGGCGGTCAACTGCTGAATATCCGTACCTGGCCGGAGCACCATATAGTTAGAGATGCTGTAGCTGCCTGGCTTTAGCAACCACGGATCATTCTGTAACGTAAGCGCGAAAGGCATAATGAAATCGAACAATAGGGAAGAGTTGGCCGGAAGCTTTGCCAGTACACCTGTTACCTGCAAACTCTTTCCATCACCCAGCTTTATGATTTGCCCGATAGGGTCACCATCGCCATAATATTTTTTAGCCAACGCCTCGGTCAACACAATGGAGTTAGGCTGTACCAGCGCAGTGTGTTTGTCGCCAGCTACTAAAGAGAAGTCAAATGTTTCCAGGAAGTTAGGTGTAGCATACACGGCTTTCCGCTCTACTTGTGTTTTACCGTTCGTTTTAAACAGCATATTATCTTCAAACGATCTCACCTTTACATTGGCTGTTATTTCAGGAAACGTGTTTTTCAATTCATCTCCTAAAACAACAGGTGTAACGCCCATGGTTCGTATGCCGCCCCAGTCCACATTTACCTGTAGCCGATATATATTTTTACCATTCGCATGAAATTTATCTACGCTGTATTCATCTGTCACCCAGCATAAAATGAAGAAACATACCGCCATGCCAAAGGCAAGCCCGGCTATATTCAGCGCAGCAAAAAAACGGCTTCTTTGCAGATTCCTCCAGGCAATGCGGAAATAATTCTTAATCATGTTTATTCAGATCTAAGTGATTTAACCGGATTCAGTAATGCCGATCTTACAGACTGCAGACTTACGGTACACAACGCAATCAATACTACCAGCACTGCAGTGAGGGCAAACACCCACCATTCTACATGTACTCTGAATGCAAAATGTTGTAACCATTTCTCCATGCCGTACCAGGCTATTGGCGAGGCAATGCAGATACCTATCAATACCAGTTTGAGAAAGTCTTTAGATAACAACAAGGATATATTGGCAACAGAAGCACCCAGTACTTTCCGGATACCGATTTCTTTTGTACGCTGCCGGGAAATGAGCATAGACAATCCCAGTAAACCCATACAGGCAATGAAGATAGCCAGCCCGGAGAAGATGCCGAATAATTTACCCAGGGTACGTTCTGCGGCATATTGCGCCCTGATATCATTTTCTACGAAGGTGAAATTAAACGGCGTATCCGGAACAATGCTGTTCCATGCCGCTTCCACACGTTTTAATATTGCTTTTTGATCACCTGCAGCCAACCTCAATGTAAGGATCGCTGCTTCATCCTGTTTTACCATATAGATGATAGGATCTACCGGCATTTGCAGCGAGCGGAGATTAAAATCTTCCACCACACCTATTATGGTGCCGTGTCTGTTCATATATCCCGGTCTCCATTCAATTCGTTTACCAACCGCATCATCCTTAAAGCCCAGTTGCCTGGCGGCTGTCTGGTTTACGATAAAAGCATCGGAAGAATCTGTAGACAATGCCGCATTGAAATCGCGCCCCGCCACCAGTTTAATACCCGTTGTTTTGAGCAGATCAAAATCTGATTGTATGATACCGGCTACAAAACCATCTTTATCTTCACCACCTTCCCGTACAATGGGGTTATTGTTAAACACCCCGCTGCCCATTAAAAAGTTGTGCATGGATACTTGTTGTACACCGGATAAATTTAGAAAAGACGATTTCAGCAACGCCGTTTTAGCGCCACCATCCACGCCCGAGAGGTATACATTCACCAGGTGTTCTTTGTCGAATCCCAGGTTCTTTTGTTGCCAGTAACGCAGTTGTGAAAACACCACTACGGTAGAAATAATCAGTGCTACCGCTACGGCAAACTGTGCTACTACCAGCCCGCGACGCACCAACACACGGGAACCGGATGTAACGAAATTCCCTTTCAGCACACGCACCGGTAACAGACCAGATAAATAGAGTGCAGGATAACTACCGGCGATAAGCCCCACTACCAGCACCAGTAACAGGAAACCGGCATACAGCAACAGCTTCGTAGAAGATAACAACGATAATTCTTTACCGGTAATCGCATTAAACATAGGCATTAGCGTAGCCGCCAACATAAATGCCAGCACAAAAGATACGATGCTGATCACCAGTGATTCTGTCAGAAACTGGAGCACCAGGCTCTTTCTTTCAGCACCCAATACCTTACGCAATCCTACTTCCTTGGCCCTTTCATGTGCCCGGGCAGTAGTGAGGTTCATAAAGTTCATACAGGCAATCAGGATCAGGAAAACAGCAATGGCAATGTACATCCAGATCATGGCAGAATTATTAACGCCCTTATCTCCCTGCGGATGCAGATGTACGTTTCTAATCGGCTGCAATTCCAGTTCAAACTTTATATTATGTCTCTTCAGTATACCGCCGATATGGGTGGTTACAAACGCTTGTAGCTCTTTAGTCAATTTAGCCGGAGGCGTATGATCGGCCAACTGCACATAGGTAACATTATTGGCAAACATGAACCACTGCTCTTCCAACATACTTCCCGCTTTTGCCGACTGAGTGATCATGGTGGAGAGCGACATGATCATATCCAGGCGTAGGTCCGTATTAGATGGCAGATCTTTCGCGATGCCGGTTACAGTACAACTATAGCCGTTACCTACCTTGATGAGCTTACCTATTGCAGGTTCGGTTCCAAAGTATTTTTTTGCTGCGGATTCGGTTAAAACAATGGAATAGGGTTCTTTTAAAACAGTAGCCGGATTCCCTTCCAGCAAAGGAAAATTGAAAAGCTGAAAGAAGCCCGGATCTGCAAAACCTGTGTTCTCTTCCCATATTTTCTTATCGCCTACCGTATAAAGCGTTTTACCAGGCCCCATTACACGCACCGTCTCTTTGATACTGCTGATATCCTTCTTCAGATTGGGTCCCAGGGGAAACTGGGTACCGGCATCATACTCTGTAGTACCGGCATCGACATGTGTGGTGGCCGTAGTAACGCGGTAAATATTATCCAAGTTATGGTGGAATCTGTCAAAACTCAACTCATCACTGACATACAGCACGATCAGGATACAACAGGCCATGCCTACTGCGAGTCCGGAGATGTTAATCACCGTAATAAACTTATGCCGTTGCAGATGACGGATAGCAATTTTGAAATAATTCCGGAACATAATGATGTGGTTTTAGAATGGCGAAAAAAAATCACACATGAAATTGTTCCTTGATATTCTCTGTTACTACTCTTCCATCAAACAGGTTAACAATACGGTGTGCGAAGCCGGCATCATATGGGGAGTGTGTTACCATGATCAGCGTGGTTCCTGAATTATTCAGTTCCTGTAACAGCTTCATCACTTCTTCACCGTTGGTAGAATCCAGGTTACCTGTAGGCTCATCCGCCAGGATCAGGTTAGGCTTGGCAACTACTGCGCGGGCAATAGCCACCCTTTGTTGCTGACCTCCGGATAACTGCTGCGGGAAGTGATTACGGCGATGCATGATATTCATACGTTCCAGTACTTCTTCTACTTTCACTTTTCTTTCGGCAGCGGGTACTTTCAGGTATAGTAAAGGCAATTCTACATTTTCGAAAACAGTCAGCTCATCAATGAGGTTAAAGCTCTGAAATACAAATCCAATAGAGCCTTTGCGAAGCTGTGCTCTCTGTCTTTCACTCATACGCGCTACTTCCTTATCCCAGAAGTGATACTCGCCATCACTGGGGTTATCCAGCAAGCCTAAAATGTTCAGCAAAGTGGATTTGCCACAACCGGAAGGCCCCATGATCGCCACAAATTCGCCATCCTGCACTTCCATGTTAATACCGTTGAGAGCAGTGGTTTCTACCTCTTCTGTTGTAAACAGCTTCTGTAAGTTAACGGTGCGTATCATAAGTGTTTGTTATTTTAAATGCTAGTTTATATAAAAAAATGGATGATTACTAAAAGGATAAAACATCTTTATTACCGAAGTTCTCGTAAGAAGAAGTAATGACCTGGTCTCCAGGCTGTAAACCTTCCAGTACTTCAAAATATAAAGGATTTTTACGGCCCAGCGAAATATTGCGTTTTACTGCACGGTTGCCGTTTTTATCTACTACATATACCCAGTTACCACCAGTGTCGGAGAAAAAGCCACCGAGTGGTAAAAGAATGGCTTCTGCGGACTTACCCAATACCAGGCGGATAGGAGAGGATTGTCCACGACGGATGCCTTCAGGTGTATTCTTTTCGAAGGTCATATCAGCCTGAAAGCGACCACTTTTTACTTCGGGATACACTTTGGTAACCACCATATCATAAGATTTCCCGTCAAATTCGAAGGAGGCCTTCAAACCGGCAAATACCTGGGAAACGTAGTGTTCATCTATATCGGCACGTAATTTAAACCCGTTCAGATCATCGATCTGGCCTATATTCTGCCCGGCGACAATGCTGGATCCTACTTCCACATCTATGGAAGACAGCTGTCCGGATACCGGGGCACGCACCATCAGGCTGTTCAGATTTTCCTTCATCAGCTCCAGGTTACGCTGGGTTCTGGCCAGGGTACCTTCCAGCTGAGTGATCTGCGTTTTGGCATTCTCCTGCTGGTATTTCTGAGACTGTAACTGAATGTCCTTCTGGCGTAGCAGACCTTCCAGCTCAAATTTGTTCTTATTAAAATCCTGACGGGCTACTATCTTCTCCTCTACCAGTTGTTTATTACGGTCATACAGATCCTGAGCTGCCTCTATCTTGGCATCTATATCCGAGATAGTTTGTTGCATGGTAAAGTCCTGCTGACGAATACTCAGCCTGGTATTCTGCAACTCATTACGTAACCGGTAAATCTCCGTTTCATGATTTACGAAATCCATCATCATGTGCTGGTTATCCAGTCTGAGGATAGAATCCCCTTCTTTTACCATACTACCCCCATCGAGGTATTTACGGCTTACATATCCTCCTTCGATGGCATCCAGGCGAATGGTTTTGAGGGGCATTACTACGGCAGTCACGGCAATATATACATCAAAGGTTCCCTTTTTCACTGTAGAAATAGTGATCTTATCCTTTTCTACATTCAGGGTAGCCCGGTGATCAGCAAAGATCAGGGTGTACAGCAGCAGCATTGCTACTACGGCGCCACCACCTATCATCATGATGCGTTTCTTATTCCAAAACTTCTTTTCTATTTTTCTGTCCATGTTTATTAGCGAAAAGTTTGCTGTTCCTAGAAAGTCAATCCACATGCCAAAGCTATAAAGACTTTACCAGCAACGATTCCATTGATTTTTTGCCTGAAAAAACGTCCTTTGCCGGACATGGGGTGTCCAGAATCGGACACTTTTAAAAGATCCTGAATTTAGCTGTGGCTTTGAAAGAATCTTTGTTTAATATTGTCAACTATTCACCTTTCGCATATGACTAACATGCAACCAGCTAAGATTTTAATTGTAGATGATGATGTAGACGTTTTACGTGCAGCACGCCTGTTATTGAAAAGACATTTTGAACAGGTTGATTTTGAGAAGAATCCACAAAAAATACCCTACCTCGTATCCAACTTCGATTACGATGTAATCTTACTGGATATGAATTTCACCCGCGACCTGAGCAGCGGGAAAGAAGGCTTCGAATGGCTGGACCGTATCCTGGATATTAAACCAGAAACGGCTGTCGTTTTATTCACCGCCTATGGCGATGTGGAAATGGCTGTAAGAGCTATCAAAGCAGGTGCGGTAGACTTTGTACTCAAACCCTGGGAAAATGAAAAACTACTGGCCACTATTCAAACTGCCTATAATAAACGTGCTGCCCAGCAGGATAAACCACCCGCTGCCGTTCATCATCCCGGCAACCAGGTAATCGGTAAAAGTCCCGGTATGCTGGCTGTATTTGATACGGTATCCAAAGTAGCTGCCACCGATGCCAATATCCTTATTCTCGGAGAAAATGGTACCGGTAAGGATATGCTGGCCCGGCAAATACATGCACAGTCCAACCGGAGCAGCAAACCCTTTGTCAGCGTGGATCTGGGCGCCATCAGCGAAACCCTTTTCGAAAGTGAATTATTTGGCCACGTAAAGGGCGCCTTCACCGATGCCCGCGAAGACCGCACCGGCCGCTTTGAAGAAGCCGGCGGCGGTACCATCTTCCTGGATGAAATAGGTAATATCTCTATTCCCTTCCAGGCAAAACTGCTGACAGTACTGCAAAACAGATCCGTTACCAAAGTGGGCTCCAACAAAAGTGTACCCATTGACGTTAGACTCATCTGCGCTACCAACAGAAATATACAACACATGGCAGCACAACACCTGTTCAGACAGGATTTGCTCTATCGTATCAATACCATCGAAATACACCTTCCTCCCCTGCGCGAACGGGTGGAAGATATCATTCCACTCGCCGAACATTTCCTGCAACTGTACCGCGATAAATATAAACGCCCGGTAAACAGTATGCATGAATCACTGATCACTCAATTAGAGCGCTACGACTGGCCAGGTAATATCCGCGAACTGCAGCATGCTATTGAAAGAGCTGTGATCCTTTCACAAGGGAAAACACTGCAGCCCAAAGACGTTTTTGTAAAAAATAACAACAACGCAGATCAGGCCATGGATACCGGTTACAACCTGGAAGAAATGGAAAGGAATATCATTTCACAGGCCATGAAAAAATGTAACGGCAACATCACCGAAGCCGCGAAAGAATTGGGGCTCAGCAGAGCAGCATTATATAGAAGATTGGAAAAATATAATATTTAAATAGCTTTTAGCCGTTAGCTATTAGCTTTTAGCCTGTAGCTTACGGCTATCTGCTAAGACTATACGCTACAGGCTAAAAGCTAATAGCTAACGGCTAAAAGCTCTCCATGAATCGCTTCAGCATTAATATCAGTCTACGGGTCATCCTGCTGGCTATCACACTTACAGCAGCCATATGGTTGTACATGCACAGCATGCAGCCATTGGCATTCCTGTTATTGCCACTGATATTATTACAACTGTATGGCATTTACTATTACCTGAACCGGATTAACCGGAAACTCACGCTGTTCCTGGAATCTATCCGGTATGAAGATTTCTCTATCCGCTTCAGCGCGGATAACAAACTGGGCAAGAGTTTCAGCATGCTCAATCATCAGTTCAATGAAGTACTGGAAGCTTTCCGCCAAACCAGGGCAGAGAAAGAAGCCAACCTGAAATATATTGACACCATTGTTCAACATATCAGTATCGGCGTATTATCTTTTGATACGGAAGGGAAGATAGAACTCATTAACCCCGCGGCTTTCCGCCTCATGGGTATCTACCGGCTCCGTAATATTCACGAACTGAAAACCGTGCATCCCGGCCTGGCAGAGTTGCTGATGGAATTATCTTCCGGCAACAAAACATTGTATGCTACCCGGCAGGAACAACAGCTCTCTATACACGCCGCCACCGTTCGTTTGCAGGGACGACTCATCAAACTTATTTCTATACAGAATATCCATTCGGAACTCCAGAAAAAAGAACTGGAAGCATGGCAAAACCTGACCAAAATTCTTCGCCATGAAATCATGAATTCCGTTACACCAATTGTATCACTGATTGGTACCATGCAGGAAATCGTTGATTTTGACATCGCCCCCGGCGCACAGCACCAGGAAGGCATTTCAGACTTGCGCGAAGCACTGCAGACAGTGGAAAGCCGTAGCAAAGGCATCATGAACTTTGTAAATGCTTACCGCGATTATACCACACTCCCGCAGCCACAGTTTACCAGCGTAAATGTAAAAACACTCGTCACCTCCGTCAGCAGCCTTTTCCAGACAGATATGAAACAGGCAGGCATACAGTTCGCCCTCGAAGTAGATGCCGAAAACATGGAGATCCATGCCGATGTATCGCAACTGCAAATGGTGCTGATTAACCTGGTAAAAAATGCCATGGATGCATTGGAACAAACACCGCAGGCTGCTATCAGCATGAAACTGTATATTAACAACATTCAGCAGATATGCATTGAAGTAACAGACAATGGCCCGGGCATCGACCGGGACGCGATGAACAAAATATTCATTCCATTCTTCACTACTAAAAAGAAAGGCTCTGGTATTGGTTTGAGCTTATCACAACAAATCATACAAATGCACGGTGGACAGCTAAAAGTGATGAGTCCGGGCATTAACGGTAACGGCACTACGTTCTATATTCTGTTGAATACTTAGAGAATAATTGTTATATTGGTACCATAAGCCCTTTTCCTCATGCTGCGCCCTCGAAGTCTGATTATATACTTCCTTGTATTACTGGCAGATATACTGCTCATTGCTTTTGACAAAGATAGTTGCCGGTATGCCACAAAGCCTTTGCTGGTAGTGCTCCTGGCGATTTATGTATTGTATGCCGATGTGAAAATACCGCGCAGTTTCCGCATCTTCCTGTTGATGGCGTTGTTCTTTTCCTCCCTGGGAGATGATCTGCTGCTGTTTAATAACTTATTTCTTCCCGGACTAGGCAGCTTCCTYGTAGCACATATCATGTACATTATCTTCTTTCTGAAAATAAGGTATAGTAATCTGCCGGTGCCGTTTTGCAAATACCCCCTGGTGTTTTTGAACGCAGCAGTCGTCATTGTGTTTATCTTGTTTTTGGTGCCTTATCTCGGTAGTTTAACCATTCCTGTTATGGTATATGCACTGGCACTTTCTATTACGGTGCAGAGTGTCCTCCATGCCTTTCACTTCCGGCGACAGCCAGCAGGCTGGTATTGTATGGCAGGCGCCGTATTATTTCTGATCTCTGATTCCCTGATTGCCGTAGGCAAATTTTACCACCCGCTGCCCGGTGGGGATATCCTGGTAATGCTCACCTATGGCTTTGCTCAATGGGGGCTGGTATATGGTAGTACAGAGTATTTCCGGAAAAGAATTACGAATTAGTAAGAAGAGGATAAAGGCGGATATTCACAGGTGGCTTCCGCCAAATCCGTCATCCGTAATTCGTAATTTTTAATCTGTAATTCTTACTTTTGTCTAACTATGCAGCAAACAGACTTTCTTGTCATCGGTTCAGGAATTGCGGGCCTCACTTATGCGCTCAAGGTATCACAACAATGTCCGGATAAAAAGATCAGGATTATCACCAAGAGCCGGGAAGATGAAACCAATACCAAATACGCCCAGGGCGGCGTGGCAGTGGTCAATGACCTGGAAAATGATAGTTTCGAGAAACACATTGAGGATACCCTCATCGCCGGTGACGGACTCTGTAATGAGGAGATAGTAAAAATAGTGGTAACGGAAGGTCCGGAAAGGGTCAACGAAATCATTGAGTGGGGGGCTAACTTCGATAAAAACCCCGATGGCGACTTCTCGCTGGGCCGTGAAGGCGGCCACTCTGTATTCAGGGTTATTCATCATAAAGACATTACCGGTAAAGAAATAGAACGCGCGCTGCTGGATGCTATTCATCGCCGCCCCAATATAGAACTGATCACACATTGCTTTGTAGTAGACCTCATCACCCAGCATCATTTGGGTTACCTGGTCACCAAATCCACACCAGACATTGAATGCTACGGTGTATATGTGCTGAACCTTACCACCAACAAAATAGAAAAGATTCTTGCCAAAGTAACGTTGCTGGCTACCGGTGGCAACGGACAGGTATATCGCAGTACTACCAATCCCAACATCGCCACCGGCGATGGCGTGGCCATGGTATACCGCGCCAAAGGTCGTATCGAAAACATGGAGTTCATCCAGTTTCACCCTACGGCTTTGTACCAACCGGGCGTAAATCCTTCGTTCCTGATTTCAGAAGCCGTGCGGGGTGATGGCGGTATTCTTCGCAATATTCATGGGGAAGACTTCATGCATAAATACGATCCGCGCCTGTCGCTGGCTCCGCGCGATATTGTGGCCCGCGCCATTGATAGCGAAATGAAGATCACCGGTACCGAACATGTATACCTCGACTGCCGGCATATGGATCTGGAGAAATTTATTCATCATTTCCCCAACATCTACGAAACCTGCAAGGCTGCTGGTATTGATGTAGCTACCCAAATGATTCCGGTAACGCCTGCAGCTCATTACAGCTGTGGTGGTATCAAAATCAATGAATGGGGACTGACCTCCATCCGCAGTTTATACGCCTGCGGCGAATGTTCCAGCTCCGGTCTGCATGGCGCCAACCGCCTTGCTTCCAACTCACTCCTGGAAGCCATGGTGTTTGCGCACCGCTGTTTCATTGATACTACCAGCAAAATAGACCAGCTGGAATTTAAAGAGAATGTACCCGACTGGGTAGCCACGGGCACTACGGCGCCCAAAGAAATGATCCTCATCACACAAAGTCTGAAAGAACTCAAACAAATCATGAGTGATTATGTAGGGATTGTAAGAACAGATGTGCGTTTGCAACGCGCCCTCCGCAGACTGGATATCTTACACGAAGAAACAGAAGATCTCTACGAAAAAACCATGGTGTCACCACAATTGTGTGAACTACGCAATCTTATCACAGCAGGTTATCTGATTGTAAAAGGCGCGTCCTTCCGCAAAGAAAGCAGGGGACTTCATTTCAATACTGATTATCCGTTTAAGTCTGAGCTGATACAAAACATTGTGTTGTAAGCTAAACGGCTGTCTTTCATTACCTTTGCGTTGGATTTACAACAAACAGGAATATGTATTATCTGCTGCTTGCTTTTTGCTATAGTCTTTCCATATTGCCATTTCCGGTACTCTACTTTATCAGTGACGTGCTATACGTACTGGTATACTATATCATCGGATATCGCAGGAAAGTGGTGATGGAGAATCTGACACAAGCCTTTCCGGATAAGTCGAAGGAAGAAATTACCATTATCGCTAAAAAATACTACCACAACCTTACAGACATGATGGTGGAAACCATCAAGCTGCTCACCATGAGCAAAGCGCAATTGCAAAAGCGCTTCAAATGTGATCTCACTGTACTGCACGAATTATATGCACAGGGCAAAAGCTGTCAGCTGCACCTGGGGCATAATTTTAACTGGGAATGGGCTAACCTGTTTTGTATGCAGGACGTTGCTTTCCCCTTCCTCGTGGTATATATGCCACTTACCAGCAAGCCCGCGGATCGTATGTTCCGCCACTTCCGGGAAAAATTCGGCACTATCCTGATCCCTGCCAATGATATGGGTAACAGCATGAAGGAATGGACCAACAAGCAATACCTGATCGCATTGGTGGCAGATCAGAATCCGGGTAATCCCCGCAGTTGCTATTGGTATCCGTTCCTCAACAAAATGACGCCCTTCTACAAAGGCCCTGAAATGGGGGCTAAACGCAGCAATATCCCCGTAGTATTTGTGGATATCCGCAAAATAAAAAGAGGCTACTATAACGCTACTTTAAAGCTCGCATTCGAAAATCCTCAGCAGGAACCTGATGGAAAAATCACAGAAACGTTTGTACACTATCTGGAGAATAACATCCATGAACAGCCTGAAGTATGGGTGTGGAGCCATCGTCGCTGGAAACATCAATATCAGGGGCAGAAAAACGGGAAGGGTTTATAGGGAGATGTGAACCAAAAAGATCTATGCGTTGCTAAATCAGGCTAGTACCGTATCAGTTTATTTCACCTTCACATTATTCGTTACTTTTTTTGCAGCAGACTGCTGCGCTATCTGCATAACCTTGCGCAGTTGTTTCTTTTTGGCTGTGCCATCAAGGGTCACCTCTCCATTAGCAATAGTCACTGTAATATCTGTAAAGCCATTAGCAGCATAAACGGAGTCCAGCGCTTTTTTAAGTATTTCATCCGGGTTAATGGCCACCGGTGGTGTTTCCGCGCGCAGCGGGGCTTTTACGGTAATATTATCCTGCACGGACTTCACGCCTCTCACTCCTTTCAACGCTTCTTCTGCGGCCGATTTGGCAACTTCATCGCTTACTTCTCCAGTGAGAATAACTACACCATCTTTCACATCAGCAGAGATGCCGGGAACGAGGCTTAATTTTTCATTTACTTCTGCTTTCAATGTTGCATCAGAGGGTTTACAGGCGAATATAAACGCACCTATGGAGAGTATGGAGGCTATTGCCAGGGTTTTGGTAGTCATGCCCAAACAATTTTGTAGGAAGAAGTTAACGATTACAAAGCGAATAGCCAAAAGAAGGATAACGAATTACGGGCTTGCAGACATCAGCGTCATTTCCACGTTGATCATCTGCAAGCCCATAATTCGTAATTTGAAATTCTTATCTCTTAGTTCAGTACTGTTTTTTCCTGTACCACCTGCAGTCCTTTCTGGTCTTTCATTTTTGCGAAGCCACCGTCTACGTTGCGCAGGTTGTGGATACCTTCTCTTTTCATGATAGAGCAGGCAATGATGCTGCGATAACCGCCCTGGCAATGAACGTACAGGTTAAAGTTATCTTCCATATCTGCCATTTTTCCGGGATCCATCATATCCCCCAGTGAAATGTTGATGGCATTTTTGATGTGTCCATCTGCAAATTCAATTGGTTTACGTACATCGAGGATCACCAGGTTTGGATCGTGTGGCAGGTCCATGGCCAGTTCGTCTGCTTCCACGGTGATGATCATGTCTTTGGCTTCACCGGATGCTTCCCATGCAGGGTAGCCTCCATTCAGATAGCCGGTAACGTTATCAAATCCTACACGGGCCATTCTCACAACCGTTTCTTCTTCTTTGCCAATTGGCGTAACCAGGATGATGTCCTGATCAAAAGGCAACAAGCTTCCCGCCCATTCTGCGAAACGTCCTTCCAAACCTATGCTGATAGCGCCGGGAACAAATCCGTCACCGAATTCGGTAGCCGGACGGGTATCCAGGATCAATGCACCTTCCTGTCCTTTTGCCTTAAATTCAGCAGGAGAAAGTGGCTGCATCGCCTTTTCCATTACAGCTTTCAGCGCATCATATCCTTCTTTATTTATTTTAGCATTGATAGGGAAGTAAGATGGAGGCGTGGTTAAACCGCTGGTTACTTCTTCAATAAACTTTTCCTTATCTGTCGCCAGCAACGCGTAGTTGGTGGCTTTTTCATCACCGATGGTGCTGTAAGTGTTAGGACCCAGGTTTTTACCGCAGGCAGAACCAGGGCCATGTGCAGGGTAAACAATCACCTGATCAGGTAATGTTTTGATCTTGTTGTTGAGAGAATCAAACAGGTATGCTGCCAGTTCTTCTTTGGTGAGGTCACCGCTGAAAAGATCCGGGCGGCCTACGTCTCCAACGAATAAAGTATCTCCGGTAAATACGGCATAAGGCTGTTCTTTTTCATCGAGCAGCAGGTAGCAGGAAGATTCCAGTGTATGACCAGGCGTATGTAATACTTTCATCGTAACGGCGCCGATCTTGAATACTTCGTTGTCTTTGGCTACATAAGTTTCAAAGTTAGTCACTGCATCCGGGCCATAAACGATTTTTGCGCCGGTAGCTGCAGCCAGTTCCAGATGTCCGGAAACAAAGTCCGCATGAAAATGCGTTTCAAAAATGTATTGAATGGTTGCGTTGCGTTCTTTTGCCAGATCTAGATAAACCTCGATATCACGTAACGGGTCTATCACCACGGCTACTCCTTCAGATTCAATGAAGTATGCCGCTTCTGACAAACAGTTGGTGTACAATTGTTTTACGAACATGGTTTTTGATTTTTACAAATTTACAACTTCTCAGTAGGTGTAGATATGGATAAAATCTATACCAAAATAAAAAAGTAGCCGTTATGGCTACTTTTTTATATAATTTTCTTCCGTATGTAATACGGAGCAATACTTTTACCCAACAAGTTCTTCCACAAACTTCGCCACTTCAGCAATACGTTGCTTGTTGATGGTGTAGTGAATAAACTTACCATCTCTTTCTGTAATTACAATGCCTGCGCGCCTTAATATGGCGAGGTGTTGCGATGCTACCGATTGTTCCAGACGCAACTTCACATAAATCTCGGTCACGGTCATTTTTTTGTGGTCTTCCAGCAGCTTAATCATCTGCTGGCGCAGCTTATGGTTGATAGCACGTAAAACCATAGCAGCCTTCTTGACGGCAATGTAATCCAATTTGATCTGGTCTTTTTCATTGGTACCTCTAGAAATAATAAGAGTATTAGAAGAGGTAGTTAATAATGTTTTTTCCATCGCATAATAGTTTTAAAAAAATGATGAAATGAAAGGGATCAACGGACAGTACTCGCAAACAGTTAGACAACAATTGCGGTAATCGATTTATACAAAAATATAATATCTATCACAATAAAAAAAATTTCCATACCTTATTTTATCATATATAACCCCCGGATACTTGCAAATTAGATGTAATTTGACTCTTCTATGACAAAACAACGTTATGTGTTCAGGGTTTTTGAGGAGAATAAAATGGCTTGAGGTAGAATGGACTGAAATAAGCCAGATCAACGAACATTTTTTTATCGAAAGCCTGCGCGGAAAGCGGTGCCATATGCGCCGCACTTATCACATATTCTGCAAAAATAGCATTTTTATGCGAAGATAACATCAGCTCCCATTTAGGGCTGCCATCTCCGAAAAAGTAAATTTTCTTTTCTGCCAGCGGACCATCCAGGGAAGAAGGCTCCAGGATCATAGCCTGTGGCGGCATGATCTCCTGTAAACCGGCATCATACAGCCCCATAAACACTTCCTGCCTGCGGGCATCCAGCATCGGACAATACCAGGCCAGTTCATCTTTTACTGTAGCTACCAATCCCTGCGCCATCATCTGTAATGTGGAAATAGCCAGCAGCGGCTTATGCCATGCATAGCACAAACCCTTTGCAGTAGCCACTCCTACCCTTAGTCCGGTATAGGAACCAGGACCAGCACTCACCGCAATAGCATCCAGTGCTTCAGGTAAAATGCCTTGTTCCTTCAATATCTGCTGCACAAATAAAATCATAGTAGCAGCATGATCCTGCTGCTTTTCATTCACCAGCGTTTGTATGGCTTGCCCATCGCGGGAAAGGCTCACAGAGCCGGTAGTTGTTGCGGTATCTATATTCAGTATAAGTGCCATGTAAAAAATTAAATCGCTTCGTATGCTGTTTGCAAAGAGGCTGCTACTTCATAACGGTCATCACCGGTAACATCGTGTATGGCCTTCAATACTTCGTACACATGCAGTATTCCGATCCGCTCACTCCATTCAAAAGGACCATAAGGATAGTTGGTACCCAAACGCATAGAAGTGTCTATATCCTCCCGGGATGCCGTTCCTTCCTGTGCCGTGAGATAAGCTTCATTAATGATCATGCATATCACCCGGGGAGTAACCATACCAACAACATCCGCCACCAGCGCATATTCCCAGCCTAGTTTATACATGATACTATCCAGCGTTTCCTTTTGTCCTTCATCCATCACCGTTACCTCCATCACCGGCATATTCACAAACCCCGGTAAAAAATTACAACCCATGATATTGAATCCCTGCTCAAAGGCAAACTGGTTCATGATGTCGGATAAGGATGCTTTTACCATACCTGCCAACACCGGAATCCCCGGATTCTTTGCATACATGAGGGCATGCTCCGGCCGGTCGTCGAAGATGAGATCCAGCACCAGGTCAAATACTTTTAGTGACAATACCTCTTCCAGGCTTGTTTTCCATTGTATGTCATGATGCGTGGCCATTCCCTTCTGCTGCAATTCTTCATACCGTTGCGCATCTGCTATTACCAGGATATTCATGCGTTAAATTTCGGCAAACCTAATAAAGAATCATTAATTATAGCACATCTGCCCTGACAGACATTTGTGCGTTCTTAATTATTATTTACTTTCGTTTACATGGAAAAGCAAATCATTAACACCACTAATGCGCCCGCTCCTATTGGGCCTTATAACCAGTCTGTGAAAGCTGGTAACACACTGTATGTATCTGGTCAGATAGCCCTGGATCCAGCTTCCGGCGAACTGATTAAATCAGGCATCGTGGATGAAACGCACCAGGTAATGAAAAATCTGCAGGCCATTCTTACCGAAGCTGGCTTGGGTTTTCAACACGTGGTAAAAACAACGATCTTTCTTACAGATATGAAAACATTCCCACAAGTGAATGAAGTATATGGCAGTTATTTTACCAGCGACTTTCCAGCCAGGGAAACTGTGCAGGTAGCGGGATTGCCAAAAGGAGTGGATGTTGAAATCTCTGTTATTGCAGTAAGCCTCTAAAGATTATTACTATAAAAAAGCAGCAGCGGAAAGGAAATCTTCCTGCTGCTGCTTTTTTTTTGTTTGTTCGATTACTTTGTTCCAAATAGGGAAGTAGCCAGTTTCGCATCGTGTCCATACACATCATCCCGGAAATTCAGTCTGCCGTCACTATCCACAAAGGCAGTGAAATACACAATAAATACGGGCACTTTATCTTTTACGGTCACATATTTCTCTTTGCCGGCATTCATCGCATCGTCAATTTTCTTTTCAGTCCAGGTGGAATCATCGCGCAGCAGCCATTCCGCCAGGTGCTTGGGTTCTGCAATCCTGATACAGCCATGGCTGAAAGAACGCTTGTTTTCTCCAAACAGGTAACGGGCCGGGGTATCATGTAAATAAATATTGTATTCGTTGGGGAAAAGGAATTTCACTTTACCCAATGAGTTTTTACCACCAGGTTTCTGTCTTACTACGTAAGGGAAATTACCCCCGGAATACTTGCTGAAATTGATAGATCCCGGAGAAATAGTTTTTCCGCTGGCGCCTACAATTTCCATATTCAGTCTTGACAGATAACCGCCACCACTACGTTTCAAACCAGGCAACACTTCTTTTGACAATATTCCCGGAGGCACATTCCAATAAGGACTAAACACGATATGGCGTAGTTCTTTGGTAAATATAACAGTGCTGGCACCAGGTTTACCTACCACTACATTGCAACTCCAGGCTAATTTCCCTTTATCATATACATGCATTTTAAACTGAGGGATGTTCACCAGGATGTAGTCTGTAGTCGGCTCTATAGGTACCCAACGCAAACGCTCCATATTCAGCAATATTTTTTGAATACGATCTTGCAGCGGCGTATTCAGGGCGTCCAGTACACTTTTATTGATGGTACCATCTTCTTTTATGCCCATTCTGGCCTGGAAACTACGGATAGCAGTATCCAATGCAACGGTGAAGCGTTTGCTGCTGTCAGTTCCTGGCAGGTCACCAAAAGCTTCCAGCCTGTATTTCACTTCCGCAATTACGCTGGAAGAATCTCCTTTTTTGAAGCTTTTCTGGGTACTCCGGATGGAATCCCATTTTTTGCCGGATTCCAGCTGGGCCAGTTTTCTCAGCTGTTGGCGCAGGAGGATATATTGTCTGTTTACAGGTTCATCGTCTTCAAAAGCGTTATTCTTTTTACCAACCATAGAATCCAGTAAGCTTTCCATGTCTATTTTCTTACGGGGAATAAACCATTCCAGGTCTTTGGCCGAATCGGCGGTAATACCGTTCCAAACTTTATTGCCATAGGCAAAGAATTGCGCGGTAAGCAACATTTCAATGCGGGGAATGGATGTATCTCCTGGTTTCAGGCCCACATCGCTGACCAGCAGGGTATCGGTCAGTTGTTGCAGATCTGGTGTCATCAGACTGCTGTCTTTGATACCATAGGCGGCATCATTTTTCATCATGTTAATAAAGTTGCTGGCTTGTTCTGTCAGCCCATCTTTATTGATCCATGCGTAATGAAAATCGCGCTTGCGGTAGAAGTTGAGAATAGATTCATCATAGGCATCATAAGCTTTATGTGACTGCAGAAATGTGTTCACATAATTGCTGTCGATAGTCTGGTCAATATACGCCTGTTTGGTATAGTGAGAGGTATCTCTTGCCTTTGTTCTTTTGCGGGAACCGCTTTGTTGCTGGCAGGCAGCAAAGATGATCAACGACAGTAAGGCAAATAAGGAGTAGAAACGTATAGTCATATGCGTAATGGATGTATTTATTTACTTAAACAAACATGACAATTATAATTGGGATTAAAAGGGTATTTATGACGGTAAATGTATGAAATATATATACTTATAGCTTCAGGTCGTTGTTAAAATCTGCTGTATAAACTATATTTAATATCTAAATGCTATAAATATGAATAAACCTGCTTCTTTAGATGAGATCCCTGTAAAGAACACGATTGCCGGCCATTACGGTCGTTTTGTACATGGTAGCAAAAGTACATTGGCATTCTGGGAGATAACAGCTGGCTCAGATTCGCCTATCCATCAGCATCCGCATGAGCAGATCATGTATGTAGCGGAAGGCAGTTTTGAAATGAATCTGGATGGAAGAAAATATCTATTGAAGCAACATGATACGCTCGTGATTCCACCAAACACGCCGCATGGTGGCCGTGCGCTGGCGGATTGCAAAATAATAGACAGTTTCAGTCCTGCAAGAGATGATTATCGATTCTAGCTTTTAGCCATTAGCTTTTAGCTTTTAGCAAAATGCAGCGGAGATAGTAATCTATACCATCAACTTCGCTGCATTTTGCTAAAAGCTAAAAGCTAATGGCTAAAAGCTGGAAATTAAGTTATAAAAAGCAAAAGGTCCGCAGTTGCGGACCTTTTGCTTTTTATAACTTAATTTCCTCGTCATTGGTGTCAAAGAAACGATATTCAGTAAGATGGTAATTGGAGTCGGCTTTTAATTTGATCCATTTTTTATAATGGAAATACCACTTCCATTGTTTGGATGCAAGGAATCCTTTGGTGAGGTAAGCGTACAATATAGGATGTGTGCGAATGGTGAGACCTTTATGCTGGTGATTCAGCAGGTATTGCAGGTTTTTCTCAATGTCTTCGAGGATCAGCATGGAGGCGCCGATTTTACCTGTTCCTCTGCAGGTAGGGCAATCTTCTGCTACGGAAATGGTGATCTCTGGCTTTACCCGTTGGCGGGTAATTTGCATGAGGCCAAATTTCGATATAGGTAAGATGGTATGTTTTGCTCTGTCCTGGGCCATAAATTTCTCCATGGCTTCAAATATCGCCTTTTTGTTTTCCGGCAGTTTCATATCAATGAAGTCAATGATAATGATACCACCCAGATCACGCAGCCTTAGCTGTCGGGCAATTTCTGCAGCTGCTTCCAGGTTGGATGCGAGGGCATTTTGTTCCTGGTTGTTGCTGGAGCTTTTATATCCGCTGTTAACATCTACTACGTGTAGTGCTTCGGTTGCTTCAATGATGAGGTATACGCCACTGTCGAGGTTTACGGTTTTACCGAAAGACGCCTTTACCTGGCGGGTAATACCGAAGTTATCGAAGATAGGCGATCCGTTATTATAGTAATTAACGATATCAGACTTTTCGGGTGCAATCTTTTGAATGTACGTTTTGGTGTCTGTGTATATATTTTTATCGTTAACGACTATACGGTTAAAGCTCTCATTGAGCAAGTCGCGGAGAATACTGGCTGTTTTGGTTTGTTCGCTCAGGATCTTTTGCGGGGCAACGCCACCGCTGAGATTGGCCTGGATATTTTTCCAGGTTTGAACGAGGGTCGTCAGATCTTCGTGTAATTCTGCTGTTTTCTTTCCTTCTGCGGCGGTCCGTACAATAACGCCAAAGTTGGGCGTTTTGATGGCTTCCACAATTTTCTGCAATCTTTTTCTTTCTTCGGAGGAGTGGATTTTTTTAGAAACCGCAACAATATCATTAAAGGGTGTTAACACTATAAACCTTCCGGGTAAAGAGATTTCGCAGCTAAGGCGCGGGCCTTTAGAAGAAATGGGTTCTTTCAGAATTTGTACGAGGATGTTGGGTTTCCCTCCCAGTACATCAGTAATTTTACCGGTCTTCACTATTTCCGGTTCATTCTTAAACTTAGTGAAATCGAATCCATCGGGCGTTTTATCGCTGATAGCTGTTGCAGTAAATTTAAGAATAGATCGGATATAGGGGCTGAGATCCGTGTAATGTAAGAAGGCATCTTTCTCGAAGCCAACGTCCACAAATGCAGCATTTAAGCCGGGTATCAGCTTTTTCACCTTGCCCAGGTACAAATCGCCTACTGAGAAGTTAGGATTGCCACTTTCGTGATGTAATTCCACTAGCTTCTTATCTTCCAGTAACGCAATTTCCACCCCTGTGGGAGCCGCATTTATAATAAGTTCCTTATTCAAGCGTCCAAAATTTTAACCTTTAAAACTTCACCTTTATGCTATGCACACGGCTATTAAGTAAGAACAGCTTACTGCATACCAAAACAATAGCTCACCATAAAGTTAGCGTATTTCTTCACGTTCGTGACGAATGGATTGCTTAAGGGTTCAGCGATCACTGCAGGTAATGTCCGGAGAATTCAATTGCGGGATCTATGGAAACAACCTGCATGACTATAGCAATTTAAGAAGTAAATGCTAGAATCATGCAGGATATATGAAAATTTTTATCCGACCACCGCGCCGGGAAAATACCGTATTAGTATAAATGGCGGGAAACTGGAGTAATTATTTCTTTTTACTTTTATGCCGGTTCTTTCTCAGTCTTTTTTTACGCTTGTGAGTGGCAATTTTATGTCTTTTTCTTTTCTTACCGCAAGGCATACGCTGATACGTTTTTAAATGATTGAAAAATAATATTATTGAATACTTTTAATGTAACTATCTACTTCCTTCTTCAGTTCCGGATCGGTCATCAGCTGTTTTGCTTTTTCAAACAGCTCAATCGCTTTCTTCTTATCTCCTTTACTCCGGTACGATTCTGCCAGCACAAATAATACTTTCGCATTATCCGGGTGACTCTTCGCAACGCCTTCCAGTCTTTCGATAGCTTTATCGTACTGACCCGATGTAATAGCAAGGTTAGCTAAAGTAACCTGTGCATCTATGTTATCAGGATGTGCAGCCACTACTTCTCTTAGCTTAGCCACACCTGTCATAGGTTCACCGGTGTTCATGTACACCATGGCCTGTGATATTTTAAGTGTGTCGTTCGCCGGGTTCAATTGTATTGCCTGATCAAACAAAGTGATTGCTTGCTGGGCTTCCCATTTTGCTACACGCGGATCTTCTGCATGCTGCAAGTGGGCCAAAAATAAATTGGCTGCAAAGGTGAGGCTTTTTTCGGAATTTTCCAACTTAGCGGCTTCGCCAAGATAATATGCGGCTACGGGCAGCTGGTTAAGGCTGTCCCAGGTGTTGTACAATTGTTGGTAGGCGGCTATCTGTTGGGTCTTCACATCCCCGCGGACAACATTGGTCTCAATTGAATTTACCTGTAAAAGTTTTTCAGCAGGAATTTTCCCCTTCGCTGTAGTAAGCAGTTCAGAGAAGGCAATAGGTTCTACATCCTGTCCACCCTGCATAGGGGCGGCAGATGACATAGGTTTCTTTTCTGACCGGGGCACAGTACGGCCAAAGGCGAATAATATCACCAATAGTGCCACCGCAGCACCCACCAGAAGAACTTGTGTTTTTTGCATCGCCTAAATTATTAGGCTGCAAAATTAAGAACTTTTAAGCTTCTTTACCTCAGCAACAAATTCTTTCGAAGGTTTAAATGCCGGAATAAAGTGCTCAGGGATCTCCACAGCTACGTTCTTCTTGATGTTACGCCCAATCTTGGCTGCTCTTTTCTTGGTGATGAAACTTCCAAACCCACGGATATAAATGTGTTCTCCGTTTGCAAGTGCTTCTTTCACCTCTTTGAACATAGCCTCGAGTGTGACTAACACATCGACTTTGGGGATGCCGGTTTTTTCAGCAATGTTGTTAATTAAATCAGCTTTTCTCATATGAAAGCGAGAGGATTACTTTACTCTCAAAGTTAATTTAAAAATTCTAATTGCTGAATTTTAAGCAAATAAATTTTATCATTTTTTCTTATAACTGGTATTGGCGATAATTTATATTTATTTGCATGCCCGGAAATGGGTATCTGTTGTACCTTATAGGGTTTTGTACAGCATTTGCCATATCAATATACTAAATAATTTTATTAAAATAATATATAAATGATATCACCCCGACATTTTTTTACTGAAAAATTACTGGAATGGAACCGGGAAATGAACACCCGCAACATGCCCTGGAAGGGTGAAAAGAATCCATATCGCATCTGGTTATCTGAAATTATTCTCCAGCAAACCCGCGTAGAGCAAGGATGGCCGTACTATGAGCGCTTCATCCAAAACTATCCCACCGTCACTAAACTGGCGGCCGCCCCGGAGGAAGAAGTATTCCGCCTGTGGCAGGGATTAGGCTATTATGCCCGCTGCAAAAATATGCTGGCTGCCGCCCGCCAAATTACCAACCTCCATCATGGAAAGTTCCCGGATCAGTATGAAGAAATTAAAGCACTCAAAGGAATAGGCCCATATACTGCCGCTGCCATCGCCTCCTTTGCTTTTAATCTCCCCTATGCCGTACTCGACGGCAACGTTTTCCGGGTCCTCTCCCGCTACTTCGGCATTGAAACGCCCATAGACAGCACCGCCGGCAAAAAACAATTCGATACCCTGGCCCAGGAACTCCTCCCCGATGGCGCTTCTTCGGAATATAATCAGAGTATTATGGACTTCGGCGCAGTGGTATGCAAACCACAGCAACCCCTGTGCGCAGACTGCCCCCTCCGGAAAAAGTGCGTGGCCCTGCATAACCAGTTAGTACCCCTTCTCCCGATAAAAACTAAAAAACTGAAAATCAAAAAAAGGTACTTCAACTACCTGCTGGTCAATTATAAAGAAGAAATCTTTATCCGGAAAAGAACCGACAGCGATATCTGGCAAAACCTGCATGAGTTCATCCTCATTGAAACACCAGCACCTTCAGATATCACCACAATACAGTCTTCCGAAACATTCCGGCAACTCTTCGGCAACATCGCTTTTGAAATAGACCGGGTATCAGCTCCCTTTAAACAACAGCTCACCCACCAAACCATTCATAGTCAGTTTATTAGTCTTACCGTGAAAAAGCGCCCGGATTTGCCAGGATACATGCTGGTGGCGAGAAACAGCCTGAATAACTATGCTTTCCCAAAAACAATTACCACCTTTCTGGAAAGCAATCACCTCCAATTATTTTAGTCTTCACGCATAGAGATAAAAAATATACATTAACCATTAACACAGTTCAGTAATAGTAGTGAAAGAGAAAATCCGGCTCAATCGGCTGCCAGTAAGAAATTTTTCACTATCGATTGGAAAAAAATATTAACTTTAAGAAGGTTGTTTATTTATTAAAAGAAGAACTTTTTAACAATAGACTAAAAAAACCTACAACTATGAGAGGTGTTAATAAAGTAATCCTGATAGGCAATTTGGGCAGAGATCCGGATGTACAGTTTCTGGAAGGGAATATTGCAGTAGCCAAATTTTCGCTGGCAACTACTGAAACATTCAAAGACAGGGCCGGTAAGCTCATTTCACAAACAGAATGGCATACGGTGGTGCTTTGGCGGGGATTGGCCGAACTGGCGCAGAAATACCTGCACAAAGGCAGTCTTGTTTATATTGAAGGCCGTTTACGCACCCGCAGCTGGGAAGACAAAGAAGGCAACAAGAAATTTGCCACCGAAGTTGTAGGAGACAACCTGGTTATGCTGGATAAACGCATGGACCTCAATAACCAAGATCACCCCATACCTCACCATAGCAGTACGAGCACAGGCAGTGGAGAAAATTTCCGGGAACTGGAAATCCCCCCTTCATTGAATGAACCTGCAGACGATCTGCCTTTTTAGTTGCAAAAAAATATTAAGTTTTGATCCTACGTAATCCCATATAGGGACATTACTTATATTTGCGTGCAGGGAAAGCAATTCCGTGAATTACTTTCCCCTTATTTTTGATTATTTACATCAAAGTTGAACATCTTGGGCATCCTTTCGGCAAGCAACGTATCCTATTTTTTACAAGCCAGCGCACCTATTGGCACCCCTAATGTGGTGGTATTCCTGCTTGTTATATTTGTTCTATTGCTGCTTACCTTCATCGTATCCGGGGCAGAAGTAGCTTTCTTTTCCTTAAATTATAAGGATCTGAACGTGCTTAAAACCCGGCAGAATGCCTCCGGCAAACTTATTACCAAACTACTGGAAAAGCCGAAATCACTCCTCGCGTCTTTACAAATAGCAGGTATCCTGTTGACTATTGCGTTCATCATGATCACCAACTACCTCGTCACCCAGATGGAAGACCTGCAAACACTGCCGGTTGTTTCCCTCGTGGTACGTATTGCCGCTATCTGCCTGATATTACTGTTCTTCGGCCAGATACTCCCCAGGGTATGGGCCGCTCAGAACAATATTCGCTTTGCTACCTATTTCGCCTGGTTTGTAAGCCTGGTCCATGCCACCATGGAGCCGGTAAGCGACTTCTTTGTAAGCCTCAGCGGCAGCATTGAAGCCCGCCTGTTTCACCGCGGCAGCGGCCCCGTAAACTACCAGGAAATTGATGAAGCCATCGAAATGAGTGTAGACCCTACCGCCTCCCAGGAAGAAAAAAATATCCTCAAAGGCATCCTCAAATTCGGCAACATCACTGTAAAACAGATTATGCGCGGCCGACTCGACGTAAATGGAGTGGAATACGACAGCCCATTTGGCGATATCGTTAAACGCGTAGCTGATCTCCACTACTCCCGCTTACCCGTATATAAGGATAACCTGGATAACATAGTAGGTGTTATTCATACCAAAGACCTGCTACCCCACCTCGACAAAGGCAGCAATTTTGACTGGCACGAAGTAATGCGTCAGCCTTTCTTTGTACACGGACATAAACTCATTGAAGACCTGCTCTCCGAATTCCAGAGCCGCCGCATGCATTTTGCTGTAGTGGTAGACGAATTTGGCGGTACCTCCGGTATCGTTACCCTGGAAGATATCATGGAAGAAGTAATCGGCGATATCAAAGACGAATTTGACGAGGAAGAATTCAACTACAACAAAGTAGATAACTTCACCTATGTATTTGAAGGCAAAACCATGCTGAATGATGTTTGCCRCATCATGAACATACCTCCTGAAACCTTTGAAACAGTGAAAGGCGAAAGCGACTCCCTCGGCGGCCTGATACTTGAGCTGGCCGGAAAATTTCCGGAAGAAAACAGCGTTATTAACTACAACAACTATGATTTTACTGTACTGGAAGTAAATAAAATGCGCATCCAGAAAGTACAGGTAACCATCAGGCCGGACGCCGCTGACAAAGTATAGCCGCCTGCTAAATAACCGTAAAATGCCACATATAAAAGGAAAGGCCCTCGCCGTGATTTCCCTGCTGATATTACTATTTGCAGCCTGCGAAAATGTACCCACACCTAAACCAAGGGGTTACTTCCAGGTAAAATTCCCGGAAAGAGCCTACCGCAAATTTGATATGCCCGGCTACCCATATACATTTGAATATCCTGCATATGCCAATATCATTAAGGATACTTCCTTTTTTGGTGCAGCTCCCGAAAATCCTTACTGGATCAATGTAGACTTCCCTTCCCTTAACGGGAAAATTTATATGAGCTATAAGATCATAGGCCCCGGCAACAACGCCTACCGTAAACTGGTGGATGATGCCTTTAAAATGACTTATAAGCATACCTATAAAGCCGAATACATCGATGAAAATGTGATCCACACCCCCAACAATGTGAGTGGCACCTTTTACGAAGTAGGCGGTAATGCAGCTTCCTCCAAACAATTCTTTGCTACAGACTCCGTTCACCACTTCCTCCGGGGAGCCCTCTATTTCGATGTTACACCCAATGCCGACTCCCTTGCTCCTGTATACAAGTTCCTGGAACAGGATATGTGGCATATGGTAGAAACCCTCCGCTGGAGATAAGCCGGTAATGCCGTAACTTTGTGGTCTTATTAAGATTGTCTGTATATCATTTCAGGCATAAGACCGTTTCCGATGATCATCATTGACGATAAATACATAAGTGACGAAGTAATTGAAGAGCAGTTCGTATGCAACCTGTCGGCCTGCAAAGGCGCCTGCTGTGTAGCGGGCGACTGTGGCGCTCCCCTGGATAAAACCGAAGTAAAAGCCCTGAAGAGAATTTATCCGCAGATTAAATCTTACCTGCGTGAAGAAGGAATCCAGGAAATTGAACGCACCGGCACCAACACGATAGACGATGAATACGGCTATGTAACACCTATTGTGAACAAAGGCATTTGTGCTTACGCAACAGTAGATGCCCGTGGCATTGTAGGTTGTGGTATAGAAAAGGCGTACAATGATGGTGTAGTGGATTTTAAAAAGCCTGTTTCCTGTCATCTTTATCCCATCCGCATTAAAAAATACGAAACATTTGAAGCGGTAAACTATGACCGCTGGGATGTTTGCAAGCCTGCCTGTAAGAACGGTAAAACGTTACAGGTTCCGGTCTATCGTTTTCTCAAAGATGCTTTGATAAGAAAATACGGCACGGAATTTTATGAAGTGCTGGATAAAATTGCAAGAGAACACAAGTAAATCATTTTTGGATTTAACTATCTTTAATTAGGAACACTGCTTGCTTATGCATCAAATAGCATCTACTTTTCTCGAAGAAAGTGAAAAAAAAGCCGCTGACCTGGGTCACCGGCAAACTATCAACTTCAATATAGGTAAATATAATACTGCTGTAAAAGCCGGTAAACAACAGTTTTCTGATTTACCCGGCGCCAGAGAAAGAGCCAAAAATATTAAGTGGAGAGCTATTGAGCACCTGGATAATCACCTGGAAGAATTTGAGCAAAACTTTACCCGTCGTGGTGGTAAAGTCATCTGGGCAGAAACTGCCGAACAGGTACAACAGGAAATACTCGCTATCTGCAAAGCCAAACAATGCAAAAGCATTGTGAAAAGCAAGTCTATGGCCACAGAAGAAGTACACCTGAATGCCTTTATGGAAAGTAACGGCATTGAATGTGTGGAAACTGATCTGGGAGAATATATACAACAACTGGATGGAGAACCGCCCTACCACATCGTTACACCGGCCATGCATAAGAGCAAGGAAGATGTAGCCCGTTTGTTTGCAGAAAAACTGGGAACAGATCCTGGTCTCACACCAGAACAACTCACTCTTGTAGCCCGCGAAAAACTCCGTCACAAATACCTGGAGGCTGAAATTGGTATCACCGGCGCTAACTTCATTCTTGCTGACACAGGCTCTGTAGCAGTGACAGAAAATGAAGGTAATGCCCGGCTAACTACTGCATTTCCCAAAACACATATTGTATTAGTGGGTATAGAAAAGGTACTCCCGTCTATTGCAGACCTGGGGCTTTTCTGGCCTTTACTGGCTACTTATGGTACTGGTCAGCAGATCACCGCTTACAACAGCATTTTCAGCGGTCCGCGCCAGGAAGGAGAAGTAGACGGTCCGGAAGAAATGTATGTAATCCTGATGGATAACGGCCGTACCAATATCCTGCAGGATACCACTGCTCGTGAAAGTTTATATTGCATCCGTTGCGGCTCCTGCCTCAATGCCTGCCCAGTATACAAGAATATTGGCGGCCACACTTATGCCGCTACTTATAGTGGCCCTATAGGCTCGGTTATTACCCCACACCTGAAAGGGATGGATTCGTATATGCATTTGAGTTTTGCCTCTTCCCTTTGTGGTAACTGTACCGAAGTGTGCCCGGTGCGCATCAATTTGCATGAATTATTACTCCATAACAGGCAGAAAGCCGTAGAGGAAAACTATACTTCCGGCGGGGAAAAATTTGCCTGGTATGTATGGAAACAAGGTTGTGCCAGTCGTAAGATGATGAACCTGGCCAGCGGCAAAATGAAAAATTTCCTGTTAAAAAGGTTCTTTGCGAAAAGCTGGGGCGATAACCGCGAGTTGCCCGTATTTGCGGCCAAGTCCTTTAATCAGCAATGGAAAGAGCGGAATAGGCACTAATCCTTATCCACTGTAAACTTCACTTTTACTTTTACTTTAGCGGGTTTTCTGTCTGAAGCAGGTATCCATGCAGGACCTTCTTTGATTACCCTGATGGCTTCTGCATCGCAGGCATCATTCAGGTGACGGATGATCTTAAAGTCCTGTAAGGAACCATCCGGCATAACGGTAAAGGATACACGTACGATGCCTGTATATTTATTTTCCGGGTTCACTGTTTTTGTACGGAGATAATTTTCAAAAGCTGTTTCTCCGGTTACTGGTGCGGGTTCCCGGTATACCATTTCCGCATCACTGCGGTTGTCACTGGTTACATTTACGCCTGCCGCTTTTCCCTGCAATGTGGTGGTTATACTGTTCACGCTGTCGGCACTTACGCCATTCATCCCACGGATCATCACCGACTGGCTTTGTGTTACATTTTTCCTTTGTACGCCAACCACAACTTCATTTAATGATTTATCATTATTGCCGGAGAGTGTTGGACTGGCCCATTGCGACCGGTTTGCCTCCTGTTTTTTATCAGCATTAGCATGTGGTACAAAATAGTGCTGATATTCTTCTTGTTTATCCTTTTTTTCCGCTGCAAGAACGCCTGCAGGGGCATTATTCACTGGGGCGGGTACAGCACTCACAGACGGCGCTGCTTTATATACTGCCGGCGGCGCGGTACTTGCAGGGGCTACTTCTGCGCTGGCAGGTGCAGCAGCATTATTTGAAGGAACTGGAGCGTCATCAGCTGATGAGAGGGTAAAGCGTCGCTCCTTTAACCCGTTATTTTTAGGTGCAGCGGGTACCGGAGGCAATACTTTTTTAGAGAGCTGATCTGCACTTGCCATTGCCGGCGCTGATTCCCGTTCATCCTGCGGCAGAGAATCGGCCACCGGAGCGGATAAAGGAACCTGCATCTTAGCCAGTGGTGGTGTGCTTCGTTGCTGATCCCACAGGAACCAGCCAGCCGAGAACATCAGTAATAATATGGCTGCAGCAGCGGCCCAGCGATAATAAAGTGTGCGAACCTTTCCTGCTTTCGGTGCAACCCGTGCCTCCAGTCTGGAAACAAGATCTGCCTGATGCGCCTGCTGTTCCGGAGCGTGCTCTGCATATCCTTCCAACGCATCGGCCAGGAACGGATCGTCCAGGGCCTGGCGTTCCAGGTCGTGCATGGCTTTATCGTCCAGCTCTCCCGCCAGGTATTGGCGGATGAGCCCGGCGAGTTCTTCCGGTTTTATATGTGGTCGCTTGTCAGACATCTTGTTGTTCCATACATATTTTCAGGTTACGCTTCCCGTTTTGTATATAGCTTTTCACTTTGTTCATATCATAGCCGGTCATATCACTTACCTGCCGGTAGCTTTTTTCCTGCAGATAAAACAGGTCAACGCTACGTTTTTGCTCTTCCGGCAAGGTTTCCAGGCATTTTTCCATGCTCCGGAGGTTATCTTCCAGCGTAATTCCGTTCTCATGATGCCCTATTTCTTCATTTTCCACAACAGGGTGATCATCGATAGAAACTTGTCTTGATTCCTTGTTTTTCATGGCCCGCAGTTTCATTAAACAATGATTACGGGCCAGTACATGGAGCCAGCTTTTAAAATTCTGGACTTCATGCTGCTTTAACTTACCGATCAGTTCTTCAAAGATCTGCATTACGGCGTCCTTACTGGCATCTTCATCAAAATATTTCAGGCACACCCCATATACCAGGTTCATATAACGCTGGTAAAGAGCTGCAAGGAAGTCCAGTTTGCCGGTAGCTTTATACTCCCGGATCAAAAAGGCATCCTCCGCATCCTGCATGATATTTTGTTGAATAAAAGACATCTGGAACAGCTATTGGCTCTTCGCCTCAGCTTTTAGAATTATATTGATTTACAAGCTGACAATACTATTATTTTTTTTCGAATATCTAACGGGTAAAATAAGAAAGCACCGGAAACTCCAGTGCTTTCTCATTTTAATTGTACGTGGTGAATAACCCTTAGTGCCTGAAGTGACGCATTCCGGTCATTACCATTACCATATCATGTTCTTTACAGAATTCGATAGAGTCGTTGTCTCTCATGGAACCACCTGGCTGAATCACAGCCTTAATGCCCTGTTCGTGCGCAATGCTTACACAGTCATTGAACGGGAAGAAAGCGTCAGAAGCCATTACCGCCCCTTTCAGATCAAAGCTGAACTGTCCTGCTTTTTCGATGGCATGACGTAAAGCATCGATACGGGAAGTTTGTCCGCATCCTTTACCGATAAGTTGTTTGTTTTTCACCAGGGCAATCGCGTTTGATTTCAGGTGTTTACAAACGATGTTGGCAAACTCCAGGTCAGATTTCTCTTCGGCAGTAGCTGCGCGGGCGCCTACTTCGTTCCATTCTTTGTAGTTACCGTTATCGCTGTCCTGCAGTAATACGCCGTTCAATACATTTTTGTACATGTATTTGCTCTTCACGGGGTGTTTCTGTTCCAACAGGATGCGGTTCTTTTTCGCCTGCAGTACGATGAGTGCGTCTGCATCAAAGCCTGGTGCGATCAGGATTTCAAAGAAGATTTCGCTGATAGATTCGGCGGTAGCTTTGTCTATTATCTTGTTGGTAACGAGTACGCCACCGAAAGCACTTTCCTTGTCAGCAGCCAATGCTGCTTCCCAGGCTTCTTTCAGGGTATTGCGGGAAGCAATACCGCAAACGTTGGTATGCTTGATCACTGCAAAGGTGGTCGTTTCAAATTCCTGGATCAGCTGGCAGGCAGCATCTACATCCACCAGGTTATTAAAGGATAATTCCTTTCCGTGCAGTTTATTAAATACTTCATCCAGGTTACCGTAGAAAACACCCCGCTGATGCGGGTTTTCACCATAGCGGTTTACCTGTCCCTGTGGAATAGAGAGTTGGAAATTAGCGCCAGGCTCATTATTCAGGAAGTATTGAGAGATCGCTACATCATAGTGTGCACATACTTCAAATGCCTTGGCTGCAAAGCTTCTGCGGTCTTCTATGGTAGTCGCTCCGTTGTTGTCAGTTAATACTTTTTCCAGATCAGCATATTGATCTTTAGAGGCAACAATCACTACATCTTTGTAGTTTTTGCCGGCAGCACGTATCAGGGAAACGCCGCCTATATCAATTTTCTCAATAATAGTTTGTTCTACGCTGGTGCTCTTCACGGTTTCTTCAAACGGATACAGGTCTACGATCACCAGGTCAATTTCCGGGATCTGGTATTCCTTCAGCTGTTCCAGGTCCTGCGGATTATCGCGGCGGGCCAGAATACCACCAAACACTTTTGGGTGCAAGGTTTTAACACGTCCACCCAAAATAGAAGGGTAAGCAGTCAGGTCTTCAACTGCTACACATTTCACACCCAGGTCCTCAATAAATTTTTGCGTACCGCCAGTGGAATAGATGGTAACACCCTGTTCACCTAACTCTTTAACAATGTTCTCCAGGTTGTCTTTGTAGAAAACGGAGATCAAAGCGGATTTAATTTGCTTTTGCATGAATGGAAAACATTAGAAATTAATAACATAGGCTCCCTGATCCGGAACCGAAAAGAAGCGCAAAGTTAACACGTAACAATCATTTTTCCATTTATCAATCAGGTGGGCGCTGTTATTTATGAAAAAAAACACCTTATCAGGGGATAATTCTTTATTACTTAACCTTTTAATACCAATTATTTTATATTTTGCATGGTATTGTCAGCTGTTATTCCAATAATTTTGTTTCCGTTTAAAATTTACATCCCTATATGAAAAGAATTGTTTTGTTGTTTGCCCTGCTATGCCTGCTTTCCAGTGCGAAAGCACAGTTGTTTTGTGATACGGTAATTACTTTTGCCAGGAGTGCTCCGCCTTTAAATGGGGTCAAGATCAAAACCAATTTACCTTTTATCAATGGAGGGGAAATGCCAACTATAATCATTGAGGGCTATAACCAGGGGACTATGGATCCTATCGGGCTGATTATTAACTTCTATATCAGTAATGGCGCCTTTGCAAATACACGGGTTTCATCATTTGGTTCTTACGCTCCGCCAGTATCCCTGGGAAACGAGAACAATAAAGTTGTCATTTTCCTGGACAGCAGAGATGCCAACCAACGTTTTGCGATCAGGGCATTCGCTAAGGGCTTATCTCAGGACATTCCTGCAAACTATCAGGGCTGGAGTATAGTCGATGAGGCCTTACCAACTGGTCCTTATAAAGTAGATGTTACCTACATGAACAAATTTCCCGGCACTGTTTTATTTCCGGGAAATGGAATATGGAACAACCAGGGGCGTATCGGCCTTCATACTACTTCTCCCGCTGCATCGTTACATATAGTAGCTGCGGCAACGGATACCATTGCAGCTTCTGGAGGAGCTAAGCTGGCAGCAGTTCTTGGTAATGCATACAATGAATGGACTTCTTTTGGAGGTGCCAGCGGTGGTAAAATCCGTGGTAGCAATGAGGGATATCTTGTATTAGAAACGAATACGACCGGCAGTAATAACAGACTGTATTTAAACACCTCTTCTGCTGGTGATATTATCATGGCAATGGGTGGTGGACGTGTGGGGATTGGCACAACTGCTCTTTCGACCCAACATATGTTAACCGTTGAAGGATCGATCGGTGCACGGAGAGTACAGGTTGCATCCGTCAAACCCTGGCCGGACTATGTATTTAGTGAAGACTATACCCTCACACCTCTTTCTGAAACAGAAAAGTATGTGAAAGCAAATAAACATCTTCCCGATATGCCATCAGCTAAAGAAGTGGCAGACAAAGGTATTGATCTGGGAGAAATGAACAGGAAGCTATTGGAGAAAATGGAAGAAATGACCTTACATATGATCCGGATGCAGAAGAAAATAGATGAACTGGAAAGTAAAATGCAAGGGAAGCCATAGTCATACTAACCAAAGGCAGTCTGCTTTAAATAATAATTGTGCAATGGGTCCGTCTCTTTGAGACGTGACCCATTTTTTTGCATTCACATCTATCATCTGAAGTTATAAATAAAAGCCCCCTGCTCCGCAATGCTGTAGTACTTCTGCCCTAAGGTATCGCAAACATTTTTCCATTTCTCTACTTTGTAGGTACTGTTAGATGCCGCAAAAATGAGCGTATCATATTCATAAAGACTACTCAATTGCCTGATATCAACCCGGGAATTATGTGTCAATAAAATATAGTTTGTTTTAAATTTTTTCCCTGAGAGATGCCTGGGCAATATGCTGTCTATAATCAATAACCGTTTGCCCTGAAAACTGATACAGTGTCCATACTGCTGAAAGTTGTCAGGGGGACCGGCATACGCCCGCATGTCATTTCTCACAGCAAGGAGTTGTTCTGCCACGGGCTGTTGCCAAACACTGTCATCGCCGGTAAATTGTACCTGGTTGCCTTTTATACAGTCGATGGCCGTATAGGCGGGTACGTTATAAATAATCATTTTACACTGCGTATTACACGTGGTGACCCAGTATGCACGGGAAGCCAGATATCCCCATACGCTGAAGATAGCCAGCCAGGCACCTCCACGCCACCGGGTCAGCCACCACCCTGCCAGTCCGGCTATGAACAAATACAGGAATCCGGTTTGCAGCAGTGAACAATGAATATTGGTGATCAGGGCATAAGGCAATTCGCCCAGCCATTTTACGCAACTGTTCATACCCCAGATCAGAAATTTCAGTGCATACCCTGCCCATACTGCCGGCAGCCGGAAGGGAGCCAGGAAAAGCAGGATGACTTCTCCATAAATAATAACTGTAGATAGCGGCACCGCTACCAGATTAGCCAGCAGGAAGTAATTGGGGAACTGGTGAAAATAAAATAAACTCACTGGTGTAGTCATCAGTTGGGCTGCGAGCGACAGGGCCACCATTTGCCAGATCAGGTCTGCCCATTTTTTTCTCATTTCCCAAAGCTGATAAAGTGGTGGATAAAAAAGCAGGATACTCAGTACTGCCAGGTAGGAGAGCTGAAAACCTGCATCTATGGCCAGGTAGGGATTAAAGCATAATAATACGGATGCAGATGCTGCCAGTGTATTGTAAATGCTGCTGTAGCGTTCCAGTACAAAACGACCAATCGTAATACCGGTAAACATTACCGCAGAACGAAGCACAGAGGCAGAAGCGCCGGTGATGAGCGCAAATCCCCACAGCACGCTCAGTATAATAACTGTTTTCGCGATGTTGGACCATTTGTGTGCGGGCAGCCATTTCAGGCACCACAGCAATGTGCCATACAGCAGCGCGAGGTGCATGCCTGAAATGGCGATCACATGTACGATGCCGGTGTTGCTATAGGTTTGTACCACTGCTTTATCCAGGTCCAGGCGATAACCGATTAACAGCGCTTCGGCCATGCCGGCTTCCGGCCCGGTGCCGATATATTGCCTGAGGTTATCCAGACAATAATCCCTGGCTTTTAGCAATAGCCTGTTCACCGGGTTACCACGGTTGTGTGGTAGTTTGCAAAAGTCAGTGGTACGCAGGTAAAGCTGTTGATAGAGCTGCTGGGTTACACAATACTGCTGATAATCGAATCCTCCGGGGTTCCCGTTATTTTTAATCATTTCAGGGCATTTTCCGGCGATCAGCTCATCACCGTACCGTAAGCAAGGCAAAGTGGTATCTTTKGCAAAATAGAGCAACAAATAGCCTTTTACCGGCATCCATTTGCCATGATCATAGATGGCAATAACTTTAGCGGTTGTTTTAAAAGTGCGGGCCTTTTCCTGTAAGGGTTCATTGATCCGAAGTAAAAGCAGGGAGGAATCAGTAACGGTATGCCCAAAGAAGCCTTGCTGATGGCGGATGTCTGCCTTGTATAATAACAGGCCGCCACAACTGCCTAACAACAGGCAGATCAGGATGCCTGGTATCCAGGCCATCGCAAAGCGCCATTGCAGCGGCAAAAAACGAAACAGCAAAATACCGGTGATACTGATGCCCGCCAGTAGCCACAGGTAGATGGGTAACATGGAAAGAAAAAGCTGTAAACTTATTCCTGCAAGCAATGGTAGGAGAATGCGCAAAAAAGGCACACGCTTCCAAACCATGACAACAAACATGGTAGATTCAAAATGCATGTGGGGTTAACTTTTATCAGAAAACAAACATCACATTTAATCCCCTAAAAAGTGTTTTAAGAATGTTAAAACAATCGATAGTATTTTTATATGATATCTTGAAAACTTTCTCTTTACAACTAAAAATGTAGGGTAACTAGCGAATATTAACGACTATTTAATATATTAATAATTAATACGTTAAATATTACAAATGTCTGCATCTGTTATTGATTAGTTAACATCTCTTTTAAATATAATATTATTTGTAAACTGCATTACCGGTCACGCTATTTGAATTGTATCAAGATTCAATAGTCGTGTCTTTAATGGTTATTTTGAGGGAAAAGAAGGAGCCTGATTTTTATCAGGCTCTGTTATTTTATAGCTGTTAGGTTTTAGCCATCAGCACTTAGTTACAAAATGCAAAAGCCATCGAAGCGACGATAGTACGCTCCGATGGCTTTTTGCTATAAGCTAACTGCTAAAAGCTATTTGCTCAGATACATGCTCTTTTCTTTGAACAACTGTCTGAAGTAAGGATCGCGCAGATCTTTAATAAAGCGGATCGCTTCACCGGTTGATTTCATTTCAGGTCCGAGCTCTTTGTTCACGCCTGGGAACTTATTGAAAGAAAACACTGGCTCCTTGATAGCAAAGCCTGTGAGTTTCTTTTCAATGGTAAAATCTTTCAGCTTATTGGCGCCGATCATCACTTTGGTAGCGATGTTCAGATAAGGCACCTGGTAAGCTTTGGCGATAAACGGCGTAGTACGGGAGGCACGTGGATTAGCTTCAATCACAGCCACTTTGCCATCTTTAATGGCAAACTGAATGTTGATCAAACCTTTGATGTTCAGTGCGCGTGCAATCTTTTCCGCGTAGTATTCCATAGTGGTTACTTCAATCGGCGACAGGTTGAAAGCTGGCAGCAACGCATGGCTATCGCCACTGTGAATACCGGCTGGTTCAATATGTTCCATTACACCCATTACATGAAACTCGTCACCATCAAAAATACCATCTATTTCCGCCTCCTGGCAACGATCCAGGAAGTGATCAATCAATATTTTGTTACCCGGTAAATGTCTCAGCAAACTCAGTACAGATTCTTCCAGCTCCTCTTCGTTGATCACTATTCTCATACGCTGACCACCTAATACATAGGAAGGACGCACCAGTACAGGATAACCAACTTCTTTCGCCACATCAATCGCATCATCTGTGTTGTAAGCCGTACCATACTTAGGATAAGGGATACCCAGTTCTTTCAGCATGTCGGAGAAACGACCACGATCTTCTGCAATGTCCATGTTATCGAAAGAAGTACCAATGATCTTTACGCCTTTCTCTTCCAGGCGTTTTGCGAGTTTCAGTGCGGTTTGGCCGCCCAGCTGAACAATCACTCCTTCTGGTTTTTCCAGCTCAATGATTTCCCATAGGTTTTCCCAGAACACCGGCTCGAAGTACAGCTTATCAGCCATATCAAAGTCGGTGGAAACCGTTTCAGGATTACAGTTTACCATGATCGCTTCATAGCCGCAATCCTGGATCGCCTGCAAACCGTGTGTACAGCAGTAGTCGAATTCAATACCCTGACCAATTCTGTTAGGACCGGAACCGAGTACAATGATTTTTTTCTTCTCTGTTCTGATACTTTCGTTTTCGGTATCGAAGGTAGAATAGAAGTAAGGTGTTTTAGCCTCAAACTCTGCGCTACATGTATCTACCATCTTGAACGTACGGCGGATGCCCAGTTCTTTACGTTTGGCATATACTTCATCTTCATCACAATCAGCGAAGAGGATAGATAGCTGTGCATCGGAGAAGCCCATTTTCTTGGCATCTTTCAGCATTTCCAGCGGAACGCTCTGCAGATCGTGTTCCAGTAATTGTTTCTCCAGGTTTACGATATCCTGTATCTGGTGAAGGAACCAACGATCGATGTAAGTCAGCTGGTGAATATGTTTTACGGATACTCCTGCCATCAAAGCATCTTTGATACGGAATATACGATCCCAGGTAGGACGTTTTAATTTCTCTACCAGTTGTTCGCTCTTCATGAGTGATTTACCGTAGTAGCCCAAACCGAGTGCATCGTTTTCGAGGCTCTGGCAGGCTTTCTGCAGCGCTTCAGGGAAAGTACGGCCAATAGCCATTACCTCTCCTACTGATTTCATTTGCAGGCCCAGGGTGTCATCAGCTCCTTTGAATTTATCGAAGTTCCAGCGTGGCATTTTTACGATAACGTAATCCAACGCAGGTTCAAAGAAAGCGGAAGTTGTTTTGGTGATCTGGTTTTCCAGTTCATCCAGTGTATAACCTATGGCCAGTTTAGCGGCAATTTTTGCGATCGGATAACCGGTAGCTTTGGAAGCGAGTGCAGAAGAACGGCTTACGCGCGGATTGATTTCAATCGCGATCAGCTCTTCGTTTTCAGGATTCAGGGAGAACTGTACGTTACAACCACCGGCGAAGTTGCCGAGGTCACGCATCATCATCATGGCTTTGTTACGCATGTCCTGGAAAGCAGTATCGCTCAGGGTCATGGCTGGCGCCACGGTGATAGAATCCCCGGTGTGAATACCCATAGGATCCAGGTTTTCTACGGTACAGATGATAACAACGTTATCATTTTTATCACGCAAAAGTTCCAGTTCGTATTCCTTCCATCCGAGTACGGCTTTTTCTACCAGCACTTCGTGAATGGGAGAAGCTTTCAAACCACGGTCCAGGGCTTCGTCCAGGTCGTCTTTGCTGTGTACAAATCCACCACCTGTACCGCCCAGGGTAAAGGAAGGGCGGATTACCAGCGGAAATCCTATTTCCTGTGCAAACTCTTTTCCTTCGAGGTAGGAGTTAGCTGTCCTGGCAGGAGCAACAGGTATACCCAGTTGGATCATCCACTGACGGAACTGTTCACGGTCTTCCGCTTTGTCGATGGCTTTGATGTCTACTCCAATCAGGCGAACGTTGTGCTTTTCCCAAATTCCCAGTTCGTCTACTTCCTTACAAAGGTTCAGCGCAGTCTGGCCGCCCATAGTGGGTAATACGGCATCTATCTGGTTTTCTTCCAGAATCTGCTCAATGCTTTCCACGGTCAGCGGCAGCAAATAAACCTTATCGGCCATCATAGGATCCGTCATGATGGTGGCCGGGTTGGAATTAATCAAAATCACTTTAATTCCTTCTTCCCGCAGCGAACGTGCTGCCTGGGAACCGGAATAGTCAAATTCGCAAGCCTGACCAATAATAATGGGTCCAGAACCGATAATGAGTACAGATTTGATAGATGAGTCTTTTGGCATTTGTGTAATCTATTGAAAATGAAAAACCAAATTGATTTTCCTGCCGTATGAGGGAACAAAAAAATCGTGCAAAGTTACGGGATTTGAAATTTATAAAGCGAAATTAATTTTGTTTGGAGGGAAGTTTTTTTGCGGAGCGGGTTGAATACACTTAGTTTTATATAAAATATTTATGCTATTTATTGAAGCGCAGAAGACGATGTATTCTTTGGCAAGATTGAAGAAATAGATGATCTGATCAGCTTCGAGGCCAGCACAATAAAAGACTTACACAAATCCTTTGAGGAAGCCGTTGACGATTATCTGGAACTTTGCAAAAAAGCAAATAAAGAACCCTTAAAGCCCGCAAAAGGCTCTTTCAACATCAGGATATCACCAGAGCTACATCGAAAGGCAATACATACTTCCAAACAAATGCATTTAAACCTGAATCAGTTTGTACAGCAGGCAATAGAGCAGGCCGTAGCCGCTTATTGATGAGCAGGATGGTCAGCAGGCACTTCTGCTGACCATCCCATTTTCCGTATAAATACTTATCCAGATCTCACCATATTCCCCTAACTTTATCATCCGCAGAAAAACACTGCGCCTACAACCCCAAAAAGACTGGCACTAATAACTACAACAGCCCTGCTTGCAGGGAGTATTTCCAATCTGTTTTCCACAAGCATTTTACACCCCCAAAAATCAAAACATCATGCGTACAGCTGAAGTTCATTACGGTGACAACGGTCATGTAGATCTCGCCGTTCCCAAAGGCACCAAACTGGAAGAAATCACCAAATTACAATCTATGGTGATCAAACAAATTAATCCCCGTGGCTGCCAGGCATGCTTATCCGGTGTTCACTTCAATATCCGGGAAAAACTGGAAGAAGTGATTAAAGTAGACCTGGATAAAATGGCTGTCATTAAAAATGTCGCCCAGCATTAATTCTGTAATACCGTCCCGGCACCACCGGGACGGTTGTTAAACATTCTCACCATGTCACAAGTCATATCATCAGCCAGGGTGGGGCATCTTTACCAGCAAACTATTCCACAACTCGGCGTAGGCCTGCTGTATAACCCTTCCCTTGAATTATACCTGGAAGCTTGTCCGGATAGCTGCGACTACGTAGAAGTTATCCCGGATATGTTTTGGACAGATCGCGGAAATGGCCAACAGGAAAGATTTGAAGAGATTGAATCCTGGATGAAAGTGTTGGATAAAATTGCTGCCCGATACCCTTTAACTTCTCACAACATCTCCTACTCCCTCGGCAGTGCAGGCATCTTCGATAAAACCTATCTGCAAAAAATGAAAGAATGGCATACCCGCTATGCCTTCAAATGGCACAGTGATCACCTGTCTTTTGTAAAAGTGCATAACGAACAACAGGAAGAACATAATGCAGGACTCGCTGTACCCGTACCATACGATTATGAAGTGCTGGACATGATAGGTGGTCGCATCAATGCTATTAAACGCGTTATCTCCACACCTTTCCTGGTAGAGAACAATGTTTATTTTATAGATCTTCCGGATCAGGAACTCAGTGAAACATCTTTTCTCAATGAGCTGTCGCACGACACCTCCTGCGGATTGCTGCTGGATATACACAACGTATATACGAACGCTGTGAATCATCACTTTGATCCCAAAGAATTCATTGCACAGCTGGATCTGGACAAAGTCATTGAAATTCATATTGCAGGCGGAAATGAGCTTGGCGGCATGTATACCGATTCGCATGCGGGACCTTGTCCACAAGCGGTATGGGAGTTGCTCGATTATACGTTACCGTTAGTGCCTAATTTGTGCGGCATCACTTTCGAGTTTCATGAATCCTATTTTCACCTGTTGCAGTTCGATGGCATTACACGTGAACTAAACAGGGCGAAAGCAGCCTGGAACCTTTATCATACCTGAAACATATGTCACTCTTATCATTTCAGAAAGCATTAACAGACCTGATTGCCTCCCCGCAATTATGCCTGCAGATGCGTACTGACCCAACTGTTATACTGTCGCGGTATGAGCTGACCGACCGCGAAAAAGCTCGCCTGCAAACGGTGGTACACCAACCCGGCATGTCCGTTAGTTGTACCCTGTATCGTGTAAACAGGATTACACCTATTTATACGATGCTTCCCTATACCTGCTTTTTATTGGGACATGCCTTAGTGCCGCTGGCAGACGAGTTCTGGGCCATCAGCAACAAATCTGATCTGCAATTTAAGCGGGAGATCACCATATTTGGTGAATTCTTACTACAGAAAATTGAAAATGGTTCCCTTGAAAACCCCTATCTGCGGGAAATTGTAGCCATGGAACTGGCAATTAATGAATTGAACTTTTTACCGAGAGAAGCATTGCTGGATACGCCCGTTAATGAACTGGCCTTGCATCCGCTTATACGGCTGGTACCATTTGATCATCCGCCGGAAGCCTTGCTCACAGCGCTTGCAGGCATGCAACAGCCAGAACTGAGTGATAGTAAAGGAGACTATTGGCTGATGATAGATCATCGCGAAGAGGAAATTTCTTTCAGCACACTGCCCCGTAAAAACGAAGCAGTGGCTGTTTGATCGTTATACTTTTATTCTGGAAGACATTACCGCAATAGCCGCTCCCATTACTGCAATCATAGAGAAGGCAATACCCAGACTGGTAGCCTGCGCCACAAATCCGATTAGTGGAGGTCCGCACAGGAAACCTAAAAATCCAATGGTAGATACCGTGGCAATGGCCATGCCCGGAGGTACGGTCTTTGATTTTCCAGCAGCGCTGTACACCAACGGCACCACAGCGGATACGCCGGCTCCTACCAGCATAAAACCAAATGCAGCAGAAAGAAAATAAGGAAAAATAACGGCCACGAGTAAACCAGATGCTGTCAGGAAACCACTGCCCAGCAACATCTTTTTAACTCCAAATTTTGTAGTCAGGTAATCTGCTACAAAACGCCCTGCTGCCATGGTGCTCATAAATGTTACGAGACCGAAGCCGGAAAGACGATCACTCAAACCAATTACCCGTCTGAAATATATCACACTCCAGTCGAACATCGTCCCTTCACAGATCATAGAACACAACGCAATAATGCCCAGCACCAATAACAGGTTATCCGGCCTTGCAAATAAAACAGGAGCATTATTTTCATTGGGTACACGTGTTATCAGCCGGTTCATGGTCAACAGGATGATAGCCCACGAGACCACCGCTACAATCAGAAAATGATACACCGGCGCCAGGTGCAATCCCGACATCCAGCCACCAAAGGAGGCGCCTGTAAATCCGGCTACACTCCACAATCCATGGAAGGATGCCATAATAGACCGGCTGTAGATAGCTTCTACACCAACTGCCTGTGTGTTTACCGCTACGTTGGCCATGTTACCACAAAACCCAAAGAGCACCAGGAATATACTCAATTCCCAGGAAGTAGTGGCGAGTCCTAATGTTGGCAACACCGCGGCATAAGCCACTGCCGCAACGAGCAGTACCTGCCGGCTGCCATATTTGGATATCAGCACACCAGAAACGGGAAGAGAAATAACGGAGCCTACGGGCAGTGCCAGTAACAGGCTACCAAGCCCGGCATCGTTCAGCCGCAAGGTTTGCTGAATGTCCGAAATACGCGACGCCCAACTGGCAAAGCATAAACCTGTAAGAAAAAATAAGGCACTTACCGCAATGCGGGTGGCTCTTTTATTAATCATCACCATCGATAGATCCTGTAACATCTTCGGTTAAGATAAAAATTAAACTGATTAAATTACCTGAATACCCAGGTTTATATATGGTTTCAGTGAAGGCAGGTCGGGATTATCTGTGATGATGGTATCCAGTCCTGTAATATCACATACTTTAAAAGGCTCTGCGGTGCCCATTTTATCGCTGGTGGCCAGTGCGATTGTTTTGTTGGCTGATCCCACCATCGCGCTTTTCACATCTGCCTCTCCCAGATCAAGTCCGGTAACGCCCGCATCCGGATGCAGACTGCAGATCCCGAGGAAACAAATGTCCGCACGTAATTTCTCCAGCATACGAATGGTATCCATCCCACCAGCTGTCCGGGAATCCTTACCGATCAATCCACCGGTGAAGATCACTTCAATAACAGGATGTTCTATCAGTTGTGCCACAATGGGTACACTGTTGGTGATGACCCTGATATGCAGATTGGCGGGAAATAACTTGGCCAGCATGAGTGTGGAAGTACCACCATCAAGAATAATGGTTTGCCCGTTATGCAGATAGGTCAGTGCTTTGCTGGCTATATGCTTCTTATCGTCTTCATGGTATTGAATACGCTCCTTGAAAGAATAAGGATTGGGGGAATGTGGGATGGCCCCTCCCCTTACTTTGATCAGCTGCCCGTTTTGCGCCAGCGATTCCAGGTCCCGCCGAACAGTGTCTTCAGATACCTGTAAGTCAGTGCTAAGCTCTGTTTGCAGCACTTTATGATCCGTTTGCAGCTTTTTCAGGATATAGTCCAGCCTTTCTTCTTTCAACATGCTCATGCTATTTTATGCAATATTATGAAAGATTATGCAATAATTTGCAGAATATCGCATAACTTTGCAATAAACAGCAAAATATGGCAAGAATAGCAATCGACATGGACAATGTAATGGCAGACCTGACACAACATCTGCTGGACGTATATGCGAAAGAATACGGTGAAGTAGTGGATCCGGAGCGTTTAAATAATATACCGGAAGGCAGCGCATTCCCGGAAGGAGTAGCTCACAAATTATTAAGTGCTCCCGGATTTTTCAGGAATATACCGGTAATGGCAGGCAGCCAGGAAGTGGTAAAGGCTTTAGCAGAAAAACATGAAGTATTCATTGTATCTGCTGCCATGGAGTTCCCTTTTTCACTGGCAGAAAAGCTGGCATGGCTGAACGAACATTTTCCTTTTATCAGCTGGCGCAATATCGTATTCTGCGGCTCCAAAACCATTGTAGAAGCAGATTACATGATTGATGACCACGACAAAAACCTGAGTTACTTTAAAGGAACTCCCATACTATTTACGGCACCGCATAACCTATCCCTGACGGATTACAAAAGAGTGAACAGCTGGGAAGAAGTAGCGGAATATTTTGCAGTAAGTTCAGTGGAAGCAATATAAGGCGACCGGCTTACCTGGCATTCATCTTTTTCTCCAGGGTATTCACCTTGCGGACGTACTGCTGTACTTCCATACATTTATCCAGGTAAGCCTGCTCCCAGTTAACTTGTGGTTTCCCGGCCTGCGGATCAGTAAAGTATGCCGGCGCTATCAGCAATCCGGTATACAGTTGCTGTAGCTGGGCTTCACTTAAACGGGTACAATCGAACCAGTCATACATTTCATTTACAGGCAATTGCAGCTGATCGGCCAGTTGTTTTACTTTTATTTTATGTTGGGCGAGATATAAAAGCAGTAATTCTCCCTGGTGCAACGAATTTTCTTCCAGTGAATTCCAATGATAAAAATCCGTGAAGGTAATAGGTACTGCATCCAGTAACACTTCCAGTTTTTCTCTTTTAATCACTGCCTGAGAAAAATAACGATATAATCCCTGTGGAGTAAGTCCTGCTTTTTTAGCATAATGCAGGATAACTATTTCTTTCTGTCTTAAAATACGCCTTAACCTGGCGCCTGCATGGATATAATATGGAACTGACATTTATATTACTCCTGTTTTGGTGAAGAATTGGGGAAATCTTAAGTATACAAATGTAATATTTTTCAGTTCCTATAAAAATATTAATTCTCAAAAAAGGGTTTCATCTGTTACATTTTAAAAAAGAGCCGGGTTAAGCTATCAACAAATATCATTATAATACATTGCTCCCCATTTTTAATCGGGTTGTTTGCGGCAGGCACTCAGTTCCTTCTTCGTTTGAACGAGTTCATCTCTCAGGGCAGCATGGCTTTTCAACAGTTGGTTATACTCTTCCAGCTGTTTATAATACTTCTCTCTCAATAACATCATTTCTTCGCTATCGGTACTCCTTGATTCCTGGACTACGCCCGGGTTCAGAAAGGCATCCACACTCATATCCAGTCCTTTGGATACACGATCCAGTTCATCCGGGGAGAAGCTCTCTTTTTCAAAAAGGTTATACATGGTGCGGCGGCTCATATCCAGCCGGCCGGCGAGTTTACTCTTATTCAGACCTTTCTCTGCAATCACATTCTGCAGCCGGTCACCATGGTGTATACTCTTACCATTGGTCAGCTGCATAGCGCCATTCCATCTCATAAATTCATCCGCAGAGATGCCGATAAGGGCGCAAAAACGCTCCATAGTGGCCCTTTTCATATCACTTTTACGCAAGTGATAGTGTGCGATCTGGTTTGTAAAACCAGCCATGGCTGCGAAATCCACTATTTTAATTTTCTTCTGCTTCAAGATCTGTTTCAACCGTTGTCCCATGTGTATCAGGCTCGACTGCATCCTTTACATTTTAAATTATGATGCTACATACAGGACTGACCTGTCGTATTACCGTATAATTTAACAATTAATATTTCATTCTGTAAATAAAAATATCAATTTAACGAAAAAAATATGAGTCTGTAAACAGCCCTGGCTGATAATTACTTCGTCTAACTGTAAAGGATATACGCAGAAAAATAATGATAAATATTTCTCAATTTGAACATGCAAAAACGATACTGATAATCCTATTCAAATGCCCTTCAATTATTGTGTAAAACAATAGAAACAAAATTCGCTGAAACGCCTTACCATAGTGGGTTACATGATTTATTATTTTTTTTAAGGAAAGTAAAATTTTATAATTATAAATTGCATGATTATAAATATATTTGCTTACACTAAATGATACTTTTTACACATGTTTCAATTTGACACAATTGCATTTGTTAACCATATCCAATCATACAGAAAACAATACCCACTATGACTAAAGAACCACTAAATGTTCTCCTTGACATCCACACGCAACTCTCCGGGTTACCAGTTCGTTTCAGGGAAAGAGTATGTGAAGAATGTAACTGGAGTACCCCTACTTTCTATCGCAAAATGCGCGGAAGAGATAAGCCCAATCCAAACGAGAAAGGAAAAGTAATTCCTGCACTCAGTAATGCGGAAAAACAAAAAATCATTGAAATCATGGAAGAAGTATATGCGGCAGGCGATGAATACCTGGAGAAATACAAGAAAACTTCCAAATAACCACTGTTATATTTCATCCCCTGTCTGTAGAAGCATTTTCCGAAAAGTATGTTTGCAATAGTAAAGCCTTGTTCCCTGCCCCGGGTTTACAAGGCTTTATTATTTTATGAGATCAATCAACTAAGTTTTTCTTTTTAAAACTAAATTCTTAGTTTTAAGGTTATAAAACGCCTTATTATGTGTCAACTCTTAACCCGCTCCCTTGGAATCATCATCCTGACCATCATCTTTCAGTCCGCATTGGGCCAGCAATCTATAGATCGTACCCAATTGATGGAATACCTGCAGAACCAGCAGTATGAAAGCGCCATCAGCTATTTACAGCCAAGGGTAGATGAAAACGATATTCCCCAGTTATCATTGCTTGCCTATACTTATTACCTGTCGGGCAAAACAAAGGATGCCGTCAGAAAATATGAAAAAGTACTGCAGCTGGATAGTAACAATGTGGTGGCCCATCAATATCTTGCCAGCATATGGATGCAGATGGAAAGTCCGCTGCCTGCTATTCTTCATTACCTGGCAATCATCCGCCTGCAACCCACCAACGCCAATGCTTATAAACAGCTCAGCTTTGCCTGTTTCGCCGCACAGCAGCCGGATACCGGATTTGTATGGCTGCAAAAAGCATATGCACTCAATCCTGCTGACCCTAAAGTAACAGCACGCCTGGGCGAAGAATGGATAGACAGACAACATTATACAACAGCAGACAGCATTCTCCGCTCCTTCCTGCAATCGGATTCCCTGCAGCCACAGGTGATTATGACGGCTGTAAGATCCGCCTGGTTCCTGAAAGACTATAAGCGCTGTACTACTCTGGGGAATCAGCTCATGAATATGCATATCCTTTCTCCCAATACGTTTAGTTTCGTCTCCGCTGCCTGGTACACACTTAAACAATATCAGCAATGCATTGCCATATATGAATACCTCCGGGCCAGCAACGCACAATCAGAGAATATCATGTATTACGCAGCCATGGCATATACAGAGCTAAAAAATTATACTGCCAGCAATGATTTGTTACAACTCTGCATTGACCTCGCCACCTCGAAAAGCATGGAAAGCTATTACAGCGGTAAATCGGCCAATTATGAAGGCCTCCGTCAATATAAATCTGCGGTGGCCAATCTTGATACCGCATATTATCTTTTCCATCAACCTCTGCACCAGTACCGCATTGGCCGCATTTATGAAGTGAATCTTAAAAATAAACAACAAGCTACCAGCTACTATAAACGCTTCATGAAAGCAGGCAACCCCACTGATCCCAAAGAAGCGGATATTTACAAATACCTGCGATCATATGTTGAAAAATAATCTGCTTTTAACATGAATTTTTAGATTATTTCTACTAAACCATCTGGTTTTTCTTAAATTTAAACCCCGTTAGTAAAATGCTTGTACTTAACCAATAAACAATTACGGTGCTATGTCGTACCCATACCAGATCAAGAGTATTGAAGATTATCAGCAGGCTTATCAACAAAGTGTAATTGACCCGGAAGCTTTCTGGGCCAACGTCGCAGACCATTTTTACTGGCGTCGCAAGTGGGATAAGGTATTGGACTGGAATTTTAAAGACCCGGAAATCAAATGGTTTACCGGTGCTAAACTGAACATCACAGAAAACTGTCTGGATCGTCACCTGGGAACATTGGGCAATACGCCCGCTATTATCTGGGAGCCTAACGATCCGGAAGAACACCATCGCATTATCACTTACCGCGACTTATACAATAAGGTTTGCCAGTTTGCGAATGTGCTGAAGAACAATGGCGTTAAAAAAGGAGATCGTGTGTGTATATACATGGGAATGATCCCTGAACTGGCGATTTCTATACTGGCCTGCGCCCGTATAGGTGCCGTTCACTCCGTGGTGTTTGGTGGCTTCAGTGCCCAATCTATTGCAGACAGGATACAGGATGCGCAATGCAGCCTCGTAATTACCTGCGATGGCGCATACCGCGGTGCAAAGGATATTCCATTGAAATCAGTCATGGACGATGCGCTGATGGCTTGCCCATCTGTAAAAAAAGTAATCGTATGTACCCGTACCCGCACTCCGGTGAGTATGCTGAAAGGCAGAGACCTGTGGTGGGAAGATGAAATTAAACAGGTAGAAACAATGGGCAACCCGCCCTGCCCGGCTGAAGAAATGGATGCAGAAGATCTGCTCTTCATCCTCTATACTTCCGGATCTACTGGCAAACCTAAAGGCGTGGTACACACCTGTGCCGGCTACATGGTATATGCCAACTACACCTTTGTAAACACCTTCCAGTATCAGCCAGGTGAAGTATACTTCTGTACTGCCGATATTGGCTGGATCACAGGACACAGCTACATTGCCTATGGCCCGCTCAGCGCAGGCGCCACCACCCTCATGTTTGAAGGGGTGCCTACCTATCCGGATGCAGGCAGACTGTGGGAAATTGTAGATAAATTCAGGGTAAACATATTATATACTGCTCCCACTGCCATACGCAGCCTGATGAGCTTCGGCCTGGGACCCGTTAATCATAAAGATCTCAGCTCTCTCAAAAAACTGGGTAGCGTAGGCGAACCTATTAATGAGGAAGCATGGCATTGGTTTAAAGACAATATCGGTAAAGGCAGGTGCCCGATCGTAGATACCTGGTGGCAAACAGAAACCGGTGGTATTATGATCACTCCGATTGCCGGTATCACCAAAGAAAAACCAGGTTATGCCACCCTGCCACTCCCAGGTGTACAACCTATACTGGTTGACGAAAATGGTAAAGAACTACAAGGCAACGGCGTAAGCGGTAACCTCTGTATCAAGTTCCCATGGCCAGGTATGCTGCGCAGCACCTACGGCGATCATGACCGTTTCCGTAAAACCTATTTTTCTACTTACGAAAATCTCTACTTCACCGGCGATGGCTGTCTCCGCGATGAAGACGGCTACTACAGAATCACCGGCCGCGTAGATGATGTACTCAATGTAAGCGGTCACCGTATTGGTACTGCAGAAGTAGAAAACGCCATCAACATGCACTCCGGCGTAGTGGAAAGCGCTGTAGTTGGCTATCCTCACGACATTAAAGGTCAGGGCATTTATGCTTATGTGATCATGGAAAGACTCACACATGATCTGGAACTGACTAAAAAAGATATTGCTCAAACAGTGGCCCGTATCATCGGACCTATTGCCAAACCAGATAAAATCCAGATTGTAAGCGGTTTACCTAAAACCCGTTCCGGCAAAATCATGCGCCGCATCCTGCGCAAAATTGCTGAAAATGACCTGGATAATTTAGGTGATATCTCTACCCTGCTGGATCCATCAGTAGTAGAAGAAATCAAGGTCGGCAAACTGTAAATTATTCTTGGATTTTTCAACAAGGGATGCAGGAATTTATTTCTGCATCCCTTCGTCATAAATGAATACCCCGGCATGAAACGTTTTCTCAAAAAGGCAGCCTGGACCTGTCTTTTCCTGTTCCTGTTACTCAACATTACTGCAGCATTCCATGCCTGGAAATTCACGCATTTTTATGATGAAGGAGGCCGCCGCAATAGGCTGCCGGAACAAATGAGCACAGGAGAAAAAATACGCACCATCCTTTTGGGCGTTAGCATTGCTAAGTCGGTAACAACAGCACGCCCTGCTGTTCCCTTTGAAACAGTGCTCCTGCACACACAAAAAGGCTTGCGGCTGGAAGGTTGGTGGATACCTGTTAAAGCGCCTAAAGGCACCGTTATCCTGTTTCATGGTTATAATGGCAACAAGGGTTCTCTCTTTCCGGAAGCTAATCGTTTCCGGGAACTGGGCTATAACACCTTCTTACTCGATTTCCGGGCGCATGGCAATAGTGAGGGGTATACCTGCAGTGTGGGATTTAAAGAAGCTGAAGACGTAAAACTGGCCTGGGATTATGTACAGCAAAAGAGTAGCCGGCCAATTGTGTTGTGGGGCGTGAGTATGGGCGCTGCTGCCATTTTAAAGGCGGTGCCGGAGTATGGCCTCACACCTCAAAAGGTAATCCTCCAATGCCCTTTTGCATCACTCACAGATGCGGTAAAAAGCCGTATGCGAGCTGTGCATCTGCCAGCATCCCCCCTTTCACAGCTGCTTACTTTCTGGGGTGGTGCAGAGCAAGGCTTCTGGGGGCCGGGTTATCAACCGGAAAACTATGCCAGGCAAATACATATGCCGGTATTATATTTCTACGGCCAGCAAGATATCCGCGTATTGCCCGGCGAAACGCAGGCCGTATTTTCAAATTTAGGTACCCGGCAGAAAAAACTGCACATTTTCCCCAACGCCGGCCACCAATCCTTTTGTGGGAAAGACTCCGCTGTTTGGATGAAGGAAGTCACCGCTTTCCTGCAATAAAAAAGCGCGCACCATACGAGTGGAGCGCGCTCTTCACAGGATCTGACCCGCCGATTTTATATTTGAGTCATGGTGCAGTAAAACTGCGCCACTAGATGCCGTATCAGTTCTATTGCTAAATTACAACGGTTGGCTGCCACCCGGAGTCACCTGTTGAATTATCCACAAAAATCTTACCGGCGTATCACTACTGGTGTTCCTACTTTCAGGACATCGTACAATTCATTCACATCCGCATTCTTCATGCTGATACAACCCAGGGTCCAGTTAATTCTGCCTTCTACATAATTATCCCGGATACCAGAGTTATACTCTACACCATGAATGCCGATAGCCCCGCCTATACTGGCTTCGGAAGACACCATACCTTCAGACTGCCGTTGACGGAATTTCTGCCAGGAATCCTCATTGGGATAATCCAGCAGCATAAACCGACTCCAGCTTTTATCTACTCTTTTACTTAAAATATGGAAGGTACCTTCAGGTGTCCTGCGATCACCTTCAACTTGTTTGTCTGTTTGGTCGCGGTTACCAAATACCACCTTGTAGATTTTTCTCAACGTCACATCTTCGTATACATACAAACGATAATCGCTCTTGTCTATCAGCAGGAAAACTTTATCCGGATCAATGTTGGCAGCATTTAACCGTACACTATATAAATCAGATTCGTTGATAAATCCACTAAGTGGCAGCAGCAACAGGATCGCTACCAACCAGTAATGACAGCACTTCTTCATAGGGAGTAATAAATATGCAAATAACGTGTAGGGATAAGGATTTATTGTTTGGCAGAATGGTATAAAAACAAAGGCACAAAGAAATAATCTCTGTGCCCTTGCCTTTTATATACTTTCAGATACGATAATTAGTAACCGAAAATTTCGTCAAGAGAAAGTTTTTTCACTTCTCCATATTTCTTCAACTCGTCTGCAGGCACCTTCTTTTCAGAGGCAACAATGCAATAAGTATATGGTTTATGAGCAAGATATTGATCATGGAACTTCTTCACTTCATCAAAATTCATTTTATCAATAGACTCATACACCTGTTTGCGGATATCTGTGCTTAAGCCCAGTTTCTGCGCAGCCAGATAGCTGAAAATAATACCGTCATTGGTGATACGCTCTGTTTCAATATCCTGTTTCATGCCTTCCTTAGCAGTTTCCAGCAATTTATCAGCACGGGGAACATCGTTCAGTAATTCGTTCATACCAACAATCGCATCATTCATTTTATCTGCCTGGCTTCCTACATAGGCAACTACTGAATAGCGCTCATCTTTTTTATCAGGAGATGCGTAGAACGCATAGGTAGAATAAGCCAGTGCTTTGGATTCACGGATAGTCTGGAATACTACAGATCCCATACCGCCACCAAAATAGCTATTGAACAATGTTACCAGACCAGTTTTAGCAGGGTCATATACTTCTGAGTTTCTCAACCAGTTTACTTCTGTTTGTACCATGTCGTAGTCAGCAAACAGTACCTGGTTTTTCTGCTGGTTATCTTTCACAAACTTTACAGCGGGTGGTGCTACTTTGAAGGATGCAGGCAGGGTGTGCAGCTTCTTCACATCGGCAGCAGCGGCAGTCAGTGACTGAGGTCCCCAATAGATCACGCTGTGTTTGTAGGTAGGCAGTTCATGCAAAATATTGGTCAACTCGGTAGCTGTAATGCCATCCAGGTCGGCCTGGCTTAATTGGTTGTTGAACGGATTTTTAGCACCGTACATGGCGTAGTTTACCACGCCTTTCATGATCGCACCCTTATTCAGTTTGCTATCTGCACGGGCTTTCTGCAAGCGACCTTTCAGAGCAGCCAGTGCTTCTTCATTCGGTTTGCAGTTAGCGATTACATGTTCAAACAAAGTGACTGCCTGATCAAAATTCTCCTGTAAACCACTGATGGTGATAGTGGTATTTTCAGTGGTAGCAGCTACGCTGAAGTTGCAGGCAATATTGTAGAACTCTTTACTGATCTGCTCAGAAGTATATTTATCTGTGCTCAGGAATTGCAGGTATTGTGCTGCCAGCGGGAGTTTCTTATCATTCCAGCTACCCATATCGAAACGATAGTACAGGCGGAAAAGACCATTGTCTTTATTCTGTACGTACATCATTTCGGTGTTACCCAGCGATGTTTTCTGGATATCTTTTTCATAATCCAGCCATTGTGGTTTCACCGGAGTAGCAGGCATAGCGGCAATCTTCTGCAGGAAAGCAGATTGTGCTTCTCTGTTTACTTCTACCGGCGTGATCACAGGCTTTTCAACTTTCTGGATGTTCTTGTCTTCACCTTTACGTTTGTAGACAATCACATAATTATCACTGAGGTATTTGTTGGCGTAGTCAACGAGCTGTTTTTTAGTAACCGTGCCCATATCATCTACATAAGCCACATCATAAGCCCAGTTCTGGCCTCTGCTTTTAATGAAGCCATCCATCAGTGAGGTAGCGCGGTTGTTATTGCTTTCCAGGCCTTGTAATTCGCTCAGTTTAGCATTGTTAACGATCGCTTTCACGAGGGTTTCATCAAAGTCTCCTTTTTTCAGGATAGCGAGTTGACCCAGCAACAGTGCCTTCACTTCTTCCAGGGTTTGACCTTGTTTGGCTTTACCGCTCAGGGAGAAAATGGAATAGTCTTTCAGTCCCATTACACCTGCGCTCGCGTTCAGCACTTTCTGTTGTTTGTTGATATTTAAATCCAGTAAACCGGCTTTGCCATTTTCCAGGATAGCAGACATTACACCCAGTACCAGGTTAGATTTGGTATCGAGGGCACCTGGCATTCTGAAAACGATATCTACGCTTTCTGCGTCAGGACCGAATACTTCTTTTACGATAGGTGCTTTGATCGGAGCTTCCGGAGCAGGCTTGTATTCCTTTACCGGCTTAGCTTTCATGTAGCTGAATTTGTCATCGATGGATTTGATCACGTAGTCAGGATCAAAATCACCTGCCATTACTACTGCCATGTTATTAGGCACATAGTATTCATTGTAGAACTGGCGGATTGCTTTCAGGTTTGGATTTTTAAGATGTTCTACGGTACCGATGGTAGATTGCTGACCGTAGTTATGAGTAGGAAACAGGGCAGCGAGCATTGTTTCATACACTTTGCGACCATCATTATCCAGTCCACGGTTCTTTTCTTCATATACTGCTTCCAGTTCTGTATGGAACAGGCGGAAAACAGGATCGCGGAAACGTTCTGCCTGAACGGTCAGGTACTTATCGATCGCGCTGGAAGGAATATCTTCTTCGTAGATCGTTTCCTCTACCCAGGTGTGGGCATTGGTACCCTGAGCGCCCATACCGGACATCAGTTTGTCGTATTCATTAGCAATAGCATATTTAGCGGCAACGCCGGAAACACTGTCTATTTCATGATAAACGGCTTTACGGGCAGCAGGATCAACGGTTTTATTGTATTTATCATACAAATCGGAAACCTGATCTATCAATGGTTTTTCCTTCGCCCAGTCGAGGGAACCATATTGCTGGGTACCTTTAAAGAGCAGATGCTCCAGGTAGTGGGCCAGACCTGTATGATCTTTGGGATCATTATCACTGCCGGCACGGGTGCCAATCAGTGTCTGGATACGGGGATCTTTTTTATTGACACTCAGGATGACTGTCAGGCCGTTTTTCAGCGTGTAAAAACGTGCCTTCATGGGATCATTGGAGATATACCTGTAGGTGTAACCGCCTGAAGTAGCCTCCTTCCATTGGTATTTCCCCTGAGCTCCTGCTGTTTTCAGGGAGCAGGCAAACAGGAATAGTAATACGACTCTTTTAAGACTCATACAATAGTTGGTTTTTTGAAATTATTCTGTCAAATATACCGGAAGTGAAAAATAAATAAGGGGAAAAAGGGGGAGAATTGTATGAGCGGTAGATGCACAGGGATAACAACCGATTGTCCAACCGGTAATAATCTTAACAAGACCAGTAATTTAATCAGGGAGTAGTATTATTATATATCGAGTATTGTCCCCTTACCACTGCCAGGTTAAACAGCAGTGAGTCAGTTGTTTTACTGGCATTACCCGTTTGCTTTTTTGCCCGGGCCTTATTTCTGAGGCGTACCACCGGTGCAGATATCGGGGCACTCGTTACCTGTGAAATATAGTGTGCCGGGATATTATCGGGTAATATGGCCACAGGCACCTGCTGTAGCTGATTATTGGGAGTTAGACTATTTTTCTCGATCCGAACGCCTAACAAACGTTTTTCACAGGAGTGAATCCATGCAATACAACCAATACATGTCATCAGAGCAACAAAAGAACGCATAAACACAATTTAGGACTGGCTAGCTAAATAAACTTAGAACCCATTCAACCGGATACCGATTGAAAAGGGATATTGCTGTAACCCGTAATCATGTAATGCCGTCAGGGCAAAATTTGCATACAACTTCACAGGACCGTAGCCCAATTCACTGGTTAACCCAAAACGCCATTTATTCAGATTAAAGTCATCAGTTTTTCTCACTTTACCTCTCTCCTCACTTACTTGCTTTGTTCTGGATTTAAGGAGATAACCACCGGAGACACCAATGCTCGCCTGGAATGCACGACTCGGGCGAGCGGGGTTAGAATTAAAGTTAAGCATTACCGGCACTGATATGTATTCGGCAAATAGCTTATTCTTTGAAAACTCTACGGAATCTCTGATTATTTGTGTAGGATACCCCGGCAAATATGTGACGCTCCGGGCATACCTATAGTTATTCATCTCTAATCCTAAAGCATATAACAAGTTAAGTTTGTGTTTTGTTATATTAAGTCGCTGCTCAAATATCCATATATTAAAATTGATTGATTTCCCGGTGATTAGCTTGAATTCTGATGGTGTTAATGGCTCGCTTGCGTCCCTGGGGGCGAAAGTGGCCAGTCCGGCAGCTGAGTAATTGTATTGTTTGGCCACCGGAGACGCAATGGCGCCGTTATAATATTGGCTGCTGTTGGGGTAGTAGCTGATAAAGCTGGCGCCGTTATAGTCGCTGCGGTCAATATAGTTATTGAATCCAAGGTCAAATACGAACCATTTGGTTTGCAGGTTCTTTTTCAGCTTCTGCCGGGCATAAGCGGTATCACTATAAAATTTATAGCTGGTGCGGCCTTTGTCATTCTTTCCTTTGATAATGATCAGTCCTTTGATCTGTATAGTATCTGGAGTGGCTGGAGCATTCTTTGTATCCGCCTTTTGCGCATGAGCCCATTCGCCACATAATACCAGTAACAAAATGAGTAAAATTTTATGCTTCATATGCTATCACCATGATTTATTATTTATTCCTTTTACGGGAAAAAAACTTAGCTACGTTGGTTACTTTATCGAGGATTTTGCTGTCACTACCGCTTACGGACATGATCAGTTCTCCCTGAATGCCCGGTTGAGCGGTTACAGGGGCTACCTTATTATTGCTGACGGTGGCAGTTGATGCCATGACCGTTTCTTTATTGGCTTCTGGTTTTACAGCGGCGATCTGTGCATTTTCCGCCTGTTGCAGATGTTGTTCCACCACTTCATCCATTGAATTGCGCTGAGGTGGCAACTGCGACATTACTGGTGCATCTGCTTTGGGAGCAGTGGTATTGGCGGCGGCCAGATCGGTTGTTTTAGCCGGAGCTGCTGCAGTGGTTACCGGCCTCTTTTCGCGGGTGGTAGCCGTTTTATTATTTTTTGCCAACAGCGGTTGATCGTTCCGCGGGCTTGCAGCAGCTGGTATGGCTACCGGTGCAGCGGCCACTTCAGGTCCTGCAGTTGCGGGGGCCGGCGCGGGTGTTGCTTTTGGTGCAGTAACTACACCAGGTGTATTAACAGCGAATGCTGGCGGACGTTGGGTATGATTATCTGCTGGTAACAGCCAGATAATAAGGCCGGCCATTACAGCGGCAGCCGCTACGCCCCATCCTATGCGACGGTACATCGGGGCAACCCGGTGTTTCTTACTTCTGTACAAGGATGCTTTATCTCCAAATACCAGGTTGGTATCCGGTGTTAATTTTGTTGCCTGCAGGAGAGACAGTTCCTTTTGGGCAGCTGGCTGTTGAGCCAGGTACATCTGTAAGGTTTGTTCTTCTTCAGGAGTAAGTTCCCCATCAATATAACTCAGCATTAACTCCTCATAATCAACGGTATCCACTGATGAGGTTCTGTATAAGGCAGCTTTATTCTCAAATACGATTGTTTCATCCGGTACTACACGTACGCCTTCCAGCAGCTCCAGTTCCTGTTTGAACTGGGGATGCTTTTGCAGGAAAAGCTCCAGCGCCGCCTGTTCTGCCTCATTCAGCTCACCATCGATGTAGCTGAGGAGATAGGATTCGTAGTTTGATATGTTAATCTCTATTGACAAAAATCTATTTTATTATTAATGCTTTAGCAATTATAAAAATATTATATAACATTCTCCATCTTCACCAGGTAATTCTTCAGATGTATCCTGGCACGGTGCAGATAAACTTTTACCTGGGACGGATTCAGGTTCATCATCTCTCCTATTTCTTCATAAGAATATCCCTCATAATCCTTTAGCAGTACCAGGGAACGCTGTACCTCACTGAGTTTGGATAGCGCTTTTTCAATCACTTCTTTCGCGTTATGTATCTTATGATCCGAAACTTTCTCTTCGTCTTTAAACTGGTCAACCAATGTGATCCGCTTTACCTTACGCACATGGTCTATCATATTGTGGTAGCCGACTGTGAACAGGTATGACTTAGCCTTTTCAAAAGGCACATCCTGACAGTGCTTCCACAATATTTCGAATGAATTCTGTACTACGTCTCTGGCATCTTCCGCATGCTCCAGATTTTTAACGATAAAGCGGAATAAATTGTCCGAATACAGATCCACGCATTTATTGTACTCCTTTTCCGTCATTCCGGTGGTGCGGGATTTTAGTGCTAAGTTCCGACAAAAACTTTAATACCCATCATTGACAACATCCATCCTTGTTACCCACACCAGCTCTAAAGCCTGTAAAATCTCCCGCACAGTTGTAGTAACAGTTCCTTTCAAACTGATCATCAATCCTTTATTCAGTATACTCTTTTAGCATTTCTCACTTAAAGACTGACAGCTCAGTTTTTCACTTCATGGCATTTATAATCATGATAGTACTATGACGGAGTGCAACGGGTAAATGTTACACCTGGGTCAAACTTTTTGCATATCCGGTCGTTAGTCATGTGGGCGATAAATAATCGTAATACATTTATTGCCCATAACTTTGGTACATCGAATTTAAATATTGCAATTTTTATGAATGAAAAGTTTATAACCCGTTTACGGGAAGAACTCGGCGATATCAACAAAGCCGGCTTGTACAAGAGAGAGCGCATTATTACATCTGAGCAGGGGGCTGAAATACAGGTTGGAGGCAATACAGTACTTAATTTTTGTGCCAATAACTACCTGGGGTTATCTTCTCACCCGGCCGTAGTGAAGGCTGCCAAAGATGCTATTGATACGCATGGATATGGAATGAGCAGCGTCCGCTTTATTTGCGGCACACAAGATATTCACCGGGAGCTGGAGGAAAAAATCTCCAAATTCCTGGGTACAGAAGATACTATTTTATATGTAGCGGCATTTGACGCCAATGGTGGCGTATTTGAGCCTTTATTCAATGAGCAGGATGCTATTATCTCTGATGCGTTAAACCACGCTTCTATCATTGACGGGGTACGTTTGTGCAAAGCCCAGCGTTTCCGCTATGAGCATAACAATATGGCCGACCTGGAAGCAAAGCTGCAGGAGGCGAAAGACTGCCGTAGCCGCATCATTGTTACAGACGGTTCATTCAGTATGGACGGTACCATTGCCCAGCTGGATAAAATCTGTGACCTGGCAGATAAATACAATGCCATTGTGATGTCTGATGAAAGCCATTCTTCCGGCTTCCTCGGTAAAACAGGCCGCGGTACACACGAATACCGTGGCGTAATGGGCCGTGTAGATATCATCACAGGTACCCTCGGTAAAGCCCTGGGTGGTGCTTCCGGTGGTTTCACCAGCGGTCCTAAAGAAGTAATTGACATTCTGCGTCAGCGCAGCCGTCCTTACCTGTTCTCCAACTCAGTGGCTCCCAGCATTGTAGGCGCTTCTATTGCCGTACTGGACATGTTGAGCGAAACAACGGAACTCCGCGATAAACTGGAATACAATACCAAATACTTCCGTACCAAAATGACGGAAGCAGGTTTCGATATTAAACCCGGTGATCACCCTATTGTTCCGGTAATGCTGTATGATGCAGTACTGAGCGCACAGTTTGCAGATAAGTTACTACAGGAAGGCATCTACGTCATTGGATTCTTCTTCCCGGTAGTACCAAAAGGCCAGGCCCGCATCCGTGTACAGCTGAGCGCCGGTCACGAACAGGCACACCTCGACAGGGCCATTGCCGCCTTTACCAAAGTGGGCAAGGAACTCGGCGTTATTAAATAGAGCGAAAAGCTGAAAGCATAAGGCAAAAAGCCATTGAAGCGAATACCATAGCGGATAATAAACTCATGTTCCGCCTATATCATTCGCTTCAATGGCTTTTTGCTTTACACTCTTTTGGCTACTTTTGCCCCTTATAATTTAATCTTTATGCTGATGAAACGATTTGGCTGGATGTTATTGGCGATAGGTTTGTCCCTTGCTGCCTGCGCACCGAATAATGTAAAAGAAGAGAATAGCTKGGAGAAATATTTTGCCCAATACAAAGTGGAAGGCACTTTTATGTTGTTCAATAACAGCCAGGGGGAGTTTAAAGTGTATAACCTGGAAAGGGCTAAAAAACGTTTTCTGCCGGCATCTACATTCAAAATATTCAATGCCCTTGTAGGGTTGCATACCGGTGTCATTAAAGACACCAGCATGGTCATTCCCTGGGATGGTGTTACCCGTCAGATTCCTGCATGGAACCAGGACCTCAGCATGGCCCAGGCTTTTAAACAGTCGGCTGTACCTTATTTCCAGGAAGTAGCCCGTCGTATTGGTCAACCTACCATGCAGCTATGGCTGGATTCTATCAAATATGGTAACATGAAAATCAGCCGTTTAGATACTTTCTGGCTGGATAACTCCCTGCAGATATCACCAGATGAAGAATTGGGCTTCGTAAAGAAACTATACTTTGATCAGTTGCCCTTTGCGAAAACAACCATGAAAACCGTACGTGACGTGATGCTCATGGAAAAAACGCCAAAATATGAACTGTCTTACAAAACAGGCCTGGGTAATAATGAGGCTAAGAAAATAGGCTGGATCGTGGGCTGGATTGAAGAAAACAGGCATCCCTGCTTCTTTGTGCTGAACATTGAAACAGAGGACCCCAACATCGATATGCCTAAAGTTCGCATGGAAATACTCCGCAATATCCTCACCGATGCCGGCTATTTCAAAGGCGAAATGTAATTTTTGTCATCCGGCGATGGGGAGATGAGCAAATACCCTACCAGCAGTCATCTCCCCATCACCAGATAAATCTCAAGTCCACATCAAGTCCACCTCTCCTCCAGCTCAAGTCCACCTCAAAGGCAGGTCAAAGCCGGCTTTGAAACCGGCTCCTCCTACATTTAAGGCGCACCCAACCTTGCAAAAGTGCACTCCAATAACAAGTGATCGTTAAAAAAACGATAAAACCCCACCTCAACGGCTTGCAATACGTGACAAAAAAATTATTTTTGATATCTTACCTGGTTTACTACCGGTAACGGATATCTTAAAATCGAATATGTTACGATTTCAGCATAGTGAATATTTATGGGCATTGGTGCTCCTGTTAGTATTACAGGTGGCCTTCCTGGGTGTATCCTGGTGGAAACGCCGTTCTATACGCCGTATTGGAGACCAGGCACTGGTAGAAAAGCTTTTTACCGGCTATTCCCGCAAACTGTTTGTATTAAAGTTCCTGCTTATCTTCCTGGCCTTCTTTTTTGGTGTAGTGGGCCTTGCTAACCTCCAGAAGGGTAGCCGCATGGAAAAGATCACCCGCAAAGGAGTGGATGTAATGATTGCGCTGGATGTAAGTAAAAGTATGCTGGCCACCGATGTACAGCCAGATCGCCTTACCCGTGCACGCCAGCTGATCAGCAAATTGATGGATAAGCTGGACAACGACCGCGTAGGCCTGGTGGTATTTGCCGGCAATGCCTATCTGCAAATGCCGCTGACGGTGGATTATTCCGCTGCCAAAATGTATCTCAGCACCGTATCTCCGGATATGATACCTTCACAGGGTACTGCTATCGGACAAGCCATACAGGTATCTGATGATGCTTTCAATAAAAAAGAACGTAAACATAAAGCCCTGATCATTATCTCCGATGGGGAAGATCATGACGAAACAGCAATACAACGAACTAAAGCCGCCTTCGAAAACGGCGCGGTGACTAATACCATCGGCATTGGATCGGTATCTGGTTCTCCCCTCCCCGACCCTGAAACAGGTGGTTATAAAAAAGACCGGGAAGGAAATACCGTTATCTCCAAGCTGAATGAAAACGAACTCAGATCTATTGCTGCTGCCGGTAAAGGTATTTATCAGCACCTGGATAATAATACAGACGATGTGGTGAATACCCTGGTGAATAAAATAGACAGCATGGAACAGAAAGAGTTTGGCGAAAATGTATTCACAGATTACAATAGTTATTTTCAATATTTCCTGGGCATCTGCCTGGCATTGCTGCTGATTGAATTTTTTATCCCTGAAGTACGTTTCAAACGTACGGCAGAAACACCCGCAGCTTAATACAACGGCTCATGAAAATTATTTTTATAAAATATTGTTTTATTACCACGGTAGCGCTGCTCTCCGGTGCCAGCCTGTTTGCTCAAAACGGCACCAATCAGTATATCCGCAAAGGCAACGAGTTGTATAAAAAACAACAATTCACCGATGCTGAAGCCAATTACAAAAAAGCACTGGAACAAAATGCCCAATCTGCGATAGGTAATTATAACCTGGGGAATTCCCTGTATCAGCAGAAACGCTACGATGATGCCCGTAAACAATATGCCAACACCCTGAAACTGGGCGATAAACCAGGCATAAAATCGGATGCAGACTACAACATCGGCAACACCTTTATGGAAGATAAAAAGTGGGAAGAAAGTATCAAATCCTACAAACAAGCCTTGAAAATAAATCCTTCCGATGAAGATGCCCGCTATAACCTCGCTTATGCACAGGCGATGCTGAAAAAGCAACAACAAGGCGGTGGTGGTGACGACAAGAAAGATAATAAGGATAAAAACAAAGACAAGAATAAGAACGACAAGAACAAAGACCAGGATAAAAACAAAGATCAGAACAAAGACCAACAGAATAAAGACAAGGACAAAAATAAAGACCAGAACAAGGACCAGCAGAATAAAGATAAAGATCAGGGTAAAGACAAAGAAGATCAGCAGAAACCAGAGCCACAGCCCAGCAAAATGAGCAAGCAGGAAGCAGAACGTTTACTGCAGGCATTATCACAGGAAGAAAAGAAATTACAGGATAAAGCGAAGAAAGTGAAGGGACAACCGGTGTCTAACGAGAAAGACTGGTAAGCATTTCATCCCTCATTATACATTAACGTCCAAAAGTAAGTCCACTTGCTTTTGGATGTTTTATTTAGCGGCAGAGGGTAATGTACCGGAGTAGCTCCATATCCACTGAAGGTATTGTAGGCCGGACATAAAAAAACCGGAACAAGAGTATTCCGGCCGTTTTACCTAAACCTACAATTGTTACACGATGGCAACAATTCTCTTTCGTGTTTTAAAGCAACAGCGCCCCCTTTACGGAAGCGCTGTAATGCCCATTCATCGCGAAGTAATTTGCCTGCTTCTTTTCTTTTTTTTACACTACTGTATATAGGCCGATTAATTGATTCTTCATCACTCGATTCATTTAACCTTTTATCTGATTCCTTAGCCAGTTCGATTCTTAATTCCGCAAATTACTTCCTCCTTTAAACACACATTATTTTGCAACTGCCTGTAAGGCTGTTCCTTCTTTTATTTCATCGCTGCCGTTTTGTACCAGTTGATCATTGTCTGATAAATCACCAAAAACTTCTACCAGTCCGTTAGATTCATTCCCACACTTCACTGGTATCCACACCGCTTTGTTGTTGACGGATTTGATCACAAATACTTTCTCTGAATTAGTGATGATGGCGGATTTCGGCACCACGTACACATCTTTCTTACCGGGCATGGGCATTTGTACTTCTGCATACATACCGGGCAGCAGTTTGGCGTTTTTGTTGGCCACATCCATCTCCAGTATTTCTGAGCGAAGCTTTACATCCAGACTACCGGCAATACGGTTTACTTTGGCGGTAAAAGTATCTCCAGGTAATGATTTCACGGTGAAACGAACATCTCCTGCGTGGGCCGCTTCGTCTGTATATATTTCAGGTACGGCTACGGACAAACGCAGTTTCTGCTGTTCTTCCAGGCGAAACAAAGGTCTGTCAGAACCTTTCCCCGCCGGGCCTACATAGGTGCCCGGATGTACGTTACGTTGACTGATAACGCCGCTGAAAGGTGCCCGGATCACGAGATAGCCCAACATCTGTTGCACTTCATGATAGGAAGACCGGGAGGATAATAACTCCGCGCTGTCTGCACTCATTTTCTCAAAAGCCATATCCAGGTCGTTGGGGGAAATGGTACCTGGCACTTTACTTGTTTTCAGCAAACGCTCGTAGGTAGCGCGGCTGGCACGGAACATGGCTTCTTTAGTGTGGAGGCGTGACTGCGCTTCCAGCAATTGTGTATTCATTTCAGGTGCATCCAGTGTAGCCAGCACCTGGCCGGCGAGTACCTGGCTTCCCAGATCTACATTCACATTTTTCACATAGCTATTTACCTTTGCATACAGGTCGGCAAACTGGAAAGGCTTTATTTCTCCCGGTAACCTGAGAGATGCATCCAGCTGGCTTTTCTGCAGGTGAATAATTTTCACCTGTACACTTTGATTCTCCGAAGTATTTTCATCATCTGCCCGGGAACTATGGCAGGAAGCAAAAAACAGCCCTATTGGTAACAACGCAGCAGCCGTCATGACCCGATACGACAGGCTGTATTTATTTATATTCATGATATTGGTATGTCGTTTAGTCATTATAGTTATACTTAAAACGGCGCTGTTAAACACGTTCCGCGCCGGGAACATAATACTGACTGTTTTCATCTTCCGGATCCAGCGACACCGATTTCACGGTAGTTTTCTGTTGTACCCAGGAGAAAATCAAAGGCAGAATAAACAGGGAAGCAAACGTACTGGCGATCAATCCGCCAATTACGGCACGACCCAATGGAGCCGTTTGATCACCCGCTTCACCCAAACCGGAAGCCATTGGTATCATACCCGCCACCATGGCGATACTGGTCATCAGGATGGGACGCAAACGAATAGAAGTACCTTCCAGCGCAGATCTGCGGGCATCATGATTTTCCAGCCGCAACTTCTCCGCATTTGTAATCAGCAGAATAGCATTGGCCACCGATACCCCCACCGACATGATAATACCCATGTAAGATTGCAGATTGAGAGTAGAACCGGTGATCAGCAACATGATCAGCGAACCGGCCAATACCGCAGGGATAGTAGAAATAACCACCAGCGCCACTTTGAACGACTGGAAGTTAGCTGCCAGCAATAACAGGATCACCACAATAGCTACCGCCAAACCGGATTGTAAGCTATCCAGCGTTTCTCCCAACAAATTCATCAAGCCGCGCTTTTCTACGGTAATACCACGTGGTGGCTCACCGGCACGCTTAATAGCCGCCGCAACTGCCGCAGAAGCATTGCCCAGATCTTTCTTATAAATATTAGCACCAATAGACACAATTCTTACGGCTCCGATACGATCATATTCTCCTACAATGGTATCCGGTGTGAGTGTAGCCACATCTCCCAATGAAGGGCGGGACTTATCTTTACTCACCGGGATAGCCGCCATATCATTGATACTGCTCATTTCATTTTCAGGTACAGATATCTGTACAAAATAAGAGGTGGCGTTTCGCTCATCCAGCCAGTTATTCTTTTCCGTAAAGCGGCTGGAAGAAGTCGATGCAGTCAGCGACTTGGCGATATCTGTTACGCTTACGCCCAGCTGCCCGGCCCTTTCCCGGTCGATGTTAATACGGATAGCCGGATAATCCATCGGTTGATTAATCTGTATATCACGCAGGTAAGGAATCTTTTTCATCTCTTCCATTACCTTCTTGGCAAACGGTACGCTTTCTTTCAGGTTTTTACCCATCACCGCAATTTCAATCGGCGTAGCGGCACCCTGGCTCATTACCTTGTCGGTCAGATCAATAGGCTCAAAGCTCATCTTCACTTCCGGCATTTGTTCGTGGATACGCTTACGGAGTTTCTCCTTAAACTCGTCCATATTCACCTTGTAATCCTCTTTCAGATTTACCTGTAGTACGGCCTCGTTAGGAGTGGCCATGAACAGGTAAATGGGATTGGTAGAATAGGACGAGGGATGTGTACCGATAAAGGAGGAGGTGATGTCGATGTTTTTAGCACCGACCATCTCCTTCAGAATCTCCGTTGATTTAATAAGCATGGTTTCCGTCCGTTCCAGGCGGGTTCCCGTTGGCTCTTTCAGGCGCAACTGGAATTGTCCGTTATTCAGTTTAGGTAAAATATCACGGCCTATAATACTTATGCAAAGGGCTACTATTCCGAGAACACCCAGGAAGTACGCACCTATGACTAGTTTCCGTCTTTTTAGTAATGTTTCCAGCCATCCGATAAAGCGAAGCTTAAACCGGTCGAAGCCTGAAATAGTTTTCGTGTGTTGTTTTTCATCTGCTATCTCTGTTTCTATATAGCCGGCTGTTTTATGCGCATCATTACTATGGACATGCGGACGGGCATGATGCTGAAATTTTTCTTCCTTCAACATCCAGTTCGCCAGGATAGGCACCAGTGTTTGTGACAGCAGGTAAGAAGCAATCATGGAAAATCCGATGGCCAGCGACAATGGCATGAACATCGCGCGGGGCACACCTGTCATGGTAAAGGAAGGTGCAAATACCGCGAGTATACATAGCAGGATCAGTAATTTCGGGAAAGCAATTTCCTGACATGCATGCCATACTGCCTGGGCTTTGGGCTTACCCATTTCCAGGTGCTGGTGAATATTTTCAATGGTAACGGTAGACTCATCTACCAGGATACCGATTGCGAGTGCCAGTCCACTCAGTGTCATAATATTGATGGTTTGCCCGAAGAGTTTCAGGAACATCACACCGATGATGATAGACACCGGAATAGTGATGATCACAATGTAAGCGCTACGGCGATCTCCAAGGAACAGCAGCACCATCAGGGCTGTCAGTACTGCACCAATTACCCCTTCACTGATCAAGCTTTTCACTGCATTGATCACATATACACTCTGGTCAAATACAAAAGATATTTTTACATCTTCCGGTAATAACTTCTGTATCTTGGGTAATGCATCTTTTAAATTATTCACCACCGTCCAGGTAGAAGCGTCTGCTGTTTTAATGATGGGCAGGTAAACAGAACGCTTACCATTAATAACTGCATAGCTACTGGTCACATCTGCCGCATCTTCTACTTTGGCTACATCTCTCACAAACACGGTAGGACCATCTCCCATTACCAGCGGAATATTTTCAAATTCCTTTACAGTGCGGATCACCGTATTAGCGGGGGTGAGATAGGTGATATCACCGATACGTACGTTACCTGCCGGAGATATCTGGTTATTATCTTTGATGGCGGCAACTACCTGGTCTGCCGTAAGATGGTGACTGCGCATCTGTTCCGGATCTACGTGAATTACGATGGTGCGGGAGTTACCACCAAAAGGTGCAGGTGAAGTAAGACCGGCAATACGGCTAAATGATGGTCGTACTACGGTCATGGCCAGATCCTGTAGTTCGTTATTGGAACGGGTAGGACTGCTCAGTGCCAGCTGCCCGATGGGCAAGGTGCTCGCATCAAAGCGAATGATAAAAGGCGGTTGCGTACCAGACGGCATCGCGGAGAATGCACGATTGGCCATGGCAGTCACTTCCGCCGCGGCTTGCGCCATGTTGGTCCCTTCATAAAAAGAGATCTTAATCATGGTGAGGCCCTGAATATTTTTGGCTTCAATATCCTTTACACCTGTTACATACAGGAAGAGGTTTTGATAGTTGGTAGCAATAAAACCTTCCATCTGTTGTGGCGACATACCACCATAAGGTTGTGATACGTAAATGGCCGGCAGGTTGAGGTCTGGGAAGATATCTATTTTAATATCCCGCGTAGATTTAATACCAAAAAACAAGAGGCCCATCACAACTACGATGATGGCTATTGGTTTTTGTAATGCGGTTTTAATCAGGTTCATGTGAGTTCGTTCAAAAATTGAAGGTTTTTATGGAGCTGTTAGCAGTTAGCTTTTAGCTTTTAGATTAGAGCGGATAACTTATGAAGCTAGTCGCTCTAATCTAAAAGCTAATAGCTAATAGCTAAAAGCTATAGCTGGCTTAGAAACAACTGCAAATCCCCTACTGTAGCAGATTTATAGAGTATTGCCTGCCATACGCCGTTGTAGGCAATATCTCTGTCTGTTTCCGCCCGGTTAATATTATACAGGGCCTGGGCCAGGTCTGCGATATTGGATAATCCGTTTTCATACAGGGTACTCTTCTGCAGAAATGCGTCACTGGCTGCTTTCAGGCCAACAGGCGCTTCCCGGTATTTCTTCACTGCATTATCTATTTGTTGTTCCGACAGTTGCAGCTGATGTTGCAGGCGGCTGTAGGTTTGATTGTATTCATTCTTCAATCCTTCTGTGGTATAGTGCTGACGGGCTACCTGCGAGTGCGTGCGCCAAAGATCTGTTACCGTCCAGGAAAGGTTGAGGCCCACGAGATAATTAGCTACCTGTGGTTTCACACCCGACCAGTATCCCTGGCTGTAGTGGCTCAGGTTAGCGGCGCTATAGTCGTAGTCAAAACCGGAGCCTCGCGTTTGCATCACACCCATGAATGATAGGCGGGGCATGGCGTTTTTGCTGATCAGTTGTTGATTGGCTTCACTCAGGGTAACGCGGGAGCTGAATAATTTCAGCAGTGGTTGTTCTTTCAAAGACACGGAATCCTGTGCTGATACTGTTTCCAGCAGCTTATTTGGAATTTTGGTAACGAAAGTGGTGTCCAGGATAAAGTCCTGTGCCGGTACATCCATCATTTCCGCCAGTTTGTTGCTCTGAGCATTTTCATAATTCACTGCATCCACCAGCGTCAGTTTGGCTTTGGATACTTCTGCGTTGGCGATGGAGCTGTCTACCCCGGCACTGAGGCCATTCAACGCGCGTGATACAATAATATGTTGCAGGTCCTGTGCACGTTTCAGGTTGGATTCCATGGAACCTCTCAAACGTTGCGCTGCCAGCAGATTGAGATACGCGCCGGCAATACGTATTTGTTGTTCAAATGTTTCCTGGTCCAGGTCTGCGCGGTTAGTATTCAGTTGTTCTTTAGCTGCCAATACTTTTGCGTGTTGGCGCCCAAACGTCACTACATCCCAGCTGATGTTAGCCAGATATAGTCCGCCAAAAGCGGCATTCCAGTTTTGCGTAGGCAGTGCCGGTCCGGAGGCGCCGGTCGTCCAGCCTTTGTAGCCCCACATCGGGCCATTTTCTCCATTCACAGTACCATAGCTGTTTTGAGCGGAAAGATTCAGATCAGGTAAGTATTCTCTTTTAACTGCGCTGATATTTTCTGTAGCTGCCTTAGCATAGTTTTCTTTTGCCTTGATGGACTGATAATTTTTCAATCCTGTTTGTAGTGCTTCCTGCAAGGTGAGCGGGCGGGTTTGACCCATCACAGCCGCCGAACTGCAACCTGCTGTAATGACCAGCAGGCAAAGCGGTTTCCAGATGTTCATATATTAATCTATAGCGTCTAAAAAAAGCCGTTGATAAGGGCTGGCAAATAAGTATGCAAATATAAACCGGGGTTAGTGGAGCATGTTAGGACAATTCAGCTATTGACTTGTACTATTTGAACATCATGTCCCGGAAATCCTGTGGAGAGATACCCGTATTATTTTTAAAAAAGCGGCTAAAGTAGGCAGGGTCTTCAAATCCAAGCTCATAGCAGATCTCCTTGACACTTTTATGACTAAATGCCAGGTTGCGTTTGGATTCGAGCACAATCCGGTCGTGCAATAATTCTGTCACTGTGCGACCGGTGGTGTCTTTCGTAATTTCGTTCAGTCTTTTTGGGGTAAGGGCAAAAGCGGCGGCATAAAAAGATACCTGGTGTTCACAATGGTAGTGTTGCTCCAGCAGGCGCCGGAGCTGTACTACCCGGGCATCGTGGGTAAGCGGCATCATGGTTTCTGTGGCATTGCGTTTCTTTTCCCTTTCCGCCAGCAATAAGAAGGCATTCAGGTAATGTTTCACAATACCCTGGCTGCAGTTGGGGGCAAAGTTTTTTTCTCTGCTCATCAGCTCAATCAACCCCTGCAAAGATGCAGTGGCATTGTCGCTGATCCGGATGGGCCCGTATCCGTGCCAGTTATCGAAAAGCGTCGTAAAGTCGTACAGTGTTTCTTTATCATGTTTGTTAGTGAAATAAAACTGTTCTGTAAAATACAGGAAGTAGCCTTCCCGTTCACAGTCCAGCTGATGTACCTGTCCGGGTCTGAGCAGAAAGATCATATTATCATCCACATCATACCACACGAAATCCACCATGTGCCTGCCTTTACCCTTTGTAAACCAGATAATCTGAAAGTGATCATGGCGGTGAGGCTGGTCTGTCAGTTCATTGCGGAACATGCCCAGTGATGCGATATTAAACTGCCCTTTAAATGGTAGCTGCTGATAAGGTATATCAATGCTTTTATTAACTAACATATGAAGGCTCAAATTTACGGCTTTATCCCCTATTTGTGTCGCCCTGCAACCACCGTTCGTGGAATTTAATGTAGCTTTAAGGTGAGCTCATATATGACCTCTTTTTTGACTTTTACTAAGCAGGTTTAGTTAACTTTGCTTCCGCAGGAAAACAAAACAAACGTATGCAACTTTATTGCGACTCTCTGACAGAATACAAGCGATTGGCCACACTGGAAGTTAAGGTGGGAGATCTTATTATCGGAAATTTTAACCCGATCCGCATTCAAACGATGACCACCACCGATACCATGGACACCGCCGCCACAGTAGCGCAAACGATCCGTTGTATCGAAGCTGGTGCAGAACTGGTGCGTATTACCGCCCCCAGTAAAAAAGAAGCGGATAACCTGCTCGTGATCAAAAACGAATTACGCAAACAAGGCTACAACGTTCCTTTGGTAGCAGATATCCACTTTACCCCCAATGCAGCAGAAATAGCCGCACGCATCGTAGAAAAAGTACGTGTGAACCCGGGGAACTATGTAGATAAGAAGAAATTTGAACAGATAGATTATACCGACAGTGAATACCTGGAAGAAATAGACCGCATCCGCGAACGTTTTTCTCCACTGGTAAAAATCTGTAAGGAATATGGCACCGCTATGCGCATCGGTACCAACCACGGTTCGCTGAGCGATCGTATCATGAGCCGCTACGGCGATACCCCCATGGGTATGGTGGAAAGTGCCATGGAGTTTTTGCGTATTGCAGAAAACCTGGACTACCGCAATATTATACTGAGCATGAAAGCCAGTAACCCACAGGTGATGGTACAGGCTTACCGTCTGCTGGTGCAAACCATGCAGCAGGAACTGGGCCACTGCTACCCGCTGCACCTGGGCGTAACAGAAGCCGGCGATGGTGAAGATGGTCGTATTAAATCGGCTATCGGTATCGGTACATTGCTGGAAGATGGCGTAGGTGATACCATTCGCGTATCCCTGACAGAGGACCCCGAATTTGAGCTGCCTGTATGTAAGGATATTGTGAAAAGATATGCTAACCGCAACGACTATACGACTATTCCACCGGTAACCACCGTGCCCTACTCTCCTTTTACATACCAGCGCCGCGAAACTACCCATGTGGAAAACATCGGGGAAAAACAGGTGCCTGTAGTAGTAGCAGATTACAGCGCAAAAGAACACCTGCAACCGGCAGATCTCACCGCCATCGGCTACCAATACGATGAACCCAGTGATAAATGGAATATCGGCGATGCAGCAGCAGACTACATCTACACCGGCAAACAACTGCCTTCCTTCGGATTGCCCGGCACTTTGCGGGTAGTGATAGATGCTCAATACTGGAATACTTTGGAAAATAAACTGGAGCTGGTTCCTTATTTCAATCCCCGGGAATATATACAGGCCTGTGAAGTTGATAAAAGAGCGCGCATTAATTTTGTTCAATACAACTGTAACTATCAGGAGCAAGACACGCTGCCCCATATGGAACTGCTGCGTTACCTGGTTCGGCCCAACATCGCTAACAGCACTGTGCTCGTAGCTTCTGCCACCGGAAGTAATGCCATGGCCGCTATCAGACGCCTGTTCATTACCTTGCTTGAAAATAACATCACCGTTCCTGTTATCATCCATAGTATCAGTCATCAGCCTTCGGCAGATGAACACCTGATCCACCACGCTACCGAAGCCGGGGCGCTGCTCCTGGATGGTTTCGGCGATGGACTGTGGTTAAGTAATGCGGATAACACCCCTGCACTACTCACTTTGAACAATGTAGCATTTGGTATTTTACAGGCTACCCGTACCCGCATTTCCAAAACAGAATATATTTCCTGCCCTTCCTGCGGCCGCACCCTGTTTGATTTACAGGAAACTACTGCCAGGATCCGGGCAGTAACCCATCACCTGAAAGGTGTGAAAATTGCCATCATGGGCTGTATCGTGAATGGTCCTGGTGAAATGGCCGATGCCGACTTTGGCTATGTAGGCAGCGGTGTAGGCAAAATCACCCTTTACCGGGGTAAAGAAATCGTGAAACGTGGCCTTAACAGTGATGTTGCCGTGAATGAACTGATTAACCTGATCCGCGAAAACGGTATGTGGGTGGAGAAAAACTAATTATTAAATATTGCTTAAAATGGCCTGTAGCGGATACAGCAATGAAGAAAAAAGCTTAAATTTTCGTAAAACATATTTGATATGAAAAAGCTCCTCACCGGATTGTTGGCCATGTTCATGGGTTTAACCGTAACAATGGCGCAAACACCTGCCACCGCGAAAAAAGAAGTAAAGGCCACTAAAACTAAAACAGAAAAGAAAGCAGAGAAAGCAGAAAAGAAAACAGCAGCAACAACAGCGCCTGCAACAGCTCCAGCTCCGGCAGCTACCGCCGCTAAAACAAAGAAAGACGGTACGCCAGATAAACGCTTTAAAGAAAACAAAACTACTGCCGCTCCAGCAGCAGGACCTACCAAAAAAGATGGTACACCTGACATGCGCTACAAATCAAATAACAAAAACGCAGGAAAGAAGAAAGCGTAAGCTGATCATCTGAACTGAAGCTAAATAATTAATTTCCCCGAGAGGATGTATCATATGATACATCCTCTTTTTATTATTAACACACAACTCCTCCTTTACTCATACTCTTATTTTACCACTGATAACACCTGCTTTTTCATTCAAAAACATTTTCTCTATTTTGAGCACTTACGTTTTTAATCACTTGTTGTCAATAACTTATAGTTATCATTAATAGTTATTAGTTATTTGACTTCGCTATGGTGGCGCCCTACTTTTGTATCGTAATCCACCAACCTGTAATTTTAATGGAAACCAATAAGATTCAACGTTATAAGCGGATCCTATCCGGATCTTTTGCATGCCTGTTAATGTTAGTGATGCTACTCGGTATTGAAACATTGTTGCTTTGCACACGCGATTTAACTCACCCGGACATTCCAAAGGCACCTGCTGCGCTGGCAGCTGCAACACCCATATGGCGCCCACCAGCTGTTACTACCATTCCCAGCGGGGAAAAGGGGACTGCTATTCTTTACGGACAAGCACTGGTAAGTGAAACGGCCCGATACCTGGGACCCAAAGGTAGTGTGCGATCCATCACCAATGGGATGAACTGTCAGAACTGTCATTTGCAGGCCGGCACAAAACCATTCGGTAATAACTACAGTTTTACTGCCGCGTCCTACCCCAGATTCAGGGCAAGGTCCAACAGTACGGAAACACTTAATAAACGTATCAGCGACTGTTTTGAGCGTAGTTTAAATGGCACCGCACCAGACAGCAACAGCAAAGAGATGGTGGCTATAAAAGCCTATATTGAATGGCTGGGCAGTGAAGTAACGCCACAGGCAAAGCCGGATGGTAGTGGCATCAAAAAAATCGCCTTCCTGGCCCGTCCGGCAGATCCCCAAAAAGGCGCCCAGGTATATCAGCAACAATGCCAGAGCTGCCACGGCGCCAACGGAGAAGGAGTAAAAACGCCGGATGATATCACCTATACCTTTCCGCCACTATGGGGCCCGCACAGCTACAATGATGGCGCAGGATTATTCCGCCTTTCCAGCTTTGCCGGCTACGTGAAATACAATATGCCCTTTGGCGTAGATCATAATAATCCCCGCCTCACCGATGAAGAGTCCTGGGACGTGGCGGCATTCGTTAATTCACAACCAAGGCCGCATAAAGATCAGTCGGCCGACTGGCAGGATATAAAACGAAAACCTATCGACTTTCCTTTCGGACCCTACGCAGATGCCTACTCAGAGAAACAACATAAATACGGACCGTTTAAACCCATGCAACATTAATCGTTAAACAATAGAAGAACCATGAAGAAAGTAATGATCCTGCTCTGCCTCTTTAGCATATTGGGCACCCAATATGCCATGAGTCAGCGTAAAACGAAGTACAAGGCTATTTATCAGCTCAACAGCGATGACGATAAAGTGATCCGTAATACCCTGCGCAACATTAAAAATGCCCTGGAAGATCCGCGCCTGCAAAACAAAGTAACCATTGAATTGGTGGCCCATGGAAGCGGTGTTACTGCCTTCAAAAAAGATCATCCTTACGAATCATTGCTACAGGAACTGCAGACCAAAGGCGTGCTGATGGTAGAATGCGAAAACACCCTGCGGGAAAGAAATATCCCTAAAGAAGATTTGTTTCCCTTCATCAGTTACACTCCCAGCGGTAACGGTGAATTAATTATCAAACAAGCGGAAGGCTGGTCCTACGTACACCCATAAACGAAAAACATGAAATACTTTATAACAACGCTGATGGTAACCCTACTATTGGCAGGGGCGCTACATGCCCAGGATCATCACTTCGATCCCCCCTGGAATACACCACCAGCCGCGGGCGTGGCCTTTACTGTACCTGGCATCGATAACGTACCTGATTTATACGGCGACATTATCGATCCGCAACTGGTCATCTTTTTTGCAGGCAATCAGTTTATGGTCATCGATTCCCTGATCACTGATTTTAAGAAGACATATCCACAGTACAAGCGCGTATTTGCAGAAACATTGCCACCTGGCATACTGGCGCAGCAAATCCTCAGCGGATCGCTGGTATTGGGTAATCTGCGTATTGCCATACAACCGGACATCTATACCGCAGGCAAAGGCCGCATAGATCAGCTAAAGGATAGCTTCTCCCTGGTAAAAAATTATGCGGGCAACACCCTGGCCATTATGGTACCAAAAGGCAATCCTAAAAAAGTGAACCGTCTCGCTGACCTGGCCCGCAAAGACGTAAGGGTAAGCATGCCCAATCCCGCCTGGGAAGGCATCGGTAAGCGGATAGAAGAAGCCTATGTAAAAGCAGGTGGCACTATGCTGCAACAAACCATTATGAAAGATAAGGTAGCCAAAGGCAGCACCTATCTCACAAAAATCCATCATCGGGAAACACCTTTACGCATTCTGTACAAACAGGCAGATGCCGGCCCGGTATGGTTTACAGAAGCTTATTATCAGCAAATGATTGCCCACCCGGTAGACGTGGTAAGAATACCGGAAAAGGAAAACATCCGGGCCTCCTATTGGGCTGGTATCCTGAAAAGTGCACCACATCCGGAAGCTGCAAAGGCTTTTATGGACTTCCTGATGGGACCACAGGGACAGGGTATTTATAAACACTTTGGCTTTACGCCGCCTGAGTTGTAAGGTTATTTTGTATTTTTATTGCATGTTCGATTTCAGACTCAGGGTATTTCATACCGTAGCCAAACGCCTTAGCTTCACCAAAGCTGCAGAGGAGTTATACATTTCACAACCAGCTGTTACCAAGCATATACATGAGCTGGAGCAGCAATTGGGGATGGCTATGTTTGAAAGAATAGGCAACAAAATAAAATTAACCCGTGCCGGTTTGCTGGTGATGCATCATGCAGAAATCATTTTCACCGATTACCGCAACCTCGAATACGATGTAAATCAGCTCAAACATATGCAGGGCGGGCTGTTACCAATAGGCGCCAGCACCACTATTGCGCAATACCTGATACCACCCCTGCTCGCTAAATTCAACCAACGTTATCCGGATGTAAAAACATCCCTGACAAATGGTAATACTGAGCAAATTGAACAGGCCCTGTTTGAAAAAACTATACAGCTGGGCATTATAGAAGGTAGTTCTAAAAATCCGTTGCTGAAATATGTGGAGTTTGCGAAAGATGAAATTGTGCTGGTAGGCAATGTTAAACACCAGTATGGCACCGGGGAACCGTTGACAGCGGCTGACCTGAAAACCATTCCGCTGTTGATGCGGGAACATGGTTCCGGTACCCTGGAAGTGATCACGGAAGAACTGAAGCGCTTAAAACTAAAGATCACTGACCTGAATGTGGCCATGTATATGGGCAGTACGGAAAGTATCAAATCATACCTTCACCATTCGCCCTGTGCTGCATTTGTATCCTTACATGCAGTACAGCGCGAACTGGAGCTGGGAGAGTTTACCATTTTGCCGGTGAAAAACTTTAAGTTGGTAAGGAAGCTGCATTTCACTTATCTGCAGGGGCTTCAGGACAAACTTTGCCAGCTTTTTATCCGTTTTGCAAAGCAAAATATGACGGAATAACGACTACGTATCTACGCTATTTATTCAACAAATGCCAATGCAGCATTTCTCCTGAAGAAGCTATTTCTTCCATGCCCAGGTGTTGTAAAACTTTCATAGACGCAACGTTGGTAACATCGCACTCGGCAATCAGCTTTTTCACATGTGGCTGCCGGAATGCCCATGATACCAGGGCGGCGGCAGCTTCCTGCATATATCCCTGGCCCCGGTGAGATGGCAACATGGCATAGCCAATTTCCACTACCCCATTTTTATCAGGGCGTCCTTTAAAGCCGGCATCTCCTATCACCACTTTCTCATCTTTGGATACAATAATCCATAACATCCAGGGAAATGATTTGGGATCATGTTGCAGCAGCTCTATAAAGTGAGGCAATTGTTCTTTCAGATCCTCCTGTGGCCATTCTTCCGGTATGCCGGCCTCCAATACTTCGCGGGCATGAGGGTGCCGCAGATATATTTCCGTCAGCAAGGGCAAACGGCATGGATATATGAATAAGCGTGCAGTACTCAGGGGTAACATGAATCGGGATTTAACTATTCTTCTACATTTCGCTATCGGTATCTCGTTCTTATGATACTGGTATCTAGTATTTCTCCGGGCTTCAGCGCATGAATTTCCAATCGGTCTACATCTTCTGTTAAAGCCGCCAACTTTTCCGGAGTGCCGCTCAGTGTAGGCATGGTACCATAATGACAAGGAATTACATGCTTTACTTTCAACAGCCGGATGGCGAAAGCTGCTTCCAATGGCCCCATCGTGAAACGGTCACCAATGGGCAGAATAGCAATATCCGGCTCGTAAATTTCGCCTATTAATTCCATGTCGGCAAATACAGAAGTATCGCCGGAATAATAAACAGAAACATCATCGCTCATCCATACAATGAAACCGTTGCTGGCATGAGGATACCCGATCTTACCATCTGGCAGATTGATATGCGCAAAATGAAAAGCATTGGTCATCGTTATTTTTACATTCAGGATACTGACCGTACCACCGGCGTTCATCGGTTCAAAGACGTGATCCGGCACGCCTTGCTCCTGTAAATAAAAGCGTACAATGGGATTGGCAATTACCTTGGGAGATTTGGTACGTATGATATCTACTATTTTGCTATCCAGGTGATCACGATGCCCATGTGTAATCAATATCAGGTCTACCTTTTCCGGGATTGTCAGATCGGCTGGCATTGCCGGATTATTGGTATACCAGGGATCTATTAAAATAACATGTCCTTCGGGCGTGGTGATCTGGAAGCTGGCATGTGCCAGGAATTGAATTTGGGAATGCGTGCTCATAATTCTGGTGCTTGATTATTGCTGTCTAAATATACTATTTTTAGCTTTTAGCCATTAGCTTTTAGCTTTTAGAAAAAAATGCAGCGGAACATTTAAGCATATTGCTATACTTAAATGTTCCGCTGCATTTCTAAAAGCTAAAAGCTAATGGCTAACAGCTCTATACTATTTGCGTTGCAATGTGTAGATAATTGCCGCGCTCTTACTTTCGAAGTTTACATTTGCTCTCCAGGTCATCGTGCTACCTGCACTCACCACTTCCACTCTGTAGCCGGTTGTTACGTTTTTGGCTTTATCGCCACTGTACAGCTTTTTAAAGCCGAACATGGTAACACCACCTGATTTGGTCAATGTCCATGCAATATTTTGTGTTACTGCGCTGCAACCACCATCTGTAGAAGAAAGCGTGTAAGAACCACCTGCCCAGTTGTCAGGAAGTACCCACTGGCTACCGATAAAGCATTTTGCATTCGCTTCATCGAATACAGTTACTTTGGCATTGTCAGGAATACCTTCATATTTAATATCGGTTAATACCCAGTTACCCTTTACCGCGCTTTTGTTAATGTCTTGTGTAACACCTTGTTTTGGGGAGCAGGAAGATGCAAAAACGGCCACAATAGCCATCAGTAATGCTGCAAATGAAAATTTTCTCATGGGAAATTAGTTTGTGTGTTTAAATGCCATAGTATTCAACACGCAGTTATCAAATAAGGTTTATAACAGCACGAATACGGCGGCAAGTTCAGCATTTGCAAGAAACGTACCAAATGAAAGTGAGCCTTTAATGGGTGGCTGGTGCAGGATTGTTTACCACCGGGACTTTGAGCTTTATGAGCACGTCTTCCAGTTGTTCGGCGCGATGATAGAAATGCCAGGTACTGGCGGCGAGCGCCATCGTCAGCACTACAATGGCAATAAACGCGCAACGCCACCACATGCTCACAGATATGCGGCGGTTCCAGAAAGGCTCCAGGTGTATATATGTAGGGCCCGGGTTCGTATGTTCATGGTTGTTATAGTTCCCCCAACTTCGTTCCTTTGGGCCACTACTCCGCCGGATCCGCTGAAGTACAGTATTTCGCAGTTCATGGGGAGGATTTACCCCTTCTTCCAGCAACTTGTCCTCGAAACGAAGCTCTGCTGCTGTAATCTCCAGTTCCAATAGCGGATAAATCTGGCGTAGATGAAGTAATTCCTCTTCCTGTTCGGGAGAAGTAAGGCCAAGCAGGTAACGCTCTATAATGCCACTTTCTATATAGTTACTGATGTTCAAACTACGAGATTACGAAACGACTCAAATGCAAAAAATAATTAATAAATACCATGTCAATAGATACGTTAAATCCGAACATGGCGGATTCTCAAATTGAGAAAATATTTTTAATAACGATTTTCCAGCCGGAAAATTACGCTATTGTATTTTGTGTTTGTTCCTGTTTGGTTTGGTGGTGGAGATTGTCGCCATGCTGTTCCTGCGACATGCGGTATTTGAGGTAATAAAAGATAGCCAGGAAAAGAAATACTTTGGACATGATGAAGAAGATAATGAAAAATATCTTCCACCAGCGGTGAACGGTGATATGGCTCCCGTCTTTTGGTTGAATGTTAATAAAGGTATAGTTGGAAGAGGGATCCGAATAAGCATGCCCCTGCTCCCACCTGATTTTTTGCAGTACACGATCGCGCACTTCCGCGGGCGGAAGTGCAGGCTCATCAAATGCAGCCCTTTCCAAACGGCGCTCCACGAATTCCACTTCTGTATCCAGTTCAGGATATAGTTTTCTCATGTGTTGCAGCTCTTCTACTTCTGCTTCAGAAGCGAGGCCCAGCACAAAGGACTCGATAATACCGCTTTCTATGTAGAATTTTAGTTCCACGTATCTTTTAAGAATTGTCTGAAAGATTTCATTGCATCTCCCAGGATGTCATTTATTTGCTCTTCCGGCAGGGCCAGTAAGCGAGCTATCGTTGTGATTGATAATCCTTTAAAATAACTAAGCCGGAACACTTGCTGCTGGTCGGCTGGCAGCACTAAATAAAAACGTTGTAATACTCCTTCTTCCTGTTTCATCAGCTCTGATCCGGTTAACGCGGTTTCCGGCAGTGCTTCTTTAATGGCAAGCTCTCTTGCTTTGCGCATCAGCCACGCAAACAAAGTCTTGTAACCCGATGAATGAAATGTTGCAATGTGATGAAAGGCCCAGGTAAATACCCTTACAATTACATCATCCGCCCGCTCTCTTATTGGCACCAGCTGTAGCACCATACTATAAAGCGCTCCCGCGTAGCGGTCATACAACAACTCTTTTGCCGCAGGATCCCCTATTACTAATCGCTCAATGAGCACTTGCTCACTTATATGTGCCAAATCACGCCGCAAAGAAGTTGTGTACCAGGTTTTAGATTGCTAATATAGAAAATTAAAGCATGTACAAGTCACAACAGATAATATGAATTTATCAACATATAGAGCTAAAATGGATAACTATTGTCGTAAATCCTTGCTGTACAACCAGTATTGCTGCCCCAAAATAGGCTCCAACTCGCGAATCAGTGTAAACCCAAGTTTACCATAAAGGTGCCGGGCATCCGGCATTATGGTACTGGTATGCAACCCCAGGATTTTCTCTCCGTTGATGCCCGCCTGCTCAATACACATTTCTGTTAACCTGCGGCCAATCCCATGTCCCCGGTACCCGGGATGAACGCCCAAACGGCGGATATAGGCCCAGTCGGCAGGATAAAGAGGCGTTGGATTTCCGGATGGCACCAGGAATACCACACCTGCCAGTTCGTTGCCGGTATCGCAGACAAAGATGGTGGCAATACTCATCAGCTCATCCAGCATCTCCGGATCACTCATACTATGTTTCATTCTTTCCCAGTGCTCCGGCGCCAGCACGTTTTCAAACTGGCCGTAGCTCCGCATGGAAACCTCCCTGATAGCCACCGTATCTGCCGCCACTGCGGGTCTGTAATTTAGTATATCCATCACCGTTATTTCAAAGAGAAAGTCCAACAATTTCTGATGATTGTTTGTTGACAATAAGCAGTCACTAAAAATTAAATTTACGACATGACTTTACTCATAGTTATTTTTTTTGCTGCACGATAATTTTGGAGAAAATCATCCACTATGTCCTACACATCGATTAAAGCAGCTGTAGAGTTAATACAGTCCGGACACACCGTATTTATACACACCGCAGCAGCTACCCCCAGAGAACTGGTAAATGCAATGACCGCCCGCAGTCATGAGTTAAAACAAGTGCGCCTGGTAAGTATTCATACCGAATGGGAAGCTCCTTATGCTGAACCCGAGCATGCACATGCTTTTCAGATAGATGCTTTTTTTGTTGGTAAAAATATCCGCAAAGCAGTAAATGAAGGACGGGCAAATTATGTACCCATGTTCCTCAGTGAAATACCCCGCTACTTTCGTAACAGCGAACAACCAATTGATGTAGCACTTATATCTGTATCACCTCCCGATAAAAACGGGTATTGCACGCTGGGAGTATCCTGCGATGTGAGCAAGGCCGCCGTGGATGTGGCAAAGATTATTATTGCAGAGATAAATCCACAGATGCCACGGGTGCTGGGCGATGGTGTAATCCATATTTCCAGGATACATGCCGCCGTAGAAGTAGATTACCCAATTTATGCACAGAAAATTAATGCACCCAGTGATATAGAACTCTCCATAGGCCAGCATGTAGCCTCGCTGATAGATGACCGTGCGACCCTGCAAATGGGTATCGGCGGTATTCCCAACGCGGTACTGCAATGCCTCTCCAATCACAAAGACCTCGGTATCCATACGGAAATGTTTTCTGATGGTATTATTGACCTGGTAGAACGGGGAGTGATTACCGGCAAGTACAAAGCCGTACATCCCGGTTTGCTGATTTCCAGCTTTGCCATTGGCAGCCAGCGGTTATATAATTTTATGGACACCAACCTGATTATGCGGCTCATGGATGTAGAATATGTGAATAACCCAACTACTATCCGCAAAAACCCCAGGGTGACTGCTATCAATAGTGCTATCGAAATAGATATCTTCGGACAGGTATGTGCAGATTCCATTGGATTCAGACAGTACAGTGGTGTAGGCGGACAAATGGATTTTATGCGGGGAGCCGCTCTTTCTCAGGATGGCAAGCCCATTATAGCCCTCCCGTCTACCACCTCCAAAGGAATTTCCCGTATTGTATCCCGGCTGCAGCCCGGCGCCAGCGTAGTGACTACCAGGGCGCATGTACATTATGTTGTTACCGAATATGGTATTGCACACCTGATGGGGAAAAACCTCAAACAGCGTGCGCAGGCACTTATCAGCATTGCCCATCCGGACCACCGGGAACAACTACAAAAAGATGCGTTTGACATCTTCAAGGTATTCTGATTTCGTCCTCCTTAAATAGCCACTGCATGAAGAAATTGTTACTTCTCTTATTCCTTTGTGCCAGTGTAAGGGTAGCATCCGGGCAAATCACCCAGGATGCTACCAAACAATTACGTATATACGAAGATGATGACTTTTTTAATATATGGGGCCGGGGCACCGACCGGGGCTATAGCAACGGCTCTCAGGTCAGCTATCTTTATATGAAACAAAAGAAATCCGTTTTCCTGGACAAATGGATATTGCCAGTAGCCGGCAGCTATGCCATCAACGTATTTGAATGGGACCTGATGCAGATTATGATTACCCCCAACCAGATAGCAGATAGTAGTTTCATCCCCTCTGACTTTTATTATGCAGGCGCCTTGTTTGCCACGCATGGTCTTACTTCTTATAACCCCGAAAAAAAGTACAGTTTTCATTCCGAGTTTGTATTCGGCGTGATGGGCCCATGGGCGCTTTCCAAGGAAACCCAAACCTTCTTTCATCACCTTATTGGCTATCAGCCACCCCGGGGCTGGGAATACCAGGTGCCCAATGCACCGCTGATCAATTATAATTTCACCTATGAAATCATGTTGTGGAACCCCATCAAAAACCTGGAAATAGTAGGCAGCGCCAATGGAAAAATAGGCACCATGACTACCAGCATCAGCGCACTGTCCTATATCCGGTATGGTCTTTTTAATCCCTATTTCGGGAACCGGAACCTTGCAGCAGCTACCAGCAGAAGGTTTCAGTTATATGTCCTGGCAAGACCACAGTTTAGCTTCATTGCCTATAATGCCCTCCTGCAGGGCGGTATTTTCAGATCCCGGGACACTAACTTTGAACAATTGTCTGGCAGTCAGCAAACACATATGCGGCATTGGACCATTGGCATGGATTATGGGATAGGCATTGTGATTAACCGTATGAGCATCAACTATACGCAGAAAACGCGTACGGAGTGGATGAGCGGCACCGGGAAACATTCGGTGGGTAACATCACCCTGTTAATACCCATCTCCCGTAAAACTATTATTGGCGATTAACGTTATTTATCAAAAACATACTCCATGCATTTCAAATTGTTTGTACTTGCGGTTTGTACACTTGCCATCGTTTCCTGCGTGAACAGCGGAAAGAAAACGAATACCGACTCCACTGATAATGATACTGCGCTATCTGTGCAGGCATCTACTGAAAGCCAACTGGAGGTAAAACCGATATCGGGATACTTTCTGAAGAATACAATTAAGGTAAGTGACAGTCTTACCTACTGGATCATTGATAACCAGACGTCTTTTGACAGTTTATTCGGGATGGCTAAAACCATGAACAATACCATAGATAAGCCTGATTTTGGTACCTCGATCGTTATCGCTGCTACCATGCCCCCTACTTATTATGGCACCCAGATACAGCTGGAATCTGCTACTTCAGACAATGTAGATAACAACGCCACACTACACTTTGTGGCTACAGCCAATCCTGATAAAAGCTCGGCTGCTACCGTTCCTTTATGGCTGGGCGCTGTGCCTAAAACAGGTAAAAGCACCTTTAAACTGTTTACCGGAGATAATTTAACAAAAACCATTACTGAGCAGCAGTAGCCGGGCCAAAGATTTTCTCCACGGCTTTGTGCCTGTAGGTAAATAAGGACTCCAGCTGTTTTTTCACAAACAGGCCATGCGCGAGCTTTCCTAGCCATCCAAAGGGTAGGCGGTAATGTACAATGTCTGTCATATTAACGCCACCGGGTACTATCTGGAAATGGTGTTCATGATGCCAGATGCTGTAGGGGCCCACTCTTTGTTCATCTACAAAATAATCGAGATAGGCTACATGGGTAATTTCCGTCATCCACTCCAGGGGAATACCTGCTATGGGGGCTACGGTGTAAGTAATCACCTGCCCCGGATATACCTGACCCGTATAAGGAGGCGATGTAACGGTGAAGCGCATATAGGCGGGGGTAATATGTGGCAGGTTGCCTGGGGTGGAAAAATAGTTCCATACCTCCTCTGGCGTAGCCGGGATGAATTGTGTGCGCTGCAATAGATAGATACTGGCCATAATTTTAAGAAGCGGAAAGCGGAAAGCTCCCTAAGCGAAGATACAAGTGGATAGATTACCAATAACAGAATTGCTCATATCTTCGCTTAGGGAGCTTTCTGCTTTTTGCTTTCTGCTTTCTGCTTTATCTTCGTCATATGAATCAATTTTTCAGGGGCTGGGTTTTCTGGCTGATGTTTATTATCGTTTCCATTTCATTTACGCGATGCGCCAACATTGTACCACCCAGCGGGGGGCCGAGGGACAGTCTTCCTCCGGTACTGCTACAGGTAACGCCCCGCGATTCCACCCTTCACTTTCACAGCAAAAAAGTGGCGTTCATATTTGACGAATATGTGGAGCTGGATAATGTAAACGACAAGCTGATTGTGTCGCCTACGCTGAAACGCCCGCCCATAGTGACGGCCAAACTGCATACCGTTACCCTTGAAATCAAGGATACACTGGTACCCAACACCACTTATACTTTCAACTTTGCGGATGCCATCCGTGATATCAATGAACGCAATATTACCCAGGATTTCCAGTATGTGGTATCCACCGGCGACTACCTTGATAGTTTGCAGGTAAGCGGACACCTCATAGATGCAGAAAATGGCAGAGTAGATAGTAACGTAGCCGTGATGCTATATCGCGACCTGACAGACTCTATTGTTTCGAAGGAAAAACCGGTATACTACGCCAAAACCAAGGGGGATGGCTCTTTCCGGTTCAAAAATATTGCACCTGGTGCGTACAAGATCTTTGCATTAAAAGAAGAAGACCGTGATCTGCAATATAATCAGCCCACCGAGCAGATTGCATTTGTGGAAGAGCCRCTGGTACTGAAAGAAAGCAACCTTTCAGATGTGAATATGCTGTTGTTTATGGAAACAGACAGTACTATAAAACCACCACCAGAGCCCATAGACTCAACAGATATACAGCCGGAAGAAGACGAAAAGAAAAAGAAGAAATTACCTAAGTTAACGGCCACCGCCTCCCTGGAAGGCGGGCAGCAGGAATTGCCCAAGCCGCTGAAGATCACTTTTTCGCTGCCGCTCAGGAACCTTGACAGCAACCGGGTAATATTAGGAGAAGACAGTGCCTATACTCCGGTGACCTTTACCAACAATATGGACTCTACCAAAACGCAGTGGACTGTGGGTTATCCCTGGAAAGAAGGAACGCTGTACCGGCTCATTATTCCAAATGATGCCCCTACAGATACCGCAGGGCAACACCTGGCCAGGGCAGATACCATTAAGTTCAGCTCTAAAAAAGTGTCTGATTATTCCATTTTTGCAGTAACAGACCTAACCATCGGCGATAGTACCAGGAATGCTATCAACGATACCGCCATGCATTATGTAGTGCAGCTGGTGCAGGACAAAACCGTTAAATATTCCGGCACTATCGTGAACGGTAAATGGAGCCAGCGTTTCATTACGCCCGGTGAATACGAAGTGCGGTTGTTGCTGGATACCAATGGAAATGGTAAATGGGACCGGGGTAACTATTACTCCCACCCCAGGAAGCAGCCGGAGCGGGTGATCGTTATTGAAAAGATCAACCTCAAGTCCAACTGGACGCTGACAAAGAAAATAAGCATTTAAATAACGATAGCGGAGGGGACGGATTACTCCCTCCGCTGCAATATTCCTAACTTTGCACTATGATATTTTCGTCTGCACTGATAGAAAACGCGGTAAATGAATTTGCGAAACTGCCGGGGATCGGTAAAAAAACGGCCCTGCGCCTGGTGTTGCACCTGCTGAAACAGGAAACAGCCCAGGTAGAGCAGTTTGGTGATGTGATTGCACGTATGCGGCAACAGATCCGGTTTTGCAATGTGTGTCATAATGTATCGGATGCAGAAGTGTGCAGTATTTGCAGCAGCCATTCCCGGCAAAAGCAGGTGGTATGTGTGGTAGAAAGCATACGGGACGTAATGGCGATAGAAAACACCCAGCAATTCAATGGTTTGTATCACGTGTTAGGGGGCATCATTTCTCCCATTGATGGTATTGGCCCGGATCAGCTGAATGTACACTCGCTGGTAGAAAGGGTGCGGTTCCAGGGTGTGGAAGAGGTTATTATGGCGGTAAGTCCTACTATTGAGGGAGATACTACTATTTATTATCTCTCTAAAAAACTAAAAGAATTTCCGGTAAAAATTACCACGATAGCCCGTGGTATTGCTTTTGGGGGAGAATTAGAATATGCAGATGAAATGACCCTGGCACGTTCTATCAGCAACCGGCTGCCGTTGGAAAGTTATGTACAGAATAAATAAATGAATTTGTGGATAGTTACCGGCAAGGTAATTCACTAAAAAAAATACGGGTGCTGAATAGCACCCGTCTTCGTTTAACCTGTAATTCCACGTTATGAAAAGTTATCAGACTGCATCCTTTAACGGATCGTCCTGAAATATTGTATGATTGGTTTCTGATTCCTTTTTTTCCTGCAGCTCTTTCCACCGCTGCATTTCATATTTATTTAAAAAACATACCTTAAAAACTTCCGGTTGCCTGTCATCATTTGATACGGGTACTGGTTGTAATCCCAGACTGGCCAGGTGTTTATGCAGGGTATGGATATGTTCTGATATTGTCATGACTGACGTAAATTTTGTTGTAATAAATAATTGAGAAGAACTTAATGACGAATCTGTTAATTGCAACAGCAATTACAAGGAGTGTAGGCGGAGGGCTGGTGGGTGGCCATGGCCGGGTAAATCACTATATTTCTATCATTTTGTTGCATTGTGTCTTTCTATTACCCTACAAATATAGTAGACTTTATAGACTACTACCAAATTAATTTTCCGGATATAAACAAAATCTATATTTAACCTTATAAGTATAGAGTTGGGGGAAATACGGTCAAAGTCCGGCCACATCTTAACAAACACAAATTCACAAAACAAAAAATTAGCTGGGAAAAGGTTATATTTGTGGGGACTTTTACAGGGTGGATTTGTTTATTGTTCGACCCTGTTCTCTTTTCTTAACGGTAACTAATAAACGCCTTGATAATATGAAATCTTTACAAGACTGCGCCAATGAGCGCATACTTATCATCGATGGTGCGATGGGCACCATGATACAACGCTATCAACTCCAGGAATCTGACTACAGGGGCACCCGCTTTGCTAACTATCCCAGCGATCTTAAAGGCAACAACGACCTCCTGAATCTTACACAGCCGCATATCATTGAAGCCATTCACAAAGAGTACCTGGAAGCAGGCGCTGACATTATTGAAACCAATACTTTCAGCAGTACCTCTATTGCAATGGCCGACTACGACATGCAGGAACTGGCCTATGAGCTGAACGTAGCTGCAGCTACCATCGCTAAAAAAGCAACTGCAGAATATAACGCCAAAACACCCGACAAGCCTCGCTTTGTAGCAGGAGCGATTGGTCCCATGAACAAAACGCTATCGCTGTCGCCAGATGTAAATAATCCTGGCTTCCGCTCCGTATACTTCGATGAAGTAGCCGCAGCCTACGAAGAGCAGGTCAAGGGCCTCTCCGAAGGTGGTGTGGACATCCTGCTGATAGAAACCATTTTTGATACACTGAACTGCAAAGCAGCTATATACGCCATCAAGAAATATTACCGTGAATCAGGGAAGCCGGAAATACCGGTGATGATATCCGGTACTATTACAGATGCCTCCGGCAGAACCCTCAGCGGGCAAACACTGGAAGCATTCTATATCTCGGTGATGCATGCCAACCCCTTCTCCATTGGCTTAAACTGCGCCCTGGGCGGACAACAGATGCGTCCTTATGTAGAGGAGCTCTCCAACATAGCCAGCTGCTATGTAAGCTGCTACCCTAACGCCGGTTTACCTAACGCCTTTGGTGAATACGATGAGGAACCGGAAGATACTGCCTGTATCATCGAAGACTTTGCCGCATCCGGCTTTGTTAACGTGGTAGGTGGTTGCTGCGGTACCACACCAGATCATATACGCCACATTGCAGAACATGTGAAACATATCAAACCACGTCTGAAACCAGTATTAGCCGAAACACTGGCATAATCAATTACGGCAGGTTTTCTATTTAACTCCCACTAACAGCAACAATGAGCGAAACTATCATACATAATACAGAACTTACCAATGAACCTATTGTCAACGAAGAACGCAGGGTAATCAAGCCCTTTATGCGTTTGAGCGGACTGGAACCACTGGTGGTGCGACCTGAAACCAACTTTCTTAACGTAGGGGAACGTACCAACGTAACCGGATCCAAAAAATTTGCCCGTCTCGTCAGGGAAGGTCTTTACGAAGAAGCCTTGTCTGTAGCCCGCCAACAGGTGGAAAGCGGCGCACAAATCCTGGATGTAAACATGGACGATGCCCTCCTCGATGGAGAAGTAGCCATGTCTACCTACCTGAACCTCCTGGCAGCAGAACCGGATATTTCCCGTATCCCGGTAATGATTGACTCCAGTAAGTTTTCTGTTATTGAAGCCGGGTTGAAATGTGTACAGGGTAAATGTATTGTGAACTCCATCAGCTTAAAAGAAGGAGAAGCCAAATTCATTGAGCAGGCACATATCTGCAAAAGCTATGGTGCTGCCGTAGTAGTGATGGCCTTTGATGAACACGGCCAGGCAGATACCGAAGAAAAAAGGGTCACCTTCAGTCACCGTGCTTATAAGATATTGACAGAAGTGGTGGGATTTGCCCCGCAAGACATCATCTTCGACCCCAATATATTTGCGATTGCCACCGGTATTGAAGAACATAACAACTATGCCGTAGAGTTTATCAATGCTACCCGCCGCATTAAAGAACTGATGCCGCTGGCTAAAATAAGTGGTGGCGTGAGTAACGTATCATTCTCCTTCCGGGGGAACGAAACCGTCCGGGAAGCCATGCACTCCGTATTCCTCTTTCATGCCATCAAAGCCGGCATGGACATGGGTATCGTGAATGCAGGTATGTTGCAGATATATGACGATATTGAACCAACGCTCCGGGAATTATGTGAGGACGCCATACTAAACAGACGGGACGATGCCACCGAAAGACTGATTCAGTTTGCAGAAACAGTAAAGGCCAAAGGAAAGGTAATAGAAAAAGATGAGACCTGGAGGCTGGGCACTGTGGAAGAGCGGTTAAGTCATGCCCTCGTAAATGGTATTACTGACTATATAGATGGAGATACAGAAGAGGCCCGCGTTAAATATCCCCGTCCGCTGGACGTGATTGAAGGCCCGCTGATGGCTGGTATGAACATCGTTGGTGACCTATTCGGCAGTGGTAAAATGTTTTTACCTCAAGTGGTAAAGAGTGCCCGTGTGATGAAAAAGTCCGTGGCCATTCTGACCCCATATATTGAGGAAGAGAAACTACGCATGCAGGCAGAATTTGGCGGAGAAATAAAAGCCGCCGGTAAAATACTGCTGGCTACCGTAAAAGGAGACGTACACGATATCGGTAAAAACATCGTAGGCGTGGTACTGGCTTGTAATGGCTATGAGATTATCGACCTGGGTGTAATGGTACCGGCAGAAAAAATTCTGCAGGCAGCCCGCCAGGAAAAAGTAGATATTATCGGTCTTAGTGGCCTGATTACCCCCAGTCTGGATGAAATGGTACACGTAGCCCGTGAGCTGAAAAGGCAGGACTTTAACATCCCGCTGATCATTGGAGGTGCTACCACCAGCCGTACCCATACTGCTGTTAAAATAGCCCAGGAATATGGTCATGGTGTAGTACACGTACTGGATGCTTCCCGTAGTGTAACGGTAACCGGCAGTTTGCTTAACAAAGCGCTGAAACCCGACTTCCTGGCTGGTATACAGGCAGAGTATCACAAACTGAATGAAGCATTCAGGAATAAAAAACAAACAAAACAATTCCTTCCGATCGCCGTAGCGCAACAAAACAAAACCCTTATCAACTGGGATACCTTTACACCTGTAAAGCCTAAGAAGACCGGGGTGATGAAGTTTGAGAACTACGATCTGGGAGAAATTGCCGCATATATTGACTGGCAGCCATTCTTCATTGCCTGGGAACTGCATGGTAAATTCCCGCAGATCCTCACTGATGAGATTGTAGGTGTGGAAGCTACCCGCTTGTTCCACGATGCAAAAGAATTACTGGACAAAGTGATTGCAGAAAAATGGCTGGGCGCCAATGCTGTAATAGGCCTCTACCCTGCTAACCGCGTGGCTGCAGACTCCGTGAAGGTAACTCCTGAGCAGGCAGATATTGCGCCGGTACAGCTGGAGTTCCTGCGTCAGCAGGTAAAGAAAGCCCCGGGACAGGCTAACTTCTCCCTGGCTGATTTCATCGCCCCTGAAGAAAGTGGCAAAACCGACTACATTGGCGGGTTTGCGGTGACTACTGGTATCGGCATTGAAAAGTGGCTGGATAAATTCAAAGAGGAGCATGATGACTATAACAGCATTATGCTGAAAGCGCTGGCCGACAGGCTGGCGGAAGCTTTCGCAGAACTCATGCACGAACGTGTACGTAAAGAGTTCTGGGGATACGCTACAGAAGAGCATCTCAGCAATGAACAACTGATTAAGGAAGAATACGCAGGCATACGTCCGGCACCGGGTTATCCTGCCTGCCCTGACCATACCGAGAAATACAAGTTGTTTGACCTGTTAAGTGCCACCGAAAACACCGGCATTACACTGACAGAATCGCTGGCGATGTACCCCGCCTCCAGTGTGAGTGGCTGGTATTTTGCGAATCCGGAAGGCAAGTACTTCGGATTAGGCAAAATAGAAAAAGACCAGGTAATAGACTATGCTGCCCGCAAAGGCTGGACAGTAGAAGAAGCTGAACAATGGCTTCGCCCCAACCTGGAATACGATATGTAGTTAAAATAGCGGTTAGCTGTTAGCCATTAGCTGTTAGCTGTTAGATTAACGCGGATGGTTGAAGGTGACCAAAATATTAGATTAAATAGCTGTTAGCTTTTGGCAAAATGCACCAGATCCGCTGCATTTTGCCAAAAGCTAACAGCTAAAAGCCAAAAGCTAATGCGAATCATATCTTACAATGTAAACGGCCTGAGGTCAGCCATGACTAAGGGGTTCACCGAATGGTTACAATCAGATCCTGCCGATATTATCTGCCTGCAGGAAATCAAAGCTCACCAGGAAAACATCGATTTTGCCCAATTTGAGAAACTGGGTTATGAACATTACTGGTATCCTGCACAAAAGAAGGGATATAGTGGAGTGGCGGTGCTGACGCGTATTAAGCCCGACTTTGTACAGTATGGTAATGGTCATGAACAGAGTGACACAGAAGGCCGCTTTATAAGGCTGGATTTCGGCGATATTACCCTGATCAATACCTACTTCCCTTCCGGGACGAGCGGGGATATCAGACAGACCTATAAATACCAGTGGCTGGAAGAGTTTTTCCAGTACCTCGATGAGTTAAAGAAAACCCGTCCAAAGCTGGTGGTATGCGGCGATTACAACATTTGCCACAAGCCAATAGATATACATGATCCGGTGAGCAATAAAAATTCTACCGGCTTTTTGCCTGAAGAACGGGCCTGGATGGACCGTTTCTTTGAGAGTGGCTTCGTAGACAGCTTCCGTCATTTTAATACAGACCCACATCAATACAGCTGGTGGAGCTTCCGGGCCAATGCCAGGAACAATAACAAGGGCTGGCGTATAGACTATATCAATGTTACAACGCCCCTGAAAGAACAGCTTAAACATGCCACTATATACCAGCAGGTAAAGCATTCGGACCATTGTCCGGTGTTTGTGGAGCTGGCCATATAAGCATTTTAGAACAAGCCCTATTTAATATGATTATATACAATGTAACCACGAAAGTGGCCACAGACAGGGAGTTTCAGTGGCTGCAATGGATGAGGGAGTCACAGATTCCGGCTATTATGGCCACTGGATTGTTTAGTGATTACCGTATGAGCCGGTTACTGGAGCAGGACGATACAGAAGGGCCTACTTATGTAATACAATATTTTGCGGATAGCCTGGAACAATACAATATCTTCTCAGAAAGGCACCAACAAGGGCTCCGGGAAAGTGCGTATGCTATTTTCGGGGATCGTTTTATTGCCTTTACAACCGTTATGGAGGTGATTTAAGTAAGGGGTCTTGACTAAACTTATCCACAGGAAATCCACTATTTTCAAGGCATCCGGACTTTGGTACAATACTTGGTTTAAAGCCGCGTTAATAGTAAAAAAACAGGCAAACATGCCACGGTGCAGGGTTCTACAAGATCCTGCTAAAGCTCACTACTTTAGCACGGATCAGGTCAATCAGCTGTAACCGTTACCAGTAGCGTTTTTCAGCCGATAAATTTTTCTATAAAAAAGTTGTAAAAAATTTGGTAATCTGATAAAACGCGCTATATTTGCTCACATCAAACATTTTTTCACTAGTTAAATCTTACTAACTATGAACAAAGCCGAATTAATCGACAAGCTTGCTAAAGATGCAGCTATTACCAAAACCCAAGCTAACGAAGCTCTGGATTCTTTCACCAAAGCAGTTGCTGATACCCTGAAAAAAGGTGGCAAAGTAACTTTGGTTGGTTTCGGTACTTTCTCCGTTTCTAAACGTGCTGCACGTAACGGTAGAAACCCACAAACCGGTCAGATCATCAAGATCAAGGCTAAGAAAGTTGCTAAGTTCAAGGCTGGTAAAGCTTTATCCGACAAGCTCTAATCAGTTAGCACAACTTATTCAAGCAAGGAACAATCATGTTTCTTGCTTTTTTTTTATATCAAACGGCCGACACTATACAATTTCATCGAATTACAGTAATTTGCAGCCTGATAACATCATATTTAATAAACAACAAACTTCAAATTATTCGTTATGGGTAGAGGAGATATCAAAACCAAAAAAGGAAAGATCTTCAGTGGATCCTTCGGTAAAGTAAGATCTGCTAAAACAAGAAAAAATACTGCAGCCAAGACTGCCGCTACAGCTGCACCAAAGGCATAAGCATAAAGCATAAGGCAAAAAGCTATTGAAGCGAATAATTAAAGCAAGGGTTAATACCCGCTTGGATCATTCGCTTCAATAGCTTTTTGCTTTTTGCCTTATGCCTGCATCAGGGCGCCAGACGCTCTATTTTCCAGCTACCATCCGCTGTTAAAGTATATAAAATCCGGTCGTGCAGGCGACTACTTCTACCCTGCCAGAATTCTATCACCTGAGGCTTCACTACATAACCACCCCAATAATCGGGTCTCTGAGGGTCTTCTTGCTGATATTTTGCGGTTGCCTGGTCTACCTGTTCCTCCAGGAAAGATCTGCCCGGAATAACCTTGCTTTGAGGCGAAACGATGGCACCTATTCTGCTACCTAATGGACGGCTGTTATAATACTCATTACTGATCGCTACCGGCGCTTTACTAACGGTACCCTCTATACGAACCTGTCTTTGAAGCTCCCGCCAGAAGAAAAGCAGTGTAACATGTGGATTCTCTGCCAGCTCTTGTCCCTTGCGGCTTTCGTAGTTAGTGAAAAACAAAAACCCATCTTCACCAAAGCTTTTCAGCAATACAATTCGTGCCGAAGGATGCCCGTCCGGCGTGCTGGTCGCCAGGGTCATGGCATTGGCTTCATCTATTTCGCTATGAATGGCATCGTCCCACCACTTCCCGAATTGTGCTAAAGGATAGGCTGCTATCTCGCTCTCATCCAGGGACGCCAGCTTATAATCTTTCCGTAAATCAGCTATTTTCTGGTTCAACATGGTCTGTTAATTTTATTGGTTCAAACGGGTCATCAAAGGTATGGAAGGATAATAGTAATTTTGACGAATCTGATATAAATCATACTATGAAAAGAGTTTCATTTTGGGTATTACTGATGACTGTCGCGCTGCTATCCTGCCATACGCGCAATGAAAAAGACAATAGTGCTACCGGTAATACTGCTGATATCATTGTCCCATTGGTGTCTACTCCCCTGTTTTATACACAGCTGAAAGGTAAACTAGGTGATAAAGAAATTACCATGCAACTGCTGAAAACCGCACCCAACCTGTTTCGTGGCTACTATAGTGACGACAGCACAGGACGGCCCATTGCATTATGGGGTACCCTGGATTCCAACCTGGTCAATATTTATGAAGAAACCAATAACAGTGCGGAAGACCGGTTGTTCAGCGGATATCTTTCTGATGATGGGAAATTCAAGGGGGTATGGCATGGCAACGGTACTTCCTACCATTTTGAATTTCATACAGACCTGAAGAAAGCCGTGCCATTACAGGTGTTTTACCAGATAGACTCTGCCAAACTGATACCTTCCTTTCCGAAATCACCAATAGGAACCGTTTCCGGGAGTGTGATATGGCCAGATTCCCTGGTAGACTCCACCATTGCCAATTTCATCATTCAGCAGGTAACTGGTGGTAGTCATTTCAAAAGTCCGCAGCAGTATCTGAAAAGAGGAATTGACTCGTTTATCCTGAGCTATCGTGTATCCGCCAAAGATGCAGATAGCAGTGAATTCAGTGATGCGTCTGAGGCAATGTCGTGGAACTGGACTACAGACAATGATACAAAGGTGGTGTACAATACCTGGCCATTACTGGTGATAGAGAAGTATGTATATGATTTTACAGGCGGCGCACACGGCAATTGGGGCGCCACTTATAAAACCCTGGATCTGTCTAAACGGAAGGTGCTTACACCCGATGATATTTTCAAACCTGGTTATAAAGAAACGCTGAGTGCCTTACTGGATAAAGCTTTCAAAGACAGGTTTCATATGAGTGAAGAAGAAGCACTGGATCAGAATCTGTTGGTAAAAAGTATTCCCCCTAATAATAATATGATTGTTACAGGTAAGGGTGTTGCCTTCAGCTATGTACCTTATGAGATAGGGCCGTATGCTTTAGGGCAGGTAACGTTGTTTGTACCGTTTACGGCAATGAAGGGAATACTGAAGTAATAGCTTTTAGCAGTTAGCTTTTAGCAAAAATGCAGCGAGAAACATAATATATGTTCTTCGCTGCATTTTTGCTAAAAGCTAAAAGCTAACTGCTAAAAGCTAAATATTATCCTTTCACTAAAGTACCTACATTTTTACCCATGATAACGTTCAGGAGGTTACCCTGGCGGTTCATATCAAACACGATGATAGGCAGTTTATTTTCCTGGCAAAGGGTAAATGCTGTCATATCCATCACGTTGAGGGATTTCTGGTATACTTCTGAGAAAGTAATGGTTTCGTAGCGGGTGGCTGTTTTATCTTTTTCAGGATCTGCGGTATAGATACCATCTACGCGGGTTCCTTTAAGGATTACATCAGCCTGAATTTCTATAGCGCGCAGGGAAGCAGCGGTATCAGTGGTAAAATACGGGTTACCGGTACCTCCACCAAAAATCACAACACGACCTTTTTCTACGTGGCGGATAGCGCGGCGGCGGATATAAGGTTCAGCGATTTGTTCCATTTTGATGGCAGATTGCAGACGGGTGTAAAGACCAACTCTTTCTAATCCACTTTGCAGGGCCATACCATTGATCACTGTTGCGAGCATTCCCATGTAATCGCCTTGTGCTCTTTCAATGCCTGTTTCGGCTTCATTCATACCGCGGTAGATATTACCTCCGCCAATTACGATGGCTACCTGTACCCCGAGGTCGGTAACCGCCTTAATATCGTAGGCGTACTGTGTTATCACCTTCGGATCAATACCATAATTTGCATCCCCCATGAGGGCCTCACCGCTCAATTTGAGCAAAATACGCTTATACTTTGGCAACATGACGCTATAAAATATTGTAAGATTGTGATTTCCTAATCTGGTTTACGGTATTCTAATATACAACTTAAATGCAGAAAGGAGGAAATGAAGGAAAAAATGCCTTTTTTATTGCCTGTTTCCTGTGGGTTAAAGTGTATGATTAGTTATGCGCAAAAAAAAGGAGAGAAACGAATTCTCTCCTTTTTTTTGATATGTTTTTCTTAACCTAAAGCGATTCGCTTAAAGCCAACCACTTTCAGATCAGCATCTACTGATTTCAGGTAATCCGCTACGGACTTGTTGTTGTCCTTAACGAAAGCCTGTGGCAGCAGGGTGCTTTCCTTGAAGAATTTATTTACTTTACCGGCAGCAATTTTCTCCGCCATTTCAGCAGGTTTGCCTTCAGCTTTCACTTGTTCAACCGCGATTTCTCTTTCGCGTGCGATCAGTTCAGCAGGAACACCATCTGCATCAACTGCGATAGGGTTCATAGCTGCGATCTGCATAGCGATATCTTTACCTACTTCCTCAGAAACAGGTTTAGAGAAAGCTACCAGTACACCCATGCGGAAATTACCGTGAATGTAAGCGGTTACGCTACCAGCTTCAACGAATTCGAATTTATTGAGGGTGATTTTTTCACCGATTTTTGCTACCTGATCGTTTACTTTATCAGCTACTGTAGCGCCGTCCAGAGGAGCAGCGTTCAGATCTTCAACGGTTTTGATACCGCTGGTCAGTGCCAGATCAACGATAGACTGTGCAAATTTTACGAAGTCTTCGTTTTTAGCAACGAAGTCAGTTTCACAACCCAGACCTACGATAACACCGGATTTACCATCAGCTGCTGTTTTAGCGATGATAACGCCTTCTTTGGTTTCACGATCGGAACGTAATGCAGCCACTTTCTGACCTTTCTTACGCAGGTAGTCTACTGCTTGTTCAAAATCACCATCACTTTCTACCAGTGCCTTTCTGCAATCCATCATACCAGCACCAGTTTGCTGACGCAGTTTATTTACATCAGCTGCTGTAATTGTTGCCATGAGCTATAATTAGTTTAATTGTTGTAAAAATTTATGACCAGCTTTTAGCTATTAGCCTTTAGCTTTTATTAAATGCTGTGAAGAACATTTTATGTTATCTCCCCTGCATTTAATAAAAGCTAAAGGCTAATAGCTAAAAGCTTAATGATTATCTTCCGCCGCCTGGTTTTCTAGGACCACCGCCGCCAGCGCCAGATGGACGACGTTGTCCGCCTGCTGCACCGCCACCACGGTTTCCACCTGCACCACCGCCACGGTTAGCACCGCCGCCCTGGCCACCTGGACCACGACCGCCGCCTTGACCACCACGGTTAGCGCCACCTGGACCGCCTTGACCACGTCCACCACCTGGTGCACCTGGTTTACGACCTCTTTCACGATCTTCACCGCCTTCAACATCGAACTTGCGTGCTTTGTCGTCTGCTTCTTCTTCTTCCTCTACTTCTTCAGATTTCTCTGTAGCTCTTTCAGAAAGACCTTCAGCGATAGCTGCGCAAATGTAGCTGGTGATGATAGCGATAGATTTAGTAGCATCGTCATTCGCCGGGATAGCGAAATCTACTTTAGTAGGATCAGAGTTAGTATCCACCATACCGAAGGTAGAGATACCCAGACGCTTAGCTTCTGCCAGTGCAATGTGTTCGTGGCTGATATCAACCATAAACAGCGCAGCTGGTACACGTGCCAGTTGGGCAATACCACCCAGCACTTTCTCCATTTTCTCTTTATCGCGGCTTAAAGTAAGACGTTCTTTCTTTGTGATGTTGTCGAATGTACCGTCCTGCAGCATTTTTTCAATGCTCTGCATTTTCTTAACACTCTTACGGATCGTAGAGAAGTTAGTGAGCATACCACCTAACCATCTTTCAGTAACGAAAGGCATGTTGATGTTACGCGCAGCATCTGCTACGATTTCTTTCGCTTGCTTTTTAGTAGCAACGAACATGATCTTTTTACCGCTTTTAGCGATAGATTTCAGGGCAGCTGCTGCTTCCTGTAATCCTTCTACGGTTTTGTTCAGATCAATGATATGAATACCTTTCTTTTCTGCGAAAATATAAGGCAGCATCTTGGGATTCCACTTTTTCTTCAGGTGACCGAAGTGAACACCTGCCTCCAGTAACTGCTGCTGCAATGAGGTATTATTTTCCATGTTTATATTGCTCAATTAAAAGGATCAAATAATGTTTAGCTCTTGGCGGTTAGCGTCCAGCAATTAGCTAAAGGCTAACAGCTAATGGCTAACAGCTCAAATATTAGCGTTTAGAGAACTGGAAGCTTCTTCTTGCTTTTGCTTTACCTGGTTTCTTACGTTCAACTCCACGTGGATCACGTTTCAGCAGACCAGCAGCTTTCAGTGCGGGACGGAACTCGATGTTCACTTCGCAAAGAGCACGGGCAATACCCAGCTTAATTGCTTCTGCCTGACCTTTGATACCACCACCCTGTGCGTTCACTTTCACGTCAAATTTATCGAGTGCTTCGATAGTTTTGAAAGGCAGTTCCACCTGATTTTGCAGGTAGATCAAAGAAAAGTAGTTTTTATAATCTTTGTCGTTAACAGTAATGTTACCGGTACCCTTGTTGATGTAAACACGGGCAACAGCTTCCTTACGACGACCTATTGTATTTTTTTGCTTTTCCATGTATCAGAGAAAAATTAGAAAGTTAAAGGTTGTGGTTTCTGCGCAGCATGAGGATGTTCAGCACCAGCATATACAAATAATTTTTTGTACATCGCACGGCCCAGACGGTTTTTAGGCAACATGCCTTTAACAGCCTTTTCGATCAACACCTCAGGACGGCGACGGATCAGATCCTTAGCCAACTCGATTCTCTGACCACCTGGGAAACCAGTGTAGTGCATATATTCTTTCTCCTGCATTTTGTTGCCGGTTAAAGCAATCTTTTCTGCATTGATTACGATGATATAATCACCACAATCAGTATGAGGCGTATAGTAAGGCTTGTTTTTACCTCTTAAGATAGCCGCCATTTTAGCTGCAACTCTTCCCAGAGTCAGGTTGGTAGCATCTACTATATGCCAGTCACGCTTTACGTAAGCGTCGTTAGCCGATTTAGTTCTGAAACTTAATGTATTCATTGTTGTATACGATAAAAATTACGTCTTGTAAACAATTCCCCATTATGAGGAGTGCAAAGGTACATTGCACAATCTTAATAACAATACATTTTGGGCACTTTTTTCCTGGACACCTTTGTAATAGACTGATTTTCAATAAAAAATTTGTATAAAAGTTATTAACAGAAAAAGAAATGCTGTTAATATTATTAATATTTCTTTAATAAAAGAGGGCTTCCCGGTTGCGGGAAGCCCTCTTTAGACCTATTATATTAAGATAAATTAGTATCCTGGGTTCTGGGTAAGCTTCTTGTTAACATCCGTTTCACGTTGAGGAATGGGCAACACCAACTTATCATCGAGGTAAGTTAAAGTGCCTACATTCTTCTTCAAACGTTTGTACGTCCAGAGCTTGTCTCCTTCAAACGGCAGTTCTCTTATACGTTCCTGCACAACAATATCAGGTGTAACCTGAGTGAGTGTACTATCGTGAGACCTTTGTCTTACCGCATTGATATCAGCCAGCGGGGTAGCTCCAATAACAGTTCCTGCACGAAGATTGGATTCTGCACGGGTCAGCAACATTTCTGCCAGGCGCACAACTATATACACTTTATACTGCTCTCTCCATTTTGTTGTATAGGGACTCGTACCGACATTAATCCCGCGATCCATATAAAAGAAGCTCTTGCGGTCATCGGTGGCTTCATTATAAGGCAGCTTATCCAGGTGAACGACAATATCACCCCTGCCACCGGTCAACCGGCGACCTCCATAAAAAGTCTGTAATCCATTATCTGCAGTTCCGGCATTACTTTGATTCGTTTGCTGAATAGCAAAGATGTCTTCCGGAGAGTTAGAAGCGTTATTAAAGGCTTTATCAAATGAAGTAGCCAAAACAAACGCGTTACTCTTAATCACAGCATCCGCTGCTGTTGCCGCCTCTTTATACAATCCTTCTGCCAGATAAACTCTTGAAAGGATGGCATAAGCTGAATATTTGGTGGCCCTTCCATTCGTATTTTTCGCTGGAAGATTTTCCGCAGCATATTGCAGATCTATCAATATTTGTTTATGTATTGCATCCACAGTGGCCCTGGGTTGATTGCCCTTTTCGAGATCTGCCTGCGCAACAATAGGATCAGTGATCAGCGGTACAGCAAGGTTAGTGGTAACAGCTCCTGCAGAATACGGCTTACCATACAAATTGCACAAATGGAAGTATACCAATCCGCGGATAAATCTTGCTTCTCCTTCTATTGTTTTTTTGTTATCATCAGACACCAACTTAATATTTCCTATAACTATATTAACGTTGTTGATAGTTTTATAACCGCGCTGCCAAATGCCTTCAGCAATACCGTTCGTTCTCAGCTGCGATTTCGCTTCAATCTGACGATAGGGAAGAAATGTTCCCTCAAAGGATAATTCACCTTCATTAGCCAGCAGATCAGGGATTAGAAGCGCCCGTTCACCATAAGCATCATAATGTTGCAAATTAGCATAAGCGCCTAACAATTCTGCGCGCACATCACTTTCGTCTTGTACCTGATCCGGAGTGATGTAAGATCCTGGTGCCACATCCAGCTTTTTGTTACAGGCCGAAAATCCTGCAACGGAAACCGCCAACAGAAAAGGGGCTATATATCTTTTATATGATTTCATCATTTACATGTTTAAGATTAAAATTTAACATTCAGTCCTACAGTGATCTGTTTAGCCTGTGGTATTGTGTAGTAGTCGATACCACCTGCAATATTGCCCAGTACATCTGAGTTAATTTCAGGATCACCAAAATACTTCGTTTTTGTCCACAGGTTATAACCCGCTACATATACACGCAAACTTGAAATTTTCAGTGTATTGATCACGTTTTTAGGCAATGTATAACCAAGTGTCAGTGATTTCAGGCGGATGTATGAACCATCATATATCCAACGGCTGTTAGCAACACCAGCACCTCCGTCAGCATAGTAATAAGACAAACGGGGAACATTGGTAATATCGCCCGGCTTCTGCCATCTCTTCAACACATCAGTGAGCTGGTTATCAAAACCTCCGGCAAATCCGTTATCCTGGTAAACAGCTGCACGGTTAAAAATGCTATTGCCCTGTACAAATGAGAAGAACGCACTCAGATCAAATCCATAAGCAGAAAAGGTATTCGTCAAGCCTCCGGTCCAGTCTGGAGTAGCTTTACCCACTACCATTCTTTGCGCCTTTGAAAAATCTGCATTCGGCTTACCAGATTCGTCGATATATAACGCATCACCGGTTTGTGGATCTACGCCTGCAAACTTGGCCATATAGAAAGCACCGATAGGCTGTCCTTCCACTGCACGCTGTTCACCATTAGGAGATTCAATGATCTGTCCTTTGATGTCTTTCACCTTGTTCTTATTGTAAGAAAGGTTCAATGAGGTATTCCATTTGAAATTACGGGTATCGATATTTACACTGTTCAGCAAAATTTCCACGCCTTTATTTTCCATATTACCAATGTTCAGGTATTGGAAATCATAACCACTTGTGTAAGGCAGATTAGCTTCCAGCAACAAGTCTGATGTTTGTTTATTATAGTAATCTACTTCTCCGCTCAAACGGTTATCAAACAACCCGAATTCCAAACCAACGTCAAATTGTTTTGTTTTTTCCCATTTCAGATCAGGATTTCCCATTTGTCTTGGGCGAAAGCCAGGTAAGCTTGGATAGGAGGTTGCTTCCAGCAGTGTAAGATATCTGTTTTCGCCAATTTCAGCATTACCGGTAGTTCCATAGCTTACGCGGAGTTTCAGGAAATTCAGTGTTTTATTGTCTTTCAGAAAATCTTCCTGAGAGACTACCCATCCCAATGATGCCGCGGGAAACACGCCATAACGGTTATTCGGGCCAAACCGGGAAGATCCATCAGAACGTACACTTACTGAAGCCAGGTACTTGTCTTTATAAGCATAGTTGGCCCTTCCAAAATAAGACAGGAAGGTATAGCGTTGTGCTGTAGATGTACCAAATGTAACAGAAGCTGCTGCTACCAGTTTTTTGACGATATCTGACGGGAATAGTTCTGCAGAAACCTGTGTGGTAGAGAAATCATTCTGCAGATAACTCATACCGGCAGTCACACTCAGGTTATGATCTTCTCCCAGCTTTGGTGTGAGTGTAAAATAGTTATTCGTATTCAACGATACATTCTGCAGATAGTTAGATGACCCACTACCTTTACCAAGTGCATCGGATGCTTTAATGCCTATATACTGATCTTCTGTAAGACTTGAAATGTCTGCACCTAATTCTGAGCGGAATGACAGTATTGGCAGTATTTTATAATTAAGGAACACATTACCTAAAGTACGGAAAGTAACCTGCCTGTTAGAGTTGTACTGTGCATCATACAATCCGTTTGGATAAAGGGTGTTATTATTGATGGCGCCAGTAGAATCGCGTAAAGGAGATAATGGCGATTGTGCTACTAACTGGCTGGGGGTTGAAAAGATATTATCATTACTTACACGATCCAGTTGAGAACGGCTTACGTTCACATTCATACCGAAGGAAACCTTATCTGAAACAGTATGCTCGAGATTCAAACGGCCGCCGTAACGAACAAATTTATTATTGATCACAATTGCTTCCTGGCTATTGTAAAAGCCGGAAACATAGAATTTGGTTTTTTCAGTACCGCCAGAAGCAGATAAATCCAATTGTTGTGAATGCGCAGGATTTCTAAATTGGGCATTTTCCCAGTCAGTGCTATAACCAAGGTTATTAAAGTCTTTGCCCAAAGCAAGCTCAGACATCTCTCCATCTACCTCATCTGTAAAAAAAGCAATTGCCTCTGCTTCTGTAGGAAATGGCTCACCAGTAAAGCTATCGTCTTTTGTTGCGAATGCAGTTCTACCATCATTTGCTGCTCTTTCATGCAGAAGTGTTACGTAGTCTTTCGCATTTAGGAAGCCCCTTTTCGTAGTTGGTTTTGCCCAACCAGTACTGGTATTTAGTTCAATTTTGGTTTTTTCACCTGATCTACCTTTTTTGGTAGTAATCAGGATTACGCCGTTTGAACCACGTGCACCATATATCGCAGTTGCAGAAGCATCTTTCAATACATCGATAGACTCGATATCATTTGGATTGATATCTGCCATCGGGTTGGTTGGATCGTTGTTTACATCTGTTTTACTGATGGAGTTTACCGGCATACCATCCACTACGTAAAGCGGCTGGCTGTTAGCAGAAATAGAGGAAGTACCGCGTATGCGTACTTTAATACCCTGTCCTACTTTACCACTTCCGGACTCTATCACCACACCAGGTGTTTTACCCTGGATGGCAGATTCAAAGCTCGCTACCGGCTGGTTTTCTATTTCTTTTGCAGAAATCTTGCTTACCGCCCCGGTCAGGTCGCGCTTGTTTTGGGTACCATAACCCACAACCACCACCTCAGAAAGGTCTTTATTTCCTGAACTCAGGACTACGCTGATTGATTTTTGGTTGCCTACGGCTATTTCCTGGTCATTATAACCAACAAATGAAAATACCAGGAAAGCTCCCTTTTCAGGAACATCCAGTTTATAACTTCCGTCTGGAGTTGTTACGGTTCCGGTCATTGTTCCTTTTACTTTCACGGTAACGCCTGGCAGACCGCTACCATCTTTCTGGTCTGTCACCCTACCAGTAATTTGTCTTGACTGGGCAAATGTCAAGGTACTGCATAGGAACAGCAACATGCCCACCATCGAGTAGAATCGCAACATGGTTCTTAGTTTAGATTTTGAGTTATGAACAGCAGTTTAATACACATTTGGTTGATGAGGTAATTTTGGGCCTTATCAATTAAGCAAAAACACAAGCAATGCACTCACAGTACATTTTACACAAGCAAACACTATAAAATTGGCTGAATTAACAATCCAGGATTTAAAAATATAAAAATATTTCCACTTTCTTAACAAAATGTTAAAGGCGAGTTTATTACATGATAAAAATAAAAAGAGACGGCTGCCGCCATCTCTTCATCATATAAGTATATTATATCTCTTTTAATTGTTTCTGTTCCTGGCTCCCATATAAATGAGAATATACTGGAACAGGGTAACTACGGAAGCCAGAGCGGCTACCACATAGGTCATGGCTGCCCACCAGAGTGCATTCTTCGCCTTATCATGTTCGTCTGCTTTCATAACCCGGCTACTATCCAGCCAGGCGAGTGCCCTCCTGGAGGCATCGAATTCCACCGGCAGCGTTATAAGGGCAAATAAGGTGGTAATCCCAAAAAGGATAATACCCCCAAGGAGCAGTTGCGGGAAGGTGTTTATAAGGAAGATACCGGCCAGCAGCACCCATGAAACCAGATTAGAGCTGAACTGTACCGCCGGCACAAGTTTGGACCGTAATCCCAGCCACGGATAAGCTGCTGCGTGCTGAACAGCATGCCCACACTCATGGGCGGCCACTGCTGCGGCGGCCACATTAGCGCCGTTATATACATCGGGGCTGAGGTTGACGGTTTTATCGGCCGGATTATAGTGATCGGATAGGAAACCTTCTGTTTCCCGGACCTGAACGCCATATATCTGGTTGTCTTTCAGCATTTTATCTGCAATCTGCTTCCCGGTAAGGCCGGAAGAGGTGGGTATTTGGCTGTAAGCCTGGAACTTACTCTTGAGTACGTAGCTTATCAGCATACTGATCCCCACAAAAATCAGCGATAAAAACATGATTCCAGGTGTCATATTATGTAAAATTTGGTAAAAAAGGGGCGCAAATATCTCACCAGATCCCCCCTTTTAAGTTTTATTTAGCACTTGTCTGCCATCCCTTCCCTTTGTCTTAAAATTATAAATTTAACACTGCCATTTTGTCGTTTATATTATTTTTTTAGCCCAAAAAGCGTCTGTTTGTCATTTAAAAAAATGTGTCTTATTAGTAAATTTTCATATGCAAAAATCATCAACATCAACCCTATTTATCAACATTTTACGAGTACCCAATGAAAGTAATATTGGATAAAAACAACCCCTGAAACAAGCGATGGCAGCCACTTTGTTAGATCGGGCAAATGGCTCAAAAGTTATTCACATCAATTAAATAAACTTTTTTATTCTGAAGCCATTTTGTAATTTAGACCTGAATTTAATGGGTTAGTAAGTAGAAAGAGTCAGCGGAATCTTCCGTTTGGCTCTTTTCTCATTTTATACCTTTTCTCCTCTCTTTTATCGCTTCTCTTTTTATCATTTCGGTGCAATAAGTATAAAACCATTTACTTTGTATGCATCCTCTTTAAAAAAATTATGAGTAAAATAAGAACTGCTTTTTTCTGTCAGAATTGTGGATACGAATCAGCTAAATGGAATGGAAAATGTCCGAGTTGCGGAGAATGGAATACGTTTGTTGAAGAAAGAGTACAAAAAGATATTCCACAGAAGCAACAAGACTGGAAAAACAACGACGCCCCCACTACCCGCACACATAAAATCATTAACCTTTCTGAGGTAGTTACACAAGAAGAAGAAAGGATATTAACCCCCGACAACGAATTGAATCGTGTGCTGGGAGGTGGCATAGTAGCGGGTTCGCTGGTATTGGTAGGCGGAGAACCCGGCATCGGAAAATCTACGCTCTTCCTCCAGAATGCATTACAGCTGAAGCATATTAAAACACTTTACATCAGCGGTGAAGAAAGTGAACAACAGATAAAAATGCGGGCAGACCGCATACAAAATTCCAATGAACAGTTTTATCTGCTCACGGAAACATCTACACAAACAATTTTCCAGGAAATAAAAAAACTACAGCCACAACTGGTCATCGTAGATTCTATTCAAACTCTCCACTCCCCTTTCATAGAATCTGCTCCCGGTAGTGTATCTCAAATCAGGGAAACAGCCGCAGAATTACAACGTTTTGCCAAAGAAAGTAACACGCCCGTATTCCTCATCGGGCATATTACCAAAGATGGCTCCATTGCCGGCCCAAAAGTGCTGGAACACATGGTGGATACGGTTCTGCAGTTTGAAGGAGACCAACATTATGCCTACCGCATCCTCCGTACCATCAAAAACAGGTTTGGCTCTACCGCCGAACTGGGTATTTATGAGATGACCGGAACAGGACTCCGGCAGGTCACCAACCCCTCTGAAATTTTAATCTCACAACGGGAAGATCTGTTGAGCGGTGTAGCCATATCTGCCACCATGGAAGGCATGCGTCCTCTCCTCGTGGAAGTACAGGCCCTCGTTACGCAATCGGTATATGGTACCCCGCAACGCACCGCTACCGGTTTCGACCTGCGCAGGCTACAACTCTTACTGGCTGTACTGGAAAAACGAGGCGGATTCCATTTCGGCGTGAAAGATGTATTCCTCAATATTGCCGGTGGCATCAGGGTAGAAGATCCCGCAATTGACCTGGCGGTATTATGTTCACTGCTTTCTTCCTATGAAGACAATGCCATCCCTCCTAAAATCTGTTTTTCCGGAGAAGTAGGACTGAGCGGTGAGATAAGAGCAGTAAACCGCATAGAACAAAGGATAGCAGAAGCAGAAAAACTGGGCTTCGAGAAAATATTTATCTCCCGTTACAACAAAAAAGGAATCGATTTCAGTAAATTCCATATTGAAGTAATTGCGGTAGGAAGAGTGGAAGAAGTATACCAGCGATTATTTTAAAACGCTATTCAAACCATATCTTTAAAACCCAAACCATGTTTACCAGTTTGTTATCCCCACTGGTTCACCTGTTTTATCCGCATTGCTGTGAACTCTGTGGCACAGATCTGCAACAAACAGATGAACTGTTATGTATTCGTTGCGTGCAGGCATTACCCGTTACTTATTTCCACCGGTACCCCGGCAATCCGGTTGCGAATGTATTTAACGGCAGGGTCGTTGTACAGCAAGCTACCGCAGCCTATTACTACAATCAGTCATCAGGTATGCAGCAACTTATTCATCGTTTTAAATACCGGCAGCGGCCAGATATAGCCACCTGGCTGGGTAAACAAACCGGCTATCAGCTGCAGGATAGCTCCTGGATCAAAGACATAGACATATTGGTGCCTGTGCCTTTGTTTCCCCGCAAAGAAAAACTGCGCGGCTACAACCAGGCCACCCTGCTGGCCAGAGGCATCGCACAGGTCATACCATTACCGGTGTATCCGGCGGCACTTGTGCGGCTGCAATTTACAGCTACCCAAACCAAAAAAGGACGGACAGACCGCTGGCAAAATGTGGCCGCCGCCTTCAAAGTCAATGGCAACGTTCCGGCAGGAATACACGTACTACTGATCGATGATGTTATTACTACGGGCGCCACCACCGAAGCGTGCTGCATGGCCCTCCAACAAGCCGGCGCCAGGGTAAGTATATGCTGTTTGGCCTATGCATGGAGCTAAAGGCTAAAAGCCATTGAAGCGAATCCTGTGGATTGAACAACAGAATATCACTTATATCCTCCGCTTCAATGGCTTTTTGCTTTCTGCTTTTAGCTTTGGGCTTCCCGAAAAACTTCTTCCTTTTTTTTGATGCGGGAATGCTAACTTTACAAGTACAGCCTTTTCCGTGTTCATTTTAATCAGTCTTTAAAAAAACGTCTATATGTTTAGGTTAGCAATACTATCAGTTGTTATGTTTTTTGCCTCATCCCATCTTTATGACTTCAAAGTAGATGCTGTTGACGGAGGAAAAATCGATTTCTCCAAATACAAAGGAAAGAAGATATTAATTGTAAATACAGCATCCCTGTGTGGTAATACACCACAATACGAAGGGCTGGAAAAACTGTATAAGAAATACCAGGGCAAACTGGTAATCATTGGTTTTCCTGCCAACAACTTCGGCTCTCAGGAACCCGGCAGCAACAAGGAAATACAGGAATTCTGCACTAAAAAATATGCAGTTAGTTTTCCTATGGCCGCCAAAATATCTGTAAAAGGTGCTGATATCCATCCGCTGTACAAATGGCTGCTGGAGGAAAGCAAAGCCAAACACTTTGAACCAGCCGAAGTAACCTGGAATTTCCAGAAATATCTGCTGGATGAAAAAGGAAACCTGGTGGCTGTATTCTCTCCAAAAACTCAACCCGAGTCTGCGGAAATCATTGCTGCGATAGAAAAATAGTCGTAGCAAGCACTTTATTATCCTGTTGCCAACTTTGTGTATATAAGATTTTGCAGGTGCTTGCGTTAACGTATATACGTTAACGTAAGTACACTGTTGTTTTTATTCACAATGTGTAACAGTATTCATGAAACACCAACTTATCCCCCGCCGGAAAACACTACCATTAGCCGCCATCGCTAGCTTTTTTCTGCTTTTTGCCGCTTGTCAAAACGATGCAGATGGACCATCCTTTTCCTGTCCGGAGATGAAGATGAATGCCACCATAGCTGGTCGCAGTAGCACAATGACTCTTACCAACAGTATCATATTCCGATCAACTACTGATAGTGGCAGTCACAAATTCCTGAATATGGAAACCATATCCGACACCTTTAAAATAGTATTCAATCTTACAGATGGTATGTTTGATGAAAATGCTATAAAGAATGATAGCCTGCACCTGGATACCTTCCGCTTTTCCCGGCTCGGTCCCCAAAAGAAGGGATTAGTAGCTGCCGCTTTTTTAAATAACAGCGGCAACTTTGATTTTCTGACCACAGATACTTCCAATATTATTATCCGTAAAATAAATACCAGGACGCAAACGATTTCCGGGAGCTTCTTTTTTATGGCAAATGGCCGGACCATCACTGGTGGAGGCTCTTTTGAAAATGCCTGCTATGTATCGTTGCAGTGACCGTGATTAGCCCCTTTTCATTATCTTGCGCCCATGCTATTTTCAGATATCATAGGACAAGCTGATGTGAAGCAGCAGCTCATTCAATCCGTTCAGCATAACCGGCTTAGTCATGCCATGATACTACTCGCTCCTGAAGGTGCGGGCGGTCTTCCATTAGGATTGGCATTTACACAATATCTTGTTTGTGAAAACAAAAAGGAGCACGATGCCTGTGGGCAGTGTGCTGCCTGTACAAAAGCGTCCCAATTTGTTCATCCGGATATTCATTACTCCTACCCTGTTATTCCCCGTAAGTCAGGTGATAAACCTGTCAGTACAGATTATATCAGTGAGTGGCGTGAATTTGTGGTGACACATCCTTATGGCAACGCTTATGACTGGTTACAGTTTATAGGCGCCGAAAATAAACAGGGGAATATTACAGCTACAGAGTGCCAGGACATTATCCACAAACTAAACCTGAAAAGTTTTGAAAGCGGGTATAAAATCCTGGTAATGTGGATGCCAGAATACCTGGGTAACGAGGGTAACCGCCTGTTGAAGCTGATTGAAGAGCCGCCTCAAAACACACTCTTTATCCTGATAGCCGAAAACCAGGAGCAAATATTAGCTACCATCTTATCAAGAACACATCTTATTAAAATAAATCCGCTGGAGAAAGCGGATATGATTACTGCGTTGGAAGTAAAAAGCAAGGTACCTGCTGCCCGGGCACAGCAAATTGCCACCCTCACGGCGGGCAACTACCGGGAGGCCTTATACCTGCTACAACATTCCGATGACGACTATCATGAGTTACTCCGTAGCTGGCTCAATCACTTATTTACCGGTAATCGGGTAGCCCTGCAGGAGTGGATAGAAGGTATTTCCAGCGCCAAAACCGGGCGGGAAAACCAGAAACAGTTTCTGCGTTACTTTATTAACCTGCTGGAACATACCCTCCGACTGCAATACCTGGACAAAAGCCTGCTGGCCTTTTCTCCCGAGGAAATGGACTTTGCGGCCAAGCTCGCTAAGCTGGCCAATCTGGACCAGATGCAGGAAATAACCGAGGAACTGAACAATGCCAGTTACTATATTGAACGCAATGCCAATGGAAAGATGCTATTTCATGCCCTGTCCATCAAGCTCCAATATATATTCAAAAAGAAACCTTTACCGGTTATGTAATAAGCACAGGTATCCCAGGGGGCTTATCAGCTGCTTTTCCCTATCTTTGTTGCTTCCGGCCTTTTGTTTTTCTGAAAGGAAAAACGTATTTTGAAGAACTGGAATAACCTGAAATGCTTATTTATAAAATTTAAACTAATTAATAATATGGCTTGTGCCGGATGTGGTACGGGTGTGGATGGGAAGCCGTCAGGATGCAAGAGTAATGGAGGATGCAGTACAGGAGGTTGTAACAGACTGAATGTATTTGATTGGCTGTCCAATATTCCCCTTGGTGATAGCTTAGCACCATTTGACATTATAGAAGTAAGTTTTAACAATGGCAGCCGCAAAGACTTTTTCCGAAATGTGACCAAACAACTCTTTGATAAAGGAGAAATGGTAACAGTGGAAGGTGTTAGCGGATTTGACGTTGGTACGGTGAGCCTGACAGGCGAACTGGTAAAACTACAGATGAAGAAGCGACGCGCGGAAGACACACCCGAAGTAAAAAAAGTTCTACGCCGTTCAACTAACGACGACCTGCAGCGAATGAATGACAACAAGTTACGTGAAAAAGAGGCACTTATTAAATCGAGAGCTCTTGCCCGTAACCTTGGACTTGAAATGAAACTCGCAGAAGTGGAAATACAGGCCGATGGCCGAAAAGCCACTTTCTTCTACACAGCAGATGATCGCGTTGATTTTAGAGAGTTAATTAAAGTATATGCCTCTGAATTCAGGGCCAAGGTGGAGATGCGCCAGATAGGCGCCCGCCAGGAAGCCGGAAAAGTAGGTGGCATCGGCAGCTGCGGCAGGGAGTTATGTTGCTCCACGTGGTTGTCTGATTTCAAAAGCGTAAATACTACCGCTGCCCGTTACCAGAACCTGTCTATCAACCAGGCCAAGTTATCCGGACAGTGTGGTCGTTTGAAATGCTGTCTGAATTACGAACTGGATACCTACCTGGATGCGTTGAAAGACTTCCCGGATGATGCGGATAACATTGAAACTGCCGGCGGGGTTGCCCACCTGCAGAAGAGAGATATCTTCAAAAGCCTCATGTGGTATTCCTACGAAGGCAGTAACAAACAATACCCGCTTACCATTTCCAGGGCCAAGGAAATACGCCTGTTGAACAAACAAGGTGTTAAACCAGACGACCTGAAACCGGTAGAAGTAGTAACAGCCAAACCAAAAGAAGCGGATCTTGGATACGCAGATGTGGTAGGATTAATCAGTCTGAAATCTCTCGAAAAAACTGCTCAGAAGCGGAAACAGAAAGACAAAGACAAGCAAAAACAACAAAAAGTCGGCGAGCAGAAACCAGCACAGGGCCCCGGTCAGCCAAGAACGGAGCAAGCGCCTAAACAAGCTCAAAGACCTGATAACCGCCAGCAGCAGGATCGTAAGCCTAAACAGGAAAACCGTCCTCAACAACAACGGTCACAAGGTGGTGGTCAACCTAAACAGGGACGTGAACAACAACCCCGTTCAGAACAGCAACCCCGCCCCGAGCAACAACCGCGGCAACAAGGTCCAAGACAACAGCAAGGCCCAAGACAACAGGGTCCGAAACAAGCAGGGCAACAACCTGATCAGCCAGGCCAACAGCCCGAACAAGGAGGGCAGCAAGGAGCAGCCCCCAGACACGACAGACGCCCCCCAAGGCATAAACACCGGTCTGGTAATCCAAACAAGAACAACAATCCTGAAAAGGATAACAAATAATAAAAAAGACAACCGTAATGGTTGTCTTTTTTGTTTGCATAAAGTGCAAAAAACTATTATTTATAGCTATTCCGGACAAGACAACCTGTATAGCCAGGTCAGGACGAGACATAGTGCGGTGAAAGAGTAGTAAGAGTGTAGTAAGAGTGTAGTAAAAGAGTAATGTAACAGTAATAAGAGTACGGTGGAACAGTAATAGCAATATAATGGGAATGTAATAGATAGACGAGTCCTAAGTACCGGAGAAGTAGCGGAGAAGTACACGAGAAGTAATAACAGTACCATCCGAGGGGGTATCTGTTAAAATAAAAGGCCGCCCAGACGAGGCAGCCTTTGTTAACAATTGGTTTTTGCTTATGAGAAAATCTTAAAAATTCGTTGTTATCCCTCTTCACAAAATCAACCACACAGGTGCCTCTACTGTTTCTTACACGAACCTACGCTTCATTTTCAAACAGTAACTTATAATAATTCATATTGGTAGCTTCGTCAAACCCGCGCTCAATCATCTCGCGGTTGCCGTGAATGTACACATGAAAATTCTTATCCAGTTTCAATATACTTTTAAATACTTTCTGCTGTTTCTTTACAGCAGGTGCAGATATTTCAAATTCGTCAGGGATATCTTGCTGAAAGTGATTCGCGTATTCATTTCGGTACTCTTTAAAAGAAGCTATCGCATCGGGATGCCCCAGTACTTCTTTTGCGAAATCATCCAGCTGGAATTGCTCTTTTTCCTTGAAATAGGCGGCTGATTTATTTAACAGATCTACCTGATCCACCCTATCCATCTCATACTCTGTTGGTAGCTTATTATGTATAAACTGTTTACACATGTCCACCGCTGTTTCTGTCTGATGGTAGCTATCTTCCCGGCGCTGAACCTGTAGAAAGGCATCTTTCCAGTACACCGCCTCGGTTTGTTTGCTATTACTATCTATAATACTAACCTTAAAACCTTCTGATTCTTCTGTATTAAAAACCAGACAGCCTTTGTCCAGCTTATTAATATTTATACCATCTTCATAATTTACCTGGTAATTTTCATCTGCCAGAAACACTTTTAAATAGGTGTCGCGGTTTTCCGACTTGAAAATGCCAATCGCCTCCACTTCTTCACCATCTACCTGGCACTTGCTAAAGTAGGCTATATATAGCTCTCCTCCTTTAATTTTAGGATGGGTGGAATGTTTATATAGATGCTTGGCAATATTGACCGACTGCTCCTGGAATTCATTTTGGTCAGTAAATATACGGCGACAATATTGAAATATTTCATTCAATTGTATATCTGCGTCATGACGGAACCGAAAATATTCCGCAGCGTTGGCAAAAGGCTGAATAAAATAAGTGATCAATAACTGGCTGATCGTTTCATCCTCCAGCTGCAAAGGCGCTTTGGAACAGAGTAAAGCCTCTTCATTTGAGGAATTCCCTACCTTATGTATTGTCAGGTGCGCCAAATCTTTAAACTCCGAAACATGGATCATGGGCGCAAAATTAATAAATTAGTTGACAAGGCAACGGAACCGATTCTGCCAGGAATTAATTCTTGATAATTTCATTACATAAGCCCCTCCCCGGATGAATACACGAAAAAATCCGGAACAGTTCCTTAATTTAAAGTTTCAAAACCCGATGAACATGCGAAAACAGATATGCCTGATGGCGATGATGACTGGCTGGGGCCTGCCAATGATGGCACAACAACCAACAGCCGCAAGACCCCTATACGAAACACGTGATCTGACAGCAGAAAATATGTTTTCCGTAAATATCGAAGGACCCAACTTTGACAAAGCGGGCAATTTTTATGTTGTAAATTTTAAACAAGACGGTACCGTGGGAAAAATAAATACCCACACCGGCGCCGGCGAAGTATTTGTGACCCTGCCCGATAGCAGCGTTGCTAATGGGATTCATTTTAATAGCAAAGGCGCCATGTTCCTCCCGGACTTTATCAAACACAATGTGCTTACCATAGATATGAAAACAAAAAAGGTAAGCGTATATGTCCATTCCGATAAATTCAATCAACCCAATGATCTCTGTATTAATCGCAAAGACCAGATCTTTGTATCTGATCCCAAATGGGCCAATAACACCGGGCAGCTGTGGCGCATAGATGCCAACCGCACCCCCGTTTTGCTGGAAGCCAATATGGGCACCACCAACGGAATAGAGCTGAGCCCCGATGAAAAAACCCTGTACGTAAATGAAAGTGTACAACGAAAAGTCTGGAAATATGAGGTGGACAAAGCGGGCAACATCTCCCATAAAACCCTGTTCGCTACCTTCCCCGATTTCGGATTCGATGGGATGAAATGCGATAAAGCCGGCAACCTTTATATCGCACGCTGGGGAAAAGGCGTCATCGCCGTCATGTCTCCTCAGGGCACATTAATCCGTGAAATACCGCTGAAAGGCAAACAATGCAGCAATCTTGTTTTCGGAGATAAAGATGGTAAAACAGTGTACGTAACCCTGCAAGACAGAAAATGTGTGGAAACATTCAGAGTAGCCATTGCAGGAAGGAAATATTGATATAGCTGTTAGCCATTAGCTTTTAGCTGTTAGCAAAAATGCAGCGGAGACATAAGCAAAGTATCATACACTTACGCTTATGTCTCCGCTGCATTTTTGCTAACAGCTAAAAGCTAACAGCTAAAAGCTAACAGCTAATTGCTTATAATCAGTATCCATCCTTTGTTCTTAGAAACCGGGATGCTGGCGTCTTTTCCAAATACCTGTCCCTGCTGGAAATTACGTATATCCGGCGCCGTTATCACTGCCTTTGCCGGGTCCAGCCCCAGGGCTTTCCAGTCGATGGTCAACTTGATAGTCGTATCTTCTGCTGCCCAGCTGGCAATGGATACGAGTACTGCACCATCTTTCCTGTAGATAGTAGCCGGCACCAACGGGTTGTTGGTTTTAACGGGGTTATTTTCTACCCAGCAACCAATCATTTTTGTGCCCTGCATACCAAAATCATCCCATACTTTCCAGATAGGACGTGGGTCTGAATTTTCTGTCCATGGCATGCGGTTAGTCATACCATACACCATACCACGCCATTGATTGCCGCCATCCTGCAGCATTTCGCCCATCAGCCCAAATGGAATGCCACTCACTTCTGTCAGGAAGAAGTCGGGGCTGTTCTTCTCATAGTCGAAGTATTCACCAAACCAAAGCCTATTCAGGTAAGGGAAGTTCTCCATATAAAGCACCGCGCTGTTAATAAATCCATCTGTTATATTATACTGATTCGCAGAGTGGAGGTCTATGATACCAGGATGATTATCCTTTGTCAGTACGCGTTTCACACGTTTCATTGTTACCCGGTCAAAGGCAACATCATCGAGATAGATACCATCTATACCTACGTTTTGTACCAGCCAGTTCATGCCTTCCACATAATAGTTGTGCCAGCGGTTCATGCCACTGTTGATAATAGCAGCATCCTTAAATTCCGGTACAAACCAGGCGGCGATATAATCTTTTGCCACGTGCTCCTGCAGCCAGGAGAAGCCACCACCTTTGCCCGGGCTGTATACCTCATGACCCAGACTGCGCAGCGGGAATGTTTCCCAGGCATGGTTAGACAATTCTCTTACCGTATTATAGATCTTTACTTTCAGGCCTTTGTGATGTGCTTCATCGATATAGTCCTTCATCTTTTTCCATTCAATAAATGGATAATTGATCCAGGGATTTATATCATTGCCATGGTGGATATTCACTACAGTAGCGCCGGTTGCTTTGATGCTATCCAGGTTATTATACCTGTGATAGAAACGGGTAGACCATTGAAAATCGGTATTAATAGTATGGAACGGCGTAATGATGAGATGGAAGTTATAATACAATACCTCGCCTTTATGCAGGGTTCTTTCACCGCTATAGCTGTTCACCAGGATCGCCTTTCCTTTTTCGCCGATGGTGATACCACCTTTATCGCCGTTACCCCAGGAAGTGGGCAACAGTAAGGGTTTTTGCAGGTAAAAGTTGGTGTTCAACGGGCGTACGTAATTTTCATCCCGGAGATTAAATTGTATCCCTGCGTTAACGTCTCCTATCCAGGCGCCGTCCTGATTTTTATTTTTCACATCCCATTTCCAGTCGATCTTTTCCGGACGCAGGCCTCCTTTCTGATTCAGGCCCATCATGTATTTGGCAGCGCCTTTATCAAATGGCAGGTGCATGGTAATTTCCTTCAGAGATGTCTCTTCCAGGGCGGTTACTTTTACCGTGTAGTCCATGAAGCCATCAAATTCGAGGGAAGCATTTACTTCCATCTGTAATCCGGTGGTGGTATTAACAGCCTTCCAGCTGATTTTACCGTCTTCTTTGGAAGTGATCTGCCAGCCATTGCTTTTCCAGGGAAGATCCTTGCCGGTAGCGGCAGATGTGAAATGAAAGTGTACTGGTTCCGTGAAAATATTCTTTGCCTGGGAAGACAATGTTGTCATTTCAGGGGTAAAGAAAGTTTGTATCTGTGCCGGGAAACCGTCTTTGTTGATCCCTACTTTACGACCCAGTAAGCTGATCACGCTGTCTTTTATTTCCAGTGGCGTATAAGGTGCTATCAGGGAATTATCCTGTGCCAGCGTAGAGTTCAGCCATTTTAAACGGGTTTGCTTCCAGGGCTCATTAAAGCCACTGTTTACCGCCAGTTTATTCGTTACCGTTAGCGTAATTCTTACCGGCATGGCAGGCATACCGGCAGCGCTGATCGTAACTGTTCCTTTATAAACACCTGCTGTAGCGGATGACGGCACATCTATACCACACCACAATGCCTGTACCTGGTCCGCGGGGATGTTTACCTTAGGTGCAAAAGGTTTGGCATCATAGGTAGTACCGCTGGTGTTGATGCAATTCAGCTGAGCAGCGGGAATTGTTTTGCCACCAGGTGCTGTAAGATCTGTAAAAGTGATCTGCGCCTCTTTCATATCATGACGGGCATAGATGCCGAGCTGAAAAGCATAGTATTCTCCTTTATCGGCTTCGCCGGTGAAGGACTGCGATGGTCCTTTCTTCACCCAGCGTTGCGGCAGGTCGTCCGTCATTTTAATCGGAAACTGCCTGTCTTCCGGAAACACCATATAGCCTGCGCCCGGGTGTTTTAGCAGCAGTTGTTGTTTTTCTGCTGCAGTGGCGATTACTTCCATTGGGTAAAAGCTATTGAAAGTATCAATGGCTTCTATTTCCTTTACGGTAGTATTGGGTTTTATACCGGCAGGGATGGATTGCAGCCAACTGTTATCGGCTGTTTGTTCCGGCGCCAGGTACATGCCTTTGGGGTAGTTATCACGGCCCTCATTTTTAGAAGGCAGATAATATATATAGTAATCGCCTTTACCGGAGATGGGTTCAAAGCAGATATCGCCTTGCTCGCGGGTAAGGGTCAACGTTTTTACATTGGTAATCTTCTGTTTTGTTTTTGCATCCTGGATGATGATGCGTTTCATCTCCGGATGTTCGTCGCGGCGGCGCCATGGAATGACTACGCGGGCCACTTTGGTGGCTCCGTTAAAGTTAACTACCGCGCGGTGGTTACCGAGCGAATCCGCGTTCCAGCTATTGTTACCAGCGGTATATTTCAGTTCCTGGGCCAGTGCCGTAGTGAGGAAGCTGAAAGTAAAGCCTGCCAGCAGCAATCCTTTCCTGATGTTGCGGGAATGGTGGTTGATCTGATACATGTAGGACGATAAGTTTTTAAATGTTCACCGGTTATAAATTTACTATTGTTGTGGTTTCTTTTCCGGATTATTTTATAAAAGCAAAAGCCCCGTAGAACGGGGCCTGTGCGGGATATTTTAATTAATCGGGTTCTGCACAAGGTTCGGGTCCAGCAGTATTTCCTGTTCTGGAATAAAGTGAACCACCCGTGCATTCGTGTAGGATATGGTTTGCGGATTAGTTTGTACACCTGGATAATTCCTGTATACGCTACGGTTGTTGCGGAACAGGTCAAATGAGCGGTGTGTTTCAAAGGCCAGTTCCAGGCGGCGTTCATCGAGCACTACATCCAATACGCTGGTATACCCTTGCATATTATTCTCACTGAACAGTGCGTTGCCACTTAATCCGGCCCTTGTACGGATAATGTTTACATCTGCCAGTGCTGCCGGGTTATTACCTGATTTAGCATTGGCTTCTGCACGAATCAGGTACATTTCAGCCAAACGTAGTACAACCGGTGAACTAAGGGTAGGTACGTTATCCTGGTTAGAATACTTCAGGATATACCATTTTTCCACACCGTTTCGTTTAGCGATCACTTTCTCGCCACTAACAGGATTTATAGAATCTTTACCATTAGCGCCTTTCAGGTGTACTACCTGTATAAAGGAGTTACGTACATCTTCCGGATGTTTTTGAATCAGGTCACGGAAGGATTTGGAAGCGTACATTTCACCATAACCCATACCACCAGGCGACATATAATACATAGAGCCTATAGAGCTCCAGGTACGGTCATCCTGCAGGGTATGATGAATAGCGAAAAGCGTTTCCTTGTTATTTTCATTCGACTTGGTATAGTAACCTGGAAGATCTCCGGTAGGCACCAATAAGCGATCTTTCGCATTGATCACAGAATCTGCATAGATACGTGCAGAATCATTTTTCCCCATGTAGAGATAAGTCCTTGCCAGCAAAGCCATTGCTGCATCTTTGGTAGCATAGCTGTTGGTATTGGAGTTATCCATCAGGTCTTTCCCTTTTTTCAGATCAGCTACTATCTGCGCGTATACATCTTTTACTGTATTACGTTTAGGCATAGCGGCTATATCAAATTTGGTAATTACCGGTACCCCCAGATTGGTTTCAGGACTCTGGCTGTAAGGACGGCCAAATGTTCTTACCAGGCTCCAATGAACGAAAGCACGTATAAACAGGTTTTCACCAATCAGTTGATTTACCGAAGCAGCGCTGTCTTGCGGCATTACAGCCAGCAATTTATTACAGCCATTAATGGCTTTATACCCCATACGCCAGATCTGCAATGCATTGCCCTGGTTGGTCAGATGTCCATATGTATAAGAGTAAAACAGCGGATCTGTAGTGGCGCCACTTAACGCTACATCATCACTGGGAAATTCTCCCATCTGAAAATAGTTGCGCGTAAAATTTTCTTCTTTCAGTAACGCATAGTTACCGGCAGTAGCTGCCGACCATTTACTTGGATCTCTCAGGATATTATCATCCGGAACAGCACTGTATGGATCTTTCTTTAATGAACAGGAACTGGCCACAGTTAACAGTAACAGCCCCACAAAATATTTTGATAAGTGTTTCATGATCTTCTCTTTTAGCTCCTGTTAAAAATTAATTTCAAGCCCTGCAAACCATTTGGTACTGGATGGGTACTTAATGTAGTTGATACCACGATCATCTACTTCAGGATCCAGACCTGAGAATTTGGTCAATGTCCACAGGTTATCACCGCCAACAGAAATTCTGGCGTTTCCAATGTGCACGCGGTCCAGCCAGGCTTTCGGCAGTGCATAGCTCAGGTTCACGTTTCTTAAACGCAGGTAGCTTCCGTCTTCCAGGAAACGGGAAGATGGTTTATGTGAGTTTTTATTTCCTTTGATGGCGTACTTGGGATGAGTAGCTACATCACCAGGTTTTTCCCAGCGACTCCAGCCCTTATCCAGTTCCATCATGTTATAGGTGTAATATGCGCCATCATTGTCCATCAGTTCACGGGTGCTGTTATATACATCATTACCGGAAACAAAGGCCAGGAAGGCACTCAGTTGGAAGTTTTTATAAGAGAAAGTGTTACGCATACCACCAAAGAGTTTTGGTGTAGCAGAACCTACAATCTGCAGAGACGCGTCATTATAATTATTGGTAGTTGTTTTACCGGTTACATTACCGTTAGCATCGGTAGTGAGTTTTTCCCACAACGGATCACCATTGGCAGGATCTACACCAGCCCATTTACGCATATAAAAGCTACGCATATCCTGTCCCTGACGCAGCACAAAGTAACCACTGATAGGATCTACAATCTGGTTTTTGCCAGCATATAAATCAGTTACCCTGTTTTTGTTGAAGCCGATATTGAAGTCTGTACTCCATTTGAATGCACCCACCAGGTTATCTGTGCTCAGGTTGATTTCAATACCTTTATTACGCACAGATCCTACGTTCTGTGAAATGTAGCCGTAGCCGGCAGTTCCGGGCAAAGGCACATTAAACAGCAGGTCTTTACTATCTTTCTGATAAATATCAATGTTCAGGTTAATACGGTTAAACAAGCCCAGGTCAAAACCAAAGTTAGTATTGTAGGCTTTTTCCCAGGAGAGATTCGGAACATTATAAACGCTCTGATAAGCTCCCGGATATCCGTTGTACTGGGTGTTGATGGCATATGCACCAATAGCGCTGTAGTCGCCTATTTCAGCATTACCGGTGGTACCATAACTGGCCCTTACTTTCAGGTTGGTAATGGCTTTGATGTTTTTGATAAAGTTTTCTTCCGAAACAGCCCATGAGGCACCAAAAGCATAGAAGTTACCATACTGTTGATTAGCACCGAATTTGGAAGAACCATCTCTTCTGAAGGAAGAGGTGAAGTAATATTTATAATTGTAGTTATAGTTCGCCTGAATGAAGTAGGAGTTAAATGCACGGTCAATTTTTGTTCCACCAATAGACATGGGAGAAGAAGTACCACCCAATACATTTACTCCCTGCAGCACACCTTTACCCTTTGCATTAATATCATTCAGGTTTGCCTGCTGGAATTCAGCACCCACCAATCCATCGATGTTGTGTACCTTATTGATCGTATATCTTGCTTTCAACAGGTTGGAGCTGATATAGCTGGCAGTATCCTGGTAATAATTATACAGATTACCACGATCATCTGACCCGGAAGATGTTCTCACATCTCCATTGCTTTCCTGGTTGAAGTGATAGTACTGCGCGCGGTTAGTAGAGCTGAATGATAACCACTTGGTGATATCATATTCCAGTTTTACCAATGCTTCGAGTGACTCCCTTTTATTTTTAACATAATTATACTGTTGATCGTACAGGAAGTTGCCCATATCGCGACCATACCAGGTAGCTGCCGTTAACGGGTTTACCGGTTTACCCTGATCATCATAGGCTTTGTCCCATGGCAGGTTGGTATAATACTGATACAGTGAGCCATTTGAGTTATCCTTATCTGTAGTTTGTGTTCCGGCGATATTTACACTCACACGGAATTTATCAGTGATATTATGATCCAGGTTGAGTCGCGCGCTGAAACGCTCTACGCCAGTACCTTTCAGGATACCATCTTCTTTATAGTAGTTACCACCCAGGTAGAATTTAGTTTTCTCATTACCGCCACTGGTAGATAATTCGTAGTTCTGGTTGCTGGCATTCTGGAAGGCCAGTTTCTGCCAGTTAGTATTAATATTACGGAGAGATGGATCTAAGTCCGCCCCTGCGGCTTTCTGCAGATCATACAGGTCTGTTCCGTTCATCAGGTGAAAATGCCCGGTATTGATTTGAGCTGTTCCGATATTGGTACGGAAGTTCACCTGTGTTTTACCAGCTTTACCTCTTTTAGTGGTAATAACCATTACGCCGTTGGCAGCGCGGGCACCATACAACGTGGTAGCAGCCGCATCTTTCAACACCGTTACACTTTCAATATCACTCGGGTTAGGTAAACCACCAATGATACCATCTACTACTATCAGTGGAGAGTTGCCGGCAGTTAATGTTCCGTTACCACGGATACGGATAACAGGAGCGGCAGAAGGATCACCGGAGGCATTTCCAACAAACACACCGCTTACTTTACCCTGCAGCATTTTGTCCATGCTGCTGGCAGTAACGTCTTTCAGTTTCGTACCGCTTACCGCTTGTGCCGCACCGGTGAGGTTTTTGGTGGTGGTAGTGGTGTAACCCATTACAACTACTTCTTCCAGTTTTTTGGTATCTCCCTCCAGTTTAACGCTAATTTCAGAACGACCGCCTACTGCTATTTTCTGCGGCACATATCCTATATAGGAAAACACCAGTATACTGGTTTCAGTGGGAGCCTGGATGGTATATTTACCAGTAGCATCGGTGACGGCACCTATGCTGGTACCTTCTACAGACACGGTTACACCCGGCAATGGATCTTTGGAGATAGCATCAGTTACATAGCCTGTCACCTTTAGCTGTGCGGTACCGGCAGGTGTAATCACTACCAGGTTATTTTCCAGCACACGATAGGTAACATTGGAGCTATTGAAGAGCAACTTCATGATGTCATTGATCTTTTTATCTTTCACATCAATGGTCACTGCCTTGTTCAGGTCAGCGAAGTTCTCGTTATAGAAGAAGCGGTAGTTGCTGCTACTCTCAATTAGTTTAAATACCTCTTTCACGCTAGCATTTTCAGCATGCAGTTCCTTTATTTTCTCCTGCGCAAAAACACTGGCGGATACTTGTAAAAAACTTCCGAAAATCAGCAGACCTGTCAATTTCGTCATGAGCAATAATTTTCGCCCGGGGCAAAAAAATGCCGCCAGGTTTGCAGTGGATTTCATAAACTTGTATAGATTTTAGTTAAACGAATGATTACGGTGATACGGCCCGTCGCAAAGGCCATTCACCAACACGTGATTTTCGTTGAATTGGGGGTGAGTCGCATCACTCCCAATTTTTTTTTCAGTTGTTCATATCGTGCATGTAAGTTGGTTTTTACAGGTGATGAATGATGATTCTCCTATATGTTCCGGTTGTTACCGTGTCTTAAATGCTTTTATATATTTTTCTTTCAGCTCATTATCCACTGCGAGGGTTACAACACCCTTGTCTATAGTATATTTCAGCGGAGCGGTGAGCTTAAGAATGTTGAGTACCTGTTCCAATGTTTCCTGTCGGAAAGTACCACTGAAGCGATATTCTTTCAGTTCCTGTTCTTTAAAAATCACCTTCACATTAAACCTGCGTTCCATGGTTACCGCCAGTTCGTCCATGGTTTGAGCGGCTACAATCCAGTTGCCATCTTTCCAGGCGGTATATATTTCTGTGTTGTTCACTTCCCTGCTTTCTATCGGAGCAGCCGTGGAGCTATCTCCGTTAGATGCAGGTATTTTCTTATGTTCACTGTCGTTGGTTGTCAACGGTTTCTTATACACAACATGCTGATGTGGTTTCATCATTAGTCCGAAAGGCGTGGTTGTTTTGCTGCCGTCAATTTTCACTTCTCCATCTACCAGCGTGGTCACCACGGTTTTATCTTCCGGATATGCCTTTACATTGAAAGAGGTACCCAGTGCAAGTATTCTCAGGTCGGAAGCTTTAACTGTAAAGGGCTTCTGGGCATTGGTATGCACTTTAAAGAAAGCTTCTCCTTCCAGTTTTACTTCACGGCCGCGGAGATTATAAGACTGTGCATATTGCAGTTTACTACCTGCATTCAGCCATACTTCCGTACCATCAGACAATTCTATTTTGGTAGTCGCCCCTTTCGGGCTGGTTACCGTTACCATGGCGTTGTTACTATCCTCTTTTTTCAGGGATGACCAGGCATATACCAGGCCACCACCGATTAAGAAAGGCAAAGTATAGGAAGCAGCTACACGGAAATAATATTTCCATCTGTTTACCACCATAGGTGGCGCTATCGCTGTCCTGTACTGCATATTATCCCAGGCGGCCGTAGTATCATATGTTCCTGACGGTGCAGTTGCCTGCCATACCTCCCTTAGTTGCAGAAAGTAGGACCTGTTCTCTGCCAATGCATTGATCCAGTGTTCCAGTAATTTCTGCTCTTCTGCGGAAATATTGCCGGATAAAAAGCGTGCAATCAGGTCATCTACCTGCTCCTGTGTATAGTTAGGCCCCATAATATAGAAAACAAGTACTAAGACAATATTTAGTATTGGATAGGGTGACAAGAGAAGAAAAAAAATTTGCTTTAATTTAACATACTACTTCAGGAGCGGGAGTAATTCGTCCCGTAACCGTTGCAGGGCGCGGGTCATCTGGGTTTTTACGGTGTTGATGGAGATCCCTAAATGTCGGGATATTTCCGGATAACTGAGTTGTTCGAACCGGCTGAGACGGAAAACATCCTGGCATTGGGGTGGTAATTTCCGGATAGCTTTTTCTGCCAGTTGTTCCAGTTCGGAGGTTTCCAGTTTTTCTGCCGGAGAATGAGAAGGAAGACTGAAGAGGGAAATACGGGATTCCAGTTGTTGTATTAATTCGCTGCTGTATTGTGTCCGGATCCTGTTTTGTTTAATAAAATTGAGGCAGTTATTTTGCACAGCCCTGTACAGGTATGCCTTTTCGGACACCTGGATGTCGAGGTCATCATACTTCTCCCATATTTTCATAAAAGTGTCCTGTACAATTTCTTCTGCCAGTTCATGTCTGTTTACAAAATCATAAGCAAATGTGCAGAGCGCAGGATAATATGTTTTGAATAATGATTCAAAAGATGGCATTTGACGTTGTTGCTGGGCAATATTTTTACTTACTTCCTCCAAAGTATTCCGACATCCTCACAAATATGTTCACTGTGCCGAAAAGATACGACAAAGGAGCGAAATGCAGAAAGCAGAAAGCAAAAAGCTAATATGGAGGAGACATAAGCGTAAAAAATACTCGCTTAGATCTCCTCCATATTAGCTTTTTGCTTTCTGCTTTTGCCTTCTGCTCTACATGCACAGCCCTCCGCAGGTGCTGATTGTCTGGCCGGTTACATACCCGCTCATATCAGATGCCAGGAAGAGGCAAACGTTGGCAATATCTTCCGGTGTACCGAAACGGGCCAACGGAATTTGTTCAATATAATTGGCAGCGGCCTCTCCTTCTTTGAGGTAGCTGGTCATATCTGTTTCTACAAAACCTGGTGCTACAGCATTGCAGCGGATGTTACGGCTGCCCAGTTCCTGAGCGATGGATTTGGTAAACCCGATAATGCCTGCTTTGGAAGCAGCATAGCTGCTTTGGCCGGCGTTACCCATAATACCTATTACGGAACTCATATTAATGATGCTGCCACTCCTTGCCTTCATCATAGGGCGTATCACCTGTTTGGTCATATTATATACGCTCTTCAGGTTGATGTTCATCACATCATCCCATTGATCAGGGCTCATGCGCAGGAGCAGGTTATCTTTGGAAATACCTGCGTTATTCACACAGATATCAATTTTCCCGAATTCTTTCAAAACTTCTGCTACCAGTGTTTCACATTCTTCATAAACGCCGGCATTAGATTTATATGCCTTTGCTTTTACACCTAAAGCTGTTAGTTTAGCTTCGAGTGCCTGGGCTTTTTCATCAGAACTCACGTATGTAAAAGCTACATTCGCTCCCTGTGCTGCAAATTTTAAAGCAATTGCTTCTCCGATACCACGGCTGGCACCAGTTACAATCGCTACTTTGTTCTCCAGTAATTTCATGTTATAGTTGATAGGTTTTAAGCGTTCATGTTGTTGGCCGCAAATTTCAGGATTTCTTCCAGGTAATTACGGTCATTATTCAGTCTCGGGACCTTATGTTGTCCACCCAGTTTACCTTTACTCTTCAGAAATTCGCAAAAAGTACCTTCAGGCAATACATGCACTACCGGCATGTGTAAAGCAATGTCTTTATATCTTTTTGCCTCATAGTCTGAGTTGATAGCTTTTAAGGTGCTATCCAGTATACTGGTAAACCGGTTGATATCATCCGGAGCGACTCCGAATTCCACCAGCCATTCGTGTCCACCATTGCCGTGGTCACTGAAATATACCGGTGCGGCCGTATAGTCATTTACAACAGCGCCGGTAGCCTCACAGGCTTTGGCAACTGCCGTATCAGAATTTTCAACGATTACTTCTTCACCAAAGGCGTTGATAAACGACTTTGTTCTGCCACTCACTTTTATCCGGTAAGGAATCAGGGAGGTAAACTGTATGGTATCCCCTACCAGGTACCGCCATAAACCACCGTTGGTGCTGATTACCAGGGCGTAGTTTTTGCCCAGTTCCACTTCCTGCAATTGTAATGTTTGCGGGTTTTCCTTGCCTAATTCCTCCATGGGCATAAACTCATAGAAGATGCCATGGTTGAGGAACAGGAGTAGTCCTTCGTCTCCTATTACGTCCTGGGCGGCAAAAAAGCCTTCGGAGGCGTTATAGGTTTCCTGGTAGTGCATCAGTGGTTTGCGGATTAGTTTTTTAAACTGTTCGCGGTAAGGGGTAAAGCTTACGCCACCGTGCATATATAATTCTACATTGGGCCATACATCGGCCAGGTTATCTGTGCCGGTCAATTCAAATATACGTTTGATCAGTACAATGGTCCATGTAGGTACCCCGGCAATCGAGGTTACGTTTTCATGGATCACCGCATTGGCCATGCGTTCTATTTTTTCTTCCCATTCGTCCATGAGTGCAATTTCCAGGTCCGGCGTGCGGATCATGTTACCATAAAATGGCATGTTTTGCAACATCACTGCGCTCAGGTCTCCGAAATAGGAGTCGCTGTTTTCGGACAATTTATTCACCTGGTGGCTACCGCCAATGACCAGGGATTTCCCGGTAAAAACATCGGAATCAGGGAAATTATTGTAGTAGAGAGAAATCACATCCCTGCCGGACCGGTAGTGACATTCATCCAGACTTTCTACCGTTACCGGAATAAACTTGCTTTTATCGGCGGTGGTACCACTCGATTTAGCAAACCATTTAATGGGCGTATTCCAGAGTACATTTTGCTGTCCCTCCATCGTGCGTTGTATATACGGCTTGATGGTATCATAAGTATGAATAGGAACGCGCTGCTTATATTCGTCTATCTTATAAATCTTCGAAAAGCCGTACTGCTTACCGAATTCGGTATACTGAGCGGCACTGATAAGGTTTTGGAATACCTGCTGCTGCACCTGCACGGGATACTGCATAAAATACGCAATACGCCCCATGCGCAATCTTGCCAGTTGTGATATTGCAGGACTTAAAATTCTCATATAGGATGCTGTAGAATTATTTTTATTGTTTAGCTGCTTCGTCCAGGTAATCTTTCCGGCGCAAAATAAAATTCTGGCCAAGATACACTTTTCTTACCTGTTCGTCCTCTGCCAGCTCTTCTGCCGACCCGGATTTAAGGATTTTGCCTTCAAACAATAAATAAGCCCGGTCAGTAATGGACAGTGTTTCCTGTACGTTATGGTCTGTAATCAGGATGCCTATATTCTTATATTTCAGCTTGGCTACTATTCCCTGGATATCTTCCACCGCAATGGGGTCAATACCTGCGAAAGGCTCATCCAGCAGAATAAATTTAGGGTCTACCGCCAGGGCGCGGGCAATTTCCGTGCGGCGTCTTTCCCCCCCGCTCAATACATCACCGGGGCTTTTACGCACGTGTGTAAGCCTGAACTCAGATAGCAGGCTTTCCAGTTTATCCCGTTGCTCGGCTTTTTTAAGGGTGGTCATTTCCAGTACTGCAGAAATGTTATCCTCCACGCTCAGCTTCCGGAATACGGAGGCCTCCTGCGGCAGATAACCGATGCCCATCTGGGCTCTTTTGTACATGGGCAACTTGGTAATGTTCTGGCCATCCAGGTACACATTCCCTTCATCCGGCTTAATAAGCCCTACAACCATGTAGAAGGAGGTGGTTTTACCCGCTCCGTTAGGGCCCAGCAACCCCACAATCTCACCCTGAGACACCTCCACAGATACATGGTTTACCACCGTTCTGTTGCCGTAACGCTTTACCAGCTGGTCTGTATGTATTCTTAATGCCATATGATCAAACTTAGCAAAAATAAACAATTCATTCAGTTAGCCTAGTTATAGTTGTCATAAGATTAAAAATGATCTGATTATAATAATCGGATATCTTATTTTTGCCCGCGTATTTTAGCAGGAATATCGGCATTCGCCGCATTCTTCAAAGCTTATAACTTTATGAAAGTAACTGAACATATTGCCCGGGCCAAAGACACCCTGATTTCTTTTGAAATCCTTCCTCCACTGAAAGGAAAGAGTATTGAGTCTATTTATGACCACCTGGATCCCCTGATGGAATTCAAGCCGGCTTTCATTAATGTGACCTACCACCGCAGTGAGCATATGTTCAAGAAAAAGGCGGATGGCTCCTTTGAAAAAGTAGAAATCCGCAAACGCCCTGGTACAGTTGGTATTTGTGCTGCCATCATGAACCATTACAATATAGATGCCGTTCCTCACCTCATCTGTGGTGGCTTTAGCAGGGAAGAAACAGAAAATGCCCTCATTGACCTGAACTTCCTTGGTATTGACAATGTACTCGTTTTACGCGGGGATGCGCCTAAAAACGAAACTTTTTTTGAACCAGACCCACATGGTCACAGCTATGCGATAGAATTGCTCGACCAGGTTGCCCATATGAATAACGGCGTATACCTGGAAGATGACCTGCAGAGCGGTGTAAAAACCAATTTCTGCATTGGCGTAGCCGGCTACCCGGAGAAACATTTCGAGGCGCCGAATATGCAAACAGACCTCTCTCACCTGAAACGGAAAGTGGAAAATGGTGCTGATTATATCGTTACACAGATGTTCTTCGATAACCAGAAGTTCTTCGATTTTGTGACCAAATGCCGGGAAGCAGGGATTACCGTTCCTATCATTCCGGGATTAAAACCACTTACCTCCAGGAAACAAATGACCATGCTACCGCGCATTTTCCATGTAGATATCCCTACAGACCTCTCTACTGAGATCCTGAAATGTAAAACAGACAAAGATGTGGAGCTGGTGGGTACGGAATGGCTGATTGCACAGTCTAAAGAACTGAAAGCATTTGGTGTGCCGGTATTGCACTACTATACCCTGGGTAAACCCAAAGTGGTTCGTGAGGCAGTAGAAGCAATTATGTAATATCAACAAGACTTATAAATAAAAGAAGGGAAGGACAGAAGTCTTTCCCTTTTTCTTTTTCTTTCATATAAAAAAATAATGCCATCACGTAGATACGTAGTGGCATATCCCTATAACTGTCACACTTTTAATTATAACTGTCCAATGATCGAAATCGCTTTGCGGCGACCTCTTTCGCTAATAAGACGCGGTAAACAGATTTGTCCCCTACTCCATTTTAAAAAAAATAAAAAGAAGGCGCAAACGCAGCCTTCCCTACCTGGCATAAAAAAAGTTCTTCCCGTCAGGAAAGAACTTCTCTTTTATCCTTGTGCATCTTATCGCTACCAGTCTTCCCGGTCAAACAGAAAGCCAAGGCTAACGCCCCAATACCGGTTTTTGAAATCGCCTGATGATTTATCCAGGTCCACCAAACCATAGCCATAATGTGCAGTCAATGTAAGTAAGCAATTAAATTCTATACCAGCAGTAAAGTTTAATCCTGCGTCCCAGCGTTGCAGATTTATATTGGTGCCGAATATATTGGGGGATCTATTGAAGTTTAATTGCTGGGAACCCGATTGCACCAGTTTTGTACCATCAAAAGCAGCTACATTATAGTGACCGCGTAAGCAATAGGCAGCATAAGGTCCGGCTCCCACTAGGAGTTTACCAAAGCTCACTGGTAATTTATATACCATGTTCACCGGTAGTTCAAGGTATTGCAGTTTTAAACTGGTAGGTCCTGATGCAAAAAGATCCGGATGTAGCACGGTGTAATCGAGACCAGCTCCTTTTACGATATACCCTGCACCTGTCTGCAGGTATCCTCTTTCAAATAACGGGATATTCAGGTAGGCACCAGCTTGCCAGTTGTCCAGGGATGAGGTTCCAGGGGCGGTACTATTTTGGGATGTGGCCAGTCCTGTATTTACGTATCCCCCGCGTATGCCTAAACTTACCTGGGCTTGGGACGAGGAGACAACAAAGAACACAGCTGTAGATAGAAATGTAAAAAATTTCATCAGTAGTTCGCTAATAAGTGTATTAAAATATAAATGTGACAAACGATTTGGGGAAAAGTCCTATAGCTCAGTCGGTTACTAGCACTAAAGTAAACAAAGGTTTTGATAAAAATAAAAAACCACCCGGTAATTTCGGGTGGTTAATACAAAAATCATTTTGAGTATTCCGTTATTTGCCGCCGAATTTATATCCTACAGAAACACCGAAAGAAGTGTTCTTAAATTTGCGTTCATTATTTGTGTTATCGGCAGTATTTATCAATCCGAGATCTGTGTTCAGGCCAAAATAAAGCCCCATAGGCATTTCATACCCAACATTGATCCCTACTCCTGCATCGAAACGTTTCTGTTTCAATAATAAAGATTCATCGTCGTACACATTGAAATCTCCCAAACCAGTATCCTTAATCTTACCGCTGATACCATATGCGAGGTAAGGACCAGCCGACAGTACCAATCTTCCGCTTCCTACTTCAGGCTTAAACATGAAGTGGATGGGCACTTCCAGGTACGATAAGGTTGTTTTCGCATCTGAATTTTTAGCCTTGCCTCCTTTCCCGGAATAGAGTAAACCTGTTCCGATATAAAATTCATCCGCCAGCGGAATGTCTACAGTAACACCTGCCCTGATACCTGTCAGGATTTTACTGGTTTCTTTAGACGTACCCGTTAACCCCGGATTTTTAACGGTCATGCTGGAAAACTGGGGTCCTGCAACGATACCCCACTTAGCCTGACCAAAGGAAAGACTGGCGATTAATAAAGCTGCTGCAGATAATAATACCTTTTTCATGTGTGATGTAATTTGAATGATACCAAAAGCGATACCTACAGGTCAGGTATCGCTTTTGTAGTTTTTCTTGATTGCCAACTAATGAATGAACCTGTTTTTTTGCTTGCTGCTGATATTACAATTGAATCAGCTAATTGTTTGTTATTGTGTTATTTTCCGCCAAACAAGTAACCTACAGACACGCTGAAAACACGGTTTTTACTCTTGTCATCAGTGCTGTTGTCCTGGCCGGAACGTACTTTTGCAAACCCAATACCGTACTGCGCTGAGATCAGGAAGTTGCTTATTTCAGCACCTACCTGTACGTTACCACCCCAGTCAAAACGTTTGAATTTGTCAAAACCCTGGTTAGGATCACCATTGTTAAATGGGGTATCATCATCCCATTTGATGTTGGAAGAGCTACTGAGCGTATTTCCGGCAACGGTGGTTTCGTATTTGTTTTTCCCGGCAACACCAAAAGCAAAATAAGGTCCTGCACCGGCAAATAAGCGGGCATTGGGACCAACCGGTAATTTCGCAATGAAATTCAACGGAACTTCAATGTAGGATGGATTCGTTGTAAACTTAGAAGTAGTAGCAGTGGTATTGTTGCTTAAATCCACCTTAGTTCCTTTTGTACTATAAAATACGCCTGGCTGGAAAGACAATATTTTAGGCACTAATGGTAGGTCTACAATGGCACCCACATTAAAACCAGATAAAGAACGGCTATCTTTAGTATTTCCTTCATTATCGGTAGTAATGTTTGAAAGATTCCAACCAGCCTTAATACCTACACGGGCCTGAGACATTGCAGCAAATGACATACTTAATGCTGCAAGGGATAACAATAAAAACTTCTTCTTCATAATCTTCTGTTTTATGGTCTGGTACCCATAAAGCCAAAGACTATGCCAAAGGAACGTTAAATTTACATAACATATTGATTATCAAATATAGTTGAGGACCATATTCTACGTTCTACACCCCTATTTCTACAACTTTGCTGCTGTGTTTTTTGGGGTTACACGGTCCAGAAACTCCTGTAATTGTTCCACACCCAGCTTTTTGGCCACAATTTTCTTTTTATCATCCAGGAGGTAGATCATTGGTGTGCTGTATACATCATACAATCTGCGGTAATTTGTCGCTGATTGTGGATCTGAGCCGTGTACCCATCCACCAAGATCATGGTCTTTAATGAACTGTATCCACTCTTCCCGCGTACCTTCTGTTTTTACGCCTATCATGGCTACTCCTTTGCTTTTCCAGCTTGCTTTATAGGCTGAGTCGAGGCGGGGCAGCTCTGTTTTGCAATGGCCACAGGTAGGATCCCAGAAAACCAACACCGTATACCTGGATTGGGTTTTATACAAAGAAAGCATATTGGAAGCCGTGTCCTTAAACTCAAGTGGGGCGGCCTGTTTTCCGATAAGATTGGGGGCCATCGTATACGCCCTGTCCACAATTTTATTCAGCTGTTCGTCAGTCAGCCAAAAGGCTTCTCCTGGCACGTAGTACTTCTCTACCAGGTGAACGAATACTGCGTCCATGCCCATGTAAGGAGAGCTTTCATAATTATAGGTAAGCCACCACAATACAAATTTGAACACCTCTTTGCTCTTGCGGGTGCGGGCAATCAGGGCATCACAATCTAGGATAATAGAGTCCGGGGAGGCCATTACCAGTTGTGTGAAGTATTTCTTTAGTTTCCCTTCCAGAATGGGCGTTCTTACCAGGCGGTCGCTCTCCAGGTCTACCTCATCCCAGTAATGCCCCTTGAAGTAGCGGTAGGCAAAGGTAGAATCTTCACCGACAGGCTGCTGGGGCACTTCCGGCTCCTTCATTGCCAGAAAGATGGTGCTGAGAATGGTTCCTGGATGTTTACTCACGAAGTCTGTCCGGAATTCCTGGATCTTTTTCCCCAATTCCTTTTGTAATGGCAGCACTTTCGCAGTATCAGCCGCAGTATGCGCTGTTTGCAGCTGTTGCTGAATATTCCGGCTCAGTGTTTCCTGCTGGAACAGGAATTTATTATAAGAAAGGAACAACTCGTTGTCGGGACTGCCTTTGTAGATGGTTTTATTGATAAGATCTGATGTGTCGAGGGTAACGCTAAAGACCTGCTGTTTATCGATCAGAGCTTCCACGTACTTTTCTTTTCCCGGCAGCACCAGCAGGTAAATGCCCGGGAGCAGTTTTTCCTTGCCTTTCAGGACAACGTCTCCTGACGGGCTAACATCAGCAGAATCTGCCAGATAGGTAGACCTGCCCATGTAGTGGGCGAGGAAGAATTTACCACCGGTAAAGTTTTTCAGTTTAACGGAGATCTGGTATCCCTGTGCCTGCAGGTGCAAGTGCCCTAAAAGGGTGGCTATCAGTATTAAAAATAATTTACGCATAGGATTTCAAAGCAATATGTAAATGTAAGCGGAAAAAAGTAAAAAAGGAAAGCTGCGTGGTGAGTGGTAATTACATGAATTACGGCGTAGGATTCAGCATTTCCAATTACCTTTGCAGCCGTGAGGAAAAAAAACGTTGTTTTAGAAAATGTACCTGTTACTGCCTATGCGGCAGAGGGTAAAGCCCTGGCCCGTCAAGACGGGAAAGTTATATTTATTGAAGGCGGTGTGGTGCCTGGTGACGTAGTGGATGTTCGTCTTAGTAAAAACAAAAAAGACTGGGCAGAAGGGAAAGTGGTCCACTTTCACAGTTATTCTGACAAGAGGGTGACTCCTTTTTGCCAGCATTTTGGTACTTGTGGTGGTTGTAAGTGGCAGATGCTGCCTTACGCTCAGCAACTGGAGTACAAACAGCAGCAGGTGGCAGACCATCTGCAGCGTATTGGGAAGTTGACATTGCCACCAATGGAGCCTATCCTGGGTGGGGTGCATACGGAGCATTACCGTAACAAGCTGGAGTTTACCTTCAGTAACAAGGCTTACCTTACCAACGAGGAAATAAAGGCGAATGATGGAGAAATACCTGTAAGACCCGCACTGGGCTTCCATGTACCCAAATTGTTTGACAAAGTCCAGAATATAGATACCTGCTATCTCATGCAGGAGCCGGTAAACCTGATCCGTAATACCATCCGTGAATATGCTGTTGCACATGAACTGCCGTTTTACGATATCCGTGCCCAGCAAGGCTGGCTGCGTAACCTGGTGATCCGTCTTTGTACCACCGGGGAGATTATGGTGAACCTGGTCATCCGTCATGAAGACAAGCCTAACCGGATTGCTTTACTGGATCATTTACTGAAAACAGTTCCGGCTATTACTACGTTGCTGTATACCATTAACTCCAAGGGAAATGATACCATTTTTGACCTGGAGCCGAAGGTATATTTTGGGAAAGGGTATGCAGAAGAGAAACTGGAAGATTTTGTTTTTAAGATAGGTCCTAAATCTTTTTTCCAGACCAATACCTACCAGGGGGAAGTATTGTACAAGGTAACACGGGATTTTGCCGGGTTAACAGGATCTGAAATAGTATACGATTTATATTGCGGTACAGGCAGTATCGGCATCTTTGTATCACGCAACGCCCGTAAGGTAGTGGGTATTGAGTTGATCAAAGAAGCGATAGATGATGCGAAGGAGAATGCTGCAAGAAATAATGTAGACAATGCCGAGTTTTTTGCAGGCGATGTAGTGGATATTTGTGATGATGCATTTTTTGCACATCATGGACAACCGGATGTAATTATTACGGATCCACCACGGGCAGGCATGCACGAAAAGCTGGTGAACAAGCTGCTTGAAATTGCAGCGCCTAAAATTGTATATGTTAGCTGTAATCCGGCTACACAAGCCAGGGATCTGGCATTGCTGGATACACTCTATACAGTGGAAAAGGTACAGCCAGTAGATATGTTTCCACACACACATCACATTGAAAATGTGGTGCTGTTGAAAAAAAGAGCTAATAACTAAGCAACAATGAACGAGTACAGGCCCGGAAAATTTCAGTTCCTACCGATGGTCATCAAAAATCTGATGATCATTAATGGTTTGGTTTGGTTAGTGCAGATTACGCTGCTGAACAGATTTGATTATGATTTGAGTCGTTTATTTGCCCTGCATTACTGGGGCTCTGCGCTTTTTAAGCCACATCAGTTCATTACGCATCTGTTCATGCACGACCCCAGACACTTTACGCATGTGCTCTTCAACATGTTTACCCTTTGGGTATTTGGGGCTACGCTGGAAAACCTGTGGGGGCCCAAGCGTTTCCTGATCTTTTACATGATCTGCGGATTAGGTGCAGCCTTATGTTATATGGGTGTACTTACTTATGAGAATATCAATCTGTCCAGGTATGCGCAGGCTTTTTTAAATGACCCCACCTTTAGTAATTTTGTGCCGTTGGACAACAAATTTGACCTGGGCAGTGTGGCTAACTTTAATATGGAGGGGCTGAAAAATGCAATTGCCGCCGGTGATCCTCGGGCTATAGACATCGCTAAAATATATGTACAGGATTATGTACGTTATTATCAGAATATTCCTACTGTTGGCGCATCCGGGGCGGTATATGGCATACTCCTGGCTTTTGGCCTGCTGTTTCCCAACAGAGAACTGTACATCTGGGCGATGTTTCCGGTAAAGGCCAAATATCTGGTAGGCTTCATGATTATCGGAGAAATATGGTCTGGTATCCAGAATAATCCCGGTGATAATGTAGCACACTTTGCGCATTTGGGTGGCGCACTCTTTGCGTACTTATTGCTCCGGGGGTGGACGAAGAGGCGAACAGATTTTTATTAATACAACTGTATTAATGACGTATTTTTGTATTGAAAAATATATGTACCATGCATGCGTTGGAAAAGGAGAAATTACCCCGCCTCTCTTTAGGAGAAGGAAGAAATATGGTGACACAATTGTTGGTCGTTAATCTTACCATTTTTATTTTCCTGCTCTTCACTCTTGTTATTTACAAGATGGAAGACGTAGGGGAACCAAGATTTCACCAGGACATCATGACCTGGCTGAGGCTTCCCGCAGATCCGGCAAAATTATTAATGCGTCCGTGGACGCTGGTCACCTCTCTGTTTACACATATCAGTGTCTGGCAGGTATTTACCAATATGGTGTGGTTGTGGTGCTTTGGCACCTTTATGCAACACCTGGCCGGCTATCAGCGGATTTTACCTTTATATCTTTTCGGAGGTATCTGTGGTAATCTCTTTTATGTAGCCGCCATGCAGTTTATACCGTCTTTTCATGTACTCAACGGTACTGAATACTGGCTGGGAGCAGCGGGCAGCATCATGGCGATAGCCGTTGGTGTTACAGCCATTGCTCCACGTTACCGCATTTTCCCGTTGCTGGCAGGCGGTGTTTCCCTTTGGGTCATTACCCTGCTGTTTGTCGTACTTTCTGTGGGGTCACTGCTGGCCTCTTCTACCTATGGTTATACCTACATTCCGGTGCTGGCGGGTGGCGCATTTGCCGGCTGGATCTATATGACCCAGTGGAAAAAAGGCAACGACTGGGGATCGGGCTTCAACAGACTTACGTTTAAACTGACACATGTTTTCCATCCGGCTTCCCAGCAGATCAACCCGGATGATTTTAAAAAAAAGAATAGTCCATCAGATACCGAGCAACAACCTTTCAGACGCATCGGCAAAGTACCGGAGCAACGATTGAATGAAATTCTTGATAAGATAAATGAAAACGGCCTGTCTTCCCTCTCCCCGGACGAAAGGGATACTTTACTCAGGGCAAGCCGAACAGAATAAAAGCATTACAAATTAAAAATTAAGCTTTACGATAAATGGGGACACATTAGCGGAGTTTATTCGCTGATGTGTCCCCATTAATTTGTAATTTGATTCCAGCAATTCGCAATTGCCTGTAACCCTATGCTACATAAAATTTTCCTCCGGATTTTGCTTTGGGGCAGTACAATGCTCGCTGTAGGCCTTCTGCTGAGTACATATCTATCTCACCTTAATCCAGGTAAATACTGGATCACCGGATTTTCTGGCTTCTTCTTTCCCCTTCTCTTTCCCGTTTGTCTTCTTTTAATTCCTGTTTTGTGGTGGTATAAACGCAAAAAACAGCTGCTGTTGTGCAGTATTGCAGTATTATGTTGTATCCCCGCAGCCCTGGTCACCTGGGGCGTTCATATCTTTCCTAAAAATAATATTGTCAAACAACCCAACAGCCGGGAGTTTACGCTCATGACCTATAACACCAGCAGTATGGGACTAATGGCATATAAAACGGATAAAGACAAAGAAGCCGCTATTTATAATGTGGTTAGTAAAAATAACCCGGACATTTTGTGTATGCAGGAATTTTACAGTAACGACAAGCCGGATAAAGAACATCATATTGATAGTTTGATGCAGAGATGCCAATACTCCCATCATTTTTTCACCTGTGATAAAACACAGTGGGACACCTGGTTTTATGGTATTGCCCTGTTTTCGCGTTATCCGATCGCAGCAGCTGCTGCTATTCCCTGCGGAGAGAGCAAAATGGGTAGCGGCAGTTCTTTTTTGCAGGCGGATCTTGTATTACAGGGAGATACGATCAGGGTATTTTCGGTGCACCTGACTTCGTATATGTTTAAGGGTGAGGATTATGATAACATGAAGGCGCCCGGTGGCGTTGGCCTGGTTTATAAAATGCGGTCCACTTTTCAGAAAAGATCCGCGCAGGCACTACAGCTGGCCGCATTGGTAGCTGAAAGTCCCTATCCTGCGATAGTTTGCGGCGACTTCAATGATACCCCGGTATCATTTACCTATAAAACGGTGAGCAGGAATTTGCAGGATGTTTTCCTGGAAACCGGCAGTGGCTGGGGGCGCACCCTCTCCTTTTTGTCGCCTTCCCTGCGGATAGATTATGTGCTGACGCAGCCATCCTTCCGTATTCACGGTGGCCAGGTTTTCCCTACCTGTCCTTCAGACCATTTCCCGGTTATGGCCTGTCTGTCGTTGAAAAAACACTAACTTTAGTACTTCAACAAAGTATGACGCGGTGCGATTTTTAAGACTATTTACGAAAGGATTTTTTTTGATCATCAACTTCGCCGTGGTATTACTTTTCCTGGCAGCCTGTATGGCGCCATATATTTCACCGGCGTGGTTTTGGCCCATTAGCTTTATTACACTGGCGTTCCCGTTTTTACTGGGGGTGTTGATAATATTCCTTATTGGATGGTTATTTTTTAATTATCGCTATGCCTTATTATCACTGATCGCCCTGTTGCTGGGTTGGAAATCTATCAGCGCTTTTGTGGCCTTTCACATGCCTTCCGGCAATAAAGCGGTGAAGAGTGATAGCACGCTCACAATTATGAGCTACAATGTGAGCCAGTTTGGCCTATACCGGGAAAAGGACAGTAAATACAACCGGCAGGCGATGTTTGCCATGATTAAAAAACAGGAGCTGGACATTGTCTGCTTCCAGGATTTTTATACCTCTGAAAAAAAGAATGATTTCAACAACCGCGAGGATATTTCCAGGGAGATGACATTGCCCTATCGTTACTTTTCCAGCGATTTTAACCGCGATGGCATGCAACACTGGGGGTCGATTATTTATTCGCGTTTCCCTATTATTGCTTCCGACAAAGTGAAGATGAGCGTGGGACCTAGAAGCGAAAGCCTTATCTATGCAGATATTCAGAAAGGGGATGATACCATCAGGGTCATTAATATGCACCTGGAGTCATACCGGTTTGATAAAAAAGATTATTCGGCTATTCAGAAAATCAAAAACCAGGAAGATACCGGGTTGAAAGCCACCAAAAGCATCATACAAAAAATGCGGGAGGCGTATATCCGCCGCAGTCAACAGGCCGATATTGTAGGTGATTTTATCCGGCAAAGCCCCTACCCTGTCATTGTATGTGGTGATTTCAACGATACGCCGGCCTCTTATACCTACTTCACCATTAAAGGAGGTTTGCAGGATGCTTTTCTGCAAAAAGGTTTAGGAATAGGACGTACTTTTACAGGGCTGGCGCCGACATTACGTATTGATTATGTTTTTGCGAGCAATCATTTTAAGGTAAACAGCTTCCAGAAAATCATTTCTGACCTGTCTGATCATTATCCTGTAATTGCCAATCTGAGTTTAATGGGCAGCGGAAAAACGGAAGTAGAAGTAAATAAATAACTGTAACCATTATGAAAATGTATAATATTTGTATGGCAGACCGATGTTGTTCCGGTAGTTTTATCGTACCCGGAAAACAATTTTTATCTTTGCCATCCACCAATAAAAAATAAGATGTCAGGCCCCGGTTCAACCGGATGACATCTGTCATTTACAGCATATGTCAGAACTCAGGATATACAATTCATTACATCGACAAAAAGAAGTATTTACACCATTACACCCCGGCCATGTAGGCATGTATGTGTGCGGACCCACCGTATCCGGCGAATCACACCTGGGACACGCACGCCCTTATATTACATTTGATGTAGTATTCCGCTATTTAAAGCACCTGGGCTACAAAGTGCGTTATGTACGTAATATCACCGATGCCGGCCACTTTGAAGAAGAAGGCCGCGCAGCAGAAGATAAGATTTCAAAGTTTGCCGTACTGGAAAAGCTCGAACCTATGGAGCTGGTGCAGAAGTACACTAACCTGTACCACTGGGCCATGCTGCAATTCGGCTGCCTGGAACCTAGTATAGAACCTACGGCTACCGGTCATATTATTGAGCAGATAGAAATGATCAAAACGATCATTGAAAAAGGATATGCCTACGAAGTAGACGGCAGCGTATACTTTGATGTGAAAAAATATGCCGCCAACTACGACTACGGCATTCTGAGTGGTCGTATACTGGAAGATATGCTCGAAACCACCAGGGAACTGGAAGGCCAGGATGATAAACACAACAAAGCAGATTTTGCCCTCTGGAAAAAGGCGCCGCCAGAACATTTGATGCGCTGGCCAAGTCCATGGGGTGAAGGATTTCCCGGCTGGCATATTGAGTGCTCTGCTATGAGCGCCAAATACCTGGGTGGCCAATTCGATATCCATGGTGGTGGGATGGACCTTCAGTTTCCTCATCACGAATGTGAAATTGCACAGAGTGAAGTAGTACATGGAGAGATGATGGCCCGCTACTGGATGCACAATAATATGATCACCATTAACGGCCGCAAAATGGGTAAGGCTTACAACAACACCATTAAGCTCACGGAAATGTTCACCGGCAGCAATCCTCAACTGGATAAAGCTTATAGCCCGATGACCATCCGTTTCTTTGTGTTGCAAACGCATTACCGTGGTACCCTGGACTTCTCTAATGAAGCCCTGCAGGCCGCAGAAAAAGGATTACAACGTTTATGGGCTGCTTATGAAACATTGCAGAAGTTAACTTATACCAGCAGCAATGGTCAGGGTATTAATGAAGAGCTGGACAAACAGGTACGTACCTGGTGCCAGGAATGCCCTGAGTTCATGAACGATGATTTCAACACCGCTAAAATACTGGCTAATCTGTTTGAACTTACACCAGTGATCAATTCCCTGAAAGGCGGGCAGATAAAAATGCACGAGATCAGTGAAGATACTTTCGTCCTGTTACAGCAAACATGGAAAACCTACCTGGTAGACATTCTGGGTATTCAACAGGAAACTATCACCGGAGAAGACAACAAACTGGATGGGGTATTACAGATGCTGATTGAAATGCGTAAGGAAGCGAAGAGCCGTAAGGACTATGCTGCTTCCGACAAAATCCGTAATGAATTATTATCTATCGGCGTTCAGCTGAAAGATGAGAAAGACGGGTCTGTTTCTTACAGTCTTCAATAACTAAATATTTCCGAAGATAATGCGTAAAGCTCTTATTACGCTGACTGCGCTGGCCATACTGGCCGGCGCCTGTCAGCAGAATGGCCAGACAACAGAAAACACCAACGACAGTACAGGCGCCAGTAAAGTAGCCAAACTGGATGTACCTGTACCCGTTTTCCAGGCAGATTCAGCGTATGCTTACACTGCCAAACAGGTGAGTTTTGGACCCAGAATACCCAATACACCAGCTCAGGAAAAATGCGCTAACTGGTTGATCGGCAGTCTGCGGCCGTGGGCGGATACCGTATACGTACAACGTACTACTGTAACCGGCCCTAAGAATGAAAAATTGCCTTGTATTAATATCATTGCCAGCTTTAACCCGGCAGCCAAACAGCGTATACTGCTGCTGGCACACTGGGATACCCGCCCATGGGCAGATGAAGATGCTTTTGATAAAACAAAGAAGCTGGATGGCGCAGATGATGGGGCCAGTGGCGTAGCTGTACTGATGGAAGTAGCCCGGCAGTTTCATCTCCAGAAGCCGGAAGCAGGTGTAGATATCCTGCTGGTAGATGTGGAAGATTATGGTGCCAAAAGTGACGAAAACTCTTTTTGTCTGGGTACCCAGCACTGGGCTAAGAACCCGCATGTACCAGGCTATAAAGCTAATTACGGTATCCTGCTGGATATGGTAGGCGGCCGTGGCACCCAGTTTTACATGGAAGGATCTTCCAAACAATATGCTGCTGCACAGATGAAAATGTTCTGGGACGTAGCCAACAAACTCGGCTACTCCGATAAGTTCCGTTATGAAAACAACGGTGCTTATATTACAGATGACCATATAGCGGTGAATACGATCGCCAATATTCCTACATTCGACATCATTGCATTGCAGGCCAATAACGACTTTGCTCCGCACTGGCATACGCAGAACGACAATATGGATGTGATAGACAAAAAAACGTTGCAGTCTGTGGGTCAAACCCTGCTGCAGGTGATCTATACGCAGCCATTCAATTACTAATCAGGTAACTGGTATTCCGGGGTGAAGGATGATGTGATGTATTGACTAAAAAAACAGGTTATGCCCAGATCAGCAGGCACTCCGGAAGCTAAGCCGGTGCACTATCAGATACATCTCAGCAAGGATAAGAAGCTGCAGAAAATTATCGGCGGCCCGCTAACGGAGCTGACCATAGGAAAAAATATCTGCCTGAAACTGATCGGCTCTATTATGAGTCAGCAGCTATCTACCAAGGTAGCAGATGTTATTTACTCCCGTTTCCTGGACCTTTACGGCCGAAAGGAGCCTACCGCAAAGCAAATACTGGATACCCCCGCTGTAACGCTCCGGGGCATTGGTTTATCCAACGCCAAGGTGACCTATGTACACAATGTAGCCGCCTTTGTGATTGCTGAAAAGCTGACCGATAGTAAACTGAAAAAGATGGGAGATGAAGAAGTCATTACCTATCTCACACAAATCAAGGGTGTAGGCCGCTGGACCGTAGAAATGCTACTGATGTTTTACCTGTGCCGCGACGATATATTTGCCATGGATGACTGGGGGCTGCAGCAGGCCATGATCAAGCTGTACAAGCTGGACCGGGAAGATAAGAAAGCCTTCCGGGATCAGCTACGTAAAATCTCTGATAAATGGTCCCCTTACCGTACACATGCCTGCCGTTATTTGTGGTCCTGGAAAGATAATACACCAGATAAATAACACCACATATACACTGCGTAGCATCTTCCTAAATTTGTAGTATGAATGTGCAGGGAAGTTTCTTCGATGATCAGGATGCAGCTACCAGGATTTCATTACTGAATGGAGAGCTGGTCTATTATCCGCAGTTTTTTACTACTGTGGAGAGCGATCATTTCATGCAAAAATTAACCGACACCATTGCCTGGAAACAGGAATCTATGACGATGTATGGTAAGCAGGTGTTATTTCCCCGCTTAATGGCCTGGCACGGTGATGCCTCCACTCCCTACCGGTTCTCCGGCAATACCTTCTCCCCGGAAAGCTGGACGCCTTCATTGTTGCAGATACGCGACCGTATTACGCCGGTTAGTGGCCATGCCTTTAATAGTGTATTGCTGAACCTTTACCGTAACGGAAACGACTCTATGGGCTGGCATGCGGACGATGAGCCCGAGCTGGGTCCTCAGCCGGTAATCGCCTCTGTCAACTTTGGTGCCACCAGGCGGTTTCTGCTGCGATATAAAAGTGACCATCAGCGAAAATATGAGTTGCCGCTACAACACGGATCCCTGCTTATTATGAAAGGTATGTTGCAGGAATATTGGGAACACCAGGTCCCTAAAACATCTAAAGTATCTACCGGAAGAATTAACCTCACCTTCCGATTTATCCACCCCTAAAAACCGAATGTATCTTATGAAAAACCATGTTTTATTAATTGGAAATGACATTAACAACATTTCCCGCGGCCAAAGCTGGAAGGACCTGCTGCAGGATATTATCACCTTCTGTCATGCAGGCGACTGCATAGAACTGGATGATAAAAAGCCTTTCCCTTTGCTGTATGAAGAAATATTTTTAACCGCCAGTAAAAACCACAAAATCCGTGAGAAAGACCTCAAATCATTTATCGCTATCAAAGCCGCCGAGATAAAAAGTAATCCCATACACAGCGCCATCAGAGCACTGAAGCCGGCACATATCCTTACCACGAACTATGAATTTACGCTGGAAGGCAGTACTCCGCTGGAAAACACGAGTCTTATCAACGAAAAGTTTTACAGCATTTTCAGAAAGTATAAAGTCGGAGATACCAATTACTGGCATATTCATGGCGACTGTTTGAATCCGATGAGCATCAATCTTGGCTTTGAGCACTATGGCGGACAGTTACAGATGATGCGCAATTATGTAGTCAGCGGCACCGTGTATACTTCCAAAGAAGTACCTAAGAAATCTCTATTGCGGCGTATACATTTCAAAGAAGTATACTTCCACTCATGGATTGATCTCTTTTTTACGGATGATATCCACATCTTCGGATTGTCGCTCGACTTTGTAGAAACTGATCTGTGGTGGCTCCTGACTTACAGGGCCAGGCAGAAATTCCACCATAAAAATGTGCCGGTGCACAACAAAATATTTTATTACATCCCGGAAGAGTATGTAGCCGCCTCCAAATGCAAGCTCGATTTGTTAACAGCAAATGACGTTACCGTTATTGCGCTGCCCGGAAAAGATAAGCTGGCTTATTATGAATCCATCATAAATGGCATTGGCAAAACAAATAAAACAGCCTACCATGGCTGCTCCAGCGAATAGAACGGCCTTCAAAGTGAGTCTGGCAGCGTTTTTGAAAAATATAGGAAGTTGTAACAAAAGATAAAACCTGATCGTTCCTTTTGTTGTTATTTATTAAAATCTATATTTTATGTTATTCGAATTAGCAATCACCCTCGCGACCACTTTCATGGTCCCCGTCCAAAACAAGCAACAACCTGCCAAAACACAGGTGATCTATGTTAAAGAATCCAAGGAACCCTGTACGGGAGTGGCGCCTATGGAGTGTTTGCAAATAAAAGGCGTTAATGATGCTGACTGGTCCAATTTATTCACCAATATCAATGGCTTTAAATATACACCTGGCTATCGCTACAAACTCAAAGTAAGAATCACCCAGGTTAAGAACCCACCGGCAGACGGCTCTTCTATTAAATACACATTAACCAAAGTATTGGAGAAAAAAAGAATCGGAAACAGTAGTCAGTCCGCCGCCATTACCGGCAAAAAATGGGTATTGGTGAAAATGGACGATACCGATATCTCCGATGGCAAAACCTGGATAGACCTGGATGCCAGCAAAAAGCGTATGCATGGTAATGGTGGCTGCAATGGCATGATGGGAAGCTATACTATTGCCGGCAACAACATTACTTTCAGTAAAGTAGCCAGCACGCTCATGGCTTGCGCCGATAATAATGTAATGCAACGTGAAGGCTCTTTTACACAGCATCTGGGCGATCAGACCTTTAAATATGAAGTAGTAGGAACAACCGTTAACCTGATCCAAAATGGCAAAACAGTACTGCAATTCACGCTACAGAATAAAGATGCTAACTCCGGCAACACTACCGGTATTACCGGCAAGAAATGGACGCTGACGCAAATGAACGAAGGTACTATCAGCAACTCCGGCGTATGGATTGAATTAGATGCCGCCAAAAAACGCTTCCACGGAAAAGGCGGTTGCAACAGCATCTCCGGCGGATACACCACTACCGGCAACAAAATTACTTTTACACAAGCCGTCAGTACACGCATGGCTTGCCCTGATGCCGATGTGATGCGCCGGGAAGCAGGATTCCTGCAACAATTAGGTGGACATACTTTCACCTATACAGTAACAGGAGAAACGGTAAACCTGTATGAAAATGATAAACTCACCCTGCAATTCACCATGGAAGCGAAAGAAAGCGGCTCTCCTGATGCCAGGCAGTGGGCTTTCATTGGCAGCAAAAAATGGAATATGATCCAACTGAATGGTAATACTTTATCTAACTCCGGCATCTGGGTGGAATTTGATACTGATAAAAAGCGTTTTCATGGTAAAGGAGGTTGTAACAATATCTCCGGCGGCTACAGCGCTACCAAAGATCAGATTAAATTCACCCAGGGTATCAGCACCCGCATGGCCTGCCCTGATGCAGATGTGATGCGCCGGGAAGCAGAATTCCTTAAATTGATCAGCGCAAATACTTATCGGTATGATGTAGCAGACCAAACACTGAACCTGTATAAAGACGGGAAGATTATAGTAATGTTTGGTATGCAGGATAAATAAACTCAGCTACACTATACCATAAAAAAGCTATCGCAGATAAAGATCAACGAGGTGGAAATGCACCTCTTACTGATCACTATCTGCGATAGCTTTTTATGATTAATAAGCCCGTCATTTCCCCTGCCGGGCTTTGTGCCGGTTAGTTTATAAGAGTATTCTCTTTACACTGAAAGCACGACATAATCGCCCTGCCTCTGTCTGGTGTAAATACCGTCACCGCTGCAGATATATCGTGGGACTATCTCCGGAAAATGCTTTGAATTCACGCGTTAAATGTGCGTGATCATAAAAGCCATTATCGAGTGCCAGTGATAACAAAAGAGTAGGCGCATTTGTTTTCAGTTGTTGCTTTATTTCTATAAAACGAACAATACGGGAGAATTTTTTAGGGGACACACCGGTCACCTGTAAAAAGCATCGTTCAAAATTGCGGATACTCATAAATGCCTGTGCAGCAAGTGTTGCAACGGGTACTCCTCCTTGCGACTGCCGGATCAATGATATGCTATGTTGTATTTTACCTGCCTGTATATTGCGTACCGGTAAACGTTGCAACAGGAATTTTTCCAGAGAATTTATTTTTCCTGAGAGAGAGTTTTCCTTTTCCAGTAAAGGTTCCAGCATAGTATGCCAGTTGGCAGCTATTTCTTTTAATGACAACTGCCCATCTGTAATTAGCTGCAACGGTAGTCCCGTAAAAGCATTCAGGCCACCGGGATGAAAACGTATGCCCAGCATGCGTGTATTTGCCGACATCTCTGCATCCTGAAAAGCGGTCATCGTACCTACCACAAAAGCAGTATTAGGCGCTATCAAATCTCCATTATCAATAGGAATAATGTCCTCACTGATATTGAATATAATATCCGCACAGGTATCCGGCAGAATGCGCTGCTGGCTGAACTGCGTAACGGCGCTTACCCAGTAGGCATCTACATAATCAGCTAATAAATGATGAGGTCGGATCTCCTTATACATACAGCAAGTGTAGGAAAAAAATACGACTTAAAACATAATGGGTAGATGATCTTAAAAGACCTCTACCCATTACATTTAACTCACACTCTTTTAAAAGCTGGAAGCTACCAGCTTAGGATGATATGCAAACAGCATAGCGTTGGAAATATTTTCTCCTACGGTTACTACTACGGGTACCGTAGCAACTTTTTGCACAGGAACCTGTACCAACAGGTAGTCTGCATCCGCACGCAATACCTGCGCAGGGACCGTTCCAAAGATCACTTTATTCTGATTTTTGTCTTCACTAAAACCATGGCCTTTGATAATGAGGAAATTACCTGCATTTCCTGTTACTACTTCAGTGGTATTTTCTTTTTGATTAGGGGAACAAGCCGTCATGGCTGTTATCAACAGCACAATGGCTGCCACAAACATTCTAAGTTTCATCTTATTTCTTTCTTTTTTGGGGGGTCACAAACCCTGTTACAAATAATTCACCGGGGTTAACACCATTGCAATTGCAACTCTTATCAGCAACAGTATATATTCGGTATTCAAACGGACGCAAATTTACAACCTATATTTCAATAAAAAGACAAGTATCCTAACTTATTTTTAAAATAAGTAGTAATACGTATACGGGTATATGAAGAAATAATTTTACTTTTTCAGCACCTGTGCTTTGTTATACTCATAGTTCATGCGGGCGATATGCAGCACCGAAATTTGTTGCGGACATTCTGCTTCACAGGCTTCCGTATTACTGCAGTGACCAAAGCCTTCTTTGTCCATCTGATCTACCATATTTCTTACTCTTGTTTGCGCCTCTATTTGTCCTTGTGGCAATAGTACTAAGTGCGATATTTTCGCGCTGGTAAATAAAGCCGCACTCGAATTCTTGCATACTGCCACACAGGCGCCACAACCAATACAGGCGGCCGCATCAAACGCCTCTTCGGCAATTGGAGAGCCAATCGGAATACCATTGGCTTCCGGCGCCTGTCCGGTGTTTACCGAAATAAAACCACCTGATTGTATCACGCGGTCAAAAGAAGAACGATCTACTTTCAGGTCACATTTCACCGGAAAAGCAGTTGCACGAAAAGGCTCTATTACAATCTCCTCGTTATCTTTAAACGTGCGCATATGCAACTGACAAGTAGTAGTATTCAGTAACGGTCCATGTGCTCGGCCATTAATCATTACGCCGCACTGTCCGCAAATACCTTCACGGCAATCGTGGTCAAATTCCACCGGGCGCGTACCTTCCTGCAACAACTGCTCGTTGAGCGTATCCAGCATCTCCAGGAATGACATATGAGGATTAATATTTTCCAATGTGTAACTCACCATTTTTCCAGGATCTTCCTGGTTTTCCTGCCGCCAAATTTTTAATCGTATACGCATAACCGTTAGTTTACGTTATTTGTAGCTTCTTACTGTAGGTGTTACAAACTCAAAATGCAAAGGTTCCTTGTGAAGCTGCGGTGGTTTACCGGCACCCTCCCACTCCCAGGCAGATATAAAAGAGAAATCAGCATCATTGCGCATGGCCTCACCTTCCGGTGTCTGATATTCTACGCGGAAATGTGCGCCACAGGACTCTTCCCGGGTGAGTGCATCATAACACATCAGCTCTCCCAATTCAAGGTAGTCTGCTACCCTGCCTGCTTTTTCCAGTTCTGTATTAATCGCATAGCCACCAGGTACATATAAACGCTGCCAGAAATCTTCCCGTAACTCCGCGATCTCTTTGATAGCGGCTTCCAATCCTTCCCTGGAGCGGGTTAACCCACATTTATCATACAGTATCCTGCCCAATGTTTTATGAAAATAATCTGCGCTGAGATTGCCCTGTATGCCCATTAGCATTTTTAATTGCAGTTGCACATGCTCTTCCGCTGCTGCAAAGGCGCCATGCCGTATATCGATAGGTCCTGTTTTAATTTCATCTGCCAGGTAATTAGCCATGGTATAAGGTGCAATAAAATACCCGTCAATACTGGCCTGCAGGAGAGAATTGGCCCCTAGACGATTAGCCCCATGGTCAGCGAAATTGGCTTCTCCCAAAGCAAACAACCCGGGGATGGTGGTCATCAGTTCATAATCTACCCACAATCCGCCCATTGAAAAATGTGCTGCCGGAGAAATGCGCATCGGCTCTTTATAAGCATCTACGCCGGTAATTTTTTCGTACATGCGAAACAGGTTGCCGTACTTTGTCCGGATCTTATCTTCTCCCTGATCTTTAATTGCTTTAGAAAAATCGAGGTATACCGCGTTCTTTAGTGCCCCGATACCATAACCGGCATCTATCCGTTCTTTGGCTGCCCGGGAAGCAATATCACGGGGAGACAAATTACCAAAGGCAGGATATTTTCGTTCGAGATAATAGTCCCTTTCTTCTTCGGGTATCTGGTTGGGCTCCCGCTCCTCTCCTTTGTTTTTCGGCACCCAGATGCGGCCATCATTCCGTAATGATTCAGACATCAGCGTGAGCTTAGACTGGTATTCTCCGGATTGGGGTAAACTGGTGGGATGAATCTGCGTCCAGCTCGGGTTGGCCATATAGGCGCCCCTTTTATGCGCGCGCCAGATGGCAGAACCATTGCAGCCCATAGCCAGCGTAGACAAATAGTATATTTTACCGAAACCGCCCGTTGCCAGTACCACTGCATGCGCACCATGACGCTCCAGTTTACCGGTATCCATGTTACGCACAATCACCCCTTGGGCCTTGCCATCAATTACTACGAGATCCAGCATTTCATGACGGGCAAACAACTGCACTGTGCCGGCGCCTACCTGTCGCATAAGCGCCTGGTACGCTCCTAACAATAACTGCTGCCCGGTTTGTCCCCGTGCATAAAAAGTTCGGGATACCTGCACCCCGCCAAAAGAACGGTTATTCAGATAGCCGCCATATTCGCGCCCGAAAGGCACGCCCTGCGCCACCGCCTGATCAATCAGGTTGGCACTGCACTCTGCCAACCGGTATACATTGCTCTCACGGGCCCGAAAATCACCGCCTTTAATGGTATCATAAAACATGCGGTATACACTGTCGCCATCATTTTTGTAATTCTTACAGGCATTCACGCCTCCCTGCGCAGCCACAGAATGCGCACGCCGGGGCGTATCCTGAAAGCAAAAACTTTTCACACTATATCCCATCTCTCCCAGCGAAGCGGCGATAGAACTGCCTGCCAGCCCCGTTCCTATCACTATTACTTCCAGCTTCTTCCTGTTGGCCGGATTCACCAGCTTTGCATGTGCTTTGTAACGACTCCACTTTTCCTCCAGTGGTCCGTCCGGTATTCTTGCGTCCAGCATAACCAACTATTTTAAGAAATGAACATACACGGGCATTGCCGCAAATCCTGCACTGATGACAATACTGTATACCCAGCCAATTATTCTGACCCAACGCGCATAACGCGGATGATAAAGCCCCAACGTTCTGGCAGCACTGAAAAAGCCATGCAGCAGATGATAACACAGTGCTATCATACAAATCACATACAGCACCACATACCACAATTCACTATATACACTCACCACCAGGATATACAAATCCTTATGCCCATTGGCATCCAGCGGGAGCTGTCCGTATTTATACACGTACCAGAAATCCTTCAGATGGATCACCAGGAAAATAAAAATGATAGTGCCCAGCAATCCCATATTACGACTATACCACTTGCTCACCACCCCCCTGCGGTCATAGTGATACTTTACCTTTCTTGCCCGATAGTTGGTAAGCGTAATAATAATCGCATATACCACATGACCGATAATACTGGCAAAGAGGATATAAGAAATAATCTGGATGATGATGTTACCGGAAAGTATGTGTGAATACAAGTTAAACTGCGTATGCGCCCTTTCTGCCGGCAGAAATAACTGCAGGTTACCCAACAGGTGGATCACCAGGTAAAGACAGAGGAATAGCCCTGTAAATGCCATCCAGTTTTTCCTGGATAATGTTTGTTGCTTCCATTGACCCATAAAAATATTTTTAGCGATACGTTACCAGATGCCCAATACCTTCCACCACACCCCACCAAGGCCCATCCAGATGATGATCAATGCAATACTTAACACAAACCCGCATTTCCACCAGTCTTTCAGATCTACATAAGTGCTCCCAAAAAATACCGGTGCCGGTCCATGACCATAATGCGTAAGTGTACCAAATATGCCACCACAGAAACCCAGTACCAGCGCCAGCAATGTGCCCGGTATGCCCACCGAAATACCTACTCCCAGGAAAGCCGAATACATAGCCGCCACATGCGCGGTAGCACTGGCAAAAATGTAATGACTATAAAAATATACCAGCACAATAATGGGAAAAGCGATCGTCCATTTCATACCTCCTACCTGCTGCTTGATCAGATCACTGAACCAGGGAATAAAACCCAGCGTATTCAGAAAGCTAGCCATCATTACCAGCGCAGAAAACCATACGATCGTATCCCAGGCGCCCTTTTCTGATTTCACATCTTCCCAGGTCAATACCTGTGAAATAAGCAGGAATACCAATCCTATTAACGCCGTAGTGGTAGCATCTATCCCAAACAAATCCCCGGTAATCCACAGGAATAAAAGAAGGAAAAATGCCAGTAGCATCAGCCATTCATTTTTCTGTACCGGTCCCATTTCCTTCAACTTCTCAGACGCCATGGCAGGCGCATCCCCCGTGGATTTCAGCTCGGGCGGATATATCTTATACAGGATCCACGGCACCGCAATAATGGACACGATGGCCGGCACTATTGCCGCTGTAAACCACGACATCCACGAAATATCAATTCCCAGATTTTTCGCAAACTTCTGACACATCGGATTGCTGGCGGTACCTGTTAAAAACATCGAAGAAGTAATAAGGTTCATGTTATAACTGTTCAATGTGAGATACCCACCCAGTTTACGATGTGTAGCAGGATCGTCTGGCATAGAACCAAAGTTCATGGCCATGGACTTCATAATGGGATAAATAATCCCTCCACCCCTGGCGGTATTGCTGGGCACCGCCGGCGCCAGCACCAAGTCGGCCAAACCAAGTCCATAAGCCAGCCCCAGTGAGCTGCGGCCAAACACCCGGATAAAAAGGTAGGCGATTCGTTTACCCAACCCCGTTTTAATAAACCCACGGGCTATGAAAAAAGAAATACCAATGAGCCATATTACTTTATCACCAAAACTGCTGAGCGCCAGTGCAATGGATTTAGCCGGATCTCCCGGAGCCAGCACGCCGGTAAGCGCAACCAGTGTAATGGCAATCATCGACATCGTGCCCATACTGGCAGCTTTCATAATAATACCGGCAATAGTAGCCAGGAAAATAGCCAGCAGATGCCAGGCTTCCGGCTTCACTCCTTCCGGAGCCGGAATAAACCAGATCAGCAGACCCAAAGCCAGTGTAATTAACAGTTGCGGATACTTAATCTCTTTCATATAGATAGCCTTTATTAAAATCTACATTGTACCTGCGCAATCAATAGATTGCTGTTATGTGTTTTAGTTCCCGGAATATCTTTGTTGTATTGATCGATCTGCATACCTAACTGTACGCGGCCTCCATAGTCTTTCAGGAAAGCCAGGCTCACCATGGGGATATAAGACTGGCGTACATTTCCGGTATGTTTCTCATCTTCATTAAAATATTCATACCGCATAGAAAACTCTATGGAGGTTAGTTTGTGGTAATTAATTTTATAGCGGAAATTGGGGAGTACATATATCCCATTCATGATATAATTACCCACCGATCCTTTACGCAAACTGTCTGGTATGGCATAATACAGCTGATGATTATTGCCTTGCTTGTATTCCGATTGCAACTGCAGGTCCCATTTAGGCGCCAAAGGAATGACGCCGCTCACATCTATCCCCAACGCATAAACGCTTTGTTTCTTCACCGCACCGTAGCCACCGTTCAGTCCCAGCGATAATTTGTTCATATCCCCGAACTCAAGTCGGGCAGTGCCCAGTTTGCCATTATCATTATCTGATGCCTGGTTGCGGTTATTACCATTCACCACAGAGAGGGCATATTTCATGGGCACCTTGCTGTCTTTATTAAAGGCGCCAAACATGGAAACGCCTATCTGGAAACTCTGCCAGCCGTTGCTTCCAAAAGCATAATACTGATTGGAGAAATCCATGGATTGAATAATATCTACCGGATAGAGGTCTTCCAAACCAAAGGAAGGTCTGAACTGGCCGATGGTGAAGTTGAGCGCATCATTCCAACGGTAAGAGACGTACGCATTTTCCAATACCTTCCCTTTTGTATCGCCGGAAAATTCCGCGAGGTTTATCAGTACTGCTGCGGTGAAACGATCGCTCACCTGGGCTTTTGCCTGTAAACGTGCACGTTTTATGCTAAAGCTATTCCGCACAACTTCTTCGGCATCGGGTTGATGTACACCATTTACATCCACTTCTTTCGTCAATGAGCCGGTATACCTGGCCTGGAAAACCCCACCAAAGGAAATCTTCTTGATAAAACCTGTTACCTTCTGTACAGAAGAGTCCCTCGCAGCACTATCCTGCTTTGCAGCGGCAGATTGCCAGGCATAAGTGTTGCCGGTAATGCAACAGAGCAGTATTAAAGCGGCAAAGCGTAAAATTCGTTTATGCATGCACGGTTGTTATACCGGGATAACAACCCTATATTAAAAAAGGTTCAGCAGAAGGCAGAAGGCATAAAGCAAAAAGCTATTGTGCAGAAGATATCAGCGAATGATCTACGCTTTAATCTTCTGCACAATAGCTTTTTGCTTTATGCCTTCTGCTTTACGCTCTTATTTCACCAGTTTCAACTCACTGATAATATTTTTTGCGCCACCTAGTTTTTCGATGCACCATAATACATAACGTACATCTACACAGATAGTACGATTGTATTCGGAGTCGAACTGAATTTTATGGCTCAATGCTTCGTAGTTACCATCGAAAGCCAGACCAATCAATTCTCCGTTTGCATTGATAACAGGAGATCCGGAGTTACCTCCGGTGATATCGTTGGTGGTGATGAAACCCACTACAATGTCATTGCGTTTAGCATCTTTATACTGACCGAAGTCTTTTTTATTGTACAGATCCACATAGTTTGCAGGCAGATCAAATTCATAATCACCTGGTACATATTTCTCGATCACCCCTTTCATGGTAGTTACATAATCGTAATGTACCGCATCACGTGGAGAGTATGGTTTTACCTGGCCGTAAGACAAGCGCATCGTAAAGTTAGCGTCAGGATATCTGTTGGCGTTAGGCGTCATCTGCATTACACCTTTCAGGTAAGCGCGGCCCAGATCGGTATTCTTCGCATTAAACTGGGTGTATAATGGAAGATATTTACCTACATAGTTTTTGATAAATGTGCTGGCGTAAGCAAATGCCGGGTCACTCTGCAGGGTTACTGCATCAGGATTAGACACAAATGCTTTCCATTTAGCGTCGTCAAAAATGAAGGTGTTATTCATTAATGCTGCAGCCCAGGTGCGGTAGGTATTGTCTTCATCGAGGCTACCGTATTTTGCTTTCAGTGCATCATAAAAACCAACGGGTTGCTGATCTTTAGAGATGTCTGTGTAATACATATGACAGGTAGCTGCGAGAATTTTCTGATCGCTGGGTTTATTTTCGCCTTCCAGGAAAGTAGTACGTGCTTTATCAGCCGCTTCTACTGCCTGTTTCACCGCATCTTTAGGGGCGCCTGCTGTTACCAGTGCTTTTTCCACGCCCATTAAAGAAGCGGCAAAAGCTGCTACCGGAGAACCGAGGATACCTTCGTTCAGGTAAACGCGTTGTTTGGCGTATGGCGTCCATGCTTTATATGCGGCTTCATAATCACGCAGGATGCCGGAGAATTCCGGCTTATCCTGTGCCCATTTAGCAAAAGCAGCTTCCTGTTTTTGTTTGTCGGCCAGTACACCGTGTTTTTCCAGCTGTTTGGTTTCGCCATCAAAGAATTTCCAGTAGTTGGCGATACCGGCATAAGAAGAAGCCAACTGCAGTTTTACTGCAGGGTCTTTCTTCATTTGCTCAAACATCGCTTTCAGTCTTACATCTCTCAGGTTAACCAGGAAAGGGTTTTCTACAGTTGTTTTCAACTGAACACCGTAAGAAGTTTCATAACGGTTGGTACCACCAGGGTAACCAAAGATCATGGCGTAATCATTTTCCTTCACACCTTTGAGGGATATCGGCAGGAAGTGCTTAGGTTTCATGGGCACATTGTCAGCAGCATATGGTGCTGGTTTACCATCTTTACCGGTATAAACACGAAAAATAGAGAAATCGCCGGTATGACGGGGCCATTCCCAGTTATCTGTATCACCACCAAATTTACCAACGCTTTCAGGAGGAGCTCCTACCAGGCGGATATCTTTATAGCGCTCGTATACAAACATCAGGTATTGGTTGCCTTTGAACATCGGTACTACTTTCGCTTCGTAGCCGGTATTGGCAATGGCTTTGGCGATTACTTCGCCATATATCTGTTGTTCTTTCTTAGCTCTTTCAGCGCCGTCTAAACCTTTCAGGGCTTCTTCCACCTGTTTGGTTACATCTTCCACTTTTACGAGGAATTGTACGGACAACTGGGAAGAAGTTATTTCTTCCTGCTTATTTTTTGCATAGAACCCGTTTTTCAGGTAGTTGTGTTCTACAGAGCTGGCGGAGGCTATAGCGCCATAGCCACAGTGGTGATTGGTAAAGATGAGGCCTTCGTTACTTACAATTTCGCCTGTGCAGCCACCACCAAAAATAACGATGGCATCTTTCAGGGAGGCCTTGTTGATACTGTACAATTGTTCTTTGGTCAGCTTCAATCCCTTCTTCACCATGTCGTTGTACGTTTGCTGCCCCAGTAAATAAGGTAGCCACATGCCCTCATCTGCTTTAGCCCATTTGATACTTACGCTAAGCAATAAGAGCAAAACCAGTAATTTTTTTCTCATATTAAGTCAGGTTTTGTTTTTAAGGACCTCAAACCTAGCTATTTTTTCGTTACCGGGCGCAGGTATAAGGATTAGTGGCGCCTTTATGTGATAATTATTTTTATGTGATTCCGGGGTAAACAGGAAAACTGGAATATGTTTTGATAAGGGGGTACAGCCGGATGGCTATGCCAATATTTTACTAAATTGAAAAAAACTGTAGAAGCATGAAAAAAATATTTTTAATAATAGGCATTGCCGCGTTCTTCGCCTGCAATGAGAGCAGTACTCAGCAGGAAAAAAAGGAAGACGTAAAAGACAATTTGCAGAAAGCCGGTGAAGATTTAAAATCTGCCGCCAGCAATACGGGTGATTATTTATCCGAGCAAAAGAAACAGGCCGAAGATGCCATCCGCGAAAGAATTAAAGAAATAGACCAGACCACCATAGAGCTAAAGAAAGATGGAGATGAAAAAAGTGTGGCTGCCCGTAAAAAACTGGAAGCATTGAAAGTGCAGATGAATAAAAAGCTGGAAGACGTAAAAAGCAGCAGCGCACAAACCTGGGACAGTACCCGGGCAGCCGCTGATCAGCTGATGAAAAAATCTGATAAAGAGTGGACAGACTTTAAACAGGATTTCAAAGATCTGTTTAAGAAGGATTAAGAGAATACTGCGGTATCGCTTCAAAATTCCACAATCCTTGTTCCTTGTACATTAATCTTGTAATTTTACCCGGCTTAATATATTAGGATTTGCTACTTTCTTATCATCAGGAATTATTAACAGAAGCCGGCTGCGATGAAGCCGGAAGAGGATGCCTGGCGGGTCCTGTGTTTGCGGCAGCAGTTATTCTGCCCAAGAAATTCAGGCACCCATTGCTGAATGATTCGAAACAGATGAAGCCAGCTGACCGGGATAAACTACGGATAGTAATAGAGAAAAAAGCAATTTGCTATGCCGTGGCGAGTGTGGATAATGTAGAAATAGACAAGATAAATATACTGAAAGCTTCTTTCAAGGCCATGCATCTGGCATTGGAAAAGCTACAGCAGCAACCGGAGTTCATACTGGTAGATGGTAACCGTTTTTACGCATACGGCAATACACCACACGCCTGTATTATACAGGGCGACGGTATATATGCTTCCATTGCAGCGGCTTCCATTCTGGCAAAAACCTATCGGGATGAATATATGCAGCAGTTACATGCTACTTATCCTCATTTTGGATGGAATGTGAATAAAGGTTACCCTACAAAGCAACACCGTAATGCGATACGGGAGTTTGGCGATACGCCTTACCACCGGAAAACATTCCGACTGTTGCCGGAACAATTGGAATTAGACCTGTAGAGCTATTAGGCTTTAACTTTCAACTTTTAGGAAATGCAGCGAAGATCAACATATTATTATCTTCGCTGCATTTCCTAAACGCTAAAAGCTAAAGGCTAACTGCTTAGTTAACCTTATACTTATTAATTTTGCCCTCTGGGGAACAATTATGTTAAAGCAGACACAACAGCAAAAGTTATTACAGAAGCTTTCACCACAGCAAATTCAGCTCATGAAATTGCTGCAGGTACCTACTGTCAACCTGGAAGAAAGGATTAAAGAGGAACTGGAAGAGAATCCGGCATTGGAATACGGTGAAGAAGCCGGTGAAGATGAGTTCAAGGAACAGGAAGAATTTGAAACACCTGCTGAAGAGGATGAATTTGAACCAGACGGTAGTGAAAACGAATACGACAACATAGATATTTCTGAATACGTAAGTGAGGGAGATGATGATGTGGCAGATTACAAGCTGCGGGATGATAATTATCCTGACCCTGATGAAAGCAATAAAACCATCCCTATCCGGGTGGAGACTTCCTTCCATGAGCACTTGTTAAGTCAGCTGGGCATGCTGGAACTGGACGACCACCAGAATGCTATTGCCGAACATATAATAGGTAGCATTGATGATGACGGATATCTGCGCAGGGAAATCAGCTCTATGGTAGATGACCTCTCCTTTTCCCAGAACATTGACACCACAGAGGAAGAAATTAATACCCTGATCAAAAAGATACAGGACTTTGATCCTGCAGGAGTATGCGCTACTGACCTGAAAGAGTGTTTACTGCTGCAGTTAAAACGCAAAGTACAGGATGATCCCGGCGTACATAACGCTTATCTGATCCTGGAGAATTACTTTGATGAATTTACCAAGAAGCACTACGAGAAGATACAAAAGGCGCTGGGTCTTACAGACGAAGGCCTGAAAGAAGCCATCACACAGATTATTAAGCTAACGCCGAAACCGGGTGGCAACTTTGCCACACTCAACAAAGCAGAAAGCTATGTGTTGCCAGACTTCTTTATATTGAATAATGCTGGCAAACTGGAGCTGACGCTGAATTCACGCAATGCGCCGGATCTGCGTATTTCCGGTGGTTACCGGGAAATGCTGAAAGAATATGACCGTGGTGATAAAAAGGATAAACGTCAGAAAGAAGCGGTATTATTTATTAAGCAAAAAATTGATGCAGCAAAATGGTTTATAGACGCCATTAAGCAACGGCAACATACTTTGCTGTCTACCATGGAATCTATCATGGATTATCAGCGCGAATTTTTTCTTACGGGAGATGAAACCACGATGAAGCCTATGATCCTGAAAGATATCGCGGATCGTACACAGCTGGATATTTCTACCGTAAGCCGTGTGGCGAACAGTAAATATGTACAAACCGAGTTTGGTACCTTTAAACTGAAGTTTTTCTTCTCTGAGTCACTGTCTACCGACAGTGGAGAAGAAGTATCTACCCGGGAGGTGAAGAAGATTTTATCGGATCTTATAGAGGCAGAGAATAAGCGTAAGCCGCTGAGTGATGAAAATCTGACGAAGATGTTGCAGGATAAAGGATACAATATTGCCCGCCGTACGGTGGCCAAATACAGGGAACAGCTGAATATACCGGTAGCCCGTTTACGTAAAGAATTATAAGAAACCATACCATGCAAGAACAAGCTGTTTTAGACCGGAACGGAAATTTACATGCAGCGCCGGAGTTTTCACCTGTGATGAGATCACTGGCACAAATCATTTCCTATCTTACTCATCCGCTGTTCATTCCGCTGCTGGTAACTTTTTTGGTGCTACAATCTATCCCTGAATATATGGTGGCGTTTAAGTCATTAAGCAAACGTTTTGCTTTTGACATGCTTTATTTCAGGGTAGCTATTATCAGTATAGGATTTCCGGTGCTGACGATGTTGCTGGCCAAAGCATTGAAATTTGTTTCTTCTATATATATGAAGACCCAGCGGGACCGGATCATTCCTTATGTGGCGATGATCACCTATTATTTCTGGGCTTTTTATACTTTTTTGCAGGAAGGCCGGGCGCCAAAGTTCTACACCGCCTTTTTCCTGGGCGTTTTCCTGAGTATTTCCATTTCTTTTATATCTAATAATTTTATCAAGACCAGCATGCATACAGTAGGCTGGGGAGGTGTGATCGGATTTTTATTGTCATTGATGTGGGGTATGCATATGAATGTGTCTGTGCCCCTGCTGATTACTTTTTTTGTAGCGGGAATAGTGGCTACTGCCCGTATGGTGCTGGAAGCGCATACACCACGTGAAATTTATATTGGTTTCCTGATTGGTATTGTTTCCCAGCTGGCGTCCTGCTGGATATTAGTAAAATAAGTATAAATCACCATTCTATTCCCTCTTCCCTGCTGGTAATAGCCATACAGGGAACAGGGAGAACAGAATATAGAATGGCGATAAAAAACTTTTTGGGGTTTAACCTGGACCACTTCACCTATCTTTTACACACATTGGATGCAAGGCCACAAGGCAGGCTAACAAACAACTTTAACAAACAGTAGGGGATTAACTTCAACAACTAAACTTGACAATACAAAAGTCAAACATTCTCTGATGATACTCAAGAGTATAACTACGCTTTTTAAAAATGCAGTAGAATTCTCCTTTTTGCAGATCTGCAATTTTTTTTGACGTGTTTGTTATTACGCACATTCAATGCGTAATGGGTTAGCATCTTTGTTATGCCATTAGGGATTAACCCTTTTAAGCTTTTGAGAATCAGGATGTAAGTAATAGATTGGAGTAAAAATAACAACCCGGAAGAGAATACTAGTTTATTTAGCATTTGAAAGAAATTGCTAAAAATTTTAGGAAAATAAAAAATTAGATCATAACTTAGCAATCCAATTAACATGCTTTCTAATTGTGATCAGCTATCTTTTAAATTTGTAAAAACATTAATGATATGTCTACAGCCAATGCAGAAAAACTGAAGGCCTTGCGCCTCACAATGGACAAGATTGAGAAAGATTTCGGTAAGGGATCTGTGATGATGATGGGAGAAAAAGCGGAAGCGCCAATGGAGGTTATCTCTACGGGTTCCCTGGGTCTTGATATTGCGCTTGGAATTGGTGGTTTACCAAAAGGAAGAATTGTTGAGATATATGGACCTGAGTCTTCTGGTAAAACAACAATTGCCATACATACGATTGCCGAAGCACAGAAAAAAGGTGGCATATGTGCCATTATAGATGCGGAGCATGCTTTTGACAGCAGCTATGCAAAAAGACTGGGAGTTGACGTAGATTCCCTGTTAATATCTCAACCGGATCATGGTGAACAGGCACTGGAAATAGCAGATCGTCTGATTCTTTCCGGAGCAGTAGACGTAGTAGTAATTGACTCCGTTGCCGCCCTGGTACCAAAGAGTGAACTGGAAGGTGAAATGGGTGAAAGCAAAATGGGATTACAAGCCCGTTTGATGTCACAGGCACTGCGTAAATTGACAGCCACCATTTCAAAAACAAATTGTTGCTGCATATTCATTAACCAGTTACGTGAAAAGATAGGTGTTATGTTTGGTAATCCTGAAACGACCACCGGTGGTAATGCGTTGAAATTCTACGCATCAGTAAGACTGGATATACGCCGTATGAGTCAGATAAAAGACGGTGACGAAGCAATTGGTAACCGTGTGAAAGTGAAAGTGGTGAAGAATAAAGTAGCACCTCCATTCCGCCAGGCAGAATTCGATATCATTTATGGTCAGGGTGTTTCTAAAATGGGGGAGATCATTGACATGGGTGTTGAATATGGTGTTATTCAGAAAAGTGGTAGCTGGTTCAGCTATGATACCAATAAATTAGGTCAGGGCCGTGATGCAGTGAAACAACTGCTGAACGACAACCCTGAACTGGCAACAGAAATTGAAGCGAAGATTAAAGTGAAGATTCAGGAAAAGCAGGATGCTGCTTAATGAGAGTCGCTTTTTGAAAGTTGCTAAAGAATTGAATTAGATCTTACTATTTATAAGATATATATAGAAGTTAGTTTTAGTTTTAGTAAGCATTGGGTTAGTATGCACATCCCTGCCTTGTCCTGGGCGGGGATTTTTTTGACCCTTAACCCCGAAAAAGGAAAACCCGCTCCGGTAATCGGAGCGGGTTTTCCTTTTTTCACTAGTTATCTTACAAAGGCAATTAAGCTTCCGCTTTCATGCTCTTAGCTGTTCTCTTACGTTCTTCCTCATCCAGGATAACCTTACGCATACGGATGAAGTTTGGTGTAACTTCAATACACTCATCATGCTGGATATACTCCATACATTCTTCCAGTGTCATCAGAATTTTAGGCGCAATGTTAGCCGCACCATCAGTTCCGCTCGCACGCATGTTGGTCAGTTTCTTTCCTTCGTTTGGATTCACCACCAGGTCACCTGGTTTGTTGGTTTCGCCAATGATCATACCCTTATACACTTCTTCTCCTGGATCAACGAAGAAAGATCCTCTATCCTGCAGCTTATCCAGAGAGTAACCGGTAGTAGTACCAGCTTCTTTCGCGATCAGCACACCGTTGTTACGGCCTGGGATAGCACCTTTCCATGCTTTATAGTCATTAAATCTGTGCGCCATTACAGCCTCACCTGCAGTTGCAGTAAGCATTTGTGTACGCAGACCAATCAAACCACGGGAAGGAATTTCAAATTCCAGGTGTTGCATTTCACCCTTGGTTTCCATGATCAGCATCTCACCTTTACGACGAGTTACCAGATCAATTACCTTGCTGGCAAAATCCTGCGGAACGTCTACCACCAAGGTTTCGTACGGTTCGCATTTTTTACCATCTACGTGTTTAACGATTACCTGTGGCTGACCAACAGTTAACTCATAACCTTCACGACGCATGGTCTCAATCAATACACCTAAGTGCAGGATACCACGACCATAAACCATGAAGCTATCAGCACTGTCAGAATCCATTACACGCAGTGCCAGGTTCTTTTCAGTTTCTTTCATTAAGCGATCACGCAGATGACGGGAAGTAACAAACTTACCATCTTTACCAAAGAACGGAGAGTTGTTAATACCAAACAACATGTTCATGGTAGGTTCATCTACACTGATAATTGGCAATGCTTCTGGTTCTTCCGCATCAGCGATAGTATCACCAATGTTGAAACCTTCAATACCAACTACTGCGCAAATATCGCCGGCGAATACTTTAGTTACTTTTCTTTTACCTAACGCTTCAAATATGTACAGCTCACGCACTTTCTGCTTTTTGCTGGTACCATCTGTCTGCATTAAAGTAATCCACTGACCTTCTTCGATGGAAGCACGTGCTACTTTACCTACGGCAATACGGCCAAGGAAAGAAGAGTAATCCAGGGAAGTGATCTGCATCTGCAGATTGCCTTCTGGAGTTTTAGGTTCCGGCACATACTGCAGGATACCATCCATCAACGGGGAAATATCTTCACTCTGTTCTAATGAACTGTTGAACCAGCCATTCTTACCAGAGCCATAAAATGTCGGGAAGTTCAGTTGATCTTCTGTAGCGTCCAGGTTAAAGAACAATTCAAACACAGCATCGTGTACTTCATCAGGACGACAGTTAGCTTTATCTACCTTGTTGATAACAACAATAGGTTTCAGATTCAGCTGTAAAGCCTTCTGCAACACAAAACGTGTCTGCGGCATAGGTCCTTCAAAAGCATCCACCAACAAGATAACACCATCAGCCATTTTCAATACTCTTTCCACTTCACCACCGAAGTCGGCGTGGCCTGGAGTATCGATCACATTGATTTTGGTTCCCTTGTATTCAATAGAAGCGTTCTTACTGAAGATGGTGATACCACGTTCTCTTTCAAGATCGTTACTATCCATGATCAGTTCTCCTGATTCCTGGTTAGCCCGGAATACATTAGCCTGATGAAGGATTTTGTCAACCAAAGTAGTTTTACCATGGTCTACGTGTGCAATAATTGCGATATTACGAATGTTCATATACTTAAGTCTTTAGCTATCAGCCATTAACAAAATTTACGCTAATAGCTACAAAAAGAAGGCGCAAAGGTACGAAAACCTAGCGAGAATGAAGGAAACACGTTTTAAATAAATGTAATCATTTAGTCACGCCGCAGATCCGTGTTGCAACATACTGACAACCATTGATTTACAATTAATTATAAGCAAATATGGTAACCAATTAGTTTTGTGGCGTTAATTTTGATCCCCCCACTGCGTTTTAACGGCATAATCGACTTTTATGATGAAGAAATTATACCTGCTGGCCATAGCCTGTCTCCCACTCATTTATAACCCAATACAAGCACAACAAATACCAGCCCAGGATATCACCCTGTCACAATATAAATACCCTTTCCCCGTACACTTTCTAAAAATCCAGATACAGGGCCAACCCCTACAGATGGCCTATATGGATGTACAACCTTCCAGGCCCAACGGTAAAACCATTGTACTCCTGCACGGCAAAAACTTCTGCGGCGCCTATTGGGATACCACCGCTGCCGATCTCAGCAATAATGGCTACCGTGTAATTATACCGGATCAGGTCGGTTTTGGTAAATCTTCCAAGCCCGCACATCTGCAATATTCCTTTCAACAATTGGCTCAAAATACCAAAGCCCTACTGGACACCCTACACATCAGCAAAACCGCCATACTTGGACACTCCATGGGAGGCATGCTAGCCGCACGCTTCGCCCTGATGTATCCGGAAGTAACGGAGAAACTCATCCTGGAAAATCCTATTGGATTGGAAGACTGGAAAATAAAAGTGCCGTATCAGTCAGTAGATAAATGGTACAAAGCAGAACTACAACAGAACTACGAAAAAATCAAACAATATATGATGGACAGCTACTATGCCGGTAAGTGGTCGCCCGCATACGATAAATGGGCCCAACTCCAGGCCAGCTGGACCAGCAACCCTGATTACTCCGTGGTAGCCTGGAATTCAGCGCTTACCTACGACATGATTTTTACGCAACCTGTATTATACGAATTCGAAAATATACAAGCTCCTACCCTCCTGATCATCGGACAACGTGACCGAACCGCATTGGGCAAAGCCAATGTGCCGGAAGATGTACGTAAAACCATGGGGAACTATCCGGAATTGGGGAATAATGCAGCCAAAAAAATCCCCCATGCAACACTGGTACCTATTCAAGGTGTAGGACATATTCCCCACATTGAAGCATATGCGCACTTCATCGCTCCCCTGCTGAAGTTTTTGCAGGAATAGACTTACTGCTCTTCCAACAGCTTCACCACATATTCCAGGGCACTCTGATTAGCGGGATTGTCAAGCGCATGGGCGATGTCCAGCTTTTCGCGGGAAGTCAGATGCCACGATAAAGCGGCTGCCTTATCCTGCTTTTGCGGTACGTACTGGAAAATAACCCGATGAAACTTGTCGGGGAAATATCCTTCCATATAATTCAACAAATCATCCTGGTCAAAATCCTGCATAGCGCTCCAGTGCTGCTGCATAGTAAATAGCGGCTCAAACAGTAAGTCGCTGAGATCCTTCGTTTTTTTGATCGGGGAAATATCGTTCTTGCGCGTATCGCGGATCTGTATATACACTACCCCGCTGGTGTTTTCGTTGATCCACTTATTAAAAGTATAGAGATAGCGCAAGGTGGTTTGTTGACCGAAATTATCCCGAATTCCTGCGTCCATTACATCTACAATAGGAGTGCTGGGCAGAAACGCATTAGGCAATACATAAGGGAAAGTAGCACACATACGGATAGCACTGGTCACCCGCAGATCCATAGCATCCTGTGCTGCAAAATACTGTGCGAAATCCACCCCGTCTATATCTCTTACCTGTCGTGTTGGATACAGGTATTGCGGGCTACACAAATAACTGATCGGCAGTGGTGAAATCATTAAGCGGCGCCCATCCGCGTTGATAGTGGCATTCCATATCAACATCGGAATTTCTGCATTGGCTTCCGGCTGCCGGTAGTCCTTCAGGGTTTTATCTAATGCACTATCGGTGTGCTCATTCAGCTGCATTTCAAAAGCATAGCCTCTATCTTTCGCATATTGGTTTTTGCCTATGTTGAAACTCCTCCAGGGGGTAATAAAATCATTTACGGCTAAGGCGGTGAAAACAGAATTAAGCAAATCTCTTGATACCTTCTCAGCATAAATTGGATTGGTAAGACGGATGGGCTTTCCCTGTTGCTGTTCATAATACAACTCCCGGAAGTAGCTGGCGCCCAGCATGCCGCCGGAAGCGCCTGTCATCAGCACTGTATGTTCCATTAAGCGACCATGTAACAAGCTGTCCAACCGCTGCATCACATTTACACTCCAGGTAGCAGAGCGGCTACCACCACCACTGAAATTCATGACGATCAGTTGTGGCTTTTTATTGGCCGGAAATTTCTTTCTCCACTTATCTAAAATTTCGATGGTTTGTTTCTTATCCGCTTCATATTTTTCCCTGGTAAAAAACTGTTGCAATGCAGACACACTATATTCCGGGCGCTCCTTCTTTTGCCGGTAGTTAAGGCCATAGGCCTTGTTACGGTTATCTACCCAGTTATGTTCCACCATCCAGTTGAGGCCAAACAGCATCACCAGCAAAATAGGAATAGACCAGGTTTGCAACATATAAGAATAGGCCCCTGCTACTCCAATGAGGAATGCAAAGAAGATCAATACGCTACCACCCGCAGGAATCCGAAATACATCATAATCCATCATATAGGCCAATATCATCAGGAAAATCAGGGAACACCCTACGGTGATCATAGCGGCAAAATGGTGTTGTTTGAGAATACTGTCGAGGTAGTGCTTGTTGTAATGATCTACATTTCTGGCCCTTCGTACACGCCAGGGCGTGGAAAAGTAGTTATGCACCGGCAGCGCATTTTCATCAGGCTCCTGTGTGGGCTTCATGATCATACGCAAAAAGTTCCGGGGATTTCCGAAACGCTTTTCCAGACGGCGACCGATATTTTTATCTGCATTAAAAAAATAAAAAAAGCAGAAAAAGAAAATAAACAATACCCCACAAATAAACCCTTCTCCCAGCAACAGGATATCGGGAATAGAGCTCAGTTCTTCATAACGTTGGTATTCCCACCCACGATAAAGCATGCTGAGAATAAATACCATGGGAATAATCGCATTATTCAGGCAATACCTGAAAAACGGCTGGGAAGTAGTGGCCAGAAATTTAAACCGGCCGGTATGCAGAATGAAAGTGGTAATTTGCCAGCTCATGATAAACATGCCTGTGGCCAATCCCAATATAGTAGTGCTGTAGAAATTTACTTTACCCAGATATTCCGGGGCGAGGTACAATGCATCTCCTCCAAACACCTTGGCAAAACCGCCGTTGATGGTACTAAACAGGATCACCCAAAAAATAAGTAACACCTGGTACTTCCTGAAATGCAGGAGCAGTAGCTGTATAGGGAAAGAATAGTAAGTTTTTATCAGTAATAACTTCACCTTCATCAGACGATTATTACAAATAAACCTACGGAAAATTTACGGAATAATAGATTTTAAAGCGTAAAGCAGAAGACAAAAAGCAAAAAGCTATTAAGGCGAATGAGCTAAGCAGGTTATTAACCTTTCGCTTTAATCATTCGCCTTAATAGCTTTTTGCTTTTTGTCTTCTGCTTTACACTTTATTTAGTGGTTCCTCTACTGAGAAAAAGTGTCCATATCAGCGAAAGCAACAACAGCATCCCCACGCCCTGGTGCAATATACCATAGCTGATAGGTATTTTAACCTGGCTGTTTAACAAGGTAAGTACGCCGAGCAACACCTGTAATAAAACCAGCAACAACGGCAAATAGCGGATGGTATGCAGCTGACTGTTAGTCGGCGTTTGTGCTGATTTCCACCACCAGATAGCAATCAGGAGGGTGATCAGATACGCCAGGCCACGGTGTATAAATTGAATGGTAATCGGATTATGTGCAATATCCGTAGCAAAGCCTCCTTGTGAAAACATGCCATCGGGTATCCACGCACCATTGATATCCGGCCAGGTACTCGCTACCAGTGCCGTATGCAGTCCTGCCATGAAGGCGCCGTATACCAGCTGTATCACCAATAATACCAATAACCAGATATTCAGTTTCTTTAAAGCAGGCACCTCCAATATTTCCACCGGGCGGACGCTGAGTTTCAGCGCAAACCAGAACACATAGGCCAGCAGCACCAATGCGGAAATAAAATGGATAGCCAGACGGATATGGTTCACATACAAGTTTTCTTCGTTCAGGCCACTCATCACCATCACCCATCCTATCAATCCCTGCAAACCGCCCAGCACAAATAATATGATCATGGGATTGATCATACTCTTATTGATCTTCTTCTTAATAATAAAATAAATGAAAGGCACAATAAATACCAGCCCCATTAACCGGGCCCAGTCGCGGTGCAGCCATTCCCAGAAGAAGATAAACTTAAAGTCAGATAAGGTAAAGTGATTATTTACGTATTGATATTGTGCTATTTTTTTATAGCCCTCAAAAGCGCGTTCCCATGCGGCTTCATTCATAGGCGGAAATGCGCCTAGCAGCGGCTGCCATTCGGTGATGGATAACCCGGACCCGGTCAAACGGGTAATTCCGCCCAGCAATACCTGCACGATCAACATGCCCACACCAATATATAACCAGATGGCTACMGGGCGATTATTCTTTATTGTAACTGCTTCCATAAACGCTGCAAAAATAGGGAATGAATGGCGAACAAGTCCCCTAAATACTCACATTATTTTAACAAAGGCGTAATGTTCTGTTAATCCACAGATCGGAGCTTTGCATCGAAAATATAAGGCACCATTGTATTAGCTAATACCGCCCTCATTAAAAAAAGATGAACACAATAAAAAAATAAAGTCATGAAACACTTACGTTTTGTTTTTTTAGCACCCAAAGCAGCATTGTTATTACTTGTTACTATTTTGTTTCCAATTTTGCACGCAGCAGCACAGTCTAAAGCATTTGCTTATAATGTAGCCAGACATACTGCGAACGAGAAACCAGGAAACGTTGCACCAGTTGAATCTTTCAATGTTCACATTATACAGGTACAAAAAGATCAACTGTTATTTCAACTTTCTGTGGACAATCCAGGCAACGAAAAGTTAACACTTTACATAAAAGACAATTTCAATAACACGCTGCACCGCGAAATACTGCCGGCAACCCTTCGTTTTGAAGCACGCTACAACCTCGCCTCCCTGGAAGACGGCGACTACGTTTTCGAAATCAGAAGCGGAAAAAACAAACTGGCAGAAAAAGCAATTGCTATAAAAACTCAGACACTCATTAACAGGAATGTTTCTGTTATTGAGTAAGCAGAAGGCTTAAAGCAGAAAGCAAAAAGCTATTAAAGCGAATGACCTAAGCGATGATATAGTTATTTATCCGCTTAGGTCATTCGCTTTAATAGCTTTTTGCTTTCTGCTTTAAGCCTTCTGCTACTTCCTAACAGTTGTTGATTCATACACCGCCTCAAACATTTTTTCGCGGGTATGCAAGATGGTTAATTTCGTATTAGCGCCACCGTTAGGATACACCCGGTTACTGAGGAATATAAATACAATCCCTGAACCAGGATCTGCCCATACACAGGTGCCGGTGTAGCCGGTATGTCCAAATGTAGCAGCAGAAGCACTTTTAGCCGGATACGGTTCCCGTCGGGTAGCATTATCCTTTTCCGGTTTGTCGAACCCCAAACCACGACGGCTGATAGTACTATTATATGCTGTAAACAACTGCACCGTTTCCGGTTTTATATATTGTACCCCGTTAAAAGAGCCTTTATTCAGCAACATCTGCATAATAACACCCAGATCATTGGCATTGGAAAATAATCCGGCATGTCCGGCTACTCCGCCAAACATGGCGGCGCCAGGGTCGTGTACATCGCCCCTCAGTTGTTGCATCCGGAAAGAATATTCATGCTCTGTAGGTACAATTTCCGATAAAGCAAAACGCTCTCTCGGCAAAAAGCCGGTGGTAGCCAACCCCATAGGGGTGTAAAATGTTTCCCGCACATAGTCATTCAGCTTTTTACCAGTTAACTGCTCCACAATTTTTCCCAGGAAAATATAATCACAGTCGCTGTACACGTACCCCTGTCGAGGCGACAGCTTACTATCCAGGATTTTTTTCCAGAGTGTATCTACATAGCTGTTTTCCATGTACATCTGGTCGGCCACCCGGATACCATGTGCAGGATCTGGTGCCGTATGATACAGGATTGTATCCGGGTAACCACTGGGATATAATGTCTCTTTATAAAAAGGAATGAAAGGCACTAACCCTGCCTGGTGCAATAAAATATCGCGGATGCGCAATCCTGCTTTGTCTGTACCCAGCACCAGGGGCAGATATACACCCAGTGTAGCATCAAGATTTAATTTCCCTTCATCGTACAAACGCATCACTGCCAGTGTAGTAGCGCATATTTTGGTAACGGAGGCCAGATCATAGATAGATTGCGGGGAAACTGGCTCTGCTTTATTATACTCATAATGACCGAAGCAGCGGTTATACACCACCTTTCCATCTTTCATGGCCAGCACCTGCGCACCAGGAGCGGCTGCTCGGGCAATCATATCATTGGCAAAACCATCAATTTTTACCAATGTCTGTTCATCCATACCGGCATCTTTGGCTGTTGCCACCGGTAAAATGGTAAACTGATTCACCTTGTAGGTGATGCCAGTACCCGAGGGCAGCGCAGGGCATACTGTCACCGGCAGTTTGCCTGAAGGACCCAGTTTACCAAACAGGAGGTCCGCAGCTGCTTTTTGTGTGGTGCTATCGTCTTCATAGGCGGCAATGATAGCGGGAGCATCGCAGAAATACTGGATGGCGTAAGGATTACCAAATGCGATGGTCACGGACGGCATTTCTGACTGCAGTTGCCGGATGATGAGCCGCTCCGCCATGGTGAGTCCGAAGTTATTTGCCGGACGACGGCTATAGTCATGCAGACTGATAATAACAGCCTTATAATCCCGCTGGATGCGGGATACGATAGGAGCAATCTGATCTACCGACTGCCGGGAAGTAAAAATAAATGCATCCGTGCCGGGTTTATATTCCTTCACGGTTTGCAGAAAAGTGTTGCTGGCATCGGCTCCTATTGCAATAACGGCCAGCTTCTGCTGGGTCATGGCCGGAGAAAACGGCACCAGTTTTTTATCATTACGTACCAGGGTGATGGCGCTGTCTGCGATGCGTTTGCGCAGGGCATCTGTATTCGCATTGAGGTCTGCTGCCAGGTTGTTGGTATCAATATGTTGTGGCTTCCATAATCCCAGGTTGTATTTGGCGCGCAATACTTTCTTTACGCGGGCATCTACCTCTTCCTGGTCTATTTTGCCCGCTTTAATGGCTTTTTTGATGGCGTCTACACTGCCGGCGGCAGTAGAGGGTAATATCATCAGGTCGTTGCCCGCAAGCAGCGACTGTAAGGATTCCTGTCCTTTGGTATAGAATTTTGCGATGCCTTTCATTTCGAGTGCATCGGTTATAATCAGTCCTTTATAACCCAGTTCATTTTTCAACAGTTTTGTAACCGCATTGTAAGAAATGGAGGTAGGTGTATTGGGCTTTTTATCGATAGATGGGATATAAAGATGAGCAATCATGATAGATCCCACTCCGGCAGCAATGGCTTCGCGGAAAGGATATAGCTCCAGTGAATCCAGTTGTTCCCTTGTTTTATTGATGGTTGGCAAATCGAGATGTGAATCCACATTGGTGTCGCCATGACCTGGAAAGTGTTTGGCGCAGGCCATTATACCGGCATCCTGCATTCCTCTGATGGTGGCTACGCCCATGCGGGCTACCTGGTATTTGTTTTCGCCGAAGGAGCGGTCATTGATCACCGGGTTGGAAGGGTTGTTATTCACGTCCATGTCTGGGGCAAAGTCAATGTGGATGCCTAGGCGGCGGCATTGTTCACCCATAATTTTTCCAGCATCATAAGCCAGGGTGGTATCTTGTACGGCGCCTATCATCATATTACGGGGCAGGGAGATCACACTATCCAGGCGCATGCCCAGACCCCATTCCCCGTCTATGGCCACCAGTAATGGTACTTTAGAGATAGATTGGTAGTAGTTGGTAAGGTCGGCTTGTCTTACCGGACCGCCCTGGAAGAAAATGACGCCACCAACTTTATTATCCTGGATGTCTTTTATAACTGCGTTCACATGGTCGGGCCCCAGGTTGGAGTGGGCTCTTATCATGATCAGTTGTGCGATGCGTTCATCTGGGGTGAGTGACTGAAATACACTGTCTGCCCATTGCGAGGCTTTGTCCTGCTGCGGTGCCGCAGTTTGTGCGGTGGTTTTCTTTTGTTTCTTTTTGTCCTTAAATACCAAGGGCGCAGAAATGGCGCTCCCGGTCATCATCAAGCCGGTTAGTCCTGCAACCAATAATTGTTTCCTCATATCATAAACTTACAAATATTCAGTCGTAAATCCAGAGCTGGCACACTGAATATCAAAGAATTACTAATAATAATCATATGATTTTGTTAGATAGAAAGTATTTCATTAAATTAGGATAGCCTGTTGAAGATAATTTAGGTATTCTGGTTAAAAATTAAATTATGTTTACTATTTTGTCAGAATATTTACATTTAGTTCAATCAATCGTAATTTTAATTACCAATACATTCATCTGTTTCATATATTTGCAGCCTTGCGAGTAAAGTAGATTTTAATTAAACATGGTCAATCTCATTTTATTTGGCCCTCCCGGTAGCGGCAAGGGTACACAAAGTGCTAATATTATCCAGAAGTACGGACTTATTCATCTGTCTACCGGCGACTTGCTTCGTAGTGAGATTGGTGATAAAACCCCACTGGGTCTTGAGGCCAAGAAATTCATGGATCAGGGTACTTTAGTACCTGATGAAGTGGTGATTGGCATGATTAGTTCCAAGCTGGAAGCTAATCCTGAAGCGCGTGGTTTCATTTTCGATGGTTTCCCCCGTACCACTGCGCAGGCAGAGGCGCTGGATAAGCTGTTGTCTCTGAAAAAAACGGCTATTTCAGTAGTGCTTTCTCTGGAAGTACCAGAAGATGCGCTGATCAAGCGTTTGCTTAACCGAGGTTTAACCTCCGGCCGTAGCGATGATGCTTCTGAAGAAGTAGTAAAGGCACGTATAGTAGAATATCATAACAAAACCGCTCCTGTGGCTGATCACTATGCCAAATTCGGCAAATTCAAGAAAGTGAAAGGTGATGGTACGGAAGAGGAAGTCTTCGAACTGTTGTCCAAAGAACTGGACGAACTCGTAGGAGAAAGAGTATAGTTGTACGCGGAATACCGCTATCACAAAGACTTTTAACATCTTATTATACAACGCAAAGATTGTAAGTAGACAGCTTCTTGGCACTGGATGGTGCTAATTAGCTTAAACTTCACGATCTTTGCGTTTTGTTTTTCTGTTGTTATGGAAGCAACAGACTTAAAATCCGAGAATAGTGGAAAAAGCGAATTTCGTAGATTATATCCGTGTATTTTGTAAATCCGGGAAAGGTGGCGCAGGCAGTTTGCACTTTATGCGAACCAAATTTAATGCGCAGGCCGGCCCTGATGGCGGCGATGGCGGCAGAGGCGGGCATGTTATTTTAAGAGGAAATTCACAGCTGTGGACCCTCCTGCATCTCCGCTGGCACAAAAACCTGCTGGCAGAAGACGGCGAAAACGGTAGCGGCGACAACTGTACCGGCCGTTTTGGTAAGGATATTATCATTGAAGTACCGCTGGGTACACAAGCGAAAGATGAAGAAACCGGCCGCGTAGAAGCTGAAATTCTGCACGACGGACAGGAAGTTATCTGGATTCCGGGTGGACAAGGTGGTAAAGGCAATGCCTATTTTAAATCTGCCACCAACCAAACACCGGAATATGCACAACCAGGTATGCCGGGTACTGAAGGCTGGAAAGTAGTAGAATTAAAGGTGTTGGCTGATGTGGGCCTTGTTGGCTTCCCCAATGCCGGAAAATCTACCCTGCTGTCTACTATTACTGCCGCCAAACCTAAAGTGGCCGACTACGCCTTTACTACCCTCACCCCTCAGCTGGGCATGGTGGAATACCGCGACAGCAAATCATTCTGTATAGCAGATTTGCCAGGTATCATTGAAGGCGCCCATGAAGGAAAAGGATTAGGACATCGATTTTTACGACATATTGAAAGAAACGCCGTATTATTATTCCTTATTCCAGCAGATAGTGCAGATCACCGCAAAGATTTTGAGGTACTGGTAAATGAGCTGGAACAATATAATCCCGAATTGCTGGATAAACAGTTTCTGCTGGCCATCAGTAAAAGCGATATGCTGGATGATGAGCTGAAAGCCGCTATATCAGCAGAGCTACCGGAAGATGTACCACACGTGTTTATCTCCTCTGTTACCAACCAGGGCCTCAGTGAATTGAAGGATATTTTGTGGGAAGCCCTTAACAGAAAAATAGATACTCCCGGTACCGTAGATGTAGATAAGGTAGACGCAGAGTAACTGTTTCCGGATTTACGGGGAAAACTATTTCTGACGCCAATGTTCGTTACAGTATCCCGTATACCATGAAAACATCCTTTTTTCTTGCAGCGACACTGGTGTTGCTGCCGGCCTGCCAACATTCCACCAAGCCGGAAAAGGCGAGACCGGTCCAGATTGATACCATGCAGCTGATAGCTCCGCCGGCAACATCAGTGAAAGTAGCTTCCAATGAAGTATATGTAGTAAGCCGTGATTCTACTACGTATATCCGTTTCGGTGATAGCTATTTTTCACTTGACTGGGTAAAACCGGATGCAAAACGCAACGATTTCGAATTGCATCCGGACACACTCTATTTCCTGCTGGATCACTTACATAGTATTGAAGGACAAATGCTGGCCGTCACCACCGGAGAAGCTGAAAAGATCAACGTATCCCAGTGCTATGAAACCAGCGCCATTATTGAGCAGGAGCCCTTGCTCAACTGGAAACATTATCGTTCCCCCTGGGAGTCGCTTAGCGCCGAAGCCAGCAACTTCTTCATCTGTAAAAAATATTCTGCTGCAGAAAAAACCAGGTTCCCTCCTGCCAGTATCTCCGGCTTACAACAACACATCAAACAACACGGCACTCCTTCTCAATATGCACTGGTTGCACAACTGGATAATTTCCCCACGCCACCGGTTCGCATAGCCATCAGCCGCTACTATATCCGGCTGGATGGACTCACTAAAAAGGCCACCAATAAAATCAATAAACTGCTCATTATCGAGGTATCATTTAAAGGCTGATAAAAATTATATTTACAAAAAATATACCCTGTGAAATTATTAACCAGTTCTCTTCTGGCCGCCATGTTGTTGTTTTTCGCCTGCAAACCTGCGGCAGACAAGAGCAGCGACAAGCCCACAAACGATGACAGTCTTGCTATCAGTAAACTACCAGGCACCTATATGGGCGACTTCGGTGGCGCACCTATCTACATTACCCTGAACTACTCTAATGGTAAACAGGTAGCCGGATATAATGTGCATAAAGGATTACGCCGCAACCTGCGGGGAGAACTAAAAAAAGATAATGATAACTGGGTGATCACCCTGAGTGAACCTGGTGATCATCCCTTTGACGGGAAATTCGACCTTACCTTCGATCACCTGTTTGCTAAGGGAAAAGGAACCTGGACTCCTTTGAACAATAATACCCTGAAAGAAAAATCTTTTGTGCTGGAACCAGCCAGTGGTAAAGAAAAAGAGGAATTTGGCATGCATGGAAATACCTTCAATCAATTCCTGATTGAATCGTCTAACTCCAAAAGTGACCTCACCTTCAATGTGGATGGTAGCTGCCTATTACAACTCTACGAAAAAGTAACCGACTCCACGTTTGCTGAACAGATGATAAAAGTCAGGGGCACTTATCAAAAATCCAATGATAGCTCGCTCGTTATTACCTGGGAAAAGAATTCACATTTTCCGGAACGGACCAACACCTACAAAATGATAACCGGCAACAATGACGATGGAAGCACTTATTATTATGGCGTAAAGATTGACAGCTCAGAATTTGTAGAGGGACCATAATATGCGGCTACTGAAGAGAATAGGATGGATACTAACAGCAACGGCTATACTTTACGGAGCATGGCTGATGCTGTTACTCACCATTCCTTATGCAGCGTTTGAAAAGTATACCGATTTTCTCATCACCAAACAAAGAGTATATCCTATCCGCCACTGGCGCATTAGCTTCTACATTCACATCTTCGTAAGCATCACTGTACTGATAACAGGATTGCTTCAATTCAGCAAATACCTGCTGGATAAGTATCCCCGGCTACACCGAAACAGCGGGAAAATTTATGCGCTGGTAGTTATCACCCTCAGTGGCCCAACCGGACTTATCATGGGGTTTTACGCCAATGGGGGGTTCTATGCACGTGTCAGTTTCATATTATTATCCCTGCTCTGGATCACCTTTACCATTATGGGCTGGAGAACAGCAATGCAGGCCCGCTGGCCGGAACATATTACCTGGATGCTCCGTAGCTACGCCCTCACCCTTTCTGCGCTTACCCTCCGGCTGTATGCCTTAGTGCTGGGTTTGATGCACATGCCGCTAAGACCGGCAACGGCCTATATCATTATTTCCTGGTTAAGCTGGACGTTAAATTTGTTGTTAGCGGAACTGCTGTTGAAGCGGGTATTTATAAAGAGGATGGGGATAACTCCTGCGGCATCGCCAGAAGGAAACACCGCAGTACTATAAATATGACTAGTGGTTCAATGCCAGTTGTTGCGTTTTAGCTGAAAAGTGACCATCATCTGTAATAGCGAAAGCCGTCTTTTTTAGTTCTGTTCTTGACTTTTCCGGATTATCGATGTACCCGGCATTAGCGGGATCCTTTTCATATTCAACCTTATATTCCGTTACAGTAAAATCACTATTACCGGCAATGGTCAATGTACAATAAGGATCTTCTATTATCTTTTGCCCGGATACCAGCATTTTTTCTATGATCTTTCCCGCGTTATTATAACTTACCATAAAATAATATGCAGGAGCGTCTGTGATGCTGTCTTCACCCTCCACTATTTCATCGCTAACTGCATAGATCAGTGTTTTAAAGGCTTCTGTTTTTTTCACCAGTCCTACATAATAAAAGGAGCTGCCCACATCCCTGGAAAATTTCGAATCCCGCATTTCTGCTACATACATTTCAAAATCATACGAAATAAAATTCTTTCCAAGTTGCTTCCCATATCCGGTATCAATGGTCAAAGGTATAGGTAGCTGTTTGAACTGATTAGCAAAAAGATTCCATTCCAGTTTTTCAGCATCGCCTGCGCCACTGAAAGCAGCTATGATTTCTGTTTTAAAATTGTAGTTGTCCCTGAAATACGCCAGGTCCGGATCTGACATGATATTTTTCATGTTATTATATCCAAATTCAATGGCCGCCAACAGATTATAGCGGGAAGAATCTATGTTTTCCGAGAGAGAATATGCACACGCTTTATTATACAACACTTTTGACAAAGGCTTGTAGTCCAACAGTTCTGCCATATTATAAGCAAGAATAGCTTCCTTTACTTTACGGGTATCCAGGAGAGCATTCCCCAGTTCATAATAACTTTTAGCCTGTGGTTGCAGCAAAATAGATTTGATAAATTTATCTATGCTGCCTTTAGCGTTTTTCTTATTGCGGTATATATCTATGCCTTTCAGAAATTCTTTTTCGGCGGCATTACTTTTTTCGGAAGAATTGGCCGCAACCCATTTTACCGAATCGGCATTGTAAATACTCGATAAGCTGAGTTTTGCTGATTGACTATCTTTACTCCCTGATTGATGACAGGAGGCTAACAGTACACTAAAAGCAAACAAAAATACTAAGCGCATAAGGATAGGATTTGGGATATAAAGATATGGAAGAAAACCCTCGTTTTATCATACTCACGCGAGAAAACCGGCAATGCAAAGGCATCGCCGGTTTGAGGTTATTGGCTGTAATTTTCACCGTAAAGGGTTCTCCTGTTCACACTTATTGCGGATGAAACAGCATGGCAGTACACAAACAATTCCTGTAATTTTTTCCTGCCAGGATAGGATAGTTTACGCAACTCTTACACCCCTCCCAAAAGAGCGGGTCCTGAGTAATCTGATCATACGTCACCGGCTCAAAACCCAGTCGGGTGTTTAATTTCATGACTGCTAAGCCAGTGGTGATACTAAATATTTTTGCAGCCGGATACAGCACTCTGCTTAACTCGAATATTTTATTTTTAATGGCGGCTGCCACTTTCATGCCCCGGAATGCCGGTGCCACAATCAATCCACTGTTGGATACGAAGTGGCCTTCTTCCCATGACTGTATGTAGGAAAATCCTGCCCAGATACCGTCTGCCGTAAAGGCGATCACCGCTTTTCCTTCCAGGATCTTTTTCCTGATAGCGGCGGGATCTCTTTTTGCAATACCTGTACCGCGTGCTTTGGCAGATGCTTCCATCTCCGCAACAATGGGTAGTGCAAAATCAACGTCCATGGCCGTAGCCATGCGGACGACAATCTCCTCATCTGTTTCCATTACCTGTAAGTTGATGTTGTATGTAAAGTGGATAAAGTGCGTCGGGAATGAGAGAATACATCCGGATTCTGCTCACGGCGTCTGCCAGCGGAATGCTGCAGAGTACCGGTAAAAAAACACGGGTGATAGCTTCTCTTACCACGGCATTGCCCCGCTCATATAATTTACCTGCCAGCTGCAAACATTTGCCTGCTACCTGGAAGTTTTGTTCCCTCAGCTGTCTGTCAGTGTATTCACTCAGACAACTAACGGTATCGTATATATGAAATATAGCGGGAAACTGGTGTAATGCTTTTCTTAATGCCGGTATTGTGTCTTCAATACAGGCCGGTACTTCATATTGATTAATCATGGGTCATCGTTTTACACTTTGTGTAATATTTCAGCAAGGATAGAAATCGTAATAACGCCGATAGCTATATAGTACATCGCTTTATGATTAGGTACCGGCGGCTTTGGATAGGCTCGCATTGTGTTACATTTCTTACTATATGCCAAATGCTATTCCATATTCCGCACAAGGAATGTTAAAACTTAGTACAGTCAAGGGTTTGCAAAGAAAATGTTAAAGGCCGGCCGGCCCGAAAACAGGAAAAAGCCTACCGTTTCTGAAGGGTATTTTCAGAAACGGAAATCCGTACGAGGTAACAAGGGAAGAAGGGAGATAAACAAAAAGCGGTTATCTCCGCATTTGAGATAACCGCTTTTACTTTAGGGAACACAATTTCTTTAGGCGACCTGTTTCGCAACGTCTTCCTGTGGAACTGCCGGGGCCTTTGTTTTCTTTTTCTTCTTCCGGGTTCTGTTAAGCCACATAATGGTACCAGTAGTTGGAAAAATGACACCCAGCAAGGCCACAAACAGGGCTAATATTTTAGAGGGCATACCAAAAATAGCACCCGTATGCAGGGGCTTAATGGTACCCCGGATCTTTTGTCCGAGGTTTCTTTGTGCAAAAGTTTGTGACTGCAACACCTTTCCGCTGAACTGGTCCAGGTAATAAGTGGTGGTAGCTGCCTCCTGGAATGCATTGGCGGGGAGCAGACTTACCATAAAAGAAGCGGTACTGTCCTTCGGCGCTGAAAGAGTATAGAAAATGGCATCCGGCACGCTTTGTCTGACTGTAGCCAATGCGGCTTCATAAGAAATGTGTTTACCTTCCGGCACTGCCGCCGGTGCAGACACCGGCGCCGCCATGGGCTTGGGAGAAGTACCCAACATAGCATACAGTCCATTACTGAACCACTCATACGACCAGGTTAAACCGGTAAAAGCAGATACAAAGAGGAATATAGCCGCATAAAAGCCCAGCACTACGTGCAGATCGTGGTTTAGGCGTTTCCAGCCTCCATCCCACTTCACTTTGATACGTTGCTTAAAAATATTGCGTGTTTTAGGCCACCATAATACGATACCGGTAATCAGAATAAATACAAATATCAGGGTACTGGCGCCAGTAATAACTTTACCGGTAGGACCGGCCAACAGCCAACGGTGCAGGGAAAATATCTGGTAATAAAATGTTTGCTGATAACTGTATAACTCCACCACTTTTCCGGTGTAGGGGTTTACAAAAGCGGTACGGCCACCCTTTTCTTTTTTAGGAGCGCCTTTTTCAGCGCCTGCTGACTTGTCTTTCTTTTCTGGTTGAGATACTGCTTTCACATCTCCTTGGGCATTTTCTTTAGCTTCCGCTCTTCCTTCCCCTTTCCCTTCTTTCTTTCCTTCTCCTTTACCCTCTTTCTTTCCGCCCTTCTTGCCTTCTTCCAGCTGCACCTGCAAGGTCCGGGTAGGATCCGCAAATACCTGTATACGGGAAATGCCGGCGCCTGGCACCTGCTGTTTTACCATTTCAGCCACCTTGTCCAGTGGTAAGCGTTCTCCGGAAGGCTGAATATAATAACGGTCCTGGTTAAATGCTTCTGTTAACTCTTTTTCAAATACCAGTAATGCGCCGGTTAGGCAGCTGATGGTGATTACCAGGCCAGCAGTAAGCCCCAGGTATAAGTGAATGCGTCTAAAAAAAACTTTCATATTCAAACTGGTCGTAGCCTCAAAGAAACTACACGCGCGGGGTATTATACGAGCGAAAAGGGAAAAAGATTTATCTAATGCGGAATTTTTTGGGGTAAAGGAGGTTAGTGCCCGGTGGACGTTCTATTGGCAAGGCATCGTAAATGCAAACTGGCAGCCGTTCTTGCATAAAAAAGGCGCAAAGGAAACCATCCTTTGCACCCTCTTCACGAAATATATTACATCAGACCTCCCAGCATACCGCCGGCAGCGTTCTTCATTTCTGCTTCCCAGGAGTTTTCTGCATCTTTCAGCGCACGATTCAATGCGGTGAGCAGCAAATCTTCCATTTCTTCCTTATTTTCCGGTGTAAAAAGATGCGCCGCAATATCAATACTTTTTACCTGACGGTTACCGTCTACGGTTACCTTCACGGCACCATCTCCGGCCTCTCCGGATAAAGTTACTGTAGCCAAACGCTCTTTGCCTTCCTGCATTTTTTGCTTGATCTGCGTCAGCTTTCCAAATAAATCACCAAACATGTTTCGTGTGTTTTAAGAACGGCAAATATAATATTTTCCGCCTTCGGCAGAAGAAATTGTCTGGTTTCCCCGTAAACATATATACCAGGGAAGCATTATTAATATTTAACATACAGAACAGCGCAAGGAACAATTACGTATCTTACTGGCAGGTAACAGTATCATCAAATAATGGAGACAAAAGTTTGTATTATAGGCGCAGGACCAGGAGGCGCTACCGCTGCCCTTCAATTAGCGCAGCTTGGCATTGAATGCATCGTTGTAGATAAAGCCGTATTTCCCAGAGACAAAGTATGTGGAGATGGACTAAGCGGTAAGGTATTAACATTGCTGGAACGCATCGACAAAGGCATCGGAGAACGTTTACAGCAAGCCATGTTTAAAATGGACAGCTGGGGCGTGACCTTTGTAGCTCCTAACCGCATCGGTATGGATATCCCCTACCGTCCGGACTATCAGCAAGACATGAGCAATCCACGCGGATTTGTATGCAAACGCATTGACTTCGATAATTTCCTGGTAGAAGAACTGAAGCGCCGCTCCGAAATTCGTTTATTCCAAGGCGTTAGCATCGATAAATATGAACTGAAAGCAGATGGCTACCATCTGTCCAGTAAAGACGGCTCTTTCCAGGTAAAAGCAGACATTGTTATTGTAGCAAACGGCGCCCATTCCGGCTTCACTAAAGATGTAGCCGGCATTAAAATGGAACCGGAACATTATGTAGCCGGTATCCGTGCCTATTATAAAGGTATCACCGGTTTGCACCAGGATAATTTCATAGAGCTGCACTTCCTGAAAAACATGCTCCCCGGTTATTTGTGGATATTTCCGCTCCCTAATGGCGAAGCCAATGTGGGCGTAGGTATGCTCAGTAATTCTGCCCGTAATAAAAAGGTAAACCTGAAACAGCTCATGCTGGATACCCTCGCCACAGATGCTACTATGAAAGATCGCTTTGCCAACGCAGAGCTGGTAGGCCCTATCGATGGTTATGGTCTGCCACTGGGCAGTAAAAAAAGAAAATTACATGGCGAACGCTATATGCTCGTAGGAGATGCCGGCTATCTTATAGATCCTTTTACAGGAGAAGGTATCGGCAATGCCCTTTACTCTGGCAGAATAGCCGCCCAGCAGGCTGCTGCCGCTATTGCCGCCAACGATTATTCCGACCAGTTCTTTAATGCATACGATGAAAACGTATACCGCATCCTGGGACCGGAACTACAGGTAAGCACCAAGCTGCAGAAACTGATCAAATACCCATGGCTGTTTAATACGCTCATGAAAATGGGGGCCCGTAACAAACAACTGAAAGATCTGATGTCCTGCATGTTCCATGAAGTAGATCTGCGTAAGAAACTGGGCCAACCCATGTTCTATGTAAAATTGTTATTTAACAGATAAAGCATTTCCTGCTGTGAAATTTTTAAGCCAATTATCCATCATCGTATTCACCTCACTTACCATGAGTGCACAAATACATCCGGCGGCAGCCACCCGTTTAACGCCCGAAATCGCCAATAAACTGGCGGAGCTGCCACTGAAATGCCTGGACCTGGAATTTCCTTATAAAACAGGAATTGTATTTACCGATAGCTCACTGCTTACCGCTCCTAAAAATTATCACCCTGCCTTTTATGGTTGCTTCGACTGGCATAGCAGCGTGCATGGCCACTGGATGCTGGTACGCCTCCTGAAATCCTACCCGGACCTGGCCAAAGCCAGTACCATCAGAAGTAAACTGGCCGCACATCTATCTGCCGAAAACATAAAAATTGAACAACAACTGTTCAGCAGCGCCGACAATAAAAGCTTTGAACGTATCTATGGCTGGAGCTGGCTCCTGCAACTGCAAAATGAATTGCTCACCTGGAACGATCCATTGGGCAAAGAAATGAGCGGACATCTGCAACCACTGGCCACCCAGTTTTCTACCGCTTATATTCAGTTTTTGGATAAAATCATGTACCCTATCCGGGTGGGTGAGCATACCAACCTCGCATTCGGATTATGCCTGGCCTGGGATTACGCCATCACCGCAAAAGATGCGGCCCTCCAGAAAGCCATACACGATGCAGCTATGCGCTTTTATGCGGCCGACAAAAATGCACCCGTTACCTGGGAACCAGGTGGATACGATTTCCTGTCGCCCAGCCTGGAAGAAGCAGACCTCATGCGCCGCGTAATGCCGGAAGCCGACTACCGGAAATGGCTATACGCGTTTCTGCCCGGCTTATTCGAAAACAAGATAAGTATCCTGCAGGTAGCACAGGTGAAAGACCGCACAGACGGGAAACTCGTTCACCTGGATGGTCTCAACCTCAGTCGCACCTGGTGCCTGGAAGCCATTGCAGAGCATGGCGGCAAAAATAAAGCAGCTATTCAGCAGTTGGCGCATCAGCACATGGAAGCTGGACTGCAACAGGTTTTCAGCGGAAACTATGCCGGGGAACACTGGCTGGCCTCTTTTGCTGTTTATATGCTAACTATCGGAAAACAACCGTAATTTCATTACCGTAATTTATTGTCCCTACATAAAGCTATAGTTTAGTTTGTCCGCAAGGAATATCAACCACGCTGTTATGCGCCCTACTCTAACCCTCGCCTTGAAATCAGTATTGTCAATACTATTGATGGTATCGTCTTTCATCGCAGCCGCTCAGAAAGTGAACACCAGCCCCACTCCGGCATGGCTGATACCTTATACCCCGGACCTTACTAAAAAACCCAATGCTAAAAATATCAGCGATGGATATTATCTGCTACTCCTGGAAGAACAAAGACAGGTAGAACTGAAAAGTAATTACCAACACTTTATCCGTCAGATTATTTCAGAAGCGGGCATTCAAAATGGATCGGAGATCTCGGTAGACTACGATCCACAATACGAAAAGCTCTCCTTTCATAAAATAGTGATTCACCGTGCTGGAAAAGAAATAAACCTGTTGCCAGGCGCTGCATTCAAACTGCTGCAAAAAGAACAGGACCTCTCCAGGTTCATCTACAGTGGCACTTATACCGCTTATCTTATCCTCGAAGATGTGAGAAAAGGAGATCAGATTGAATACGCTTATTCAATCACTGGCGACAATCCCATCTTCAACGGGAAGCTCGATAGCCGTATTTATTTTGTCGCCTATGAACCCATTGTTAACTATTATAAAAACCTGATCGTAAGCCCGCAAAGGCCTATCCGGTTTAAATTATACAATAACGCCTCCGCTCCCATTCAAAAAAACTGGAACGGACTACGGGTATATGAATGGAATAATGTAGAGGTAAGGGAAGCAGACAACAGTAACTACGTTCCCTCCTGGTACAATCCCTTTACCCGCGTGCAGGTAAGTGAATACGCCTCGTGGAAGGAAGTGGCCGACTGGGCCAGGAAAATAAATACCGTGCCCGCCCCAGGCCCTGCATTGACACGTAAAATTACTGCCTTCAAAAAATCAGCTAATGGCGATAAAAATGCCTATCTGCTGCAAGCGTTAAGATTTGTACAGGATGATATCCGGTATATGGGCATCGAAATGGGAGAATATTCACATCGTCCCAATGTACCTGACAGGGTATTGACACAGCGTTTCGGCGACTGTAAAGACAAAGCCCTGCTGCTCTGTACCATCCTGCGCGCCAACGATATTGCTGCCAGCATGGCCTATGTGAATACGGACGGCAAAGGTGTGGTAAGTGAAATGCTCCCCTCCCCGAATGCCTTTAACCATGCCATTGTACACGTAGTCCTTGATAAGAAGGTGTATTGGCTGGATGGCACCATGTCTTACCAGCGGGGCAATCTGGTTGATTTCTGTGAACCGGACTATCAACGCGCACTGGTCATTACTGATACCACTACGCAGCTCACTCCCATCATTCCGGCCACCCGTGGACGTATTGTTGTTCATGAAACCTTTACGCTGCCCGACAATGAAAATAAAGATGGTAGCCTGGAAGTAATAACGGCCTATCACCGGGATGAGGCAGATGCCCAACGTGCAGACCTCGCCGGCACCAGCATGAAGGATAAAGAAAAGTCGTATCTCAGCTATTATAAAAAGTTATATGGAGATGTGACCATCAAGGATTCTATCATCACGCAGGATTCAAGTACCGTCAATACTATACGCATCAGGGAAAACTACCTGATACACCGCATGTGGAAAAGAGATAGTCTTACCAATAAGCTACAGTTCTCCACCAGTGCGCAATCTTTCTATGATATACTGTCGTATGTGTCTGACGAACAGCGTAAACTACCGGTCAGCCTGCGTTATCCGTATGACCTGGAATATAAAATCATCATGCATACGCCCATTGAATGGTCACTGGATCAAACGCCGGTGCACATTCAGAATGAATATTATGCCTTTGATTACACCGCTTCAAAAAGCGGTACTCTGATAACATTATCTTACCAATTTAAAACCTTCAGTGATCATGTGCCGGTAAAGTTCATGTCACAGTACGTGAAAGACCTGAAGAGGATGAATGAAGTCACATCGCTGGATCTTAGCTGGAAACCGGATAATACGCCCGTGCATCGTCCGGCAATACCCGGTAACTGGCTAGCCATTGCATTGGCCGTATTATTCGCCGCAGTATTTGCTTACCTGGCAAGTGTTTACTATAAGCGGTCTGTATGGCCGGTAAGAGATGCGCCGGAATCCATGCCTATCGGAGGGGGACTTGCACTGCTGGCAATAGGACTGGTATTTAGTCCTTTGGGGGAATTTGTAGGGGTTTGTAAAATGGCGGTATTCGATTATAGCTTCTGGGTAAATACTTCTACCCGAAAAGACCTGGGGAACGTAACCCTGGTACAGCTTTTCCTGATTATGGAAATGGTGGTAAATGTGTTTCTGCTTACTTACAGTGTATTGCTGGCCGTATTATTTTTTAGCAGAAGAGATACTTTTCCCTTTGCACTCGCCACCTATTATTTTATCTCCACTATTTTTATTTATGCAGATAATTCCATCAACAACTACTACTTCAATACGCATCAGCCAGACAGTATATTCAGCTTAAACAGCATTCTCTGGCCGCTATTGCGCATGGCTATCTGGGTGCCCTATCTACTGACTTCAGAAAGAGCAAAAACTACTTTTGTAATGCCGTACCAGGCAGAAAGAGAGCGTTAAATATTATTGACGTATTTCCGTACTGTGGCCAGGTTCACGATGTATACCAGTCCAAGCACCAGCACAATGCCCGCAAACACTGGTACGCCAGGCCAGGGGCTGACCTCCATCTGATGAGTAGCCAGTTCCGCAGCTGCCCAGTATTGCAAACCCGCTACCAGCAAAAGCGACAAGATGCCTATAACAATATATAATGGAACAAATTGCTTTAGCAGGTATCGCTGTAGTTGTTTCGGCGCCGTACCCAATATCACCAGCAACTGAATTTCCCGCTTGCAGGAAGCAATGACCAGCTGGATAAACATGCTGAATACCAGCAGCGCAAAGAACAACAATATCAGTCCGAAGAACCCTACTACAGATACAATGGTTTGCACAATCATCCTGGTTTTACTGAACTTCAGCTTATCCTGATTGGTGGTGTAGCCATTGTCTTCCAGGAACTTTACCAGTGCCGGGTTAGACGGATCTGGTGTTTTAATGATTACCCTGGAAGTGCCTACATTAGTAGCCATTCCATATTTTTCATTGGCCCACGACATAAAAGAGGCCGGCACCAGGAAGGAAGAGATGCGATCAGAAAAACCCACTATATGGCCCATGAACTGATCAGCGACCTGGTTATTGGAAATGCTTACCTGTAAGGGCAGCGCCTTCACCGTTTCCTGGGAAATCTGTGGCAGGTCCTGGCTTAGGGAAAAACCAAAGTTATAGAGGTTCAGAAAGTCGTTGGGTAAGATAATCGGAATGGTGCGGTCGCCGTTGCTCCATTTCCAGTCTTCGTTTTTCACATCTAAAAAGCTGTCCGGCACTGCTTCAAAAAACATATCAGTTGCAAAGTGCAGGTCACCAGGCGCTTGTATGACTACTTTGTACTGGCTGGAGGTAACTAACCCAAAGGCCTGTACGAAAGGTTGCTTTTTAATATTGGCAATTTCTTCCGGGGTAAAAATGCTTTTGGCAGACTGTCCCATCATAGCATTGGTGATGGTTTTGTTGATCACCAGGAAATCGGCTGTTTCATTCTGGTTCTTGGCGCTGTACAACAGCTGACTGAAGTTGGTATGGGCCTGGATAGCAATCAGGATCAGCAGCATCGCAATGCCCAGCCCTACCGCTGCCATCAGAAAGCGGGTTTTACCTACACCGGTTTGAATGATCTTCTTAAGTAAGTCGAAAAAAGGACGCATGAAACAACATTAAAGATGGAAATGCACATCATAAGTGAAGTGCTGGTCATTATCCAGGTCTGTTAAAATGAACCCGGCATTGCGGGCTTTACATTCATCGGCAATCAGTGCAGCGGCACGCTGCGTATTTTCTTCATCCAGGTGGCTGAAGGGCTCGTCCATCAACAGCCACTGAAAGGGTTGTACCAGTGCCCTGATAATGGCAATACGCTGCCGCTCGCCGTAGGAAAGGGTTCTACCACTCTGCTCCAGTATATGTGATACATTGAGTCGTGCTGCCATTTCCTCGATCTTTTCGGCCGGATAATATGGTTTGGGCTGCATTACTCTTTTTAAAGTAATATTTTCACGGGCAGTGAGTTGTTCGAACAGGCGAAGGTCCTGGAATATGACGCTCAGCTCCTGCTGCCGCATCAGTGCAATCTCGTTTTTACTGTATGCCTGCCAGGGCTGTCCGTTTACTTGTACTTTTCCTGTATAGTCATAACGGATATGATACAGGTAGTGGATCAGGGTAGTTTTGCCAGTGCCTGATGGCGCTTTTATTTTTACAAAACTGCCTGGCTTAAAAGTCACATCCTGGTTCCAGATGTCCGATGACCGCTGCCGGAGCTTATCCTGCAAGGGTATGGGCATGAGCTGATTGAGCTGAATCTGCATAGTGGCATTTACTGTTAACGAAAGCGAATATAAATGATAAATTTCACGCAGAGGTGCAAAGAAAACAAAGGCGCAGAGGAATATCCCCTGCGCCCTTGTGTATAAGTATGATCTGAATTAATAAGCTGTTGCAGTAGTATCTGCCGGAGCGGCAAAGAGGCTGTCTTCATAAGCCTTTTCCTTTGCTTTCTTTGCCTGCATTACTTTCGCTGCTTCTGTACCAAAGTTAACCAGTTGTACAAGGCTGTTCTGATCTTTATTTTTAAAGGTCAGCACTGCTTCTGCATGCTGTACATCACCGCCTTCGCTTTTGCTTACTACGGTAAAGTCTTTGAACAGTTCTTTTACTTTCTTGGATACATTTTTTTCATCTGCATCCATTTTTTCTTCCGGAATAATGGCGGTCACCTTTTCGAGGTTTACATAACCACCCAGCATGCTTCCTTTTACTTTGCTTTCAATGCCTTCCGGTAATTTGATGCTGCCTTTGCCGGCCAGGTATTGCTGTAACAATACGCTGTCGGAACCTACGGTTACAAATTTCTCTGTGATGGAGAATGGAGGCATGGTAGCAGCAGCCATCGGGTTTACAGTTACGTAGTGGTCACCTTCGCGGGCAAACACTTCCTTCAGCATAGGAGAAGTCATTACTTTATTGAAAGCATCCTTATTTCCTACTTTCAGGCTGAAGATCCATTTAGCAGAAGGGTTTTCAGTGAATTCGCCAGGGAAGTATTCTGATTCTTTCTTGGTGATTGCAAAATCAGAGGCAACATATACCAGCTGACCTTCGAAAGCATTCAGGATATCATCCATGGTTAAACCCGATTTGCCGGTAATAGCCATGTTTACGATACCGTCCATGCCAGTAGCTTTAATGATTTCACCGATCATGCGGAAGTCGAAAGCATAGGAAACGAAACCGGTCACGTTTTCTGAAGGATATTTCTTCAGCATGTCCATATCGATTTCTTTTTTGCCGTATTTCTTATAGATAGCGGCAATTTCTTTACCCATGTAAGTATTCCCGTTAAACAGAATTTTACCGTTTTCGAAATCAACGGTACCCGTGTAATAGGTACCTTCCATCAACTTCTTCACGTTGGCAGGGATCATAGTAAACTGGCCGCTGTTATAGATAGCTTCCGGGTTTACAAAGATGCCTGCATCTGCATCTTCTTTCAGCAATTTGGCAAAAGGCTCTATGGAACCGGCAGATTCTTCTTTTTTCAGATGGAAGAGGTGATCTACTTCCGCTACCCATGTTTTTATTTCTGCATCGTCATCGGCAGCTCTGAGGGCTGCTGGTGCTGCAACAGCGCTGTCAGCAGCTTCTTCCGGGGCATCTGGCGTTGGGATAGTATTACCTGGAGCATACTGTTGCAGGCTATTAGGGTTTACTGCACTTACGTAGATCACGGTTGATTTATTCCAGCCGATCACTGCATGTTGCTTGGACTCCCAGATATATTTAAAATCATTCTGTGTTTTCAGGGAAAAGTTAGCTACGGTCTTTTTGAGATAGGCCTCAAATTTGTCGGCATCTTTCAAACTGGCAGTAGCAGCCACATAGGACTTGTGGTCAGCGGGCTGACCCTGGAAAACGAAGGACGCAAAGAAATGGCTTTGCAGGTCGATACCGGAATTTTCGGCATCTTTCCAGGCTTTCATCATTTCATTGGCGGTGTCTTTGCTTTGTGCTGCATCAAACAGTTTATCCATGGTAATACCATTGGTCACCAGTTTGGTAGTCAGTTGTTTGGCATTCAGGTCTATTACCAGGCCAGCCGTTTTTGGAATATACCGGCTCTCATCAGGGGTTTTAGAGCAGGAAGACAGAATAACGGCTGCGGCTACAGCAGTTAACAACACTTTGGAAATTGTTCTTTTCATAAAAGCTATAAAAATTAAAGAAAATGATTCGGAGCAACACTCATCAAACAATACATTCCCACTATCGTGGTATTTCATTCGTGCAAAAGTACGTATATTTTTGTAGCGTATATGTCTGATTTTTCCCTGCAACATACAATAATTCAATACTGATTAAGTTTATACCTTTGCTACTAACTATGAAACTATTACTAAATACCATAGAAAAACCATTATGTTCCTGATTATGTTACAATACATACGGCCCGTTGCGGCTGTAGAACACTTCATGGAGGCGCATACCGCCTTCCTGCAGAAGCACTACGAAAGTGGTCAATTCATCTTATCGGGTCGAAGAAAGCCTAAATCTGGTGCTGTTATTCTTTGTAACGTTTCGAGCCGCAGAGAGGTAGAAGAGATCATGAGCGAAGATCCACTGGAAAAGTACCAGCTGGCGCTTTACGAGATCATTGAATTTGAGCCAACAATGTATGCCAACACGCAGAAGAAATAGTCTTTCCGCCTTGTAATGCCTTGCCAACCGCTTATGCTTCTTTATTTCCGGATCATCACTTCATAAAGTAAATGACCTTCGTCAGCCATTTGCTACTGTCCTTTTCTTTGCCCGGATCTGTTACATACATCTCTATTGTGGGTGGGATTATTTTCCTTCCTTTATCTGTAATAAATTTTTGAATGGCCACATGTGCGTTGGCTATTTTGCTGTAAGGGCCATAGTAGTCCGCATATGCAGCCTGTGCTGCCGGCAGCGTAATGATTTCATAGCCGCTGGCTGCTTTGCTGCCTTCCGGAACCGGTATAGCCGCCGCCATATCTGTTTGCTGTAGTTTCCGGTCCCAGGTAAAAAAAATGCCGCAGGGTACGCCTGGCTGCAATTTGGCTGCTGTAGCCGCATTATAGATCGTTGCCAGGTTTTTACGATAGTAGTCGGTAATCCTGCTCATCTGAATGGTTTTTCGTACAGCCGCATACGTGGTTGCAGGGTAATTCATTTCTTTTACCGTTACATCAATACCGTTAGGGGTACCCGGTCCTTTCACCTCTGCTTCCGCCATACTCTTCAGATTACTGAGGCCATGGTGAAAATCCTTCTCCAGTGCGCCTTTCATAAAAAGCGACATCACATTTTGCGGGCGTTTATAGCGGGTATCAAATCCCCAGGTAACCTTTGTTTTGCCAGCAGCCTCCGATAAATTAAAAAACACATCTGACTCAGATGCGAAAGGTGTAATGAATGTAAGTTTCTGGGTAACAGACTTATAGGTATCCATGGATAGATGCTGTAACTTCCCCTCACCGATTTTACTGCCCTTCCAGGAATCGGTAGCTCCAATAGTACCATCATCACCTGTAACAGTAAACCTGGCGGTGGAATCCATCTGCTTCCAGCTATTCCACTCATTAAATTTTTCGAATCTGACAATGTCATTCCATACGATAGACGCGGGAGCATTGATTTCTACAGTGCGCTCCACATGCATTGTGGTAGGCGCGAAAAAGATCAACACGAGTGCTATGAACAGGATGATTCCTATGATCCAGGCGAGTGTTTTAAGTACTTTCATGACTGTCGGGGGTTGATGATAATAAAAATACGTCTTTTTATTGTTCAACCGACAGATCACGTTGGCAATCAGGTAGAAGAATGTTGGCTACTCGTACTCTTTATCGTTGGCTTTGTCCTGTTGATACTGCTCGTCTGCTTCCTGCGCTTTTTCGAAGTCCAGGATAACGGAGTTAATGCAATAACGAAGTCCTGTTGGCGGTGGTCCATCATCGAAAACATGTCCGAGGTGCGATTTGCAGCGACCACATAAAACCTCCGTCCGATGCATGCCATGTGAATTGTCTGGCGCGTAAATGACACTGGTTTTGGTAAGTGGCTGAAAAAAGCTGGGCCATCCGCAACTGCTTTCGAATTTGGCATCCGAAACAAATAAAGGATTGCCGCAGGCTGCACAGTAATAACTACCATGTTCTTTGCTGTTCCAATATTTTCCGGTAAACGCCCACTCTGTTCCCTTTTCCCTGGCAATGTTAAAAACATCCTTTGGTAGTACTTCCTTCCATTCCTCGTCTGTAAGATTTACTTTACTGGCATCTGTACGGGAGTAAATTCCTCCCTTCTTTTTTCCATCTTCCATTGATTTCTTTTTTTCGCCGTTTTACGGGTAAGTACGGTTGGTCACCCTGATAGAGATCTTCAAAATTATTCGATTCCATAGGTACATATGTAAAGTTTTGATTCGTTAACTTCTCATTAACACTATCATTGTGATTCAGTCAGTCTGTTGCTTCCTTAATTTTTTCTCTATTTAAATTACGTATGAACAAGCATAATGGATTGTTATTTCCTGCAAATCAAGGGCCTATTTCACAAAACAGTTAGTTTTTTGTTTAAAACTGTCTGATAATCACCGATGAGCAACTGCATTTAAATTGTTAACTTTACAGCAAAAGGCTAGTAAGTGGCGGATATCATCAATTTATTACCAGACAATATAGCGAACCAGATAGCTGCAGGAGAAGTGATACAAAGACCGGCATCGGCGGTAAAAGAATTACTGGAAAATGCAGTAGATGCAGGCGCTACCGAGATTCAGCTGATCATAAAAGATGCAGGCAAGGAGTTAGTGCAGGTAATTGATAATGGCGGCGGTATGAGCGAAACGGATGCCCGGATGTGCTTTGAACGCCATGCTACCTCAAAAATACAATCCATAGACGATCTTTTCCAGATCACGACCATGGGTTTCAGGGGCGAAGCCCTGGCCTCCATTGCGGCCGTGGCCCAGGTTGAACTCAAAACCCGTAAGAAAGGCGCCGATGTTGGCTCCTACGTGGAAATCGATAATAGCTTCGTGAAAAAGCAGGAACCCTGCCAAACAGCAGAAGGCACCAGCATTGCGATGAAAAACCTGTTCTTTAATGTGCCCGCCCGCAGAAACTTCCTGAAAAGCAACGCGGCAGAAATGAGGCATATCGTAGACGAGTTCATTCGCGTGGCCATGTCTTTCCCCCAACTGCAGTTTTCACTCACCAGCAATAATCAACAGCTGTTCCACCTGGACAAAGGATCGCTTAAACAACGTATCGTAGCCATCCTGGGACAACATTATAACGCCCGTCTTGTTAGCGTAAAGGAAACTACCGACTACATGAATGTGTACGGATTTGTAGGAAAACCCGAAACAGCCAAGAAAACAAGAGGCGATCAGTTCTTTTTCGTCAATAACCGCTTTATCAAAAGCTCCTACCTGAACCATGCAGTCATGAATGCGTTTGCGGATATTATCCCGGCAGACGGATTCCCCCTGTATGTACTGTTTATTGACGTAAACCCTGAACATGTCGACATCAACGTACATCCTACCAAACAGGAAATCAAGTTCGATGACGAAAAGCTGATGTATGCCTTTGTACAATCTGCCGTGAAACACTCCCTGGCCCAGTTCAGCATCACCGCTACCCTGGACTTTGACCTGGACCCCAGTATCCAGGCCCTGGACGCTGTAAGTAAACCATTTACCGCCCAGCAACAGAACGAGTCTACCCTGAGTCCCCTGTATAAATCCTTTACACAGGCGAACCAGGCACACATGATCGATAAAAGCAGCAACAGCAGTAACCTGAAGCACTGGAAAGATTTATACGAAACCAACAGCAACGACAGTTACACCACCAGCACCTATACTGCCGAACAGGAGCCTGAAACACGCCCCGCTGTTACTTACGAAAGTCAACCCCATGCTACCGCCTCCGTTATCGATGAACGCTGGCAGGATACCGCTACAGATCAGAAAGTGCCGGTACAGATCCAACAACAATACATTTTGTCCCAGATAAAATCTGGCTTCATCTTAATAGATCAACAGGCAGCACATGAAAGGATCCTGTATGAACGCTACCAGCGTGCCTTACTCGAAACACCCATGGCTACCCAGCAAAGCCTCTTCCCACAAACCCTGCAACTCCCTCCGGCAGATGCAGCCCTGGTAAGCGAAATGCTGGGAGATCTCCAGACACTGGGCTACGACCTGGAACCGTTTGGTAATAATACCTTCATTGTCCGCGGTACCCCTGCAGACATCCAGAATGGTAACAACCAGGCTACCATCGAAAACCTGCTGGAACAATTCAAAAATTTCAGCCATGAACTGAAAGTAAATACCCGCGAGCAGCTAATCCGCTCTATGGCACGTAACAACGCCATCCCTGCCGGTAAAATACTGGCTGCCCGCGAAATGCAGAACATTATCGATGAACTGTTTGCCTGCAGCATGCCAAATGTGGCGCCAGGCGGCAAATTCACCTTCATATCATTCAAACTCACTGATCTGGCGCGCATGTTTGAACGCGGCAACTAATTGGGTTACATCTTAAAAAGAAGAGCGAAGAAGATCATATAGTCTTCTTCGCTCTTCTTTTTAAGATGCAACCTGCTTAATCCCCGGTGAGAAAAAATTCCAGCCGGTCATATAGCTTCCCAAAGCGCCTATACTTTTCCTGATACCCTTCAAACTTACTTATATCTGGTTTAAACACCACTTCCGTTACCGGAGCACTATCATCCGGCTCCGGCCATTTCAACGCCCTTGCGGCCAGTATGATGGCTCCCAGTGCAGACGCATCACTCTCCTGCTGCAGGTACATGTCCTGGCCAAAAATATCTGCCAGCAACTGAATCCAGCCTGGAGAACTGGTGAAGCCTCCACTAACAGAAATTTTGCGCACCGGCCCGGCTGTTTCCATCAACGCTGTTTTAATGCTGTAGAGCGCAAAACAAATACCCTCCAGCACTGCCCGGGTAAAATGTGCGGGGGTATGCTGAGGCTGTATGCCTATGAAAGCCGCACTGGCGTGACTATTCCACACCGGCGCTCTTTCTCCCAGCAAATAAGGCAGGCATAACAGCCGGCCGGGATCGGTCAATAAAGCCTCGTTCACAAGGTCATTCAATGCGCTGAGCGGCTTTTGCAGGAAATCCCTTACCAACCATTGCAGTACAACGCCACCATTATTGGTGGCACCACCGGTAATATATACATCATCTGTTAGCAGGTAAGTGAAGAGACGTGCCTGGGCATCTGTGAGTGGCTGTTGCCCTGCCATTCTTACCGCGCCGCTTGTACCGATAGTGAGGGTAGCATGGCCTTCGTCCATAGCACCACTGCCTAATTGTGCCAGGCAGCCATCACTGCCCCCTATTACAAATGGGGTGTCGGCCGGAATGCCCAGTTGCGCGGCAATATCTGCGTGTAGTCCTTTTATAATATGATTTGCCGGTACTGGTTGTGGCAGTTGTGCTGCCGTGATGCCTGCAGCCGCCAGTGCCGGCTCACACCATTGCAAAGTATGGATGTCGAACAATCCGGTAGCTGAAGCAATAGAATGGTCTATAATGTAACTACCAAAGAAATGATGGAAGATATATTCTTTAATACCAGGGAACAGCGCAGTTTGCGCAAACAGCGATGGCTGCTGCTCCCGGAGCCACATAATCTTGCATAGTGGCGACATGGCATGTACCGGGGTACCCGTTTGCCGGTAGATCAACTCCCCTTCCGGGGTATTGCGCAATGCGAGCGCAAACGATTCACTCCTGTTGTCTGCCCAGATAATCAGGGGTGTAAGCGGTACGCCCTCACTGTTGACCGCCAGGACGCTGTGCATCGCGCTACTAAAGGAAATGGCTGCTGGTGCAGCTCCCACCCGGGCTACCACTTCCCGGATCCCGGCCTTTACGGAGGCCAGTATTACATCAGGGTCCTGCTCGCTGTAGGTGGGCTGTGGATGCTGTGTGGCATAGGGCTGTTGAAAAACAGCCAGAATTTTGCCGTCCATTCCCCGCACAATCGATTTTGTACTGCTGGTGCCGATATCTACACCAATAATATACGCTGTATGATCACTCATATAAAAAACCTTCCTTTTTCCGCATTTAATTTATAGATTTAAAACCGGTGTTCTTCTAAAAAGTCTAAAATATCCACGCAAATGGCTTTCGAAATCAAAAAACAGGGGAAGGTTTATGACGTTTGTATTGTTGGTTCCGGTGCCGGAGGCGGTATGGCGGCAAAGATGCTGTCTGATGCAGGCCTGAAAGTAGCATTACTGGAAGCAGGTCCAAAGTACGACCCCGCCGACCCGGAGCAGGCCACTCAATTAAAATGGTCATATGACTCTCCCAGAAGAGGTGCCAGTACCACCCGCCCGTTCGGCGACTTTGACGCATCGTACGGAGGATGGGAAATTAACGGTGAACCTTACACGAAAAAAGATGGCACCGAATTCGACTGGTTCCGCTCCCGTATGTTAGGGGGCCGAACTAACCACTGGGGCCGCATTTCACTCCGCTTCGGACCACGTGACTTCAAACACAAAAGCTATGATGGCCTTGGTGACGACTGGCCCCTCAGCTATGATGATGTGGCGCCTTATTACGACCGGGTAGATAAGATGATTGGTGTATTCGGATCCAAAGAAAACATGCCCAATGAGCCTGATGGCTTCTTTCTACCTCCTCCCAAACCCCGGCTTCATGAGCTGATGGTGAAAAAAGCAGGTGATCGTTTAGGCATCCCCGTTATCCCGGCGCGCTTATCTATTCTGACCCGTTCTGTTAATAAAGATCGCAGCCCCTGCTTCTATTGCAGTCAGTGTAACCGTGGTTGTACTGTGTACGGTGACTTCTCTGCTTCTTCTGTACTGGTGAAGCCGGCCATGAAAAGCGGGCATGTAGACCTGTATACCAATGCCATGGTGCGGGAAGTGCTCACAGACGGCAGCGGCAAAGCCACCGGCGTAGCCTATGTGGATAAAACAGACCTGCAGGAATATTCTGTAAATGCCAAAGTAGTGGTATTAGCTGCCAGCGCCTGCGAATCTGCCCGTTTGCTGCTCAATTCAAAATCTGCCAAACATCCCAACGGGCTGGCGAATTCCAGTGGTGTGGTAGGTAAATATTTACATGATTCTACCGGTTCTTCCAGGGGAGGCTTTTTGCCGCAACTGATGGACCGTAAACGTTATAATGAAGATGGTGTAGGCGGCATGCACATGTATGTGCCGTGGTGGGAAGACAATAAAAAGCTGGATTTTGCCCGTGGCTACCATATTGAATTCGGAGGTGGTATGCATATGCCATCCTATGGTTATGGTTTTGGTATGGAACACCTGAATGGCAAACAACCAGGCCGCGATGGTAAAATAAAAGCGGCCGGTGGCTATGGTGCTTCGCTGAAAGATGATTACCGCCGGTTTTACGGCGCCCACATCGGCTTTGCCGGCAGGGGCGAATGTATTGCACGGGAAGATAATTACTGCGAGATAGATCCTACGGTGGTAGATAAGTTTGGTATACCGGTACTCCGTTTCCATTACACCTGGAGTGATCATGAAATCAAACAGGCCAGACACATGCAGGATACTTTTGAGCAGATCATTCATGAAATGGGTGGTATTGCTACCGGTACTAAACCAGGGGCTGATACCAAATACGGACTGGAAAATCCTGGCCGTATTATTCATGAAGTAGGTACTACCCGTATGGGCGATGATCCGACCAAATCCGTACTGAATAAATTTAACCAGGCGCACGAAGTGAAAAATCTCTTCGTTGTAGATGGTGGTGCATTTGTATCGCAGGCAGATAAAAATCCTACCTGGACCATACTGGCCCTGTCTATGCGGGCATCTGAGTATATTGTAGATCAATTGAAAAAACAGAATCTCTAATCATTTAAGTTTTTTTCATGGATAGAAGAGAATCACTTAGGGCCATTGCATTAGGCACATTATCAGTAGGTACCATCTTATCAGCCACTGGTTGTGAAGATAAAAAAGGAACCGGTGATAAGAAGGGAGAAGAAGTTGCCAAAACGCCCGGCTATGGCCGCACGCCAGAAGAAGTAAAACGGGATAAAGCATTGATGGAAGAGAGTTTCTTCACTCCGGAAGAAATGAAAACCATCACTATTCTGGCGGATATTATCATTCCGGCAGATGAACATTCCGGCAGCGCTTCTGATGCGAAAGTGCCTGAATTCATTGCTTTTATTGTAAAAGATATGCCGGAACACCAGCTGCCCATGCGGGGTGGTTTACGCTGGCTGGATGTGCAATGTGCCAAACGATATAATAAATCTTTTGCCGGTTGCAGTGAACAACAACGTATAGAAATCGTTGACCTGATCGCTTATCCGGAAAAAGCGAGTCCTGAAAATAGCCAGGGCGTTGCCTTTTTTAACCGGATGCGCAACCTGACTGCTACAGGATTTTTCACCAGTAAAATAGGTATCAAAGACCTGAACTACATTGGCAATACCCCCAACGAATGGGACGGGGTACCTGCGGATGTATTGAAGCAATATGGTTATGCCTATGATGAAAAGACATTGGCGACCTGCCTCAAAATTGAGGACAGAGGTAAGCTGATGACCTGGGACTAATGACCAAAATTGCTATTTCATAATTTAAATCCAGAAAACTTATCATCAATGATTCCAGAAAAAAAGAATGAGGGGGAAAACAGTGTCTCCCGCAGATCATTCCTGAGAAACGGTGCGCTTGCAGCCGCCGGTTTCATGATAGTTCCACGTCATGTATTAGGCCGGGGCTATGTAGCGCCAAGCGATCGCCTGCGCGTAGCAGGTATCGGTGTTGGCGGTAAAGGCTTCAGCGATATTTCTGAATTTGCCAAAGGTCCGGCAGATATTACTTTCCTGTGTGATGTTGACGCCCGTCGTGCCGCGGAAGCAGTAAAGAAATTCCCTAAGGCCAAATTCTATACTGATTTCAGGGAAATGTTTGACAAGGAATACAAAAACTTCGATGCGGTTTCTGTATCCACACCAGACCACACACACGCAGTGGCTGCCATGGGTGCGATGCAGCTGAAGAAAGATGTATATGTTCAAAAGCCATTAACACACGACATCTACGAAGCACGTATGCTTACGCAGGGTGCCAACAAATACAAGGTAGTAAGCCAGATGGGTAACCAGGGCTCTTCCGGTGATGGTGTTCGTCAGCTGATGGAGTGGTACAATGCCGGTCTTGTTGGTGATGTACACACTATCTACTGCTGGACAGATCGTCCCGTATGGCCACAGGGCGTTCCCTGGCCAACCACCCGCCAGGATGTTCCTAAAGAACTGAACTGGGATCTGTGGTTAGGTACGGCTCCTAAAAAAGACTATGTGGATAACCTGGTGCCGTTCAACTGGCGGGGCTGGTGGGATTATGGTACCGGCGCTATCGGCGACATGGGTTGCCATATCATTGAACCTCCTTTCCGTGTACTGGGACTGGGTTATCCTACTTCAGTAGAGTGTAGCGTTGGTAGTGTATACGTAGGAGAATTTACACGTGGCTACTTCCCTGAAAGCTGCCCTCCTTCTTCTCATGTAATCATGAAATTCCCGGGTAAAAACGGCAAGGAAGTGACCCTTCACTGGATGGATGGCGGTATCCAGCCCGAGCGTCCGGAAGAACTGGGACCTAACGAAGTAATGGGCGATGGTGGTAATGGCGCCTTGTTTATCGGTGATAAAGGTAAAATGATGTGTGGCACTTATGGTATGTATCCTAAATTGTTACCTACTAACCGCACAGATGGCGCATCTGTACCGCAAACCATTGCACGTGTACCCGAAGGGCACTATGTACAGTGGGTGAATGCTGCTATTGCCGGTTATGGCAGCAAGCAGCAGAAATCACTGAGCTCACCATTCGACATTGCTGGGCCACTGACAGAAAGTATTCTGATGGCAAACCTTGCGATACGTAGTTTTGATATCCGCAAACAAAAATCCAATGGTAAAGGATTTGATTATCCGGGCCGTTATATCAAACTGTTGTGGGATGGTAATAACATGAAGATTACCAACTTCGATGAGGCTAACCAGTTCGTAAAACGTAATTACCGCGATGGCTGGTCATTAGGTGTATAGTTTATTTAGCTCTTAGCCAATGGCTAAGAGCTTTTAGAAAAATGCAGCGGAGATCTCCGCTGCATTTTCTTTTATAAAAGGTGTGTTATTTTGTATAGTCTGCCTGTTGCAACAGGTTGCTGTTTTTCCTGATTTCATTAGCAGGAATGGGCAGCAAATAATTCTTCGCTTTTACAAACTTGCGATCCTGGATGCTAAACGGCCGGTATACGAAAGGATGTCCCGCAATCTTTGAACCCAGTACTTCAATACCTTTTGCATTTTCGTTAAACGCAGTTTCTGCATCTCTCCATCTGCGGGCATCGAAGAACCGGTGTTCCTCAAAAGACAGTTCATAGCGTCTTTCATACTTTATCACCGCCAGCAATGCGGCACCAGATGCAGTGGTAGCAGGCATACCGGCGCGTAACCGCACCTGATTTACGGCGTCGCGCGCAAATGGTTCATTACCGGAACCGTAGGCCGCTTCTGCATAATTCAGCAAAATTTCCGCATAACGGAAAAAGATCCAGGACTGGTCACCACGAAAGAATTGAGCATCCAGGTTTTTATCCATGAACTTACGCATGTAGTAGCCCGAGTAAGTGCCATTCCAGTTTTCGATAGTACTGTTGCGGGTATCCAGCCCCCAAACACTGTCTGTTCCATTTGCCGCTTCATATTTACCGGTTTGTATCACGCCGATCGGATCGGTTTTAGCCCCATCTGAAGGACGGGGTTTCCATTTAGCGCCATCATAAAGAATGGTAGCGTAAAAACGGGGATCGCGGTTTTCGTATGGAGCTTTTGCCTKCGCAACATTGCTCCATGAAAATGCAGAACCATCCTTCATCTGGTAACCTGATACAAAATTTTCAATGGGCACATTTCCGCCCCAGTTATGGTAACCGTTGGGACCATTGTACAAATCATGAGAAGTGCCCAGCAGAGCTTTATCATACTGCTTAATAAAAATCAGTTCAGGATTATCCTTGTCCAGGAATACGCGGGTGTAGTTTTCTACCGGGTCACTGGTCGGCTTATAAAGACTGTACATGTTCATCTTCATAACGCTGTCTGCTGCATCCATCGCTAATTTATACCTCGCAGTTTGATTTCCTGATGCATAACCCATTAACTCATTCGGTGCATATTTTTGATCAAACAGATCACTGGCTGCGAAAAGTAACATTCTCGCTTTAAGCGCCAGCGCGGCACCTACCGTTACTCTTCCTTTGCTGGAAACGGCTTCGTAAGATTTGGGTAATTGCTTTGCCGCCAGATCACATTCTGCTACAATAAACTTAATGCATTCATCAAAGGTGGCTCTTTTAATACTGAGAATTTCTTGTTCATCTCCCTTTATTTTGAATGTTTTAGTGATCAATGGCACGCCACCATAATACCTTACCAACAGGTGATAATACCATGCGCGCATGAAATGTACCTCTCCGGTCATCCGTGTACGCTGGCTTTCATCCGTGAATGGTACAGATGCTACTTTTTCCAGGAACATATTACAGTTACGGATAGCTTTATAGTGCGCATCCCATCTGGCAAAGTCACCGAGTGCACCCGGATCATCTGCAGAAGCATTTCCCTGTACTACCCGGGAAGTATTATAATCATGGATAAAGCGGCTTTCGTCCGTCATAGAAGAAAGCATTACTTCATTAAAACCGGGCCGCATCTGCACATACAGGTCATTTACAAATGCCTGCACCAGACCTACATCTTTCCATACATCTCCTTCTTCGTATTCATTGAGTGGTTTCTTTTCGAGGAAGTCCTTATTACACCCGGTAGTGGCTGCACATAACAAAAAGGCTCCTACTATATATTTGATGATTTTTACTTTTTTCATGGCTCGTTAATTAAAAGGTTACGTTTAATCCCACGTTGTAAATTTTGGTTTGCGGATAGAATTGTCCACTGCCGCTGGGAGCTTCCGGATCAAATATTTTCACTTTGTCAATCGTCAGCAGGTTCTGGCCACTTACATATACCCGAAGGTTTTGCAACCCTATCCGTTTGCAAACATTGGCAGGAATATTATATCCAAGATCCAGTGTTTTCAAACGTAGATAGTTGGTGTTCCAGAACCAGAAAGTATTAGGGCGATTTACCCAGTACTCACGGTCACGGTCATACGCTCTTGGCCAGGAGCCATTAGGATTGTCTTCTGTCCAACGATCTTTTACATACGCCATCGGGAAATTGCCTATTAGCCCGGATTCTGTACGCAGGTACTGACTGGCACCGGTAGCCCCCTGCCACAACATCGTGAAATCGAAATTTTTGAATTTAGCGGTCATGGTTAAACCAAAGATCCAGGTGGGGTTTTCCGTGCGGTCCATGCGAACACGATCCAGGTCGTCAATTACCTTATCGTTATTAACATCTTCAAAAATCACATCACCCGCTCTGGCACCATCTAAGTGAATACTGTTTTTTACATCTTCTGCTGTTTTATAAATACCAATGGCTTTATAATACAACGCAGATCCTATCTGTTTACCTGTAGCCTGTTGATATGCCGGCAGATTGGGGGTTTCATCGAAATACAGCACTTTGTTTTGTGCATGTGTAACTGTTCCGATAATTTCATAGTGGAACTTTTTGATGTCGTTCTTATGACTCAGGACCATTTCAAATCCTTTGTTTTCCACCTTGGCAATGTTTTCCTGTGGCAGCGTCATACCGGTATAGCCGGGCATGGACAGGCTACGGCTAACCAGGATGTTAGATCTTTTGGTCATAAAGTAATCTCCTTCGAAGGCCAGCTTATCTCCCAGTATTTTGGCTTCTATCCCAAAGTCATAGTTGTTGGCAACTTCCCAGGTAATGGCTTCATTAGGAGAACGCAACTGATAAAGTCCTTTATTAAGATCTCCACCCAACATCACGCCTCCGCTACTAAAGCCATAAGTGCTCAGGTATTGGAAAGGGTCGATCTGGTCATTACCCATTTGTCCCCAGGAAGCACGTAATTTAAAGTAGTCTAGTGTGTGGATGCTTTTCTTCCAGAAGTTTTCGTTAGACAATACCCAACCGGCAGAAGCTCCCGGGAACAGGCCCATGCGGCGGCCTTCAGGGAAATTCTGCGAGCCATCATATCGCATATTATAATCGAAGAGGTATGTTTCCTTATAATTATAGGAGATACGACCGAAGTAGTTGCGGCGGGCATATTCGAAGCCACTGCCACTATTATTCTTCTCTTTATCACCGCCTAAACTCAGTTGATCCAGTTTATCGCTGATAAAGTATTTGCGGTTAGCAGAGAAGTTATCGTTTCTTAAAGTGGCCTGTTCAAATGCAATGAAACTGCTTAAATTATGCTTACCAAAGGATCGTACATAGTTCAGTTTGACGTTCACCGTAGTTTGTCGCAGGGTACCATATTGCTCCGATAGCTCTGGTGCGCTCACCCCTCTGGAGCCTGCGTTCAGTTTATGTGTAGGATCATTCACATCCGCCAGGGTATATAATGTCCATGGTTTGATATATGATTTATAGAAATCAAAATTCTGGTCATATGCAAAGCTACCATCCACGAACAAGCCTTCTACCCATGGAATATTCACTACCGCCGACATGTTGGTATTGATCACATAGTTTTTATCATTAGTGTATCCTATTGCGTTAGTACCCGTCACTACAGGGTTGTCGCCGTACTCAATATCTGGTCCTGGCAGTCCGTTGGGCCAGATGGCATTTTCAGTGGGGCGACCACGCATCAGTGAGCGGAAAATAGATCCGGCACTGCGCGGAGGGAAGTTCCTGTTTTCCAGGCGGCCGGCCAGATCGAAGCGCAAACGGATATAATCGTTTACAACAGCATCGAGGTTGGCCCGTACGTTCTGTTGTTTATAATTAGTCGCGCTGTTCTTATAAATACCATCCTGGAATAATGATCCGAGGGAAACGTAATACGACATTTTCTCTGTGCCCCCACTGAGCGACAGGTCATGCCTGTTTTGCAAAGAGTATTTCTTGATGGCGGCATCATACCAGTTGGTATTAGGATACAACCATGGATCGGAGCCATCTCCAAATTTTTTGATTTGTTCATTTGAGTACTTCGGGGCATCCCCGCCATACTTTAAAATTTCGTTTACCACCTTTGCATAGGTAGGTGCATCCGCCATTTCCGGCAGTCTGGTGGGCGTAACAAATGATTGGTTAAAACCATAGCTCAGTGTAGGTTTTCCTCCTTTACCCCGCTTGGTGGTAACCAGGATAACGCCATTTGCTGCACGCGAACCATAAATCGCAGCAGCCGCATCTTTCAGAATAGATACACTTTCAATGTCGTTGGGATTCATGCGTTCAAAGCCATCACGCGGGAAACCATCGATCACCACCAGTGGATTACTGTTGCCCAGTGTACTGCGACCGCGGATAAAAATCCGGGAACCATCGTATCCCGGTTCTCCACTGTTGTTCACGGCAATAATACCTGGAATGCGCCCTACCAGTGAGTTGGAGATGTTAACGTTGGGCGACTGCTGCAGCTCCGCTCCTTTCACAGAAGATACTGCACCGGTTTTGGTTACTTTCTTTTGTGTACCATAACCAACTACTACATACTCGTCCAGTGTTTTCTGGCTTTCTTTTAATACCACGTTGACAATAGCTTTTCCTTCCACCTTTACTTCCTGTGGATCAAAACCGATATACTGGAATACAAGTATCCCATCTTTTTTTACATCGTTCAGTATAAAGTTTCCTTTTTCATCGGTAGTGGCGCCTTTTTTTGTGTCTTTCAACAATACCGTGACGCCTGGTAAAGGGTTACCATTGATGTCTTTTACTTTACCCTTTACACCGGGATTACCTTGTTGCCATACACTTGGTATAGGCGTACGCGCGGTAACAGCGCGAGAGGTGGTTGCAAACAGGCATAGCAATAGCATAGCCTTTGCATAACGTGGATTCATGCTACAAGTGATTTAGGATGATGAAATTTTGGTTTGCTACTTAGTTTTCTGTTAAACTAAAGCGTTAATCATATCATGCGTGATTTAGGATGTTCAAATTTTGGTTTGCTACGTTAGTTCACTAGTTTGGTTTTCCAGGCCCCTCAAGGGCTTATCGCGTTACAAGTGAAATCTTTTTTTGTTTGTTAAGGGTTTATAATATCGATCAAACGGGAAATCATGTCTTTGTAAGTTATCTCTAAAAGCATTAATTATTTTCTAAAAATAAATGTACTTTTTACAATTATCTTTAAAATTCGTTGGCTTAAAAAAGAATTATTAGCATTTCAACAATCCCAATAGGTTGAAAGTAACTTTTACTCCACCCTGCCCGTTTAGGGTATACGTATGAATAAGAAGGCTTTATGGTTATCCTCAGCCAATAAATATCTACAATGGAACTGTCATCTTTCGGCAAGGGCTATACGCACTGTTGCTGCAGGGCATGTACTTCCTGGCAACCAACCACCTGTGGACGGTACAAACACGTATTTTATCAAAATTTCAAATATTCAGACACCTATGTTCAAGCAAAAGTGCTGGTTGTTTATGCTGACTGTATGCATATTCATGGCCTGCAACAAGAGTACTACCAATATTAATTTCCCGGATCCTAATGTGACCAATCCTGAAAAATCACCCATCTCCGATAAACAAGTGAGTAGTGCTGTGCAGGGTATTATATTAGATGAAACCAATAAGCCGGTAACCGGAGCCACCGTAAAATGCGGAACCGCCACCGCTACCACAGATGCCAGTGGCAGCTTCCTGTTTCCTAAAGTAACGGTGAATGAAGTAGCTGCGGTAGTTACTGCAGAAAAAACAGGGTACTTCAATGGTGTCCGTACCTTTCGTATAGCCGCTCCCGATAAGCTGCAATATGTTCAGATTCAATTGCTGCCCAAAAAGGTACTGGGTGTTTTTGATGCCGCTACCGGTGGTACCATTACTGTTTCCAATGCACAATTCACATTTGTCGCACAGCAGGTATTAGGTGCGGATAACAAACCCTATTCCGGCAAAGTATCCCTGATGTATGCGCCCATTAACCCGGAAAAGGCTGACTTTACGGATATTATGCCGGGTGATCTGCGGGCTATCACTAAAAGTAATGTACTTATGGGGCTGCAGTCATTTGGCATGATGGCCCTGGAACTGCAGAGTGAAGCCGGAGCAAAACTCCACCTGGATACCAGCAAATCTGTATCCTTTAAAATGACGATTCCTGCCAGCCTGCAAAGCCTGGCGCCTGCAACCGTACCTCTCTGGCACTTCGAAGACAGTTCCCGCGTATGGAGGGAAACGGGCAGTGCCACCAAAACCGGCGATAGCTATACGGGTACTATAAAGTACTTGTCTACCTGGAGCCCTGCTGCTCCTTTTTCAACAGTGAATTTCCGGGTGGTACTGCAGGATGCAGATGGCACTCCTTTATCTAATGTATCATTACATATCAAAGGAAACAGCGGCCGTTATTCTGCGGGGCATACTAATGAAAATGGCGTATTCAGCGGACATATTGTGAAAGGAGAAACACTGACACTGAAGGTGGCAGGAAGATGCAATGTAGCGGTTGACTCCCGTATTATCGGCCCCTTTGCTGACAGCACCAGTCTTGGTATGCTGAGGTTAAACATACCGGCTGCTCAATACATTCATTTCAGCGGTGCAGTTACTTCCTGTACTAACACTCCTGTAAAGAATGGCGCAGTGTATATAAATATAGATGGTGTGGATTACCGTTACCAGGTAACAGACGGTAAATATGCGATCGGCATTATCCGTTGTAACGCTGACAATACCACTGCTAATATCAAGGCAATAGATGCTGATGCCAATAAAACGTCTGTTATCAACATGCCGGTATCAACAAATACTTATGTAAAAGACCTGGTCGCTTGTGGCGAATAAAATAACTCCTTCCATATCAGAATCAGGCTATAACAGGTAACAGATATTATTATAAAGCCATTAGCATAAAGCTAATGGCTTTTTTTGCATAAATTTATACTTATCAGCGTTATAGGAATATCAAAGCATATAGTGTTATGGAAAACCGTTACTTTCTCATAGCTATTCTTGCAGCAGTTACCCTGCTGTTTTCCTGCAGTAAGGAAATGAGCCGGGAAGGTGATGGCACACCTCCTCCTACCAGCACCTGCGACTACGCCCCTTATACCAACCACTCCTCCTTTTCCTACATGAACGTTAACAGCGCTAAAGACACCATTAAATATACCTTCACCGTTTCCGGAGATACGACCATTAATGGCAATGTGTATAAAATAGTGGGAAACGACAGCGTATTCACCTGCTCTAACTGTAAGGACGGTATTTATACACAGGTAGCCAGCATTCTTACCTTTCAGGGGTATAGTGCGGATGATCTGCGCCTGACTTATCTGAAAGACAATGTAGCAGCAGGCACTACCTGGCGGGACACGATCACTGTTAGCAATGGCGGGGCCAGTACTTCCGGTATCCTCGAGTTTACAGTTACCCAAAAAGATGTGACCAAAACGGTGAACGGTAAAGATTATGCACAAGTGATTGCCGTAAGAATGGATGCTTTCGCACTGGTACTCAACAATCCTGTTGCTGTGGGTACTATCTCCACCAGTTACTATGGTAGGGGTATTGGCTTAATAGAAGCAGACCAGTTACACGATACCACCACCATTCTTTCCTATACATTACAGCCTTAATAATCTTTCCACACCATGGTGAGCAGACGTTCTACTGCCCTTCTTACACTGGTGGCGGATTCGTGATGATTATTTACCAGCACACTAAATACCAGTTGTTTATTTTTCTTTGTTACCAGGTAGCCGCTCAGCGCTACCACCCCGTTTAATGTACCCGTTTTCGCGTGTACAACCGGCTGTTGATAATAGTTCTTCAGCGTACCTTTCCCTCCGGTGGGGAATATCTCCCATAGTCTTTCCTTTGGAAACTCCTGCTGCATGAGAGTGAGTACAGAAACAAAATCCCGGGGCGTAAATAAGTTATACCTGGAAAGACCAGATCCGTCCTGCCATTGCGGTGGTTGTGGCATTACTTTCAGGTCATGAGATAGCAGGTATTCCATCATACGATCACTGCTGATGGTATCCCATAGACGAGACGATGCCATCATCAGTGTTTGTTCCGCAAAGAAGTTATCACTGCGGTGCATCATAGGGATAAACAGGGAATCGGCCGGAATACTGTTCAATATGCGGAACCTTGCTTTGGGCGGTATAACTGTTAGTCCTATACGCTTATGTAGCGTGTCTTCCAACCGCTGCCGCAAATCCTGTATGGAGCCGGTAATAAAAGGTACTTCGGCTGCTGTGAGCCCTTTATCTTTCGGGTTATATTTCAGGAAGAAGAAATTATTACGTTCCTCTCTGGTGGTGATCGTTTCACTAAGCGTATCATCTGCGGTAATATCCAGATCATAGGTAGCAGGTACAATGCTGCTGGTATCCCCGTGGTGGCGGATGCGCGCCACATTTCCGTACATGGGAAATTCATTTAGTTCCGGCTGATAATCATCTGCGTAGTCATTCCAGGCCCAGCCCGAACCGTAGCGCAGGTTAGTATTCACACCTGGTACCAGGTAAATCTTTTTAGTCGTTTGTTGCAGCAGCTGCAAAAGGGGCTGGTAGGTGTACTCCGGATGTAGAAAGGAGGGGTCACCCATTCCTTTCACAAATAATGCAGTATCGTTTTCATAATAGCGGGCGGCGGGCAATGAGTCACCTAACAACTTCATCCCTGCGTAGAGGGAGAAGATCTTCATGTTGGAAGCGGGGGTAAAAAATTTATTGTCCTGGTACTGATACCAGTATTTACCGGTGGTCGGTTCATAAATACAGATGCCCACGTGGGCCTGTTCCATAGGTGCTCTGTGTAACAATTCCGACTCTGCCCATTTTTTAATAGCCGCTACCTGTGCGGTAGCAGACGCTAATGAAAACAGCGCGGTCATTACAAGGAGAGTTCTTTTCATAGCAGGAAATTACGAATTGTACTGTACGAAATCAGGGATTTGTGAAAAGATCTGTTGACAAATCTCTCCGCAAATCCCTGATCCGCTATGTTAACTTCTTACTTTTTATCAGGTAAAATATTTGGTAATACCTGGTTTCGCATAAGCATAATTACCAGATGCGTCCGGCATTACCGGCGGTTGTGCATCAAATGAATATGTTTTAGGATGCAGATCCAGACCTGAGTTCAGGGCCACGTTCCAGTCGATTACCTGACCAGAATAAGTTGCCAGACGGCCTATGATAGCAGAAAGGGTTGTTTGAGCGCCTCTTTCCGCATCTGCAAATTTGTATTCTCCTTTGGCAATGGCTGCAAAGAGTTCATCGTGTTCTGTCTGATAAGGGTTATTTTCCTTTTTCTTATCAAACTGGTACAGGACTTTTCCTTTGTGATCCACGATCTGCGCTTTATCGCAGAAGATGCGGCCTTTGGTGCCCACAATTTCTTCATCCACTTTACTTGGTGCATCTTTCCAGTGGCGGCACTGACTGTTCATGACCACGCCGTTGGCGTAGCGGTACTCTACGTAGTGGTGATCATAAATTTCACCGTACTCTTTGCCGGTACGCACAGCACGGCCCCCCATTCCTCCTGCAGTTGCAGGCGTATCACCCATAAACCAGTTACCTACGTCAATATTGTGGATATGTTGTTCTACGATATGATCGCCACACAGCCAGTTGAAATAGTACCAGTTGCGCATTTGATATTCCATCTCGGTATATTCAGGTTTACGTGGTTTTACCCACAGTGCGCCCTGATTCCACCAAACCTGTGCAGACACCATATCACCGATGATACCATCTTTATAGCGTTTGTACAGTTCGCGGTAGGAATTCTGGTAGCGGCGTTGTAAACCTACTACTACGTTCAGTTTTTTTGTTTTGGCCACTGCAGCAGCTTCCAGCACTTTTTTAATCCCTGCCGGATCTGTTGCTACCGGCTTTTCCATAAACACATGTTTACCCTGGCGGATGGCTTCTTCAAAATGAATAGGCCTGAAACCCGGAGGGGTTGCCAGTATCACCACGTCAGCGAGCGCAATGGCTTGCTTGTATGCGTCAAAGCCAATGAATTTGTTGCCTTCCGGAACATTTACCCGGCTGGCTTTATCGCCTAACGCTTCTTTAATATTGGAGTAGCTGTCGCTCAGTCTGTCGGGGAATGCGTCTGCCATTGCCACCAGTTGCACGTTTTCTTTAGTGCTCAGGGCTTGTGTAGCAGCGCCGGTGCCACGACCACCACAACCGATCAACGCGATTTTGATGACGTCGGAAGATCCGGAGAAAAAGTTTGCTTTAGATAAGATAGGCATCGCCAGCAAACCACCCGCAAGCAAGGATGTTTGCTTAACGAATTCGCGGCGGCCTTCACCGTGAAATTTCTTTTCGTTGTCCATAAATGAATAAGATTTTTAGATTTTAGTAGTTTGAATCTTTCTAGCGTGCACCTTTATATTTCGCGATCATTTCTTCAAAAAATTGTTCTGCTTCTGCTCCTGTGGGCTGTTTTGCGGGTCTCACAATTCTGAATCCGACAAAGGGCGCATCGGCGTTCCACCAGGAGCTTTTCGGAATTTGCGGATCCCGGCGGTTCCAGATGGGATCTGATTTTAAACGGGCCGCGCTGCGGAGCAGCGGCGCTTCGTCCTGGAAGCTGCCACCTTTCAGCAGGCGGGGTGTTTTGGCCGTAGGCACTGTCCAGGGATCCTGGTCTTTTGCGCTGGCTACGCCATTTTCATCGTATTGGTCCAGGGTCCATTCTTCTACGTTACCCAGCATATCATATAATCCCCAGGCGTTAGGTTTCAGCTGTCCTACTTTATGGTATTTCTGCTCGCTGTTTCCTTTGTACCAGGCATAGTCCTTCAGCTGGGATGCATCCGCTCCAAAAGGATATGCGGTAGCTGCACCTGCTCTGCAGGCATATTCCCATTCTGCCGCTGTGGGCAGGCGGTAGAATATACCGGTTTTGATATACAACCATTTGCAATACATCAGGGCGGCGTACTGACTCATGCTATTCGCCGGGAAACCACCTGCTTTGCCCATTCCTAAAGTCAGATCTATATATGGAGGACTTGGACGGGTCATACCATCCGGCACCGGTGTTTTATCTTTTTCGGCATCTGAGTAAATATCATATTCGTCAAAAGTCACTTCTGTAGCGCCCATCCAGAAGTCAGAGATCTGTACATTCTTAGCGGGGCCTTCGTCCTTATTCCTGCCTTTTTCATTATCGGGGCTTCCCAGTTTAAAACTGCCTCCTTTAATAGGTACCATCTTGAAACGGACATCAGTGCCTGGAATTTGCTGGCTATAAGCTTCGAACGCCTGATTTGATTGCGCTATTACCACCTGGCTGAATAGTCCACTCAGCAGTAAGGCCACATACGGTTTAGTCATCTAACGTGATTGAAAATATAAGTGGGTGAATCTAAAAAAAACTAATCTGGAATGCAATATTTTTTTATGAGTGCGAAAAAAGGCTGATGAATTGAAAATTTTTCATGAATATTAGCATTTCCTTGCAAAACCTATTAAATTTAGCCTCCTGTCATTTACACAATCAACCTAACGTTTATGGAAAGAAGAAAATTCCTGCAAAACGGCACCCTGGCCGGCATTTCGGCACTGACACTTGGCAGTATCGGCAACACAGCACAGGCGGCAGCAGGCAATAATGATAAAGATGTAAAAGGAAAAACCTTTAACATGAACTATGGCCCGCATGATGGTATGTTTAAAAACAGTGCCGGCGGGGATTTCCTCGACCAGATAAAGTACATGTATGATCAAGGGTTCCGCTCCATTGAAGATAATGGAATGTTAGGACGACCTGCTGCCGAACAATCTAAAATAGGCGACCTGCTGAATAAATTAGGCATGCAGATGGGCGTGTTTGTAGTAGACACCGGCAACAACTGGAAAACTTCGCTGACTTCCGGTAAACAGGAATTTAAAGATGCCTTTATCAAAACCTGTAAGGAAAGCCTGGAAACCGCCAAGCGCTGCAATGCCAAATGGGCCACCGTTGTTCCGGGATACTTTGACCGCAACCTCCCGATGGGTATCCAAACGGCTCACGTAATAGATGCACTGCGCGCCGGAGCAGAAATATTTGAACCCCATGGCCTGATCATGGTACTGGAGCCGCTGAGCGACAACCCGGATCTGTTTCTCCGCACAGCAGAACAAAGCTTTGAAGTATGTAAGGCGGTGAAAAGCCCTTCCTGCAAAATATTATACGATATCTATCATATGCAACGCAATACGGGCAACCTGATTCCTGTATTGGATATGTGCTGGGATGAAATTGCCTACATACAAATAGGTGATAATCCCGGCCGCAAAGAACCTGGCACCGGCGAAATCAACTATAAAAATATCTTTAAGCATCTCCATAAAAAAGGATACAAAGGGGTACTGGGCATGGAACATGGCATGGCCGGACAAGGTAAAGATGGCGAAGCGGCCCTGATTAAAGCCTATAGAGAAGCAGATAGTTTTTTGTAAGAATTACGAATTAAAAATTACGAATTACGGAGTGATAGCGAGACTGCAACAGATGCTCTCCACATAACTCCGTAATTCATAATTCGTAATTCGTAATTCTTTTTTTTTCGTTAACTTAACTAGTAAAACAATCTGCTATGGGTTTTCTGATCCGTATACTAGTTAGTGCATTGGCTGCCATGTTAACCGCTTACCTGCTGAAGCCGGCAGTCAAAGTAGATACCTTTGTTACAGCCCTGATCCTGGCGTTGGTATTAGCGTTATTAAATGCCCTGGTAAGGCCGTTGCTTGTTGTTCTCACGTTCCCGGTAACCATTGTTACACTGGGCCTTTTCCTCTTTGTTATCAATGCCCTCATCATTTTGCTGGCGGCGAAGCTGGTACCCGGTTTCAAAGTAGACGGCTTCTGGTGGGCATTACTTTTCAGTATTATTATGACCATCATCAATAGTGTGATGATCAATCTCGCGGGCAATAATAACAACGATTAGCCTTTACTGCCTGTTAAAAAGCCAACCCATGTATTTCGACCGGTCAGACCTGAGCGATTCGCAATTACTGTCTTTCTATAAAGCCTTGCTTTATCCACGGCTGATAGAGGAAAAAATGCTGCTGCTATTGCGACAGGGAAGAATAAGTAAGTGGTTTTCGGGCATAGGCCAGGAAGCTATAGCAGTTGGTGCCACGCTTGCACTGGATGCTGACGAGTGGATCATGCCCCTCCATCGCAACCTGGGGGTATTTACTACCCGCGAAATGCCGCTTGACAAATTGCTGCTGCAGTGGCAGGGCAGTGAACATGGCTACAGCAAAGGGCGGGAACGCTCCTTTCACTTTGGCAGCACCCCACATCATATCTGCGGCATGATTTCCCACCTGGGCCCTCAGCTTTCTATTGCTGATGGTATTGCTCTCGCACATCAACTTAAAAAAGAGAAGAAAGTATCCCTCGCCTTTACCGGTGAAGGAGGTACCAGCGAAGGAGAATTCCATGAAGCCCTCAATGTGGCCGCAGTATGGGGTCTTCCCGTTATATTTATCATTGAAAACAATGGCTACGGACTTAGCACCCCCGTAAGCGAACAATATCATTGCGCCAGCCTGGTGGACAAAGCCATCGGATATGGCATGGAAGGCGTACAGATAGATGGTAACAACCTGCTGGAAGTATACCAAACAGTGCGTACTGCGCGGGCCTACGCCATAAAGGCGCAAAAGCCGGTGCTGATAGAAGCCATGACCTTCCGGATGCGTGGCCATGAAGAAGCCAGCGGCGTAAAATATGTACCTCCTGCCCTTTTTGAAGAATGGGGTAAAAAAGATCCCATTCTGCAATATGAGACCTGGCTGCAGGAAAAAAATATTCTTACCTCAGCAGATATCGCTGCGATCCGTGATGAGCTGAAACATCAGATTGAAGCAGAGGTGGCCAGAGGCCTGGTAGATACACCTATCATTGCAAACACGAAAACAGAAATAAACGACCTGTATGCCCCTACACCTGCTGTGGTGGCCGCTGCGGGGCCATCTTCCGAAAAACGCTTTATCAATGCACTGTCCGATGGCTTAAAACAAGCCATGGAAAAACATCCGGAGCTGATCCTCATGGGACAGGATATTGCAGAATACGGCGGTGCCTTTAAAATTACAGAGGGTTTTGTGGAATTTTTTGGGAAAGACAGGGTACGCAATACACCCCTATGCGAAAGCGCTATCATAGGCGCTGCGCTGGGATTGTCGATCGCCGGATTCAAGAGCGTGGTAGAAATGCAGTTTGCCGATTTCGTTACCTGTGGTTTTAACCAGGTAGTAAATAACCTGGCCAAAATACATTATCGCTGGGGACAACATGCTGATGTAGTGATCCGCATGCCCACCGGCGGCGGTGTTGGCGCCGGTCCTTTTCACTCACAAAGTAATGAAGCCTGGTTTACACATGTTCCCGGTCTCAAGGTGGTATATCCTGCTACGCCGGAAGATGCCAAAGGCTTGCTCACAGCGGCTATTGCCGACCCTAACCCCGTGATGTACTTTGAGCACAAAGCGCTTTACCGCAGCATCAGTGGCAACGTACCGGAACATTATTACACCATTGAAATAGGAAAAGCCGCATTGGTACAGCCCGGAGACGATATCAGCATTATTACCTATGGTAGTGGCGTACATTGGGCGATGGAATATGCGGCACAACACCCGGAAATCTCTATCGGAATCCTGGACCTACGCACCCTGGTACCGCTGGATTATCCCGCCATCCGCGAGATCGTAGCTGCTACCGGCAAAGTACTGGTGCTCCATGAAGATACCCTTACCGGAGGCTTTGGCGCCGAAATCAGCGCCTGGATAGCCGAACACTGCTTCGCCCTGCTGGATGCCCCGGTGATGCGGTGCGGCAGCCTGGACACTCCCATTCCATTTGCAGGCACGCTGGAAAAAAATTTTCTCGCCAAATCAAGACTGGACACGTATATACAGCAATTAACCGCCTGGTAATACATCCTTTCATTGGGAATATGCCCCGAAAGTTCTAATTTGCATCCGGAATTAAATAAATCATTATACTATGTTGATGAATCTTTTAACAGTAGTACACACCACTAACTTTTATAAAGTTGGCGATAGTATTGGTCATTTCTTGGCACCTGTAGCCATTATAGTTTTTGCTGCTATGTTTATCTACGCCTGGGCGAAGTACGCAAAACTCTAACAGCACCGCTTTTTCACATCGCACTATAAAACAAAAGGCTTCCTTTAAACGGGAAGCCTTTTGTATAGCTGCTAGCAGATCTTTTTATCCTTTCGTAAGCGTTTTCTCTATCAGTGCCTTTAATGCCGGCTCAGACGGACGTGGCGCATCCACACTTACAATATTGCCCTTCTGGTCAAATACCATAAAACGGGGAATTCCTTTGATATCGTAGCTTTTAGTGATATCGCTCCAGCCACTCATAAAAATCTGTGTTCCCTTCATTTCCTGCTTCTTCACAAAATCTATCCACTTTTCTCTGTCTTTTGCTTCATCTACAGAGCAGCCCAGGAACACTACATTTTTACCTTCCATTTCCTCTTCCAGCTTACTAAGATAGGGCATTTCTTCTTTGCAGGGCCCACACCAGGTAGCCCACACATCCACTACCACTACTTTTCCTTTCAGGTCCTGCAGAGATACTTTATTACCCGTTACATCCACACCAGAGAAGTTAATGGCAGGCTCTCCTGCTGCAAAGTGTCGTAAGGTTTTTTCATAAGCCAGGTAGCGCTCTTTCTGCAGATCTGTTACCAGGTATTGCTGTACCGGCGCCATTGCCTCTGTAAGCTTTTCAAAAGTTTTGTAGGCCGTAAGACTTTGCGTAATAGCCACTGCTTTGATGCTATCATTACCAAATAAGGCAACCAGATTTTGAAGACCCTCAGATGCTTTTGGCCTTTCTTTAGGCATGAAAGTGATCATATGAAAGGTGGAATAAAGGCTGATAATCCTTGCGCCATCTCCATCCTGCAACAATCTTGCATCAGCATATTTTTTGTCCTGGATAATTTGCCCGTAAAAAGCAGAACGCTGCTCCTCCGTTGGATGCTTAGGGCGTGGCATAAGCAGAAATGACATGGCAGCATGCTCCATATCCACATCCATTTGGAATTTCAGCAAGTCATTAAATTTTTTGTTGGGCGTATTCACCGCTTTCTTCCAACCAGCAACTTTAGGCACAAAGGCTTCAAGCACAGGGAAATAAGACTCGAAAGTGACAGTGTCGATATTGATTGCCGGCAACATAATTTCTTTCAGGTGCTGATCCCATTGTTGTAACGCTTTGTTTTCGGCAGATCCGGATTGTAACGTGTAGTCGCTACTGTTAAGTGTCAGTTGCAACTGATCCCCTGCTTTCAGGTACACGCGGGCATCCCGGCCTTTAATCTCTGTTGATGAAACATAATAAAAGCCTTCTTTGGGTGCTGGTACTGCAAAAGCAAAAGCGTGATTTTCATTCACAGCAGCAGTTGCCACTTCTTCTTTACGACCTTCCTTAACGGCATAAAGCGTGATTTTCTTTACTTTTTCATTGGTTGTTTTTCCCTGAATAACGGCGAGGGTGGATGCAGGCACAGGTCCGGCATAGGTGCTGGTAAAAGCCATAGCGGCTATCACCGGCATCAGACGATGTAATTTCATTGTTTAGTTTTTAATGGTTGGTGGTTTTGAAATACGTATTCAAATATAAAAAAGGTTAATTGATCGGAGTCGGCATTCTACATCAACGGCAGAAAAATTATTCTTCAGGGCGAATATGCTGATTGTAGTACTGCTCTGTATAACGGAGGTTTTCTTCATCGAAACAAACAAATATTACTTCTTCCATTTCCGGATGTAATTCCAGGTATTTCACCACAGTGTCCATGGCAATAAACGCTGCGAGGTCTTTAGGGAAATGATAAATTCCTGTGCTTATGTTTGGAAAGGCCACTGATTTTAAATGATGTCGGGATGCCAGCTCCAGGGAGTGGCGATAGCAATTGGCCAGCAATGCTTCTTCGTTGTGGATCCCGTTATTCCATACCGGGCCTACCGTGTGGATAACGTGTTTGGCGGGTAAACGCCCGGCGGTAGTAATTACTGCTTCTCCGGTTTTACAGCCGCCCTGTCGGGCTACGATGGTTCTGCAATCGGCCAGTATGGCTGGTCCTCCGGCTCTGTGAATAGCTCCATCTACACCGCCGCCGCCCAATAGTGATGAGTTGGCGGCATTAACAATGGCGTCTGCTTTTATTTTAGTGATATCGCCCTGAACGATCCTGATCTTCCTGTATGCCATAAGTTATACGGTTCTTACATACACTAGTTTCCCGGTTTTTTTGCCGCTTTCCCGGATATCAATTTCAAAGTTGGGAAAGCTCTTCAGCAACTGCAACAGTTTATTGAAGCCATAGTTACGGGCGTCAAAGTCAGGTTGCTTCTTCAACAACAGGTTGCCCAACTCACCCAGGTAAGCCCATCCATCTTCATCCGCAATATCATTCACGCTGGTAGACAGAAGTGTTATCAATTGTTTATCGGCTTTGCTGATGCTGTTCCGCTTCGCTTTGGTAGTCTTAGGTTTGCCGCTGGTTTCATTTTCCGAATCGGTGTCGGTATCCGTATCTGTATCCGTTTTCTTCCTGACCTGTAATATTTCCAGGTAAATGAACTTATCACAGGCAGCCCGGAAAGCGCTGGGGGTTTTTTGTTCTCCCATACCATACACCCGCATACCTGCTTCACGCAACCGGGTGGCTAATCTGGTAAAATCGCTATCACTGGATACGAGACAAAAGCCATCTACACGACCCGTATATAAAATATCCATGGCATCAATAATCATCGCCGAATCCGTAGCATTTTTGCCGGAAGTATAGCTATACTGTTGGATGGGGGTAATCGCATAGTCCAGCAGCACACCTTTCCAGCCTACCACGGTAGGTTTGGTCCAGTCGCCATAAATTCGTTTAAAAGTGGGGTTGCCGTATTTCGCTACTTCTTCCAGCATACCCTTTATGTTATGATAAGGTATGTTATCTGCATCTATCAGTACCGCCAGGCGGAGGTCACTCGTTGTATTATCCATTGTTATTGTTTTTGGGATGAAGAGGTGACAACAACAAATGTAGCCATTTAGTTAAAATTAAAAACGTGTTAGTTACAGCTTGTTACTGTAGCTAACACGTTGCTTATATGAATGAGATATTATTTGAGATAGGAACGTATCATCCAGGCTAGCTTCAGATGTTTCTGCAACATTTGCGTTGCAAAATCGGCGGCACCCTTGTCTTTGTATTTTTCATCAAATTCATCTATCAGTCTGCGGAGATTACGAACAATAGTTTCGTGATCATCGAGTAATTCCTGCAGTTGCTTTTTCTGGTTATTGGAATACTCTGATTCCAACAGGTTGGTGAGCTTTAATACGTCTGCATAGCGACCTTCAGCATAATGTCCGATGGAGCGGATATATTCTGCTACTTCATCCGCATATTCTTCCAGCTCTTCATATTGCTCTTCATAGAACTTGTGCATTTCCATGAAGTTGCTACCTTCTATATTCCAGTGAGAATTACGTGTTTTAGCATAAATCACCAGTTCATCTGCCAATACTTTATTTAATTCTAATGCTATTTGCTTTGTGTTTTCTGCTGAAACACCAATGTTTATTTTCATATCATTGAAATTTTTTGGTTACTTAAATTTACAACTTCAGGAGATAGATTATTATGATGGATGTCATGATTTAACAGCCGGTTAATATAAACAGGCTTTACCCTGTTTTTGTTCATGTTTCCTGAAGGTGTCAATTACTTTGCTAAAATTGTACCATAGTTCCTAATTTTGTGTGCATGTATCAGTCGACAGAGAGAATTTACAGTCTTCATTTTATTCTACTTTGCCTTAGCAATGCCCTTTTTTCTGCCAGCTTCAATATGATGATCCCTGAGCTGCCGGCTTATCTTACGCGGATGGGTGGCGCGGATTACAAAGGATATATTATCGGCTTGTTTACTTTAATGGCGGGACTATCCCGACCATTCAGCGGCAAACTTACGGATACGATAGGACGTGTGCCTGTCATGATTTTCGGGTCGCTGGTTTGTGTGGTTTGCAGCCTGATGTATCCAATCATCAGCTCTGTAGGGGCTTTCCTGTTGTTAAGATTCTTTCATGGATTTTCCACAGGGTTTAAGCCTACTGGTACATCTGCCTATGTGTCTGATATGGTGCCGGTAACCCGGCGTGGGGAAGCCATGGGCATGGTGGGTTTGTTCAGCACTATTGGTATGGCCATGGGACCTGCCATTGGCGGCTATGTGGCGGTACGATGGAATATTAACATCATGTTCCAGCTATCTGCCGTATTTGCATTGTTGTCTGTGGTGATACTGGTAGGGATGAAAGAAACCCTGGTTAATAAACAGCCTTTCCGTTTTTCATTGCTGAAGATATCTGCTAATGAAATTTTTGAGCCCCTGGTATGGTCGCCGGTGATCATTACTTTCCTTACCTATTTCAGCTATGGTGCTATCCTTACTATTATTCCTGATTTCAGTGCTTTTCTGGGTGTTTCCAATAAAGGATTATTCTATACTTTTTTCACGGCCAGTTCTATTGGAATTCGTTTGGTGGCGGGTAAGGTATCTGACCGTTACGGGCGGGTGCCTGTACTAAAGATTTCTGCTATTCTGATGGCGGGTTCTATGTTGATGATGGGACTTGCAGGTAGTACCACCTTCCTGATGGCCGCTGCTGTTGTTTATGGCATCTCTGTAGGGCTCAACTCTCCGGCTGTTACAGCATGGACCGTAGATCTGGGCAGACCAGAACACCGGGGCCGTGCACTCGCCAGCATGTACATCGCCATGGAAGCGGGTATTGGTTTGGGAGCTTATTTCTCTGCATTTATTTATAGCAATCGCTCTACTAATTTCCCGCTTACATTTTATGTGATTGCAGGTATCACGTTGCTGGCTACTTTGTATCTCAGTTTCGTATACAAGCCGAAACAGGTGAAACATTCGATGATGCAGGAGTTGTAATGGCTTTCATCCGGTGCTTCAATTTTTTAGTTCCTCAAAAAAAAGCTCCTTTTCGAGGCCGGTCGTTTGCGGATTTTATCTCCTCTGCTCCTGCTTCAGGGCCCCCATATATCATTTATTACCTGCTATTCTGTTTCCTCTCCTGGTTCAGCACTTTCCGTTATGGCAGTTTGCTGTCCGTTGAGTGCCATAGGAGCATCCGGAACAGCTTCGTCTTCCGACATTAAGTCAGCAGGAATACCTGTTATCCGCTCTTCTTCCGGCAACAATAAATCCGCGGTCATTTCTTTTGGCAATACTTTCTTATTATCGAGACCCAGCTTGCGCATTTTCTCTGCCCGGCCGATGAGATTACCATTGCCGGATGTCAGCTTGTTCATGGCATCGTCATATGTATTCTGACTACGTTTCAGGTGTGCGCCAATCATGCCCATATCTTCCGCGAAGCCAACGAATTTATCATAAAGGGCACTACCCTGCCGTACAATTTCTTCTGCATTCTTATTCTGCTTATCCAGTCGCCACATGTTATCAATAACTCGGAGGGTGGCCAGCAAAGAAGGAACGCTTACCAGTATGATCCTTTTACGGAAAGCAAAATCGTACAGATCTTCGTCCTGCTGCATTATCGCCAATGCATAGGCTGGCTCAATGGGGATAAACAGCATCACAAAGTCGGTGGTGTTTTTATACAGCGTATGATATGCTTTGGCGCTTAATTCACTGATATGGTTCTTTACCGATTGGAGGTGCATTTTCAATGCATACTTTTTATCTTCTTCATTAACAGCACTGCAATATTGTTCGTAGGCTTTCAGTGACACTTTGGAATCTATCACCAACTGCCGGTTTTCCGGGAGCTGTAATACCAGGTCTGGTTTTCTCAGTTGTCCTGTTTCGTCCCGTTGCGCATCCTGGGTAAAATAATGTACTCCCTTCTCCAGACCCGATGCTTCCAATACTCTTTCCAGTATCATTTCTCCCCAGTTACCCTGTTTCTTGGTATCTGCTTTCAGGGCGTTGGTAAGGTTATTGGCTTCTTTCGACAGGGTTTGATTGAGGAGCAGAAGGCGTTGCAGTTCATTTTTCAACTCTGTACGTTGGGCGGTTTCCGCCACCAGTGACTGTTGTACACTGCTGCGGAAGTTATCTATCTTCTCTGATAGTGGTTTCAGCACATCATCCATTTTCACCTTGTTCTGTTCCATAAACGTACCGGAGATGCGTTGCAATAGCTGCTGAGCTATATTTTCAAACTGAACTTTAAAGTCCTCCTGCACCTGCTGCAGTCTTTCCTTTTCCCCCATCAGCTGTTGCTGCAGGTATTTATTCTGCTCCATCATCCGCCCCTGCTCAGACATCAGGACCGAAAACTCTTCGTTTATCCGTTCCAGTTGCTGCTGCTTCTCCCTCACCAACATGGCCTTGTCATCCAGCATATTTTGCAGGTACTCCTGCTTGGCTTCCAACAGGTGATACCTCTCCTGCTGCGCAGTATAGCCCGTTTGCAATGATGCATAACTCGCCTGGGCCGCGCTGAGCTGCTGCAATTGCTGCTCCTGTATGGCCTCCTGTGCCTTCTGTTGCTGTTTCGCAGTGAACAGGCAATAACCTAGCACAAGAATGCCTATTCCCGAAATAATCAATAGTATCAGCATGATAATCTTCTCCCTAAGCAATAATAACTTTTTTCTACGCACTGAATTTGCGTTGTAAAAAATTAGCGGAGACAAACAGGTATTGTCTACCCATCTATCTCCGCTAATTTCTATATCAAAATAAAATCAGTGTAATACTAAAGAGACTATAAACGCTCGTACAGCTTACGCAGTCTTTCGCGGGTCATGATCTCCTTCCAGTCTTTACCCAGTGCGTTTTCCCATAACGGCGCCATGCCCAGTGATACGTTGATCATAATATCAAACTGCTCATCGGTGAGCCCTTTGGTAATACCTTGTGGGATTTCAATGTTATGCTTTTTCACCATCTCCTTGAACTTGGCCACGCCTTCCGGATAAAACTCTTCCAGCTTGTCAAATACAATACAGTTACCAATACCATGTTTGGTGCCCAGCAGGTAAGCCAATCCATAACTCACCGCATGTGCCACGCCCACCTGGGAATAAGCAATGCTCATGCCACCGGCATAAGATGCCATCATCAGTTTCTCATCAGCATCATCATCCCAGTTCTCTTTCTGAAGGAAAATTTCTTCACACAACTCCTGTGCTTTTTCCCCATAAGACTGACTGAACGCATTCAGATAAGTACCCTGCAATGATTCTACACAGTGAATAAAGCAGTCCATGGCGGTATAAAAACGCTGGTTAGGCTCTACTGTTTTAGTCAGTGAAGGATCCAGTACGATCTGATCAAAAGGAGTGAAATCGGAGTTCATACCCAGTTTACGGGTAGGACCGGTTAACACGCAGGTACGGCTTACTTCAGCACCAGTACCGGAAATAGTAGGAATACCTACTTTATACACACCCGCTACCTTTACCAGGTCCCAGCCCTGATAGTCGGCAGAAGATCCTACGTTGGTCATCATCAGCGCTACGGCTTTGGCCATATCCATTACAGATCCGCCGCCAATGCCAATGATACCGGATACGGTACCAAATTCAGCTTGCAGCTCATCACGGATCTTGTCTACCGTTTTGGTTTTAGGCTCATCGGTAACGTCAATCACTACTATTTTGTCCTTTCCCTGTAAAGGTACCCGGGCCAAAAATTCCTTTTTATCCTGGAAATACTCATCCACGAAAAATATCATGGGAGCATCACCTACGCGCCTGGGGGCCAGTATTTCGCCCAGCTGATCAAAACATCCGCTGCCGTAAACTACGTAGTCCACCATTTTAAAATTCCTGAATTTCATATATCCCTGTTAGTTAGATGTTATAAAAGTTTTGATGCCTTCTCCAGGTCCTCTGGTGTATCGATTTCCACGCCCATGTAGGAGGTTACCACCATTTTCATGGGTATACCATTCTCCAGGTAACGCAAACATTCAATTTTCTCCGCTGCTTCCAGCGGTGTTACCGGCATCTGTGTAAAGTCCAGCAACGTTTGTTTACGGAAAGCATATATACCGATATGCTCGTAGTATACAGATTTAATGTCTTTATTACGTGGATAAGGAATAACAGATCGGGAAAAGAATAATGCATTGGAGTTCTTGTCTACTGCTACTTTCACATAGTTAGGATCTTCAATGGAGGCCTGGTCTTTTAGTTCCTGCATCAGCGATGCCACCTGCACTATCTTCCCTTCTTCCCCCTCAAATACCTTCAATAGTTTCTCCAGCGGCTCTTTTTGTGTAAACGGTTCATCTCCCTGGACATTCACGACAATATCTACGTCCATGTCTACAACGGCCTCGGCTATACGATCTGTTCCGCATTCATGCTCTTTTTTGCTCATGACTGCTTTACCACCATTACTTACAATTTCATTGTAGATCAGGTCACTGTCTGTCACTACCATCACATCATCAAATACCCCGGTTTTTACAGCCGATTCATATGTACGCAGAATCACTGTTTTATCACCCAGTTTTGCCATCATCTTACCTGGAAAACGGGATGCTCCATAACGGGCAGGTATCAACGCAATTTTTCTCATGCCTTCTGATTTTATCTGCAAAGGCGTGAAGTGGTTTGTAATGATGGCCACTCCGCGCCTTTGCCGGAAATTTTATAATGCGCTTTTAACCGCCTTCACCAGCTTTTCAGCTCTTTCCTGAATTTCGGCGTCACTCCAGCTCAGGTTAATTGGGGTGGAAATGTTTCTGCCAATGATCAGATCAGAAGCCGGGAATTCTTTTGTTTTATAGATTTCCATGGCCTGTTTCAGCTCTTTTGCAAAAGGAGTTAATACGCCTCCCTCTTTAAAATGCTGCCACTGACGGATGTAGTGCCAGTTATTATCATAGTAATGAAAAGCAGCTAAGCCGGCGGCCTTCATAGCAGCAGCTGCTTTTGCCGCCTGGGCAGTTTCCGGCAGAAAAAACGACAGGAACGTTGCACTGTCACCCGCTTCATCCGGTAAACGGCGGAAAGTTACACCTGGCACAGTAGCCAGTGCATCTTTGAATATTTTCTTGGTTTTACGTTGTATTGCCAGGAAGGTGTCCAGCTTGCGCACCTGGGCCAAACCTACTGCAGCATGCAGTTCGGAAATACGGTAGTTGTATCCGATAAACGGATGCAGATCAGCACCGCGGTCCACACCAAGGTGATCATGACCATGGTCCGTATAGCCGTCGCATTTAGTATAAATATCTTTATTATTGGTAATGATGGCGCCACCTTCTGCGCAGGTAATGGTCTTTACAAAGTCAAAAGAGAATGTGCCTGCATCACCAATAGAACCTAATGCTTTTCCTTTGTAAGAGGCTCCGAAAGACTGACACGCATCTTCCAGCAGGAAGAGGTTATGCTTTTTACAGATAGCCTGCAATGCGTCCAGATCAGCCATAGCACCACACATATGCACCGGCATAACCGCTTTGGTACGGGGAGTGATGGCTGCTTCTACTGCTTTGGGATCCAGCGTAAGGGTATCATCCACATCTACCAGCACAGGTATGGCACCTACAGAAAATACAGATTCAAAGCTGGCAACGAATGTAAAGGTGGGCATGATAATTTCATCACCGGCACCAAGTCCGAGCGCAGCCATTGCCGTGGTTAATGCGGCAGTACCACTGGAAGCAAGCTGGGTATACTGTACATTCAGTTTATCGCAAATAGCTTGTTCCAGCTCCTTTGCTTTCCAGATGCCTTTACGCGGACCATCAAATCCGTAACGCATCATGATACCGGTTTCCAGTACGTCGTTTACTTCTTTCTTTTCCTCGGCTCCAAATAGTTCATATCCGGGCATAAACTGTTGATTTTTAAATATAATTGTAAGTGATGTGCTAAAAATAATGCTGCAAAGTTACTATAATCAGAGTTGCGTTACATCGGAAAAACTGTTTATCTTTTGCTAAAAATTTAACATGCGTTTTATTCTGTTCCTTACACTATTGGGATCTCTGGCACTGCTGCCGGCGCAGGCCCTGAAGGCCCAGCAGGGCGATCAGCAAAAAATTACGGCGCTCATGACTGCCCAAACAACTGCCTGGAATAAAGGGGATATCAACGGCTTTATGCAAACCTACTGGCATTCCGACTCCTTACTGTTTATTGGTAAAAACGGGGTCACCTATGGCTGGCAAGCCACACTGGATCGCTACAAGAAAACGTATCCGGATGCCACTACCATGGGTAAGCTGGATTTTAAACTCCTGGAATTCAAGCCCCTGGCCGCTGGCGTATATCTTTTGATTGGTAAATGGCACCTGCAAAGAACTATCGGAGACCTGGAAGGGCATTTCAGCCTGGTGTTGAAGAAAATTCAGGGAGAATGGAAAATTATCGCAGACCATAGCAGCTAAAAAAAACCATCCCAGGAATAGGATGGCCAATATACACCACAACATTAAAGAAGTATTGAAACTCCTTTAGTTTAAAGAAGTAGGATTTTCATCTGACATGGTAATATGTTCAATGCTTCCAATTTTTTTGCTCATTACATGAAAGGAATTGCAAAGACTATTCCACCCCGGAAACGGCCGTTTTAAGCTGTTTAGCGAACTCCGTCCGGGGTATCCTTTCCCCAAATGCCTGATTCACAGTGGGAAAGAAACACAACGGCACCCTGCGGAAATATAGCAGTTGTGATTAACATTAGATTTACAAAAGCTATAATGAATTTCTCATATCTACACCCTATCTTTGGGGCCTCGTTAATGTTTTAACCCATAACCTCTGAGCAACCAAGAGTAGTTTTAATCAAGTTCCTCCTAAAGCCAATTTAGTTTTAATCCAAGTCCTGTTTAGAACCCGGTATCTATTTACTATAACTTATTACTGGTTATGTCCGGGAAAATTATCCGTATTGCTATCTCAATGATAGCCGTTATATGCTATTGCAGTTGCACCAAATCAGCAGGTGTTACCCCCAATGAGCCTGGCAAAACACCGCCGGCAGACACTTCAATAGTACCAGAAAACAGGGTTGACCGCAATGCGTTACTCGTGCTGGTAAATGGGCTACGCAGCCATGGCTGCAAATGTGGAGATGATCAGATGCCACCGGTAGGTGCTGTTATCTGGAATGGTTTATTGGAAAAGGCAGCCTACGATCATAGCAAAGACATGACGATCAATAAATACTTTGATCACAACTCCCCCAATGGCACCACACCGGGCGCCAGACTGGATGCTGCCGGTTATCACTGGAATTATTATGGTGAAAATATTGCTGCTGGCAGTATGGACGAACAAGCCGTGATACTGGGCTGGCTGAATAGCCCCAGGCACTGTCATAACATGATGAATCCTGCTTTCACAGAAATAGGTGTGGGTCTCTACAATAATAACTGGACGATGGAACTTGGCAAAAGAAGTTTTGTTCAATAATCAGGGTGCACTCATTTTCTTGCGCCATGCACGCCATATATAGTAGATATAGGCAACGAGTGTAATGCCAAACCAGGAATAGAAAAAGGTCATCCTGCCGGGGGTAGATTCCTCCGGTACAGCAAAGCCCAGATACAGGCCAAAGAATACGTTGATCATCATCCAGAAAAAACCAATGAAGATCGTACGCATGATTTTTATGAGGAAATGAAACAACTCATAATCCATCTTATTAGGATCTTCCGGTTCCGGTACTTCCGGGTTCCCTGGTGTTGCGGGTTGTTCTGCCATAGTGAATGATATGCGTTACTAAGGTATGCACAGTTTAGCAAGTGCAGCACTGTCTCCCTTAAATACATTAAAATCTACGGTGGTACGGATACCGTTTACCCTGCCAATGTCACTATGCTGCCAGAACATCCAGGCCCTGTCTGAACGCGGCCGTTCCTTCTGGTAATAGTGTGCAATCCATAGTGGGTAGCGGTCAAATTCATTGCCAAGATATGTTTCGTAGAAATGGATATTAGTATAAATGATCGGCTTTACTTTATATACTTTTTCCATTTCCTCCAGCCAGATTTTTGCTGTACTGCGGATAACAGCCGCTGGTTGATTATTACTGGTTTCTATATCGAGCACCGGCGGCAGATCTCCTGACTGCAGATCCGCTACGTTATGAAAGTTAATGGCTTGTTTCAACGGATCGCGGGTGGCATAAAAAAAATGGTAAGCCCCCCTTATCAGTCCGGCCTTGCCCGCTCTGTCCCAGTTTTGCCGGAAGGAGGCGTCCTGCCGGGTAATCCCTTCGGTAGCTTTTATAAAGGCAAAGGATATACGAATCTTATCCACCTGCATCTGTTTTACTGCCTGCCAGTTAATCTCTTTCTGAAATTTAGATACATCGATACCGTGAATTTTATAATTCACCGGCATATCTATTCCAAACTCTTCATACCTCACAAAGGTAATGCCCTTGTCACGCTCTTTCCACCATAAGTAAGCCAGTACGGCCACTACTACTAATAATAATCTGATCCAGATGCTTTTCACTTTGCTTCAGTTAGTTGCAGGGTAATTGGGTAAGGTGACTGTAATAAATGCCGACAGCCCTATTTTTTCAGCAAGTATAGGCTATAATTTGTTTAAAGGGACTACTTTTACAAAGGTCAAGTGATTTTTTATGCCCGATTTTAACCTGAAGGATACCCTTAATTTGTTTTCCAAATTCACACTGCGCCGCGGTATTAACGCCGGTAAAGTGCTGGGAAGCTATTTTATGAGCAAATGGACTAACAAGCCCGTTCAGTGGGGATATCCTATATCCATCTCTTTTGAACCTACCACTTCCTGCAATCTTCGCTGCCCCGAATGTCCCAGTGGACTCAGAGCATTTACCCGCCCTACCGGCATGCTGGAACAGGATTTTTTCAGGAAAACAATTGATGAAATTTCCAAAGAGCTGTTGTACCTGATTTTTTATTTTCAGGGAGAACCTTACCTCAACACCGGCTTCCTGGATATGGTAAAATATGCGGCAGACAAAGGCATTTATACCGCTACTTCCACCAATGCACATTATCTCACAGATGCCAATGCTAAAAAGACTGTAGAAAGCGGCCTGGACAGACTGATCATCTCTATTGATGGTACTACCCAGGATGTATACACGCAGTATAGGGTAGGTGGCCATCTCGATAAGGTTATTCAGGGTGCCAAAAATATTGTGAAGTGGAAAAAAGAACTGAATTCCTCCAAGCCATTTGTATTCTTCCAGTTCCTCGTAGTAAAGCCCAATGAACACCAGATAGAAGATATTAAACGACTGGCCAAAGAAATAGGCGTAGACCAGGTACGGTTTAAAACCGCTCAGGTATATGATTATGAAGAAGGTAACCGCTTAATTCCTACCATCGATAAATACTCCCGCTACCATCGTAACGAAGATGGCACATACGCTATTAAAAATAAGTTAAGCAATCACTGCTGGCGCTTGTGGCATTCACCCGTTGTTACCTGGGACGGCCTCGTTGTTCCCTGTTGCTTTGACAAAGATGCACAACACCGGCTGGGGGATCTGAAAAAAGAATCCTTCAAGGAACTATGGCATAATAAAGAGTATATCCGTTTCCGTAGTCAGATTCTCGAAACCCGCAAAAACATAGATATCTGCGCTAATTGTAGTGAAGGCACCAAGGTCTGGGGGTAATTCACTGTCATAAAATATTTTTTCTGATTGATATTCAATCTATTACTACGCTCATAGTTCAAATACTACAAAAATAGTTTTTAAACTACAAAAATAGTAATAGATTAGTGTTATGAAAAAACTATCCCGTAAAGAAGAAGAGTTGATGCAGGTAATATGGGACCTGGAAAAAGCTTTTGTAAAAGATGCAATAGAGCATCTCCCCGATCCCAAACCGCATTACAACACCATTGCCACGCTCATGAAGCGCCTGGAAGAAAAGGGGTATCTCGCCCATCATGAATATGGTGGCTCCTACGAATACTACCCCACCATCGGTAAAGAAAGCTATAAGGATACTTTTATGAAAAAGGTGCTCAACACTTTTTTCGATAACTCCTATCTCAACATGCTCGCTTATTTCGCCAAGGAAGAAAAAATCGGTCCGGACGAAATGAAAGCATTAGTAAAGATGATTGAGAAAGATAAAAAATAACGTGTATGCCTACCCTCTTTTTATATGTCCTGCAAGCATCAGGATCCATGGCCCTTTTCTATCTCCTTTATATCATATGCTTTAAGAAAGAAACCTTTTACCGATACAACAGGATCCTGTTGCTCAGTGCTTTTGTGTGCTCTGCCGTGCTGCCACTCTTGCCGGTTCCGGCCCTGCAATGGAAAACAACGCCAGTAGCAGAAAGCCCTTCTGCTGCAGTATATTTTAACAATAACGTACACGCAGCTACGCAAACGGGCGAAGTTACCATTGTACAACACTGGTGGGATCCAATTATGCAACATGCTGTCCCTATGCTGTTGTCAGTATATATAGGAGTAGCTATTCTTTTGCTGCTGGTACATGTACTGCAACTGGTAAAAATCAGTCGCCTCGCTAAAACAGGTGACAGCTATACACAAAACAATATCCGCTATGTACAAATAAGCGGTATTACAGCTCCTTTCTCTTTTCTGCGAACCATCTTTTTTGATCCTAACGCACACGAACATACGGAGTTACAACATATACTCCGCCACGAGGAAGCACATGTACAGCAATATCATTCTGCAGATATGTTGCTGTCGGCTGTCTACTGCTGCTTATGCTGGATTAATCCTTTTGCCTGGATGTGCAAAAGAGCCCTGCAGCTAAACCTGGAATTCCTCGCAGATGAAGCCGCCGTACAGACTTTCAATACTCCTTCCGCCTACCAGTACAGTTTAATAAAGATCTGTACGTCGCGCAGTCCTGTTGCTATTGTAAATCACTTCAGTAAATCATTTATTAAAAACAGAATACTTATGATGAACAAAACCCAATCTCCGCGTTTACGCACCTGGCGGTACCTGATGCTACTGCCCGTGCTTGGCCTCACCGCTGGCCTTTTGTCCGCCACATCCCCCACTACCACCCAGGAATCAGGCGCTCAAAAATACCTGGCCACTGAAAAAGGGGTGTTGTATGGCATGGTAACCCGGCTGACTTCCGATGATGATCTGGCTGACATGAAAAAAGTATTGGCAGAAAAAGGAATCACCGTTAACGTACCTGTGCTGAAACGTAATGCAGCCGGCGAAATCATCAGCATCCGGTTTGTGGCGCAGGATACCAAGCGCAGTACGCTGGGAGAAACACTGGACCAGGGTCCTATTAATCCTTTTTTCTTCTACTTCGGTGAAAAAGAAAGTGGTATTGGAGAAATAGCAGGCAAAAATTTCCCAGGAAGCCTCATCAACCTGGCGTTAACAGAAAGCAATGGTAGTGTGAAAGGAGTAACTTCTGATTCTACTTTCCTGAATCGCTTTCCCGGTGGAAAGGAGGCATATAGAAAAACAATCGCGAAGAACACGCGATATCCAAGAGTTAGTCATGATAACAACAAGGTGGGTACTGTAACTATGCAATACAAAATACAACCCAGCGGAGCTATCACAGATGTAGAAGTATTAACTACTCCTGATGAGGCCTTGGGTGATGAGGTGAAACGCGTTGTTGGCTTACTACCTGCTTTTGCTGCTGATCCTGCAGGTAAAACGGTAACCGTTTCACTTCGCGCCGCATTTATGCTATATGGGGGGACGCCAGAAAGACAGATCAAGGGACCTGACGCTGAAAATGCGGATATAATAATTGTAGGCTACGGCAAAAAATAACCTATTCTGCCACAGGTTCTTTCTTCTTCTTCCTGGATTTAGTAACCTTATTAAACAGGTTGATACCCAGTTGAACACCAATAAATTCCAATGCTGTCATTAATGCCCCGGTAGCAAAATTCTTTACTTTACCACTTCCCCAGGCCATCTTAGCCACATTCATGGCTATGTTGAGGGCACCGCTATGTCTGGCGCTACCGGGGATTACAGCATTCAGGGCCATCTTTTTATAGTTGTCCTTAAAATAATCTACCCGGTTGCCCATTTCATTTTCGAGTTCCCGGGAGCGCATTTTTAAACGGGCAATTTCCAACTCCAGTGTTTCGAAGCTGTTTATTTTCTTACGCATGTGTAAACGTTTAGCATTGATTATCCCTTTGCGGTGTTTTCGGTTGCTTCATCGTCAGGAACATAGCCCGGGTCAACCGGTTGCTGCTCCTTTGTACGTTGATTATGAATATGATTGGACTGTTCATCGTTATCTGTAATCTCATCCACCAGCTCTGTTATCAATAGTTTAGCCAGCGGCCTTTGTATCAGCTGCTTACGGAACAACAGGATAATAAGAAATAATAAGACAAATAAGCCTGCCGCACAGCCAAATCCGATCGTAAAACTACCGGTCATTTCACCGATCCAGAAGCCCACTACCATGCCGAGGAACACAATCACGAAAAAGAACAGCAGGAAAGCCATCGTCAATGAGAAAAACAATCCCAATGCTTTCGATAACTTTCCCGCTGCCTGGAGCTTAATCAGGTCCAGTCTGGTTTCCAGGTATTCCCTGGCTACTTTTCCCGTTTGGTTAAAGTAGTTGCCGAAATTATCTTCCATGCAAATAAATTTATTCAAATGGGGTTTACGCCAACTCGTTCTCTAACTCATCCTGAAATTGATCTTTTTTCTTTCTCCATTTTTCTTTCAGCTTATCAGACTGGTCTCTCAGCTTCTCTACCAGTTCATCTTTTTTATCTGAATTCAGGAAGTAACCTACAGCAACTCCTACGGCTGCACCTACAATAAATGAAACAACGGCTTTGGAACTTGTACTCATAACTAAGGTTTTAAAGATGTTATAAATTAGGTTTTCTTTTCGTACTAGCGATTCAACAAACATTATTCCATAAATGGAAGTTACACAAATCTAAAATGTTAAACCTCCGCTTTAAGAACAAGCACTGCGTAATTTTGTTTACTGGTCATAAAAGCTTCACAGCACCCAACCGGTCTGCTTTTTGACATACCAGATAATTACACGATATTATGTACTATGAGCTATCTTGACAATGACCGTCTTAAACAAATTGGTTTTCTACTCCTGATCCTGTTCCTGGGCATTCTCCTTTTTATGGAGATGTTTACCTTTTTCCCCGGCTTTCTTGGCGCAGTAACCCTGTACGTCATTTGCCGGAAATGGATGTTCAGACTAACAGAGCAAAGAAAATGGAATAAAAGTCTTGCTGCCACACTGATGATGGTGCTCTCCTTTCTCATCATCCTGCTGCCGGTTAGTATGCTGATTAACATGCTCACGGCCAAAATAGCCTATGCCGCCAATCACTCTACAGAGCTGATCAACAGTCTTAAACAAACCAATGCCAGACTGGAAGAGAGTCTGGGCTTCAGCTTAATGACCAATGAACGGTTGCAGAAACTGCAGGAAAATTTAACAGCAGTGCTGCCAGGCTTCCTGGGGGCCACCTTTAATACCCTTACTGCTATTGCGATGATGTACTTTATTCTCTTTTTTATGCTGGTAAATGGCCGGAAAATGGAAGAGAACCTGTATGAATATATCCCCCTGAAAGATAAAAATGTGGAAAGACTGGGTAAAGAGTTCAACACTTTGGTAATTGCGAACGCCGTAGGTATTCCGCTTATTGCAATTGTGCAGGGCATAATTTCCCTCATCGGCTATTTGATTTTTGGAATTCCGCAGCCTTTTTTCTGGTTTGTTGTGACCTGTTTTACAGCCATGTTGCCAGTGATTGGTGCCGCGGCAGTATATGTGCCGTTGGGTGTTTATTTGCTGGCAGTAGGCAACACCTGGCAGGGTATTGCGATACTGGTATATGGATTTGGGGTGGTAGGTACTTCCGATAACATTGCCCGTATGCTGTTAGCGAAACGAATTGCTGACGTACATCCGCTGATTACTATTTTCGGTGTAATCATAGGCGTTAGTCTGTTTGGCTTTATCGGCCTGATCTTCGGCCCATTACTTATCTCAATGTTTATCCTGCTACTGGAAATTTACGGGAATGAGTTTGTGGTGAAAAGAAGAGACCTGGCCGCCCAAAAGAAGGAAACAAAAAATACCGATCATTAACGGTAGTAATTATTCTCATTGATATAATGAATAACATTGTCCGGCACCATGAACCGTACGGACTTTCCTTCCTTTATCCATTTACGGATATCTGTTGCCGAGATATCCAGCATGGGCGCTTCCAGTATTTCTACTTCTGCCCCGAAAGTATCTGTAATCTCATGTCCGGGCCGGCGATATACATAAATGGGATAGTTCTTTACAATCTGTTCAAAATTCTTCCAACGGGGTAAATTCTGAAAACTATCACTTCCCATAATGATGGCAAATTCCTGGGTAGGGAATTTTTCTTCCAGGTAAGTCAGGGTATCTACAGTATAAGAAGGTCTGGGTAAAGAGAACTCGATATTGCTGGCGCGCAACCGCACTTCATCTTTGATCGCCAGTTCCACCAGGTGGAAGCGGTCATGCTCATTTAACAGCGCTGACTGGGGTTTCAACGGATTATGCGGAGAAACCACCAGCCATACTTTATCAAGGTCAGTATTGTACGCTACGTAATTGGCAATGATCAAATGCCCCGTGTGTATAGGATTAAAAGACCCAAAATACAAGCCTATTCTCATGTTTCATCGTATAAATTGCCAATGGCGACATCAATAATGCGTGTAAAAATAGGTATTTAAAGCGGGAACGGAGAAATAAGGCTTATTCCAGTGGTTTGAACTGTTCAAACACTTGTCCACAGGCCTTGCAAAAATGGATAGCCCGGCAAAGTGTGGACCCAAAAGGAGAGCGCAGGTAGGTTTGCTGACTGCCGCAATGCGGACAGGGAACCTCCAGCATTAGTTCTGCACTCACTTCTCCGGCCAATACCTGCGGGGGGGCTATACCAAAGTTTTTCAATTTTTCTTTGGCGGCAGGCGTCATCCGGTTGCTTTGCCAATGCACTTGTTTATCTACTTCAACACTTACGGCGACGCCGAGTTCACTTTCGAGTGTTGTTTTTATATTATGTTGAATATAACTCACTGCCGGACAGGCAGCAAAAGTGGGAATCATTTTGATGTGTACGCCGGCACTACCCACCTCCACATCCGTGATCATGCCCAGGTCCATCACACTTAACACCGGTATTTCCGGGTCCATCACATGTTCCAGCGATTCATATACTGCTGCTATTGTTATTTTGTGAGACATTATTTACCAGCTGGCCTCCGCATCCAGGTTAAACACTTCGCTCATTTCTTTTAGCAACGGCTGCAGGTGCTCCGTATGAAACCCTTGCCGGCCGCCAAATACCGGTGTAATGTCCTTGATGTCGGGGATATTCAGGGATGCCTTTACCAACACCGGGTAAATACGATCCATCCAGCGATGATAGAGAGCTACTTCGCCGGGGTATACCTTGTCTGCTATCAGGGCTGCTTCATGTGCCGGTGATACTTCAAACAAGCCGGCAGCCAATGCAATAGCATCATTCAACGATTGCTGCATACGGATATAGCTATCCTCACCTGCATTGCTCAGTTGCATCAGCCAGGCATTGGCATGCAGTGTATGATATTTCAATTCACCTTTTACTTTTTTGCTGAGTTGCCGGAAGGGTTCAAAGCTGCTGTCCTGCAAACTTTCGTATCGTATTGTTTCCGCGTGGTCAAACAGAAAATGACGTATCAGGCTGAAGTCATATTCACCATTCGGCATTTCCACCAGGTGAGCCGACTTAAACTCCTTCTCCGGTCGCAAAAACGCGAACCTGTCAGGATGCTCCCCCCCAAGATCTTCATGAAGTATGCGGTACAAAGCCCAGGCATGGCCTATTTTATCCTGCGCCATAGAAGAAAAAGCAATGTCTTCTTCCATCACAGGTCCTAACCCTGTCCATTCAGAATTCCGATGTCCCTGAATCAGTTCATCATCGGCCATTTTTATGATCAGATCCGTTATTGCTGCGTTATTAATCATTTGGACTGTTTGAATTTATTGATCTTCTCCATCACTTTAAATCCGCTGGCATCACGATAAGTTTTCTCCATATTGTTGGCAAACATATCTTCATCTTCCACATCAAATGCAAGTATATCCGCACTTCTTACCACCCAGAGGTTTACACATTTCTTGCGGCGGGCAAATTGTTCTTTGGCGAATACCAGGGCCAGCTGTGGATCCGGAGCATGTACACAACCTACGTGTTCATGGTGTGCCCCCCTTTTTTCCTGGTGAAATACTTCGTATACATTCCAGTTCTCCCCTTCCTCCACTTTCACTACCTCTCCCGCTTCGCCGAGTTTCAGCCTGTTTACGCGGGGATCTAAAGAATCGTTCGACATGAATTATTGAGTGGTTTTTAAAAAGTAAAATAGATGCGCTATGCTACCGGCAAGGCTCTTTTTTCAGCGGGTCTCATTAATGCCTTGCGTACCCAGCGTCCTTGCTCTTCTGCCCATTTACGCACCTGTAAACGCTCTGCATTACAAGGCCCACCACCATTGATGACCCGGAAAAACTCATCCCAGTCAGGATCGGTATATTCCCATTTACCACTTTCTGCATTTTTCTTCAGCGCGGGATCCGGCAACGTCATTCCCAGTTCCCATATTTTAGGAACATAAGATTCCAGGAACTGATTACGCATATCGTCGTTGCTGGCCATTTTCACCTTCCACTGCATCAGCTTTTCACTGTGGCTGGACGTTTTATCGGGAGGGCCAAAGAAATGCATAATAGGCTGCCACCAACGGTTCAGCGCATCCTGCAACATGGCTTTTTGTGCCGGCGTACCAGTAGCCAGTTCAATGAAAGCATCGTGACCTTGTTTCAGATGGAAGCTTTCTTCATAACAAATGCGTTCCAGCGCCCTGCAATAGGGCCCGTAAGAACCTTTTGCATTGGCTACCTGGTTTACAATGGCTGCTGCGTCTATCAGAAATCCAATCACCGCAACGTCTGCCCAGGTTTCTGCCGGGTAATTAAATACGTTGGAATACTTTGATTTTCCGCTAAGGAGATCATTGATCATGGCCTCCCTGGATTTACCCAGTGTTTCAGCGGCATTATAGAGTAATTGTCCATGGCCTATTTCATCCTGGACTTTGGCTATTAACGCCAGTTTACGCTTAAATCCCGGTGCCCTGGTAATCCAGGTGCCTTCTGGTAATGCGCCAATAATTTCAGAGTGAGCGTGTTGTTCAATCAGGCGTATCAACTGTCTGCGATACTCCACCGGCATCCAGTCGCCGGGTTCTATCTTTTCGCCTTTGGCAATACGTTCCTCAAATGCAGCGAGCTTTTCAGGCTCATCATGCTGTTCTTCTTCCCTCAACTGTTTCCTGTTGGGTTCATCGAAAATATATCCACCGCCGTACATAGTGCGATTGTTTTGGTCGGAAGTAATTTACGGAAAAAAGCCCGTTTTAGCCCGAAATCATTGTCAAAAACCGCTGGGAGAAATGTTATAGAATCGCCAAATTTTCCCACAGTGAAACAGATAGCCGGGGCATTACAGTAATTTTAGTCCGGTCTATTTTACCAATGCTACCCAACACCGCTATACTGTGCTTGCTGTTACTGCCCCATGGGCACAAACATCCGGGTTCCTCTCCGGAGAAACACCGCCATTATACCGTGATACAACTGAATTTTGAGGAAAAACAAGACGTCACCTCCCCTGTTTCAGATACCATTTTTTATGCACCTGACAGAAAACTGCAGTGGGATGATTTCCTGGCTAAACCATCACCTTCCGGACCTAGCGCCGCAGTGGCCTATACCAGCTTTGCCTACGATGGCAATAGTAACCTGGTAAATGATACCCTGCGCATTACCCTGCGCCTGCAGGTGTTTTTTATAAAAAGCGCGTCCTGGGTAAGAGCGGATGCCAAAAGCAGCTACGCACTGGCCCATGAACAACTGCATTTCGATATCACCCGGCTGGTGGTAGAACGGTTCAAACAAAAACTCCGGCAAACCGCCCTGAACCGCGATGACTATGATAGTATCATACAATATCAGTATCTTCAATCATTCCGGGAAATGAACCGGCTACAATACAAGTTTGACCAGGAAACCAATCACGGCCTGAATCCGGCGGCCCAACTACGCTGGCGGGACAAAGTGAATGTAGGCCTTAGAAATAATGGCGTACTGCCTGAAGAACTGGGTATTGAAGAGATGAGCTTTTAGAACCGAACCGAAATTTCTATGCCCTTGCGTTTAGCCATACCGGTTATACTGCACAAAACAGGAATACATGCGATCTAGCCAACTTTACCAAACACTGGCCACAGGCCTCTTTATGCTCTTTCTACTGTCCGCCTGTAACAAGGACAATAACAGCGGCCGGAACCGGGATCCCGATAATAATAACGGTTCAGCGAAAAGCATTAATGACAGCATCTTCTTTATCTCCAAAGACATTTACCTGTGGACGGATGCGCTACCAGATTCAGGTACCTTCAAACCCAACAGTTACTCAACGCCCAAGGCGATGTTTAAAGCTTTAATGTCCTATAAAAAAGATAATGCTAACAACATCCTCGACAGATACAGCTTTTTGGATAACGGAGGTACCTCCCGGGTGCTCCAGCAAGGGATTGCAGGTGATATAGGCTTTGAAGTAGGCTATCAGACCCAAACTACCTTGTATGTAGTGTATGTATATCCCGGCTCTCCGGCAGACAAAGCCGGCATCAAGCGCGGATGGAAACTGACCGCTGTAAATGGTGTTACCAGTTTTAAATATGGTGACGGTACAACGGATGAACTGTTGAATAATGCTTTTGCCAGCGCCAGCGCCACCTTTGGTTTTCTCAAACCAGATAACACACCGCAGCAAAACACATTAACCGCKGCTGAATACAAAGTGAACCCCGTGCTTTATTCCCATTTATATGACTTCAATGGTACCAAAATCGGCTATTTCGTTTTCAACAACTTCCTCGCATTGGCAGATGTAAAAACAGCGATCGATACCACCTTCGATTCCTTTGCGAAAGCAGGCGTAAAACAGGTTATTATTGACCTACGGTATAATGGCGGCGGACTGCTGGAAACAGCCGAATACCTGGCCAACAAACTGGTGCCGGCTGCCAAATCGAATACAGAGATGTATTCCCAATATTTTAATAACAACGTGAATACCAATAACTACAGTAGTTATTTCAGAAACATGAAGGCCCTCCCTTATTATCCTACCCGTAACTGGACAGATATTTTCTATGCGGAAGCCACCACGTATAAAACAGCTAAATTCCAAAAGGAAGGCGCACTGGAACTGAATAAGATCAACTTCCTGGTAACAAGAAATACGGTGTCTGCCAGCGAAATGCTGTATAATGTGCTGAAACCAGCCATGACAACCAAACTGGTGGGTGATACTACTTACGGCAAACCTGTTGGATTTATCAGTATTTCCTTTGGTAGCTATGACATGTACGCAGTGAATTTTCAGACTAAAAATGCCGCTGGTGAAGGAGATTATTTCACTGGTTTAAAACCGCAGGTGCTGGCTGATGATGACTACACCACTGACTGGGGAAATTTAGCAGATCCTTTGCTGCGGGCTTCACTGGTAGATATGGGCGTACCGGCTGCATCTCTGGGACGTTCCGCTAAAATCACCGGTAACAGATTGGCCCGTACATCGGCTAACAGATTGGATGCCACTCACTTTAAAGGCATGATTCAAACATTCAAAAAATAGGAAACTATTTGCGGATGCAGCCATTTTTTCGCGTAATACTTCTACCGAAAAAATGGCTGCATCCGTAAAACCACTACATTATTTTTGCCCCACTGTATTTATTCTCCGGCATATCACTATCCATCTTTTTCACTACGTCTAAAATTGTCTGCACTGCCCTGTAATAAAAGGAATGATTAATTCGTGTATACTCGTCCGTTGCATGATGATAGTCAGGGTGATCTTCTACACCAAAGTACAGGAAGGGAATTTTTTGTTTAAAGAATTCGTACTGATCACTTTGCCGGGTCCAGTCCTCTGCACCGCTATCCGGCCTATCATGACCGGCTATCAGCTCCACGCCACTATGGGCAGCTATCTCATCAATATATTTCTTTGTGTCTGGAAATTGAAACGTACCACATACATACAATTGGTTTTTGTCGTTGTGGGCAATCATATCCATATTAATGTTCTGGCGGATTTGCGTGACTGGTACAGGAGGTTGTGCTACAAAAGCCTTCGCACCCTGTAAACCTTCTTCCTCTCCATCCAGTGCTGCAAAGATCAGGGTATAACGGGGAGGATGTTTTTTAAAGTACGCTGCCATCGCCAGCAATCCGCCTACACCGGAAGCGTTATCGTCTGCTCCGTTATAGATTGAATCGGTGCCATTGGCATTGGCTTTTATACCCAGATGGTCATAATGTGCAGAGATTACTATTACGGTGCTTAACTTACCTGGAATATAGCCGTACAGGTTAGTGCCCATTACCTTCTTATCTCCTTCCTGGAAATAGAATGAATATTCGTAGGTATCATGGTAGGCCGCAAGGCCCAACTTCTTAAAGCGGTCAATGATATAAAACTGTGCCATGCGACTGCCGCGGGATCCAGCTTTACGGCCTTCAAATTTATCTGCAGAAAGCGTGCGTATGTCCTTCATCAGTTGTGAAGAGTCTACGGCTGTTTGTGCCATTAGGGGGAGCGCAAATAACAGGCAAAAGCTGTAACAGAGCAATTTCATAAACAATGCATTTACGATTAACTATAAATGCAATGTACAAGATATTATTTGAAGATATTAAAGATGATGAAACTGCAAACATAGGCCAGTGCGGTCATGTATACAAGCTGTATCACAGGGTATTTCCACGATTTCGTTTCCCGTTTAACAATCGCCATGGTGCTCATACACTGCATGGCAAATGCATAGAAAAGCATTAACGACAACCCGGAAGCCAGGGTATATACAGGCGCTCCGTCAGGCCAGGTGGCAGAAGACAGCTTCTCGCGCAATGTGGCATTATTATTTTCGGGATCTTCTCCCACACTGTAAAGGGTAGCCATGGTGCCTACAAACACTTCACGGGCGGCGAAAGACGTGATCAGTGCAATGCCTATTTTCCAGTCAAAACCCAGGGGGCGGATGGCCGGTTCAATAGCATGACCCAGTACTCCCGCATACGAGTTGGATAACCTGGCCGATTGGAATTCTTTGTTCAATATGGTGGCTTCCTTTGAGTCCGGAGCGACCTTGGATAATAACTGTTCGTATTTCTGATGTACCGGCTGCATTTTGCTGGCGGGGCCATAAGAGGCCAGGAACCATAAGATCACAGATATGACTACAATCACTTTACCGGCATCTCGTACAAATATTTTTGCTTTTTCTACCATGGTGGTGCCAACGTTTGCCCAACGTGGTGAGCGATACACCGGCAATTCCATGATAAAATAACTCTTCTCCTTAATGCGCACAAACAACTTCATGACAGCAGCAATAAAGATGGCCATAAAGAAGCCCAACAGGTATAATCCCATCATGATCAGGCCCTGTAAGCCGAGAATACCCAACACACGTTTGTCCGGAATAACCAGCGCAATCATCATGGTGTAAATAGGTAACCTGGCAGAGCAACTCATTAATGGTGTCACCATGATGGTGATGAGGCGTTCTTTTTTATTTTCAATGGTACGGGTAGCCATAATAGCCGGCACCGCACAAGCCACACCACTGATCAGCGGCATTACAGACTTACCATTCAATCCTACCTGTCGCATTAAGCGATCCGTTAAAAAGCTGATACGGGCCATGTAGCCGGTATCTTCCAGGATGGTGATCAGCCCAAAGAGGATCATGATCTGAGGGATAAATACGGCAAAACCGCTGATACCCGCCAGTATACCATTTATGAAGAAATCGGTGACTTTATTATCGGGCAGCGTACTGCTTAACCAGCCACTCAGTGCGCCAAAACTGCCTTCAATCCAGTCCATTGGATAAGAAGCCAGCCAGAAAATGCTCTGGAACAGGAGGAACATCACCACCAGTAAAATGGCGTATCCCCAGAAACGATGCAGCAACAGGTCATCAATTTTTTCTGAACGCAATTGTTTTTGCAGCGGATCATTTTCCACTACCGTTGCCTTCATGATATGCTTGATGCGGGCATATCGTTGCATAATTTCTTCTGCCTGTATCTTGGTTTTATTGAATTGGTACGTTTGCAGTGCATTTTTGATGGCCTGTTTCTCACCACTGCTGATAAATGACAGGTCATCTACGTTAACGGCAATATGTAAAGCGCCGTAATCGCTTTTACAGGCGGGTACAGCTTTCTTCACTTCTTCAATCACCTCTCTGGCCAGTGCGCTGTTATTGATAAAATCTCTGGGGGGCGTTCTGTATTGCGAACGTATAGCCAGGTCTATTACTTTTTTAATTTCAGTAACTCCTTTATTCTTACGTGGATTAATGGCCACTACAGGTACGCCTAATTCTCTTTCCAGTCCGTCCAGATCTATTTCCACTCCTTTTTTGCGTGCAATGTCCATCATGGTCAGGCCAATGATAACAGGGATCTTAAGGTCGATGATCTGGGAGCAAAAGAGGAGATTACGTTTCAGGTTGGAAGCATCTGCCACTATAATAACCAGGCGGGGGGTATCATTGCTGTTCTGATTAATCAGCACATCATAGGTCACATATTCATCTGCACTTTTAGGGTACAGGCTATAAGTTCCAGGCAGGTCAATGATATTGGCGGTGACGCCAGGTACTATCTGAGCTGTTCCGGTTTTCTTGTCTACCGTTACTCCCGGGAAATTGCCCACCTTCTGGTTTAAACCGGTGAGCGCATTAAAAAGGGAACTTTTACCACTATTCGGATTTCCTACCAGCGCGATGTTTATGGGAGCCTGCATTCCTTGTCTTATCCTATTATTTAATATAATGAGCTGAATATGCAAAGTTAAACATTAATCATAGGGATGAATGATCCGATCGGGAAAATCTCAGAAAGGGTATGTTAAAAAAAAGTGAAGTGAAAACATGGCGGCGTTTTCACTTCACTTGATTTATAATTAAGCAATTATGCTATTAGCTGTTGTATTTATTCACCATCAGAAAGGCCAGGAAAGAAACGCTTCCGTCTAATGCTGCTGTCTTTTTGACTGCTTTAACTGCATTTTGAGCAGATGGGCCTTTGTAACGATATCCTTCTCCTGTGGAGTCATTGTGCTCTTTTTGAGGAGCTGGCTTAGGTTCGTTAAGGTCATTGGTACCATCTGGTGTCATTTTCAGATTAAGCGGGCCTTCACCGTCATTATTATAATCATCATTATCCCAGTTATCATCATCAGAGCTATACCGGCTGAAAGAATAGTTGCGATATACTTCGCGATCTATTTCTATGTTCTTGCCTACCGGTACTCTTATGGTTACCGTAACACGCTGGCCGCGGTATTTAGAATGCGGAGACAGGGAGAATCCTTCCGGCAGGTACAGGATAGAGTCATTCTGATTCAGACGGAATGCGATATCATGTGCCAGTTCTTTTGCCTGTTGTACATTGCGGCCTCTTGAAAAGCGGGATACTTCTACACCAAAGCTGTCGTTCGGGCTTTTTTCCACTCTTATGCGGATGTAGTTAATGAGTACGGTATCATCGGCTACCAGCAAATGGTCATCAAAGAAACCGAAATGCATATCATCATCTCCTTCCGTCAGGATGCCACCTGGTGCCTTTTTCAGGATCAGTTTACCCTTAGATGGCTGTTGAATGGCTATTGTTTCCGTTTCTGTAGCGGGTCTTCTGAAGTCTTTCACTACTGAGGATACCACTACGGCTGCAAAAGCCAGTCCGAGCAACCAAAGGAACATTAAAGTATAACCAGCATAACGGTTTGTTTCTCTTACACCGGTGAGTTTACGGATGATAAATATTACCAGTGCCACAATCGGAATACCTATCAGTAAGCCGATGGCTGGCCATATGAAGAAGTTCTGAGCACCACTGAGGAAAAGATCTTTCAAGGGGAAAAGGGCCGCGGAAGATACTGCCATAGCTATTCCTACCACGATGAGGCAGATCAGCATTACTACAGCAAAGAAATAAAAGAACCCCTTGGTAACGGCTACCAACACTTTACCTAATCCACTTGCCAGGTTCACAAAAAAGCGTTCAATATCACTACCTACTTGCTTGCCGCGGCCCTGCGAAAAATTTCGGATATCTTCTCCTACATTTTTCACCTGGCCTTTCATATGATTTAATTCTTCCTGGATGGTAGATCTGATATTATTCAGGTCTACTCTTTCGCCTCTCATTTCCAGCTTCTCCGCTGCGGTATCAGCAGACGGAGTAGCTATCCAGAGAATGAAGTATACGAGGATACCGGTACCAAAACCACCAATGGCCAGCAGGGCGAAGATGATGCGGAAGATCACCGGATCAATATTAAAATAAGCGCCCAAACCGCTACATACACCACTCAGTACTTTGTTTTCCGGATCACGGTAAAGGCGTTTACGGGGACGAGGTATATATCCTGCGTCTGAAGCGTCATCCCTTTGTTGTTGTTTAGTTCCTTCTCCGGAAGCATCATCAAATTGCTCTGGTGTGCCCATGGAAGCTTTTACGGCTGTTACATCAGCATCTGTAATGCAATGTGCGCCTTTCTTCAGTATATCATGGAAAACTTCAGCAATACGGCTTTCAATGTCAGACACAATTTCATCCCCACCTTCCTCTTTCGAAAAATATTTCTTCAGGCTACCCAGATACTGGCTAAGTATCTCGTACGCACTATCCTCGATGGGGATAAGTCGGCCCGACAGGTTTATGTTGATTATCTTTTTCATTACTAGTTCATTTAGGTTTTAGGTAAGTCTTCTCTTAAAGAGGGGTACTGCTTTGTGTTAGTTGATGTACTGCATTAGCCAGTTCGTTCCAGGTACTTTCCAGTTCCTGATAAAAGGCCTCCCCTTTATCCGTCATGGAAAAATATTTTCTTGGAGGACCTGAACTGCTTTCTACCCAGCGATACGTGAGTAGCTCTGCATTTTTCAATCTTGTTAATAAAGGATAAAGGGTGCCCTCCAGGATATCCAGCTTCGCTTCTTTCATCTTTTCGATGATATCTGACGGGTAAGCTTCTCCTTGCTTAATGATGGACAGTATGCAAAACTCCAGCACTCCCTTCCTCATCTGCGATTGTGTGTTATCAATGTTCATGGCAAGTGAGCTTTAGTTTTTTTTCTTAATGGTGGTTTCTGATCAGTTATAGTTGTAATAGCTATTATTTCAATTGTACGATACAAAAGTAGGGAATATTTACTACTATGCAATACCGAATACCATAGAAAGCAAAATAACTTGCTTAGAAGGCTACCTGAAAAAGTGGGTAAAAAGCAATACAGGTAGGCATCTTCGTAAAAAAACAATAATATAGTTGATAGCGATAAAAGTGATGAACGGTATTTAGCACGGATAAACGGAAATTAGGTTGAAATAAGCCTTTTTAGTGTTAAATTGCTTTAACATTTTTTTAATGGCTACAAATCGCAATTTGTGCTTTCCCTCAATTACATTTGTACAAGCGTAAAATACACATGAAGAAAATTATCGGCATATTCCTTTTGGCACTAATGGTGTCTCAATTACTTCCAATCAAGGAAGTAGGGAAACTGCTGTTTAATAATCAGATTGTGGAAGAGCATCCTGTTGATTGTGGTGGAGACCACATCAAAATTGCCAAGGAACTGAAATTCTGCAAGCAATTTGATGAAGTTCAATTTAACCCACTGCTCATTATTGGTATTCTTCAATATCATTTAATGGAAGATATTCCAAGCAACCCTGCTCAGGAAATACACGCCCCCCCTCCCAATATGCATATCGCATAATTCCCAAAGCAGTTGTGATCACAACCGCTGATTTTTCTATTCTTTTTATTTATTCATTCAATTACTACCAGGAATTCGTGTATCCGTTATCGTAATACGAGCATCGGGTCCCAATGGTAGTGTTATTCTATCTGATTGTTTCCACGGTTGCGGCAAATGCTGCTATCCGGAAATGCGATCCCTTAACGGAAAAGCTTATTTTATGAACAAGCAAACATCATTATTCTCTAATATAAAAGGCGACTTCTCTGCCGGCCTTGTTGTTTTCCTCATTGCGGTGCCACTGTGCCTTGGCATAGCGCTGGCCTCTGGTGCTCCCCTGTTTGCCGGTATGATTTCCGGTATCGTGGGTGGCCTGGTCATCGGCTTCCTGAGCGGCTCGCAATTGAGTGTAAGCGGCCCTGCGGCCGGTCTTACGGCAGTAGTACTGGTAGCCATTACCAAGTTAGGCGCGTTCGACGTATTCCTGCTCTCTGTGGTTATTGCCGGCGTGCTTCAACTGGTGCTGGGTCTGATAAAAGCCGGTACTGTAGCCAACTACTTCCCTTCCAATGTTATCACCGGGATGCTTACGGCCATTGGTATTATTATTATACTGAAACAATTGCCCCATGCTTTTGGCTATGATGCCAACACTGAAGGCGATTTTACCTTTTTCCAGATAGATGGCGACAATACTTTCAGTGCCCTGCTTTCTGCTGTTAATCATATCAGCATTGGCGCAACACTGATTACCATTATATCCATTTTCATTATTCTGTACTGGAGCAAGATCCCGAAACTCAATGTAGTGCCAGCGCCGCTGGTAGCAGTAATTACCGGCATTTTGCTGAATATAGCATTTTCCGGCAGCGAGTTGCTGGCACTGGGATCTAATCACCTGGTATCTTTACCGGTACCTGCCAGCTTTGGTGATTTCGTAAACCAGTTCACCTTCCCCAACTTCAACGCTATCACTAATAAAGAAGTGTGGATTATCGGGGTAACCATTGCGATTGTAGCGTCTGTAGAAACATTACTGAATGTGGAAGCAACCGATAAACTGGATCCAATGAAGCGCTATACCTCTCCTAACCGTGAGCTGAAAGCCCAGGGTATTGGTAATATCGTGAGCGGTTTAATTGGTGGTTTGCCTATCACTTCCGTGATTGTTCGTTCCAGCGCCAACATCAACGCAGGTGGTAAAACTAAAATGTCTACCATGGTACATGGTGCATTACTGTTGACCTGTGCGGCACTTATTCCCGTGGTATTAAATAAAATTCCGCTGGCTACACTCGCCGCAGTATTGCTCGTAACGGGGTATAAGCTGTGTAAGATTTCCATCTTTAAAGAGATGTTTAAAAACGGCAAATACCAGTGGGTGCCGTTTGCGGTTACTGTTGTGGCGATTGTATTTACTGATCTGCTGATTGGTATTGCACTCGGTATGGTAGTAAGCGTACTGGCCATTTTACGTGGTAATATGAAAAGCTCCTATTATTTCCGCAAGGAAAAATACCATAGCGGCGACAGTATCCGTCTGGAACTGGCCCAGGAAGTTTCTTTCCTGAATAAAGCCAGCATCCTGCTCACGCTGGATCATATGCCCGATAATATCACGCTGGTAATAGATGCACATAAAACAGCGTATATAGATTTTGATGTACTGCAAACCATTCGCGAATTCAAAGACATCAAAGCACCACAAAAAAATATTAAAGTAATCCTGACGGGGTTTAAAACGGTGTATAATATTCAAAATACACCCGATCTCACAGCTGAAGAGCAATCCAGGCTGACGTCTCCTCTGGTTCACACGATTTCTTCCGGTAACCACAAAGAGTTGCTGAAAGAATTGCAGTTAAACTAATATCCGGGGCATACGCCTCCGCGCCGATTCAAATGTAAACGGAATACCATGCTTTTATCCGTTCATGTTTTTTCAATTTTTAAAAATGACAATCATGAAAACACTCAATAAAATATCTCAATCCAATATAACACCTAAAAAGGCTTTAGAATTACTGAAAGCCGGCAACAGCCGGTTTGTGGATAACCTTCGCCTGAACCGTAACCTGCTGCAGATGGTGAATGATACCTCTGACGGACAGTGGCCCATGGCGGCTATTGTGAGCTGCATGGACTCCCGTACTTCTGCAGAACTGGTTTTTGACCAGGGACTGGGCGATATTTTCAGTATACGTTTAGCCGGTGGCGTTATTTCAGATAACGTACTCGGTAGTCTTGAATATGCCTGTAAAGTAGCCGGTTCAAAATTCATCGTGGTATTGGGCCATACCAAATGTGGCGCCATTAAAGGAGCCTGCGATGCCATAGAAATGGGCAACCTCACCGGGTTGCTGAATAAAATAGCACCCGCCGTTTTTGCAGAAAAAACAGTAAAAAACGATCGTAATTCCCACAACAGTAAATTTGTGGAGGCGGTAAACAATATTCACGTAGAACGTTCTGTACAGGCCATTATGGAACAAAGCAATATTCTGCGTGAAATGATTCAGAAAGGAGAAGTTGGCATCATCGGGGCTGTGTATGATGTAGAAACCGGTATCGTGAGCTTCAAGGAGAACACGCTTATACTGGAAAACAACAGACCTGCGGAACCAGCTGCAGCGGTAGCTGTTTAATAAGCCGCCTTTTATAGCCGGGAATAAATTTGCTTTTTCATAAAAAAAAGGGAGGCATTAATAACCCGTTTGATCAATTTATTTAAAGGCAATTGATCAAACAGTTATTAACAGCCTCCTTTTTTTATTTGCAGTCCGATGCCTTTTATATGTGCAGGAGCTTTGCAGCAGCCTGTTCGAGTGTGGCCTGCTTTTTAGCAAAACAAAAACGGATTACATGATCATCTTTTCCATCCTGGTAAAATGCGGATACCGGGATCACCGCTACACCAAATTCTTTGGTCATGCGGATCGCAAAATCTTTATCTCCTTCTTCCGAAATCCGGTCGTACTTCATCAGCTGAAAATAGCTTCCCTCGCTGGATAGCGGAGTAAACCGGGTATCTTTCATCAGTTGCAGAAAATAATCTCGTTTTTGCTGGTAAAATGCCGGCAGCTCCAGGTAGTGTGAAGGTGTTTCCAGGAATTTAGCCAGACCATATTGCATGGGGGTATTTACTGAGAAGCAGAGATATTGATGCACTTTTCTATACTCTTTCATCAGGTGCTCCGGTGCTACACAATAGCCCATTTTCCAGCCGGTATTATGAAATACTTTGCCAAAGGAAAAAGTAACAAAACTGTTGCGGTAAATAGCAGGGTAACGCAAAATGCTATGATGGGTGGCGCAGTCAAATATCAGGTGTTCATACACTTCATCAGATAATACCAGCAGGTTAAATTCTGCCACCAGCTTTTCCAGTTCCTGTATATCGTTTTCCTGTAAAATACTTCCGGTAGGATTATGCGGAGTGTTCAGCATAATCATTTTTGTGCGGGGAGTTATCTTGCTGCGCACTTCCGCCCAGTTAATACGGTAATCAGGAAATGAAAGCGATATCAGGATAGGTATGCCCCCGTTTACCAATACGTTGGGAATATAGCTGTCGTATGCAGGTTCAAAAATGATCACTTCATCACCAGGATGAATACACGTAGCAATAGCGGTGAAGATGGCGTAAGTACCTCCCGGGGTAATAGTGATTTCGGTATCCGGGTTAACGGTTTGCTGGTAAAGATGACTGATTTTTTCTGCGATGGCGGATCTGAGTGGCATCAGTCCGGGCATGGGAGCATACTGGTTATGGCCTTGTTGCATGGCTTCATTCACCATCGCTTTGAGCTCATCGCTGCAATCGTAATCCGGAAATCCCTGGGAGAGGTTAATGGCTTTGTGGGTGGCCGCCAATGCGGACATGACGGTAAATATAGTAGTGCCTACATTGGGCAGTTTAGAGACCATTTATACTTTTTTTGATATTGAAATTTAGGCATTTAGTAGCAAAGCAAGTTGCTTTCAGCAGCTAAATATCTAAATTTCAATATCAAAAAAATGAAAAACTTTAGAGGAATTTTTCGCCCTTATTGCGTTTTATTTCTCCAACATATTCTTTGATCTGTTGTTCATTTTCTTTTTTACAGATGAGTAATACATCGTTAGTATCTATTACGATGAACTCATCCAGTCCCTGCAGCAGTACCAGTTTATCGTTGGGTACTTTTACCATACATTTGGTGGCATCTATTACCACTACGTTTTTGCCCTGAACCGCGTTGCCGAGATAATCTTTTTCCAGGTTTTCGTAAGCGGAAGCCCAGGTACCAAGGTCGCTCCAGCCGAAGTTGGAAGGGATGACATAAACGTTGCTGGCTTTTTCCATGATACCATAGTCGATAGAGATGTTGGTACACTGAGGGTATACCTTTTCCATCACCTCTTTCTCCTGTGGGGTATTCAGTGCCGGTGTAGCCTGTTCAAACAGTTCGTCTATTTCCGGCAGGTATTGTTTAAATGCTGCCAGGATGGTTTTCACATTCCATACAAAGATGCCGGCATTCCAGAGGAAATCGCCACTCTGGAGGAAGGTTTTAGCCAGTTCCAGGTTAGGTTTTTCTGTGAATGTTTTTACCTGGTATACATTGTCGGACACTTGTTGGGGTTCGAACTGAATATAGCCATAGCCGGTATCGGGTCTGGTGGGTTTAATACCCAGTGTTAGCAGGGCACTGTTTTTTTGTACAAACAGCAGTGCGTTGAGGCATGCGTTGGTAAAAGCAGGTCCATCCATAATCAGGTGATCTGCCGGTGCACAAATGATATTGGCCAGCGGGTCCTGTTTATGGATTTTATGGGAGATATAAGCAACACATGGAGCTGTATTTTTGCGGGAAGGTTCGCTCACAATATTGGCAGCAGGCAATTCAGGTAACTGATCGCTCACCTTGCTGTTATACTGGTGATGGGTAACCACAAAAATATTTTCCTTTGGGATGAACTGCGCGAAGCGTTCATAAGTCCATTGGAGCAGGGTTTTCCCCGTGTTCAGGATGTCCAGGAACTGCTTGGGATTGTCTGTGCGGCTGTGGGGCCAGAAGCGGCTGCCTATACCCCCTGCCATTATTGCCACATAAAAATGGCTGTTCAGCTGTGTCATTTCTAAATAATTCCTTCTCTGATTAAATCATGTAAGTGAATAATACCTTGATATCGCTCTCCGTCCATTACCAGCAGTTGGGTTATATCGTGCTGGCGCATCATTTCAAGTGCGTTGATAGCCAGCTGATCCTGCTGAATCATTTTTGGGTGCAGCGACATTATATCTTTGGCCGTTACAGCTGCTGTAGGAACATCTTTCTCCAGCATTCTGCGCAGGTCACCATCTGTAATAATGCCTCTTAATAATCCTTTTTCATCCACCACTGCGGTTACCCCCAGCATTTTGGAGGATATTTCCACAATTACCTCTCTTAAGGAGCTGTTTAGCAGTACCTGTGGGGATTGATGTTGTTTGCTGAGATCCCCTACTTTAAGATACAACTTCTTTCCCAGGGCCCCGCCGGGATGGAATTTTGCAAAGTCAGCAGCCGTAAATCCGTGCCATTCTATCAGGCATACCGCCAATGCATCTCCCATTGCCAACTGTGCAGTGGTACTGGTGGTGGGTGCGAGGTTATTAGGGCAGGCTTCCTGGCTAACAGTGGTGTTGAGTACAAAATCGGCTTCCTGGGCCAAAAACGAGCTTGTATTCCCCACCATGGCGATGAGTATGTTGCCAAAATTCTTCACAAGGGGAACCAGTACCTTTATTTCAGCAGAAGTACCGCTTTTCGAAATACACATTACGATATCTTCCTCTCTGATCATCCCCAGATCTCCATGAATCGCATCTGCTGCGTGCATGAAAAGTGCGGGGGTCCCGGTAGAATTAAATGTGGCCACTATTTTCTGGGCAATAATGGCACTTTTACCGATGCCGGTTACTACCAGCCGTCCTTCACATTGCGCGATCTTTTCAACAACTTTCTCAAAATCTGCATCTATAAACTGTTGCAAATCATTAATAGCTGATGCCTCCATGGCAATTGTGCGTTTGGCTACGTCTCCTATATTGATAGTTTGATTCCTTTTCATGACGAATTACAAATTTATCATTTTTTAGTCAGCACTGGTGCTGTTATGTAATTTATATTGATACTCCGCGCTTTTTTAAGTAACTTCGTGTCCCCTAAAAAACATATAAAATTATTTCGTCATTTGTTGGTTCTTTAGAGTTAAAATTTGAATGCAATGGCTGTTGTTAAGGAACGTTTGATGGATGCATTACGCGAACACTTCGGGTTCGATTCCTTTAAAGGAAATCAGGAAAAAATTATAAATAGCATCCTMTCAGGCAAAGATACTTTTGTTATAATGCCAACTGGTGGAGGTAAATCACTATGCTACCAACTACCGGCGTTAATGAGTCCCGGTTGTGCGCTGATTGTGTCACCACTTATTGCCCTGATGAAAAATCAGGTAGATCTGGTAAGAGGCTACAGCAGTAAAGACAACGTGGCCCACTTTTTAAACTCCACCTTATCCAAGGCGCAGATAAAAAAAGTGCGGGCAGATCTGACAGCGGGCAAAACCAAGCTGTTATATGTGGCGCCCGAAACGCTCACCAAACAGGAAAACCTGGATTTCTTCAAAGAACTGGAGATTTCCTTTATTGCCGTAGATGAAGCACACTGTATTTCTGAATGGGGACACGATTTCAGACCGGAATACCGCCGTTTGAAGGAAATGATAGACCAGATCAGCGATAACCTGCCTATCATCGCCCTAACCGCTACGGCGACCCCTAAAGTGCAGAGCGATATCGTAAAGAACCTGGCACTGAATAAAGCCAACATCTTTATTTCTTCCTTTAACCGTCCAAACCTGTATTATGAAATCAGGACCAAGCGCAAAAAGGAGCAAACCAATAAGGATATTGTTAAGTTTATTCACTCACATAAAGGCAAAAGCGGTATTATTTACACGCTCAACCGTAAAACCACAGAAGAACTGGCAGATATGCTGGTCGCCAACGGCATAAAAGCAGTGGCGTATCATGCAGGCCTGGACCCTACTACCAGGGCCCAGCGTCAGGACATGTTCCTCCATGAAGATACAGAAGTGATTGTAGCCACCATCGCCTTCGGTATGGGGATCGACAAACCAGATGTACGCTTCGTAATCCACTACAATATTCCAAAGAGCCTGGAAAACTATTACCAGGAAACCGGTCGCGCCGGCAGAGACGGACTGGAAGGTATCTGTATCTGCTATTACTCCCACAAGGATGTGCAGAAACTGGAACACCTGATGCGGGATAAATCGCTCAGCGAACGTGAAATGGGCGCACAACTCATCAACGAAACCGTAGCCTACGCAGAAAGCGCTGTGTGCCGCCGCCGGGTGATTCTCCACTACTTCGGAGAACACTTCGAAACAGAAAACTGCGGTCAATGCGATAACTGCCGCAATCCCAAAGAAAAAATAGAGGTGAAAAACCGGGTAGTGATCATGCTGAAAGCCATTCGCGCACTCGAAGAACGTTTCGGCAGCGAATACGTAATCAACATCATCACCGGCAAAACAAGCCCCCAGATCAACACCTACCGCCACGATCAGCTGGAAGTATTTGGTGAAGGCAAAGATGACGATGCACATTTCTGGAATTCCCTGATGCGTCAGATGATGCTGGAGGGACTGATAGAAAAAGATATAGAAGAATACGGCCTGCTGAAAGTCACCAACAAAGGCACCCAATTCCTCAAAAAACCATATTCCATTATGGTGGCCCTGAATCATCAGTTTGATGCAGACGCCATGGATGATGAAGATGAAGCTGCTGCAGAAGCACAGGCCTCCGCAGATCCGGCATTAGTTGAAATGCTGAAAGAACTGCGTAAAAAAGTGGCGAAAGAAAAGAACCTCCCTCCTTTCGTTATCTTCCTGGAAACTTCCCTGGAAGACATGGCCACCCAATACCCTACCACCGTTCAGGAACTGGAAAAGATCCAGGGCGTAAGTAAAGGTAAAGCGGTTCGTTATGGTAAGCAGTTTGTGGATGTTATCACCAGGTATGTAGAAGAAAACAACATCACCAAACCGGACGACTTTGTCATGAAAAGCGTGGTGAACAAAAGCGGGATGAAAGTATTTATTATCCAGAACATCGATAAGAAAATACCGCTGGAAACCATCGCCAAAAATAAAGAACTCTCCCTCTCGCAACTACTCGATGAAATGGAAACCATTGTTGCCAGTGGTACCAAATTAAACATCGACTATTGCCTGGATGAAGAGCTGGATGACTATGCCCAGGATGAAATCATGGAGTACTTCAAAGGTTGTGAAACCTCCAGCCTGGTATTGGCAAGAGAAGAGCTGATTGAAAACGATTATACGCTGGAACAGCTGAAACTGATGCGTATTAAATTCCTGGTAGTATACGGCAACTAAGCTGTTTTTATCAGTATCAAAGCATACAAAATGAGTATCAAACAAATACAGGAAACCATTGCCTCCAACAGGCAAAAAGTAGTGGCGCACCCATTATATGCGGAGCTGCAAACACTGGAAGACGTACGTACATTTATGCAGTACCATGTTTATGCCGTTTGGGATTTCATGTCGTTACTCAAAGGATTACAACAACAGCTTACCTGTGTAAACATTCCCTGGGTGCCCGTTGGTAATGCAGCCACCCGGTATCTCATCAATGAAATTGTAACCGGCGAAGAAAGCGATGTGGATAAAGCAGGGAACCGCTGCAGCCATTTTGAACTGTATGAGCAGGCCATGCAACAGGCAGGTGCCGATATCGGCAATATAAAGACGATTATAGCCGATGTAAAAGCCGGGAAGCCTATCCAAAGCATTTTGGAAAAATCGTCCCTTCCTAAGGCTGTAAAAGGCTTTTTAGGCTTTACTTTTGATGTGATTGCTACCGGTAAGGCACATATTATGGCAGCAGTATTTACTTTTGGCCGGGAAGATCTTATTCCTGATATGTTCCTGGCATTGGTAAAAGACCTGGATCAGAAATTTCCCGGCAAGCTGGATACCTTCATTTATTATCTCGAAAGACACATAGAAGTAGACGGCGATCACCATAGCCAACTGGCTATGCAAATGGTCAACGAACTTTGTGGAGCAGATGAAAATAAATGGCGGGAAGCCGGTGAATACGCCCAACAGTCGCTGTTTTGGCGTCATGAATTGTGGAACGGTATTCTGCACGAAAAAGTGATTTTATAATTTTTTTGAAAAAATATTTTGCAATTCAAAAGATTGTATTACTTTTGCAATCCCCTCACGAGAGAGGGCAACAAAAAAGGATGGTGCGGTAGCTCAGTTGGTAGAGCAAAGGACTGAAAATCCTTGTGTCGCCGGTTCGATCCCGGCTCACACCACAAAAAAAAGGTCATCGGAAGATGGCCTTTTTTTATGCCCGTAAACGTAGGCACAACTGGGCTTCAGCATTTATAATGCCCAGGGAGCGCTGCCCTCCGCAGGGCATTATCACATTTTATTGGATCAAGGTTTCAACCTGGAGGATATCTTTTTCAATATTCTCTAAAGGCCCATACACGCGCGTTTGTCATGCTCAAATCCCTCCCGAACTCTCCTTGAATATTATACAATACTCATTGCACTCGTATTAGATAATCTTCAACTTGCCCCCAAAACAGGTTCCCCGGATTATGTTATATTTATAGTAATCAAAATAATCTCCCATGGCAAAACAAATGTCTGTCATTTCTTTTACGAGAAAACTCGGCAATCTCATTGGGTATAAGCGCAATGGCCAATACTTCCTGCGTAGCATGCCCGAAAGCGTGCAGCAAACGGCTGCTACCCGCCGCGCATCCCGGCGCTTCGGCATCGCCAGCAGGAAAGGCGCTTTTATCCGTCATGCTTTCTATCCCCATCTGGATATCCATTGTGACGGCGCCCACATCAATCGGCTCAACAAGCTGCTCATTACTGCCGGCGATCATCACGCCGCCATAACAGGCTTCCGCTTCAATCAGCATACTGGAATCGATCGTTTTTTTCCAGTGGCTCCCCGGCTTTTAAGTAACGGTATATTAAATATTCCCGCACAAACCATCGCCGAATATCAAGGTATAGCTGCCCTGGAAGTAAAAGTGATCGCAACGCGTATTAACTTTATATCACGTCAGGTGACAGGTAGCGAAACAGTTACGCTAATGATAGAGCCGGATACCACTTTCCAGGAAACAAATGTTTCACTCGATGTACCCGGGGAGGGCTCACTGGTAGTGGTTTTCCAGGTAAGAGCGATGTACAAGGATGGCCCATCCGGCAACAGACAATACATGGCCGCCGATATTATTGCGGTGGCAGCACCACAGGTACCCAAACAGGCTAATAAACGCACTTACCCAAAGCGGAAGATATTGCTTCCCAACCTTACCTATACATACACATATCCAGCTGTCATTCAACTGGAATAAAGCGCTCCTTGCCCCGGAGATATTTTGATAAATAAACGCTTTATACCTACATCCTTTCAATAGTGTATTTCTTTCTGCAGCTACAGTTGGCACTGAAGCCGCCCTGCTATGGCTGGTTCTGACCTCCATACACCTTCTGATGCAATTTCATCGGGGTTATACATCCGAACGTCATCCCCGCATCAAGTCCACCTCCCCTGCAGTACTTCTATAGGTACTAAGCGGTTGCTAAGCATAAAATCGACAGTACCTACATAATGACTATGCACTTTGTAGGTAATGCTGACCATAATGATGAGTGTTCTTAATGCCTTATAAACGTTATGCTTAAAATTCACGCTATCCCCAAATTTTCTACTTGATTCTCTATTAGGCCCAGGGAGCTCTGACCTCCGCAGGGCATTATCATATTTTATTAATGCGCCACTTTAATATACCCCCACCCTTCTCTCTGTTTGGTGATTATTTCATAAATGGCATCCGGTACAACTTCAACACCGGGAATCAATTCACTGGCATCTTTATTATTCCGTTTCATGGTAGCTCCACATACTTTTACACTCACTTTTTTATTGTTCAGCAGCTCAGTAAGGGCAGGTGTTATTTTTGATTTATCTTTCAATACCATATCCAGGGCGTCACCATAAACTGCCACTTCCAACTGTGCATCCGGGCTACCTTTCAGGATACCGTTCACTTGTCGTATCACCGTGTTATGATCCTCTACCGATTTACTGGTAATATCAAATACTACCTTGTAATCTGCCTGGGCATAGGATGCGAGATATCCAAGCAAACATCCAACAAGTACGAATAGCTTTTTCATGATCATATTGTTACTTGAAATGATGAATATCAACCGGCTTGTTTATTTAATGTGCTGCTTCTCCCTTTGATGTAGAATAGGACCAAAAGGACCATATTTATGTTGTTGCTCAGAAAAGGTATCGCTAAACGGCCCGAAAGGATGATCTACCGGCTTGGTGCTTACTACAGGCCAGTCTTCAGGGAACTCCTTAACGGGACGAATTTGTGAATTTACAAAGGCAGCCACATCCCAGGCATCCTCGTCCGTTAATAATGTTTTGCTATAGTCGGCACCAAACGGCATATTGTTTTTTACATACCCGGCAAATCTCGACAGCCTGTAGATACCTGCGCCTGTATTATAAGTTTTCTCTCCCCACAAAGGTGGATACTCGTACTCAACAGCACCTCCGGATAGTTTCCCTTCACCATTCTCTCCATGACATTTACTGCATTGCTGCATATACACCAGCTTCCCTTTTATGGTATCTGCCCTTCTTTCCAGGTATGCTATTTCCTTTATTCCGCTTCCTGGTGGTTTGTATCCTTTAGGTACATTTTTCCCGAGCCATTGAATGTAAGCTATGATAGCCCTGAGCTCCCGGCTGTTACTGTCGAGGGCAATACCATTGAGACTGYGGATCAGACAATCATTCACTTTTTTTGCAATCGATTCAACAGTGCCGCTCCTTTCCCTGAATTTTGGATACGTAGATGCCGTGCCCCCAAAGTTGTTTCCCCAACGCTTGGTGCCCGCCTCCAAGTGGCAATTCTGACAGTTCATACCGTTGCTGACAGCTGCTATTTTTCCTTTGGGGCCCAGGTATACGGAAGTGTGGGCTATAAGATCCTGGCCATAGCGGATCATTGCACCACTTGGTGTATGTGGGATCGTAGCCGTATCTGGCGCCATCCACAACGTCGTCATTACCTTTTTTCCGCGTTTACCCTGATTGTTGAAAACCGTTTTAACAACAACCAGAATCACCCCCAGCAACACTATGCCCCACAACGTCCGGAAAAAAATCCTTTTCATCCCGCAAAACAATAGCCGCAATTCTTTTCCTGAGCGCGTCCTACAGCCCATACGCCGGAAGGCACCAATTGTATTCCTGGTAAGATTCCTTCGATCCATTCTTTCTTGACCTCGGCTGCATCGAGTGACATGTTTTGTGCCACCACTGCACTATACACGGTTATTGCCATGTTACATACGCAGAATAATACGCCACTGGCCTGCAGTTCATTGATTCCGATAGCTACGTCTCCAACACCCGGAACTTTAAAGTCTCCCGGCTTAGGCTCCCAGAAGGGGTTTCTGACTGCCGGCGCTTTTGTGGCAGGATCATCTGCCTTAAACATCTCTCCAAATTTATACTTGGCCCATAGCTCACTTTTCATAGCATATGGAATCGCATCGTGACGCAACACTACCACCACACAGCATTCTTTTTCGGGTGTGCCTGTAGCTGCATTGGTCAGTAAAAATACTTTGGGCCAGGCAAAAGGCAGTATATCGTGCGGACGAACTACATCCAGCACCATTTTGTGTTTGCCCTTGATTTTATTCACCCATGCTTCGGGGTTTTCGAGGCCAATATTTTGTTCATGGGGAAATGCAGCCTGCAGCTCTAAAGGAACAAAAGATGGCATGGTCAGCACCGTTGCTCCTACAATGATTTTTCCGAGAAAATCACGGCGGTTGGTCGCATCGTTTTCGATATAACTCATATGATTGCTATTTTGGTGAATGGAATATTTACCTGTAACATCTGCTATTGCTAATAGCAGGCAATCAATAAACCAGCTTTAAAGGATAGTGGGAATTTCAAGAAAACGGTCAAAAATATCAGGAGATGCATTTTCGACATCATTAATACGGCCAATTCGTCAACCAATGTTATCATTGCTTAACCGCATTAATACGGGGAACTACAAGTGATGCTAATTTAGGAAAATAAAAACGGGGACTATCGGATAAAAGTGACAAAATTTAAATCCCCAACGCCAGCTCCAGGCTGCTGCGGAAACCAGGATATTCATGTGGTAAACATCCTGCGAAATGCCTGAACTCATTGATAAAATGAGTTTGGTCGCTATACCCGAACCGGTTAGCCAATAAACACCATTGAATTTTTCTTTCTTTTTCCATGTATTCAATCGTTCGCCGGAAACGCACAATACGACAAAATGTTTTCAGGTGAAGCCCTGTCTGTTCCAGGAAATTTCTTTCTAAAGTACGTTTGGTAAGATAAGTTTCCGACTCCAATTGCCGGATGGTAATATTGCCATCTGCTGCATATATCAGCCGTATCGTCTCATTCAGATTTCTAGAATATTTTCTTTCGCTCAATAACCGGCTGATAAGAAATGTTTCCAGGATGACAACCTGTTGTTCTCCGCTGCTACATTCCCTTAACTGCTCCCCTAATTCATGCATTTGAGAGCCGACAATAACCGACAGATCAATGCTTTTGTTTGTGAAATTTGTCGCCGGAATATGGAAGAGTTTAAACCAGGCAGCTGGTTTAAAATTTATCACCTGGTTTTTCATTCCCGCGTAAATGCAGCGTTCACAAACAATATCATTGGCACCTGTAATACTGTCTGCCGCTACATATTCCTTATTAGTGATATCATAAACCTTGTCTGGCGGACCTAAATTAAATACCAGACTTTGGATCAGGTGCGGCAATATGGTCATCTTCCGGCTGCCTTCTTCCCGGAAATCGCTTTCCAGTATTAGGTGGGAAAGTATATAATCCTGTAACAACCGGTGTGGTTGAAAAGATTGCACCTTGAACATATTCAAACGCTTTATAGATACCGGGTATCTGGAATATCAAACTGCTTTGAAATAGTTAATAGTGGCAAAGACCCAACTTGAATCCATATGCAAATATATGAATCATTATCCTTCTTATAAATCCGGCAATTTCCGCCAGATCCTCCACTAAGCACTTCGGCTTCTCCCCGGCTCCTTTCCACATGAAAACGGGGTATTTTCCGATGCCCCGTTTTCACGTCTATAAACATCGGCATCTTGAAAAGTATCTTTTCTTTTTAACCCGCTTTTAATTTCCTTATACCTTCCCAAAACGTAGTTTTTATTACTTTTCAGAAAAAATGAAATCCTTATTGCCTCTGTTTGCGCTGGCATTGATCCCAGCCATCGTTACAGCACAAAAAATTGAACTGAAAGTAAACGCCGGTGCTAATGTTAGTATGCTCCCCAACTTTAACAATCAAATCATAATCGTGAATGGTTTTACGATTCCGGGCGTAATAAGTGTGGCCAATGCCGCCAATCCTCCCATGGTCACCACTGCTAGTTCTAAAACTAAACAGCAGGTTGGTTTTAACTTTGAAGTGGAAGCCGGGAGGAAGCTGTCTGATAGATGGAAGATTTCACTATCCCTGGGCGTAAATCAGATCCGGTATGATTACGATACCCACATTTATCAATCCATTCTTTATAAGAATGATTTTAATTTAAGCGAACTAACAACGAAGTATGGCGATTCAAAGTTCACCTACCTCACATCACGTCCATTGAATGTTTCACTAACATTTGACCGGTTCTCCTTACAGGCTGGCCCCATTGTCAATTATCTGATTGGCAAAAAATACTCAAACTATGTGGTCGTTTCCAATGCAGATACCCGGGAAGCAATCGGCGCCTTCTTTGAAAGCAAGGGAGATGTACAAAAATTTCTATATGGTGTACATTTGAATGCCCGCATGGCTGTGGCAAAAAACCTGGAAATTATGCTGGGCAGTCAGTACTTCCTAAACTCTCTCTATAAGAAAGAAACTACGTACAAGCCGATATATGATAAAAGCAAGGCACTACAGATGCAGTTAGGATTGAGCTATAATTTTGCCGCTTTTATCAGGTAATCCCAATCCACATTACCTGATGACATATACCCCGTCTAATGAAAACGTCCCCGAAAAAGTCACCTCTAATGACCTTTTCCGGGCCCTAAGTACCAGGTATAAAAAATAATATCCTTCCTGTCAGACAGGCTCAGGACATAAAATATCCACCGCAATACAGTTGTGCTACAACTGCCAATTGCCGGACGGATTTCTCCAATACCAGTAATCCCCTCCATTTCAGGTGAGAAATATGCACTCATCCCTTTCCATTAAAAATAAACCTGCTTCTTTTCCAGGACCTTCAACATCTCTTCTTTTACTTCCGCTGTTCTTTCATTGAAGCGCTGTAAAGACTTCGTCACCACCCGGTCCAGGACTTGAACGGTTCCATTTTCGACCGCTTCTTCAAACAGTGCGATATCAGCAGAACTGATCATCTTTCTATCATACCAGCTGCTGCTTAGTATCAGGTAGTGAATGTCAAACCCAGACTGGTTAAAATATGCCAGTATGTTTTGCACATCCCCTATACCATTACCAGGCACCAGATTCATGACCACAAAAAAAGAAGTGTCAGATTCCCTGTGAAACTGAATGACGGTCTTAATACGCATCAGGTAATCATCTGAACCATGATAACGGGGAAAGATAATTACAAACTGCTCTTCTCCAAATGACGCCGCTTGAATCGGCTGCTTAAAAGGAAAAAACATTTTCCTTTCAAAGATTTGCTGGGTCGTTTTTCCTTTGCCTGTATGGGGGTTACCAACAATAGCAAAAAACGTTCTGGGCTTAACAATCATCTCCCAAAAAGCAAAAAAAAACGGAAAAAACTGTTAATCAATTCCAAATAGTATCAACATTGTAGATCACTTTACGGGAAAATAAGTACCTGCTATACTTTTTCCGCCAACAACGCAATGAGCTGGGCACAAGGCAGGAAGAGTATCTGTGCTAACAATGTACCGCCAATCCTGGCAATAACCATATAGGAAATATATTTTCGGAAAGAGCTCTCCGCTACCTTACCCAATACCACATCATCTGTAAGGATCGATAAATGAGGATCTATAAATAACGCCATTAACACAGTAGCCACCCCATTTATAACCCCGGAAAGATTACTGGCTGTTGTTCTGTATTCCGGATTCAAATAAGCCGCATATACACAGGACAACACCGCAATAGTAAGTATGGCCGTAGCCAGCAGGTTATACAAAAATATACGCCATGGAAAACTCTTCTGAACGGTTAACTCCACTAAGTGATCCCTCGATGGCATTTTCAAACTTTCCTTCACAAACTGCATTCCGGCACCGGAAAGACCCAGATAAAATAATCTGGGTATCGACTTATGCACACTGAAATGCACCACCGCCCTGGACAATAACCTCTGAAAAGTAGGGATAAGAAATGCTCCCAGAACAGACCCGACCGTACATGATAAAATAATGTACCTGAACATGAGCGTATTGGAAGCTACCTGCAACTTCAGATCCTGTTCTACCGTTTTAGCCAGTAGTGGTGCCTGTAGCGTGTTAGCAGTACGTGATAATAATACAAGGATATTAAATAATGAAAAGGTAATGGCAATTCTTCCTGTCCTCACTCCCACTATCCTTACTGCATAAGATAATGTAGTAATCAGGTTGATCAGCAAAGTGAGGACGAGTACAATAATAATCTGGGTAGTCATTTTAGTAGCAATTATAAACTGCTACTAAAATAATCTTTATTCTGTTCTAAGGCTTTTTACCGGGTTTGTAGTCGCCAGTTTCCGCGTCATGCCAATAATAACAAATGCTACCAATAACATCAGCAACACACCTACTATTAAAAACGGTCCGGCGCCAATGTTAATTCTATAAGCATAATCCATTAGCCAGGTATGTAACAGGTACCATGACAGCGGCCATGCCACCATATTAGAGGCAACAATGATCCAGGAAAATTCCTTCACGAACAACGTAATAATATTAAGTACAGAAGCTCCCAATACTTTCCTTATTCCCATTTCCTTATTCCTTCTGGCAATACTTAAGGTAACTATTCCCAACACCCCGAGTAAAACAATCATCAACGACACAATCGTAGCAGCCCTTGCCGCCTTTTGCATTTGTGTTTCTGTTTCATACAACTGTGCAATGCTGTCATCCAGGAACTTAAAATCAAAAGGAGTATCCGGAAAAACCTGTCCCCACTTATTTTGTAACGCTGCTATTTGCTTAGAAGTATTACCTGCATTTAACCGAAACGAGATGAAACGATAAATACCCATTGATTCTACCGTCATAAAACAAAGAGGGGAAATCGCATCACGCAAGGTACCAAAATGAAAATCACGCGTAACACCGCTCACATACATCACTCCACTAAAATTATGCATCCGCACCGGCTGATTTATCGCCTCTGCTGCACTTTTCCATCCAAGCGCACGAACTGCAGCTTCATTAATAACAATTTTCGATGAGTCTGCCTGCGTACCTGTGTAATAAGCACCTGCGCTCATCTTAATACCATAGGTAGCTACAAACCTTTCATCTGATATAACCGATACCGAAGAAATAGCGGTACTGGAATCATTCTCCGGCCTATAAATCATGTTGGCACCATTACTCCACCCATCAGGGATCGCATAAGAAAATGAAGCATCTTTTACCTCAGACATCGTACGAAACTCATCTCTCATTCTTTCCATATGCTTTACACCTGAAAAGGTCCAGTCCCGCGGTACCGGAACGGTGATAACGCGCTCCTTATTAAAACCGAGATCTGAATTAAAAAAGAAAGATACTTGTCTGTCTATGACGATGGCGGCTATGAATACCACTATAGCGGTTACAAACTGCACGGTTATCAGTGCCCGCCTGAATAACAACTTCTCCTTTATATTCTTCAGCTTTCCTTTTAACGCAGTTACAGAAGGTTGTGCGGACAATACAAAAGCCGGATATAATCCTGCCAGCGCCCCCGTAAACAGAATAATAAATACCGGTAAAAAAGCGAACCAGGCAGGGAAGGAAGACAAGCCTGGTATATCTTTCCCTATCATCTGGCTGAATAGTGGTTTTAATAAAAAGAACATCCCGAGCGATACCACAAAAGAAAATGCCACCACTAACACCGATTCCGTAATAAATTGAAACACTAACTGTCTCTTTTTACCACCCATAGCCTTTCTCACACCAATTTCCTTTAACCTGGTTAAAGAGTTCCCAATAGAAATATTGACGAAATTAATAATCGCCATCAGCAGGATGAACATCGCTACGAAAGAAAAAATAGCGATCATTCTACCAGCAAGCCCTTTATACATACCCAGATAAATGTCCTTTAATGCTACCGGATATACCTCCAGTGTTTTTTGTATTTCAGAAGAAGCATTTGTTTTTATCAACGTGGCCAGTGGTACTTTTAATTGTTCCGGTTTTATCCCCGGCTTCAATAATACATACCCAACAATATTAGGTGATAGCCAACTATTGAAGCCAAACTCACGGCCAAAGTACCTGATACCCGCAGGCCCCATGAATAGCTCATTTCCGGGTTTAGTATAGTTGGTAACGGTATTAAACGGCAGATCTTTTATCACTGCGGTTACTTCAAAATCTTCATTCCGCCCATCAAACGATTGAATCTTCAACAGCTTTCCTACTGCATCTGCTTTACCGAAATATAATTTCGCCTTCTTCTCCGTAAGCACTACTGCATTAGGTTTATCCATAGCAGTACGCGGATCGCCATAAGCGACCGGTAAATTAAATACATCAAAAAAAGTAGAATCTCCGGGGTGTATCCCTTCCCGGTAATGTTTATCTCCTACTGACACCACTGTAGTAATGCCATCATGACTATACGCTTTCTCTATCAGCGTAGGGTAATTATCCTGCAATTCTTTTGTTAGTGGTCCTAACGTTGCAAATTCAACCCCTGTTTCAGGATTCGCCCACTTACTTTTCAACAGAAAAATGCGGTCGTTGTTTTTAACGAACCGGTTCACCTGTAGTTCCCCCCAGGTATATGCTCCTATCAGCAAAACAAACGTGATTCCTATTGATAATCCCCAAATATTCACCATCGCAAAAAACCGATGCTTCGCAATATTTCTCCAGGCAACCAGAAAGTAGTTTTTTATCATAAGACAAGCGTATAGCGCGTTGGTGCAGCTAAAAAAATGCCGCAACAGAAAGCATTGATAATCAATTTCGTCATTATCGTTTCATTGTCCGATAGCGTACAGCCGCTGTCCACTTCTGTACGACCTCTTTTTTGCATGAAAAGTACAAGGACCAGGTAAATTAGCATATGTATCCTTTCTTTTTATTTGTATTTTGTACACTTATTCCTCGTTAGTAAATGTTTAAACATGAAGAAACTACTGGCCATAGGCCTGGTATTGCTGACCCACTTGGCTTCGGCACAAAATATACACATCCGTATTAATACCCAACATGTTAGCCTGGTATATGGCGTTAACAGGGAAGGACGGTTGGTACAACAGTATTTAGGCAATACACTACAGCCTGCCTTTGCGGACACCACATTAAAAGGCAAACAGGAAGCCTATGTAACCGCTGGTATGGAAAGTCTGCTGGACCCCGCCATTCGTATAGTACACAATGATGGCAATCCCTCTCTGGAACTGAAATATGCTGCTCACGAATCAGCACCACAGAAAGAAAATAATGTCACCGCTACCACTATTACGCTGAAAGATCCCGTATACCCGGTAACCGTTATCCTTCATTTTGAGGCCTATTACAAAGAAGATATCATCAAAGCCTGGACAGAAATAAAACATGCAGAGAAAAAGCCGGTACAGGTAACCGCATATGCCTCTTCCATGCTGCATTTGAAAGCGGATAAATACTGGCTGACCCAGTTTCATGGCGATTGGGCAAAAGAAGTAGACATGCAGGAACAATACCTGACTACTGGTATGAAAATTCTTGACAGTAAATTAGGTACCCGCGCCAGCATGCTGCAATCTCCTATGTTTCTCCTCTCTCTTGATCATCCGGCAGAAGAAGAAAACGGCGAAGTACTGGCTGGTACACTCGCCTGGACAGGTAATTTCAAATTTGGCTTTGAGGTAGATGAACATAATGCGCTTCACGTTAACGCAGGAATTAATCCTTACGCCAGCGACTATACGCTGAAACCAGGTGAAACATTCACCACTCCGGCATTCATTTTCACTTTATCCGCAAAAGGAAAAGGACAAGCCAGCCGTAATTTTAATCGCTGGGCACTTGACTATGGCGTCCTGGATGGGCGTGGTCCGCGTCTTACCCTGCTAAATAACTGGGAGGCCACCGGCATGGACTTCAATGAACAACGCCTGACCAGCCTTTTTGGAGGCACCAAAAAATTAGGTGTAGATCTCTTTTTGTTAGATGATGGCTGGTTTGCCAATAAATTTCCCCGCAATGCCGACAATGCAGGTCTGGGTGATTGGGAGCCCAATACCACCAAACTCCCACACGGCCTGGGATACCTGGTACAGGAAGCCCAGAAACAAGGCGTTAAATTTGGTATCTGGCTGGAACCCGAAATGGTAAATCCAAAGAGTGAGCTGTATACCCAACATCCTGACTGGGTGTTGCGCCTCCCTAACCGCGCAGAAAATTATTTCCGTCATCAAATGGTGCTCGACCTCACCAACCCGGCAGTACAGGATTTCGTGTATGGGATAGTAGATAAAACAATGTCAGAAAATCCGGGAATTGCTTACATCAAGTGGGATTGCAACCGGATGCTCACTAACATCTGGTCTCCTTACCTGAAGGAAAAACAATCACACCTCTTCATAGAATATACAAGGAGTTTATATAAGGTGCTGGACAGGGTCAGGGCCAAATATCCTCACCTGCCCATCATGCTTTGCTCCGGCGGTGGCGGTCGTACTGATTACGGCGCCTTAAAATACTTTACCGAATTCTGGCCCAGCGATAACACAGATGGTCTGGAAAGAATTTATATCCAATACGGATACTCTCACTTCTTCCCATCTAATACAATGGCAGCACACGTAACCAACTGGGGCCATCAATCATTGAAATTCCGTACTGATGTAGCTATGATGGGTAAGCTGGGATATGATATAAAGGTGGATGACTTCACCGAAAAAGAATTACAATTTAGTCATGATGCTGTAGAAACGTATAGGCGTATCAGTGACATTGTATGGTATGGTAATCTTTATCGCCTGGTATCTCCATATAAAGAAAACAGGGCCGTGTTTCAATACACCAGTGAGGATCAGAAAAAAACAATTTTGTTTAACTACCTGATGAACGTCGCCAAGAATGATGTATTTGCAGCAGTAAAATTACAAGGCCTGGATCCTCAGAAAAATTATCGTATCCGTGAAATCAATTTGTATCCTGACACCCATACCTCCTTTCATTTTGATCAGCTATATAGCGGTGATTTCCTCATGAAAGAAGGCATTCAGCTGACAGGCAACGGCAGATCATTGAGCAGCAATATTCTTGAAATAACAGCTGAGTAATTTTTCAGAAAGTTAATGCCCTGTTTCTTTCGGAACAGGGCATTTCTTTTTGGGGAGTCGGGTTTAAAACAGAAGCTATTGATTCACTATCTTCAGTACATCAAAATACATGCGTATGCTTCCTTTTGCCAATATGCCTTACGGTAATGCGCCTGGTTATTGCTTTCCGGTAACAGAACTTTGTATGTATGCTTTGCTGCTTATATGCGGCTGGCATGCCTTTAAAAAAGGTACCGGACATATATCCTGGTTATTGGGGGCATTGGGCTTCGGCCTGCTGTTGGAATATGTAAACGTAGCCACCAATAGCGGCTATGTATATGGCCAGTTTTGGATAATGCTGGGAAAATCTCCCCGCAACATTCCTTTTTGTATTGGGTGCGGCTGGGCAGTGATTATATACTCTTCCAGGCTATTCACTGATAACTTCGCACTTCCTTTATGGGCTGCTGCTGCATTCGATAGTCTGCTGGCATTAAATATTGATCTGAGTATGGATGTAGTAGCCTATCGCCTCCACATGTGGCACTGGGATTGGGTAGGTAGAGGTTATCCCACAGAAACCCTTACAGGGCAATGGTTTGGCGTACCTTATGCAAATTTCTATGGCTGGCTGCTGGTCGTATTTTTCTATTCGTTGTTTGGCAGACTGCTGGAAAAAGTATCTGTTGCCGCTATATGGAAAGCCATACTCCCCCTGCTTTCTATCATCATTTCCCAGGTGGCGTTGTGGGTGGCGTTGTTCCCACTGGCTGACTTATTGAAACAACTTTTTGGTATCAGCAGCATGCATAGGCTGATCGCACTATTGGTATTACTTGTGGCGTTAGTCATCTCCGGATATATAAAAAAAGGAAAAACAGGTGTTCATTACTTTCCATTGGCAGCATGGATTGTTCCGTTATGGTTCCACGTGTATTTTCTGGCGTGGTTATTTCTGGGAGGCTTTGCCGGAGAAAACAACCGTATGACTACCTTTTCTATCTTCAATGTGGTATTGGGTATGCTCATACATCTACCGTTATTAATAAAAAAGAGACCCGTAACCATTTTAGTGGAAACGCGTTAATAGTATATCTTGCTTACAGTTTATGAAAACGCTTATCGGTTATCTTACAGGAACAGAGTGGCATCCTTATATTAAAATAGGTAGTAGCATTTTGCTAGTACTTATTTTCATTGGCCTCGTAGCCACAATTCTGCTTGAAAACCGCAACCCGGTTAAAGCCATTGCGTATATACTCCTGCTGGTATTTATTCCTGTTTTAGGGCTCATTGTTTATTATTATCTGGGCAGAGATCTGCGTAAAAAGAGGCGATTTACGCTAAAAGGCAGTAAAGATGAAGGGTTGTTTTCCCGATACTGGGAGTCGCAAAGAAGTGAAATAGAGCAAATGCAGCTGGAGTTGCGGCAACTGGCCGGCAATAAGCAGGAGCTTTCTGCCATGTTGCTGAATACACGGCAATCTGTTTTAAGTAAAAACAACCAGGTACAACTGCTGATCAATGGAGAAGAAAAATTTCCAGCTGTTTTTAGCGCCCTCCGTGCTGCCAAACACCATATACATATAGAGTATTACATGATTGCTGCAGATGACGTAGGCAATGAAGTCACCGAAATACTGATTGAAAAATTAAAGGTAGGTGTACAGGTACGTTTACTCTATKATGATATGGGCAGTGATCGTATTCATGCTATCCCGAAACGCCTGAAGGAGCATGGCGCCAGCGTATATCCCTTTTCGCCGGTGCTGGTAGATTTCTATCTGAACGCCAACTACCGGAATCACCGGAAAATAATTGTGATAGATGGCACCGTAGGTTTTGTAGGTGGCATCAACCTGGATGAGCGCTATATCAACAATGGCAAGCACCCCACCTTCTGGCGCGACACACATCTCAGGATTGAAGGTGATGCCGTAAACATCCTGCAGCTACAGTTTTTAATGAGCTACCGATATTGCAGTAAAGAGGTGTTTCCCTTTGCGGAACCTTATTTCGTAAGATCCGGATTAACGGGCACCTGCTTTACAGATATTGTTGCCAGCGGCCCGGATTCTGAGTGGCCCGTGGCCATGCAAACCATCCTGATGGCGATTAACATTGCCAAAAGAAGGATACGTATTACCAACCCCTACTTTATTCCCACAGAAGAACTGTTGACTGCCCTGCAAATGGCTTCACTGGCAGGTAAGGATGTACAACTGATATTACCGTTAAAGGGTGATTCTTACATTGTGCAGCATGCAGCACTTTCCTATCTTAAACCGTTGCTGGCAGCGGGCGTGAAAATATTTTTTTATACCCGTGGCTTTATTCACGCTAAAACGATGGTGGTAGATGATAACCTGGCCTGGGTGAGTTCTGTTAATTTCGATAACCGCAGCTTTTACCTGAACTGCGAAATAGGCGCACTCATCTACGATAAAGAAGTGGCAGGCAAGCTAAACCGGGCTTTTGAAGATGATCTTTTGTATGCTGTTCCGGTGCAGGAAACGCGATGGAACAAGCGTAATTTGCTCAAGCGGTTTATGGATGCCGTGTGCAGACTCCTCACACCGCTACTGTAAAGCCCCTAATCCTTCTCTTCGTCCAGGTCGAGGAACTCACCGTTATCTTCTTCAAGATCTTCGTGTCTGTCGCCTCCTATGCTGTAAATATTGTTTTCTTCGTCTTCCTCACCTATTGCTTCGTTCTCGTCATCGAGTTCTGCCCCTGGAACATCGAGGTCATCACCTACTTTATCTTCCCGCCAGGTTTCTTCCTGTTCATTCGATTTATCAGCGGGTTTTCTCTTTTCAGTGGGCAATTCACTGTTATGCCGGAAAGAACCAGTTACCGCATCCATGTCTACATCCACTTCTTTATCCCGGTTCCGTTTGCTCATGATATCTTCTCCGGCAGGATATTCAGGATAACCGGGAAATTCCTCTTCATCCTTTTTAACGGGTTTGTGATCACCCTTACCTGGTTTGCTATCTTTATTGCTCATAATCAGATCTTTTAGTGTGGACAATGCTGAAAATGCCGTGCCACATACAGTAGCAGGCATTGTATTATGATGGATAACAAGATAGTATAATGATTGTTTAACACCCACAGGATGCTTATCAGCGCTTTTTGCCCACCAGGTTTAGTTGAAAGGACACTCCGGCGGAGTATAGTTTCACCTGTCCCAATCCTACCCCATGCAGTGGAATTTTGGCGTAAGGTTGTACGCCAATGATTAAGCGCCTTCCTGCCGGATGCTGGTATAATGCGCCCACATTTAAAATAGCGAGGTAATGCTGATTTTGATTCTCAACCGTTTTCTCCCACTTGGGATAATATTTATAGATATACTGATATTGCTCTTTCAGCATAAAATAGTTCGACACTCCAAGCGTAGCACTTAACGTATTGTTATTTACCTGCAGAAAGGTATAGTTCATATTCACGGGTATGTCCAGCACATCACAATTGGCATTTACTTTCACCAGATCATAAGGCACTGAGCCGCTGGTCGGTGGTGTATAATCTTTATTGGTAGCTCCGTATAGTTTCTTACTGTACACGGCACCGGTGGTAACAAACCAGCGGCTGTTGAAATAGTAATTGGCCAACACGCCTACATTAAAACCCACTTTCCCATAATTCAGGGAAGGCGCCACATTCAGATCTGGTCCGAGCGTAACACCTATAGACAATCCTTTTGAATTGATTTTCCGTCGTGGCATTTTCTTATTCATATCCGGCTGAATGTCTTTATTTATAGGCATTTCAGCGATGTGTGATATTTTCGTATATCCGTTGAAGTTATTAACATTCTTTATTTTAATAGCGTTGATTTCATTTTGCTTAACAACGGTGACACTATCTATATTTATTTTTTTTCCAGCTGCAGTGCTGATATCCAGGTTATCATTTCCGTTTGCTGTTATATTTTTTTCCGGGAGATGATTACCTGGTTTGCTGATTGTTTTGTTGTTTGATTCGTTTTCAGAAGATACAGATGCGCCCGGCAGATGCTTTTTAGTTTTATTTATCGTTTCGTTATTAAGTTTGTTTTCGGGAGACGCAGATGCGCCCGGCAGATGCTTTTCCGATTGCTTTATTGCTTCGTTGTTTGATTTGTTTTCAGGAGATGTGGATATACCCGGCTGCTTCTCTGTTGGTTTGTTGGTTTCGTTATCTGGTGTAATTCCGTTTGATTCGGTTATGACTTTATCTTGGCTACTTCCGTTCAATACAGCAGTTTTTTGCGCAGAAATAGCAACACGTTCCACTTTCGTATCAGCAGTGGACGACTGAATAATCCACCATCCCATACCTCCAAGGAGAGGCAATAGGAAGAGCCACCACCAGCCTACCGGGCGCTTGTTCTTATCCCCGGCATCCAGCAGTGATTCCATTTTTGTCCAGGCATCCTGGTCAAAAGGAATATCAGCTTGATTCAGCTTGTTACGGATGCTATTTTCAAATGCGTCATTCATTTTTGTATAAGGGCATATTTACGTCCACTCCATCAGATGTACCCATGGATGCTTTCGTAATTCTTTCTTTCAGTATTTTTTTTGCTTTAAACAAATTTGATTTGGAAGTTCCTTCAGATATGCGCAGCATGGCAGCTATTTCCTGGTGCTGGTATCCTTCCATAATATACAGATTAAACACGGTTCTGTAAGCCGGCGGTAATAACTGTACATGTTTCAGCAGTTCTTCATAGGATAGCTTATCTATTATCTTCTCATCTGTTCCTGGCTCTGGTACCTGGTTAATATCATCTACAAATACCAGTTTCTTTTTACTTCTTAAAAAATCAATAGAAGTATTCACCATAATTTTAGCCAACCATGTTTTAAATGATCTGCTGGTATCAAATGATTGAATGTGTTGAAATATTTTAAGGAATCCGTCATTCATGATTTCAACTGCCTCTTCTCTGTTTTGTGCATATCTCAGACAAATGCTTAATCCGTACCCGAAAAAATTCCGGTATAACGCTTCCTGACTGCTGCGTTCTTTTCTGCAGCAACCGGCAATCAGATCATTAATATTATTCAGCTCCTGCACAAAAATATTCTTGTCTGCTTTTTGTATTAAATGCGTTTATTGATGTCTTTCTGAAATAATTGCTTGATTTTGGTTTTTAAAAAATCAAATCTGATGGTGGATACGATCAACGAAGAAAAAAGGTTGCTTTCGGTTTAAAAAAACATTTCCACTTCAAAAAACGCATTTTTAGCCCTTTTATTCAATTCAACCCTATTTTTAACACTTATATCCGGCTCTTTACAGATATACGAAATTTACGCACTTTCCGGAGGTCGATTTTTAGGCATTTTTTCATTTTTTTTGTCTTTTTTGACCTTCCAACATAAAAAAGCGGACAAACTGTAAAAACAATCTGTCCGCTTCAAAACGTTTATTTTTTTCTATCTGCCCATGTATACCATCAGAATTTGTACATCGCTTGGATTAACTCCGCTTATGCGACTTGCCTGACCTAAAGTATGCGGACGTATTTTATTAAATTTTTGCCTTGCTTCATTTGATAAGGAAACGAGTTTGGCGTAATCGAAGTTGGAAGGAATCACAAGGTCTTCCAGCTGACTCATTTTTTGCACCAGCTCATTTTCCTTTTCAATGTACACATCATACTTGATCTGAATTTCTGCTTGTTCCAGGGTATCCTTATTGAATCCGGCGAGTGCCTCTGCAATTCTGGGTACCTGGTCTTTTATGGAGAAAATATCCAGATTGGGACGTAACAATATCTGGTGCGCCTTCTGTTTTTGCGTTAATGGAGCAGAAGATCTGGCTTCCAATAATGCGCTTATTTCTTCCGGCTCTACTGACAATTCTTTCAGTATCCGCTTAATCTTTTCTACGCCGTCTTTCTTTTCCTGCACTTTTTCCATTCTTTCAGCAGAAGCCAATCCCATTTTAAAGCTTCTTTCTGTTAAACGCAGGTCCGCGTTATCCTGGCGAAGCAGTGTTCTGAACTCTGCTCTGGAGGTAAACATACGGTAAGGCTCTTCAGTTCCTTTATTAATCAGGTCATCTATCAGTACACCAATGTAAGCTTCACTTCTTTTCAATACAAATGGAGCTTCTTCTTTTGCTTTCAGATGGGCGTTGATACCAGCCATTAAACCCTGGCAGGCAGCTTCTTCATATCCGGTGGTACCATTTATCTGTCCTGCAAAAAACAGGTTCTGCACCTCTTTAGTTTCCAGGGAAAACTGAAGTTGTGTAGGTGGAAAGAAGTCATATTCTATAGCATATCCGGGTCTGAACATGCGGCAATTTTCAAACCCAGGCACAAGGCGCAGAGCTTTCATTTGTACATCTTCAGGTAAGGAGGTAGAGAACCCATTCACATAAATCTCTACAGTATCCCAGCCTTCCGGCTCCACAAACAGCTGGTGGCGTTCTCTTTCTGCAAAGCGATTGATCTTATCCTCTATACTTGGGCAGTAACGAGGACCAGTACCCTGAATACGTCCCTGGAACATCGGAGATCTGTCAAATCCGGTGCGGAGCATTTCATGTACGGCTTCGCTGGTATAAGTAATCCAGCAGCTTCTTTGCTGGGCGGGTTTAATTTTCTCTACATCCAGGTAAGAGAATCCAACGATTTCTTCATCTCCCTTCTGCTCTTCCATTTTGGAATAATCCAAACTACGTCCGTCAATACGGGGAGGTGTTCCTGTTTTTAAACGATCACTTTCAAATCCAAGTGATACTAATTGTTCAGTGATGCCGGTCGCCGCTTTTTCAGCTACCCTGCCTCCACCGAATTGCTTATCGCCAATATGTATTACTCCATTTAAAAAAGTACCATTGGTAAGTACTACCGCCTTTGCCTGGATCTCATGACCCAGTCCTGTAACAACACCATGGCAACGACCATCTTTCACCAAAAGGCCTTTTACCATATCCTGGTAGAAGTCGACGTTTGGCGTTTTCTCTAATGCTTCACGCCATTTTGCAGCGAATAGCATGCGGTCATTTTGCGTACGGGGACTCCACATGGCTGGGCCTTTTGAACGGTTCAGCATCCGGAACTGAATCATAGACTGATCCGTTACTATTCCAGAATACCCGCCCAAGGCATCAATTTCTCTTACAATTTGCCCTTTGGCAATACCTCCCATTGCGGGGTTACAGCTCATTTGAGCGATGGTTTGCATGTTCATGGTCACCAGTAAAACCTTGGAGCCCATATTAGCGGCAGCGGCAGCGGCTTCACAACCAGCATGTCCTGCGCCTACAACAATTATATCGTATGATGGAAACATAATAACTTTAGAAAGTGCAAAATTACGTAGAAGAAGGGAGATTGTTCTGAGAAAGTGGAATGTTCCACGTGGAACATTCCGGCTCCTCTTTTATTGCCTCAAACGAAGGTAGCTTTTGTAAAGCTAATCAGATGTTCCACGTGGAACATCTGCCTAATCTATAAAAATAATTCCTTCAAGAAAAAGACTATCTCCCAAGGAAATATTCCAGAGAGCCTATAGTGTGTCTATTATACTTCCTTCATAGAAGATAACAATGAGCTAAAATCTATCAAAGAGAAGTACATTTTATATCGAGGCTTTTTATAAGCCTAACTCTTCAAAAAAAATCAAAACCAACTGTGATTCGTGAACAGGAAGACCTATTTAGATAAAATATACCTGATTTCAAGAATACCATCTTCTTTGAAGAGCCAACAAATAAAAATGAATGGAGGTATAATACTTCCCCTTGAAGACCTCCAATCCATCGGAAGTCGATTCGACTAAATACTGATACATTTTCAAACGACCAGACAGATGTTCCACGTGGAACATCTCGCCATCTCCTGCAGCCACTTCATAAGGCACAATTCTCTCCTCAATTCCTATTACAATACAAGTCGTTTTTAAAAATAGAAAAATATCTGCGTTCACATTCGACTCTAAAAGTACAATCCCTCATTTAAAATGCGGCATTGCCTGAATTGGAAACCAATGTTTCACGTGGAACATCTGCAAACTCTAAAATAACCTCCTTCCGATCCAAGAATAAACATATCCCTCAGTCGCAAAAAACTACTGCCACATGTTCCACGTGGAACGTCCTAACATAAGAAATGTTCCTAACGGAACACTTCAACTATCTAATATTCTCTATCAAGAATAAGTCACTTCACAAAATATTTCTCCAGGTATTCATCCTCTTTACTCCTCATTAACGCTACATCCTTCTTACTCTTATCTTTAAATCCACATAAGTGTAACGCCCCATGAAAAATAACCCGATGTAATTCTTCGTTTACCGTTGTTTTAAACTTTTCAGCATTATCCAGGACCCTATCTATGCTGATGTAAATTTCCCCTTCCGCAATCTCCGGATCCTCTCCCATTTCAAAAGTTACGATATCGGTGTACGTATCGTGCTGTAGGAATTGCTTGTTAATCTCCAATAAGTAGGCATCTGAACAAAAAACAAAATGCAAACTTTTTAAACCTTGTCCTTCAGCTGAAAAAAGGCCAGCCAGGAATAACTTCAACTTCCGCTTCTCCTTTAAATAATCTTTTACCTCGTGCGATGTAAATTGAACTGCCATTTATACTAAAAAAATTAAGTGGATGTAAAAGTAAAATGAAATTTTGGATTGGGGCGACCTTTCTTTTTGCATATTGACTGTACAAGGGTAACTTTGCTTATCATTCATGAATGAGCATCCCAATTGTCCCGGAACAAAGTTTAAACAGATTAATAATCAGGATATGAAAAAGGGCGTTATAAAGTTATCTTCCCTAACAACGGGAAAAAGTGCAGTAATTATAGAATTCGCAAAAAATGATCTTCATATTAAACTGATGGAAATGGGTTGCGTACCAGGTGAAACAGTTAAGATCGAAAAAATTGCCCCGCTCGGAGACCCTATTTCAATTATGGTAGCGGGATATAATTTATCGCTTAGAAAAACTGAAGCGGATCATATTTGGGTAGAGGAAATTTAGTTTTCCTCTACTTTCTTTCCTTATTCTACAATGAAAATTCTTTTTCCATACTAAAAACAAAAAAAATTTTAAAAAACTGCTCTTTTTTTTAAAATAATACTATTATCAGCGCTCTTATCTACATCTAAAAGTCAAAAAAATAAAAAATTTATTATTTCAGAGCTTCTCTCCTCCTCTTTTTTCGCAAGCAAAACAAAAAAATCTCATTCCATTTTTCCACATCCTCTCTTCCTTTTGCCCTTTTTATCTCAAAAAAGCTCAAAAATTTCGGTGCTTTTTCCACATTTACTGGCTTTACACGGAATTCAGTCAGTAAAAACCCTTCTCGACCAACTTTTTCCACATAAAAAGGGCAGCAAATCTGAATTTTGTTCCACATCTCATTAAATCAAAATTGAGGAGTCTCACAATACGATAAAATCTTTCAACACTCTTTTTCCAACACAAAAATTAAATTTTCCATCCTCAGCAGCCTCATTTTCTCTAATTTCCCATTATTTTATCCACATACTACTTCGCTTTCTATCACCTCAAACCCAAACCAGCATAATTTTTAATTTTTCTGTAGGCTCTACAAGACTAAATCCCCAAAACATTCCCCAGTCTGCCAAAAAATATCAGGCCTTGGCGCTCATATTATATCCTGAGAATTTTCTATTTATTTATGCCTTCGGCACATCCACCAAAATTCCAAATAAGCAAATCTCAGCCGTTTAACGGTGGCTTGAGAATCGATTCGCCCCCCCTTTCTCGGACAAGTCATTTGTCTCCACCAAAATATCAAAACCTCAGCGCACTCTCCACCGTCTGAGGTTCCCATTAAAATCCTTCACCTTGCCAACCCCTGAAATAATTCAAAATATTTAGACCTCAGCAAATTCCTTTTGCGCTGAGATTCGACCCAAAACCCCCTTATCAGTATAAGTATTAAACCGATACAGAATATTAAAATCTCAGCACACTCCCTACCCGCTGAGATTTCAACCAATAATCGTCATCAGAGATTAGTGTAAAAAGTCTTTAAAAAGAGGAATCTCAGCGCACTCCTAGTGTGCTGAGATTCCGTCATAATTTTCTATTTGACAATGGCTACAAAACCAATTATAAATATTCGATTCTCAGCAGACTTGTAAGGCCATGAGCTTTAAACAGACTTATCTTTTTTCGATTAGTCTCAAAAAATAAAATCCATAAGATTCTCAGCGCCTTGGTAATACGCTGAGAATCTTATGGATTTTATGCATTACGGCATACCCCAATGCCCATTCCATTCTCAGCACACTACAAGCGCTTTGAGAATTGAATGGGATATAAAATCACGGGGTACCCCAATGATTTGACAAAATATTGGATTCTCATAGCACTTTTTTAAATCAATTGCTGCTACTATGCGAATCCATTATTTAACGCAAAATAACCTGGTGAAGAAGTATATAGCCAACTGCGCACAAACTGGAAATGAAGCTTAATTGCCGAAAAATTAAAACAAGTGGAAAAATTAAATGGGCTGAGAATCCGCCATACTACTCACTATCGGCATAACCCAAGGGAAACAAAAAATATGGAAATCTCAGCAGCTAAAAAAAATATTCCCTCACAAGCTCCTGGAATAAAATTCTTCACATCTGCTCATCAAAAAAAAAAATATCAAAACCTCACAGGACTATCAGCGCTCTGAGATTTTGATATTCAAGAAATTCCCTCACTTACCCAATGAAAGAAATTTTTTTTTAATTCTCAGCGCGCTAAAAATTATTTTCAATTCGTTTTTAACATAAAACGCAAGTCCCTAAAGTTTCTAGATATTGATTTTAAAGGAATTGATACAGACGCGGCCGAAATATACAATTCTCAATGGCCTCGTAACACGCTGAGAATTAATCGATTCGTATGTAAATACGAAGGCCTTGAGAATATTAAATTCTCAAGGCCTTGCGCATAATTATTATTTATTATTACTATTAAATAGTATTCGAATTTATTTGAAAATCAAATAGTTATATTAAAGTCCTGCTTGTGCACTTATTTCTAACATGCGTTCAATTGGCTTTTTTGCGGCTATTCTAAGACTATCTTCCATTGTAATTTCCGGTTGTTCGTATTCCATGCACAGGTACAATTTTTCCAGCGTGTTCAATTTCATGTGTGGGCAGTCATTACAAGCGCAAGCATTATTGGGTGGAGCTGGAATAAAAGTTTTACCAGGATTATCCTTCTGCATCTGATGAAGTATTCCGGTTTCTGTAACTACGATGTATTCCTGTGCATCGTCCCGATGGCTGAATTTTAGTAATCCCGTTGTAGACCCAATGTAATCGGCGATGGCCAATACAGCTGGTTCGCATTCCGGATGCGCTATCACCTTCGCTTTCGGATGACGAATCTTCAATTTTGTGATCTTCTCCAGGGAAAAAATCTCGTGTACCATGCATGCTCCGTTCCAAAGAACCATGTCTCTACCCGTTTTTTTGATCAGATAGGCCCCTAAATTCCTGTCAGGTGCAAAGATGATCGGCTGATTGTGAGGAACGCTTTCGATGATTTTCTCGGCATTGGAGCTCGTGCAAATGATATCGCTGAGTGCTTTGATACCCGCAGAGCAGTTGATGTAAGAAATTACGATATGGTCCGGATAACGGTCCCGGAACTTCTTAAACAGCTCTGGAGGCGCACTATCGGCGAGTGAACACCCTGCTTTCAGGTCCGGTAAGAGTACTTTCTTCTGCGGACTCAGAATTTTTGCCGTTTCCGCCATAAAATGTACTCCGGCAAAAACAATCACATCTGCATCCGTTTTGGCAGCCTGCTGACTAAGGCCCAAACTATCTCCGATGTAATCCGCAATATCCTGGATATCTGGTTCCTGGTAATAGTGAGCTAGTACGATAGCGTTTTTTTTCTTTTTCAGATTTTCTATCGCTTCAAACAAATCCAGGGAGGGATCGACTGATATATCCAAAAATCCGTTGTGTTGCAAATTTTTTTTCGCTTCAGCGATTTCCATAATCATAGCTATATACTTCTTTAAATATTTAAAAGAAAAAGCCCACTACTATTAGGGCTGTGAATATGTGGAAATTTAATTTCCGGCTCGTGTACAAATGTAGTTGTTATTCCTTTTTACTACGCTTTCCACATGAAATTAACATGCTCTTTCCGCGCTATTGCTGATTTTTCTTACTTTCATCCACATAGGTGGATATCCTTGTTGGTGAAAATCTTTTTCTTCAACAGGGTATTAGGAAAATGTTAAAAGATGGCGTTTGCTATCCACAATTCACATCTTCATTTTTTAAGGGTAAATTTAACCACAATAACAAAATTAGTTTTACCTGTGAGCAAGGGTACCTTTTCCCACGTTATTTTACGTTTTACAGGGGTTTTTACACATCAATTGTGGAAAAGAATTGGTTGCGAATGAAAAACGGTCAAAATGCATACACGTCTAAATTAGCCCTGTTTTATTCACATTTTTATGTGGATTATAAAAACCGCCTTTTTAACATTTGTGAATAACCCTTTCATGTTATTATCGGTTCTTTTTTGTGGAAGTAGCAGCTACAGTCAACGTTTAAAAACATTAAACCCTTGAAAAAAGATAAGTTGTTAATAAAGCGTCCATGTGGAAAACCTGTGAATGATATATAGTCCACAAAAGTGTTATACCATCTTGAAACCCTTTGCTGTATTGAGTTTCATGGCAAAAAATACTCTTTTGCAGTTACAGTTATTTTATTCTATTTTTGCTATCCTTAAAAATGTAGACTATATAATATATGTCAGTAATTMAGAAAATCAGGGACAAGTACGCCGTCATGATCGTTGTAGTGATTTGCCTGGCTATTGTTAGTTTCCTGTTGCAGGATGCCTTTTTTGGCAAAAGTTCTCTCACCCGTCGCAGTACAAGCGTGGGTAAAGTAAATGGTGAAGATCTGGACTTAGCAGACTATCAACGCCGCATTCAGGACGCAGAAAATGGCGCCCGTCAGCAAATGCCTAATATTGACGATCAAACACGTCAATATATCCGTGAACAGGTTTGGAACCAATTTCTGAATGAACAAATTATGCAGGCTCAATACAAAAAATTGGGTATTGTGGTAACTGAAGCAGAAGTGGTAGACCAGATCCGGGGTAAAAACCCTAATCCGGTAGTTGTACAGCAATTTACACGCGATGGTCAGTTTGACCGCGCCGCTTTACAACAAGCTATTGCGCAGGCAGGCACCAATCCTCAGATCCGTGAAGGGCTGCATCAGCTGGAAAGCTATATTTCCAAATACCAGGAACAACAGAAATATGTAACCCTTGTTAAACAAGGTGTATACTACCCTAAATGGTTGGCAAAACAACAACAGGAAGATAACAGTCAATCTGCTGCTATATCCTATGTAAGCGTTCCTTATGCTACCATTTCTGACTCCACTATTAAAGTAACAGATGCTGAACTGGATCGTTTTATCCAGGATCACAAACAGCTGTTTAAAGTAGAAGAATCCCGTAAAGTAGAATATGTGTCATTTGATGCTATCCCTTCTGCTATAGATTCTACTGCTGCCATTCAACAGATTGTTGCGATGAAACAAGAGCTGGACACTACTAAAGACGTTGCCGGTTTTATTAACCGCAATTCTGATATTAAATTTTATGATGGATATATTTCCAAGAACGAAGCAAAAGTTCCTCAAAAAGATTCTATCGTGAATTTGCCTGTTGGCGCGATCTTCGGGCCATATTATGATAATAACCTGATCGTATACGCGAAAATGGTTGATCGTAGAAATATGCCGGATAGTGTGAAAGTTCGCCACATCCTGATTGGATCTTCTGCTCAGGGTGGTTTGCCAGATTCTATTGCTAAGAAACGTGCTGATAGCATTGAAGTAGCAGTAAGAGGTGGTGCTGACTTTAAAGCATTGGTTAATCAATACAGTGATGACCCAGGCAGCAAACAAACTGGCGGTGAATACGATTTAACTCCTTCTTCCCAGTTTGTTCCTGAATTCAAAACATTTGCTTTTGATGGTGCTAAAGGCCAGGTTAAAGTGGTGAAAACCCAGTTTGGTTACCATGTAATTGAGATTATGGATCAGAAAAACATTGGTCCTGCCATTAAAGTGGCTTATCTCGGTAAATCTGTAGAAGCAAGTAAAGAAACCAATAACATGGCTTACAGCGCTGCCAGCGATTTCGCAGGTAAGAGCMGTTCTGCTGCCAACTTTGAGAAAGCAGTACAGGAAAGCAAGTTGAATAAAAGAATTGCTGACAATGTTCGCCCTATGGATTTTGTAATCCCTGGTATTGGACAATCGCGCGAACTGGTACGTTGGGCTTACGAAGCTAAGAAAGGCGATGTGAGTAACGTATTCACTTTCGATGATAAATATGTAGTCGCGGTTTTAACAAGCGTTCGTAAAGAAGGTACTGCTCCGCTGGAAGATGTTAGACCTCAGGTAGAATCTGAAGTTAAAAAACATAAGAAAGCAGAACAGATCATTGCTAAACTGCAAACTCCGGCCAGTCTGGATGCAGCAGCTAAAACTACTAACCAACCAGTGCTGAAAGCGGAAGGTGTAAATTTTGCTACTCCGTTTATCGCTTCCCTGGGCTTTGAACCACGCGTTGCAGGTGCTGCTTTCAATAAGAAATGGGGTACCGCTAGTGTATCTGCTCCTATTGAAGGAAATGCAGGTGTATATGTAATTAAAGTAGATAGCTTCCAGCCATCTGCTCAACCTGCCCAGGACGTAACCGCCCAGCAGGCTGCATACGAACAAGGTGTTAAATCAATGCTGGATCAACAACTGTTTGAAGTGCTGAAAAAGAAATCTGATGTGAAAGATACCCGTGGTAAATTTTTCTAGACCGCTACATTTTTTACTGACATAAGAAGAAGGGAAGCAGCAATGCTTCCCTTCTTCGTTTTGGACCCTTTCCCCACCTCTCATACCACTTATTCACATTCCTGCACCGATATTCGTAAATTTGTATCCTTAAATAAGGACAAAATGGACGAAATCATAAATAAAGTAGCGCTGAGTGGATTGGAAACCATAGATCTGGAGGATTATTATCCACAGGGAGAGACTGTGATCTTTGATATGAAAGATTACCTCTTTATGGGGCTCATTCTGAAAGAAAAAGATTTTCGCGTGTCCCTGCAGTCGCTCGATTGGGAACAATTCCGTGGAAAAAATGTGGGTTTAATCTGTAGTGTAGATGCAGTGATCCCCTTATGGGCATATATGCTGGTGATGACTAACCTGGAACCCATCGCGGAGTATGTTGCCTTTGGAGATGCTGAGTTTATTCACAAAACACGTTATCTGCAAAACCTGGCTAAAATTGATGTAGCATCCTTTACAGACAAAAGAGTAGTAATAAAAGGGTGTGGGGATAAACGTGTGGGAGAAATTGCCTACGCAGAAATTACCCGTCTGCTTCGTCCGGTGGTAAAGAGTATTATGTATGGTGAACCCTGCTCTACAGTACCTGTTTACAAAAAGAAAGGCTAAAACCAGCCTCTTTTTCTGAAGAAGAAGATCATCAATAATAATAATATCCCCATTCCCCCTAAAGTATAATAGTACCCGTGCCTGGTTTCCAGCTCAGGCATATAATGAAAGTTCATGCCGTAAATTCCGGCTAAAAGTGTTGGCGGGGCCATCAAAGTGGTTACCACCGCCAGCACTTTCATTATTTCATTCATTTTCAGGTTCAGCTGTGTATGGTACATTTCCTGTAAGTTCAATACTGTATCCCGATAGTTATCTGCCAGGTCATTACATTGAATAATGTGATCGTACACGTCTTTATAATACTTAGTCACTTTATCTTCCAGCAGATCACTTTCACTTTTCAGAAAGCCATTTATTAACTCTCTCACCGGCGAAATGGCCCGCTTGAATAAAAACACCTGCCGTCTTAGGTAGTTGATACGAGCCAGTGTGCGGGTATTGGGCTGATGTTGTACCAGGTCTTCCATCATTTCTATCCTTTCTCCCAGCTTATCCATTACAATAAAGTAGTTATCCACAATAACATCCAGCAGGGAATAACATAGGTAATCTGCTCCCCCGTTGCGTATCCTGGAGCCTTTCAACAAAAGTTTAGTTCGTACCGGATCAAATACGTCCCTGGTAGGATCTTCCTGGAACGAAATCACGAAATTTTTGCCCAGTACAATGCTTACCTGCTCCATATCTACGGAGGATGTTTCACTATTAAAGTAAATCATTGGAAGCAAACAGAACATGCGATCGTTGATTTCATCCATTTTTGCTCGCTGGCCTATGCTGAGTATATCTTCTTCTATCAGTGGATGTATCAGAAATTGCTCACAGACAGCGTGGATTTCCTCTTTTCTGATGCCATCAATATTAATCCAGCTCAGTTGCGAAGACTCCATATATTTGAAAGTATCTTCTACCTTATCTAGTACAAGCTCAGAACAAAGACTTGTGTTATAGTCAAAAACAGTGATTTTACTATTATCAGCCGGTTTACGGAGTGCCACTCCTTCTGCCGGATTAAAATTCATGATACGTTGCTTCTTCACTTTGAATGGATTCAGGACTTGTACTACGCCGGGAATAGGCAGTTTATTTTTCAATGCCATATGCAACTGATGTTATCAGGATTTAAAACCGAATTTAAAGTAAAAATTGCTTAGTAGCCGGTTAACAGAAAGAATTATGCCCTTTCTCAAAAGACATCTAAAATGCCCATTTCACCAGAAAATTGTCGTGCGTATAAGAAAATAAATGCGTAATATCTGTCCTATGGGGTATATAGATTAGTTTAAGTGAGCACTTATCTCCTTATATCGTTGACAAATAGGTGGTTAATATAGTTTTAGAAAGATAAAAAAGGAGGATGTATCATTTATCCGATACATCCTCCTTTTTCCAGTTGCCTGGTTGTTTTATGGAAAGAGAAGCTGTTTTAAAACTTCGGAAGCTCTATCACTGGTGGTGTTCTGGTTGCTGGCCTTTCAAACAGATCACCATATTGCGCATTTGCAGGTTTAAATCCGCTGTTCCATAAATAGAACCATCCGTTTTCTGCACCGCCACCATAATCAAGACGATCTTTTGCTTTAGCGGTGGCATCATTGGAGAATTTTGCTTTTGTCAGTTCTATCCATTCACCGGTATTGGTTTTTATCCAGTGATTACCGAAATATCCTTTGCGGCCAAGATGTCCGTTTTCAAAAGAGAAATTTTCCAGGAAAGAGTAAAGGTGCCCCATGTATTTACCATCTTTAGGCGCTCTGAAGCTGGCTATCAGCTTCCACTCTTTATGCTCAGGAACATAAAAATAAGCAGTATAGGTAGTGGTATTGCCAGAGGGAACGCTGTGCATCAGGAAGCGATAGGTATCACCAGCTTTCCAGTTGTACACCCAATGACTATGCCCACCGGTACCTTCTCCGCCAAATCCGCTGGCATCTACACTATCTCCTTTTGCCAGCATTACTACCTGATCTTCGTACTTTACTTTGCTGCGTTCCTGTGGTTCTCCACCTGCATCCCAAACAGAAAAAATCACTCTTCTTTCTGTAGGAGAATTTACCTGCATACCAAAGTACCCACGATGAAAACCGCATGACATGAAATAAGTACCGAGTTTGTCTTCTCCTTCCGGCACTTTGATTTCTCCATAAAACCACTCTACATTTTTACCTTCCGGAACAGGGTAGTTTAAATGTACAGAAGCCGCGCGACGCCAGGGTTTGGCGTTAAATTGTATATCTTTTGTTGCGGTACCCGTTAAGGAAACGGCCTTCACATCTGCATACACGGATCCTGTTTTTTCTATGCCTTTTAAAGAAACGCAATAGAAACCAGGCTTTTTAATATTCGTTTGCAGAACAGGAATATTTACAAAGTCATTATTGTTAGGAATGCTTATTATTTTTTCATTTCCATTTACTGACACACTTACTTTGCTGGCTGCATCTGCTTTTGCCAGCAATGCTACTTTAAGCGGACCGGTAGTAGCGGCATGAAAATAAAAATTAACGGTGTTACTGTTACCGGTCCAGTGTATGACGCCTTGGTTATGACTGATGTCTACATTTTCTTCTACCGGATCGGCATAGGCGGCAAAGCCGGGAAGTTCTATGGCGGGAGCCTGTGCAAAGGCATGATCAGCAGCCAGGCAAATAGCCAGCAATGCAGAAAGGAGTGTTTTCTTGTTCATTGTTCTGTAATTGTATATCAACAAATAAAGTAGCATCTGTTTCCAAATGCAATTTTCTCAGAAAAAAATTACAAACGAATGAGAAAGCAGATTGGAGGCATATGCTACGGTATGAGTAAGAAATTATACAGCCCCGCAAACGCACTGATCTTTTACAATGCTCTGCCGGCATCACCATTTGCAACGGGAATTGTTTTTGAGGTTGAAGGCGATGGTATGAAGAGTATCTTCTGCCGAAGGCTAAATATTATAACACTATATAAAATAGCATCTTATGGAAAATCAATTAAAAGGAAAAAAAGTAGCTATTGTAGTAGCAAATGGGTTTGAGGAAGTGGAACTTACCAAGCCATTGGAAGCATTAAAAGAAGCAGGCGCCACTGTGGACATTATATCACCAGAAGAAAAAAACGTGCGTGCATGGGCTGAAACCGACTGGGGAAAAGACTATCTGGTGGATAAGAATATAAAAGATGTGATTGCGCAAGACTATGATGCGTTGGTATTGCCAGGAGGTGTGATGAATCCGGATCACCTGCGCACCAATGATCGCGTGATTGCTTTTGTGATCGGATTTTTTGATGACAGCAAACCTATTGCAGCCATTTGTCATGGCCCATGGACGTTAATTGAAACCGGAGAATTGGATGGTCGCAAAATGACTTCTTTCAAATCATTGAAAACAGACCTGGAGAATGCAGGTGCATTGTGGGTAGATGAGGAAGTGGTGACTGATAACGGTCTTGTGACCAGTCGTACGCCGAAGGATTTGCCCGCGTTTTGCAAAAAGATGATCGAAGAAATTGCGGAGGGAAGACATGATCAAAGGGGAAATAGTGCCAGGCGTGGTGGTGTACATCAATTGGGGTAAATAAACGTTACAGGAGTGAGTCACCTCACTCCTGTTCTATTTTTTCTTTTTCGGCTTTTTGTATTTCACTTCTACATTGGCAACGCCGGTATTCAGCATTCCCAGTTTGGAAGCGGCTTTGTGTGAGAGGTCTATGACACGTCCGGGTACAAAGGGACCACGGTCATTAATGCGCACTTTGACGCTTTTACCATTAGCGATGTTAATAACGGTTACGCGTGTACCAAAAGGTAAAGTTTTATGTGCTGCAGTGAGTTGTCGCTGATGGAATGTTTCGCCACTGGCGGTTCGTTTGCMATCGAATGAGTCTGCGTAATAGGAGGCCTTTCCTGTTTCGGTAAGTTTCCGGCTACAGGAAGTGGTTACTGCTGTTATCAGGATAACGAGCAGCAATACAGTATTGCGTTGTAAGGGCGCAGGGATAGGTTTCATTGGTAGCGATTTAGACGATGCTATAAAAATAGTMAATTTTCTGTGCCTTTTAGCTGCCGGCTGTGCGTAATTGATGAATGGTGCTTTTTATCATTGCCGGAACAATGAGCCGGTGGAAAGGCTTTACAAAGAAGAAATAAATCTTCCCCAGGCGGTTGTTGAAATGCACAGCAGTTGTACAGAGTAGTTGTTGGTCTGCCGGTTGTTGCTGCAGATAAAGGGAAACGCGGAAATCAAGGTGCTTGTCATTTTCTCCCAGAATTACTTCTTTTTCATTCATGTCCATGATTTTAAAGATGCCTAATTGGTCGCCACGGTTAAATGTTCTTGGGCCTTTGTGAGTTGACCCTTTACCGGTTTTAAGACCAAAGGGGCTTACTATCAGGTCTCTTATTTCCTCTAGTTTTTTGATCCAGTTGGGTGCTCCGATAGAAAAAGCAATTGTTGTTTGCGTAATGTTTACGGGGTGAGCTGTAGGAATGTTGGAAGCAAAGCAATCCTGATAGTGAATAGTAGCCATTTGCTTGTACAGCAGGGAGTCTTTGGGCAGGGCGGGTTCTACAATAGTCATATAGGTTGTTGTTTCTAACGCAAAATTAACGGTAGTAGTACCATTATGGAGATTAATTTTTATTTGTCACGGCCTGCTTATTGAAAGTAAGGAGGATGAACAATGTGGGAAAGCAACTGTTTTTATTATTCATACATCAGTAATACAAATATTATGGCAAAACTTGTAGCGGATCAATTAGTGGAGATGCTGGCATCTGCCGGCATTAAGCGCATTTACGCGGTTACCGGCGATAGTTTAAATCATATAAACGATGCGGTGCGCCGTGATGGGAGGATCCAATGGATACATGTAAGACATGAAGAGGTGGGGGCCTACGCAGCCGGTGCCGAAGCGCAGTTAAACGGGCTCGCCTGCTGTGCCGGTAGCAGCGGCCCAGGGCATGTACACCTGATCAATGGTTTGTATGATGCACACCGTTCAGGTGCTTCTGTGCTGGCCATTGCATCTACCTGTGCGACCAATGAATTCGGTAGTGATTATTTCCAGGAGACGAACACCATCAAATTATTTGACGACTGCAGTTGTTATAACCAGTTGGCCACTACGGCGGAACAGGCGCCCCGGATGATGCAGGCTGCCTTACAGCATGCGGTGCATAAACATGGGGTGGCCGTATTTGGTTTACCGGGAGATGTGGCCGCAGCTGATGCCAGGGATATTCCTACCGCTACCAGGTTGTATCATCCGCGTCCGGTTATTTGCCCTTCCCCACAGGAACTAAAAGAGTTGGCTGAGTTATTGGGCACAGCTCAAAAAATAGCGATTTATTGCGGGCTGGGAGCTGTTCCTGCCCATGATGAGGTCGTAGCCCTCTCTCAGCTGCTAAAAGCGCCTGTTGCCTATTCATTTCGTGCTAAAATGGGCATACAGTATAATAATCCCAATGAAGTAGGCATGACCGGCCTGTTGGGCCTTGCATCGGCTTATAAAAGCATGCATGAAGCGGATGTACTGTTGCTACTGGGTACCGATTTTCCTTATACTCCTTTCCTACCAGAGAAAGCTAAAATTGTGCAGATAGATATTCAGCCGGAAAGGCTGGGCCGCAGAATTGCATTAGAGATGGGGCTTTGCGGTGATGTAAGCGACACCCTGAAAGCGCTGTTGCCCATGCTGAAGGAAAATACCGACCGGAACTTCCTGGATTCCATGGTAGAATTCTACCGGGAGGTGAGAAAGAAAATGCAGACTTATGTGGATGATAACGGAAAGGAAGATGCTATCAGCCCTGAGTTTGTAGCCGCCACGCTGAATAAGATTGCCGCCGATGATGCCATATTTACAGTGGATACCGGTATGACGAATGTATGGACAGCGCGCTACCTGGAGGGAACAGGAGAGCGGACGTTGCTGGGTTCGTTCAATCACGGCTCTATGGCCAATGCTATGCCGCAGGCTATCGGCGCAGCTTTGGCACAGCCAGGCCGGGAAATATTTGCATTATGCGGAGATGGTGGTTTGACCATGTTACTGGGTGATCTGATGACCATTAAGCAATATAATCTTCCTGTAAAAGTGATTGTATTTAATAACCGTGCGTTGGGTATGGTAAAACTCGAAATGGAAGTTGCCGGATTACCTGACTGGCAAACAAATATGGTAAATCCTGATTTTGCCGCGGTAGCAGTAGCGATGGGCTTTACCGCATTTACCATTCACAAGCCGGAAGATGTGGAAGCAGTATTGGCACAAGCCAACAAAACTGCCGGACCTGTATTGGTGGATGTATTTACTAATCCGGAATCACTGGCGATGCCGCCGAAAGTGGAGTTTGCGCAGATGAAAGGGTTTGCGCTCTGGATGGGGAAATTGATTTTAGGAGGAAGATATGAGGATGTATTTGATGCGGTAAAATCAAATTATAAGCACCTGAAAGATGTGCTGTAGAACGGGATTAAAAATTACGAATTACGGATTTGTGGGAAGAAGACATACATAACCTCTCTTATTCGTAATTCGTAATTTTTAATTMGTAATTCTTTAGAACGGATATCCAATTGCGATATTGAGAATCAGATTCTTTTTGCGCCATTCCGGATCACCGAAATCAATTTTATTCAGTACCCAGCGCTCATTTTCTGGCAGATATGGAATACGGAAAGGCATGGCCAGATCCAGCCGTACTACCACAATAGACGCATCTATACGTAAACCTATACCACCGCCTACCGCTATTTGTTTATAGAAAGAACTAAATTCAAATTTACTGCCAGGTTTATCCGGGACATCTTTTTGCAACCAGATATTACCGGCATCAACAAATGCAGCAAAGTTAAATACACTGGCCAGGTGTATACGTACTTCGGAGTTGAACTCCAGTTTGATATCGCCGGCTTCATTGGCCAGGAGTGCGGACGTATCTACCGCTTTGTTATGATAAGATCCGGGGCCCAGTGTACGTGCCCTGAAAGCCCTGATACTGCTGCTGCCTCCTGTAAAGAATTGTTTTACAAAAGGCAGCGTTGCGGAGTTTCCGTATGGTAAACCATATCCCAGTAACAGCCGGTTGATCCACTGTTTGCCTTTACCAATATTCCAGTAGTGCCGACCCTCCACTGTAAATCTTTCGTATTGTGCAAAGGAGTTACCCAATATCGTTCTCTGGCCTGTGTCGTTCTTTGGTATCAGCAGTCCCGCAATGTTACCGGATATGTCAACATTACCGCTTACATAAAAACTATGGACACGGTTGGGCTGTTGATTATTGTAAGTGATGTTATAGTTGCCACTCAGTATAAATTGTTTTTCAATGGCGTTGCGCTGGCCTGGATCATTCTTCAATATGCTGTCGTAAGCAGCTGTGGTTTTAGTTGGCAGTACATAAGTTATAGCAATTGGTGAAAAAGCATGACTCAGGAATTGCGTACGTTGCCAGAGATATTGCAGCTGGAGCGTATATGCGTTAAGGTTATACATGTCTGCTCTGCTGTATAATTCATATGTCGCGCTTATACGTGTTTTGGGTACATAAGGGGTACGAATATTTAATCCACGAAATGGCGTAATGAATCTTGGAAAGGTAACAGCTACTTCTGCTCCCAGCCCATATGAATTGGATCCACCGGAACTTTTATTACCTGTTTGCCATTCCATTCCCCCGCGTAAACCAATTTCCAGTAAAGCGGCAGAATGCAGCCAGTTACGGTTTTTGGCTGTCAGTTGGATTTCCGATCCAATGAATCCATTGGACTTGGAGGTGCCCCGAAGTTCTGCTTGCAGGGAACGGCGTTTATAGGGCGTCAAATAAAATTTAGCATCAAGCCATCCGCTGTCGAGAGAGATACGGTTATTCACCATAGCGCGGTAATTGCTTGCCAGCGAAGTGTCACGGGTGTAAGTCGGATCGCGTTTGAACCGCCCGCCAGATGTGTCTCGCCTGCCTGCATTTCTTGCGGAAGAATCTCTTCTACCACCGGGTAGATTTGGGTCACCACCAATGATATTATGAATAGAAGTATCTCTTACCGGTGAAAACTGTCCTTTTACAAATTTGAACACACCCAGATTAATCAATCGTTGTAGCGTAATATTATGTGAGCTGAGGCGATATAAACTATCCGGCCGTAAAAATACAGAACGATCAAAAGCGGAGGATTTGAAACGTTTAGCAGAGTCAATGATGTAAATACTTTTATATTTTACCGGCGTGCCTAATGTGGAAGTGGAATCATTGTCCAATGAATAATCCGGGAATAAGGAAATATCATGCATCCGGTATGGACGCAGTGCCAGCAAAGGGGTATTATCTTTTATTTTTACAAAAAGATCCACTTGTCCGCCATTGGTGCTATCTACTTGCACCAACAAATAATCCGGTGTAAAATAATAGAAACCCTGTTCCTTTAACATGGAGTGTATGCGTTCCCGTTCAGCCTTAATGGAATCGAGCGAATATGGGGCACCCACTATCAACGAACTTTCCGGCTTCGTTTCTTTTACTGTTCTTCCAATGGCACTTGTATCTGTTATATAGGTAACGCTTTTAATAGTATACCGGTGGTTTGGAGTAGCAGTATACTTAATGGACGCTTTTTTCTTGCCGGAGTTTTTAACGGCAGATACAACACCTGCCTGGAAATAACCATTATCCACCAGGTATTCTTCCAGAATTTTAGAGGTATAATCAGGTTTAGCCTGACTGAGTAGCACAGGAGGTTCCCCCCATTTTCTACGTAATATATAATTGAGTCCTTTTCCTTTGGGTTCGTTTCCTAAATTATAAAGCCACAATTTAATAGGCATGCCCAGGAATTTCCTGTTCCTGTTAGGACGGATGCGTTTATTCATTCCATCCATAAGGGAGCTGTAGTCGCGAGGCTTTTTCTTTGTAACAGTATCTGCTAACCACTTTACTTCACTGCCGGTATATAAGCGATCTCCTTCCGGCACTGTGCGTGTAGTACTACAGGAACTGAGCACCAGGTATCCCAGGCAAAACAGTATACAGAAGAAGGTGATATGACTATTTGCTTTTCGCATCAGGAGTCGTCGTATTTTTATCGTCTTTTTTATTTTTTTTCTTATCGCGGACTTTTTGTTTCTGCGATGTTGTTCTGGAACGTTGCAGAATTTCCCGGAACTCATCATAATCCATGATGAGTGCGAATGCCACACCTGTTTCCACTACTTGTCCGTCAATAACCGTATTGTTATCGTTGTTTTGGTAAACCCGGATCCGATAACGTCCATCACGGGTAAGTTTGTATTCAACGGAGATATCACCTATCAGGGAGCTGGCATTTTGCTGGTTACCCTGCAGCATAATATTTGATCCAACGGAAACGGTTAAACGATCATTGAATAACTGTTTGGAAGCACCCACTTTCAGACTGGTTGTTTCCTGTGCAGTACCGGTTGAGTAATCCTCCTGGTTTTGCAGATCGAAATTGAGATCTATTCCTTTTATCAGGTTACCTGCCAGATTATTCAATTGTTGTGAAAGGATTTTACTCACGCTGTTTTTCGCAGCCTGTCCTACGCCACCACCATTTCCACCATCCAGTGTACTCATAGGATCTTCCGGGATAAATGTATTCAGTACAAGTAAGCCCATTACCTGTTTATTCAGCTCTGATGGATTCTGATTAATTTGTTTCAGCTTGTTGTAAGGAGTACCGCTTAGTGTATTCCTGTCTTTCTCCGGCAAGTCAAGCCGGAAACTGATATCGGGTTTTAACAGGCTGCCTTTGATCATGAGATACACTTCAAATGGCATCCGTTGTTTGTACATATTACGCTGCTGGGTACTGATGTCCTGGAGTTGACCAGCTACCAGGTCGTAAGCCGGTGCATTTACGGTGTATTTGGCCGTGATATCGAGGTCGGCATTGGTGGCATCACCGTTGAACGAAATAAAACTTCCTTTCTGAATATCGAAGGACCGTTTGATGAGTTGGTTCAACGACATTTCATATTTACCTTCAGAAATTTCATAACGGCCGGTAAGACTTAGTTTACTGCTGGGGTCCAATGTGGCGTTGATATTAGCCGTACCTTTTGCCTGCACATAGTCACCATTTTGTGAATCGATAATAATTTTGATGATAGATTCTGGTGTAATTTCCAGGTTGCCAGAGAGGAACATTCCTTTCAGGCGGGTGGTCTTATACTTTAAACTATCTTGTTTAGCCAGCAGTGCAGAATCTATCGGGTTAGACATATCCACAAACTCAACTACTCCTTCCCTGTTGGCCAGTCCTGGTTCGTCCTGTGGCAACGTCATGGTTACACTGGATTTATCGCGAAGCTTAACGGTGGCGTCAATCCTTGGCAGATCCAAAGAGCCACGGATTCTTACTTTGCTATCTATATATGCAGGACCATAGATCCATTGATCAGGATTTTGTTGACGGCCTAGTGCMATAAAGTTGTCGGCAGTAACATTCAGATTGAAATTATAGCGGGTAAAATCTTTTGTATTGATACGACCATCTACAACGAGCTCGTTGTTGGCACTGTCGGCAATGACGAGATTATTCAGCAGTATGCCTTTCTCATCTATTACAATATCTTCATCCGGTAAGTGGAACTTACTACCGATCATTGTCACCATTCCGGTAGCATTGTCGAAATGTAGTGCACCGGTTACTTTGGGAGCAGACGCTGTACCGGAAATGTCAAACTGGCCATTGGCGCTGCCAGTCATTTTGGTTACACTCCCCATAGTAAATGGCTCCAGTGAAGCCATGCTCAGCTTATTGATATTCAATTGCGCATTGATGGTGCTATCGTAGGTGCCTTCTACTTTAATATCGTTGTCGTTACCCGTTAGTCCAGCTATTAGTTTATACTGGCCAGGGCCATTGTTTTCCACATTGGCATCCAGTGTTCCCATGCGTGTATTCTTCACCGTTAGGCTGTCTACTTTCAGGTTAGCATGGATCAGGGGAGATTTGTCCCAGTTGCGTACAGTAGCTTCTGCATTCAGTGTGCCATTCGCCAGGAGTGTATCCGTGGCCAGCAGCCCTGTGATGGTAGAGAGCTGGAAGTTAGCAATATTGGCCTGTAATGCTGGTACCGCGCTGGTATCACGTAATGTGGCGATTTGTATGGATTGGTTGCCCTGAGACAGCTTGATATTGGCGGTATCAGGAGCTCCGTTTTTTATGCGTAAAATATTATTGTCTGCAACGGTCCATTCCTGTTTGTTAAGCAGTAGTCCTGGTTTCAGGGATAGTTGCATGGCGTTGTCTTTCAGGAATGTGAAAATGCCGCCCAATTTATATTTGGGTTGTCTTTTTACATCATCTACCTGCAGGTTAAAATCTACTACGCCGGTATTGGCAGTAGCAGTGAAAAAGGTATGATATAGCGGAAACGTAGGATGCGCCATACGTGCCAGTGATATATTTGTTTGGAGAGAAGTGTCCAATATTTTTGCATACACTTGCAGACTATCTACCTGTAAAGAATCATAATTGATCTTTGGCAGATTGGCGTGCAGTATCAACAGACTGCTGTCGCTGTTTAAGCGACCATCCATTACCAGCGGCACTTCCATACGTAGCGCAGGTAACATGGCCTGTAAGCTTTTAGGCCATACCAGGGAAGCATTCCATGATAGTAACTGACCTGCGGGAACTTTAATGATGTTAGTGGAGTCAGGAGGGAGTAATGGTTTGTTGATAACGCCGGTAAAAGCGCCACCTACTTTTCTGTAATCGATATGTCCGTATGCATTGATTAGGCCAAACGGGCTTTTTAGGGTAATGTATTGCTGATCATCGTATTTCGCGAGCAGTGCAATGCTGTCCAGCGGGAATACCTGTCCGTTGGTAGCAATTTGCCAGTTGGTTAAAAAAGCGTTTCCTTCGATGCGTTGTGGTTCAATGCTGTTGAAATCAGCAATCAGATTGCCTTGTATGGTTAGTGGTTCTGTGTACCAGTGCGTGGCATAGAGGTCCGCTTTGGTCAGATCCATGTTCACTTTTAGTCCTTGCACCGTGGTGTCTACCAAGCGGCCGCTGATGTCAAAAGTAGCGGTAATACTGCTGTCGGCACTTTCCCCTTGTGCTTCAAAGTCGCCACTATTAATACCGGCATTTACGCTTACGTTGTGATATGTATAGGCGTTATAGGTAGCTTCGTTTAATTGAATAGCGGCTTTGGCTGCCATTTGTTTAATCGTATAGCCCTGGCCGGTAGCGCTCACTTTTCCGGACATCCATCCATAGGTAGTATCATACAACATGATGCCGGGGTTAGCGCGGAAATAAGGGATACTCACCGTATAGCTGCTGCGAATGCTGTCTGTTATATTTACCAGGTGTGCATTGATGTTGGCGTTAGCGTAATCGCTCTTCAGCTGCAGCTGTGTAACCAGGTCTTTCATCCCTCCTTTGAACATACCGGTAATGAGCATATGCTCTGGTATGCGTGGAGTGTCGGGCAGGGTTCCGGCTGGTAGCCAGGAACGCAGCGGCTTGTTACCAGACTGGATATAGAGGTTCGGCAGATTAGCGCTGAGGAGGTCCGGATTGGCGGCATGAAATACCTGACTATTATCGGCTTTAACCAGGTTCCCTTCATGGTCATTGATGTAAAGTTGTTTGATGTTCAATTCACCCAGTGTTCCTTTTAATATAGCCGCCAGCGTTAGTTCTTTTTTCCAAAGAGGTGCTAACGATTTGTTTTTGCGTGCATCCGGTACAAACGGCAGCCATTCTCCCAATGCTATGTGCACCGAGTCGAGGTTAGCGTCCAGGCCCAGCTGATCCAGTTTATCGGAGATGCCTGCCCAGGAAGGCACCGTTATGAGAATCTGTTTGCGGAAAATGCTTTTATCCGTTTGCAGCAGGAAGTTGCGTAATGCCAGGGTATGTGGCGTAAACAACACATCCATGTTGGCTTTGCGGATGGCAAAACCGGATTTTTCCTGTGCCGTGAGTGATTTTATGGCAACAATGATGCTGTCGGGTTTATACCGGATATTATTGATTTTACTGGAGAAGTGGGTCAGCATCAGGTGATTATAATCCGGATCAGGGCCCGCGGCTTTAGGAGCGGGTCCGCCGTTATCATATTTAAGGGCCAGTTTATCCAGGTTCACCTGTGTGGCGAAAACCTGCCAGGTATTTGGTGTAGTGTCTTTAGGTGCGGAAGGAATGGAGTCTTTGCCAGGTACCATCATTACAAATCCGCTGGTGCTGCTGATGGTCAGATCGCCGACTTGTATACGGGTGGAGTCCTGATCCATACTGCTGTTGCGAAGCAGCAATGCACCAATCTTCCAGGCGGTGGAAATACCGCTGCCATCATCGGAATATACGAAACTACTATTGTTGATCTGTAGCTTTTTCAGCAGCAGGTGCAATGATGAGCTGTTGGTATCTGCAGGCGGCGGCGGTGGCGCCGCAGACGTTACCGCCGGGGCTATATAACTCTGACGGAAGAAGCCTTTCAGGCCATCCAGGGTAATACCTCTGAATGCATAGATTCCATCGTCAATCAATAAATCATCCGGATCTACGTGCAGGCTATCCCAGGTTAATATGGCATTCATGCCACCGGGGGCATCTGCATAACTAAGTTTCACTTTGCGGAGCGAAATGTCTTTTAACCGGAACTGCATGGTGGTACCTGTTTCCGGAGCAATAGTATCAGGGGCTGTTTTTGGACTAACGAAGGCATCTGCCGCAAACTGGTAGTTAAAGGCGGAATCGCCCTGATGCCGGTACACATTTATCAGTACGGTATCCCATTCCAGTTTGTCTATTCTCAGTTCATTATTGATAAGGGATAGCAGGTTATAATGCACTTTCAGTGAGCCGGTATAAAAAAGGGCCTGATTGGAAGTATCACCTACATATACATTGCGGAGTTCCAGGTACTGCCATCCCCTTGCGCGGAGATAGCCGATCTGCACTTTAGTATGTAGTTTCTTGCGCAGGTATACTTCTCCCTGTTCTCTTAAATAATTCTGGACGCCGTTGAGTTGCAATAATAAAACAATCATTACGGGCAAAAGGAGCACCGCAACAATTATCCATATAAGCCATCGCCACCAGGGGCGGCCGTGTTTTTCTCCGGTTTCTGCTGGTTCTGTCACTATGATGTATTACAATAGTCAATTATTGAATATAAACGCAAAAGCACGTTTATGGTTTACTTTACCGGCAGGATAGTTTAACCGGGGCGCTTGCCTTCGGGGAACAACAAAATCCATACCTGAGCGGTACCGGGAGTAAATAGTTATTGCAAGAATACATCAAATACGGTAACGGACATACTATTTTTTGGCAGAAGGCTGACAATGAGGTGAGTAGGAAAATGCACAGATTGACGAAAAGTGATGGATCGGACGGGTGGTGGTTGGTTATTCTTCTTTACGTGTGGCCTGGTTCAAGGCATGTTCATCTTCTTTTTCAATTCTTCTTTTTACTTTATCTACATCTTCAGCAGGAGGAAGGGTTTCTGGCTTTACTCCTCTTTCTACCAGTATTTTTCTGACAGCGGTGTTATTATCCACGTGTTCTTCTGTAATACTGCTTTCTCCTTCAAGGTTTTTCTCTACAACATTGTGGTTGGTGAGTTCCGTTGCCAGGTCTTTGGCCTTGATGGTCAGTGTTGGCAGGAAATCAGCGAGTGGCCGGTTGTCAGGAACCAGTAGCTTTTTCTTCATATCACGGGTATTAAACCCACCAAATAAGGCCTGATCTCCTTTTGAACGGATGCTGGCAAATCCCTTTTCATCAACACCTCTTTCATAAAGAATCCCGGACAATACTTTTTCTGACTGGGATAATTTTTCCCTGGCATTGATACGATCGATGTCCAGTAGTCTTTTTTCAATGACTTCCTGTTTTCGGGTCTGTACAGCAAAATAGGTTTGAGCAAAGGCAATGGGAGCTTTTTGAGAATCACCGTTTTGGGCAATGAGGTAACAGGCGTAGCGGGTAAGGGCGATATCCTGCACTTCTCTTGTTGCATCACTTCCAACAACAACCATTTTGCTGATATCAGCAAAATGGTCAGAAACCAGTATGCCACTGTTTTCGCAAGCAATTTTTGCCTTCTCGATTACTTTTACAAAATTTCTCCATTGTGAGTACCCCAGAATTTCCTGCAATTCTCTGGCGCTCCAGCATTCAATTCCTTTGTGGTCATAACGGGCTTGCTCAAACTGAGCAAACAGCGCTTCAATCAATTCTTTTTTCATGAAAAGAAATGTTTAAAATCATTTCACAATATTGTGAAGCGCAAAAATAGAAGCAAGGAAAATTGCTTTGGTTAACGGAACTTAAACATGCTCAATTTGACTTGAACTAACTCACTGCAACACCGGCTTATTCCTTTGATTGAACCGATATATATAATATTCAAGCTGATCTTTCTTTTCCTTATCTGTCCTGAATTCATCGAGCAGGGCACTGTCCTGTGGAAGGATGTATTTTTTGAGATTGTAGGCAGATAATTCCAGTATTTGACCAGTAACAACGTTCAGTACTTTTTTTAGCGCCACAGGTGTACTGACACTGTTGGTGGTCATATCCGCCTGATTGAGATAGTTGCGGGAAGGTTGAATACCATGTAAGGTATAAATGCAGTAATAGCCGGTTTCTTCTATTTTGTTGAGGCCATTGTCTTTGATGTAGATATTGGTGCCATCGCAGAAGCCCCAGTAATTTTTCACTTTATGTTCCTGGCCAGCGCCATCCCGAAGTACTAATTCGTTTCTGTTTGCCAGCAGGTAGATCTGTGCKGCCGAGCTGCGGTTTTTAATCACCAGGTCGCCTTCTTCAGAGGGATTGTTAGCCTGAAATTCTTCGAATGATTTATATAAGCCCTTTTTCAGCTGCCGCGCATCAGTGATCAGCACCGTTTGTTGCCCTGCGGCAGACAGAGACAGAAGTAACAAAATCCAAAAGCACCCCAATTGTTTCATAATTAACAAATGTATAGGGTTTCGGAGGCGACGGTAGGTAGAAATAGCTGAATGGGGGCATTGTTTCTACTGATGTTGGATTTATGTCTGTAAAATCAGGAGCCTTTAACAATTAATTTGATCTCTTTCCACTGGAACAGGAGCTCCTTTGAGAGTGTTTCATAAACTTCCTGGTTGGACATGTCTACCCATATTTCAATGCCAGCTGTCCAGAAGGGAGTCGTTAGCTCGTTGTCGCCGAACAGTGCGAGGAAGGTGGTTTGGTGGGTAGAGGTTTTGATCTTTGTACGCATTTCCCAGGGAATAGGCTTAAAGGGTTTAATTTTTACGCCTCTCTTTGCAGTAGTTGTATCCTCCACAGATTCCGGAGTAAACAGTAGTAGAATATCGTGTGGATGTCTGGCTGCTGCAGCTGTTACTGCCTCTGTTGACGCCTGTTGTTCGGTCCCCAGGTATTCGAAGTTTGTGGAGATGTTATATTTTTTAAATCGTTTGTTGAGTTCATATTGCAGGTCCTGCACTATTTTCCTGGTAGACATGTTGCCAAAGCAAATAAACAACAATTGTTTTCCCGGATGAGGTGCTGCTGATTGATGTGTTACCTCCATCTGGTAGGTATTCATTTTAGATTGCGCGGTACTTTTTAATATTGAACTACAGGAGATAACAGCCGCCGCCAGGGCAATAAATAAAAGCTTCATTGTACAGGAATATGGTGGAAAAATAGCGAAAATGAGGGGCTTTACAATAATAAGGGGCTAACAGTTTTTAGCTAGTAAACTTTTTTTTAAAAAATATAGGCCGGGTAAAAACCCGGCCCGGCTGAAGGTTACAACAAAATCTAAACCTGCTTATGAGAAAAACTTTAATTAATACAATTGTTTAATTATAATGCCATTGCCTGTAATGAATGGTCCTTACTTTCCAGTTGGGAGCTACCCATCAGGAATTCGTCCACTTTTCTGGCACACTCGCGACCTTCGCTTATTGCCCATACCACCAGTGATTGTCCGCGGCGCATATCGCCCGCTGTGAACACTTTAGGGATGGATGTCAGGTAATCTTTTTCGGTAGCTTTTACGTTACCACGTTCATCTTTTTCTACTTCCAGCTGATCCAGTAAGCCGGTATGTTGCGGATGTACGAAGCCCATGGCCAGTAAGGCGAGTTCGCAAGGCACATCTCTTTCAGATCCCGGTACTTCGGTGAATTTCGCTGGTCGGCCATCTGCGCTGGCAGTCCATTGCAGGTCTACCAGTCGGAGCGCCTTCAGGTTGCCGTTATCATCTCCTATAAAGGATTTGGTAGCGATGGCCCATTTACGGTCTGCTCCTTCTTCGTGAGAAGAAGATGTTTTTAATACCATCGGGTAAGTAGGCCATGGCATATATGCCGTACGTTCGCCGGGAGGTTTCGGTAGCAATTCCAGTTGTGTAATGCTGGTTGCACCATGACGGTTGCTGGTGCCCACACAGTCGGAGCCGGTATCACCACCACCAATTACAATTACATTTTTTCCGGTTGCCCAGATATCGCTGCCATCAACGGCTCTCTCTCCTACTCTTTTGTTCTGTTGTTTCAGGAAGTCCATGGCATAATGTACTCCTTTCAGCTCACGACCGGCAATTGGCAGGTCGCGCGGAATAGTAGAACCACCGGCGAGTACAATTGCATTGTATTCTCTCAGCAGATCATTGGTACTAACGTTAACGCCTACGTTGGCATTGCATTGGAACACGACTCCTTCTTCCTCCATCAGTTTCACACGACGGTCGATTACCCATTTTTCCAGTTTGAAGTCTGGAATACCATAGCGTAAAAGTCCGCCTGGAGCGTCATCACGTTCAAATACCGTAACAGTATGGCCGGCATAGTTTAATTGTGCTGCCGCTGCTAAACCTGCAGGACCGGAGCCAATAACCGCTATTTTTTTGCCGGTACGCATCCGGGGCGCTTTGGCCTGTACCAAGCCTTTATCGAAAGCAACTTCAATAATATGTTTTTCTATCTCCTCAATGGCCACCGGGGGCTGGTTTATACCCAGTACGCAAGCGCTTTCGCAGGGTGCCGGACAAATACGTCCGGTGAACTCCGGGAAGTTATTGGTAGAAGTAAGAATATCGTACGCATCTTTCCAATCCTGGCGATATACGGCATCGTTAAATTCCGGTATCACGTTACCCAGCGGGCATCCGCTGTGGCAAAAAGGCACACCGCAATTCATGCAGCGGGCAGCTTGCTGATTTAATTTGTTATCAGGAAAGCGCTCTACAAATTCATTATAGTGGCCAACCCTTTCCCGGGGGTCTGCTTTCCCGGGCAGCTCGCGTGTAAATTCCAGGAATCCTGTAGGTTTACCCATAATTTTCCTCCACAAGTCCCTTACCTGCAAGGGATATTTTGATGATGAATGTTAATGTTTCTCTTAGTGACCTACTTTCTGGCCCTGTACTTTTCCTGACTTCAACACTGCCTTGTATTCTTTCGGGAATACTTTCACGAAATGACGCAGTTGGTTCTCCCAGTCTTTCAGGATGAACTTCGCCACGGTGCTGTTCGTGTAGGCGTGGTGTTTAGTAATCAGGTCCTGCAGCAAAGCTACATCTTCCTGTGCCAGCGGATCGAGGTCGATCATTTCCCGGTTACAGTGATTGGCGAAAGTGCCTTTTACATCGTACACATAGGCGATACCTCCGCTCATACCTGCACCGAAGTTGCGACCGGTTTCACCCAGTATCACCGCTTTACCATTGGTCATGTATTCGCAACCATGGTCACCTACTCCTTCTACTACCACAGTAGCACCGGAGTTACGTACACAGAAGCGTTCACCTGCTTTACCGCGGATGTAGGCTTCTCCGGAAGTAGCTCCATAGAAGCAAACGTTGCCTGCGATAATATTTTCTTCTGCCTTGAATCCAGCTTCTCCCTGTGGATAAAGGATCAGTTTGGAGCCAGACAAGCCTTTACCGAAGTAGTCATTGGCTTCCCCTTCCAGTTCCAGCGTTACACCTTTAGTGGTGAAAGCGCCGAAGCTCTGGCCTGCAGATCCGATGAATTTGAAGTGCAGGGTATCTTCCGGTAATCCTTCGCTCTTGTAACGTTTGGATATTTCGTTAGAGAGAATAGTACCGATGGTACGATCCGTATTTTTTACAGGGAACTGCTGATATACCCTGGCTTTCTTTTCCAGTGCAGGCTGTGCGGCCTTGAGCAGTTGCCAGTCTATTACTTCGCTGATACCGTGATCCTGTTCTTCCTGTTTGTACAGACCAGTTTCGCCGGCAGGCGCTTCGTTGAATAATATAGGAGACAGATCGAGTTTTTGTGATTTCCAGTTGGTGATGTTATCACGTACCTGTAAGCAACCTACCTGACCCACCATTTCATTGATGGTACGGAAGCCCAGTTCTGCCATGATTTCGCGGAGTTCTTCCACGAGATAGGTGAACAGGTTTACTACGTGCTGTGGATCGCCGGTAAAGCGTTTACGCAGTTCCGGATCCTGGGTAGCGACTCCAACAGGACAGGTGTTTACATGGCATTTACGCATCATGATACAACCTTCTACTACGAGTGCAGCAGTTGCCACACCCCATTCTTCAGCACCGAGCAAGGTAGCAATTGCAATGTCACGGCCGGTTTTTAGCTGACCATCTGTTTGCAGTACTACGCGGGTACGGAGTTTATTTTTTACGAGTGTCTGATGTGTTTCAGCTAAACCAAGCTCCCATGGCAAACCTGCGTGTTTGATAGAGCTTTCCGGAGAAGCACCGGTACCACCATCGAAACCGGAAACCAGTACTACATCGGCATGCGCTTTAGCAACACCCGCTGCAATAGTACCTACACCTGCTTTGGATACCAGTTTCACACTGATACGGGCAGCGCGGTTTGCATTTTTCAGGTCATAGATCAACTGAGCCAGATCCTCAATAGAATAAATATCGTGGTGAGGAGGCGGAGAAATCAGACCTACTCCTGGTGTGGAGTGTCTAACTTTCGCAATCCATTCATCTACTTTATGACCAGGTAATTGGCCACCTTCGCCAGGTTTTGCACCCTGCGCCATTTTAATCTGTAACTCATCGGCATTGGTCAGGTAGTAGCTGGTAACCCCGAAACGGGCGCTGGCTACCTGTTTAATGGCAGAACGCATAGAGTCGCCGTTAGGCAGTTGCTCATAACGCAGCTCATCTTCCCCACCCTCACCGGTATTACTTTTAGCACCAATGCGGTTCATGGCAATGGCCAGTGTGGAGTGTGCCTCATGAGAAATAGATCCAAAGCTCATCGCACCGGTAGCAAAACGCTTGAAGATGCTGGTGGCCGGTTCTACCTCATCGATTGAAATAGACGGACGGTTAGGCTTAAACGAAAACAGGCTACGTAAGGTGGCTGCTTTTTCGCTTTGGTCATTTACCGCTTTGGAATATTTCTTGAATGCAGCGTAATCGCCCATGCGGGTGGCCAGCTGCAGGTAGTGAATGGTAGTAGGATTAAAGAGATGGAATTCTCCTTTACGTTTCCACTGATATACACCACCTTCTGTTAAGCGCTGAATAGGCGTTTCTTTACGACCGTAGCCCATCCAGTGTTTTGCCAGTGTTTCACGGGCAATATCATCCACGCCTAGTCCCTGTATACGGGAAACGGCGCCCGTGAAATATTTATCAACCGTTGCCTGGTTGATACCCAGTATTTCAAATATCTGTGCTCCCTGGTATGACTGCAGGGTAGAGATGCCCATCTTGGAGAATACCTTGAGAAGGCCATCACACACAGCTTTGATATAATTCTTTTTAAGTTTGTCTACATCCAGCGAAGTATCCAGCTTGTTGTTCAGCTTCATATCACGGATGGTGCTGAGTGCCAGATAAGGGTTGATGGCTGTTACGCCAAATCCCAGCAGGCAAGCAAAGTGGTGTACTTCCCACACATCGCCGGCTTCAACAATCAGTCCTACCTGGCCACGGTAACCCTTGCGGATCAGGTGGTGGTGAACAGCGGAAGCAGCCATGATAGAAGGGATCGCAGCGTGTTCAGAGTCAATGGCGCGGTCAGACAGAATGATTACTTCAAAACCATCTTCCACAGCATCTACCGCGTAACGGCAAAGACGGGCCAATCCTTTTTCCAGAGAGCCGGGCTTACCGTCTGCTTTGAAATAGGTATGTAATGTTTTGGCCTGGAATAAGCCAGTGTCGATACTGCGTATTTTTTCAAGCTCATGGTTGTTGAGGATCGGATGACGCAGTGCCAGTCCATGGCAATGCAGCGGATCTTCATTGAGCAGATTACCATTATTACCTACAAAAGTAGCCAGTGACATTACCAGTCTTTCCCGGATAGGATCAATTGGCGGGTTGGTTACCTGTGCAAATAACTGTTTGAAATAGTTACACAGATGTTGTGGCTGGTTGCTCAGTACTGCCAGCGGGGTATCGGTACCCATAGAGCCAACAGGTTCTTTGCCATCAATAGCCATAGGGGCAATGATGTGATCCAGGTCTTCAGTGCTGTAACCAAATGCGCGCTGGTATTTAAAGATCTGATCATGTTCCAGGTGAGTAAAGGTTACTCTTGGTTCAGGCAGTTCTTCCAGGCGGATCTTATATTTATTCAGCCATTCGCCGTACGGTTGCTGGGAGCAGATTTGTTGTTTCAGCTCTTCATCACCAATGATACGGCCCTGTTCCATGTCTACGATAAACATTTTACCAGGTTGCAGACGGCCTTTTTCTTTAATGTTTTTTGGATCGATCGGTAATACACCGGCTTCAGAAGCCATGATTACACGATCATCTTTTGTTACCACGAAGCGGCTCGGACGTAATCCGTTACGATCCAGGGTAGCGCCAATGATTTTACCATCGGTGAAGGAAATGGAAGCAGGTCCGTCCCATGGCTCCATAAGGGAAGCATGGTATTCGTAGAATGCTTTCTTTTCTTCGCCCATATCTTCATTGCCATCCCAGGCTTCCGGTACCAGCATCATCATAACATGCGGCAAAGAGCGGCCTGTCATGGTGAGCAGTTCAATCACGTTATCAAGACTGGCAGAATCGGATTGGCCTTCTTCCACGATAGGAAGCAGCATTTCCATCTCTTCAGTAGTAAAAAACTTAGACACAAAGTCCCTTTCGCCGGCACGCAGCCAGTTGAGGTTACCTTTCAGGGTATTGATTTCACCATTGTGTGCAATGTACCGGTAAGGGTGTGCCAATCTCCAGCTGGGGAAAGTATTGGTAGCAAACCGGGAGTGGATGAGCGCAAAGGCAGAAACCATTTTCTCATCACTCAGGTCTGTATAATAATGACGCACCTGGTAGGTGGTCAGCTGACCTTTATATACAATTGTTTTATAAGAGAGCGATGCAATATAGAACAGCGACTTTTCTTTCGGTACTGTATTGCGAACGGTTTTGGAAATGTAGTTGCGGAGTACAAATAATTTGCGCTCGAAAATTTCCGGATCACTGATATGATAAGGACAGGCGATAAATACCTGTTCAATTTCTGGTTCTACAGAAAGGGCTGTTTCACCGATACCATCCGGACGTACTGGTACTTTGCGGTAACCTAAAATTTCCAGGCCTAATTTTTCTGCGCTGCGTTGAAATATCTCACGACACTCTTCACGCCAGCGTGGTTCTTTCGGAAAGAAGACCATGCCTACACCGTATTTCCCAAATTCCGGCAGGCGAATACCCAATTTCAGGCACTCGTCATACAGAAACTCGTGTGGCGTTTGAAACAGTATTCCTGCACCATCTCCCGTGTTTTGCTCACAACCGCAGGCTCCGCGGTGTTCCATGTTTTCCAGCATGGTTAAGGCATCACGAATGATATGGTGGGATTTACGACCCTTAATATGGGCAGTAAAACCTGTTCCGCAGGCATCATGTTCAAATTCCGGACGGTATAAACCTTGCGTTTGCTTCACTTCATCCATTTGGTTTAGATTTTTTGCTTTGGCACACTCCCCCCTCTGACTTACGCCGCGGGTGATGGTGTACGATATAATTCGGGAACGGTTTAAAGATACTAAAGGAATGCGGTATTTTTTGTATAAACTTTTGTCAGACGGTTAAAATTTAGGAAAAAATAAAAAAAAGCCACTAATTGTTAGAATAATTGAAAAAATGAAAGCTCCCCGGAGGTAAATTGAAGTGTTTGATGAGCCCACATGGAAAGGATGCAAGGGGGAGCCTAAAGGTTCAGGGTTACAACTTCGCATGGTAAATAATTAATATGAGATGAAAATGACTCAAACAGGAAAAGGCGATCAAGTTGAAAACCTGGGGATAGTCTATAAAGAATGAATGCTACAGGTCTAAACCTGCCAGCTGCCCGAAAGCCTGCATCACGGATATTTTAGAGGGAATTTTATCTTCGTTGTCGCTAAATACGCTTTTATGATATAGTGCATTAAGAGCACCATCATTACCTGCAGAAGTGTATTGTGATTATGCAGACTCTGTCGATGACCCGCTAAGTACCTATAGAAGCAGTGCAGGAGAGGTGGACTTGATGCGGGGATGAGTTCCGGATGTATAACCGGGATGAAATTGAATCAGCAAATGGATGGAGGTCAGAAGTGGCCATAGCAGGGCTGCTTCAGTATCAGGCTGTAGCTGAGGAAAGAGATAGACTATTGAAAGGAAACAGGTATAAAGGGATTATTCATCAAAATATCTCCGGAGGCAAAATAGCTTTATTCCAGTTGAATGACAGCTGGATATGCGTGTGTATAGATAAGTTTGGGAAGCAATTTCGTCCGCTTTGGGTAAGTACGTTTATGAGCATATTTGGGTACTTGTGGCGCTGCCACTGCAATAATATCAGCTGCCACATATTGTCTGTTGGCGGATGGGCCGTCTTTGTACATCGCTCTTACCTGGAAAACCACTACCAGTGAACCTTTCCCGGGTACCTCCAGCGAAACATTTGTTTCCTGGAAAGTGGTATCCGGATCTACCATGAGGGTAACCGTTTCGCTACCCGCCACCTGACGTGATGTAAAATCAATACGCGTTGCGATCACTTTTACTTCCAGGGCAGCAATACTTTTATACCCGGCGATGGTTTGTGCGGGAATATTTAATACCCCGTTAGGGAGAAGTCGGGGAGCCACCGTAAAGAAACGATCTACCCCGGTATGCTGATTGAAGCGGAAGCCAGTAAGGGCCTCATGATGATCGCCGGCAGCAATGAGTAGTTTGTTGAGCCGATTGATGTGGCCGCCGTCACAATGGATATCCAGGTGAGCGTAGAAAGTATGACGGATAAAAGCGCCCTTTCTGCTGGCAATGCCGAAGCGACGGGATGCGCGGCGGGTAGCAGCCGTTTGCTGCACGCTTTCGGGCATGGAGCGCAGGAAGTAGTTGCCATTGCGCCTATACCCTATGAGATTGCCGAGTTTTCCCGTAAAGGAAATGATAGACATTTGTTTTGCCATGGGAGATTATTTTGATAAGATAAATATAAGATAATCCGGGGAACCTGTTTCCGGGGCAGATGGAAGATTGGCTAAAGCCAGTGTATCGAGTATTGTATAATATTCAAAGATAATTCGATGGGGATTTGATAATGGCTAACGGGAGTGTATAGGCATTTAGAGCATATTGAAAAAAGATATTCCGCCTGTTTTCAACTTGATCCGAAAAGGGTTTGTACCGAAGAGAAAACAGGGGATAAAAATGAAGGGCCAACCAAATAGACTTTGGTTGGCCCTAACGGGTAATATTTTATTGCGATCGAATTACAAACTAAGCCATGGACCGTAACCATTGGCTTTTGTCCAGGTTCGCTGAATCAGATTATCACTAGGTCCTTTAACAAAGATATCCATTGACAAGGAGTCTGGAGATGCTACAGCAGGTGCAGAATAAATGCTGGCACCAATACGATTCCAACTTTTCCAGCTGTCGGCAACTGACCAGTTAGTCGTGATAAGTTGATGGTTATTGCCCAAAGCAAAAATATCTACATTAAGATATCCTCTTGCAGTAGCAGCTGGAGCGGAATAAATAGAACCACCCAGATTGCTCCATACAGTTCTATCACTCTCTTTTGTCCATATTCCCTGTACCAGGTGATTGGCATTATCCTGCGCATACATCTCTATTGAGTTAGGATAGCGGGAAGCGCTGGTAGCAGCTGAAGACACAGTCGTCACAAAATTCTGCCATTCGTGCCACCCCTCTCCTTCTACATAATACCTGGTTTGCAAAACGTCATTAGCGCCTCTTACCAGTACGTTGATAAAATCGGCACCTCTGGATGCAGCATTGGGAGCAGAAAAGAAGTAGCCACCGAGGTCTGTCCATTGACTCCATCCGCCGGTCGGGGTCCAGGTTTTGAAGATGAGGTTATTGGATGCCCCTTTTGCAAAAACAGCAATTTTGTTTTCATCGCGGGAGGTGGCAGAAGGATCTGAAGTAAGCGTTCCTCCCAGGTCCGTCCAGGCAGACCAGCCGGTACCAGGTGTGTACACTTTCTCCAGAAGCGTATTGTTCTTGCTTCTTACGAATAAGTGCAGCTCTTTGGTGCCTTTTCTATAAGTAGCAGTAGGGACATTGAAATTACCGGCTGCATTGCCATAAAACTGGTTTAAGGCAACCACGTCATTTGGATTAAACGGATGATCCTCATTATTTAAACAGCCGGACATCCAGCTGAAAGCGGCTCCGCTGGTGGGTGTGCCATCAATCTTAATAAGATCTACCTGAGTATCGTTAGCTTTAGCTACCTGTGTATAAGTACAATGGTAAAGATTGTCTGCATAGGTAGTATGTCTGATTCCAATAGCGTGACCAATTTCATGGGCAATCAATGTCGCCAGTCGTTTTTCATCCAGGTTTGTTCCCAGTGCGGTTACGTCCAGGGTTACCGGACTGGATGGGTTTCTGGAAACAGCAGGATAAGCCGGAGTTAATACCAGCGGGCCACCCAGTTTACCATCTTTAATTTGAATATCTGCTTCTGAAGTATTGGCTACTTTTTTAAAGGTAACACGCAGATTAAGTGCATTATATCTTGCAATGGCAATATCCAGTGCATTTGAGTAAGCGGTTGGCAAACCTGTTGCTGAGATATTGATTATACGGGGCAATGCCGTCAGCGTATAAGATAATTTGTATTGGTCGGCTTCAGCAATGAACAGAGCGGTATAGCCTTGTTTGCTGTCCAGATCTTTTTCAGTTAAAAAAAGATCACCCTCTACTACATAACCGCCATTTAGTTTTATTGCATTTAGCGTATCAAAGCCGAGCGCATTGATTTTGCCCATAGTGGAAGCTGGTATTTTTGTGCCCTCTTCCGGGGTAGTAGGATCTTTTGTGCATGCCGACAAAAAAACAGCACCCGCGGCAACGCAGGTAAAAAATTTAGTGTTTAAATTCATTGTTGAGATAATTAATCTTTTGACAATTAAAAGGGTTACAGTATATGTGTTAGTATAGGAACCAGATACCGATCAAGCAATAACAATCGCAGTCAAAAATAGCCGAAAAACAAAAGCAAAAAAAAGTGAGGCACGCATAACTATCCCTTTAGCATGTAACTCCCGTTTTTTCCCGACAGAAAAAATGAGGTCAAACCTGCGGACCACGCAATTTATATGCGCTATGTGAAAAATTTTTGCTTATCGAGAGGGATGTTTGGAATAAATTTTTCCTTATCCCAATTCAAATTATCAACCTGTACAGAACCACTGTTTTTGGACCATAACCAGGTAAAGACAAATCAATTAATTCCCCTATGAGGTTATGGTTCAAACAGGAAAACAGCCCTCCCGTTTTTTATCTGTACCCGTAAGGGCTCTCCTAATAAACTCTCATTTTGCATCCTGTCCAGGGCAGTCACTACATAGATGTACGTTTTCCCCTTTACGTAGGTAATGTCTTTATACACCGGATCGGGCATTTGATCCAGAATGGAGAGGATTTTCGTCGGGTCGCTTACGTTAATCGCTTCATTTTGCTCAAAGCGGTATAGTACATATTGTTTGGTATGGCCACTGGTATCGTCATCCGACCAGTGTAATTCCAGTCCGCCGGGTCGCTCAAACGCATCAATGAAATAAGGTGCTTCCGGCGTTTGTTTGGGCAGCCACGACATTATCGGTCTCAGGGCCGGATATTTAAAAATGCCGTTGCGCAACAACGTTTCTACGCCGAGAGGGTTCCCTCTGAAAGATGCGGCGCTATAAAAAATACTTCCCTGGATCGTATTTAATGTCCTGGCTTCTTCCACCTGAGCAGGTATCTCGTTTGGATTTTTCCAGGCAGCATTGCTGTTTATACGGTATACGCCATGACCAATATACACCTGCCGGCCATAGCTGTGTTGTCCCCACCAGTTCAGCAATATTTCGTAATCTACCAGCCGGTGTCCCCGTTCCCAGTATAATTGTGGTGCTACATAATCAATCCACCCTTTTTTCAGCCACTTCAGGATATCTGCATAAAGGTCGTCGTAGTTGGTTTGACCACCTTTAGTGTAAGAACCTTCGGGATCTTTATCTTTATTACGCCATACGCCAAAAGGACTGATACCGAATTTCACCCAGGGTTTTTCTGCCTTGATGGCCACGCTCAACAGCTGTATAATCGCATCTACATTGGCGCGGCGCCAATCATCTTTCATCATGTTATTACCATACAAACGATAAGAGCTGTTATCGGGAAATTCTTTCCCTGGCGCACGATATGGATAGAAGTAATCATCGAAGTGTACGGCATCAATGTCATATCGTTTTACCACATCACGGATAACCATGGTAACATATTCGCGTACTTCAGGAATGCCCGGATCAAAATACTTCTTGCCATCGTAAGTGAGGAACCATTGTGGTTTCAGGCGGGTAATGTGATTAGGAGCCACGCTGCTGCGGCTTACGTTGAACACGGCACGGTAAGGGTTAAACCAGGCATGAAACTCCATCCCGCGTTTATGAGTTTCCTCTACCATGAACTGCAAAGGATCATAATATGGATTGGGCGCCTGTCCCTGCACACCGGTAAGGTATTCGGACCAGGGTTCGTATGGAGAGGGATAAAAAGCATCTGTAGCCGGGCGAACCTGTACTACCACCGCGTTCATGCCATTACGTTGTTGCTGATCAAGTAAAGCGATGAACTCCTGCTTTTGTTGTTCTGTACTCAGCCCGCGCCGGGATGGCCAGTCAATATTTTCAACAGTGGCTATCCAAACGGCCCTTAATTCGCGTTTGGGTGGCAATTGTGCCCACGACTGCTGCATCAGAATGATCCATAGAATTGTACCTGCTATAAATTGCTTCAACATCTGCCTTACTTTTAACCGTAAGATGCGAAAATAGCAAAAACCGGGGCTGATGCGATATAATTATGTGATTCTTATGAAGATAGCTTGTTTATTCTTTTTCCACCTTCACCTTCATTACCGGCGCTTTATAATCATCTGCCAGGTATTCCGGCGGTACTGTACTCGTATTTCCGTCTCTGTGAGCAATAAAATGCGGCGACATAATTTCCACGCCGGCAGCATTGAAATGATCAATGATATTGCGGTGAAGATCTGAATAAATCAGGGCCATTTTATGTGAATGGTCGGTATACACATTGATTTCATAGGCAATGGCAAAATCGTCCAGGCTTGTTTGCAATACAAAAGGAGTTCTGTCTTTCATAATACCATCTGTTGCCATGGCAGCACCAATCAGCATTTCATGAACCTGTTTCCATGGCACATCATAACCGATAGTAACAGTGGTATGCAGTATTAGCCCCAGATCCTTACTGGAAGTAGTAAAGTTGATGGTATGACCGCTTAATATACTGGCATTGGGGACGGTGATTTCTTCGTTTTTTATGGTGCGTAACCTGGTGACCAGTAAATTTTTTTCAATGACATCACCGGTGATCTCCCCTATTTTCACCCGGTCGCCGATTTTAAAGGGACGCATATACGTAATTACAAAGCCAGCTATCACATTTGAAATGGCGGAGGAAGAGCCCAGTGAGAACAGGATACCAAGGAAAACAGATACACCCTGAAATATTTTTGAGTCGGATCCCGGCAGGTAAGGAAACACCACAACAAACATAAATGCATATAACAGGAACTTGATACCGCTGGCGGTAGGCCTTGCCCAGTCTGCGTAAAAGCCATTAATCGTTAAGTTGCCGGTAGCGATTTCTTCTGCGAGGTAGTTCACCAGTTTTACCAGGTATCGGGTAATAAAGTATATCACCAGTATGGTAAGTAATTTAGGGAGATAATGAACAAAGCCCAGGAATATTGATTTAACCGGAGACAATGTCCAGTCGATGAGTTTATCCGCGATGCCTTTAGTCCAGGGAAATATGCTGAATACAAAAGGTAAGGTGATGTAAAAGATGAACAGGATAAAGATGATCCGTGCAATGCGGAGAACATTAAATACAATCCCTACCTGCTTTTGCTGATTCAGCAGGGCATATTCTTTTACTTTCACGCCTTTGAAGTAACGGTCTTTTTCTCTGACTATTTTTTTCCGCAGTCGTTTGAACAGCCGGTTGATGCCATATACAATCGCTGAAAATATCACGATAATCAATAGCAGCCAGCCTATGCGAATGAGTATACTTTGCAGGCTGTTATCTTTCTTTTCCTGTAGTACGGCTTTTTTGATGATAGCTGCATAATCCTGTGCCACTGTCATTTTATCCTGGCTAAGCCACAGCGCATCATCATCGGTAACACTCAGCAGCACCAGATCATTATAGGCAACATCTATATTATTTTCATTTTGTATAGCGCGAATAGAGTCTGCTGCAAAAAAGGGATCGTCAGATAGTTTTGCCAGTTTGCGATTGATATTCTGGGCTCTGTCGCTGGGTTGCAATGGCCCCAGTTTATTGTAAATATAAAAAAGGGTATCGCCGAAAGGGACCACGGGGAAGCCGCTATGAGTGGCTTTCAGCTGATTAATACGTAGCAGGTTGGCTACTTTCTTCAAGGAGTCGGCCTGTTCAAAGGAGTTGAGTTTTTGTTGCAGTTCTTTTTTTCGGTTGTCGTTATCGTTGCTGAGGAGAAGTTGTTGCTGCAATGCTTTCTTTTGTGCTTCATCTGCTTTTTGCAAAGAATCATTTTCCCGGAGCAGGCGGGTGGTAAGTACCAGTTGTGTATCCGCAAGCGAGTCGCGGGAGGCTTTGCTGCTATCACTTTGTGCGGGGCACAATAAGCTGATACTAACCAGTATAGTAGTGATGAAAAGGGTAAAAACAATTCTCATTCCCGAAGCTTTTCTTTAAAGTACGGAAAATTCGGGGAGTAGCTACCCGCTAAAGCGATGAAAATTTATAAAGTCAGGAAAACGGATGAACGGAGTTATACCTTTCTCTTGGTATACTGACTATAATCCGGCAAGGTAGCTTCATATTCCTGGTGCATCAGGGGAGATGTAAGCAGGAAGTCGGCGGAGGCGCGGTTGCTGGCCATCGGGATATTCCACACTACACCCAAACGGAGTAAAGCYTTGATATCCGGATCATGTGGCAATGCTTCCATGGGATCCCAGAAGAAAATAATGACGTCGAGTTCCCCGGTGGCCACCAGGGCGCCGATTTGTTGATCACCGCCCAGGGGGCCACTCAGTAACTTTCTTACAGATACGTCCAGCGCCTGTTCTATCAGTAGGCCGGTAGTGCCGGTAGCATATAGTTCATGGCGACTTAATACCGTTTTATTATAGATAGCCCACTCGATCAGCTCAGCTTTCTTGTGATCGTGAGCAATCAGTGCTATCCTTTTACGTGCTTTTAATACTTTCGTTGTTTGCATATCTGTTACAAAAGTAATAAGTGGGCCGCAATAAATAGATGTCGAATACTGTAATGTTTTAATGTCTTTCGTTGGTATCCAGTGTAGCCAGGTCGCGGTCAAAAATATATAGACCACCTTTATCCTCTCCTATCAGCTTTAATTTGTCGAGGATGTGCCGGGCCAGGCGCTCTTCTTCAATTTGTTCAGTTACATACCATTGTAAAAAGTTATGGGTGGCATAATCTTTTTCACTGAGGCACATATCTACGAGATTGTTAATCTCTTTGGATACCGCCAGCTCATGGCTAAACACCTGCTCAAAAATTTCATGGATGTTTTTGAACTTCACCGTAGGCTGTTTCAGAGCGGGAACCAGGCCGTGTCCTCCGCGTTCGTTAATGAACTTCAGTAATTTGAGCATGTGAGTCCGTTCTTCATCGGAGTGACGATATAAAAACTGAGCCACCCCATTAAAGCCCTCTACCTCTGACCAGGAAGCCATAGCAAGATAATATTGGGAAGAGGCTGCTTCCATTTCTACCTGTTGATTGAGCGCGGATTGAATTTTCGGCGAAAGTTCTTTCAGTAGCATGACAAAAAATTTGTATAATTAGGAAGATTGAGGTGTGGCGGGGATATCAATGATGCCTATGACCAGATTGTTATTTTCAATAGCGCACGTTTAGATGCATCCCGAAAATCTGCCCGAAAAATGTTACCTTTGCATAAGTAAATTAGGATAAAATGATTAAAACAGGAAATCCAATCATCAGCATATATACGGAAATGACGCCTAACCCGGAAACCATGAAGTTTGTGGCAAACAAACTTCTGTATCCTGGTAAAAGCATTGATTTCCCGGATGAAGCCAGCGCTAAACCATCTCCTTTAGCCATCGAGTTGTTTAGCTTCCCTTTCATTAGAGGGGTGTTTATTATGGCTAACTTTATTACGCTTACCAAAACCAGCGAAACTGACTGGAACGATATAATTCCTACGGTAAAAGCCTTCCTGAAGGAATACCTGGAAGACTCCCGCCCTGTTATCAACGAAGATGAGGTAGTGATTACCAAAGACACTGCCAGCAACGAAGTGAGTGCAGATGACACGGATGTGGTAAAACGTATCAAGGAATTACTTGAAAACTACGTGAAACCGGCTGTAGAAATGGATGGCGGCGCCATTCAGTTCAAAGATTACGACAACGGTACGGTAACACTGATGTTACAAGGTTCTTGCTCAGGCTGTCCCTCTTCCATGATTACGCTCAAAGCCGGCATTGAAGGCATGATGAAGCGTATGATCCCTGAAGTGAAGGAAGTTGTGGCAGAAGCCGAATAAGCCATAGTTGAGTGAATGATAGTGTTAAACGAAAGCACAGTCTTAATGGCTGTGCTTTTTTTTAGCGTTGTAGCCGTTGGGGTTGATAAATACTCACCGTTGCACGCAGACGAATAAAAGCTAAAAAAGCAGATGAAAGGATTATTACTGGTATTTGCCGGTCTGGCCCTCGCCATGCAGCCGGCACAAGCCCAAAGAAAGAACGGCGTGGATAGCGCATCCGCCGTTATTACCTATGGCTTCGGCAGCAATGGTAAAACCATACCCGGCAATGAACTGCAGTTGTTCGTAGATCATCAGCGCGGTCACATCGTTTCCGGCAAAGGGAAACAGAAAGAACAACAGTTCCTGCAAATGTCTGAACAAGTAACCTTGCAGGTATTAAGTCTTCCTAACAACGAAGTATACACGCTGAAAAAATCGTTTAGCGAATACGCTACGCCGGAATTACTGCCGGATACCGCTACCATCCTGGGATATGTTTGTAAGAAAGCAAAACTCTTTATCCGTTCCAATACTATTGAAGTATGGTACACCAATGCCCTGACATTGAAAGGAACGCCTAACATCACTATTGCTCCGGGCCTTGGACTGGTGCTTAAAATCGTACGCAACGGTAACAGTGAGACCCTGGCAAAGAAAATAACCTATCGTAAAATAACGGACGCAGAGTTGGCCTGGCCAACCAATACCGGTACTATGGTAAATGATGCCGCCTACATGAGGCAGGTAATCGACAGCCGTTATACTACGCTCCCTGTTTTTAACCAGGAACAGATCAGCTGGGGAAATAATCCAGCCAACCCACAGGGGGAACAATTAAATCAAACTTATCATTACGCTGGTGGTACAGTTATACTGAAAAAAGTATCGCTGCCTGCGGTAAAGAAAGGTGAAACACTTTTTGCAGAGCTTACCCAATACTCTAATGGCGATGCTTATGACAGAACGGGTTCTGTATTTATGATACCGGCAGACAAAGCCACCTCTTTCCTGGATGGTTTACAAAAAGGCGTACAGGCCTTACCGTTATTCACGGCTAACAATGGTAACCCATACCATGGCATGGTAGCTACAGACAACTATTTACCGGCATTGGAAATACTACGCTTCTTCACGCCATTCGGGGTAAGACAGTTTAATAACCAGGTGAAAATAGCCGGTTATAACTGGGCAGATTCAGTGATCTATAAACAGGATATTACAGAGCTGCATAATCGCCTCCAGGGCGATGTATGGCTGGGTGTATATATTGGCAACTATGATAAAGGTGGCCATAAAGTAAGCCTTAGCCTTAAATATTATCCAGGTGATCCGGAAGATGAAAATCGCCCCGCTCCCAACTGGATATACCCAATCTTTAACACGACTAACCTGATGGAAATGGCCGGACAGGAATATGCTACCCTGTTCGACAAAGATTCTCTGAAGGTGACGGTGAATATTCCGGAAGGACTTAAGAACGTGCAACTGCGCTTTCTTACTACCGGCCACGGTGGCTGGGGTGGCGGCGATGAGTTCAATCCAAAACAGAATGAAATTTTTGTAGATGGTAAACGGATCTATCATTTTATTCCATGGCGGACAGATTGTGCCACTTATCGCCTGTCTAATCCGGCTTCCGGTAACTTCGGCAATGGCTTGTCCTCTTCTGATCTGAGTCGTTCCAACTGGTGCCCGGGTACGCTCACTTCACCGGTAATTATTTCGCTGCCGGATATCACACCAGGGTTGCATACCATACAGGTGGCTATTCCACAGGGCAAGCCCGAAGGTAGCAGCCAGAGTTTCTGGAATGTATCGGGAACACTGATTGGAGAAAAAAAATAGTTTTGTTGTCAATAGTTGCTGCGGAAATTTGAGGCAGCAACTATTGACAACATCTGGGAAAATTTATCCACTTTCGCACTATGAATGATTTATACCAGGGCTTTTTGGACGGCCTGCATCAAATGACTTTACTGGAAGGAATAGCTGTATTCTTTGCTGTCTTGTCGGTCATCTTTCAAAAAAATAATAATATCCTGGTATATCCTACGGGTATTATCAGTACTGGTATTTACACTTATCTCTTGTCGCGTGCGCATTTTAAGCTGTATGCCGATGCCACGCTGAATGCCTATTACCTCATTATGAGCGTATACGGTTGGATATACTGGGCAAAGAAAGGCCCTTCAGAACCGGTAACTCCCATTATGAGAAGTAGCAGCAGGGAGTTGACGACCGCCATTTTTATTGCGCTGGCCGGCTGGGGAATTTTCTACTTCCTGTTAAGCCGTTTTTCGGACTCCAATGTACCAGTGATGGATGCTTTTGTTTCTGCCAGTGCCTGCGCAGGTATGTGGTTGTTGGCAAAGCGAAAACTGGAAAACTGGATATTGCTGAATATATCTAACCTGGTGGCCATACCATTGCTGTTTTATAAGCACCTTTATCTGACAGCGCTGCTTACTGTGTTTTTATTTATCATTGCCATATTCGGGTATATTGGCTGGAGAGCAATTGTGCAGCAAAGAGAAACTTCTCATCAATGAAGAAAGTAGTTGTTATAGGTCCTGAATCTACAGGCAAGAGTACCCTCAGCGAAAAGCTGGCGGCCCATTTTAATACGGTGTGGACACCGGAATATGCCCGTGAATATATTGACCAGCTCGATCGTCCTTATGAGCAAAACGATCTGCTGGAAATAGCTGCCGGTCAGATAGCACTGGAGCATCAACAGGCCATGAAAGCAAATAAGGTCCTTATTTGTGATACTGATTTGTATGTAATAAAAGTATGGAGTGAGCATAAATACGGAAATTGTGATCCCCGCATCTTAAAGCAGATTGCCAAACAACATTGTGATCTCTATCTGCTGACTTACATTGATCTGCCCTGGGAAGAAGATCCACAAAGAGAATACCCTGATCCGGATATGCGTACTTATTTCTATAACATTTATAAAGATATTGTGATGGCTTCCGGTGCCCGCTGGCAGGAAATCAGGGGGAGTTATGAAGAGCGCGAAGCGCTTGCTATTGCGACCGTACAGCAATTACTGGACCTGCCATAATTATTTTCTCCCCGTTACCAGTTCCATAATATCCGGATCAGGCGCCAGGTTACGCATTTGTACGAGGATTTTGCGCTGACGGTAACTGGTAATTCTTGCCGGTGGATTAATTGTGTATTTAACAGGATTCGGCAAACAGGCGGCTATCATCGCAGCTTCTTCGCGGTTAAGACTGGCCGCATTTTTATTGTAATTGGCCAGGGATGCTGCTTCTACGCCAAATACTCCTTCACCCATTTCTGCTACATTAAGATATACTTCKAGGATACGCTGCTTGCCCCATATTTTTTCAATCATGAAAGTAAAGTACACTTCCAGTCCTTTACGAAACCAGCTACGGCCCTGCCACAGGAATACATTTTTTGCTACCTGTTGACTGATGGTGCTGGCTCCTTTTATTTTTTTACTCTGTTGGTTATGCTTCATTGCCTTTTCAATAGACTTGAAGTCAAAGCCGTTGTGGTCGGTGAAGAGCTGATCTTCGCTGGCTATCACCGCGAGTTTGGCGTGCTGTGATATTTCATCATAGCTTACCCATGTTTTTTGCAATTTTTTATCTGTTCCCCAGAGACTAAACCAGCTGGAGATTTCAGTGATGGTAATAGGCGGATTCACCCATTTCAACAGGATGATATAAACAAATTGTGCAACAATTAAAACCAGTAGTACTCTCCTCAATCTCCTCCACGTTCTGGGTACAATGCCTTTTAAATTCATCGCGTAGGTTTAGAAAAATCGGGCCGAAAGGTAGGCTAAAAAGCTGAAAGTGAAACACAATCGTTAACTTTATATATGCTATTAAACGTACACCCTGATAACCCGAATCCGCGCCATTTGAAAACAATTGTAGAATGTTTGAAAGATGGGGGGATCATTATTTATCCTACTGATACGGTATACGGTTTAGGCTGTGATATTACCCAACATAAAGCCATAGAACGTATTGCGCGGATTAAACAGATAGACCCAAAAAAGGCGCACTTTTCCTTCATCTGTTATGACCTGAGTCATTTATCTGATTATGCGAAAAGTGTGGATACGCCTATATTCAGGATGTTGAAAAAAGCATTGCCGGGTCCATATACTTTTATTTTACCAGCCAGCCGGTTGGTGCCCAAGTTGCTGAAGACGAAGAAAGACACCGTAGGTATAAGGGTGCCGGACAATAATATTTGCCGCACCATTGTAAAGGAGCTGGGTAATCCACTGATGAGTACCACCCTGCCCATAGAAGATTATGTAGAAGAATATACGGATCCGGAAATCATTTATGAGAAGTTTGGAAAGCAGGTAGACATTGTAGTAGACGGCGGCCCTGGAGGCATGTCGTTTTCCACAGTGGTAGATTGTACTGGTGCTGAGCCGGTATTGATTCGCGAAGGAATTGGCAGTTTCGAGGAAATATCCTGATAAAATAATTTTTATGAAAAGGAGATGGTGGGTATTGGTCGTTGGTATTGTGTTGGGCAGCAAAGTTGCCGGGGCACAAACATTTGCACTGAAGCCGGTGAAGTTATTACCGGTTGCTAAAACTACTTATCTCCCGCCTGTTCCCCCACCCGTTTACCCCGTTTATATGATGGCGCCTGATACTTATTACAGGCAACACTTCGGTTTTTTCTGCAAACAGGAATGGACCTGGCAAAAGCATACGGGCTTGCCGGTAAAACTCCGTTTGGGTAATTATTCTTACACACAACAGCTGGAAGGAAAGCATTAAAATCTTTTATGATATTGGTGTTGGCCGGTAATGATTGACATTGTCAACTAAGTATATTTGCCAGAAGCAAATATATTTTCTGAGTGGTTAGCCATTGGCAGTTAGCTTTCAGTAAATGTAAGGGATGATAAAATATTGATCTTCGCTGCATTTACTAAAAGCTAAAAGCTAACTGCTAATGGCTATTATTTAATACCCAGTTTCTTTGCAACATCTGCCGGTAAAGCTTTTTTGTTTACCATGAAGCAGGTGGTTTTATATGCGAAGTAAGGTTCAGAAGCATAGAAATATCCCTGGCCAGGATTGTCTGTACCCCAGGAGTTTTTCACGCGGAAATATTTGTTGCCGTTCTGATCTTTTGCCAGACCTACAATGTGCATACCGTGATCATCCTGTGTTTCGAAGTTATCGAAGGCCTGCTGACGCAGTTCAGGAGTGATGGTTTTTTCTTTACCTGGTACCAGGAAGGCGTTTCTCTTTTCTTCAGCAGACATGTCGGCCCAATCCTTTTCAGGAACGATCGCCAGACCATCTTTAAAGTTGAAGCCTTTTTCACTTACATCTGCAGCCCATGCAATGGAGTAACCATTCATGATGGCATTTTCAGCGATGTTAGTAAAGTCATTCAGGTTTACGTTGTATACTTTCTCCCAATTCCAGTTGTCCGGAACTTCCAGTACAAACTGTGAATTGTAAGGATGGTGTGTAAAAGAAGAAATCAGTACATAGTCATCTGCATTGATACCCAGTTCTTTTGCAAAAGACTGCGGCGTGTAGCTTTTACCGTTATACTGAAATTTCTCAGGTGCTTCTCCCATATAGGCATTCAGGACACCATCAAAAGCTTTAGACCAGTTAGGGTTGATAGTGCCGGAGGCATTACCGATTTTATTGGCCATACCTTCCAGGAGACTTTCCATTTCGGCGTGGTTATACATTTTGTCTTTGTTGCCATCGTATACGCTCTGTGGAACCAGACCGTATTCGCGGAGGCACAACAAATCATCCGGGAATCCACCACCTTCACCGAAGTTGGCTTTACCATGCATACGTACATAATTCGCAGCTTTCAATGGATACATTTTACGTACCACATACATTTCGCTGAGATTCAGGCCCTTGTTTTTGCCTGTGCGCAGTATTTCTGATTCAAAAAAAGACAAGCCGGAGAAAGACCAGCAAGTACCAGTACGTCCCTGGTTCTGTACATCACCCGCATCCAGATTCTTTAAAACAGTGAACTGGTATTTGCTTCCCTCCACATTGGTATTGTTTTGTGCAAATGCGCCTATGCTGCAAAGCATGGCTGCACACATCATCCATTTCTTCATGGTGTATAATGATTGATTTTTAAGACAAGGACCAAAAATAAGGGAAAGCAGGTATTTGACTGGTGAAAAGATGGATGAACGGAGCTTGCTACAGCTACTGATTTAACATTGTTCAGATGAATTACAGTTATTTTTCCTGGTACTGACCTCGGGTAATCTCCCATTCCCAGAGATCTTCTCCTTCTTTATTTTTAATAGTACCTACAAATCGCATTCCTGCTTTTTGTAATATTTTAACGGAAGCATTGTATTCTTCCTCTGTATGGGCAATCACACGTTTTACGTAAGAATGCCCAAAGGCAAATCTGATCAGGGCTTCTGCCATTTCTGTGCCCAGTCCTTTTTCCCGGTAATCTGCGGTTATTTCATACCCCATTTCTACCAGCCCTTCTTCATTGGGCTTGCCTTTAAATCCGCCTGCACCAATCAGGCGCTTATCGGCGCGATGTAATACCAGGTAAAAGAACCAGCCCAGCATGGCAGGATCATTGCGTAACTTATCATATGCTACAAGGACCATTTCGGGATATTCTGTCCACCCGTCCTGAATAGAAATGCCAAGCAGGTCGGCCAGATGATCGTTGCCCTGTAATAGCAATTCGAAATGCTCTAGTGAGCACGGCAACAATTGTAGTCGAGGTGTTTGGATCATATTTGAAAACTAGTAAACTGTTTTGGGAAATACAATAGCGGGAGCAAGCTTTTTAGCTTTTAGCCAATACCGCGAAGATCATTCGCTGCATTTGCCAAAAGCTAAAAGCTAACCGCTAAAAGCTGTATCAATGCGCTTCTAGCCAGTTATTACCAATACCCATTTCTGCTTCTACGGGAACAGACAGTGGTAAGGCATTACGCATAAGATCTAATATAAGGGGTTTAATGATCTCTAATTCGGAACGATGTGCATCAAACACCAATTCATCATGCACCTGCAAGAGCATGCGGGATTTAAGATTTCGTTCCTTAAATGCTTTATGGATCGATATCATGGCCAGCTTAATCATATCGGCCGCGGTACCCTGAATAGGCATATTGATCGCATTCCTCTCTGCAAAGCCACGCACTACCGCGTTGGAGGAGTTGATATCTTTCAACCATCTTTTCCTGCCCAACAGGGTTTGTACATAACCATTCTCCTGCGCAAACTTCACCTGGTCTTCCATGTATTGCTTGATAGATGGATATTGCGCAAAATAATTGTCGATCAGCATTTTCGCTTCTGCACGCGGAATACCGAGGTTCTCTGATAATCCGAAAGCACTTACACCATAGATAATCCCGAAGTTCACACTTTTCGCATTGCGGCGCATATCCGATGTAACAGCATCCAGCTCTACATTATATACCTTGGCCGCAGTAGCCGTGTGAATATCTATTCCATTTTGAAACGCTGCAGACATTTCTTTGTCTTCACTAATCGCTGCAATAATACGCAGTTCTATCTGCGAGTAATCCGCAGATAACAATACGTACTCTTCATTGCGCGGAATAAACGCTTTGCGTATTTCACGCCCCCTGTCTGTGCGGATAGGAATGTTCTGCAGGTTTGGATTATTGGAGCTTAAACGCCCGGTAACAGCTACCGCCTGATTATAGGAAGTGTGTACACGATTGGTCCGTTTATTCAGCAATAACGGTAACGAGTCTACGTAGGTAGATTTGAGTTTGCTCAGCTCACGGAAAATGAGAATATCTTCTACTATTTTATGTTTGTTGGAGAGCTTTTGCAGCACATCTTCACCAGTAGCATATTGGCCGGTACGCGTTTTCTTGGCTTTAGGATCCAGTTGTAACTTTTCAAACAGTACCTCTCCCAGTTGCTTGGGGGATGCCAGCTTGAACCGTACACCAGCCTGTTCGTATACACTTTCCTCTGCGCGTTTGATTTCTTTTTCCAGCTCTTTGGAATAGTCTGCCAGCGCCAGGGTATCAATGGCAATGCCTTCGTACTCCATGTCTGTCAGCACCGGTACCAGCGGATTTTCTATCTCGTAAAATACTTTGTCCACTGCTTTATCCGGCAGCATGGGCAAAAATACTTCTTTGAGTTGCAGGGTAACATCTGCATCTTCTGCCGCATATTCCTTGATCTTTTCAATTTCAACATCCCGCATGTTACCCTGCCCTTTTCCTTTTTTGCCAATGAGCGATTCTATGGAAACCGGCTCGTAGCCAAGGTATTGAGCGCTTAATACATCCATGCTTCTGCGTCCTTCCGGCTCAACGAGGTAATGTGCGAGCATGGTATCAAATACGGCAGTAGTAATATCCACACCATACCATTTCAGGATCAGCATATCATACTTCACATTTTGTCCTATCAGGATAATGCTCTTATGCTGAAACAGCGGCATGAATTCATGGATAATGGCACGGGCAGCAGTATTATCTGCCGGCAAAGGAATATAATATGCTTCTCCCTTTTTAAAAGCAAAGCTCATTCCTACAATATCCGCTTCGTTGGCGTCTGTACCAGTGGTTTCTGTATCAAAAGAAACTTCCTGCTGCTGCAGCAATTGGGCTAACAGTGCGGTTCTTTTTTCCAGCGTATCTACCACTTCATACTGATGCGGCGTATTGTGAATATTTTTATCAGCCATCAGGATGTTACCTGATTCAACGATCTCTGTGGTAACCGTAATTTCTTCTGTAACGATGGCTGTTCCAAACAGGTCAGTTTGCACTACTCTTGGTTTGGCATCCGGACTGGCGCTACCGCCAAATCCCTCTCCCAGTATTCTTTTACCAAGGGTTTTGAATTCCAGTTCTGTAAATATGCTGGTGAGTTTTTCTTTATCACAGTCCTTGATGCAGAAGTCTTCTTCATGAAAGCTTACCGGCACATCTGTGATAATAGTAGCCAGTTCTTTAGACATGATCGCATTGTCGCGACCAGCTTTGATCTTCTCGCCCATTTTTCCGCCAATATTATCGGCATTTTCCAGTATATTTTCCAGGGAATGATATTGTGCCAGTAGTTTCATGGCGGTTTTTTCACCGATGCCCGCAATGCCCGGAATGTTATCCACGGCATCACCCATGAGACCTAAAATATCAATTACCTGGTGTACATCTTTGATCTGCCATTTCTCACAGATTTCCCTGGGCCCCATGATTTCTTCCTTGTTGCCCATGTACGGGGGTTTGTAGATAAAGATGTTATCTCTCACCAGTTGTCCGTAGTCTTTGTCCGGCGTTACCATGTATACGGTATAACCGGCGTCGGCGGCCTGCCAGGCCAGGGTACCTATTACGTCATCGGCCTCATAACCATCCAGCTCTACTACTGGAATATTAAACCCTTCTATGATGCGTTTAATATCCGGCAATGCATCCAGGAGATCCTCCGGTGCATCCTGCCGGTTAGCTTTATAATCAGTATAGGTAGTATGACGCTCAGTAGGCGCGTGCGTGTCAAACGCTACGGCCATATGAGTAGGCTTTTCTTTATTGATGAGATCCAGTAAAGTAGTGGTAAAACCAAACTGCGCATTGGTATTTCGACCCGCACTGGTGATGCGGGGATTCCTGATCAGGGCGTAATAAGCCCTGTAAATCAGTGCCATGGCGTCCAGTAAAAATAATTTCTTTTCCATCGCTAAACCTACAAGATTTAATTTGAATCTGCAAAATTAAGATAGTACCACAATATACGGTGAGGGTGTAACTTTAGTGCTGAAAAAAAGTAAGGAATGAATAAAATTTATCATCTGTCTACCTGCAGTACCTGTAAAAAAATACTGGAAGAAACCAATGCAAAAGAGCGTGGGTTTATTTTACAGGATATCAAGAAAGAAAAAATTACGCCGGAACAACTGGATGAAATGCATGCCTTGTCAGGTAGCTATGAGTCATTGTTTAGCCGCAGATCCCAACAGTACCGGCCTATGGGATTACATGAAAAAGATTTAAAGGAATCAGATTACCGGGACCTTATTCTACAGGAATATTCTTTTCTGAAACGGCCGGTGGCCATCGTTGGTGATAAGATCTACACCGGTGCGGATGTGAAAAATATTTAATCAGGGGTTGAATTCATTGCACTTCGGGTAAAGCGTATTTTTTACGGCCCTACTGAGGGGGAACTAATTTTGAATTTACATCACAAAATGACGATGCTGAAGTAAAGAATGAGTAATCCTTGTGACAAATCACCGGAGGCTGCCTGTTTTAACGCAGGCAGCCTCTTTTAGTGAAGAAGGTTTACAGGGATTGTACAAATTGTTGTACTACCTGCCGGTACTGGTTCATATCCTGTTCATGATGAAATGACCGGAATGGAAAGCGGGACGCTTCTTCCAATGCGGTTTTCAAATTGAATTGTTCTTGTGAAAGAGAATAAAAATATCCTTTTTCCATCAGGTATTCGCCCAGGTATACCTGTTCTGATTGGCCAGGTGTAGGGATAAGTATGGCTTTTTTATTCAGTTTTGCGAGGTCCATCAGGGTAGTATAGCCGGAGCGGCTTAACACCATGTCAGAAGCCAGCATGGCATCATTTAGTTCGCTGGCATTCAGGTGATTAATCTGTGTAACGCCGGGAGCTACCTGTTCATTCTGCGGTGTACCAGGCTTGCCACTTACGATTAGTGCCGTGATTTGCAACGACTTAATCTGATCCAGGATGAGTTTTTCCAGATTAGACCGTTGTGGTTCTGGTCCGGAGATCAATACCAGCAGGTCATATTTTTTTTCTACATTGGGTTTGGGCTCAAACCGGCTCAGGCAACCAATATAGGTAGTATGGGGCGGTAACTTGCCGGGGTGAGCCAACTCGCCAGAAAGATTATTCTCGCCGGCAAAATCCGGGATCCAGCAGGCGCCATATTTGTTAATAAAACTATAATTTATCTTTTGCAGGGTCCGCTCTATCCAACCACCGAAAGGTGTTTTTATCAGCAGCTGATGTGTGATGAAAACAGTGGGTATTTTTTTATGGTATAAGCCAAAACGGTTATCCGAAATAACTGCATTTATTTGATACTCAGCTACTATCTTCTTCAGCCATCGTTGCTCATACTTTATGGAGCGGTATATTTTGGGGATTTGCTGAATAATTTTCAACCCAAAAAACTGCCCTTTTTGCGCATATTTAATGCGATAGCCAGGTAGTGGAAATATGGTCAATTGCGGGAATTCCTGCTGCAATAAAGCAGCATGCTTTCCTTCAGCGGCAATAAAAACCTGACAACCTGCGTTTAGCATTTCATGGATCAAGGGAATATCCCGGGTGGCGTGGCCAAGGCCCCAGTCGAGGGGAATTATAAGAATTTTTCGGTCGGTTCGGATTGTGGACAAATAATTTAATATTTTTTACGAATTTAGCTTAAATTACAAATGGGCATTGTTAAGAAAAGGTAAACTCTTTTAGACAGGTTTTTAAATAATAGCTAAGTATATTAAACTGCAGTATGAAAAGTATAAAATGGATCGTAGTCATTTTTCTATGTGGAAGTTTAGCAATGGAGGGATGTAAGGTTTTTAAGAAAAACGATTGCGGTTGTCCTACCATGAATAAAAAACGAATGCACTGATAACGATCTGCTTGACAACTAACGAATTGACAACTAACGAAGACTTTGACAACAGCTGACAACTAACAATTTTTACCTTATCTTTTTGGATTATCCTTGATACCTGGCCAAACAATATTTCGGGGAACAGTCAAATTTTTTATTCATGAAACCTGTAGATAGAGATTTATTAATCTTGCTACATGAAGATAGGTACACGGAACAGCAGATACAATCTGCGGTGAGACAAATCAGCGAAATGCTTTCGTTGATTGAGACGATGGATTATCTCTGTGCAGTTATGGAAGTTATGGATTGTAACAAGAGTCGTATTACCAGCAAACGATCTGTGCTGGAAAAAGCAATTTCACGTAAGTCGCATAAGCCTTTCGAATTTATTATTCACAAGAACTAGTAGCTTTATCTCTACAAAATTCCCGTTATAGTAGTTTTGACCCGCTGCCTTATCTGTCCGATTTGCTTTTTTTTAAATTCTTGTTGTAAGTTCGCCATCAATTAAATCTAATTTACTGATGGCAGATTTTTCGCACCTGCAGGATTTTCTACATCCTGTTTCTAAGGCATTTCTCAACGATGACGAGGAGTATGATCCATTCCAAGTTGGCGGTGTGATTGATGTGTACGAAGACGATCACCAGCCGGACATCGATGCCGCTGATATTATTTTGTTGGGTGTAGGAGAAGAACGGGGAAGTGTATCCGGCAAAACAAATACAGGTGGGCCTGATGCTATTCGCCGTGAATTTTTCCGCTTGTACAACTGGCACCGCGATATTAAACTGGCAGATGTGGGCAACCTGCTGTCAGGCGCTTTTCTCGCGGATGCATATGCTGCAATGAAAACGGTTGTAGCAGAATTATTAGCAGCTAATAAAACAGTGATTATTTTAGGAGGGTCACATGACCTTACCTATCCACAATATAAGGCCTATGCTTCCCAGCAACTAATTATTGAGGCCACCGTAGCAGATGCACTGATTGATCTTAAAGAAGACTCCAGTGTGCGCAGTGAACGGTTTTTAATGGACATACTTACAGAACAACCCAATTACCTCCGGCATTACAATCATCTCGGTTTTCAAAGTTATTTCGTACATCCGCGGATGTTAGAAACGCTGGATAAATTACGCTTCGATTGTTTTAGGCTTGGACGTATTCGTGAGAATATGGAAGAAGCTGAACCCGTGTTGCGGCACTCCGATTTATTCAGTCTGGATATTAACATCATCCGGCATACTGATGCACCGGCCAACCAGCTTTCTCCTAATGGGTTTAGTGGTGAAGAAGCCTGTTCGCTGGCAAGATATGCGGGCATGAGCAGCCGTCTCTCCTCTTTTGGTATTTATGGTTATCGTCCGGAAAAAGATAAAGAACAACTCACTGCCAGGCAAATAGCTCAAATGCTATGGTATTTTATGGACGGGCGTGCGGTAAAGAATAAGGAAGCCTTGCTGGATGATCGGGATGCTTTCTGGGAATTTCATATAGCCTTCTCCGATATAGAAACTGTTTTTCTGAAAAGCAAAAAAACTGGCCGCTGGTGGATGCAGTTACCCGACAGGGAATTTGTTCCCTGCGCGTACAATGACTACCTCATGGCGAGTAATAACGAGATGCCGGAACGTTGGTTACGTCATCAGGAAAGGCTGTAGTCAATCCCCGATAGTAGCTGATTCTATTATTTGGATATGCTACCATATTCAAATAATAGAATCACTAAATATTAAGTAGTGTTCTTAATCGTGCTTTTAGAAAAGCGGCTTTGTTGTCTGTTGATATCATGTCATCGTCCAGGCCTTCCATGGTGCGTTTATGCATCTTCTCCACCCGCTCATCTATCTTCTTAAAATACTCTTCTTTTTTTTCTTCCCAGGCTCCTTGTTCTGTCTGGAGTTGTTGTTGCCGGCCCGGTGTGAGGCTGGAATAGAGGTGTTGTAAAGTGTGATTCAGTAAGCTATCCAGTTGTTTATAGTAAGTAACTGCACAGTTATACATGCGCTGGTTATTACCAAGACATTGCTGGTAGTGGGTTTCGAGTGTGTCCAGCGCTGATTGTTGTTTTTGTGAATACGCTTTGGTGCACAGAAAAACCAATAGGAATAGGACTAGGTTTCGCATAGGTACTGTGTGAGCAGCAAATATACGAAAATAACATTCTGAAAAATGTTAATATTTAATTGGCTTGTTTATCACCAATTGACCCGGTACATACATCGCCCTGGGGAAGTCCATTCAGCCATACCCGGAGTGCTTCGGTGCGTTGATGGGTTAATTCGGACAGGTAATTGGCTTTGCACATAGGAAATACACTACCATAACTTTTTGACGAAGCGGGGTACATGGCTTTCACCTGCGCATCCCGGAATTGTATCCAGATACGCTGCGCATCTTTCAGGTTTTGAATAAATGTTTTATTGGGCGCATAATCTTTCAGAATCAGCTGATAGATTTCATTCAGCTTTTTATCGGCATCCTTATATTCCTGTGCTGCCTGTTTATTCAGTTCTGCCTGTGACTGTGAAAATGCAGCCATACCACCTGTCATTAGTAAAAGAAAAATAAAAAGAGATTTCATGTAATTAAGGTTTGAAGAATTTAAATGAATATACCATTGGTAGTTTTCCTTCCATTCCCTTGATATAAAAGCGACCTTCTTTCTCAACGGTGTTATTAAAGCAGTTATAGGGAGAATAATCAAACTCCTGGAACACTTGTAGCTGCAAGCCTTGCCCGGTTAATGCGGAGATGATTTCACTCAATGGATGATTCCAGGAATAGGACTTATTTTGAATGTTGCTGCTACGGTCGGTATAAGTGCCTTCCGTTTCTTCTATAATAGTTTCTGTATTAAAGTAATCGTACGTGATGGCTTTAAACTGATCATCCAGCATCCAGAGTACCGGATGAAAATCTGCCATAATAAAATAGCCCCCTGGCTTTAGAAAATGATTGACTACCGCAGCCCATTTATCCAGGTCCGGTAGCCAGCCAATAGTACCGTAAGACGTGAATACACGGTCAAATGTACCGGTTAAATGTGCCGGGGCACTATAGAGATCACAACAAATAAAACTTGCGCTGTTTTCCAGTTGTAATTGCTTCGTAAATTCTTTGGCCTGGCGTATCGCTGCATCCGACAGGTCAACGCCGGTGACCTGTGCTCCCATTCTGGCCAGCGATAAGGTATCCTGTCCAAAATGACATTGCAGATGCAGGATATCCTGTTGCGTTACATCTCCCAGCAAAGTCAGTTCTATTTCCTTCAGTGATGTTTTACCGCTGAGGAAGCCAGGTACATCATAGAAGTCAGATGTAACATGAACGGCTGTACGTTTATTCCAGAGCTCTTTGTTCGTTGAAATATAATCTGCTGAAATTTCCATAATTGCTGATTTATATGAAAAGATACTCTTCATTTTCCATTTGTCGCTTGAAAGTTACTTTTGCTTTCAGGGCATTGAATACCTTTAAAAATTGTATCCAGCCAGGCATTGGTGGTGTTGTTTACTTCTTCAAAAGCATGGAGGGTAAAGGTTTCTTTTTCATTTGTTATTGCGATTTTACATGTATGATTCAGGGTTTCCAAAAATAAAAAGGTTTCCATTAATGGAAACCTTTTTAAACTCTTCTCAGATATGACTGTATCTTATATTACCACTAATTCATAGAAATCACCAGGTGTAAAGTATTGTTTAGCCAGGTGTTGTAATTCCTCAGCAGTAATTGTTTTGATTGTTTGAATATTATTATAGAAATAATTTTCGTCCAGGTCATTTAGTATCAGGTTTTTCCACCGCTGAATTAACTGGAAAGCGCCATCGAGGTCGCCCAGAATGGATCCTATCATGTAGTTGCGCACCAGGTCCAGCTCTTCTTTTGGAACCGGTTCCTCTTGCAGGCGTACCAATTCTTTATATACTTCACCGATGGTAGATTCACAAACATCCCGTCCTGCTTCTGTTTGTATATTCAGTGCGCTGGTTTGACGGAAGTTGTATAACTGGGAATAGATGCCATAAGTATATCCTTTTTCTTCCCGGATATTGCTCATTAACCGGGAGCCAAAGTAGCCACCGAATATGGTGTTTAATACCAGCATCTTTGGAAAATCAGGATGGTAGCGGTTAGGGAAATGACGTGCAATACGTACCGCGCCCTGTACGCCATTCTCATCATTGAAAATCCTGAACTTTTTTTCTTCAGCAGGCTGAATAGGCAGATCGAGCTTTACCAGGTGTGCCTCTCCATTCCATGGTGTGCTGCCGAAATATTTGTTCAGCAAAGCAATCATGTTGGCGGGTTGGTTGCCGGCTACAAAGATCTTGCAGTTGTTATAAGTATAATGCTTTTTATAAAACGCTTTCAGTCCTTCCGTTTGCAGGGCATCATAAGCCATCATGGTGCTTACGCGGCCATATGGGTGAAAGTCGCCAAACAGATATTTATCAATAAAGCGGTTGCCCACGAAATCGCATTTCAACAGGTTTACCGCCAGTTTTTGTTTCTGGTTCTGCTTGTACAGACTTAACTCTTCTTCCGGAAATATCGGATCAAGAATTACTTCCTGTAATATGGGTAACAGCACTTCTGTGTGTTTCGTCAGGCAGTGCAGTGTGTAGGTTGCATTTTCATGGTAGGCGTTACGGTTCAGATAGGCGCCATGATAATCTACACTTTCATTTATTTCCTGTGCGGTGTGTGTGCTGGTGCCATTCTTCATCAGGAAGTTGGTAGCAGCGGCTTCCAGGCTTTCGCTTTCATACCAGCTACCTGCCGGAAATACCAGTTCCAGTTGTAATGTTTCCTGCTCATCGGATTTCATTACGTACACGGGGATACCATTGTCCAGTTTGAACTGTTCATATGGTTTCAGCTTTATATCAAAATCCACCGCATCTTTAATGGGAGGGGCTATCGTTCTGTTCATCGGGTCTTATTTAAACTGTAATGGGCTGTAAACAAGCCACAGATTTAGTTTGCAGCGTAATAGTAAATAGTGTTGGAATTCTTTTCATCAAGTAACAGTTTTGCTTCTTCATGTAATTCTGCTGCCGTTACTACTTCGTAATTTTCAAATTCGTGGTTCATCCCTTCGGCATCGCCAAGCAGTTCATAAAAAGCCAGGTTGTTGGCGCGGTTCAGTAAACTCATATCTTCAAAAGCCAGTAAGCTTTCTACGCGGTTTTTTACTTTTTGCAGCTCTCTTTCTGAGATCACTTCGTTTTGTAATTTCTCGAGTTCCTGTTGTATGGCTTTTTCAGCGTCTTTCATCTTTACGCCTTTTACCAGTTTGCCTTCAATGGTGAGTAACCCGGCATCGAGGCTTCCAAAATGATAACACTCAATGTTGCTGAATAGTTTCTTTTCTTTTACCAGTACCTGGTGCAAACGGGAGGAACTTCCTCCGCCCAGAATATCGGAAATCAGATCTGCCGCATAGTAACGCTTGTCGGTGCGGGCATACATATGATAGCATTTGTATAACGCATCCAGTGGCACATTGGCTTTTACTTCCAGTTTATGTGCAGCTGTCTGTGGAGGTTCCACGGGCAGGTTGCGTTGGTATTTTTCTCCGGAAGGAATATCTCCAAACCATTTCTCCGCCAGTGCTTTCACCTGTTCTACGGTAACATTACCGCCAACGGCAAGGATCGCATTGACCGGCCGGTAATACTTAAAGAAAAATGCTTTCACATCTTCCAGTTTAGCATTTTCTATATGAGATAATTCCTTGCCTATGGTCATCCAGCGATAAGGATGGGTGCTGTAGGCCAGCTCGCGCATTTTATGCCATACATCGCCATAGGGCTTGTTGATGTAATGTTCCTTAAACTCTTCTGATACTACTTTGCGTTGTACATCCAGGCTCTTTTCATCAAAGGCCAGGGAGAGCATACGGTCGCTTTCCAGCCAGAAGCCTGTTTCAATATTTTCTGCAGGCAACTGAATATAGTAGTTGGTCAGATCACTGGTAGTATAGGCGTTATTCTCTCCTCCAGCCATTTGCAGGGGCTCATCATAAGAGGGAATATTAATGGAGCCGCCAAACATCAGGTGTTCAAATAAGTGGGCAAACCCCGTTTGTGCAGGGTCTTCATCCCTTGCGCCTACATCATACAGTACATTTATGACCGCCATAGGCGTGGTGTGGTCTTCGTGAACAATTACTCTCAGTCCGTTTGCCAGCGTAAACTTATTATAATGGATCATATCTTTTTATTGGTCAATATGGTAAAAATAGGGAATTACGGGTAGCTTTTGACAGCTTTTAGGGTTTAGCTGTTCGCTTTTAGCAAAAAATTGGGAATGGTATCCTGGGATGGTCCGTTGCATCTGACTGAAAGGTAACGGCTAAACGTTAGCAATTTACTCCAGGTAAAGTTCTTTCCGGTCGTAATTGATGGTAAGCGTAAAGTCCTTCCAGATATCATAACCAATGGAGCCGGCTACTTCGGTAAATACGCCCAGGTCGTCAATATCTTTGCTATAACTGACGGGTACATTTTTAATGCTGTGGCCCCCCATTTCCAGTGAGGGAACCGAACTATTGATATAGTATAATACTTTGACCATATCCTGTACCCTGTCTGTATTAACAGTAGGCAGCAGGGTATTGAGTTTGTTTTTGTCTACATAAGGCCAGTTGAAAAGGATGCCATAATCGCCACCGGTAGTAATGTGGTAGTGGCCGGGTAGCCTGCTGCCATTGGGTAGTTGTATAGAAGCATCTATTACCGGGGTGGTAAAATTAAGTTGAAAATGCAGTAAACGGCCGGTGTTGCCAATAGGGGTTTTCCCTGCTTTGTATAATACCAGTTGTTGTTTGCGGTAATCAATTTTTACAATATAGGTTTTCATCAATGCTACGCCTATGATGCCGTCTACAGCGCCCAGATCATCCAGGTTCTCCAGGTAGGCTTTTACATAAGGAAGGCGTTGTTCCTGCAGATACAATACATTAAGGGTGGTTACTGCTGTTTGCACCATTGCGTTATTGGTGCCACTCATATAGGCTTCTGCGGAACTTTTGAGGCGTAATCTGGCGGCGGTGGTGGTATGTAACACCGTTACTTCTGCTCCGCTGTCAAAAATAAAATGCAGGGTATCCGTACTGCCGGAAATCAGCATAGGAATGATCACATGTTTATCCACCAGTTGGAAAGGGATCACTGCCACCGGCTTTTTATTTTCGTTTGCATCTGCAGATGGTGTGCTTTTACGCTGTGCGTAGGCAGACATCAGGGCATTGCAAGAAAACACGGCTACTATCCATAAAAAACGCCACATGACACAAATAACGTCAAAGTATGCTTTTTATTGGCAACTTTTTGATGAGGAGGTCTTTGTCCCGACTGATCAGGCAAATGGCCCGGGTACCTATATTTTTTAAAATTTCCCTGAATAGCTGCAGGTTTGGGCCGAGGTTATTGTTGATGGCCATAATAATATCGCCTTTCCTGAAGCCCGCTTTTTCTGCCGGTGAGCCTTTGATAATATCAGTTACTTCTACCCTGCCATTGATCAGATAAATGATCAAACCTGTGTAGGAGTAGTCAAACATATCCCGGAAATGCGAGTTGGGCACCATGTATATTTCCTTTTTGCTGTAGTTGAGCGTGATATTAAAACGTCTCAGCAAATCATTGCCTATCATACCTCCCAGAAAAGGGTAGGCGGTAACGTTAGTTTTATCATCGAAGATGTAAGTGGGCACGTTCCGGAAGCTGTAGTTGCCGATGCGGAATTCATTGATGGTGGTGAGAGACATAGCCATCTTACCTCCCAGGCCCTGGGCTTCTGTTTGAATCATTCTTTTGCTACGACGCCTTTTGCCCTGCAGTACACTACTGTCGTTTACAAACTGAGTAGAGAGCAATAAGCACATACCTGCGCCGGTATCAAAATAATAACGGTTGTTGATGGTTCTGAGGCCGGTTTTTAACGGAGCGGATATCAGCGGTATTTGTGTAAGAGAAGGTTTCAGGAGTTGTCCACCTTTTGGGTAAGTATATTTTCCTTTGGAATAGATGAGGATTTCCTCTGTGTCGTAATCTATGGTGACGATATACCTGCTCAGTAAACTGAATCCCATGATACCGTCTACCTGTATACCGTATACCTGGCTGATAAGTTCATAGTCGTTGATATGGAAGTCAAGACTATCTACTGTGAGTCCGGGCAATTTCAGGGAATGATTGCGGGCAAATGATACGGGTTTGGAACTGCCCAATCCTTTGATGATCCGGTCTGAAGGTTCCATTTTGATGCCCAGCCTCATGCAGGTGGCGGTATCGAGGGAAATGCCGGCACTACCTGTATCCAGGATAAATTGCAGGGTATCCGGATAATTACTGACTAATGCCTGGACGACAACTACCCCTCCATAGTATTGTTTGAAGTGGAAACGGGTGATGAGCATGGCTTCGCGAGTACTATCGTTGTAGGACGTGGTATTTCCGGCTTGTGCTCTGGTTGATGTGCCGGCGGTGGCTGCCAGGAGCAGCATAACGTGTAACAGAATTGGTCTAAGCATACTGGGGGATGCAGGGATGTATATGAATCTAAATTTAACATTAAAAAGTGTTCGTATAAAATATATTTATTACGGGCGGTTATTTACCTAAATACTACCTTTGCCTAAGTTTATTCCCGGTTAGAAATATTAGCAAATGGAACTTCAGGATTTATATAAAAAGGCGCAGGATTTCGGATTTCTGACAGCAGCAGAGGGTGTTTATATGTTTGAAAACGCACCGCTGGCGGAACTGATGGAGATAGCCAATGAGTTAAGAAAGCAACAGGTGCCGCATGGTAAGGTAACCTGGCAGATAGACAGAAACGTGAACACCACCAATGTGTGCACCGCCAACTGTAAGTTTTGTAACTTTTACCGTATTCCAGGCCACAAAGAGGCTTATATCACACCCATAGAAGAGTACAAGAAGAAGATTGAGGAAACCCTGAAATATGGCGGTGATCAGCTGCTGTTGCAGGGAGGCCACCATCCGGAGTTGGGCCTCAGCTTCTATGTGAACCTCTTTAAAGAACTGAAGCAGTTATATCCTGAATTAAGATTACATACCCTCGGGCCCCCCGAGGTAGCTCATATCACCAAGCTGGAAAAAAGCACACACATTGAAGTATTGCGTGCTTTGCAGGAAGCTGGTATGGACAGCCTTCCCGGCGCCGGCGCTGAAATACTGAACGATCGCGTACGCCGTTTGATCTCCAAAGGTAAATGCGGTGCACAGGAATGGCTGGATGTAATGCGGGCTGCTCACAAGCTGAATATCGCTTCATCTGCCACCATGATGTTCGGCCACGTAGAAACAGTGTTGGAACGCTTTGAACACCTGGTGGATATCCGGCAGGTACAGAGCGAAAAACCGGAAGGACACTACGGTTTCACCGCCTTTATACCATGGACTTTTCAGGATGTAGATACGTTGCTGGCAAAAATCCGCGGTGTACATAACATGACTACTGCAGAAGAATATATCCGTATGATTGCGATGAGCCGTATCATGTTGCCGAATGTTAAGAACATTCAGGCATCCTGGTTGACGGTTGGTAAGCAGGTAGCGCAACTTTGTTTGCATGCCGGTGCCAACGACTTTGGTTCTATCATGATCGAAGAAAATGTGGTAAGTGCTGCAGGTGCGCCACATCGCTTTACTTACCTGTCTATGCAGGAAGCGATCCGCGAAGCCGGATTTGAACCACAGTTACGCACACAACTCTACAAATTCAGGGAACTCCCTGCTGCCATCGAAGAGCAGGTTATAAATTACTAGAAGCTGTCATTAATTACAAAAGGGCATTCCGGTTTTCGGGATGCCCTTTTTATTGTGTATAAACCACTCATTAGCAAATCGTTAACAAGTGACAAAGAATTGTTAAAACTGTCATGTAGATGTTACAAAATGCTCCCTTCTACGTCTAACAGATACAAACTAATCAAACTAAAGGAGGGAATATGAAAAAGCTGGGTCTTATCATGGCAGGATTTGCAATCATAGCCATGGCAGCCTGTACAAGCACCAAAGTAACGTCTTCCTGGCGTTCTAATGATGCACAGCAGCTGCAGAAGGAAAACAAAATAATGGTGATGGCACTGGTACCTCAGAGAGATCGCACGTTGCGCAGCCAAATGGAAAACTATACAGTAGCGGAACTTAAAAGAAAAGGATATAATGCCGTGTCGGCACTACAGACTTACGGCCCTCAGGAGTTTGGCAAGATGACGGAAAAACAGGTAGTGAAACAATTACAGGGTAGCGATGTAAATCAGGTGATGACCATTGTAATGCTGGATAAAGGCAGAGAAAGAAACTTTGTTCCTAACTATCAGCCTTATGGCTATTATGGATTTTGGCCTTATTACTCTATGTGGTCTTCCAGAATGTATGCGCCCGGATATTATACCTACAACATTAAATATCAGTGGGAAGGTAATCTGTATGATCTGAAGAGTGGACAAATGTTATATTCTGTGCAGTCACAGTCTTTTGATCCGCCAACAACCGAAAGGATGGCCGTTTTATATGCCCAGCAAGTGGTGAAAGATATGGCCAGACAGCAGTTATTGACAAAGCAATAAACAGGAATTAGCATTTAGTATTTAGCCGTTGGTTTTTAGATTGCTCTACAAGCAGACTAAGAACCAACGGCTAAATACTAAATGCTGGTTGGATTTTACGTTAAATCGGTGTAAGTTTAACGCCCCTTTAAATCCAGCTATGTTCGAAATTACTGTAAATGAAAATATATACCTGCGACAACTGCAACTGCAGGATGCCCCACTGGTATATAAACAACTGGATGTGTCGCGGAAAAGTCTGCGTAAGTTTTTACCCTGGGTAGATTATAATACCAACGAAGAACATTCCCTCCGTTTTATACAATTAATGCTCCGCAAGGCAGAAGAACAAGAGGCTGTTGCATTGGGAGTATGGTATCAGCAACAGTTTTGCGGCGTTATTGATTTGCATGGCTGGGATCATCAGTTACAAAAAGCTGAAATAGGCTATTGGATAGGCGAGCCGTTTCAGCGCAAAGGCATTGCTACCGCAGCTTGTAAAGGACTGATCTCTTTTGCTTTTAAAAAACTACACCTGAACAAAATAGAAATCCGCTTCGTGTTACAAAATGAACGGAGCGGGCAAATCCCTATTAAGCTGGGGTTTGCCCGTGAAGGAACGTTACGCCATAGCGCCAAACTGCATGGGCAGTATGTGGATATGGTGGTAATGGGTATTCTGCGGCAGGACTGGAAGTTCTAGCTTTGCAGGGATTTCCGCACCTTACTGTGTTTTTTACCGTAAAACTGATAGATCAGCATTCCTATTGCCATCCATATAATGAGGCGTAGCCAGGTATCCCAGGGCAGAAACGCCATCATTACCGTACAGGTAAGGATGCCCATGATGGGGACAAAAGGAACCCAGGGGGTTTTGAATGCACGCGGTGCATCAGGCATAGAACGGCGCATCATCCATACCCCCGCGCATACTATTACAAAAGCCAGCAGGGTGCCTATGCTGGTCATCTCCCCTACTACCCTTATCGGTACCAGCGCAGCAAATAAACTTACAAACGCGCAAAAGAGGATATTGCTTTTCCAGGGAGTACGATAACGGGGATGTACATCTGAAAATACTTTTGGTAACAATCCATCTTTTGACATGGAATAAAATACCCTTGACTGTCCCCATAAATCCACCAGTATGACGGAAGTATAACCAACGATAATGGCCAGAATAATCATTTGCCCCAGCCATTTAAACGGCGTATGTGCAATGGCGATAGCCACAGGTGCCGCACTGTTTTTAAACTCCTGGTAGGGCGCTAAACCCGTTAGTACGTGCGCAAAAAGAATAAAGAGCACTGTGCATACCGCCAGTGAGCCCAGAATGCCGATAGGCATATTGCGCCGTGGATTTTTGGTTTCCTGTGCAGCCGTACTTACAATATCGAAGCCCAGGTATACAAAGAAAATGACGCCAGCGCCTCTCAGGATGCCGGAAACGCCGTATTCGCCGAAGTTCCCGGTGTTTTTAGGAATATATGGGGTGAGATTGGCCGGCTGTATATATTTCCAGCCCAGAATGATGAAAACGAGCACTACCCCTACTTTCAGGGATACTACCACTGCATTCCACAGCGCAGAGCCCTTGGTGCCGCGTATTAAAATGGCAGACATTAATATCACCACCAGCGCAGCCGGCAGGTTAAAATAGCCGTGTGTAGTTACACCATTGGCCAGGGTAACGGTTTCAAAAGGAGAATGTATAAATTGGGCAGGAACGTATACTTTATACCTGGCCAGGAATTCTACCAGGTAGTTGGACCAGCTGATGGCTACTGTGGCGGCGCCTACGGAAAACTCCAGCACGAGGTCCCAGCCAATAATCCACGCCAGTTGCTCCCCCATAGTGGTATAAGCGTACGTGTACGCACTGCCGGCCACTGGTATCATGGAGGCAAATTCGGCGTAGCAAAGGCCCGCAAAAGCGCAACCTACTCCCGCAACGATAAAGGAAAGTGTAATGGCTGGTCCGGCGTTATTACCGGCTGCAGGCCCTGTCAGGGAAAATAACCCTGCTCCGATAATAACACCCAAACCCAGCATTAGCAGCTGGAAGCCGTTCAGCGTACGTTTCAGCGTATGCTTACTTTCATCGGCCGACTCGTTGAGCAGCCATGATAAAGGCTTTTTGTAATATTGTTTCATTAGTATACCCTACTATTTTAGTGGACTAGTGTGCGAAAGTAGGATATATTTATGAATTTAAGCGATATCGCAAATTCCGATGGCCTGTGTGAGAGAGGCAATCTGATCTTTGTGTGCGGGAATAAACTCCTGCGCCACATGACCTTTGAAACCAGTTTCATAGATCGCCTTCATAATAGCCGGGTAGAACAGTTCCTGGGTTTCATCAATTTCATGACGACCCGGAACGCCACCAGTATGGTAATGTGCTATATATTCATGATGATCACGGATATTGCGGATTACATCTCCCTCCATAATCTGCATATGATAGATATCATATAACAGCTTGAAATTAGGAGAACCCAATGATTTACAGAGTGCTACGCCCCATGCAGTGTGATCGCACTGATAGTCGTGGTGATCTACTTTACTGTTCAGCAGCTCCATTACCAGGGTCACTTTTTTCTTTTCTGCATAGCCAATGATCCGCTGCAATCCTTTGGTACAGTTGTCAATGCCTTCCTGATCGCTCATGCCATTACGGTTACCCGAAAAGCAGATTAAGTTGGAGAAGCCGGCTTTTGCGGTTTCGTCTATATAATGTTTGAAATATTCTTCCAGTTTATCGTGGTGTGCTACGGTATTAAATCCTTTGGTGATGCCCCATTCAGGACCGTTGCTGGCTACCATGGCGGTGATCATGTCATTCTTCTTCAGTATGGAGAAGTCTTTCGGATCTACCAGATCAATAGAATGAATGCCGATATTTTTAGCGGCTTTGCACAAATCATCCAGTGGAATACTATAACACCACGCGCATACGGAGTGGTTAATTTTGCCTTTTAAAGGCTGGTCTACTGCGTTTTCATGTGCAGATACCCGGTTAGTGAGAGATGATAGCGCGGTGGATGCCAAGGCCATGGTGGCTACTTTTTTAATCATATCGCGGCGTGAGTTTTCCTGATGCATAAAAAGGTTTGCTTTAAATGGAGATCAATGTAGTTGAAATTATGCTTACTTACAAGCCCCTGCTCCCTTTTTTGGGATGAAAAAAGACGTGGAAATACGGATTTTATTTTTTGAGTAGAACTATCTGCTGTCCTACTACGTTTATATGTTAAATTGCAGGTAGTATTCACAGTTTGGTAAGTAATTTGTTTAAGTACAGAAAAGCGGAGGTTGATATGGACAAAAAATATACTCCCAGTTTATGGATCTGCATCCTGATGGACGTTTTAGGATGCGCCAGTTATGCGGTACCGGTTTTAGGAGAAGTCAGCGACTTTATTTGGGCCCCCATTTCTGCCATTATTTTCTACCGCATGTTTGGCGGTACACTTGGCACCTTTGGTAGTGTTTTTAACTTCATGGAAGAATTATTTCCCGGAACAGATTTCATCCCCACCTTTACACTTTCCTGGGTGTTGAAACGAGTGCTGGCAGGAAGAAGAAGAACGGTATCTATTTAAATAGCCGAAAGCAAAAAGGCGAAAGCAAAAAGCTATTGAAGCGAAAGACCAAAGCGGATAGTAATTCCTCTCTGACGTTTCGCTTCAATAGCTTTTTGCTTTCGCCTTTGTTTAAAATCCTCTGCCCGGACGGAATCCTCCGCCTCCGCCGCCCCGGCCTCCGGGGAAGCCCATACGGTTACCTCTGTCTCCGCCTTTGGTATTACCTCCAAATTTGTTCAGGAAGTAGGTGAAGCTCACCATAAAATATTGTTGCAGCACATTGCTTTGCGTATCCTGGATATAGTTATCAGCCACCGAACGGGTTACACTGATATACTGTCTCAGTAAATCAAAGCCCTGTACCTTAATCATACCTTGTTTCTTAGGGAATACATACTTTGAAATATTGGCATTCCACATAGTAGAAGTCAGATTATATCCTACAGGTCTGCCGCGGTTTAGGGTGCAGGTGATATCACTGCCTATCATAAAGCCTTTAGGCAGGTTGATGTTAAAGTCGGTGTTGATGTTGTAATCCAGGTAACGGGTATCTTTCTGATTGTCATTTGCTGCCTGCGTATAGTGGACAGCGTTATAGTTGATACTACCGCCCAGTGATACATCCAGCAGCTCCTTATACATATAATTCACATTGGCAGACTGAGATAACTGCAACGTCCCTGTGTAACTGGTGGTATTATTTACCATAATAACATCCCTGCTGTAGCCGATAGTAGTACCAGTATTCAGGTTTTGTCCGGGTGTTTTAGACAATGGAATAGAGTTGTGCACCATACCGCGGACACTAAAAAATCCATTTACGTTAACAGGTTTCACGGTTTGCTTACCAGTCGTATTATCCAATGTGGTGGCGTTGATGATTTTATTCATCGAGTACGATCCGTTCAGGGAGGCAAACATACCACGGAAAGTGATATTGTTAAACTGGTTGAAATTGATGTTCAGGTTATTGTTGAACGATGGTTTAAGGTCCGGATTACCCAGCTGTATGTACAACTGATTGCTGTTGTCCGGCACGGGCGCCAGCTGCTGCACGGTAGGCTGTTGCGTGCTTCCGTTATAGTTGATGCGTAACCGTTTGCTTTTTGAAAACATATAGTTAAAAGAGGCCTGCGGTGCAAAATTAACTGTACGTTGCTGAATGAGTGTGTCTTTCCCTGTGAGGAAAGAATGGGTGGTATTATCCAGGTTGTTGAACAATACATTCAATCCGAAAGAGTAATCGTATTTCAGCTTGTTGGTCCGTATGGATAGCCCGGCCTGCTGGTTCAATGTGCTGTTGGTGAAAACGTTGCTCAGTGAGTCATTCATGAGGGTGTATTCATCTTTTCCTGCATCATAATCATAGGTATACTTGGTACTGGTGCTGTTGTATTTCGTGATACCATAGTTCGCTTCAAGGTAACGGTCTCTCCCTATAGGCTCTGTATATGTGAGGTTGACACTTTCATTGCGACTATCGGTATTGATCTGATTACGCTGGTTAAAAGCATTCACACTATCTTTATCGAAGAAGTAAAAACTGGACTTCACATAGTTTTGCTGATCGTTATTACTGTTGCTGTAATTGAAGTTTGCACTCAGTGACCGGCCTTGTTTTTTAAACCTTTTACGGAATAACAGTGAACCGCCAACGTTGGTATTATTGCCCTGCCCATCGTTTACTGTAACACCTTTGTTGATCGAGTCTTTAGCAGTATTCAGCGACACATTATTGGTAATACTATAGCTGTTCCCGTTAGTAAGGGAATAAGTGGGTGTAAAGATCAGGGAATGTAATGAATCGATCGTATATTCTATACGGGCCGAAATGCGGTTATTGCTGTTATCTGTTTGTGATACGGAATTAGAATTATCGTAGGTGGTATTTGACTTACCGGCTTTGTCTGTGGAGAAAGTTTGTCTTTCCTGTTTTTGTTCTACATCCGTTTTGGTATCATTGAAAAAGTAGCTACCATTTACGATCAGTTTTTTGCTGAAGTCCTGGTTAAAGTTCAAACCGGTGTTCCAGTTCCGGGTGATACCGGAATTGTTACCACCGCCTCCGAAGCTTTGTGCCATGCCACGCATGCCTCCGCCTCCACCACCGCGGCCACCACCTCTTCCTCCGCCGGCGGAACTGAAGCTCATCTGATCCTGCTGTGTATAACCCATGTTGTTCACATTGTTACCGCCGCCTAACAGTGACATCTGTTGATTTTCACGGAAGCGGTTTAAGCTAAGGGAAATACCATAGCGGTCATCTGTTCCATACCCTGCTGTGGCGCGGCCAAACATCCCTTTTTTCTTATCTTTTTTGATGGTGATATTGATTGTTTTTTCTGTTTGTCCATCATCGATCCCGGTAAATTGTGCCTGATCAGATTTTTTATCTATCAGCTGTACTTTATCAATGATGTTTGCAGGAAGGTTTTTGGTGGCCAGTTTCGGGTCATTGCCGAAAAAGGGTTTACCATCTACCAATACTTTTGTAACGGTTTCACCTTGTGCGGTGATCGCGCCATCTTTATCCACTGTAACGCCGGGTAATTTTTTTAGGAGGTCTTCAACTACCGCATTCTCGCGGGTTTTAAAGGCATCTGCATTAAATTCAAGGGTATCTTTTTTCACTACAATCGGTGGTTTTTCGTCCACGATTTCAACGGTGTTAAGATTTACGCCTTTATGCCCCATCGCAATGTTGCCGAGGGAAATATCTCTGTGGTCGGGAGTTATCAGTACTTGTTTGTTGAGCGGTTTGTAGCCCAGGAAGCTTACATAGAGGCGGTAGGCGCCATCTGCCACACTGGTCAGTTCAAAATTGCCTTTGGTATCTGTCATGGTCGTGCTGGCAACGCTGGAGTCTTTTGCATTTAGCAGCACTACTGTGGCAGCCGGCATCGCCTCCCTGCTGCTGGAGTCAGTCAATTGGCCTTTAATCTTTCCTTGTTGCGACTGGGCCTGGGCATATGATATGCCCAAACCCAGTATCAGCAAGAGTTGTATAAGTTTCTTCATAAATGAAATTAACAGGAAAGGGGAAAGTTAGGATGAAATTCACTATTGTTGTTGCCGCTTACGTAATTTATCCATTTCCTGTTTCCTGATTTCTTTCATTTGATCCTGCGTTATTTTTTCAGCGCCTGCAGGGAGGCTCAGATCTGCATCTGTTATGGCTTTCAGGGTTACATTTTTTGCAACGAAAGAACGGTTACTGCCTTCTGCTGACAGTACTACTGCATTGTTTTCAGGTAATAAGCCATTGAGAGGAGAAAAGCTGAACGGTAGTTCTGTGGTATACCAAACAGTATAAGTGTCGTCTTTCAGCTGTATGGTGGCCTTTTTGCAGTTGTATCCGGCTATTTTTTTAGTCTTGTCAGATGGCTTGGTATTAGCGGTAATGATGAAATCCTCTTCTGTGTAATAAGTTTTCTTATCATCGCCAAAGGTGCTGAATACCTGTTCGTATTTTTTGTTGGCCAGATCTACGTACTGGGCGTTGTTACCACGACCCATGCCGCCACCGATGCCGGGTCTGCGTCCGTTGCGGTTGCTGGTATCGCCTTGTGGACGCTGTCTTCTGCCTGCACTGGTGTCGCCATCGGCGCGTTGTCTTCTGCCGCCACCAAAGTCAGGACGTTCTATGGTGATTTTACCAATGTTGTTACTGAAAGTAAAGGTTTGTTTGAAAGTGATGACATCCGGGATAGGCGGTGCATCATCGCCACCGCGCTGGAAACCGCGCATGCGCTCTGGATCTGTTTTCGCAGTGACTTCATATTCAATAGTACCTGATTGCTGTGCAAATACCGGGCTGGTAGCAGAGAGCAGCGTGGCTGCCGCGAAGAATAAACGGGTAGTTCGGTTCATACCTGGTTGTTTTTGTTATCACAAAAATGCTCCTTCGCTTTCATTTTTTGGGTTAAAAAGCTTTATTTACTGTTATTTACTGTTAAGGCCTATCTGTAAGCGTTAATCTTCCTTATTTACTGTTAATTACTGTTAAGAGATTAGCCTGTATTAAGCCGGGAATGGATAGTTTTGTAAGGATCTTAAAATGCTTCATGAGACAAAGAATCAGAAATATCCTCATCCTCATGTCTGTCTGTATCCTGGGTATATTTCTATTMCAGGGCTACTGGCTGTACAATTCTTACAAGCTGAGAGAGGAACAATTCAGCAAAGAAATTAATGAATCGCTTCGTATGGCGGTTTTTAATAAACAGTTTTCTGATGTACGCCGCTATATCAAATATTTCGGGAAGGATAAAGATTCATTGAACCGGCCTATGAGAGGGCTCGCTGATCAGCTGGAAGAAATTGGTATGCCTAAAGGGAAACGATTCAGGGGCCAAAGAGACTTTGACCGCTATCCTGGTCCACCTCCACCAGAAACCCTTCATAGTGATTCCCCCTCAAAAGTTTATGTGGATACTTTAGCCAGACAGATCTCTGAAATACTCATTACCAATAACTTACATAATGATAGCACTAACCTTGTAAAGCTGGATTCCGTTTTTAAGGTAGAACTGGCGAACCGGCAAATTGCCACGCCATATGAAATGGATACTTTTCATCTTAACTATAGCGGCTTTGAAAGAGAAAGTTTCAGAGACAGTATCCGCCGCCGTGAGCCCCGGCAAACGGCCAAGATCCCCTTTAACCCTGCCAGCAGTCTTTTTGTACAGGCCAGCTTTGATTCTCCCCTGCAGTTTATTCTGCAGAAAATGATCTGGACCCTGCTGAGTTCATTGGTGCTACTGGTGCTGACCACCCTTTGTTTTGTTTATATGCTGAGAACAATCCTGAAACAAAAAAGGTTGTCAGAGGTAAAGAATGATTTTATCAACAACATGACACATGAGCTGAAAACGCCTATTGCCACTGTGTCTGCTGCGGTAGAAGCATTACAGAATTTCAATGCGCTCAACGATCAGCGCAAAACACAAACCTATCTCGACATCTCTAAGAATGAATTACAGCGCTTATCCGACCTGGTAGAAAAGGTACTGCACATTGCTGCCGAAGAAAAAGAAGATATTGAGTTGTTCCGCGAAGAAACAGACCTGAATGAAGTCATCGATAATATACTGTCCAATCATCAGCTAAAAGCAGGAAAACAGCTGCAGCTGCGCTACGACAATAACCTGGCCGGTAAAATGGTGTATGTGGATAAAACACATTTATCCAATGCTATCAATAACCTGGTAGATAATGCGATCAAATATTCCGGCGAAGTGGTACAGTTATATATACAAACCAGCCTGGAAAATGGTATCTTAAAGATCCGTGTGAAAGATAACGGTATTGGTATCCCGAAGGTGTACCATGGAAGTATCTTTGATAAGTTTTTCCGGGTCCCTACAGGTAATCTGCATAATGTGAAAGGCTTTGGTTTGGGTTTGAGTTATGTGCAAAAGATTGTGGAAATGCATGGAGGTACTATACATGTGCAAAGTGAGCCGGATAAAGGCAGCGAATTTACTATTATCATCCCTTCAGCATAGCAACAATAAATAAAAGACGTTATGGCAAAAGTATTATTAATAGAAGATGAAGTACAGCTCGGACAGATTGTAAAAGACAGTCTTGAAATGCGGGGGTTTGAAATGTTGTATGCGGCCGATGGCAAGGAAGGTTTACGTTTATACCAGCAGGAGCACCCGGATGTGGTAGTACTGGATATTATGATGCCTAATATGGACGGGTTTACTGTTACGGCAGAAATCCGTAAGCAGGATAAATTTACGCCGATCATCTTCCTGACGGCCAAATCGCAGACAGCAGATGTGGTGAAGGGTTTTGAACTGGGAGGGAATGACTATCTGAAGAAGCCTTTCAGTATGGATGAACTGATTGTACGCATTACCGCTTTACTGAAACGTTTCGGCGACAATCCCGGCACCCGTGAAATGGAAGAAGGAGCCGTATCTATTGGGCAGTATGTGTTTAATTATACCAAGCAAACCCTTGCCCGCAATAATACCATTGATTTCCTGTCTCACCGCGAGGCGGCTATTTTACAGCGGTTATACAACAACAAAAATGAGGTAATGGAGCGGAAGTCGGTATTGTTGGATTTATGGGGAGATGATAATTTTTTTAATGCCCGTAGCATGGACGTTTTTATCACAAAGCTCCGCCGGTACCTGAAGGATGATTCCAGGGTACAGATTGTGAATATCCGCGGAGTGGGTTATAAATTGATTTTTTAGCGGGCGGTACTCATATTGGGGTCTACTTCAAAAGTGATGTATACACGGGTACCCTGTACGGTGTTCTCTTCTCCCGCGAGATCAGTAATTTCAATATTAAACCGGGTATGATACGTGGAACTATAAAGGGAGGCTCTCTCCATGCATATTTCCATGCCCCGGGAGTGATGGTTATTCGTCTTCAGACCATCATGATGATATTGCAGGGCTTGTACGCGGCCTATGCCGTTGTCGGTTACTTCACAGGCGTAAAGATTAGTTTGTAGCTGCATCCAGCGAATATGTAGTTGCCGGTCTTTTTCCTTATGCATCAGCCCATGCCAGATGGCATTTTCTACAAAGGGTTGTACCAGCATACAGGGTACAGGTAATGCAGAAGGAGAGATTTGGGGATCGGTGGTGAGCGTATATTCAAATCCGTTATTGGTGCGTAGCTGTTCCAGTTTCAGGTATAGTTCCAGCATATCAGATTCTTCCTGCAAAGAGATAAAATTTTTATCTGCCAGCATTAATACTTTCCTCAGCAACATGGCAAATCCGGAAATATATTCCTGGGCCAGGGCTGTTTCTCCGGTCATAAGGGCGGTATAAATACCATTCAGGCAATTGAACAGGAAATGCGGATTTACCTGCGACTTCAGGGTGAGGAGCTTTAGTTCCGACAATTGTTTACGGAGTAGCAGGAGTTCCTTTTCCTGTTGGTTGGTATGGCGGACCATGGCGACTTCACTGCCTTTGAGGACAAGGTAACGGGATCTGTAATGGAGGAAAAGGAGTAAGAAAACGATAGATACAGCCGTAACAAGTGACAGCAGTGTTGTGTGTATAGTTGTAGGCATACCCCTTCAGATTTGCTAATGAAAATATACGTCATTTCCGGGAAATAAGCTATGGGTTTATGCCGGTAGATTTACTTCTAATCGCTTATCTTTGTTGTTTATGGAACAGTTAGTACAGCAAATAGCAGCCTACAAAGAAGAAATAGCGGCTTTTACGCCTGCCGGCGCAGCGGATCTGGAACAGTACCGCATAAAATTCCTGGGTACAAAAGGTATCGTGAAAGCTCTTTTCGGGGAGATGAAGCAGGTACCAAATGACCGTAAGAAAGAATTTGGGCAGATATTAAACGAATTTAAACAACTCGCGGAGTCCCGTTATGAGCAGTTCAGTGATCTGAAAGATGCTTCCGGCGCAGATACCGGCGATATTGATTATACTTTGCCGGCGGCGCCACACCGGCTGGGCACCCGTCATCCTATCAGTCTGGTGCGGAATAAAATTATCCGCATATTTGAGCGTCTGGGCTTCAGCATTGCCGAAGGTCCTGAAATTGAAGATGACTGGCACAACTTTACTGCATTGAATTTACCGGAAAACCACCCGGCCCGCGATATGCAGGATACCTTTTTTATCAGCAAAAATCCCGACTGGTTGCTGCGTACCCAAACTTCCTCCGCCCAGGTGAGGGTGATGGAAGCAGGGAAGCTGCCGATCCGCATTATCAGCCCGGGAAGAGTATACCGTAATGAAACCATTTCAGCCCGTGCACACTGCTTCTTCCACCAGGTAGAGGGATTGTATATAGACGAAAATGTTTCTTTCGCGGATCTTAAACAAACGCTTTACCACTTCGTGAAAGAGATGTTTGGTGAAAATACGGGCATTCGTTTCCGCCCCTCCTATTTCCCTTTCACTGAGCCCAGCGCCGAAATGGACATCGTATGTTTCATTTGTGGGGGTACTGGTTGCCCCGTATGTAAACAAACCGGCTGGGTAGAAATACTGGGTTGTGGAATGGTACATCCGAAAGTGTTAGCTAATTGCGGCATTGATCCGGAAAAATATACCGGCTTCGCCTTTGGTATGGGAATAGAACGTATTACCATGCTGAAATATCAGATTAAAGATTTACGCCTGTTTTCCGAGAACGATACCCGTTTCCTGGAACAGTTTGAAGGTGCTATATAGCGGTTACATTATTTAGTTATTTATATAAATGCAGCGGAGTTCTTCGCTGCATTTATATAAATAACCCACCTGAAAAATCCTCAAATAGTGATTCAATCTATTGCCGTATGCGGCGCAGGTACCATGGGTGCCGGAATAGCACAGATAGCAGCCTATAGCGGATTTAATACGTTGTTGTTCGATATACAACAGGAAGGTCTGGATAAGGCGAAAGCACAAATTGAGAAGAGTTTAACGGTAGCGGTAGAAAAGGGTAAACTGGCTGCTGAAGAAAAAGAGCTTATCCTGCAGCGCATCCGTTTTACCGCCGAAATTGAAGATTGTATAGCCGATGTGATTATTGAAGCTATAGTAGAAAAAATTGCCGCCAAAACAGCCCTGTTTAATCAACTGGCGGCTATCAACGCTCCGGATACCATCCTTGCTACCAATACTTCTTCCCTTTCTGTTTCTGAAATAGCGGCGGCAGTAGTAGGTCATTCTTCCAGAGTGGTGGGAATGCATTTTTTTAATCCTGCACACCTGATGAAGCTCGTGGAAGTGGTGAGTGGTAAAGATACTGCTCCCGAAGTGGCAGACACTGTGTATGCACTGGCGCAGAAGATGGGTAAGGTGCCGGTCAGGGTGAAGGACTCCCCGGGATTTATTGTCAACAGGGTGGCCAGGCACTATTACCTGGAGGCCATGCATGTGGCAGCACAAGGACAGGCCGACTTCAGTACCATTGATCAGCTGCTGGAAAGCGCCGGTTTTAAAATGGGGCCTTTTGCCTTAATGGACCTGATAGGTAATGATGTGAATCTGGCAGTAACACAGTCGCTATACGATGCATTTGCCCAGGCTCCCCGTTTTAAACCGAATGCACTACAGGAGCAAAGGGTAAAAGATGGTAAGCTGGGACGCAAAACGGGATTGGGTTTTTACAGGTACGAACAATAGTTTTAGTTATTTTTGGTCCTCTTATAGTTTTAGAATTTAGTCTTCATGATTTTAGTCACCGGCGGTACAGGTTTTTTGGGTAGTCATTTAATTCGGGCATTAGTTGCTACAGGGAAACCTGTAAGGGCATTGTACCGTCAACAACCTTCTCCCCGGTTGCAGGATATTTCAGATAAGATAGAATGGGTACCTGGCGACATCCTGGATATATTCACCCTGGAAGATGCGCTGGCAGGTGTAACTCATGTATATCACTGTGCCGCGATGGTTTCTTTTCAGGCGGCCGACAAAGATCGTCTCCTGAAGATTAACGTAGAAGGAACGGCTAATGTGGTGAATATGGCATTGGATGCTGGTGTTAAAAAGCTGTTGTATGTAAGCTCGGTAGCTGCCATTGGCAGGGCTAGGGATAATGCCGCAGTGAATGAGGAATGTGAGTGGCAGGACAGCAAAAACAACTCTCGCTACAGCATCAGTAAGTTCCAGGGCGAAATGGAAGTGTGGAGGGGGATTGCTGAAGGACTGGACGCCGTGATTGTAAATCCATCTATTATTTTAGGCGCCGGTTTCTGGGATGATGGATCCGGGGCATTGTTAAAAAATGCCTGGAAGGAATTCCCCTATTATACGGAGGGTGTAAATGGTTTTGTAGATGTGGAAGATGTGGTGAAGGCTATGATACAGCTGATGGACAGTGATATCAATGCAGAACGGTTCATTCTGTCTGCCGACAACTGGGGGTATCAGCGTCTTTTTACTACTATGGCACATGCCCTGGGTAAGAAGCCGCCGCATATCGCTGCAAAGCCCTGGATGGCGGAAGTAGTGTGGCGTTTGGAAAAAGTGAAAGGGATGGTGACGGGAAAGCATCCACTGGTAACAAAAGAAACTGCCCGTACCGCACAAATGAAAGTTAATTACGAAAACACGAAGGTGTTGAATGCGTTGCCGGGTTTTCAGTTCCGGTCATTGGAAGATACCATTAAACAAATTGCAGCTGCTTTCCTGCAGGAGCGTTCCGGAAAGCAATAAAAGCGCAATGGCGGCATCTTTTGCCGTTGGCCGGGAGAGTGGTATCGCCTTATTCCCGGATGCCTCAAACGGGTGTTATTTTAAATCAGTACGTATCTCCACTAGAACAAAAACGCCGCGATAGCCGCCGACAGCGTTTTAGCAATTTCAGGATCTGCTTCCCTGCTTACCCACACTCTTGGTTTGTCGCCGGGTATTACAGCCGCCACTGGTTGTCCGCGATATTGGAATTCATAGCATATGTTTTCATAAGAATTCACCTTGCCATAGCGGTTATGTGCCGTGATGCGTATATCTGTATCCGTAGATCTCAGGACGCCTACCGGTTTGTTTTCGTTCAGTTCCAGGTAATGGGGGGCTTTAACGATCATTTCCCAGCGCTTTAGCGGCTCATTTTTGGTGCCGTTGATCAGGGTGTAGCGAAGGTCGGTGCCAGCAGCCAAACCACTTAAATAAGACGGTAAATCACGGTTGGTAAAGGCGACGGCGGAAGTGTTCATGGTCTGTACCAACAGGTGTTCGCTATTGCCGTTCAGATAAAAATTAAAGGCGTTTTTAGGGTCTTTAATGAAGGTGGCCTCCGCTACTCCATTTTTGCGGGAAGTAGTGGAATAAAGGCCAAAAGAGATGGTTTTAGCGGTAAGCCAGCCATCTTTCACCTTGGTTGCCCATTCCTGGTCGTTGCTATAGAGAGAACTGGTGGTATTTGTCTTTTTGGTGGTGCTGCAGCTCCAGAGGAGCAGGGGGATTAAAGCGGCAAATAATAGCTTCATGAAGCGGGTGGGTTTTGAATGTGGTAGCACGGGTTAAAGCGGATTGTTTATCTGCTTTGCGGCAAATAAACAATCCGTTGTTGAAAAGCCTATTTGAGATCTTTTACTTTTTCCCATATCTCAGGAATGCGTTTGATCCAGCTGATTTCTTTCTTTCTTTCGCGGGCATCAGTTACCGGGCTGCCAAAGTATATTTTACCACCTTCGAGGTCACCAGGTACTCCGCTTTGTGCAAGTACAACGGCGCCTTTTCCGATAGTGAGATCTTTGTTCACACCTACCTGTCCCCACAGGATTACATTGTCTTCAATATGGGCTTTACCAGCGATACCTACCTGTGCAGCAATGAGGCAGTTCCTGCCGATTACAGTACCATGACCTACGTGGATCATGTTATCCAGTTTGGTGCCACGACCAATGATCGTGTCGCCACTTACGCCTTTGTCGATGGTACAGCCGGCGCCAAGTTCCACATCGTCTTCTAAGATCACCCTGCCGCAGCTTACCATCTTATCATACATGACTTCCCGTTCCGCTCTTTTCTTGAAGTAAAAAGCATCTGCACCGAGTACGGTACCTGCATGAATCACTACGTTATCTCCTATTACACAGTGATCGTAAATAGTTACGTTAGGATGAATCAGACAGTTACGTCCAATACGCACATGATTGCCAATGAATACGTTGGGTTGAATTACAGTGCCTTCTCCAATGACAGCGCTATCGCTGATGGCTTTGGTTGCCGGTTCAAATGGTCTGAATCTTTTTACCAGTTTTACGTAGGCACTGAAAGGGTCATCAAGTACCAAAATTGCCTTGCCTTCCGGACAATCTACCTTTTTGTTAATGATGATAATTGTTGCTGCCGAATGCAGACTGGCGTTATAGTATTTCTCAAAGTCAACAAAGGAAATATCTCCTGGTGTTACCTTATGAATTTCATTGATGCCAGTGGCCATCAATTGACTGTTGCCAATCAGCTCTGCGCCTATGTATGCTGCTATTTCAGTTACTGCAACAGGTGCTTCGAACTTCATATACTCTGAATTATTAAAGAATGTTAAAGAGTAACAAAGGTAGTGAATCAACGATTGCAATAATCAAAATATGGGGAGATGATGACGATGTTCGGAAAGTTTCAATCTGCTGTTATCCACAATTATTTTAGTGGTGTGAATAAATTTTTTTGTAAAATTTTTCTTTTGTGATGAAATTCTTTTTAATATTGTGTAGGGAATTTTGTTTCCCTGTACTTACTAACCCATTCACATAACAAGAAAGTCTGATTGTTAAAACGGTCAGACTTTTTTTATTGCCTCTGAAACCCGCACGAATAAAGCGTTACAGCTGATCGCTATTTTATCTTACTAAAAAACATACCTACTGCTCAATTACTTTTTTACCTTTTTTAAGCGAGTCCGGTGAAAACCGACCAACCCTCATTTTTTATGTTTTTTGGGAATTTTACCCTGGAACGGCGATTTTTTATCCTTTTCAACCCAACTTTTTTATGTTTTTTATGATTCACCCGAAGCGTGAAAAATTAAACGAATCCTTATCACTGATTTTTGGTTCTCCTGTGAATCATAAAAAACATAAACAACCTGGTTTAGATGGACTTGCTAAACAATTGTGAATGTGGTACTTGTCGCCACAGACGTGCATCAAAAGCCATGCAGATGTTGCGTATAAACGGCTTGCCTTTAGCTGTCACCACCACCTTTTGAGGAGATACCTGTACCAGTTCATCCTTCTCCAGCTCCTGTAGTCTTTGCAACCCATCTATCACAGCATCGCATTGTGTGTCTGCCTTATGCCAGGTAGTTTCAAAGTGACACATCAGGTCGTGAATATGTTTTCTCAACAGCAGGTCTTCTTCATTGAGCAGGTGGCCACGTACCACCGGAAATTCTCCTTTGTTGACCAGCTCCTGCCAGGCATCAATCTTTTTCTCATTCTGTACATACGCGTACCAGTTATCACCAATGGAAGACGCGCCCAAACCCACCAGCAGGGAGGTGTGAGAAACCGTATAGCCCATGAAGTTGCGGTGTAACCTCCCCTGTTTAAAAGCAGTATCTAACGCTTCTCCCGGCAGCGCAAAATGGTCCATCCCGATCTCTGTATATCCATTGCTGTCGAGAAGCAACTTGCCCAGTTCATACAGCTGTCTCTTTTCTTCATCTCCCGGTAAATCTTCTTCTGTATATCTGCGCTGACCAGTACCTTTTATCCAGGGAACATGTGCATAACTGTAAAAAGAGATCCGGTCAGGGTGTAATCTAACCACCTTGTCGATGGTGTTTTGCATACTGTTGGTCGTTTGCAACGGCAGCCCGTAAATCAGGTCGAAGTTGATGGAAGTAAAACCAATCTTCCTGGCGTTCTCTACTACAGAAGCTACCATCTCAAAAGGTTGCAGGCGGTTAATAATTTCCTGTACCCGTCTGTCGAAATCCTGTATCCCCAGACTAATCCTGCGGAAGCCCAGGTTGTATAGTGTTTGCAGATGCTCTGGTGTGGTATTGCCCGGATGACCTTCAAAACTGAGGGAGGCATCAGGAAGTACTTCCGCAAGACTGTAAATACCTTTCAACAAGGTGGTTAAATTTTCTGCACTGAAGAAAGTAGGGGTGCCTCCTCCCAGGTGTAGTTCGCGGATACGCGGCTTGCTGCCAAACATATCTGCATATAGTTGCCACTCTTTCAGCAAAGCAGCTATATACGGCACCTCTACGCCGTGATTAACGGTGATATATTTATTGCAACCACAGTAGGTACACATGCTTTCGCAAAACGGAAGATGAATGTAAATGCTGATGCCCTCCTTACCGTTGGACTCCAGAAAGGATTTCTTCAGCAACGCTTTCCATCTGTCCGGATTAAAACTGTTTTCTTCCCAATATGGTACGGTAGGGTAACTGGTATACCGCGGCGCGGCGACATTATATTTACTGATGAGGCTCATGATATCCTATGATTTATGACAACAATTTTCGACGACATGTTCACTATGTGGTACCAGTGTAGGACTGATATAAGGGATGCCCAGGTTCAGGCCCCGGAGGATCAGCAATATCCCCATTACGCTCACTACAACCGGTATCATGCTCCGCATTTTATTTCGGACAGTAAGACTGATCAGATGACTGAACCAGGTAACTCCTGCCATAGCTGGTAGTGTGCCTGCGCCAAAGGCAGCCATGAACAACATTCCTTTCAGCACATCGCCAGTAGCAATAGCGCCGGCAATTCCCAGGTATACAAGTCCGCATGGCAGGAGTCCGTTCAAAAAGCCAATAGCATACAGTGTGCTAAAGCGTTGTTGTTGCAGCAACCTGCCCAGCAGGGATTTTATTTTTGTAGTAAATGCGTTAGGGAGATGTCCGCCTTTTGTCCAGCGGATACCAGTGTATTTTAGTGTAGCCACCAGCAACAACAAACAGCCGGTAATGATAGATAACCATTGCTGCAGCCCGCCCAGGTACAACTGTTTTCCTAGCCAACCAAAGACGAGTCCTAATATGGAATAAGCACTGATACGACCGGCATTATACAGTAGTATACCTGCCATCTTTTTGCTGCCGGTAAGATGTTGCACCGGTAACGTTAAGGCAATAGGACCACACATACCAATGCAGTGAAAGCTACCCACAAAACCCAGCATAAAGGAGGCGATCATAGTATCCGTTTTATTGGTTAGTTAATATTGATAGGTTGTTCCTGGTAAAATGGCCGGTCATTCATCATCCATTGCACCTTGAAACGATACAGCCCTTTGATGAATAACTGTCTGTTTATCAATTGATGTCCGGCATCGTCAGGCTGTAATGGCAGCTGTATATCTTTCCCTGAATCGGAAGGCCGGTAGAAGGTAACTTTGCCTGTAATCGCTTTGCCCTGCAGCTCATGTGGGAACGTAAGCAGGATACCTTCTGCCGCTTGTGCAACGTTGACAGGGGCAGAAAGACCCGATGCATTTTGCTTACCGTCTATTACCTGCTGATATTTTAGTTCTTCACCATAATAATCCGGCGTCACCATATCTATTTTGGTACGCATACTTTTGGTGACCAGTGTTAAAATGCCGGCAGCAAACACTACAAATACAATAATGATCTTGTGTCCCCAGTTCATAATAATCAGTTTAAAGAATGTTATGTCGATACCTGCTTACTGCACCGGGCCTAAAAAGGTGGTACGTAACCTGGTAATTTTTTCATGATGCTCATAAAGCCCTATGTATAGTGTGGACTTGCGCTGATGCACCATCGTCTTTGGCAGTACAATAAAAAACGTACCTTCTCCCTGTCCTTCAGCTTTTACATGGATCACGGCATTACCAATCATCGACACCTCTCCGTTCTCGTCTTCCAGCTTCAGCTCAAGGGGAATATCTTTACTGGTTTTGTTCACCAGCTTAATGCGGTAGAGGTTAGATATACTATCTACTCCCCGCTCCTGGTATAACATTCCTGCGGTGCGCATGATAGTACCGCTCACCGGTTTACGGCTGCCGAGCATAAAGCTGATGACTAGCAGCAGCAATGTCAGCACTGTAGTATATACTTTTAACCTGGTGGTAAAACGCAGCTTTTGTTGTTGTGCAATCCCGTTTTCAGAAGCATAGCGTATCAGTCCTTTCGGCCGGCCGGTTTGTTCCATCATGAAATCACAGGCATCTATGCAGGCGGTACAGTTTACACACTCCAGCTGTGTTCCATTCCGGATATCTATACCCGTAGGGCATACCTTTACGCACTGCATACAGTCGATGCAGTCGCCATGCGCCCTGGAATCGTCTTTACGGAACTTACCACGGGGTTCTCCCCTTTTGTAGTCGTATGCAACCAGGATGGAGTTTTTATCAAGCAATACCCCCTGCAAACGACCGTAAGGACAAACAATCGTGCAGATCTGTTCCCGCATAAAGGCAAATACACCGTAGAATACTCCGGAAAACACCAGTATAGCAATAAAGCCACCGGTATGAGCCGAGAGAGGTTCCGTAATGATATGGCCCAATGCTTTGGCGCCAATGATATAAGCCAGGAATATATTGGCGATAAGAAACGACAGCGCGTAAAAAGCCAGTTGCTTCCCTGTTTTGCGGATTATTTTGTTAGTGTTCCAGGGTGATCGCTGCAATATTTTCTGAGCTGCGGCATCTCCTTCTATCCAGTATTCCAGCCGGCGGAAGAGCATTTCCATGAAAATGGTTTGTGGACACATCCATCCGCAGAAGAGCCTACCGAAAGCCATGGTGAATACTACGATGAAGAGAATGAATGACAGCATCGCCAGTCCGAAAATGAAAAAATCCTGTGGCCAGAAGATAGCGCCAAAAAGTATAAATTTCCCCTCTATCACATTCAGCAGCAATAAGGGCCTGCCATTTATAGAAATAAACGGCAGGCTGAAAAAAACACTAAAATAAAAGAGGCTCACCCAACTGCGGATATTATACCAGCGCCCATTGGGCTGCTTCGCGAAAATCCAGTTGCGCTTGCCTTGCTTATCAACGGTGGCTATCGTATCTCTGAATGTGCTGTCGGTCATGATGTATTCTGTTTATCCCTGCTTGTCAATGATGCTGTTGTATCTATGCCTGTACTATTGGTTTACTCCTTCGTTCCCTGTGCTTCCTTGGCATTAGGTGGGTTGCTGCCATGTATAGACTTAATAAAGCTGGCCAGCTGCGCCAGTTGTTTTGGAGAGAAGTCTTCCTGCCATGCTTTCATCCCTTTATCGGCCACGCCATATTTAATGGTTTTAAAAACCTCATTTATTTTACCGCCATGCAGCCAGTAATCGTCTGTAAGATTAGGCCCTACCACCCCTTGTCCCTGTGGCCCATGACAGGGCGCACAATTAGAGATGAACATCTTCTGACCGGCAGCTATGTCATTAGGATCAGCGAGCAGGGTGACGTTGTTTTCATCAATATTGCTGGCGGCTTTTTTGAGGTATTCCTGTTTGGCAACAGCTGCTTTTTCTTCTGCAGCGGCCAGTTCTTCCAGCTGGCCTGGCGCTGAATGTGATATTTCTGTTCGCCAGAAGTACACGATCCCAAAACATACCGTGAAAATGAAACCCCATTTCCACCAGGGAGGTGTAGGGTTGTTTAATTCATGAATACCATCAAAATCGTGGCCCATGTCTTCATCAGCTTCTGCTACAGCATCCACGGTTTTGGTATTGTTTATTTTCTCCAACCAGGATACCTGCGGTTTTCCCGGTACCGGTACTTTAGCTGGCTTACGCTTGCGTTTAATACCTGCCAGGAAGCGTAACACAAATAACAGGCTGATGATGACCAACAGTTCCACGATGATCACAGATACCAGCAGGTAAAAGGACGTTTGTGATAAATGAGTGAAGTAAGGAGAAGAAGCCGATGCAGGATCTGCTGACATGGCAAATGAGGATTGACTCATGAGTGTCAGTGAGACAATACCTATGGTGACCAGGGCTTTGCCGGCATCTTTTTTCATCTTCTCTCTGAAAATATCCATAGCGCCTAGTACGACATTGCCAAGAAGAATAATGGCCAGCAGCAGCCCACCAATTACTACGAGCAACAGTAAGGCAACCGGATCATATAATTCTGACGGAGCATTGGCGCCGCTATCGGCGATAGCCGGCATGCTACATAATAAACTGCCGCTGAGTAGCTGTATAAACCGTTTATTCATACGTTTTCTTTTACAGGAGATTAGTCTCATCATTATCTAAAGGAATACGGCTGATCTGATCCACCATTTTTTTATCTGCTTTAAAAGCCCATAACGAAGCGCCTATGAAGAAGGTAAAGAGCAACAGCAGTGATGCCATCGGATAAACGCTGATGCCGGCTATGGATTCCAGGTAATTAATGAACTTCATGATGTGTGATTTAAAATGCTTGTTTATCGGCTACAGGCGCCGGTTTAGGTGCAGACTTAATATCTTTCCCCATGCGTTGCAGGTAAGCTATCAATGCAATGATTTCACGATCTGCTTTAATGGGCAGCTTATCTTTTTGCAGAGATGCCGCAATTTCCTGTGCCTGTTTTTCGAGATCAGCGTTTGCCTGTTTTTCATAGCCCGCCACATAAGGTACTCCCAGCTTGCGCATCACATTGACCATGGCCGGTGTTTTGCTTTTATCTACCCGTTCCTCAAATAACCACGGATAAGCAGGCATAATAGATCCCGGCGACATAGAGGTTGGATCCAGCATGTGATTGAAGTGCCAGGAATCAGGATACTTGCCGCCGATACGCGCCAGATCCGGACCGGTACGTTTGGAGCCCCACTGGAAAGGATGATCATATACAAACTCACCAGCTTTGGAGTATTCACCGTAGCGCGCTACTTCATCGCGGAAAGGACGTATCATTTGTGAGTGACAGTTATAACAACCTTCTCTTAAATAGATATCACGACCATGTAGTTCCAGTGGTGTATATGGTTTTACACTGCTGATAGTAGGGATGTTACTGCGTATCAGGAAGGTAGGCATCATTTCCAGCAAGCCACCTATGGATACCACTACCAGGCTGAATACCACCAGCTGTAAAGGACGGCGTTCTATCCAGTTATGCCAGTGAGCTTTGCCATGGGTAGCAATAACTTTAGGTAATGGTGCCGCTTCCGCTGCTTCGTTGGCAATGAAGGAACCGCGGCGGATGGTTTTGGAAAGGTTCACAATCATTAACACCAGCCCACTGATATATAGCATACCTCCTATTGCGCGCAGAGCATACATGGGCACTATGGTGGTAACTGTTTCCATGAACTGATACTTCAGTTGTCCCTCTTCCGTAAACTGTTTCCACATCATGCTTTGTGTAAAGGCTGCCCAGTAAAGCGGAATTACATAAAAGATGATGCCCAGTGTACCGATCCAGAAGTGGGTGTTGGCCCATTTGCGGGAATATAGTTGTGTATCAAAGAGGCGCGGAATGAGCCAGTAGAGAATTCCGAAAGTCAGGAAACCATTCCACCCCAGTGCGCCCACATGTACGTGTGCAATGGTCCAGTCTGTATAGTGACTGATGGCATTTACGTTTTTCAATGATAACATCGGACCTTCAAAAGTGGCCATACCATAGCAGGTAAGTGCTACCACAAAGAACTTAAGGATAGCATCTTCTCGCACCCGGTCCCATGCACCGCGTAGTGTTAGTAAACCATTTAACATACCTCCCCAGGAAGGAGCAATGAGCATAATGCTGAAGGCGGTTCCCAGCGACTGTGCCCACTCAGGCAGGGCAGTGTACAACAGGTGATGCGGGCCCGCCCAGATGTAAATAAAGATCAGTGACCAGAAGTGAATAATAGACCAGCGGTAGGAATATACCGGTCTGTTGGCCGCTTTAGGTACAAAGTAATACATCAGTCCGAGGTACGGAGTGGTCAGAAAAAAGGCTACTGCATTATGTCCATACCACCACTGTACCAGTGCATCCTGCACGCCCGCATACCAGCTGTAACTTTTGAACAGGGATAATGGGAACTCGAAGGAGTTAATAATATGTAACATGGCAATCGCTACCCAGGTACCAATGTAAAACCAGATGGCCACGTATAAATGAGATTCGCGTCTGCGTAAAATGGTGCCCAGCATATTGGCACCAAATACTACCCAGATAAGGGTAATGGCGATATCGAAAGGCCATTCCAGCTCTGCATATTCTTTACCGGTAGTATAGCCGAGGAATAAGGTGAGGGCGCCGCCAGCGATGATGGCCTGCCATCCCCAAAAATGTATTTTACTTAACAGGTCACTGAACATACGTGCTTTACATAACCGTTGCAGCGAATAGTACACACCCATGAATATACCGTTACCCACAAAGGCAAAGATCACAGCATTGGTATGCACGGGTCTTAATCTGCCAAAGGTGATGGGGGCAAATCCCATGTTAAGGCCAGGGATCACCAGTTCCAGCGCAGCCCAGAGACCGGCCAGCATGCCTATCAGCCCCCAGAACATACAAGCGTAGGCAAACCATTTTACCGTGCGGTTGTCGTAATAAAATTTTTCGAGTGACATAGTGGTATTTAAAGGTGTTGATGAATGCGTTTATTCGTTTACGTTATCATGTTTATCCTCAAACAGGATGCGGTGTGCCGGGGAGAAATCATCTTCGAACTGCCCGTTTTTTACAGACCAGATGAAGGCTGCCAGGAAACCCAGTGCTACCAGTAAACTGGCTCCGAGTAATATGATGATAACGCCCATGGATGTAGTTATTTAATGAGAATAAATCGTGCTGTTTCCAATGCCTGTAAAGCATGTATCTCGTTGGCAGGAAAGGAAAATACGTCGCCGGTTTCCAGTATGGTCACCTCTTCGTTCAGCATAAATGCGATCCTTCCTTCGAGTATAAGTATCATCGCATTTGCCGGCGATGTATGCGGTGGAATCTGGTGCCCTTGCTGCATAATAAGCAGTGTGGCATCAAAGCGTTTAGTTTTCAGAATAGCACAGCTCTTCACTCTTTCATTTCCTGCTACCTGCATTACGTTCATACCTTTCATTTGCTGTTTGTTGTGATGTAATACAATGCTGCATTTCCGGCATGCCTCACCCGCTGCGTGTAAACAGTCACTTTTTTTGCGACTGCTTACACACCCATTTCATGCGAGTTTCAAATGAGGTTTGCTTAGATTATACTATGTATGTTTCGTGTGATAGCAAAGGTAGCCTCCTGGTGCGGCCACTACTATGACTTTACTCAATCAGGAATATGATTTTTATCAGTCATTTGCTGTAATCCTTTATTGTAAAGCTTTTTCCCCTGCCACTCACTACATGCGTAAGTGATCAGTATAATACTGATGGAACTTGCAGGCATTAGAATAGCAGCTACCAGCGGTGATAAAATTCCTTGCACAGCGAAGTATAAACCAGTGATATTATACAGGAGCGACAACGCAAAACTCACAAGGATAATTCGTTTGTTGGCTTTACATAACTGTATGAAATTGAATAGTAAAGGAAGTTGTTCCGCCGCCATAATACCATCGCTGGCAGGTGTAAAATTGTTACTGTCTTCTGTGAGGGAAATGCCGATGTCACTTTGTTTTAATGCACCTGCATCATTTAATCCATCACCAATCATCATTACCTTTTTTCCTTGTTGTTGAAGGGAGATGACGTAAGCGAGTTTATCTGCCGGCTGTTGTTCAAAAAGCAAGGTGGCATTGTCGCCCATGAGTTTGCGTAGCTGAGTGGCGGTATGGTTGTTGTCTCCGGAAAGTACAGACAAGGGGTAATGTGTTTGCAATAATTGCATTAATTGCCATAACCCGTTGCGATAGGTGTTTCGGATCGTAAACAGTCCGGCAGGTTTTTCATTGACAGATACGTATACAATGCTACCCTCCTGTTCGTTTTTTTTATGCGCCCCGATGAAGTCAGCGTTGCCTAAACGGATAAAAGATCCATTTACCCAACCACATACGCCTTTTCCTGTAAAGTGTTGAAAATCATGTATGTGTTTTGTATTTGGGGTGCCGCAGTATTGTACAATGGCCTTGCTGAGTGGATGAGTTGACTGTGCAGCCAGTGTTGCAATCATCACTTCCTGCTCTGGTGTTAACCGGGTGCCATAGTATATAACAGAGCTTCCGGTTTTGCCTGTCAGTGTACCTGTTTTATCAAAGATAATATGTGTGGTGGCCGCCATATTTTCAATAGCCTGTGCATTACGAAGATAAAGCCGCTGCCGGCTGAGGATACGTAATATATGTCCGTTGGTAAACGAAGATGCCAGTAGTAATGCACAGGGGCAGGCAATAATCAGGATGGCTGTAACGGCAGGCCATATACGTGTTGGTTMCTGAATAGCCCAGAAACCTGCTGTGATGGCGGCAATCAATAGTACTACCCATGTAAAATACCGGCTTAGCAAATGCACAAAGGAGACTTGCCTGGTGGCTTTATTTTTGAGTTCATCCCTGTTCCATAAACTGGTCAGGTAACTTTGTGCCACTTCTTTAATGGTCAGTATTTCCAGGTTGCCCTCCAGTTGCCGCCCCCCGGCATAAATAATTTCTCCGGTAGATTTGCTCACAGGGGCGGATTCTCCCGTTACGAAGCTGTAATCTATCAGTGCTTTACCTCTTACAATAATGCCATCTGCCGGCACCAGCTCATTATTATGAATGAGGATGGTATCGCCGGTTTTAAGTTCCGGCAGCGTGGTGGGAATTTCTTTCTCCTCTTTAATAACGCTGACGGCAATAGGAAAATAAGCAGTATAGTCCCGGTCAAAGGAAAGCCCCTGGTAGGTTTTATCCTGCAGCACTCTGCCTATCAGCATAAAGAAAACAATGCCTGTCATAGAATCGAAGTAGCCCGCATGTCCCTGCCATACTTCCACGAGGCTACGCGCAAACGTAACAAAGACGGCCAGTACAATAGGAACGTCTATATTCAGAAATCCATGCTTTAAGCCGCTCCAGGCTGATTTATAAAAGGCCTGCGCACTATAGAAGAGAACTGGCAATGCCAGTACCAGGTTCATATACCGGAACAGGCGGTTAAAACTTTCTTCCAGTCCGCCTGCGCCGGCAAAGTAATCCGGGAAACTAAGCAGCATGATATTGCCGAAACAAAACCCGGCTACGCCCAGTTGATACACCAGCTTACGATTGGTCCCGGGTTTTTTATGTTGCAGATCCTGCAAACTGATATACGGTTCATATCCGATAGCCGTCAATATTTCCGCTACCCTTCTTAATGATGTTTGTGGATGAGAAAAGATGATGAGTACTTCTTTTTTACTAAAGTTAACGGTTACACGTTGTATGCCATTTTCCAGCTTGTGCAGATTTTCCAGCAACCATAAACAGGAGCTACAATGGATTTGGGGAATGTAGAAGTTTACATGCGTTTGTGTTTCATCTTTGTAGAGATATAACTGTTGCGCAATTTTTTCATCGTCCAGAAAAGCGAACTTGTCTCCGCGCACAGCAATACGTTGATTAATACCAGGTTTGTTGTTAAGGTCATAATATTCACAGAGATCGTACTGGTTTAATATTTCATAAACCATTTTGCAGCCCTGGCAGCAGAAAATTTTTTCCTGCAGCGTAATGTCTTTATCAGTACAGTCTTCCCCACAATGGAAGCAGGTAATTTGTGTATTGGTGTGCGAAGTAACAGCCATTAGTCAATAATTACGTTATTAATATCGTATTGGGTGATCACTATGGTATGGCCTGGAATGGCTGCGGGGTAAAGGTGCATTTTACCAAACAGTAATGGCTGCAAATCGGCAGTAGCAGGGAGGTTTCGGTCTTCTTGTCTTTCCTGGTTAAAATAAGTCATTACCTGTTCTGCCAGGTGGTGAACAGGGAAATGGAATTTGTTGGCAATAACATTGCACAGATTTCCGGGTGTTTGTTCATGGAAATTGATGATGGAATAAGCGAACATGAAGCGGACGTTTTATATTGCTACAAAAGTACCGGTAGCCGTAACGGGGGGCAATGATATGCGTCAAGGGAAAGTATGACATTTGTCACTTTAGCTGTTAGCCGTTAACTTTTAGGGGGTGGATGTGAGGAGTAGGTTAGTCCTGCAGGTTGGCGGTCCTGATAATTTCGGGCAAGTCGAGCAGGCGGATTTTTTTGCCTTCCAGTTCTATCATGCCGTCTTTCTTAAATTCAGAAAGCAGGCGTATGGCAGATTCGGTGGCGGTACCAACGAGGTTGGCGATTTCATCGCGAGACAGACGTACGCTGAGGGTATGGCCGTCTTCTTCGAGGCCATAGGTTTCTTTGATGAAGAGTAAAGTTTCTGCGAGTCGTTCTCTTACCGGCTTTTGGGCCAGATGAGTGATTTTCAGTTCTGCCTTGCGCAGCTCACTTGATAAGATACGCATCATTTCAAACGAAAGGGAGGCATCTTTCTGGAGAATGCTGAGAAACAAGTCTTTAGGGATGAAGCAGATGGAGGAGTCTTCCAGCGCGGTAGCTGTGGCGGTATATCTTTCGTTACTGAGCAATGCTTTGTAACCCATGATATCGCCGGCTTTAATGAGGCGTACGATTTGCTCGCGGCCGTCATCGCCACTGTGAGATAGTTTTATCTTGCCGTCATTGATACAATATACGCCGAACGGGTAAGCGCCTTCGTGGAAGATCACCTGTCCCTTTTTGTATATGGAGCACACCTTTGCCTCTGAAATTTGTTCCAGATTGCACTGTTCCGCTTTGCAGAATATTGAAGAGAAACGATCCTTACAGTGATGACACGAAGGATTGTGGAACGATGTAGCCATAATCAATTTGCAAAAGTACTAATTTACGGCTCCTTAACCAAAGCAAAAGTATTCGTGGCGCTTTATTATTATATTATTTATAAACCATATGAGGTTTTGACGCGCTTTACTCCGGAAGGCAATAAAGCTTGTTTGGCAGATTATTTCAAAGTGCCGTCAGACGTATACCCGGTGGGCCGGCTGGATTACGACAGCGAGGGCTTGCTTATTCTCACAAACGACAAGGCGTTGAATCAGCGATTGTTGTTGCCGCAGCATGCACATGAAAGAGAGTATTGGGTACAGGTAGATGGGGCTGTTACGCCGGAAGCAGTGCAACAGTTACAGGCAGGTGTGCAGATCAACGTAGATGGTAAGCTATACCGGACCAAACGCTGTATGGCAGAGATATTCCAGGAAGAGCCACTATTGCCGCCCCGTAACCCTCCTATTCGTTTTCGCAAAAGCATCCCTGCACCCTGGATCAGGATGGTGCTGGGCGAAGGAAAGAACCGCCAGGTAAGACGCATGACTGCCGTTGTTGGATTTCCTACGTTGAGGCTTGTCCGTTATCGCATCGAAGATATTACCATTGCTGGCATGCAGCCCGGAGAAATGGTGCAGCTAAGCCGGGAAGAGATTTATAGTAGGTTGAAGCTGAAAGCATAAAGCCCAAAGCAAAAAGCCACCGGAGCGATACTTAAAAAGATTTCGCTTTATATTCGCTCCGGTGGCTTTTTGCTTTGGGCTTTATGCTTTCAGCTTTTTTAACTAGGTTTGTCACCTACAAATTTCTATTATGCTGAAATCAATGACCGGCTTCGGAAGGGCAGAAAGCACAAGAGGCGAAACTAGTATCGTAGTGGAGATCAAATCGCTGAATGGTAAGCAGTTTGAAGTGAATCTGAAGTTTTCTCCTTTGTTAAGACCCTATGAGTTCGACATCCGCGCCCTTATGCAACAAACATTGCAGCGGGGGACACTGGATGCAACTATTAATATCCGTCAGAATGGGGCTACCCGACCGGTTGTGATTAATACAGACCTTGCAAAATATTATTACCAGTCTATCACCATGCTGGCAAACCAGCTGGAACTGCCTCAGGGCGATATGCTCAACGTACTGATGAAATTACCGGAAGTGGTAAGTCCTGCTACCGAGCAAATGACAGACGAAGAGTGGAAAGACGTGGAAGATACCCTGCGCCAGGCATTAACCGATCTGGATACCCATCGTTTAGATGAAGGACAGATGCTGGAAGCTGACCTGCAACAACGTATAGAAAACATTGACGCCTCTATGCAGAAGGTGAAAGAACTGGATCCGCTGCGTAAAGATCGTATCCGTCAACGCCTGGAAGGATTGCTGGCTGAACATGTAGGTAAAGAAAATGTAGACAGTAACCGACTGGAACAGGAGCTCATCTTCTATCTGGAAAAACTGGATATCTCAGAAGAACTGTCCCGACTGGAGAATCATCTGCGTTATTTCATGGAAATATTGAAAGATACTGATTCTGCCAAAGGAAAGAAACTGGGTTTTGTGTTACAGGAAATTGGTCGCGAAATAAATACAACCGGCTCCAAAGCCAATGATGCCGGTATACAGCAATGGGTAGTGTTGATGAAGGATGAACTGGAAAAAGCCAAAGAACAAGTTTTAAACGTTTTATAGTAAGGCGAATACCGTATGAACAGACTTTTCCTGGCAACAGCAGGCTTGTTATTGTTGGCTGCAGCCTGCAAGCCGCCTAAAATGGACACTTACGAGAAGAACCTGGAAATCCCGGGGCATGAGTGGACGTATGATTATAAACCGTCTTTTGAAGTAAAAATACAACCGGAAGACACGGCGTATCTGTATAACATTTATGTAAACATCAGGCATACAGATGCTTACCCTTACAGCAATATATGGCTGGTGGTAGGAACGCAGACTCCCGGCGACAGTACCGTCAAAGAACAGCGGGTGGAATTACCACTCGCTGAAACATCAGGCAAGTGGGCAGGTTCCGGTCTGGATGATATTTATGAACACCGCGTATTCATTCAACAGCGCGCGATCCTTAATAAGCCAGGGATCTATAAGTTTACCTTTGAACAAAATATGCGGCAAAATCCGCTACCCCATGTGATGAATGTTGGCTTGCGGATTGAGAAAGCCGGTACGAGGCAATGATGACAAAAATTTTCAATAAAATGCAGGAGGGCAAATCCGTTTCCCTCGTCTATTTTTTAGTACTGGCATACACAATAGCAGCCCTGGTGTGGTGGGGCATTCTCCTGTTCAGACAAAGTGAACAGATCAGCGGCTTTGAACGGCAAAATCTCTATTTACGTGTAGACAGTCTTGCTCAACCGATCGCTCATCAGCTGGAATTGCAACGCATTAACAAGGAAGAGCATATGCGCTCTTTCAAATACCTTGGCGAAGGCCTCATTTTTTTAGGTATCATTTTACTCGGCGCACTCTTTGTATACAGGGCAGTATGGAAATATATGAAGCTCAGCAGACAGCAACAGAATTTTATGATGGCCGTCACGCACGAATTGAAATCACCTATTGCAGCCGCCAAATTAAACCTCGAAACCATCCGCAAACACCGGCTGGACGAGGAAAAACAACTGAAGCTTATCAATAATACCATTCGTGAAACCAATCGCCTGGACCAGCTATGTAACAACATCCTGCTGGCAGCGCAACTTGAAACACACAAATATCAACTGTATAAAGAACCGCTCGATTTTTCAGCATTGGTGGCAGGTAGCATCAAAGATCTGGATGGCCGCATAGGCACCCATCAGATAGAAGCTGATATTTTACCTGATATATGGCTGGATGGTGATAAACTAACCCTACAGATTATACTCAGCAACCTGGTGGAAAATGCCGCCAAATATGCACCCAAGAACACCGTTATCATTGTAAAACTCTTTGAAAGCGATGACCAGCTGAAGTTACAGGTAATTGATGAAGGACCGGGGATACCGGAAGAAGAAAAAAGAAGAATCTTCCTGAAATTTTATCGCGTTGGTAATGAAAATACCCGCAAGGCGAAAGGCTCTGGCCTCGGCTTGTTCCTTACCGCAAAGATTGTGGAACAGCACGGCGGCGAGATAGAAGTAAAGGATAACTTACCTGTAGGTAGCTGCTTTGAAATAACCTTGCCTGAATATTCCGTGCAAACGGCGTAAATTAGATGACGGATTGATGAATACCGGAGAATCCGGATTCGATGTAAAATCAAACAATAACACATGAAGGAAGCGACAAAGGCATCAATACTACTGGTGGAGGACGAAGAAAATCTCCAGGAAGCGCTGAAGCTGAACCTGGAGCTGGAAGGATACGAGGTTACCGCAGTAGACAACGGCACTGCTGCGCTAAAAGCAGTAAAAAACGAATATTTCGATCTCATTATACTGGACATCATGTTGCCCGAAATGGATGGTATCGCGGTATGCGAAAACATCCGTATTCAGAACAATGAAATACCTATCCTGTTTTTGAGTGCCAAAAACAGCAGCGCAGACCGTGTGCTCGGACTCAAGAAAGGCGGCGATGACTACATGACCAAGCCGTTTAACCTGGAAGAACTGTTGCTACGGGTGGAGAAACTTATCGTAAAAAACAAGAAGATCCAGGACAAAGACAGCGTGCCCAATGTATACCGCTTCGGAGACAATATGATCGATTTCGCTGCACAGGAATGCGTAGGCAAAGATGGTAAGCATTATGAGCTGAGTAAGAAAGAAGCCATGTTGCTCAAATTACTCATCGAAAACAAAGGCGAAGTAGTTACCCGCGAAAAAATACTGCAGGTGGTGTGGGGATATAACGTATACCCTACTACCCGTACCATCGACAACTTTATACTCAACTTCCGGAAGTACTTCGAAGAAGACAGCCGCAACTCCCGCTATTTCCACTCTGTCAGAGGTGTAGGATATAAATTCACCGAAGCATAGAAATAGCTTTTGGCCATTAGCTGTTAGCTATTAGGCAATGCAGCGCATGTTCAACATATCGTGATCTTCGCTGCATTGCCTAATAGCTAACAGCTAATGGCTAAAAGCTGTCTCGCCACTTTTCACCTTATTCTCCCCGGTTTCCGTTAAAATTCAACCTCGTAGTAAATCCCACTTTCTTAAGGTGATTAATTAGCCGATATTTATTCCGCTTATATGAGAAGAAGATCATCTTCCTGTAAACCTAATATGTGGCACATTATTACACAGAAATAGTCTTTGCTGCGGAGTGGCCGTTCTGGCTGTTTTTTTTGTTAAGTCTCGTTACCCTAATAGTATTTTTTACCCTGCGTGAAAGAAAAATCAGGAGAGCCTCAGCGAAAGAAATAACCAAACACCATACACAGATAAACCTGGAGCTACATGCTTTCCAGGCGCAAATGGACCCTCATTTTATCTTCAATAGCCTCAACGCTATTCACCACTATATTCTTACGACCAGTACAGATATGGCTTCGCTGTATCTTACCCGCTTCTCCCGTTTAATGCGCCTCATGATAGGCAACTTCAACAAAGAATGGATTTCCCTGCAGGATGAACTGGATGCACTTGAACTATATATACAGCTGGAACAACTGCGGTTTGACGAACAGTTCAACTACCAGCTGAATGTGTTGCCTGAAGTAAACAAGCAGTTTACCCTGATTCCTCCTCTGATCATTCAGCCATACGTGCAGTATGCCATCTGGCACCGGATCCTTCTCCGACCCGAGAAAACAGGCGGAGAGCTGTTGATCACCATCCGTAAAGAAAAAGACCGGCTTCTTATTCAACTGGAAGATAATGGAATCCTGATCACCGAATTGCTGGATAGTACCGGCGAACGGCAGGCCTCAGGAATAGATATCGCTTCAGAAAGATTGTATATGATGAGCGAGAAATACCATATGCAAGCCAGCATCAAGGCATTGCAGGTATACGATGAAAAACTGTTGCCAACTGGCAACCGCTTAATTATCAGTATGCAGCATGTAGGCAACCGGCAATCCCTGGCGGGCTGAGTCTTTAATTGGAAATATGCCATTAATTGTTTAATTTCTACATGGATTTTTCGAATCAATGACCATATTTAGCAAGATCTCACTGCAAATCTGTAATACCCGGACTTTTAATACAATCTGATCAAATGCGTACCATTATTGTGGACGACGAGAAACATAGTCGGGATGCGCTGCTAATAATGTTGGAGAGGTATTGCCCGCAAGTTACTGTTCAGGCCGTTTGTAGTAATGGTGCTGACGCCATCACTGCTATTAATGAATTACAGCCCCAATTAATTTTCCTGGATGTGGAAATGCCCGGCATGGATGGTTTCGAGGTACTGGAAGCCTGTCATCATCACGATTTTGTTGTCATTTTCATCACAGCCTACGATCAGTATGCCCTGCAGGCCATTCACCACAGCGCATTGGACTACCTGCTTAAGCCCATTGATATTCAGGAATTGAAAGATGCGGTAGAAAAAGCCGGCACCCAAACCCGCGCAGATAGTACCGACAAGGTAGATAACCTGCTGCTATTTCTGCAACAGCATATGTACCAGGACGAAAGACTGGCACTGCCTACTATGGAAGGTTTACGCATGGTAGCCGCTAAAAATATTATCTATTGTAAATCTGCCGGTATCCAGACAAAGCTGCATTTACAGGAACCCGAAAAGCCGGTAATGGTATGCCGCACTCTCCTCGAAATGGAAGAATGGCTCTCTGATAAAGGCTTCTTCCGGGTACACAACAGCTTCCTGATCAACCTGTCATTTATGGACAAATATATTAAGGGAGATGGAGGCGAAATAATTATGTGTGATGGGTATAGCGTTCCGGTAGCGCGTGAAAAGAAACATGATTTCCTCCTGCGTATAGAACGGTTATAGTGTTTATAACCGCTTGATGTAAGCACAACTGATCCATCCGTTTTTACCGTCTGCCAGTTCTATTTTGCAGTAGTCCGCCGTGGCATCTGTGATATGTACTTTCATACCCTCTCCTACTTCAAATGCATCGCGGCTGTTTTCATCGGGAGAGGATTTTGCTTTGATATTGCTGTTCATCACAATACCGGATTCGTGGTTGTTGGACGAGAGATAGGTGTCGATGGCCATGAGCAGGTAAAGTAAGCATAATGCGCCCAACACATAACTACCCCAGCGGAGGAACTTATTTCTCCATCCGGGAAGAAAAGTATTGAGCATAATGCCCGTAATCAGCAACCAGAATAACACTACAGTACCTATTGCCCATCCATTGGCTTTATGAAGATGTTGTAACTGTAGCCACCACTGCTGAAAAAACACCAACGGTAATTCTTCCACAAAGCCATTTACTTTTTGATTGGCAATTGCCAGGTTATGCTTTACAGCAGGATCGTTGGGCGATAGCTGTAATGCTTTTTCGTAACTATATATAGCCTGTCCGGTTTTACCTGCTTTATACCAGGCATTACCAGCATTGAAATAGAGTTCTTTTTGAGCATGACCTTCGTCCAGCAGTTGCTGATAAGTCCTGGCAGCTTCAGTATACTTGCTCTGGTTGAAAAGAAGGTTAGCCTGCTCAAAGCGTTGTTGCTGGTTGTTTTGAGGAACCTGCGCCTGGCTAACGATTGCTGTCAGCAGCCATGCTATTGCAAAAAAGACCGGTTTAATATTTCTGTAGTTCAGCATTTTCGCCTTTCGTTAAATAGTTAGTTCTTCAACGCTTCTTCCAGGTTACTGATAATGCCAACAGCCTTTTCATAAGTGCCCTGCATTTTACGGTCATCCTGACCAGGTGCATACAGTGCTACTTCACAGTTGTCTATCAGGTTAAACAGTTCGTGGGTATTGCTGCCGTTGATACTGCGGGCGCTCAATTTATCCTGCACGAGTTGTTTGCTCAGATCAGCCATTGGTATTTTCAGTTTCACACTGAGGTATCCCCATACAGCGCGGGAAGTTTCTTCATAAAATGCTTTATCCTTTCCTTCTTTCAGGTAGCGGGCGGCCAGCTCCAGTCTTTTCAGTGCTACCTTATTGGCATAACGGTGCTTCAGGATAGCTGCATTGGTAGTATTATAGTCTTTTCTGCGTTTGTAGAAAATGATACCTGCAGCAATCAGCAATGGCAATAACAAGAGAATATAGAACCAGGGGCTGAGAATAAACCAGCTGTGACTCCTTGTCCAGTCGAGGATACCGGTATTATTTTTCACCAGGTCATTTTTGCCGGTGCCATAATCCTGTTTATCCTGTTTAATATGTTTGCCCTGGTCAATGTGTACATTGAAAGGTTGAGAGCGCAGTGTTTTAAAGCTGTTGGCAGCCGGATCAAAGTAAGAGAATTCAACGGCCGGAATGGTATGATCTCCGGCTTCCTGCGGCATCAGTACATACTCGAAAGTACGGCTGCCGGAGAGCGGGTTGCTGTTCTTTTCTATGTCATCGGTTACCTTGGGGTCGTACCTGTCAAACCCGGTAGGGGTTTCTATTTTAGGAGAGTTGAGCAGGTTTACGTTACCCTGTCCGCTGATGGTTACCTTTAGGGTGAGGGCATCATCGGTGGTCAGTTTATTTTTATCTACTACGGCCGTCATGTTGAATTTACCTACGGCGCCATTATAGCTGATAGGTCGTTCATCAACAGGAACGGGTTTTACATTGATCTTAATCGGGTTGCTTTGTATTTTGTACGGAACATCCTGGTATTCAACTTCGGGCCGGTTAAAGAAGTCATCGAAGAAGGGATCTTTAAAGGCTGGGTCATTGAAGAAATCTTCAAACGGATCTTTGGCGCGGCCACCACCTCGTTTGTTACTGACCATTTTCACCAGGCGTACCTGGTTGTCTACTTCCACAGGATCCAACTCCAGTGCGCCTGATTGCAGGGGGAACAGGAGTGTTTTGCGGATGGTAAATACTTTATAGGGGATACCATTGACCCTTTCTTCCGTAGCCTGTGGAGGATTGGGTAGCTCAATATCTTTAGCGGAAAAGCCTTTGAAAGCCGGTACTTTGGTAACACTTGAATTAGTTGGGAGGCGTGTATAAAGTTTATACGTGGCCGTTAGTTGTTCACCTTCGTATAGGTTGGTTTTATCCACATCTACTTTCAGGAAAATATTCTTCTTCAGTTTTTCATTGATGTCTTCTCCCTTTTTCAGGAAGCCTTCTGGCAGGTCTTCCCCGCCACGGTGGGGCTGGGAGCCGGCTGAAGCCTGGGGCACCTGCTGTTGCGGTTGTTGCTGCTGTTGGGCATTGCCTTTTCTTACCTCAATTAAAACCGGATTTGATTTAACCACGTTTCCATTGACGCGGGCTTGTGCGCCGGCAATGGTGAAGCTGCCTACATGCTTGGGTTGCAGCAGGTAGCTCAGTGCAATGTATTCAGAGCGCTTGCCATTGAAGATAGATTGCCCCTGCATTTGCGAGGGCCCCTGCAATACTTCAAAGTCTTTGAAACTGGGTGGTGTAAAGCTGGCAACATTCACCCCGTTTTCCAGCATAAACTGAATCTGGAACGGTTCATCCTGCGTCACAGTGTTATTGCTCACAGTGGTAGTAAAGCGGAACTCCTGAGCGGAGGCGCAGGCTACCAGTCCTAAACAAAACAAAATGGAGTAAATACACTTCCTTATGCAATATCTGTACATCATAATTATGTCAACAAATTTAACCAAAGCCGCACCGGAAGCGCTGTAAGGCCCCGTTAAAAGTTAGTTAAAACATTTTAATATGTTCTTATTTAGTTATTTGGATAATTTGTGTTGAAACAAATCTCCCAATAACAATCTCCCAAAATAATAAATGCTTTAAATATCTCCCAGCATGGGTCTAAGCAAAATTTCTTCAATAACGGTTTGTTTGGCCATGGTCCAGGCAGACCATATCACGCTGGCAATATCTTCGGGGGGCATCATTCTGTCTGGGGCCGCTTCAAAGCCTTCCCATGAAGCTGTCAAGGTAGGTCCCGGACTCACGGCGGTTACCCGGATATTGTGGGGTATCAGTTCTTTCCGCAGGTTTTTGGTAAAACCGAGCAGGGCATATTTGGTGATGCTGTAGGAGCCTCCATTAGGATAAGCCCCATAACTGGCAGTAGAACACATATTGAAAATATGGCCTTTACGGTCGGCGATCATAGCGGGTAATAGGGCCCTGGTGAGATGATAAGCACTGTATACGTTTACGGACATCAACTTTTCCAGCAGGCCATCTGCTTCTTCATGGAGACTACCAGGCACAAAGATCCCGGCGTTATTCACCAGTATGTCTACACGGGAGAAGGTGGATTTGATTTTCTCTCCAAAAGCCAGCACCTGTAATTTATCTTCCATATCTACCACCTCCGCCAATACGGTTACTGCCGGATTTTTTTGCTGAATATCAGCTTTGGCGGTTGCCAGGGTATCTGCATTTCTTGCACAAATCGCTACATTAAAGCCTTCCAGCGCCAGTTTTTCCGCAATAGCCTTTCCAATGCCTTTGCTGGCGCCCGTAATTACTGCATTCATAGTTTCGTTGATTAGTGCAGTAAAATAACGAATTTACTTTTAACAGACAGGGGTGCTTCCATCATGCCCGAGGTATTTTGTACCTTTGCGCAGTCATGAAATACAAACATCTTTTCTTTGACCTGGACCATACACTCTGGGACTTTGAAACAAATGAACAGGAAACCTTGCTGGAGCTGTACAACAGCCATGGTTTGGAAAGTAGAGGAATACCATCTTTTGAGGCGTTTTCCGTTTCTTATGTGGATCACAATGAACGCTTGTGGGATCGCTTTCGCAGAGGATTCATTACCCGCCGCGAATTGCGCGACAAACGCTTCCGCCTTACGCTGGTTGATTTCAAGATAGGAGATGAAAAACTGACGCAAAAGATCAGTGAGGAATTCCTGCAAATCCTCCCTTACAAAAAAGCATTATTTCCCGAAGCAAAGGAAACGCTGGAATACCTGGCAGCAAAGGAGTATCCAATGCACATGATCACCAATGGGTTTGAAGAAACACAGCTGCTGAAAATGAAAAATTCCGGTATTGACCAATTCTTTACGCATATTGTTACCTCTGAATTAGCGGGCAGCTTAAAGCCTTACCGCGAAATTTTTGACTTTGCCATCAGCAGAGCTGGTACCAGTGCTACAGAAAGTGTAATGATCGGAGATGCGATGGAGCTGGATATTAAGGGGGCTCACGGTGTGGGTATGGACCAGGTATACTTTAATCCTGGCAAACCACCGGTCGATTTTCAGCCTACTTATGTTATCAGCCATCTGCGGGAGCTGAGAGAAATATTATAAATAGCTGAAAGCATAAAGGATAAAGCAAAAAGCCATTGAGGCGAATGACTTAAGCGGGTATTAACCTTTCGCTCAGATCATTCGCCTCAATGGCTTTTTGCTTTATCCTTTATGCTTTCGGTTTATTTTTAGTGGCTGCAGCCATTCTCAGGCTGGCGGTTTTAGACGGTTGCTGGCAGCAGCTTTTACCTTTTGCAGTGGTTTTACAGGTGGCAGCAGAACAGTTCTTTTTAGTGGACTTGTCTGCGGTTTTGCTGTTTGTTTTTTCCTGGGCAAATACAACACCTGCCAGTAACAGGAGGGCTGCAGCGCCGGTAAAAGCTTTCTTTATCATAAAAATGCCATTTAGCTATTAAAGATACTAGATTTTAGCTATAACAGATACACCGCCCTGCACTACTTCTTCCAGTTTTACCGCTACTTCGGTGCCAATGGGGAGGTAGAGATCTACACGGGAGCCGAACTTAATAAAGCCCATTTCCTCATTCTGTTTTACATCCATTCCTGGTTTCAGGTAGTTCACAATTCTGCGGGCCAGGGCGCCGGCAATTTGTCTTACCAGGATATCCGTTTTACCGTTGCCGATCACCACGGAATGTCTTTCATTTTCAGTAGAGGACTTTGGATGCCAGGCCACCAGGTATTTACCTGCATGGTATTGCGACAGTTTTACCACACCGCTGATAGGATTACGGTTTACATGCACGTTAGCGGGACTCATAAAAATAGACACCTGCAGGCGTTTATCTTTGAAATATTCCGGCTCATATACTTCTTCAATCACCACTACCTTACCATCGCAGGGAGAAACTACCAGCGAATCTCCTGTTGTGTATTGTCTTGCCGGAATCCGGAAGAAGGATACGATGAACAGGAAGAATGCCAGGGATATAAGAGATACTGTCCAGCAAAGGCCGGATGAATTACCGAACCAATAAAATACTGCTCCGTTAATTAACGCCAGTACCAGGAATACAAGGGAAATGGTAGCAAATCCTTCACGATGGATCTTCATTGTTTTTTTATTAAAATGATTGATTTATGTGTTTAATCAAAGTGCGAAGTTAGTTCAATTCAATTTTTTCAGCATACGAAATTATGATTAAGCCATCATAAAGAACTGAACATAGATCCAGGCGAAGGGAGCGGCCAGGAGCAATGAGTCGAAACGGTCCATGAATCCGCCATGGCCGGGCATGATGCGGCCGGAATCTTTTACCCCAGCCATTCTTTTCAGTTTGGACTCTATCAGATCCCCGATAGTGCCGAATATGGCGGCTATGAGCGCCAGGGCTATCCAATGCTGCAGGGCCAGGTATCCGGCTCCCCAGAAATGACCATATATGCCTGCAGTGGCTACTGCCAGGATCATACCGCCAACAGTACCTTCAATGGTTTTTTTAGGAGAAATGGCCGGTGCAAAGGGGGTGCGCCCAATAAGCGATCCCACGATATAGGCCATGGTATCATTTATCCAGATGAAAATGATGAGCAGTAAAGGAATCAGCCATCCCGGGGCAGTACCTACGTCCGAAGGCGTGTAGTGAATATTGATGGCGTTGAGCCTAATATTTATCAGCAGCCCGAATGGAATGATGATATACAGCAGTCCAATGGCCGAGTAGCCTATGTTCTTTAAAGAGAAATCTTTACTCATTAACACTTCTCCCAATGGCATTACCAGCAGGAAAATAACAGCTATCCACCAACCAATAAGGCCAGTGGGGATGTGGGCTATCTGGAAATTATTGCCGGTAAAAGTGAGGAGTATAGCAGCTCCGGCGATGGTGGCTCCCCATTTATGCCAGGCAGGAACACCCGCATAATCAGGATCTATATGCCGGATTAATTTAAAGTACTCCTGCAGGGCGAAACAGCCAATCAGGAAAAAAAGCAGAAAAAATGTATAGTCGGTCCATAGGATACCTCCCAGCATTACTGCCACAAACACAAGCGCAGAGGCAGTGCGGGTGAAAAAAGTCTTCATTATGCTTAAATCTGGTGATTAAATTGCTGCCCGCAAATGTGGATAAAATAACCCGTTGGAGCAAATCCCTGTCAGACACCAATCAAGTGGGTAGACGCCTGACAGGAGTTGATACCCCTACTCAGGATCTACCTGGTTGGGGTCGCCGGTGGGCAGATTGTTGTGATTATGCACCAGACTTTTGGCAGTTTCTTCCTGGGTTTGATGAACATATAGTTCCGCCTGCCCAGGTAAGGTAATGTTATAGGAAGATGACTGCCTGTTCAGTAATACCGCTTCTACACCATTGTCCAGCAGCATTCCTTTCACTATTTCTGCTTCAAATGGCCTGTCACTTGAAAAAATTTTAACCCAGTCTTTTTCCATAATTATAGCTTTAATGTCTTAGTAAGATTACAAATTTTCGTCCATTCCTATTTCGTCTACCCCGTCTTTCTTTTTTTCCTCCACCGGATCAATCATCGACATAGGTGTTGATTTTTTACTTAACGCCCAAAACAGAGCAATGGTTACAGGAATACTCAAAGCTACATAATACCAGGCTACAGGTGTGTCTTTCATCGGATCATCCTTCATCATGCCATGCTGGAAAAGGTATAGCATAACTACCTGTGAGCCATTGTTGAGTATATGTGCCAGGATGCTTAACCAGAGGTTGCCACTGATCACGTAGATGGCTCCCAGTCCAAAGCCCAGCACCACACGGGGCATAAAGCCCAGCATTTCGCCATGAATGGCGCTGAATAGAATAGACGTGATAAATACGCTCAACCATACCTTACGGGTGGCTTTTATGACAAGACGTTGCAGCACACCCCGGAAGAACAACTCCTCCCCGATGGCCGGTATAATGGCTACCAGTACCAGGTTGATAAAGAGGTCCTTCATCGTAGGCATGCGTAACATGACTGCCAGCAGCTTTTCTGCCATGGTCTGCATATCCTTCGCAGATTGGGATATAGGCCAGGTTTCATTCCATTCGCCTAACAGGCCTGCCAATGGTAATACGCCATACATGGCAAACAGGGCAATCACTATCTGGATACCTTTAGGTGCCGGTTTTAAACCAAGATAGGTAGCAGGATAAGGCTGCCACAGATAGGCAAAAAGCGCGGCTGGCACAAAGAATGCCACGATGGTATAAAAGAATTGTGTTATTTTCAGATAGCCGATGAGGTTAGGATCATTAAAGGCACCACTTTGAATGGCCTCCAGGCTTTGTCCGGTCATAGCAGGCGTTATAGTCTGCAACGCTGCAATGTATAATGCAAAGAACCCAAAGAAAAAGCCCAGGAAGGTAACAAACTGTAATAAAGTGGAAGACTGCTTCAGATAACCGGTCATAAGAAAATACTGTATTAAATTTTGCGTAAATTTACAGCGCGAAATCCAGTTTTTGCAGTTACGTATTGATCATTACAGCTGGTTGGCGTTAGCTGTTACTGCAAAGAAATCCTGCTTGTAAAAGAAATAGTATATAAAACATTAAAATAATAACTACGGCAAAACCTGCTGTGGTTATATAAATTATGGTGAAGATAGGAAATATTGAATTGGGAGAATTCCCTTTATTACTGGCGCCCATGGAAGATGTGAGCGATCCGCCTTTTCGTGCGGTGTGCAAGGATAATGGGGCCGATCTCATGTATACTGAGTTCATATCTTCGGAAGGACTGATACGTGATGCTATCAAAAGCCGTAAAAAGCTGGACATTTTCGACTACGAACGTCCGGTAGGCATACAGATTTTCGGAGGTGATGAGGAATCCTTGTCATTGGCCGCGCAGATCGTAGAAACCACCAACCCTGATTTACTCGACATCAACTTCGGTTGCCCGGTAAAGAAAGTAGCTTGTAAAGGCGCTGGCGCAGGTATCTTGAAAGATATACCTAAAATGGTAAAACTGACGGCAGCCGTAGTAAAGGCAACAAGACTGCCAGTCACCATTAAAACCCGCCTGGGCTGGGACGATGATACCAAAAATATTGAAGAAGTAGCGGAAAGGCTGCAGGATGTGGGGATCAAAGCCCTTACCATTCATGGCCGTACCCGCACACAAATGTATAAAGGTAGTGCCGACTGGACACTGATCGGAAAAGTAAAAAACAATCCACGCATACAAATTCCTATCTTTGGTAACGGTGACATATGTACGCCGGAGCAGGTAATTGCTGCAAGACAGAAATATGGTGTAGATGGGGTAATGATAGGCCGGGCTGCGATTGGTTATCCATGGATTTTCAGGGAGATCAAGCATTTTATGAAGACTGGCGAACATTTGCCACTACCAACTGTTTTAGAAAGAGTGGAAGTTTGTAAAAAGCACCTTCACCAATCAGTTTCCTGGAAGGGAGAAGTAGTAGGCATACTGGAAATGCGCCGCCACTACACAAATTACCTCAAAGGGTTGCCACATATAAAGGAATTCAGACAACAATTAGTAACTTACAATACATTAGCTGAAATAGAGGAAGTACTAGACGCGGTGGTGTTACAATACAAGGACCATATATTCGAAAGGGCTGCTCCCCAATTAGCTGCACACGATTTTCTGCCGGCTGATACTGAAATGGCCGGTTGTAACGTTTACGGATAAACGGATAAACCCCAGAGTATAAAAAAATAAAAATACTTTCACATGACCACAATTAAAAATCTGAAAAATGAAGTCTGGAAAGACTTACAGATTAAAAACAAATCTGCCCTGCGTAAAAAATACGCTGTATCAAACATGGGGAGAGTGATCAGTTATCATGAAAGTACCGAAGATGGTAAGCTGCTCACGGGGTCTACCGTGGAAGGCTATACGGTATTAAACGTAAAGCCCGCAGATAGCTATCAGTCACTCTACCTACACCGGGAGGTGGCCAAACTTTTTAGTAAAAAAGGAGGACGGGCGCATAAATATGTGATTCACCTGGACTACGATAAAAAAAATAATAAAGCAACCAACCTCCAATGGGCAACCAAGGAGGAAATGGAAGAGCATCAGCAAAAAAGCCCTGCGAAGCTGGCCTATAAAGAAAAGCAACGTAACCGTGTAAAAGGTCTGAAGCTGAATGTGACCAAAGTAAAAAGCATTAAACGCCTGCTGAATAAGCCTGGTAAGAAAACTATGAAGCAGATTGCTGAGCAGTTTGATATCAGCGAAATGCAGCTTTACCGCATCAAAAGCGGTGAAAACTGGGGGCATGTAACATTGGATTAAAGCCTGGATTTCCAGGAGTGATCATATATGATGTTGTCTAAACTGTGGCCATACTACCAGTATGGCCATAGTTATTGGTGGCTGGTACTACAGCACCCCTCTCACCATCTCCCCCAACATCTTCCGGTAATGTGCACTGTCCTGAAGTACCGGCTCATATCCCAGGATAATTACCTGTTTTCGTGCACGCGATAACGTTACTAACAACTTACGGTCTACTTCTATCTCTTCTTCTTCCCAGTTAAACTGTCCCAGGCACTGTAATGTCTGCACCTGCGCCGCATGATATACCGCCAGGGAAACGATGATAATGTCGTTTTCAGAGCCCTGGAAGCGTTCTACGGTATCTATATTGATGTCCTGCAGGGCAGTATCTTCTGCTATCAGCTCGCGGATAAGACTGATTTGTGTACGCCATGGCGTCACCACGCCCACCGTGTCTTTACTGAAGCCGGTGCCATAACGACTTTTCAGATGTTGTAACAAGGATACTACCCATTGCGCCTCCGTTCTGTTCATTTTGGAAGTCGCCTCATAGGGGCTGGCAATAAATATCTTTCTTCCTAAAGATAAAATCCGCTCCCACCCTATGTTTTCATGATCCTTATACAAATCAAAGCCTGCCTGTTGTTCCGGCTTTCCGGAAGACAACTGTCCCGCATAGTAATGATTGACCAATGCAGCGATACTGTCGTGCATCCGGAAATGTGTATTCAGCATGCCCCAGGCATGGCGCCAGTGGCTGGTTTTACAGCGTAGTATTAACCTTTCGAAAATCGAAGTCCGCAGATCACGGATGCCCAGCTCCACTAAACAGTGGGCTTTTACCCGGCAAAAATATTCTTCCTGTGCTACCACCGGCGGCAGCTGATTCTGATCTCCTATCAGGATAAATTTGCGGAAAGGCATCAACAAGCCCAGCAGCTGGGGTTCTGTTAACTGAGATGCTTCGTCCACAATTAAAGTATCGGTAGGAATCCCCATCATTATTAATTGTTCCAGACGTGTGGCCATCGTGGCTACCGTGGCCACAAATACCCGGTGACTGGTAATATAGTTACGGGCCTCGTCCAGCGAGCCATCCAGGCAATATTGTTTCAACGTTAGCGAAGCCTCTGAGCTGCGACCACCCATACGGAGATGGGTAATATTTTTAGCCGTCAGCTTATGACAGATTTCCTCTACTGCTTTATTGGTAAAGGCAACAATAATTACGTAGGTATCCTGCTTAACCATTTCTCCTACGATGGTGGTTAACAGGGAAGATGTTTTACCAGTGCCCGGAGGTCCCTGTAAAAGGTAGTAGTCCTGTGCTTCCAGGGCTTGCTTTACAATCTGTTCCTGGTTGGGGTTAAACATAGCTGGTGTGGTACGTTGCAGCGGGTACCAGCGTGGAGTGGTAAGTCCCAGCAGCATATTGGTGCGCTCCCGGTAGCGTGGCGAAATCACATGAAACAGCGAAGCCGCTGCAGTCCAGTAATTAGACTCGTATATGTCGTGTTCAATAATCCATTCATCAAACTGCCGGAAAAAATCCAGGGTCATCTGCCGGTTATTCAGAGAAAAACTCAGCTGCTCTTTTCCCACTTCCTCTATCCTGCCTTTCAGCAGCTGTTGTTGCATGGGCTGCAGTTCTGTGCTGGTACGCGGGTAAATAATTGCGGTATCTCCCCGGCGGAAGTTATGACTAACGGGTACGACTATATCAAATAATACAGAACTGTTTATCGTATCAAATTCCCGGAAACGTAGTCCTGGTATAATATTGAAGCGGGAAAGCTTGTCTTTTTCCTGTTGCAGCCAGAGTGCGGCAAATCCATCGGCATCATCTTCCCGGTTAATTTCTGAAAACATACCGCACTTTGCCTGCAGGTATTCACGCAGCATAAACGCCAAAAACTCGTGGTAGTAAGCTTTTGCCACTGGTGGGGCTGTTTGCCAGGCCTGTTCAAAGGAGGTAAAATGTGCCGCGCTGAAAGATGGTAGTCCAAGCGCCGCTGCCGTGGTAATGGTAGACAACACTTCAAACTCACAACCTGCCAGCCGGAGGAGCATGCCCACTACTTCATTGCGGAGCAGTAATAAATCATTTTCTGTGAGATGGGTACTGCTCACATTCCTCAATGGGCTGGTTGCTGCGGCGGAGTACAGGATGGCCGAACTACCTTTGCGGTGCCGGCCAAAGGTAGAACGGAGCAACAGGTTATATCCTACTACCTGCATTTCATGGTTCTTCCAGGTATTGAAGTCCGGGCACTTTCCACTTTTCAACTCGAATATTTCTTTACGGTATTCATCGGTATCATCTTCTGCCATCAGGTCCAAACGTCCTTGCAGCCCGTATTGGGCGGAGAAGAAGGTGGGCTCTATACGTACCGGTTTGTCCTGTAGCTCTTTCACTGTATTGTGGAGGTTTCCCCAGTGATGCTGCCGGATATCGCGGAACATTTCGTTTATTTTTTCCCTGCCGTAGGCTGCCGCCTGTAGCACGTTTTCAGCTACCGCCTCTACAAAGGAGCTTTTGAAATCTATTTCCCTGTTGCGCAACATCTCATCGAGCAGTGCATTCACCAGGTTTCCCTTGAATGCTGCCGGGCTGGATTGCTGCGGCGTCAGTTTTTTAACGAGATATAATAAGCGGTTAGGACCTTTATGGGTAAAGCATTCCGCCAGGTCACTGATATCGATGAGCAGGTCGGGTTCCAACACCACCTGGCTTTCGCTGGTGGTGGCGTATTCATGCCCTTCTGCACCCTGTCGGCAATGAAGCACGTTAATGGTGTCGTAAGGACGTAACAGGCCGTGTAACGATACTACTGTAACCGATTCCATGTGTTCCAGCCGTAGCTGGAAATCGCCTTGTTCATCATTTTTTACATCCAGCAGCAGGATATATTTTCCCTGAGCCCCTGTAGTGAGTGGGCCTACGGCAGTTACCATGCATTTCAGGAGGGCTAAGCTACCGGGGCGGTGCTGATACGCCAGCGATAATTTGTGTGCACCTGAAGGAGCGTAGATCTCTGTTAATGCTGTAGGTGGTTCTACCTGGTAGCACCATGCCACCGATTCGGTAAGGGCTTTAATACAAAGTAAGTGTTCTGTTTCCTGCAGGGGGAACATACCACGTGTAGCCTTGTTCGTTAGTATGCGCAGGGCAGTTAGTTGTTGAAGAATATCAGGAGGAACTGTCTGCCGGTCAAAGAAGAATTGCATGCGTGCAAACAGGTTCCCGAAGGAGCGGGTTTCTTTCCTGGTAAGTTCTCTGAAAAGGATTTCCAGTATCTGTTTATAGTGTCGTGTTTTTTCTTCTGTATTCTCAACACCGTGAGCTTCTTTAATCCTGGCGTAAAACGCAGTTGCTGTGTGTAATGCCTGCATAGCTGCAAGGTAAGCAGAAAGCGAAAAGCAGAAAGCAAAAAGCTTTTGTAGTGGATGAGAAGTGCGATTAAATACGCAGGTTGGGCGGGGAATGTCCGCTGCAATAGCTTTTCGCTTTCTGCTTCTTGCATGGATGCAGCATTTGTTATACCTTCCGTAGGATTTAAAGTGTAAACATAATTTGTTATGTCAGCCAAAAAAATAGCCATTATAGGTGGAGGAAATCTGGGCTCGGCCATTGCCCAGGGATTGCTGAAGAGCGGTTTTTCAAAGGCCGGTGATATCACTGTTACCAAGCGTAATACCAGCACCCTTTCTGCGCTGCGAGATGCGGGCGTAAGGATAGAAACGGATAACGCTGTTGCCATCCGCGAGTCAGAAGTGATTGTGGTGGCATTAAAGCCGTACAATGTGCGGGAAGTATTGCAGGAGTTCCAATCATCTTTTGATCCGAAGCGGCATATACTGATCAGCGTGGTTACCGGTGTGAGTATCGATGACCTGGAACATGTAGTGCCAGGAATGCCGGTAGTACGTGCTATGCCCAATACCGCTATTGCCATACAGGAATCTATTACCTGTATTTCGCATAAACATGCTACCGAAGAACAGATCCGGTATATAAAAACCATGTTTGATCAATTGGGCGCTACTGTTACCATCGATGAAAAGCTGATGGATGCTGCCACCGTACTGGGGGCTTGTGGTATTGCCTTTGCTTTGCGTTATATCCGGGCCAATATACAAGGCGGTATTGAAATAGGCTTTGATGTACGCACCGCCAGTCTTATTGCGGCACAAACGGTAAAGGGGGCAGCAGAACTGCTGATCCGGGAAAACCGTCATCCGGAAGAAGAAATAGATAAGGTAACTACGCCCAAAGGCTGTACTATTGCTGGTTTAAATGAAATGGAGCATCAGGGGTTCAGTTCTTCGCTGATAAAAGGGATTACAGCATCTTATAACAAAATAGTAAAAGATTAGTCTTTCCGGGGGTATTCAAAGAAGAGGAACTTTTTCTTTGCCAGGTCAAAATCTTTCCAGTTGTCCGTATCTGCCTGTATCCCAAAGACGCCGGCGGTAGGCACGTTGTCTATTCTGATTTCTTCCGTCAGGTAATTGGCGAAATCGGTAATACCGGGATTATGTGCAAATATGGCCACTGCGCCGAAGTCATCATCTATTTTGGTAATGACTTTCAGAAAGGTGGCTGCATAGCAGAGGTAGAGTTCTTCTTCCAGCAGGATGGCCTGTTTGGGATACTTCCACTCGCTGGCCATCATTTTAGCAGTAGTTCTGGCTCTTTTGGCCGGGCTCGAAATGATTAATTCCGGCACCATACCCCGTGTAATGAGGTGTTGGGCCATTTCCGGGGCATTTTGTTTTCCCCGTTTATTGAGGGGCCGGTCAAAATCATCCATGTCTGGATCTGTCCAGCTGGATTTAGCATGACGTATAAGTAGTAATGTTTTCATGGGCTGAAAACCGATAGTTAACGAAAACGAAAATACAGATTTTACAGGAAGTTAACTTGTTAGACTTATACTGTTCGCGGGAAAGGGGTTATTTAAGATAAAATTAACATGGAAACATTTAGCCATCTGATGTAGGCTGATGGCTTAAAGGATAAAGCAAAAAGCGATTGAAGCGAATGATTAAAGCTGGTATTCACCTTTAGCTTTGATCATTCGCTTCAATCGCTTTATGCTTTATCCTTTAAGCTTTATGCTATTAAATTAATATCCTCTTTCGTTTTTGCCTTCCATGAAGTTCATAAATGCTTTATTTACGACACGGTTGCCGCCCGGAGTAGGGTAATTACCAGTAAAGTACCAGTCACCCAGGTTATTCGGACAAGCCTGATGTAAGCTTTCGATAGATTGATAGATCACTTCTATTTCGGCACGGATACCGCCGGGGTTGAGGATTTCAGCAATTTTTGCGGAGATCTGTTCCGGGGTAAATGGTTTGTATATATTCTTCACTACGTTTTGTGCGTGAAGGGTATTGGTGCGTTGCAGTTCCTTACAAAGACCATAAGCTTCGTTCAGGATATGTTCCTTGCCGTGGTCTTTCAGGAGAGCAATGGCGGCCTGGAAGGCTACGAAATCGCCCATCTTGCTCATATCAATACCATAGCAGTCCGGATAGCGGATCTGAGGGGCGGAAGATACGATGATGATCTTTTTAGGTCCTAAACGATCCAGCATTTTAACGATACTTTCTTTTAAAGTAGTACCGCGAACGATGGAATCATCTATTACCACAAGGGAGTCAATTCCGGGTCTTACTTTACCGTAGGTGATATCGTACACGTGTTGTACCATTTCATTACGGCTGGAATCTTCGGTAATGAACGTACGCATTTTTACATCTTTGGTAGCGATCTTATCGATGCGGATACGGCGGTTCACCATTTCAGTGAGCTTTTCCTCATCAAAGTCGTTACCCCAGGAAAGAATCCGTTCTACCTTTATTTTGTTGAGATAATCTTCCAGTCCTTTTAACAGGCCATAGAAGGCTACTTCAGCGGTGTTTGGAATAAAGGAGAAAATGGTATTGCGGAGATCATTATCGATGGCCTTTAAAACCGTACCGGATAACAGACGGCCCAGGTCAGTACGTTCMTTGTATATTTTTTCATCGTTACCACGAGAGAAGTAAATCCTTTCAAAGCTGCAGGCTTTACGTTCTTTAGGTTCGAGAATTTGTTCGATGCTGTAGTCGCCGTTGTTTTTAACGATGAGGGCATTACCTGGCATCAGTTCCAGTACTTCATTTTCCCCTACGTTAAAGGTGGTGCGGATAGCGGCTCTTTCGGAGGCAGCCACAATCACATCTTCATTAATGTAGTAGTAGGAAGGACGGATACCATGTGCATCACGGATTACGAAAGCATCTCCGGAACCAATCAGACCGCAGGTATGATAACCTCCGTCAAACATAGAGAATGCCTGCTGCAGGATTTTTTTGATATCAAGGTCATTGCTGCCTTCATTATCTTCTTTAGCGAGGAAATGGTGTACCACTTCCAGCATAGCGGCGAGATCGCTGTTTTTGTGTACTTCACCTGGTTCTGCTTTGGAGAACTCAAACAGTTCATCCGTATTGATCAGGTTGAAGTTACCTGCCATAGCGAGGTTACGGGCAGGAATGGTATTGTAGCGTACAAAAGGATGGCAGAGTTCCACGTTGTTTTTACCCTGTGTAGCATAACGGATATGTCCCATCATGAGTTCACCGAGAAAGCGTACATGGCCTTTCATCAGCCCTGGATATTTGGTAATTTCCGGCTGATATTTTTCTATCTCCTGTATTTCGTCACGTACTTTTGCGAAGATATCACCGATCGCTTGTGGAGCTGCACTACGGATGCGGTGCATAAAGGGAACGCCGGGTTCGGTGTTCAGTTTTACGGTAGCCAAACCAGCGCCATCCTGGCCTCTGTTGTGTTGTTTTTCCATGAGCAGGTACAGTTTGTTTAGCCCATAGAAAACGCTCCCATATTTTTGTTGGTAGTAGGAAAACGGTTTTCTTAATCTTATAAATGCCAGACCGCATTCATGTTTGATCGCATCACTCATGGCAGAAAATTGAAGTCGCAAAGGTACGGCAAAAAAGGAGAAAACCAGAAAGGGGATGGTAAAGGTATCAGGCTTTGCTGATAAGCTATTAGCAGTTAGCTATTAGCTTTTAGTGTTTTATGTTGTGGGGTGTATAGTTAAAAGTGAAGAATGGCGTGGAGGCGAGGGTGTATCCCGGTTAATTTTTGCCATAAAAAAAGCGGAGATAAAAGCTTTTCGCTCCTATCTCCGCTTTATTCACTGCTGATAGCTAAAAGCTAACCGCTGATGTTATTGTTTGGCCAGGGATGCCATCCACTGGCTGATGTGATTGCAGTTTTTGTATTCCTCATCTACGTGTACATAGAAGGTTGGTATCTTTTCGATAAGCCATTTGTTGATAGCTTCCGCACGTTTGATATCCAGGGTACGTTGCTGTATGCGGGAGTAGTCATCCGTAAGATTTTCTCTATGTGGTTGAGAGCGTGTTTTCAGGTAAACGATACGTACCGCCTGGCGGCCGCTTTCGTCTGTGAACTGCACAGGTGCAGAAATTTTACCTGGTTTCAGGGTGTCGAGCATCAGTACGATGTCTCTTTCGCCTGGATCGTCCAGTTGATCAATGGTGATCAGGGTGCTACCATCGCCTGTTTTAGACTGGAGCATACCACCATCAAATTTGGCGCTTGGCGCGTCGCTGTATTTAGCAACCGCTTCGGCAAAGTTAATTCTGCCTGCCAGGATGCTGGAGCGTATAGAATCCAGTTTGGCGATATTAGCTGCCAGGTCGGATTTGGTAACAGCTGCTCTCAGGATGATGTGTTGCACGGTGATGTTATCGCCGGAACGTTTCAGCATCTGGATCAGGTGGTATCCGAACTGGGATTTAACCGGAGAAGACAGTTCGCCTTCTTTCAAACGGAAGGAAGCGGCCATGAACTCAGGATCCCAGTTTTTATCACCGCGGTTGAGTACCATGATACCCTTGTTATCCTTTACGCTTGGATCTTCGGAGTACAGGATAGCCAGTGAGGTGAAGTCTGATTCCTTGTTTATTACACGTTTTTTGAAATCGAGGAGGCGCTCAATGGCGTATTGGTCCATTTCGCGGGTAGCCTTCGGTGTTAACACGATGGTACCTATTTCCAGTTCTGATTCGTAAAATTTGAGACTATCTTTAGGGATGGCATCGTAGAAGCGTTTTACTTCTGACGGTGTTACTTTTACCGGTTCAATGATTTTGTTACGCATTGCCTGTGCCAGCAATCCTTCCTTGATGGGTGAACGGAAGCGTTCGCGGAGCTGGTAGATGGAGTAGCCGGTAATTTCCTTCATCTTTTCTTTGGAGCCGTACATCTGTTCGAAATAGCGGATACGGTTTTCCATTTGTGCTTCCACATCTCCATCACTTACGGGTAAGCTGTCTCTTTCCGCTTGAAGCACCATCACCTTCTGGGAAATCAGCATTTCCAGGGTTTTGCAGGCAGCATCAGGCATCAGATTTCCATCTGGTGAGTTGTGCATCTGATCGGCCAGCGCCCCATCCATATCGGATTTGAGGATAATCTTATCCCCTACTACGCCGATAATCTTGTCTGCAATCAGTTTCTGCTGAGCCGAAGAGGTTTGCCATAGCAGCAAAGCGCCTGCGGATAATGCTAAAAGTTTCTTCATACAAAAGCGGTAAAAATCAAAAATAACCATTTAAAGGTCAGTAGCATAGGGAAAGTCGATGGATTTAACAAAAGTTTAGATAAGCAGGGAGAATTCAGCTGTTAGCCTTTAGCTATTAGCTTTCAGGAAAAATGCAACGGAGAAAAAAACGGCTACAGGTTTTACGCTGATAATCGCTCTTTTCTCCGTTGCATTTTTCCTGAAAGCTAATAGCTAAAGGCTGATAGCTGTTTTATAATGTTCTCTTTACTTCTACTTCTTCAAATCCTTCGATGTTATCGTTAGGTCTGAGGTCGCTGAATCCACGAATACTCAAACCACACTCCATGTTGGCGGCCACTTCCTTCACGTCATCTTTATAACGTTTCAGGGAGCCGAGTTCGCCGGTGTGAACCACGATACCATCGCGCACCACGTTGATACGGGTGTTTCTTGTCAGCTTGCCATCGGTAACGAAGCAACCTGCCACGGTAACTTTCTCGAATTTGTAAGTTTCGCGCACCTGAACGTTGCACACCACTTTCTTTTCGATTTTTGGTTCCAACATACCTTCCATGGCGCTCTTGATTTCATCGATCGCGTCATAGATGATGGAGTAGTTACGGATCTCGATATTTTCTTTTTCCGCCAGCTTAGCAGCCTGGGAAGAAGGACGTACCTGGAATCCGAGGATGATGGCGTCAGAAGCGGTAGCCAGCAATACATCGGATTCTGTGATCTGACCTACTGCCTTGTGTACGATGCTGATAACGATTTCTTCGGTAGACAGTTTCTGCAGGGAATCGCTCAATGCTTCTACGGAACCATCAAAGTCGGCTTTGATGATCAGGTTCAGCTGTTTGAAGTTACCCAGTGCCAGACGGCGACCGATTTCATCCAGTGTGATGTGTTTCTTGGTACGGATACCTTGTTCACGAACGATTTGAGCTCTGCGGTTAGCCACTTCTTTTGCTTCAGACTCGTCTGCGAACATTTTGAATTTCTCACCGGCCTGTGGTGCACCGTTTAAGCCGAGCACCTGTACCGGCATAGATGGACCTGCTTCTTCCATTTTCTGACCACGTTCGTTGAACATGGCTTTGATTTTACCGAAGAAGGAGCCGGATACAATGGTATCGCCCTGACGGAGAGTACCGTTTTGTACCAGCAGGGAGGCTACGTAACCGCGGCCTTTGTCCAGTGTTGCTTCCACGATACTACCGGATGCTTCGCGGTCTGGATTTGCTTTCAATTCCAGCAGTTCTGCTTCCAGCAATATTTTTTCGAGGAGGATATCTATATTCAATCCGTTTTTAGCGGATATTTCCTGACTTTGGTATTTACCGCCCCAGTCTTCTACCAGGAGGTTCATGCCGGCCAGTTGTTCTTTAATTTTTTCAGGGTTGGAGCCTTCTTTATCCACTTTATTGATAGCGAATACCATTGGCAGACCAGCAGCCTGGGAGTGGGATATTGCTTCCCTTGTTTGTGGCATGATGGCATCATCGGCAGCTACCACGATAACAGCGATATCTGCTGCTTTGGCACCACGGGCACGCATCGCTGTAAACGCTTCGTGACCAGGTGTATCGAGGAAGGTGATTTTTTTACCACTTGCGGTAGTAACCTGGTAGGCACCGATATGCTGGGTGATACCACCGGCTTCACCGGCTACCACGTTTGCACTACGGATATAATCGAGCAGGGAGGTTTTACCATGATCGACGTGACCCATGATGGTCACAATCGGAGCACGTGGTTCCAGGTCTGCAGGATCATCTACTTCGTCTTCATCATCGGATTCTTCTGCATCTTCCAGACCGATGAATTCCACTTCGTAACCAAATTCGCCGGCCACCAGTTCTATTACTTCCGCATCGAGGCGTTGGTTGATAGATACCATGATACCGAGGCCCATACATTTAGAGATAACTTCTGCGAAGCTTACATCCATCAGGTTAGCCAGTTCGGATACAGAAACGAATTCTGTTACCTGGAGTTTGTTGTCTCCATCTCCTTCCTTCGCTTTCTGGTGGGCTCTTTCTTCACGTTTTTCTCTACGGTGTTTAGCTTTCACGTTTTTACCGCGACCGCCACCGAGTTTGGCCATTGTTTCCTTGATCTTATTCTGGATCTCGTTCTTATCGATTTCTTTTTCTTCGGTAGTGCGTTTGTCTTCGCCACGGTTACCCTGACCTGGTCTGTTGTAACCGCCGCCGCCCTGGCCTGGCCTGTTATAGCCACCGCCTTGACCGCCTGGTCTGTTACCACCACCGGTTCCGCCACCTGGACGATTGTATCCGCCACCTTGTCCGGCTGGTCTGTTACCACCACCGCTTGCACCGCCTTGTCCGGCTGGCCTGTTATAGCCTCCGCCCTGACCCTGACCTGCAGGCCTGTTGTAACCACCGCCACCGGTTCCGGTGTTGGCGCCGCCGCCTGGACGGTTATTATTGTTGCGATTATCGCCTTGTGGGCGATTTCCGCCACCACCCTGGTGTCCCTGACCCTGATGACCGCCACCGCGGTTATCATTATGGTGAGGGCGATTTCCGCCACCACCTTGTCCGCCGTGTTGATGAGGGCGATGTTCGCCCGGAGTGCCACCTTCTTTGCGGTCGCCTTCCTTGAAATCTTTAGGCTGAACAGGTTCGGGTTTCTTTTCCACGATGATACGCTTGCGTTTGCGTTTTTCGTCCCTGCTAAAGTTGTTCTTATTATTATCGCGTCTGTCAGATTGAACTGGCAGCTCAATTTTGCCGATTACTTTAGGGCCGGTTAATTTTTCGGCCTGAATATTTTCAATGACAGCAGCACCAGCTGGTTCGTCCTGTGCCTGAGGGGCAGCGGGAGGAGGTGTTGGTGGTGTGTTATCGACAGCAGCAGTGGGTTTGCGATGTTCTGTCTTTACGACTTGCTTAACAGGAATGTGCGCCGGTTCTTTGACTGCAGCCGGTTTTGCCTCTTGTAATACTTCTTCCACTTTTTTAACTACAGGTTTATCTTCAACCGGTGCGGCTTTTTCCGTTTTTTCTGTCGTATCGGTCTTTTCTGTTTTCGCTACTTTCTCTGCCGGAGGGGTAGTTTCGGCTTTAGGGGCTTGTTCTACTTTTACGGCTTTATCAGCTTTCTCAACTGGTTTTTCAGTTGGAGCTGTAGTTGCTTCCTGTACAGGAGGGGCAGGAACTGGTTTAGGTTCCGGTTGTTTTTCAGCAACGGGAGGAGCAGGTATAACTGGTGCCGGGGTAGGTTTTTCTTCCTTCACCGGAGGTTTTACAGCTTCAGGTTGCGGAGCCGGAGTTTCTTCCTGTTCTGCTTTTTTAGCAACTGGTTTTTTATTGCGGTTTAATGCGTCCAGATCGATGGTAGTAATGACTTTAGGGCCGTTAATTTTCGGCGCTTCTGTTTTTACTGTTTCTGGTTCAGCCGGAGGAGGCGTTGCCGGTGCTTTAGGAACTTCCGCAACAGGGGGAGCTGTAACAACGGGTGGTTCAGGCTTCGGTTCTGCTTTTTCCTTTGCGGGAGGTGGTGTTGTTGCCGGGGCAACAGTTGCCTGTGGTTGTGGTTCCGGTTTAGGGGTTTCCTTTACTGGTTCCGGTTGAGGCTCACGTTTTTCTTCCTTAGGCGCTTCTGCTACTGGAGCGGGAGTTGCCTCATTTTCTTTATTGGTATTCTTTTTAGCCGCCGCTTCCGCTTCCTCCTTCTCTTTCTTCTTCATCGTTTCTAACACGCTTCCTTTGGGCAGGGCTATCTGGTCGCTTTTGCGCTTGTTAGCCTTGTCCTGCTGGAACTCCGACTGCAGTGCTGTGTACATAACAGCCGTAAGGCGGGCATTGGGAGAACCAAAGCCACCCATGTCAAAGCCTTTATTGCCAAGGAAATCGATGAGGGTTTCCTTACCAATATTAAACTCCTTGGCTGCAGCCAGCAAGCGTGGTGTGTTGTTTGTTGTTTCAGGCATATCGTATTTCGGGCCTCCCCTGTTTCCCGTTTCTTCAAAACGGGATGTTTTTTTACGTTTAAACAATAACTCGAAAAAATCAATTCCCTTTCTAATAAGGCCTTTACCTGGGAAGGGTTGTGGCTCGGCTTTATTCTTTGTCAAACTCTTCCTGTAATATTCTTCTTACATCCTGCACTGTCTCTTCTTCCAGATCTGAACGGCGAACCAGTTCTTCAACAGTCAGTTCTAATACGCTGCGGGCAGTGTCACAACCTATTCGCTTCAGTTCATCTATTATCCATTCTTCGATTTCATCCGAGAATTCTTCCAGATCGATATCAAACTCAGACTGTTCTTGTGCTTCATCACGGAATACATCAATCTCAAAACCAGTCAGTTCGCAAGCCAGCTTAATGTTTACGCCTTTTTTACCGATGGCCAGTGATACCTGGTCAGGGTTGAGGTAAACGGAAGCATATTTGTTTTCGTTATCCACTTCCATGCGGCTGATTCTGGCGGGTGTTAAGGAACGCTGAATCAACAGTTGAATGTTGGTGGTAAAGTTAATGATATCTATATTTTCATTTCTCAGTTCGCGCACGATACCATGTATGCGGCTACCTTTCATACCAACGCAGGCACCTACCGGATCGATACGATCGTCGTAGGATTCTACTGCCACTTTGGCTCTTTCACCAGGTTCACGAACTATTTTCTTGATCACAATCAGGCCGTCAAAGATCTCAGGCACCTCAATTTCCAGCAATTTAGCAAGGAAGGATGGATGTGTACGGGAGAGAATGATGAGTGGTGCGTTGTTTTTCATTTCCACTTTCTTCACCACCGCTCTTACGTTCTCCCCTTTTTTGAAATAATCTGTGGGGATTTGCTCAGATTTAGGCAAAATTAACTCATTCCCTTCATCATCAAGCAATAAAACTTCTTTTTTCCAAACCTGGTATACTTCACCATTTACAATTTCACCTGCTTTGTCGGCGTATTTCTTGACCAGAATATTCTTTTTCAGGTCGCCGATACGGGCAGATAAAGTTTGTTTAGCCGCCAGGATAGCCCTGCGACCGAAATCCATGATCTCTACCTCTTCATATAAATCTTCACCTACCTGATAATCCGGTTCTACCTTGATAGCTTGGGAATATGCGATCTGTGCGTTTTCATCTTCTACTTCTCCATCGGTTACGATGGTACGACGGCGTAATATTTCAAGGTCACCTTTTTCGGTATTTACAATCACGTCAAAATTCTCATCTGAGCCATACTTTTTCCGCAGCAGTGTTTTGAACACATCCTCCAGGACCTTCATCAATGTAGGACGGTCGATATTTTCCGCCTCCTTGAACTCGGTAAATGACTCAATCAAGTTAATACTAGCCATGTTTAGTTGTTATATTTTAAAACACGATGCACACCTTTGTGTGCTTTATTTCATTAAGTTTTAAATCGGTTGATTTCTTCTCTTTCTTCTTGCCTATCAACTCTTCAATGTTAATCTCTTCTTCGGTTGCTGATTGCAGGGTACCTTCCTTTACTGAGCCATCCAGCAGGGTTACTTCCACTTTGCGTCCAATATTTTTAAGGTATTGTCTGTGCAGTTTGAGCGGTTCATCCAGTCCGGGGGACGAGACTTCAAGGGAGAAATCATTGTTAGGGAACAGTTCAGCTGCTTCCAGCAAAGGATATAACTGACGGTTAAACGACACCAGTGTAGCCACCGGCACCCCTTTATCTCCGTCCAGAAAGAGCTTGATATTGTTAGTGGGCTTAATTCTGATGTCTACCAAAAAATTGTCGGGATCGTTAGCCAGCAGTCCTTCTGCCATTTCCCGGATAGTTTTTATCACGTGTTCGTTTGCCATACAAAAAGCGCGAAGGGGACAATATCTCGTCCCCTTCGTTTGAATCATTTTTCCTCATACAAAATTAGGATTTTATTTTGATTGAAAAACTATTTCTTTAACTTGTATATAAATATTTAGATGAGAGGCTCTGCCATCATTCATATGTATTTTTAAAATATTTGATGTGAGCACTGCTTTCTGGCAAAAAATAAATATAGAACTGATTGCCTGGCCCCTGGGGCTGGTTCTGCTATATTTAATGACACCCGATGAAAATGCCGCTAGCTTATGTTTACTAAAAAACCTGGGCATCCCCTTTTGTCCCGGTTGCGGCTTAGGCCACGGTATCCATTATTTTTTACATGGCCAATGGTCTGCTGCGATCCACCATCACTGGCTGTCGCCCCTGGTAGTAGTGGTATTGCTATACCGCACCATACAACTGGCCCGCCTCCAATACGTTGACCTTAAACAACAATAAACCCAATACTATGACCGCTTTTTCATTCGTAACGCTTCCTGGAATTGAAACCGAGGAGTTGATATGGTTACAGGAACTCACTAAAGGCTATTCTGAAGAAAATAAACAACGTTTTCTGACTGTATACCAAAGCAGACGTAAGGATCCGCAGACTGTTCTTATCTGCAGCCTGATTGGATTGCTCGGTCCTGCAGGAGTTCAACGCTTTCTGTTGAACCAGATTGCCATGGGAGTTATATACTTCATTACACTGGGCTTTTGCTTTGTGGGAACCATCATAGACTCCATTAACTACCGCAAAATGGCCTGGGAATTTAACAAGAAAGAGGCATTAACCTGCGTTGCTTTGCTTGGATTTTAATCCTACCGGAAAGTTAAAAAAACCTTAAAATGAGGTGATTTTCAAGGCGCCGGATACTATATTCCGCTAACTTCGCACCATTATGTTGAAATTTCTCTTTTCCATATTTATTGCCTGGCTGCTGTACAAGTTGGTATTTGACCTGCTCATACCGGGCTATAAAATGACCAAGCAAGTACGTAGGCAGATGAGCGATATGCAGGATCATATGCGGCAGCAATATGAAAGCCAACAAGGTGCGCAGCCGGGAAATCCCAAGCAGCCCTCCTCTCCTCCTGAACCCAAGAAAGTGGATAAAGGAGATTATCTTGATTTCGAAGAAATTAAATAACAAAAAAGGCTGGTTTACTAAACCAGCCTTTTTCTTTATACCGCACTTGCCGGGCGGAAAATATCCAGTATCGTTTTAGGAGCTTCCAGGTGAATGGTTTGTAACCCTACTGCTTTAGCCCCTTCTATATTAGGTAAAAGATCATCTATAAACACTGTTTCCGCCGCTTTCAGCCCATTTTCATCCAATACCATCTGGTAAGATGCTTTATCCGGCTTCCGCTGCCCCATCAGATGAGAATAGTACGCCCGGTCGAAGAAACTACTCAGAGAAGGGATTCCCCGGGTTTCCTGCAGCATCCTGTTGAACTCCTCCAGGTGAATAGCATTGGTATTACTGAGTAAATAAAGATTATAATGTTGCCGCAACTGCTGCAATAACTGCAGGCGCTGTAACGGGAAGTCGAGTAACATGGCATTCCACGCAGCCTTTAACTGCTCATCTGTTACGGTTTCCGGTACATGCTGATGCATTTCTGCGAGAAACTCCTGCGTTGACACATGCCCTGTTTCCAGGTCGTTAAACAAACTGGAGCCATGAAACTGCGAATACAGCTCCTTAAAGTTCTTCACCCCCAGTTGGGTAAAAGCGTCGCTGGTAAGCTGGTAGTTAATATTGAGAATTACGCCACCCAGATCGAAAATGATGTTTTTGATGCCTTGCATATGGTGAAAGATTGAAGGCAAATTTATTAAAGTATAGGCGTAAGCGTTGGGGTAGAAAAAATATTTTAGGTTAATTCAATAAAATAATTAATTTTGCCGTCCCTTGAAAAGGGGAATTTTTGTTCTTCGGAACGGGTCCTATAGCTCAGTTGGTTAGAGCACCTGACTCATAATCAGGGGGTCCCTGGATCATGCCCAGGTGGGACCACACTACAGGAAAGGCTTTCAGCGGATTGACGCGGAAAGCCTTTTTTCATTTGATACATGTTTTGATACATACTGTGGATCAAGTTGAAAACCTGGGGGAACCGCAAAAAATATTAAGCATATAATTTAGTTAATCAGTAGAGAAAAAAACGCTACATCCCATACACCTTTGAGTGCATTCTTAATTGCAGCTATACCTGATTTGTATGAACTGGTAGGTTCCCAGTTCCAGAAAATCAGCCAGGGAACCACCAGGATCCAGTACTTTGGCATTTTTTAAATTAGAAGAAGTGCCAAAAGCCAATGGCAAGCCCCGCTTATTGTAACTATCTGCTTTAATAGGGTTATTCAGGCTGTACATCCTGTCCAGAAATTGCCAAACAGGATGTGTTCTGTGCATATTAATTTTGTTGTCGTAATCACTTATAATAAGGCTATCCCTTAGCCCAGGGGTAGACCCAGGCAGAAATAAAACTTTTACCAAATTACCTTTCGTATCATAGGTATAGTACCTTGTAAGTTTGCCATATCCCCATCCAATAGAGTCTTCTGTTTTACTTATTCTCCCAAGGTTGTCGTATTCAAATGTAGCATATCCACGAATAAAAAGATTTGGTACAATTGGCGATGGTCTTGGAACATCGCCCAGTAATCCGAACTGAAAGATGCTGTCGAACACAATTTTATTTTCATGATAGTAATACCTATGCCAGGTCTCAAACTCAGTGCTGTTGGGAAACAATGTAATATAGTCCGTAAGCCGGTGAAATTTATCATATCTGAATTGGTAGTTAGGGAAGCCTGTAGAAGGTGCGGCCCTTATTACACTTACGGGGTTTCCTATTGCATCATAGTTAAATGTTATGCTGTCTGGTCTGGCATCAAAACTCCCTTTAATATTTAAAATGTCACAATATGACAAAGGGAAATTATTGCCTGGCTCCTTTTTACAGCTGATGGTAATAAGCATTGTAATGCCAACGAAAGAACACAAATGAATAAAGTAGTTCGTTTTCATAAAACTGAATTTAGGTTTGAGGTTATAATAACATTGATTGGAATAAGCTAAAGGAAAACCCACGTGGATATAGGCAATTACGTACAGAAGAAGCAATAAAAGAATGATCTTCATCAACATTTTGTAATTCTTTTCTTTTTCAGCGATAGCCTCGCTATCTATCGGCCTTTACGGACCTTGTGCATGGCATTTTCATTTTACATATTTAGAAAATGCCTTACTGAGTATCCATATTAATTTATGATAAATTGGATATTGAACATATAGATTGCCTTTTGATAGATATTCTTTTATCAGTATTAATATTTTGATTGTCAATTGTATTTAAAGGTGAAAACCTTCTCTATCCTCTCTCCCCATTTATTTTTCCCATGATTTATTCCAAACCGACTAACTTTAACGTTAGTACGAAATATTCGTTACATAGGTTCGGATGCCTTTTCAGAAAATAAAATACTTATCCCTTGAACCCCTACTGCTGTCATTAAATTAAAAGCACAAATTATATTAGAGTTTAACAACGATGCCATCGGCGACGTTATTAAGAGATCAGCTGCCGTTAACATTTGCCTTATGCTTCTGTTCTGTCGCTTTGATATTTTATTTTCATGTCTGATTTTACTGATATCCCTAATATGCTATAGGGCAAATCAAATTATCAAACTTTGCAAAAAGAATCCGAGAAGGCGATGATTAGGCAGGTAGTAGTGAGTGTCCCATCTGTAGTAAAAGATTAAACAAAGAGAAAGAATATACTTAGCAAGGGAAGGATTTAAGGTTTAGTAGTTTGGTGAAGGTGGTTAGTGCGTTTGGAATGACGATGGAGGAGTTTTTTGGAGAAGGATATTAAACTTTGTTTTCAATAACGGAAGATAGATTTTTACAATCAGATCAGCCCTAATTGAGCTTGGGCGATCAAGTTGAAAACCTGGGAGATAGTGTAAATTTTAAGCAAACAGTTTAGTTAATCTACAAAGGAAGAAGCCTGCCAGCTGCCCAAAAACCTGCATCACGGATATTTTAGAAGGAATTTTATCTTCGTTATCTCTAAATACGCTTTTAAGATATAGTGCATTAAGATCACCCTTTATTATAGTCAACATTACCTTTTCATTATGTAGACGCTGTCGATGCTATGCTTAGCACCCGCTATGTACCTATAGAAGCAGCGCAGGAGAGGTGGACTTGATGCGGGGATGAGGTCCGGATGTATAACCCCGATGAAATTGCATCAGAAGATAGATGGCGGTCAGAAGTGGCCATAGCAGGGTTGCTTCAGTGTCAGGCTGTAGCTGAGGAAAGAGATAGACTATTGAAAGGAAGCAGGTATAAAGGGATTATTCATCAAAATATCTCCGGAGGCAAAATAGCTTTATTCCAGTTGAATGATAGCTGGATATGCGTGTGTATAGATAAGTTTGGGAAGCAATTTCGTCCGCTTTGCGTAGGTACGTTTATGAGCATATTTGGGTATCTGTGGCGCTGCTACTGCAATAATATCGGCGGCCATATGTTGTCTGTTGGCGGATGGGCCATCTTTGTATAGGGCTCTTACCTGGAAAACTATTACCAGTGAGCCCTCCCCGGGTACCTCCAGCGAAACATTTGTTTCCTGGAAAGTGGTATCTGGCTCTATCATTAATGTAACCGTTTCGCTACCCGCCACCTGACGTGATATGAAATCAATACGCGTAGCGATCACTTTTACTTCCAGGGCAGCAATACCTTTATACCCGGCGATAGTTTGTGCGGGAATATTTAATATCCCGTTAGGGAGAAGTCGGGGAGCCACCGTAAAGAAACGATCTACTCCGGTATGCTGATTGAAGCGGAAGCCAGTAAGGGCCTCATGATGATCGCCGGCAGCAATGAGTAGTTTGTTGAGCCGATTGATGTGGCCGCCGTCACAATGGATATCCAGGTGAGCGTAGAAAGTATGACGGATAAAAGCGCCTTTCCTGCTGGCGATGCCGAAGCGCCGGGATGCGCGGCGGGTAGCCGTGGTTTGCCGTACGCTTTCAGGCATGGAGCGCAGGAAGTATTCGCCATTGCGCTTATACCCTATGAGGTTCCCGAGTTTTCCCGTAAAGGAAATGACAGACATTTGTTTTGCCATGGGAGATTATTTTGATTACTATAAATATAACATAATCCGGGGAACCTATTTTCTGGACAAATTGAAGATTATCTAGAACCAGTGTAATGAGTATTGCATAATATTCAGCGATAGTTCAGTGGGGATTTGAGAATGACAAATGCCAGTGTATGAGCATTTAGAGGATATTGAAAAAAGATATCCCCCAACTTTTCAACTTGATCCACCATTTTTGCCATGTCATACTACAGTAGAATTATCTGAATTCAATTTCTTAAATTGTTATTAGATGAAGCAGGTGGAAGGAGGATAGAGCCATTAGCATTTCAGCGATATCTGTTATATATTAGTGGCATCAAAGATGGTGTACATTTCTTAAGAATAAATGCTAAAAAAGAATTGTATTGTGCCAGGAAATTCTGATCTGATAGCTATTGTTTAAAATCAAGATCGTGTTAACCTAATCATCAAATTATATTTTCAAATTTATCTCTCTATGAAATTTTCAAAATTATTATTGCTGTTCCTTTTATCAGGTTCATTGAACGTTTTTGCACAAAATGCTTTACCTGCCGCCAATGGGAATGTGGGCATTGGAACGGCCACTCCCACCAGCAGATTGCAGGTAGTGGACAATGGCAGGAATTATTATGTAGACAGGGGGATTCCCGGACAATCAGATGATAATATAACCGAAAATTACATCCTGCTACATGTTATGTATACGGGTACTATTTTGCCTGCCGATTATCATGTAATGGGACGTTTTAGTGCTGTGAGAGGCAGTCAGGTTGGATCAAACCGGAAATGGATCGTTGATGTGAACACAGCTTCTGCGTACAATAAGAATACCGGTAACCTGGTGTCTTTTAGTGATCGTGCTGCGTTGGTGACACTAACGTACAATTCGATTCAATATCTGGCGGTTTCCATTCCTCAAGCGTCAACCCTTTTCAATTTCTCCTTTACAGGATATGCTATGAATGATGCTTTAAAACTAGTGAAGGGTAATGAGGTCACTGATGTAAACATCTTCAATGCCACAGAGGAAGTGGGAATCCAGGGGGCTGTTGTGATAAAAAATGCCGCAACTTCTAATCGCCTGGTCCTCGCGGGCAGTGACACTACTTACTCTAATATAATGGCGATTACTCATGGAGGAATGAACAACTCTCAATTGTATATCGGAAACACTGCATCCAACTATCCTGTAATTACGCAGCGTAATTCCAATATCATCGAAAGCTACAGGGATCTGCATATCGGAGCGGCTAATATCGGCAGCAAAATTATTTTCGAAAATGGAAGAACCGGTACCACAATAGGATCTTCTATGGTAATTGCAGGTAACAAAAATGTAGGCATCGGCGTGGATAATCCGACCTACAAACTCACGGTGAACGGTGCCATCGGCGCAAGAAGCGTAAAAGTAACCCAGGAAGCATGGGCCGATTATGTATTTCATCCGGATTATAACCTCCCGAAGCTTCCTGCTGTGGAACAGTTTATAAAAGAGAACAAACATCTTCCCGGTATCCCCTCTGAAAAAGAGGTGATCGAAAAAGGAATAGACCTGGGAGAAATAAACAAATTATATCTGCAAAAGATAGAAGAACTAACGCTGTACGTTATTGATCTGCAAAAGCAGGTAGATGTGTTGAAGTGCAATACAAAAACACAGAAAAGTAACCGAAAACGATAGTCTCTCCGGAAGGCTTTCAGGGTACAAACACTGAAAGCCTTTTCTTTTTTTGAATCAAAGGGAAATAGGCGAGGTATTAAAACCTAAGCTGAGAGAATAGAATGAATTACATAATAATATTTATAACATATTGAAAATTATCAATTGCATAAATGAAATTATTTCCCCAACCAGCGTTTAATACCACCCTCCTCTCCTTTCGTTTTCTTTAAATTATTTCCCTATGATAAAGTTAAACCTACTAACTTTAACGTCAGTACGAAATACTCGTAACATAGGTCCGGATGCCAACCCGAAAAATAAAATATTTATTCCTTATACTGCTTTGTGTTGTTACCAGGTTAAACGCACAACCCACGCATGTTTTAACAAATGATGCTGTTTTACAGATTAAAACGTATGATGTACTGCGGGATAGTCAGTATAGCTTTGATCGGATACTGAGAGATACCACCCTGGCTTTTTCGCAGCATACTTTATTAAACACTGCTGCTACTGATTACTACTGGGTGAAAGTGGTGGTGGAAAATCCCTACCCCAATAAGGAGAGTTATCGGCTTTCGTTATCGCTACGGCTAAATTATACCCTGTATTTTTTTGATAGCACTCACGGCAAATGGGTCAGTCACCGCGCTGGTTTAGCAGTCCCGGCTCAACAAAGGGAAAGAGAGGTGGTTCCGCTTTTTTTTCAGGGAGACACCAAAAATACGCTGTATATAAAAATCGATATCCGCGACATACAATCTTATGGATATAGTATACAACCATTTATTATACTGGAAAAAGAGATTTCCTTCGATGGGCGGGAAAGTTTTTTATGGTATTCCTGGCTGGTGGGCGTGTTTATATTATTCAGTTTCTGCGGCTATAGCTTATATACTTATTTGCAGTTAAAGGATAATATTTATGGTTGCTACCTGGCAGTACAGATTGGCGGAATTATTTTTGTTACCTCGTTTAAGCATTTTTTTAACCTGTTTTTTCCGGTTGCTATATGCAATGTAAGACTGAACCCGGATGGAACCGTCTATGCCTATGATCTCAATGCTTTCTTTTTACATGTGGCGTCCGCGATTATTGTTTCGGGAGCTGTTCAGCTGACCCGGATATACCTGCGTACGGAAAAGCTGTTGCCTCGCTGCGATAAGGTGCTTAAATATCTTACGTATGGTTATGTCTGGTTTGCATTAGTGTCTGCCGTTATTACCATTACAGGATTATATTATTTAGATAGTTTCACATTGTTGTACGATAATATTCTCATCGTATCCATAATGTTAACCGTTATCCTGACCTGCTTAATTGCCTATAAATACAAAGTAAGAGCCGCCAAACATTTTTTACTGGCGAATATATTGCCGTTACTTTTTATCGTCATTTTTGCCACATACTTCATTATTCATTCATCGCCACCTTATGTAGAAAACCGCTTGCTGTTGCCTGAAATGGCTATATTTTCCCAGATATTCACATTTGCGGTAGCACTATTGGCCCGTATCCGGGTGGTGAATGAGGAGTTGAAAATAAAGGAACTGGAGCTGGAGAAACTGGAAACAGACATTGCACAGGCCATGTACAAATGTGAGGTGATTGAGAAGGAAAATGAGCAGATTGTGCTGACTATCCAGGAAGAAAAGGACAAGAATGATTTGTTACAACAAAAGCTGGAAGCCAATCAACGTGAACTCGTTGGTAACAGTTTGTATATACATCAAAAAAATAAATTGCTGGCAGATCTGAAAGATCAGCTTCAGGATATTGATAATCTTTATCCACATGTTAAACATCCCGGCTTAAAAAATATTAAGTCTTCCCTAAAGGATGGGCAGCACCTGGACGCAGAATGGGATAAATTCAAATTGCATTTTGAGCAGGTGCATCCCGACTTTTTTGAAAACCTGCAAGCCAGTCACCCTACCCTGACCAAAAACGAACTAAGACTGTACGCCTATTTCCATATTCATTTGTCTACCAAAGAAATTGCCGCGTTACTTAATATAGAACCAGCCAGTGTAAGACAGGCGAAAGCAAGGTTAAATAAAAAGATGAATAACCCCACAGGTTCTATTTCATCCTCTCCGGAACAAAATTAATCCAGATTTATATAACTATTAGAGAATCAATTATTTACAGACTTGTTCATCCGTGTATACAACGAAAGTTTTGCTATGTGTATACACTTTGTCGACACCTGTTATTGGTTTATTTATCGTGGATGATATCTCTTTACAGAAAATTCCAGATGGTTGGAAGCGCACTCATTTGCCTTGTTTTATTGATACAGGACGAATGAGTGCAACGCATCTATTTACCTGTTGTAATAACATAGTAGCGATCATCCTGGGTTAAAATTGAACCAATAAGAGATTATGCGTAATAAATCCTGTATCTGTTTATTCCTGTTATCCGGTCTTTTCCTGCTCTCCCTACGTGGTATGGCTCAATCTTTCAGCAAAGCAGCAGCGTTACTGGAGCCTTCCGGGACCCAATATTTTCAAAATCAGTACCTGGCCAATCCTGCCATGGCAGGCATAGATACGGGGTTGCACATCAATGCTTCCTACCGGAATCAATGGGGGGATGTTGCAGGTGCGCCCGTCACCAAATTTTTGTCGGCCGACGGGAACATCGGTAACAGAGTGGGTGCGGGATTGCGGGTGTTTAATGATGCTGCCGGCTTACTCAACCGCACACGGATAGCACTCACCTATGCTTATCACCTGCCATTAAGTGATAAGGGACAGCAGTTAAGTTTCGGACTTTCGCTTGCGCTTAACATGCAACGTTTAAATACCAAAGACCTGAGTGGAGACCCTAACGATCCTTCTATCGGGGCATTCAACCGCCGGGATGATTATTTTGAAGGCGAATTCGGAATGGCCTATACAGATGGCCATTGGAATCTGCAAGCCGCCGTTCCTAATATAAGAGGGCTGGTTACAGGAGACAATAATGAAGTAGATGGCGGTAATACCTTTTATTCCGCTGCCTCCTACCGGTTTACATCCGATGCGGTGATCAGCAGCGTGGAACCAAAGATTTGTTATCGTGGCGTAAGAGGCTATGATAACATCTTTGATATAGGCGTCAACGTGGCCGTACTAAATGAGGTTGCCAACGTATTGGCAATATATCATACCTCTAAAAGCGTGACTGCCGGAATTGGGGTGGATATCATGAAAACTTTAGCGATCCGGGTTTTGTACACAGCTCAGACCGGGGGAATCAAAACCTATGTTAATAATACTTATGAAATAGGGGCTACCATCCACCTGTTCAGATAATCTTAGTCAATCCATCATTATTATTCTCTGGATTTCCGAAGAATAGTATCCTTCCTCTATGCTTTTTTAATGAGTCTATATGAATCATTCTCTACTCAATAACATTAAGTTACTGCTCCTTGTATTTATTATGCTGTTCGGCAGCTACCTGGTAAAGGCCGCAGATGTAGCTCATCGTGTGCCTCCTACAGCAACGCTGTCAATGCCTCTGAAATCCAATTCCACCACGGCTATTATTACGGTTACATTCAGTGAGCCGGTGGTAGGGTTTTCGGTAAGTGATTTCAGTTTAAGCGGAATGCCGGGTGCTTATGTGAATAACTTGATGGCAACGTCAGATCCCCGTTTATATACAGCCACTGTACATTTTCCTGCTGCTGTAACCGGCGTGCTTTCTGTTAGCTTGCCTGCAGGGATGTTCACTAACACTGTTGGAGATAATAATATAGCTTCCGGCGTTGTGAGTATTTCGGTGGATAATGTAGCACCGGTGATTACAGCTGTAAGCGTGCCTGTAGCGGGAGCATATCAAACAGGAGATCCCTTTGTTTTTATTGTTGATTTTTCCGAAGCTGTCGTTATCAATCCTGTTGGTGAAACACCTTATTTACCGGTAACGATAGGTTCCAGACAAGTGATGCTCCCCTTATACGTTCCTGTTAGTCCGACGAGTATGATGTTCAAGTATACCATACAACCGGGGGATCAGGATCTCGATGGCATAGTCGTAGGACCAGCATTGACGATTTCATCGGGAACTATACAGGATATCTCAGGGAATAACGCTGTAATGACACTGAATAATGTAACGGATGCCAGTGGTGTCTTAATTAATTCAAAGATCCCGACAGTGGATATAAGCGGCCCGGGACCATCGATCGTAAATGGTCCTTTTCAGATCCTTGTAGTATTCAGCGATTTCGTATCCGGACTTACCGCATCAGACTTTACATTAGTAAATGCTACGGCCAGCGAGCCAACAACTACCGATAACGTTAATTTTTTTGTAGACATCACCCCTATTACCGATGGGCTGGTGAGCGTATCACTTCCTGCAAATTCGGCGGTGAATTCAGGTCCGAATGGTAACCTCGCTTCTAATCAGCTGGATTTGACGGCTGACCTGACGGTACCCACGATTACAAAGCTGGATATCCCCGTTGCAGGAAAATATGGTACTACCAGCACGTTGGATTTTACCGTCCATTTCAGCGAAGATGTAATTGTACAGACAACCAATGGAAATCCTACTTTGGAGTTAACCATCGGAGGGAAAACAGTAGTGGCAGACTTTACTGCCTGGGTAGGTAATGATGCGTTGACCTTTAGCTATAAGGTACAGGATGGGGATACAGATATGGACGGTATTGCACTGGGAGCCAGTCTATTGCTGAACGGCGCCCGTATCCGGGATGCCGCCAGGAATAAGGCGAATCTCACATTGCCTGCCGGTACTGATCCAAGCGGAATTACTGTGAATACAGTACGTCCAACAGCGGTATTATCCACCACAGCACCTGCCCTGGTAAATAATCCGTTTACCATAACACTCGTTTTCAGTGAAGCCGTAACAGGGTTAACAGCATCAAGTTTCCAGACAACCAATCTCTATTTTGATGGGATCACCACAACAGATAATATCCACTATACTTTAGACGTAGCAGCAAATTTTAATGGCCCGGTAAAGATATTGTTGCCGGCTGATGGCGCTGTGAATGGCTATTCAAGCGGGAATAGTGCCTCTAATGAGATCATCCTGATGGCTGATTATACGGACCCCAAAATCACAAAGCTAACCTTACCGGCCAACGGTACCTACAATGTCACCGGTGTTCTGAACTTTACAGTGGAGTATAATGAAGTGGTGTATGTTACAACAACCGGAGGCACACCTAATATACCCATTACCATAGGAACAAAGGCGGTAAAGGCTTTCTATGCCTCCGGATCCGGTACCAATACATTGGTTTACAGCTACGCCATAAAAGATGGTGACAAAGATCTGGATGGCATATTGTTGGGGCGTGATATTGGATGGGGCGGTGGACGTGTTAAGGATCTGGCGGGAAATGATGCACTTACCAGACTGCCAGCAAATAATACTGTTGGCATTACGGTGAATACTACGCGCCCTTCAGTTGTTTTGTCAACTACGGCACCAGCTGTGTTGAAAGATCCATTCCAGGTAACGGTTGTTTTTAGTGAAGCAGTGACGGGACTTACCGCGTTTGATTTCATTATGACAAATGCGAACGTAACTACTCCGCAAACGAACGATAATATCACTTATACAATATGGGTAACACCTACCGGTAACGGCCCTGTTAGCGTATCGCTTCCTGCAGATGTTGTAGAAAATGCTTTGCAAAACGGCAACACCGCATCTAACGAGATTGCGGTTACTGGTGATCTTACACCACCGGTAGTTACACAGGTAGACGTGCCGGCAGATGGTTATTACCACGCTTCCGGTACATTAAGCTTTACAGTAGCATATAGTGAGAATGTAATTGTCAATACAACAGGTGGAACACCTTCTCTGGCGGTGATTATCGGCGAAACAACAGTGCAGGCGCAATATACCGGTGGCTCCGGTACCTCTCAGCTGACCTTTGATTATGTAGTGCAGAATGGTGATGGAGATATGGATGGTATTGCTGTTGGTGTAAATCTTATGTTGAATGGCGCAGTGATCAGCGATGTAGCGGGTAACAATGCTGCGCTTACACTGCAAAATGTGGCGGCTACCAACGGAGTATTAGTCAACACAACACATCCCACTGTAACATTATCCACCACGGCTCCGGCTATACTGAACAGTACATTTACCATAACCGCTGTTTTCAGTGAACCGGTAACGGCACTCACAGCAGCGGGTTTCAATCTGGTGAATGCGATGGCAGATGTGCCGCAAACAACAGACAATATTACCTACACGATAGATATTTCGCCGATGACGAATGGGCCTGTAAGTGTATCACTTGCTGCAGATGCAGCGGTGAATACGGGGCAAAACGGAAACACGGCATCGAATCAAATTACTGTGACTGCCGACTTTAAGCAGCCTAAAGTAACGCAGGTAGATATCCCCGCCAATGGATATTATAATGCCACGAAGACGTTGAGTTTCGTTGTTCATTTTGATGAAAACGTGATCGTGAATACCACCAATGGTATTCCGCTGATGGCTATTAATATGGATGCAGCAACTGTTCCGGTTGAATATGTAAGTGGTTCCGGTACCAATGCGCTGACATTCAGTTATGTGATACAGGACGGAGATATGGATGTAGATGGTATTTCAATTGGCCCAGCCATTTCATTAGGTGCGGGCGCCACCATCCGGGATGTTGCGGGTAATGATGCGAACCTGATTTTCCCTGGCAATGTGGATGCAAGCGGCATATTTATAAATACCGTGCATCCGGCTGCTGTATTATCTACAACCGCTGGTCCTGGTGTGAATGGATCATTCCCTGTTACGGCAACTTTCACGGAAGTAGTGAATGGTCTTGTTGCAACAGATTTCACCGTTACCAATGGCACGGCCAGCAATTTGCAGACGATCAATAATATCACGTATACTTTCTCCGCAACTCCCACTGCAGATGGTGCTGTCAGTGTGCTGTTGCCAGCAGATGCAGCCATTAATATTGGTGACAACGGCAATACCGCCAGTAACACGCTCAGCGTAATCGCAGATCAAACAGCACCGGTAATTACCCAGGTAAGTGTACCTGCTAATGGTTACTATAAGGCCGGGAGCACATTAACCTTTGCACTGCAATACAGTGAGAATGTGGTGGTAGACATTACTCAGGGCCGGCCAACCATAGGAATAAATATTGGTGGCACAACAGTTCCGGCGGTTTATACCAATGGTTCCGGTACGCAGGTGTTATCCTTTAGTTACACGGTACAGAATGGAGATATGGACATGGATGGCATCGCTCTATATAGTATTATGGTTATGAATGGAGGTACTGTCAAAGATGCTGTTGGCAATTATGCGCAGACTTTATTGAATAATATTGCCAGCACCACCGGGATATTTGTGAATACGGCGCATCCAACAGTAACACTGTCTACCGCTGCCGCAGCCGTTGTGAACGCGCCGTTTACCGTAACCGCTGTCTTCAGCGAAGCGGTAATAGGTCTTATCGTAGCAGACTTTGCATTAACCAATGCTACTGCTGCCGCGCCGCAAACCGCGGACAATATCACCTATACTATTGTCATCACACCGATAACTGATGGAGCTGTCAGCGCTTCATTGCCGGCAGATGTAGCCGTGAATATTGGCGGCAACGGTAACACTGCGAGCAACACGATTAGTGTAACAGCAGATGTGACGGCGCCGGTAGTAACACAGGTAAGTGTACCTGTAAATGGTTATTATAAAGCTGGCAGTGTGTTGAACTTTACAGTAGCGTACAGTGAAAATGTGCTCGTTAATACTACTGGCGGTGTGCCATCGATTAGTGTAAACATAGGCGGAACAAATGTTTCAGCGGTTTACACAGG
>NZ_JBFTHG010000005.1:0-726344 GCF_056394125.1 Chitinophaga sp. 10T418
GCGGCCATGTAGCTTGCAGTATCTGATGCGGCCATGTAGCTTGCAGTATCTGATTGACTTTGTACCCATAAAAATATTTTTTGACGTTTTGACAAGTACAAAATAAAGTATTAGTTTCCATATTGACAAGTGTAAATTGTCAAAAAGTACAAATAGTTCATCAAAATGGCCGTTTTGACTACCTTTAAGACTAGCAACACTGCGCCATTATGGATATCGGCAAAAACATCAAAAAAATAAGAGAACAAAAAAGCCTCATGCAAAAGGAAGTCGCCGCTGCTGCGGGCGTTCACACTTCCAACTATAGCAAGATTGAAAAAGGAGAACGGGAACCTTCCATTGAAGCCCTGGATAAAATTGCACGCCTGTTCGGTATGACCATCGATGAACTAATCCATTTTGAAGGCAGGATACCCAAAGAAGTGAAGATCGAAGACAAAACGATTTCGGAGAAGCTACGTCTGATTGAACAACTCGAAGACGAAGACAGGCAAGCATTATACCGGGTTATTGATACAATGCTCACCAAGTCTAAGTTTAAAGATTTCTTTCAAAAAAATATTGCCGACATGTAAAATGGTCACTAACACAATATCTAATAATGCAAATGGCTTTTATAAGCCTTGCCATAATCTACATAATATTCAAAATTATAATTGCCTTCTGAGTATCCACTACTTAATAAAAAAATATATTTTTTCTCTCTATTATGGATAGTATCTTTCAAATATTCATTTTCATAAAACTCAAAAATTTGATTTGCGCTATCCTTACTTACGAGCTCAAAAAAAGTAAATGTTTGATTAGGATATGCCGTTCCTTGCCTAATAGGTAAAGCGCTAAAACATTTTCCATCTTTCGGAATAGAATAAATAATACACCCATCTTTACCATACTGTTTTTGACCGTTCTTCTGATTAAAATAAACAGTAACCTTTCCAACATACCCACTTGGAATAAAATGTTTCTCGCAATGTAATGCGTTATCGCATGACACCAACATAATACTTAAACCAACAACAATAAACCATAAACTTATTCTCATACTAAGGAATTTTCTTTCCAGGTAAATCTCTCGCTGCAGAGGCATTGGATGTTTGTGCATTATAAGTCGCAGGACTCACTACAACGTCATTCCCATTTCTATCCTTGGTATAAACACCATTAAAATTCCCATCTTGATCTGTAGAAATCTTGGTATTAAATGTTCTTGAAAGAGATAGCTCTGAACCCGATAGTGCTTGAAGTATATTACTTTTTGCAGGCGAAGTATAGGCACCTATAAATAATTTTGTACCGTTCGCATCTTCAATAAATGATTCAAATGCAGGAAAACCTTTCCCTATCAAGCTATAAGAAACATTTATATATCCATCTGATATATGATTATCTATAGATGTTTTTCCCGTCCAAACTATCGGCTGATCAATCAATGAACTAATCGGGTCAAGTATAGGAAATGGCGCAAGTGGAGCCTGCCCTTCAATTCTCGCCTTTACTGAAACTTCACTTCCATTACGTTGTGCATCCCACATGTTAATTTCTGGATTTACTATTGGTGCAGTCTTCAATGCCTCTCCTGTTTTTCCATCATACCTTATTGTATTGCCAAATTGTTTAGCAGCTGTCAAGGTAGCTTTTGCAGTAGATATATCTACAGTTATTGCAGTGGACACTTTAGTCTTGATCATATCATCTGACAAAATCGAAAATCCGCGGTGATCTCCAGAATATTTATACAGCCCTCCAGTGGCGATCTCTCCAAAAAACTCCCAAGGAGCAAAACTTCTTTGATGTATAATATATTTTTCTAGCCCATCTAAATCTATGCTTCTAATTACATCCCCCTCAGCGTACGAATATGGACTATTCCATGGGTAAGATTTCGCCAACGGATCTACTGATAAGAACTTCCCGATACGTGGATCGTAGATTCGCATCCCATAATCCTGCTGATTMCCTTCCCCCTTCACTTCATTATCATTCTCCTTCCCGTTAAACCCATACCTATAACCTCCTGGATTCAAACTCCACTTCCTCCCCACCATCTGCATCCCAAACGGCGCATAATCAGACATACTATACACAGTAGCATTCTGCCCTGCCTGCTGATTTGAAATACTCGCCAGCACATTCCCAAGATGGTTTGACAGCTCGTAACGTGTGAGATTCGCCTGATTCCACAAAGTAGTTGGGTTACCGGCGGTGCCAGTTACCTGCATATCCGGCAGCCACATACCTACGCGGGAACTTCCATACAGGTGCTGCTCTTTCCAGTACGTTTGAGCATCACCGTTACGGTTCCCGTACACAGCCAGCGTATTTCCCTGTGCATCACGGAGATACCATGTTTTGGAGCTGACGCCTGACTTCAGATATTCCTTGTAAATACGGTTACCCGCAACATCGTACTTATATGACAAAGAACTTCCGTCACTGAAAGTAATACTTTTTATTTTACCATAAACAGACCAATTTATATTCCCGATTCCGGCAGCCTGGTCTTTCACCAGGTTACCGATTTTATCATAGGTATAGTTATCGACCGCCATATTGTCCAGGTCGGACTGATATGCCGCATTTCTCACTGTATCGCGAATGTGGCGAAGGGTATTTGCGATAAGATTACCTTCAGTATCGCGTGGATAGAAATAGCTCATAGAATCCATCGCGAGGCTGCTATCACGTGTTCCGTTTCTCAGGTAACCCAAGATGTTGCCGTTTCCATCATAGCTGATATCTTCTTTATAATCTTCTACCCGTTGCGTTGTTCCCCAGGTGGTGGCGCCCGCAGTTGGCTGGTGTTGACGCATACGCACTAAACGATTCAACTGATCGTAACGGTAACTATAACCTATGGGGTTGCCAGCGTTAAATTTCGATAGTGCGACTGTCGTCCTGCTGATATTTCCATTAAACAAATCCTGACCGGTAATATCGGTGGTACCAGCCACATACTTCGTACCTAATGCTGTTGCGCCGACTCCTCCAATAGGTTTGTAATCCCCTGTGAAATAATCGAGCGTATAGGCCATTACGTCTTTGGCAACCGTAGCGGTGGGCGCAGCAGGCAAAGCATCCTGGCCAATATCATTAGCCGGGGTAAGACCGGTTCCATTGATGGCTTTGAGCCAGCCCTGCAGCGTATAGGCATAATCGATGCCCTGCACACTGTTTTCTCCTATTACCGTACGCGCTAACGGACCATGTTTATAATAACGATAATAAGCATCTGTAACAGGGGTGGTGATGTCCCAGTTATTTCCAACGTAGGCAATACCGCTTTTAGCTTTTACAATCCTGTTTTCTGCATCATATTTATAGTTATAGATAAACTGATCCGGCTTGGATTGTTGATAACGAACCGCATTGACTTTACCACTCACCAGGTCGTAGCCGTAATCGATCTTTTTCATTTCATACAAACCGTATAGCTTCTGCCACATCGTGTTCACATTACCCAGGGCATCATAACTATAATAGCTACCTTGTTCCACGGTTCCTTCTGTCTCCAGGTAAACGCTGGCAGCTACCCTGCTACGGAGGTTCTGCTGCGGGTACAACGCGCCATCCAATATGGCTACATCATAGAAAGTCCGCGTGATCTGAGAATTAGTGCCCGACACATAGAATAGGTTCAAATCAGCATCCGTCACAAATCCAGACATCCCGGTATTCCGGGCATTTGCTTTCTCCCCTACTTCTATAATGCGATTTAAACCATCATATTTTGTATAACTAAACTTATTTGTCACCAGGGCCTGATTGGCATTACGGGAAGCCACTAAACGCCCTTTTGCATCATAACTGAAGTAACTGTTATTGGCATCAGGTGAATATTGTTGTACTACCTTGCCCAACGAATTATAAGCATAATCCGTAGTTAAGCGATGCCGGGGATAAATGCTGCTCATCACTCCTTCTGTTGTTCCTGCGCCAGGAACAGTCGTAGGTGATCCGGCGTCCGGCGTATTGAACCGCCCCCAGGAGATTGTGTCTCTTAATAGTCCCGTTGCATAAGCTGCCGCCAATCCCAGACAAACTTCTTTAGCATTGGCCGCAATTTCAGCGGTTGTAAGCAAACGCTTATACATTCTTAATTGCCGCAAATAAGAAAGGTTCTGCGCAAATATGGCGCTACCACTACTTGCTGATGTAATATCCCAGTCGCAGCCACTCATAGGAACATTGGAAACGGCAGGACAACTTACGCCATTTACAAATACACTGATAGCCCCACTGCTATCAAGATCAGGCCCCTGTAAAACCAGATGTGTCCATTGCTTAAGTGGTGTTAACGCACTAATGTTTACATCTATCGCATTAGAAACTACCATTAATGCAGCACCCGGGTCTGTAGCACTTAACTTATACACCTCTACACGCAGATAATCCCCATCTATACAAACATTTAAATATGCCTTTCCTCCCGCGGGAGTAAGCACCTGAGTGCCATCTCCATCAGGATTATACAACCACATTTCTATAGACTGGTTAGCGCCTGTAAGCGCTGTACCCAGCCGGCTAAGTGTAGTATCAACATTCGTATTATTCTGGGGACCGCCATAGTTGCACTGACTATAGTCGCCACGACGAGCATCGTCAATCTGAGAGAGCAACGAGGTATCCTCAATCAGATCCACTCCTTCGGGAGGAACTGTACGCAACAGGCTACCTGCCTGATCATAGTAGTAAAGGGTATAATGATAAATTTGCTGAGAAGTGCTCAGGTTTACTTTCGAACGAACAGCGCTGCAAACATTTACATACTGCTTACGGAAATCCAGTTTTACCGAATCTATGTAAATAGTATATGCCCTGTTGGCGCCTGCAATAGCGCCATCTATGAGCGTATACATGCAGTTATAGGGATCACTTTTCACGGTGCTATAAACAGGGCTGTTACACAGGGTTTCAGCAGCGCTGGTTTGCAAAAGCTTTCTATAATTATCATAGTCAGAAAAGCTCAGTGTAAAACCCCACTTTTGATTGAGATAATTACGATAAACATTTTTATAGTTACTGTGTAGAGAATCTACCGTATTACCCATCGCTACCTTAAAATCATTCCTGGCAGTCCAGAACTCTGCGGCAGTAATACATCCTTTCGCCGTACCATCCAGGAACACAGGCAATTTAATATCGCGGTCAATCAGGTAACGACAGTTATTACATCCTTTAAGAAGTGCATCCAATTCAGCCGAGATAATGGTCATCCCCTTACCATACTTCGATAGCAGGAAATTGTAGAAGGTGGCACCTGGCTGTGTTGATTGTTGCTCCTGTTTTAAAGCATTCAATTTGGTGCAGATAGCAGCATCTGTTGCACTGATGGTTCTGGTAACTGTTTGCGCCTTTACATTTGCTGGATAAGGTACATCCATCAGCCATGGACTACATAGCATGTCAAATGAAGTTAGCGAGAGATAACGTTTCAATACCTGTTCAAAAGATGAATCCCCGTCAGTATTTGTTTTTCCGCCCAGTGTTGTACTTGATCCATATATATGATCCATATCTCCTCCCAGAGAACATATTTCAGTGAGACGGGTACGGAAAGTTTGTTTAATAGCTGGACTGAGCGCATTGTATTTGGTATATCCGGACAACTTATTCAGTAAATTATCAACGGCAACATCACAGGCTACCTTAATTTGTGAACTTACTGCATACCTTGCATCTTCCAATAGGCTAGCTGTATCTACTGTTTCCGGAACTTTGTAGTCGATAGTGAGTATACGACTTTTCTTATTCGCATATTCGGCCGGGCATGCAGGAGGAAAGTTAGGGGTGCCCGTGCAGCTGATATATGGGCCATCTACAATCTGATCGTTTACCGGTACCAAAAATGATTTCATTCCGGGATTATCTGAAGTGAAATAAACAGATGGCGCTGTGGTCCTTGTCCGGAAAGAAACGGTAATGAGAATACCCGGAACAATCAACTTATTAGCGGGTGGATAGACATATACGATTCCCGTATTTCCGGAGCGGGTAAACATGCTGGCCGTAAAGTCATTGCAATCGTAATAATGTACAGGCGACTGTCCTATTTTACAACTGCCCTGACAGTAAAATGAATCCCTCAGTTGCTGATAATATTTTGCCTTCAGCTCCAGATACATATTCATGTATAACAGCCACTCCCTGTCCGGAACACGGCAACTGGCATTGGGTGCACACTGATTCCACCTGGTGAGGTCACTTATCTTACTGCCACTGTTGGTAGTACTGGTAGAATCAGAACAATACAGCAGATAATCTACATACTTCGACAGATTCTTCGTATTGACACTTCCGCCAGGAACATTTAAAACCCTATAACTATAATTATCCAGATCAGCTTTAAATGAGTCATAATAACTCTCTCCCTTTCCTCCTACTGCAAAAAATGGATCAGCAGCCAGCAGCCAGGAGCCATCAGTAGTACTATATGACATTCCTGCCTTAATCAGCGGGATATCTGCTGTAGTCGTATAGATCTGCTCTAACCGCTGATCCCATGATTTATAGTTGGCATGATCATTACAAAACTTCAGGGCACAATATTCCGGGTGAAATGGTACAAACTTGTCGCCCCAGTCCGGCTGCCAGTATTTCACCAACATCTGTAAAGTGAAAGACTGATCGTATGGAGACATATAGCTACCATCATCCAGCTGAAATTTGCTGGCTTCATACATCGCATCTCCCGGCAGTTTTACCGGAAATGAATCACGCCAATGTTGATTGAGGACATTGATGCCGGCCTCCAGCGGGTAACCTGCACTATCAAATAAAGCATACTGTCCACCGGGGCTAACATCCTGCGCCATCATCCTTCTCAACTGATCACAGGGCGACGATAAACAGGTAGTGCGCAATGACTGGCAATTACTGTACAAAGCATCGTACAATCCTCCTGCCCATGTATTAATAGCAGCCAGGTTAACAACTGTATCCACTCCATTCTGGAACATCCGCTTTTTCAGCCCAAGCATAAAATCAGGCTTCGCACCCAACGCATCTTTACAGGTAGTACACTCTGAAAAACATCCTGAAAAGTCTTCTTTCTTCACCTGTTCCATTACAAACTGGAACTGCGTTTTCAGGTTGGTATTCCGGGTAATGAAATCATTGGTATATGCTTCTATCACACGCGGATTAAGCGCCAATTCAAACGTAATATAGTATTCTCCTATCCTGCTGAATGATGCGGTAAATGAGGTATCGTAAGTTCCCGTTTTATTGCAATCGGATAAATCACTGCCCGTTTTTACATTATTGAGCGTCAGTATCTTATTATTACAATCATCACTCACACTGATCTTCATCTCGTAATAACAATTACTGCAAATAGTAACTCCATTCTGCACATACTTTTTAATCAGCTTCTCCATACTAAAACTAAAAGAAGCCGCAGGATCCGGGGCAGATGCGAGGTAAGTGGTAGTAGCAGTTAATTTCAGCGTAGAAGGATCAAATACAAATCTTTCCGGTTGTAATAAAACGATACTCTTCCTTACTGCAGCCGGCTTAGAAGATAAGGCCAGCAGCGATGTATCAGGAGGATTACCGGAAAGGGCCGTTGCCACTGTTTTACCGGCGGAATTCTGATAGGAAATACTGATCTGTCCATTGGGATCTATCACCATATTCTTCAGATAGTGATCTGCAAATCCTGCATCATTTCCAAACAAGCGGTCCAGTTCCCATTGCTCCGGTTTTCCATAGTAATACCTGGATGTATGATTAAGCGAGGTAGACGCATTAGGCTGAAAAGCAGCTCCTACGCCCCCTTTTACTGCTACCCTGCCTGTATTATCCGGGGTATAGGAAGTGACAGCGAATGGAAAACCTTCCGCATCCGGAATGTATTTATTATAAGGATCACTGCTTAGAAAACGGTTTTGGGCAGAATAATATTTAGCCGCCCCGGTATCTGTTTTTAAGGGGTCAGGTACTCCAATACAGGCACCTGTTAGTCCTTTAAATATATTGTTATAGGTATAAGCATTTCCTGCGGCATTTCTGCTAAAAGCAGGGTAATAAGTTAATACTCCCGAACCAGCAGGAGCAGGTAATATATTGGCGACTGGCCGTCCAAACTGGTCATACACATTTTCCTGTACTACAGATACCATATCACTGTTATTAACAGTAACCGTTTGCCTGTTACGCAGGGTACCATCAAAGTAGCTCACCACTTCTTTTTTCTTTCCCTCTTCCGCATAACTGGCATCGTATTGCCAGTTAAGTCCTGGCTGATGCCAGCCATTACTAAGCACTACCACTGCCGGCACGGTAACACCATCCGATTTAATCTGGTAACTCCAGCTGCCTTCGTTGCGGTAGCCATTACTTTCATCTACTGTACGCATACGTATCAGTAAATATTTGGTGTTATGTACCAACGAAATAACATAACTGTTTGTTTCTACCGTAACGCGGGTGGCATTATTACGAAACATCGGCGCCAATACAGTGGCAGAAGCACCTGTTCCTGCCTGCGCCAGTATATCTCCATTGGCTGATTCATCATCTATAAATGTCCACTCCAGGTCATACTTTTGTGCGCCGGGTATAACATCCCAATTAACTGATACCGCATTAGGCGTTGCAATGATAGCTGCCCTCGCTGATATACCACCACCCCCATTTGCTTCCTCTGTATTTATGTTTACAGACGGTATCAGGGTTTGATCTCCATGCGGGAGATAATCCCGATCGACAATCACCTTTGCCTCCAGCGTGAATGCTGCCGGCAGGTCCGGTAATTCGCTGCTGCTGATATCATTTACAGAGATCTTTATTCTGTAGGCATCCTTGAACTCATACTGTGCCGCCAGCTGATACACGGCACCCGCCGTGGTATCATAGTTAATATCCAGCTTTACATGTTCTATCGTGATCGGAAGATCCTGTCCGGGCTGACTCCAGTATTCTACTTTCAGATCCGCCTTACAGGAAAAAGGTTTATTAATACCTGTCAGCGCATCCGTATTCATCCGGAAGGTGATCACATTATACACACTATTATTGCGGATAACGTTCCAATCATAGGCCGGATTCTGAAACTTTTCATCCTTCACCAGCAAGGTATCACCTTTCTTCAGCTTGCCTTCTATCTTTTGCTGATAGGGCTCTATCGCAGCCATGGTTTTACCCATAGCTGCCAACAACAACAGTAATGCGATAGAAATGATCGCGGATAATTTAATAAATCGCTTTATAAAAGCCATATTTCACAGGCATTAAACGGGATTAACACTAGAATAAACTGATCAGGGTATAGTCTGCATAAGCAGCAGCCGGCTTCCAACCTGAAGTCCCCTTCACCAGGTAAGTTCCTGTTCTGAGTAAAGCCATCGGAATGTCTTTCTCTTTCCACAGGTCTACAGACATTTTGACTTCTTTATCCATGGCAGTATTCAATGGATCATTAAGATTGGTGAGTCTCATATACACCCCCCTTAATACCCTTGCACCGGGATCATAATCATAACGATACTCTTTGCAGGTAATGTGATTCGGACATAGTAACCGCACAGTTGTTTGCTCCGGAACGACCTTGGTATCGATGGTATAATGGTCATTTCTCCAAATATCCACCATACTATCTGTCGCCATTTTGAAAGGAGAAATTATTGTCCTGGCAGGGCCCACAAACATTTTCTTTGTGTTCTTACTAACTGTGATGTATATATCCTCCAGCGCAACCATCTCTACATCTCCGGTTTGGTAGTACAGTTCATTCCCTTTTCTGCAAAACCGGAACGGACTGTGAAGTGTTGATGAACTATCTGCAGGATCACGCGCATCCAGGGAACCTGTCATATATAACTCGTGACAGGAATCTATCCGTGCGTATACTCCCATTAACTCTCTTAACATATTCTCATCTTCCCGCTTATACACCACTCCCTTATCTGCCACCGGGGCAACAACAGGGATTGGCCTTGAGCGATACATCCAGTGTGGTACACCAGCAAATGCCATCACCACACCGGTAAGTATCAGGATAGGGATCAATATTTTTAATGAAAATGTAATCTTCTTCATAGCAAGAGATTCAATCAGTTTAATTATTTATAATTTGCGATATACAGAACGGCTTTCTTTCAGGGTCATTACTCCACGATCGGTCTCTTTCTTTACCCTTTCCAGTGTTCCTTCTTCATCGTATTCATAAAATGTAGCAAAATTATTCTCATCCATTTCTGCCATTAACCGCAGCGTCTTTTCATCATATGCATATGTTTTAATAGTAGCATAGTTTGGAAATATGCGTATATCGTCAATAGCGGCAGAGGAAGATGCGGGAATCTTCAACTGGAGTGTAGTCGTACCAGCGGGGATATTAATTTCTCCCTCTACCAGCTTCCAGCCTTCTACGGTGGCTTTCCGCGTTAATACCACATTCACATTATTGGCTGACAAACTAATTCCCGGCAGGCTGTTTCCGTTACTGCCATCTTTCACCCAGGCCGAGAAAATGTAAGTCCTTGAGGGCTGAGGCTCAAAACCATTGGGGTAAATGCCTTTGGTGAGCTTACGTATGTATTGACCAAATGCATCCTTACCGAGGTAGGCGCCGTCTCCGGCCAGATGCTCCAGTGAATGCACATTCGTAGTTAACTCAATGGCTTTTGTGAGCTTGAGGGAATAATTGCCCGTATGTGCATCATCCGACTTAATATAGGTTTGATAATTACTTCCCAGTAGGGAATGAATATCAAAACTATCTGCACTACAGGAAAATGCGCCGCAGATACCATTAAATGTATAATCCTCAAAACCATCAAAATAGATCTCTCTTCTCATGGCATTTGCGGCTACTGCAACCGGAACGGCCCCTCTGTAACCAAAAGCCGCACTGCTATACCGTAATAAGGCATCTTTATTTTCCTGTTCCTGCCCATATTTATCATACAGGGTTACATACCGGCTGGTCACCCATTTGGTATTGGGGGTTAATGCCGGCTCTCCTTTTACACCAGTGGCATCAAAATACCAATAAGACTTAAATGAGTTAAAATAACCGCTATTGCGAAGATCCAGGCCTGTATTTTTCTTTGAAAAAATCTGCTGATCAACCCTGTTTACTTCATAGGCCTTTTCTTCTGACACACGCCAGTTTCCTAAAACACCTGCCAGGTATGGATTAACGATAAGTGCGGATCTGGAATCACATACATAGGGAGAATCACAGATGCCGGGTAAAGTCCCCGACATACATCCATATCTGGATATCCTCCGGTTATTTCCATCCAGTATATAGGTATTCACCTTTGTTCCCGGGTTCAAAAGGTTCTTCGTTGAAAATAGAATAATCCCCTCACCTACCTGACTCAGGTCCATGTTATACAATACATCCGGTGAGTAACGGTATATTTCCACTCCCACAGATCCATGATTAGTTATATTTGGAATTTCAGGAAAAGACTTGTTAAAGAACTCCAGTCTTAACCGGTGCTTGCCTGCTGTAAGCCCCATTGGCACTACTGCCCAATTATATAAATTATAACCATAAGGAGCACTATCCGGTATACTTACTACGGCTACATCGTCTATATATACTCTGCATAAATCATCTACACCAAAGCCAATTCCATATGTTCCCGCAGCAGGTACATTAAAACAGGTTTCCAGCCCCATCCAGGTATTAAAAATGACATTTTCTGCCTTATCTAACCATATCCCACTCCTGTTCAGTGGTCCGCACATACCCAGTCTTGCCGCGGCAGCTAGAAATGAAAAACTGGCAGTGCCACAATTTCCGCCCCAAAAATCACTTTTCCTGTTAACTGTCGAATTATTAGCCAATTTAAAATCTGTCCCATTCTGGCTATACCCTGCGTCCAATACTCCCTTTGCCAATTTCAGTGTATCATTCGGATTCTCTACAGGTAAAAGGTCACATCGGGTACCATCCTCGCTCACTACATATCCGGGAGGACAGCTATAGCAAATCTTCGCACCCCATTCTTCTTCATACAATGCCACTTTAGCATCCAATACTTTATATGAAGTAGCGTCTGCCGAAGAAAAAACACCCAACGTGTTGCCTGCTATCGGATTCTTCATGCATACTATTGTACCTGCGGTTGCCCCTAATTGGTTTCTGAATCCGGAACGTGATATTTTTACCTGGCTACTTAAATTTCTGACGAGGCTACCGCCATCATCCGTCAACCGTAATCTATTTACCGGATCACTGGCTGTTGGAGAATTAATTACCCAATATCTTCTATTGGCAATCTTCAGATCCATTATTTCATCTCCACCAGTCAACAGCGCCGCATACCTGGGATCAATCAGTCCATTATTGTCTGTAGTAAAATTATTTATTACGGTATTTACATTCTTGTAGGCGCCGGCCATCTGTCCGTATCTCCAATAAGCCGGCAGGTTTACGGAATATACCGGATCATTAAATTCGTTGTTTGTCCGGGTAACCACTGCCTGTCCTGTATTACGGTCGAACACCATCGTTGAGGAGGTAACTGTTGAGCCATTAATTGTTTTTACCACCTTGTCAATGATGCCCGTTTGTTGTACTGTTTTAAGCACCGAAGCAGAACGGAACAATCTATAGTTATCATTATCTTTTCGCGGCCAATGCGGAATAGGAAGCGCCCAGGCGAAAAATGGAATTACATCTACTCCCAATTGTACAGTAGTTCCCACATTTTTACTTTCCTGCTCCCGCATATCTGTCACCATTTCTATTTCCCTGCCCAACACTTCTGCCGGGTTGATATTTCCCTTTTCATCTACTGTGGTAACGGTATTATTCAGCTTACGTTTACCTGCATCCAGCGGATCTGATTTATAATAATAAAGTGAAGAAGATATTTCCGCGCCACTCTGGTTAAAGACTCTTTCTGCTTTGGGCTTACCATGCATATCATTTAACCAGATCACATATCCCTGAGACATAGCCAGTTCATATACCTGGCTACCACCAGAGAAAGTAGCCCAACCAGAAGGACCTCTCTGGCGCACATCCGGCCGCGCCTGTGATGCTACAATTACCGGGTAATCCTTCGCAGTGTAAAACTCATGCTGCAGCCATCCGGTTGTTTTTACCGGATCTGCATTCCCGGATGCATCCAGGTCTCTGACAATCACATTGCTATATCCTACCTGTGGAGCCGGGAACAAACTTTCCCCAAATGGTTCTTCGAGATAAAAATAATTCGTCAATGTACCTCTCGATTCCTGGCTGTAAGGGACCGGCATGCGCATGGGGTTTTCATCTGCACCAATAGAGGGTTCATAAGAGGCGACTCCACTACTGATCATTTGCCCTCCGTTGTCGATACGATATTCGTATTGCTGACCATACCCGGCAGCAGGAGCGCTATTATTACTCATAATATCCCAGCTATCCGTCATCCGGATCTTTCTGACCCTCGCCGGACCTCCTATCTTTATTCCATCTCCTTTGACAACCCGGGCAAAGCTCTTATTCAGATTAAAATTGATTCCGAAATCACTGTCACGGGCCCGCTCATTGAAATTCTTTCTTAGCTCACTCAGGTTCCCGATGGCATTAACAATTGCCGTCAATGCCCTTTCAATGCCGGTTTCACTCTGTATCCTGTCTTCATATCCGGGATATGCATATTTGGGATATTCCAGTCTCATTTTCTGCCAGGCAGCCATAATAAAAGGGTTGGCTGTAACACCTCCTTCCGATACATCTTTAAAGACAATGTTATAGGTACCGTCATTATTATTCTTCACTTTCACCACTTCTGCATAACAGGATATGTTATCAAAAGTGCTGTCGGCATTATTGCTGGTATTATCCGTCACATTTACATTCATTTTCACATAGAAATCGTTCCTGCCATTCAGATAATCCGTAACAAAATTCCTGAGTATACTGGGGTCATCCGCTCCTCTCAATGGACCTGGTGCTACTATTTTAATACCGTGCGCATCTCTCAGATTCCCCGTCGTGGTACCTGTACTATCTTTTATCATGGCTTTAATGCCAAGCATCTGCATTGCTTTTCTATCCTGCACATAGGCATAGTCACCGGCCTCATACTCCACATTAATTTCTCCTCCCGTTGGTAACTTTACTTTAGTGAGGTTCCATTTTTTTGCGTTACTGTTGGCCAACGTAGTGTCCTGAATAGTATAAGGAAATTCATCATTTCTCATGCTCCCAAATCCACCGGTGGTGTTAGCCGTTACAGGTTTAAAACTTCCCCACCGATCCGATGACATTAAAGCATATGCCTGATTGTTGGCATATTCGAAAGTGTAGGGATGATGTGTGCCTTTTCGCGAAGCACCATAAGTAGAGTAGATCTTCTTCAGGGTTAACTTGCCACCGCCATTAATGCTATTGGGCACTCCCGGGCAAAGCGAATAATCATATTCAAAAAAGGTCGTTTTAATCGGCTGCGATAAATCACTTTTGGAATACAGCCTTATTTCCTTCAACCTTCTTTGCTTCACATTTTTATTTACTTTCCCATACATATCGTTTACACCCAAAGCATCTTCCCGGTCTTCTGTAATAAAATAAGCAATCTTGGTTTTCGTTTCTATTGAATTCAGGTACCATAGTTCCTTTTCTCCATAAACCACATTTCCTTTATCATCGTCTCCGTCGGCATTAAGTCCCCGGTTATACATCGCTTTACCTTCCTGCATTGGTGAACGCCAGGAAAATTTGGTATTTACTTTTGAGTAGTTGAACTTTACAGCTGTACCTAAATCATCGTCTGTGATACCGTTGTTAGTCAGATCTACATAGTCAGGGCTCAATATGGAGGTAAGCAAAAATGAAGAAGCATATCCTGGTTGTGTTTCATGCTGGTAAAATTGATCTTTACCATAGTTATGCATAATTTCTCCGTTGGCGTCAAGATCCATCTGGATCAGGTTGTCCTTCGTATATTTTACACTGTCTCTATAGGCAGGCTTCACGGCAAAAGTATACTCATCCTGGCGAATGGTATAAACAGGCAAACCATACACCGCTCTTTTACCATCGCTTTCCGTTACTGTTATTTCAGAAAGATGATATCCTTTTTTATTCAACGTTCTGCTGAAGTTCTGTGCCACTTCCGGACCACATGTCGGCGGTGTTTTCAAAGTTGAATCATAAAACTTATAAGAAGGATAGGTAGCTTTATAGAATATCTTCGAAGCTTCTTCAGCTGTAAGATAACTCACCGGTGACACCCTCATCTGACGCCCGTTCTTTTTATAAGTACCCGATGGAATATAGCTGTTCCCCTTGTCATCCTGTAACTGTGCCAATGCAGTTCTATCAGACAACGACACCGCCACCATTTTTTCTCCCTGTATCTTGTTTACATAGGCAGCATCATCCACGGTTTGTTCACTCATCATTTTAAAATATGCCTGCTCTTCCTGTACTTTGGTGGTATCTCCTTTATAATCTGCTACAGATAAGAAAGCATTATTTCGCTGCCACTTCCTGGTGGTGTTATTAATGTTCTGATTATACAACTGTACTCCTCCATGGAAATAAGCCCCAAAACCGTAATCAGCTCCAATAGAAAAGTTTTCTGACTGATCTTCTGCATTCGGATCAAATACCACAGCGGTATTTCCTCTCTGCAACCTGAACTGCCCACTCCCCATCTGATTGGTATATGAAAATACGTCAGGAGTAGATACCGGTACTGCTATATTGGGCAGATTGGGTATAACGGGGTTATCTTTCTCCCGCATAAAATCCATGACAGACTCTTTTACATTGGTGCCACGATTTGCATACAAATAACCATACTCCGCATTCGTATGTGTATCATTAAGCACACTTTGCTTGCTCATATACCCGGTCAATCCCGCACCACCAAATATTGTAAACCCTGTTCCTCCCACCGTCAGGGAATAGGATTGGCTGGATAATTTATTCCCAAAGTTAATCTTAGGACTGAACGGTGGCGTATTATAGATATAGCTCCGGCCAGATTCAAATTGTAATTTCTCTACCCCAAAGGAATTAGACAGCGTCAGTTCCTTGAGTCCTTCCCTGGTATTATAGCTCAGGTTAGCGGAGACGCCAGTAGAAATGGCAGCAGAAGTGCCGAAACTCACACCACCTGTAGCCGTTACGCCACTATTGGTATTGGAATTAAATCCGGCATTCAATCCTGCGGTCAAAAAGCCACTATTTACTAATCCCAGAGATAATCCTGCATTCACCCCAAACTCAGCCCCCATCCCGGTGTAACTATCGCTGAATACACCTACGGAAATCTCTCCCGATACTTTCGCCACATCCAGACCTTTCAACTCCAACCGTACTTTTCCTGTTCCGCCATATACATACCTGTTGGCTACCGAGTGTTTCGTTTTAATAATATCACCTGAAAAATCATCGGGAACACCTCTTAACTGCCGGTTGACAGCACCTACATTTAAATTCCATCCCAGTCCTACCCAACTAGCCTCATCATCAATACCAACACCGGAAGCATAGTTAATATTAACAGGGTATCCATCAATATCCATTAACGGAATATTGTATTTAAATCCCCCTGAAAACAGGTCCACCATATCATTGGTCCTGTAGGCCGCAAATTGCTTATGCTCTGGTTGTGACGGGCCTGAGGTAAGGGCCAGCGTTTGGAGAGGTATCAGGTTCTCCAAAGTCAGCAGTGACAAAAAGAAAAATGCCAGTGTTTTCTTAATCTTTATACTCTTTATAATCATAGCCTGTGGCTTAAAGAATCAGCAATAAGGATATATTTTCTCTCCAGCGGAAATACCAACCGGGTATTGGTAAACAACCAATCTTTAAACACAAACATGGCCTGTTGTACCGGCAACATAGGTCTGCGCTCAAAAATGACCAGGTATGTAATTCCTGAAAGATTGCCGTTAGCAATACGTTCAGCGGATACAGGAGCAAGTGTATCGCGGTTTAAGATGAGCTGGAACAGTGTATCTACGCCATACGAAGCCAGTTTTTCATTCACCGTCACCTGTTTACTTCCATTCACATTTACCCGGAAAGCCATCTCTGTAGCATCTTCTTCTTCATGCAGGCCGGCCTGCTTTTCCCAACCCAATGGCAGATAGGTAAGTCTTACTTTGGTATCTCCTATCTGTTTATCCTGCACAAGTCGACTCTGTGCATCCTGCATGAGATTTTTCACCTGCTCCCTGTTATTATTGCAAGCCAGCAATAGTAAACAGCAAGCGTTCAATATTAAAAAGTGCTTCATGATTTTATTCCATATCATTTTTAAAAAGAAACCTTAATTGTTTTGTTTCGCCATCGGGAAGTTTAACTTCCAACAGGTAGTAATAACCATCGGTGAATGTGCTGTTGTCGGACAGGTCGATAGTAACGTGATTAATACCTCTGTCCAGTAATACTACCGGCAGTTTTTTAACTACCTGCTCAGGTTTAGTGATACAGGAAATACGATACTCCAGTTTTGCTTTATCGTAGATGTTCTTCACAGCGAATAACAACTGGCCGCGGGCCACATAGAAATTTCCTTTTACCAGATCCTCAATGTCTCTAAAGCTTTCCGGTACCTTACTGGCAACGCTATCTGTACATTTTACTTTGAAAGTCCACATCTCAGAATTAGCCAGCACCATATCATTGCGATACGCTGTTACCTGCCATATATATTCCTGTCCTTCTGTTAGCTCGCGGGTAGCCGGCGGGAAAAACAGCATGGGCATCTGTATATATTGCTGGTTAATCAAGGGCATATTATAACGCAGTGCTTCCACCTTGGCCTGTCCCGGTTTTAGTAATGTCAATATCAGGCGATACTGCATACCTGGTATAGCAGGCAGCATCGGTTGCCAGTAAAAGGTTGGTCGCTTATCGCATATCGCATCTTCATCAGCCGGCGCAGAAAGCATCAATGGGGAAAAAGGCTGGAGATAATAATCAAAGCATTGCTGAGATACGGCTTCTCCTGTATGCCCCCCTTCATCCAGCAATTCGAAACAATATTCATAGTCGCCCTCTGTAAAAAAACCGGATTGACGACATATGTCAGCCAGTTTATTACTGCCAAAAACAATGCTGGCACCACCCATTAATCCGGCTGGCAATGGATTAATACCAGCCTGTAATTCAAAAGGTTTTGTCTTGATAGTGACGATCTGCCCCACCTGCTGAGCAGTTACCGTTACCTGCAATCTTACCAGCGATTTCTGCCCACTGCTATTGGCCAGTCTTACCTGAAATAATCCATCCAGTGTACGCCCATGTACTTCCGGCAGAAATGTAAAAGCTACCTGTGCGAAGGAGTGCTGAATTGAAAATAATAGCACGAAGATGGACCAGCATATTAAGTTCCGCATATACTACTTGTTCAATTGATAGTTTAAAGAAAGTTGTGTGCTGAAATTGCCAAAAAGGTAATTCCGGGCGGTATTCAGGAGTTGTTTCCTGGCATCAGCATACAGGTTTACATTCAACCGGCTTAGTAACACGGTGCTTACCGTTTGCCTGATGCCTAATTGCCGGACTACATCTTTATTATCGAGATAGGTAATTCCACTACTACAGGACAACATTTTACCCAGCTGATAACTCCATCCGGTTTCTGCTGTCAGCAGGTTGCCATAGAGGGCCTGATCTTTCAGATCCTTATTATAGAAAAGGCTGACGGTGAGGATATGTGTATTTACCAGGATACTGTGGTTGAGGTTAAAATTCACCAACATACTCTTCAGCGGCGCCATTTCCATTTGTTGCAGACTAAAGCTGAAATTATTATTCTGAGACAGGGAAAACAATTTGCCGCTCAGCTGTGAGCCTACTTTTATCTGCCGGTTCAGATAACCGGTTTCGGTTAACTTTTCGGAGATACGTTTCATCATTGACTGTTCAATCTGACCAGTCAATGAAAAATTCTTTTTTATCCTGATACGGGTGTCAATACTATATTGGCGATTTCTGTATTTGCTATTCGTAAGCGGTGAGGTATTCATATCTCTCATATCCATTCTGAGGCCTACAGTAATCTTACGCTTATTCCATGATCTCTTCAGGTTTCCGCCATAGCGAATAGTTCCCCGGCTTGCGCTGGCAGATGCCGGATTGCTGTACCCCAACCCGGAATAGCTGACATAGGCACGTTGTGTCATATTGGCAACACGTACCTCTCCACTGTAATCGAGTCCTACAGAAAGGGTTTCCCAGAAATCATTCAACAAAGTAAAAGCAGCTGTCTTGGAGGATAATGCGTAACTATTTCCGGTCGCTGAATTATTGAATTGGGTATTAGATTTCGAGAGTTCAAACTTCACATTCCCATATTCTCCCAGGTCAATTTGTTCAGAAAAAGCCCCTACAAAAATATTTCTTGCCAGGCTTTGTGTATTAAACTGTCGTAATGCCTGATTTTTTGTATTGGCATTTACCATGGCAACGTGACTATGCTCGTTATTGATATCGCCGGCTCCCATTTGAACAAACTGCATCGAATAGGCCCCGGGATCAAGTGAAGACGTGAAGTTCAGGTCTTTTATGTCCCCGCCGCTGCTTTTGGTACCTGCCCCCAGCATTAGGAATTTATTATTGTTTAAAAACGATCCTTGTGCACCTGACATAAACAAATCCTGCACCCCTCCTTTACTACCGGAAGCAGCGATATTACCTATATCAAGACTTTTTGCCTGCAGTAATATTTTTTGAAGAAAATTCAGTGGCAACAGGTTCTTGATATTCCGCTTCTGTGTTTCAACATCCTGTAGACGCCCGTTCAGTGATCCTGTGATTTTGTGTTGGGCGGTAAATGTTTCTTTTGCGGCTAATCCTTCATTTATATTTGTTTTAAGACTCCTGACACTTTCCAGGTAATGTCTTGCAGCAAGGATAGTTCTACCATGCGCATCAGTGGCCATTAAAGTCGTATCAGGTATTTTTCCGCTCAATTCTTCCGCATTCAGTTGCAGCACTTTGTTATCCAGTAGCAAATGGGTAATCTGGCTGCTATCCAGGTATACGAGTTGTTCTGCTGACACAAGATTCTTAAACGCAGCGGCTTTTTGCGCATCCACCATTTGCTCCATATCTGACTGAATGGAAGCTATACGTTGCGATGTGAAGGACTTCAGCGCAGATGTCACATCTATATCTCCCAGAAAATATTTGTTGAGGTTATAGCTTTTTTCCACGTAAGCATTCATCCGTTGCATATAAGCATCCTTGTCGAATGAAAACTGTTTCAGTTGCTGATCCAGGAAATTACGGTCAGGCGTACTAAATCCCGATAAATTAGTAAAATGAACATTTACAGGAATATTACCAACTACTATATTATCTTCCAGGTTAACAAGAAACCCGGCTGGAGCTGTTGCTCCTGGGGCATTATCAGTAAAAGCACTTGCACTGATCTCTTTCACATGATTATCCCAGGCACCTTTTTGCATGACAGACCTGGCATTGAGATCATTTTTCAGCGCATAAAACCCCCTCATTTTGGCGTTCAGGTAATTGGTAATCCGCCCGGTATCCTTTAGCAGCGCATAGCCTTTTTGAAGACGCTGTAATTCTTTAGCGCCGTGCACCTGACTTACATGTTGATAGAATTGTGATTGCGCAGCTTCATTTAAACCGTGTAATCCGTTCATTTGTGAAACGGGTGGCCGGATACCGATGGACTTCCCAATTGCCCGTGCGTTAAGGGAGTCAATGATGGCTGTTCTTAGTATCGGATTATTAACATCTGTTGCTTTAGATACCTGCTGCGCCACCGTTAGTGAAGGCAACAGTATTATATATAGCAGGAGTTGAAGGGGCCGGGATAAATTTTGCATGCGATTATCAGTTTTCCTGTAAAATGAGGCTTCTAAAAGTGACTTGTTTCATAGATGTTTGTATCCTTTTTTTGGAATTTTATAACAGCTTAAATCAGATGTGATGTACAAACAAGCAAAACAAGCTACAAAACTTCATGACATAGGGTTTTAAACACATTACTGAGTGTATAAATTATTTTAATAAAGAAATTCCTGTTTATAAAATAAACGGTACCTGTCCAATGCTGCTACGTCAATTTCAACCCCGCTTATGACTCTAAAGCGCAGGCTCATTTTCTGCAAAACTATTTGGAGCGCTCAAAAGGCTAATTAAATTTGAGAAAAAATCCACTGACAAAAACGAGAACAAGGACTAACAAAGCATATTTCATGGTACTGTACTTAAATACAAATCAATTAACTTTTCATGTGACTATTATGGTTAAACAAAGAAAGCAACAACTATTATTGCCACAATCAAACTGATACAATATAAGTCGCTACACACTTCTCAAAAAAGAGAGGCTGCAAGATATGTCTACAAATCAACAACTTCTATAACACTTTAGTGTAAAATCTCTCGTTGTTGTTTACTGTAAAGTGAAATTAAGTGCAAGGAACGCATCCTATTTGCGTAATCTTTCATTCATTTCATAAAAAGAAAAAACGATCCGCATTAGATAATGATTGATCAGACATGATAAGTTCATCTGAAATTCGGGATGAGACATACCAAACCGCCCCGGCTCACTTTTTAAAGGATTTTTTCAACTTTAATCCTCGATGTAGTTATAGGCTTACCCTTTTCTTATATGCCTTAAATGCTTCTTTAACAAGCGTCGCTAACGGATTCAAGTGCATACCATGTCGGTATACCTTTTGCCGTAGCTAAATGCAATCATTTTCGCAGGAAGGTCAAGCTGTTCCAGTATCTCAGGTAAGAGTTTCAAAGCACTTCTCTAAGTAACAAACTGTTTTCAGCAACAGTTTTTGGGTATCCCGAAAGAAAAGTATCTATCAATTGCTCACTCATCATTAAAATGAATTTAATCCTTTAGTCCAAATTCGTTTCCATCTGAGACGGGATGTAACCTGCTCTATGACTACTTCATTCTTTACCCTGATTAAATAACATAGTTATCACACCATCTCTATAAAAATCATTACTATTTCATCATCTCAATTCCCGCACGGTAATCTGCTCTTCCTCTCCCATCATCCAGGAATCACCTTTCACCGTCACCTGATCACCTGCTTTCACTGTTTTGTATTGGGAAGGATCTTTCAGATTAGCATGGCTCACGGTGGCGGAATATACCTTTCCATCTTCGCTTACCACTTTGGCGGTATAACCATCCTTCCCACTTACTACTTCTTTTACTTTACCGGTGATTTCCTTTACCGGCTTTTCGCTTTCAGTCGGCTTGGCGGGCGTTTCTTTAATAGTAGCAGAATCGCTGGCGGGCTGTTTGGGAGGTGTCTGATTACAGGCAGTCATCAGAAGAAAAGCAAAAATCCCCGGGGTTATCATGTGTTTTTTCATAGCAATTGATTTGTGCGTAAATATACTCCTAATGGGAAGATATCATATTAAAATCAAAAAATCCCTTCATCGCTGAAGGGATTACGTCCACTTGATAAAATGACGTTAGCGCCGGATCAAGCCCACCTCCATAGGAAGCAACTCATTGGTAAAGCTTCCCGCAAGAATGGCCGGGTCCTGCGCTGCAACCTGCCGGGCACTATCTTCCGAATCAACTTCTATGATACCGAGTCCATATACACCGGCGGGATCGAATACAGGCCCAAACACAACGGCTATACGCTTATCCGTCAAAGCTGTCCAGTAAGCGATATGCCGGTCCATCGTTTCTTTTTCTTCTGCAGTAGTATCCAGGTGAAACGTAGGACGGGGCGGGATTAATTTATACAGGTAGTACATGTTATTGATGTTGTAAGCCTATTCTGTTGCCGTCTATATCTTTGAACATGCCTACATAGCCGGCACCTTCTCCCAGGAAAGTTTTCTCCATCAGCACTTGTCCGCCTGCGGCATCAACGCGATGGAGAATTTCATTGAGGTCTTTACCTCCATCCAGGTAAATAAGTATACCCGATGCGGCCGGCTTGTAATCGGCTCMCTCCACCAAAGCCCCGCTGTTGTAAGTATCTTCCGTAGGGAACAACGCGTATTGCAGTCCGTTCATCTCCATCTGGCAAAATTTAAGCGCTTTAAAAATAGCACTGTAAAACGTAGTAGCCCTGCCGATGTCGGCAACAGGAATTTCTACCCAATTGATCAAATGTTTCATGATGCAGTGTTTTAAAACAAAATTGGTACATCGGCAGGAGATAAAATTGTAAAAAACGGAAGTACCCCGTACTTTTGTTAAAAGGCAGGAACATGCATCTCCGCTGCTACGCCATACACCCCTTATTAAAAGAATATATCCTGCGGATATTTCTACTGGAACACGACAGCAATTTAAAAGAAGAAGATTTAAAGCTCATTGTCCCTAATGGCTTGCCGAAAATCGTTATCCCATTCAGCAATGGAATCAGCAGTATTATCAATGGGGTTCATCAGTGCTCCGGAGAAAAAAAGCTTACGCTGATCGGGAATTCAGAGGTGTATTCTCATGTGTCACAGACCTACGACAGCGGCTTTCAGACTATCGGTATAGAATTCAGTCCCAGGGGAGCGTATCGCTTTTTCCGTTTTGACTTGCAGGAAATCGCCAATTGCGCCATGACATTTGACACTGTTTTTGGCAGCAAAACAAATGAATTGCAGGAGAAAATCAATGATGCGAAAACAGTCGACATCTGCATCCATACCCTACAGGAATTTCTTCTTAAAAATCTGGATATAACAGCAGAAGATCCGCTGATTACCTGCCTCGTAGAACAGATCATGCAAAAGCAGGGAATGTTATCGGTAGGTCAACTCGAAAAAATATCCGGTTATAGTAGTCGTTGGCTGCGTATGAAATTTTTGCAGAAAGTAGGCATCTCCCCTAAAGCATTTACGTCTGTTATCCGGTTCCAGCAGTTTTATAGCATCTATACCCAGCAGGCGGATATCCGGCAAGTATCAAAGGAGTTCTATCATTACTATTACGACCAGTCTCATTTCATAAAAGACTTCAGAAAATATACCGGCTTGCCACCCGGCAAATTTCATCAACAGGAAAATGAGTACGGGAGAATATTTTATAAAAACAGGCCCTTCTGATACACGGGCCTGTTTCATTTATTCTGATTTTAATGATCTTACCGGATTCATGGTAGCTGCTTTCAACGCCAGGAAACCTACAGTGAACAAGGCAATCATCACAGCCGCCAGTCCTGCCAGCCCAAACGTCCACCAATGGATATTTACGCGGTAGGCAAAGCCTTCCAGCCAGCGATGCATGCCCCACCAGCCTAACGGAGTGGCTATCACGATAGCGATCAATACCAGCTTGATAAAGTCTCCGGATAAGAGTCCTACGATATTGGTAACGGAGGCGCCCAGTACTTTGCGAATGCCTATTTCTTTGAGTCTTTTTTCGGTAGAATAAGTGGCCAGGCCAAATAAACCCAGACAGGCAATAAAGATGGTCAGACTGCCAAAAGCACCGAATATTTGTCCGAAGCGTACGTCCTGCTGATATTGTTCGTTAAATGCCTGGTCCAGGAAGTTGTAACGGAAAGGTCGTTGCGGCTCCATTACCGCCCAGGTATGTTCCAGTTCCGCGATAGTTTTCGATAAATGATCAGACTTGATACGCAGGGATATTTTATTTTTTGTATCGTATGGCGCCATCCTCAGGGTCAGTGGCTCTACTCTCTTATGTAGCGACTGATAGTTGAAATCCTTTACCACACCAACAATGGTACCTTTACGGCCCCATTGCTCATAGTTCTTACCGATAATATCTTCCGGGTTAGCATAACCATATAGTTTGGCGGCCGCTTCGTTGATTACCATGGAATGTGCTGTATCTGCCGGAAAATCGCGGGAATAAGCCCTGCCAGCGGCCATTTTCATTTCATAGGCTCCAAAGAAATCGTAATCTACTTCGTATATCCCCGGGTCAAATTGTTTCATTTCACCACTGGGAGCAGCGATGCTGGTACCCGCATTCGGGAAGAAATCACCCGGTACTGCCCTGGAGGCGGTAATGCTTTGTACAGCAGGATTATTGGCTAACGTGGCTTTCACCGCATCTATGTTCTTATTTACGATTTCATCGCCACTATAATCAATGATCAGCATCTGATCCTGCCGGAAGCCCAGGTTCTGGGAACGCAGGTGATCCAGCTGGGAAAATACGATTGCGGTACAGGCAATCAATGCAATGGAAAGACTGAACTGGAACACCACTAACCCTTTCCTTAACTGTATACCCTTCGTGGAAGATTCAAACTTGCCTTTTAACACCAGCGCAGGCTTGAAGCGGGCCAATACCCAGGCGGGGTAAATACCTGCAGGCAGCCCTACCAGGAACGGTGTTAAAGCGAGCATCACGCCCATCTTCCAGGTCAACAGATCCGTATAAGGCAGGTGCTTGCCCGACAGCTCTCTTACCAGTGGTAATAACAGCAACACCATCACAAATGCCAGCACGGTGGCCAAGGCGGCTATCAATACTGCCTCTGTCAGGTATTGAAAGATAAGCCCCTGTTGATATGCGCCTACCGCCTTACGTACACCTATTTCTTTGGCCCTTTCCATAGAGCGGGCAGTAGTGAGATTGATAAAGTTAATGCCGGCGATAAACAGGATAAAAGCAGCTACCAGCGAAAATATATACACGTTCGCCAGGCTGCCGGTAGGCCCCGGCTGCCGTCCTGCCTCAGAGTGCAGGTACGCATTTTTTAATGGCTCAAATGCAATGGTATAGGAATCAATCGTTCCCTGCGGATTATATTGCTTTAAAAATGCCGGCACTTTGGCCTGCATCGCCGCTATATTGGTATGCTCCGGTACCAGGAAATAAGTGTAGAAGTCTACATACCCCCACCAGCCAAAGATTTCGGGCCTGATTTTCCTGAAGGTACTCATGGATATCAACGCAGAAAACGTAAAATGAGAATTGGCGGGTACATCTTCCATTACGCCTGACACCATCAGGGATGAGCCTTCTGCTTTAAATACCTCTCCGATGGGATTAGTATTGCCAAAATACTTCTCTGCTATGGTTTTGGTGAGTACAATAGTGTTGGGGTTCTTCAATGCCGTTTCGCGGTTACCATACAACAGCTTCCAGCTGAAGATGTCGAAGGTTGCAGAATCCGCAAACATCATATTGGCTTCCTGGAAACGTTTATCGCCATGTTCCATCAGTAAGCTGACCGGACTGGTAAACTGTGTCATTTTGGTGATTTCCGGGAAGTCGGCCTTCAGTGCCGGCCCCACCGGTGCACAGCCCCATACCTGGTACTCTGCAGGAGCCGGCGGAGGAACATCCTTTTGCCCGTTCGGGTTGCGGAATGCCTGCAGTACACGGTAAATTTCATTATAATTTTTATGATAATGGTCGTAAGACAACTCATCCTTTACATACAAAACGATGAGGACGCAACAGGCGATACCAACCGTTAAGCCGGTAATATTGATCAAAGAGTAAACTTTACTCCGGGAAAGACTGCGCCACGCGATCTTGAGGTAATTTCTGATCATGAATGGTATGATTTCAACGATACAAGTGATAAATGTACGCCTCCGGGAGCCAAAAAAAATGCCACTTAGGAGAATGTTGTACCATGGCGGGAAAGCAGATAAGACAACCTTGCCGGAATGTTCAATTACGGACACTTTCAGTGCATAAATGAACAGCAAATTACCTTAATTTCATGCTGCCGGAATAACTATTTCCGAACATCCGCCTCTTAATTTTGTTTACCATTAACTGGCAGGAAATTAGCGGCTCCTCCATTGGCACTAAAACTAACACACATGAAAACAATACTCATACTGACCGACTTCTCTGAAAATGCTTTCCGCGCGGCCGAATACGCTGCCGAGATGGCCGGTCCTTTACAGATAAAACGGATCCTGTTGTACCATGCCTATCAAACCATTATTGGTGGCACCGATTTACCGATAGGGAATTCTCAGAGCAGCCAGGAGATTTATGTAGAAAGCATGTCTCAACTGGCCCTGGTACAGGACCGGCTGAAATCATTGGTAAAAGACATAAAGGTTGATCTGCTGGCAGAAGATACTTCCCTGCCGGCCTATATCGGCGATTTATGTAAAACGGAAGAGGTAGACCTGGTAGTGATGGGGGTATCCGGCAAATCCGGACTCGAAAAATTATTGATTGGCAGCACCACTTCCATGATGATAGAAGAAAGTAAAGTGCCGGTATTGATAGTTCCCAAAGACACGATTATCGGGCGAGGCATAAAATCTGTTGTATTTACAACTGACCTGAAAGATCATGCTGTCATCCCGGTGCATCAGCTCTATGAAATACTGGATGCTTTTCCGGTGCCCGTGCGGGTATTGAATGTAGAGAAAGTATCAAAAGATCTCTATTCAGAAGAGGCGAGAGATACGATTGCCAGTTTACATAATATTTTTGAAAAATGCAGTGCTACGTTTGACTATATCAATGAAGATAATACGGTAGAAGGTATTCTTTCGTATTCCAATCAGCACCACGCTTCTATGATCATCGTAGTTCCCAGGAAAACCGGATTCCTGGCATCGATCTTCCGTGGTAGTATTTCCAAAAAACTGGCCTATGATTCCAATATCCCATTGTTGTCATTACCTCCGGCGCCAACAAAATAAAATCAGCAGCTCCGGTGTAAGCCGGAGCTGCTGGTTTTACTTAAATCAGTACTTTATTATCTACGGCACATTTGATCAGCATAGCGGTATTACGCGCATTGAATTTGCCGAGCAAATTACGCCGGTGACTATCTACTGTATCTGAACTAATGAACAGCTTTTCTGCTATTTCGTGGTTGGTATGGCCGTTGGCAATGAGCCATAGTACTTCTTTTTCCCGTTTGGTAATATGCAAATGCAGCACACTATCTCCTTTCAGGGCTTGTTTTAATTCTGCCGAGAGATAGGTCCTCCCGGAATAAACATCGTGAATGGCCTGCAGTAATTCTTCTTTATCGGCATTTTTCATCAGGCATCCGCTGGCGCCACTATCCAGCATGCTGGCAATGCCGCTGTCGTTTTTATGATAACTTAATCCCAGCACGGCCACTTCAGGATATCGCTTCTTTATGCTGGCGCAAAGTTCCGCGCCGCTGATATCAGGCAATAGGGTATCGAGTAAAACAACATCTGCGGTATGCTGAGCTAAAAAATGAAGACAGGAGATACCGTTCCTGGTTTCGCCTGCCAACTGAATATCTGCTTCCATGCTGAGCAGGGATCGTAACCCCTCTAAGATCAATGGGTGATCATCAACAAAATATAAACGGATCATGGTTTTTCTGTTTGCTGTAACTTCTGTATGCTATGGCATAATGATGTTGGGTGAACAACTTAACTGCTCATTTACTATGCATGTAAGATAGTAAAAATTATCTGTGTATCAAGGACAAGACAAGTTTAAACTATCAGCATACAAGCCCCCCAGGCAGGTTTAATTTCTGTATCCGCAAAGCTGATCAGCGACAGCCCTATTCCTGCAATTCCTTCGAGCACATTGTGACTGCTGATATATTCGGGGTGATGATAAAATTTAAAGCCTGCGGGCCCATCGGCCCAGGTATTCATTTGCAGCGTTGTTTGCAGCCAGCTCCGGGAAGCATCCAGCAAAGCAGTATCGTTAGCGGCCAATCCGGCCTGTTGCAGTATAAGGGCAATACCGGCGCTACCATGGCATAAACAGGCATCGTTTACAGCCCCGTTCTTCGCATTGCGGTGCGTGCTGATATGTTGGAACATCCGACGTGCTTCCTGCTGATAATCGCTTCTTTCCAGGCGTTTGCCGGTATTCCAGAGCATGGTCGCAATGCCGAGGTCCCCGTAGCACCAGCCCAGGCGGCTATGGGCTTCTCCCATTACCCGATTGTTGGCATCTACCAATACCGGGTATAGCGATTGTTCTGCCACACCGGATTTATTACGGGTGCCCATCAACCATTGTATACTTCCTTCTATCAGTGACAATGCGGTTTCCCTGGCAATGCCTTTTTCGTAACATCTTGCCAGTATATCAATAATAGCTGGATTGCCATGTGCCAGGCCCAGGTTAAATAAGTGCTGATCCTGGTATTCCTGGCTTTTACTGGAGAAATGATCTCTCCAGCCAATACCACCGGGCAGTGGGATAGCTGTTTTCTCCAGGTGATGCACCATGCTTTCCAGTTGAGCAACTGCAGTTGGTGCCGGGAGTCTTGACAGGAAATAAAGGGCCGAACCCAATCCCTGATGCAGGAAATCGTTCTTGCCTTCCTTTAGCTCGGCTGCCATAAAATCGCCTATCAATACATCAATATCGGTAAAGGTATCGGCTGCATCATCGGCTTCTATCAAGCCCATCTCTGTCAGGTGCTGAATACACCAGGACACGCCCGCGATGCCGCTGCAGTGAGAACCATTCATAGGTTCTTCAGATAATGCCTGCAGGCATTTTTCTATAATTTCATATACTTTATCCAGGTGTTCTTCCTTGCCGGTGAGCTGATAGTAATATGCATAAAACAAGGCCACGCCGGTATAGCCGCCCAATAATCCGGTGTTGGTATCTTCTGTTGCAAACCTGTCCAGTTCCGTGCAGATCCTTTGCAGGACTAATAATGCTTCTTCCTTATGATCCATAAACCGAATTGACTTTATAAAACATGTAATGGCAAAACATGCATTGCTTACGCATACATGTTTTGCCATACAGTCAGTTGCTAATAAAAAATATCAATCAGTAGCGGCAAGAATCTACACTACAAATAGGAGCACCCTGGCTCATATTGTCAGTGCAAATACGAAAGGAGCAAATGATGGAACAAGTTCCGGCAGTTGCTGCCATTTGTTGTTGGTGTGATGCCGCAGAAAGACTGGCTACTTTTATTTTACCCAGACTTAATTTTTTTTCTGATAGCTTTTTCATAAACTAATTTTAAGCGGGACAGTAAATTAAAATCAGAAAATACAGGAGTCCACACTGCAAACAGGGGCACCCTGGCTCAGGCAACTGATTTTCACACTTGGCACGCAGCCAAGTGATAGCATAAACCCTTCTGCAGTAACATTTGCTTTACTGAGGTCAGCTACTTTTATTTTACCCAGACTCAATTTCTTTTCAGATAATTTTTTCATCATCTATCAGTTTAGAAACAAGGATCTTTTGAAATTGGAGGTGTACATTTTGCCATCAGGCTGCAACCGGTGTAAGTTGGTCTGAACGCATCTCCTTGTTCCAGACTGCTGATGCTTAATTTGGCTACTTTCAATTTACCGAGGGCAAGTTTTTTAACAGGTGTTTTTCTCATAATGCAAATTTATGTGGTTGAAAAATTAAAGACTAAATGTTTGGCAGGTCTCTAAAATAGGGCATTTTAAAAATACAGGTTTTACATCGTTATCATTACAGGATGATCGTAAATGTAGGTAGAAACTGAGAAAAGTAGACTCACGGAAAAGCGTGATTTTTTAAAAAACATGTTTAAACACAAATTTTACCTGTTTTCCGTGATGTGTGGTTGCAGTAGAAACCGTTACCTTCAGCGACTAATGTTGACCTTGGCCATGATCAGAGCTGAAAATTTTTATGTGGTAAGAACACCACTACTACCGGTGAATGTAGCTACAGAATTAAACCATATCACTAACACCACGCTCGCTGCTGTTATAAAAGAAACTTTCCGGGACGAATATCTGCAGGAAGCCATTTATATTGCTTCTCCTGAACTATACCAGGAGCTGCAAAAGTGGTTAGAGGATGCTTCCGTGAATGAAAAAGATAATTACAAACTCGCCGCTGCTTTATACCGGTACCTGTTGCGGATGAGTACCCGCTGTACGCCCTATGGCCTCTTTGCCGGTTGCGCTACAGGCGATCCCGCAGATCATACCGACATCCGGCTGAATAATAAAAACGAACATAAAAAGCACTGCCGCCTGGACATGAACTATGTAGCAGAGCTGGCAGTAGCCATCACCGCTGTACCCGAAATAACAGAACAACTGCTTTATTATCCCAACAACTCTTTATACGCCACAGGTAATCAGTACCGCTATGCGGCATACACCATTAAGAATAAAATCCGCAATTATTACCTGACCGCTGTTAATAAAAGTCCTTACCTGGACAAAATGCTGCATACTGCTGCCCACGGAGCAACGTTAAAGGATATACGTAACAGCATTGTTAGTGAAGCCGATGAGATCAGCGAAGAAGAAGCGGCTGAATTCACTGCGGAACTGCTGCAGAACCAACTGCTGGTAAGTGAACTGGAACCAACCGTTACCGGGGAAGAATTTTTTGTGCATCTCAACTACCGCTTAAGACATTTCTCCTACACGGAGGAATTTACCACTCCCCTTTCGCGCATACAAACAATTTTGCAGGATCAGCGATCCGGCATCGACAAATATACTGCCACGCACGCGCTGGTGAAATCCATGATCCCCAACACCAGCAGCAAGGACCTGGTACAAACAGATCTTTTCCTGTCTACCGGCAGCAATACATTGAGCCATACGGTCATCAATGAATTGTCTGCACAAATCGGGCAATTGTGGAAACTGGCGCCTATCAACAAAAACGGGGATCTTCAAAGTTTCTGTCAGGCGTTCCAGCAACGATACGAAGAGCAGGAAGTGCCGCTGAGCATTGCACTGGACACCGAAGCCGGTATTGGTTACGGCTCACACAGCAATGGCAATACGGATCACACCCCACTGGTAGATGACATACACGCAGCACCAGGTGGACAAACCAACAGCAGCCCCCGTAGCAAAATGCAGGAATTCCAGCTACAGCAACTGCATCAGTGCCTGCGTGATGGTAAAAAAGTCATCAACATCACCAAAGAACAACTGGATACGCTGAAAGACAAAGAAGTATCTACGCTACCGGACAGCCTGTATCTCATGGGGAGTATACTAAGCAATAGCGCCGCCGCCATCGACAATGGCGACTACCTCTTTGACATGAACGGCTGCAGCGGCCCATCCGCGGCCAACCTGCTGGGAAGGTTCTGTCATGGTGATGAAAAGCTGGCCACCAAAGTAAAGGAATGTCTTGCTGCGGAAGAAGCCAATGATCCGGAGAAAATTTACGCGGAAGTCATACACCTGCCGGAATCCAGAACCGGTAATATCCTGATGCGGCCCCGCCTCCGGGAATACGAAATTGTGTACCTGTCGAATAGTCTTACCCCGGAAGCATTCCAGATACACCTCTCTGATCTGATGGTGAGCGTACAACGTGGTAAAGTGGTGTTACGCTCCAAAAAGCTGAACAAAATCATTATACCCCGGATGAGTACCGCCCATAACTATCGTAATGGTTTGCCGGTATATAAATTCCTGTGTGACTTACAAAACCAGGACTATCATTCCGGAATCGCCTGGCAATGGCAGCTTCCGGGTGAAGTATCTTTTCTTCCCAGGATACAATACGGACATATCATTCTCAGTAAAAGCACCTGGACATTAAACAAAAAAAACTGGCCGGCACTAGCCAAAGCTACAGCGGCGCAGTACATGAGTATTTTTCAGGAGATAAAAACGCAACTGGATCTCCCCCGTTATGTAGTCATCACAGAAGGGGACAATGAACTGCCGGCAGATCTGGAAAATGAAGTGGCTGTTCACCTGCTGATGACACAACTCATCAAAAAAGAACAAGTCACCCTGCAGGAATTCCTCCATACACCCGATAACTGCTGGATAGAAGGACCCGAAGGGAAACATACCAATGAATTTATTATTCCACTGAGGTATATATCTCCCGAAAAAAATAAAAAAGAACAACCGCCCATAGCCACTGTGATAACGGACATGCCTGTACGCAAATTTGTTACCGGCAGTGAATGGCTGTATGTAAAGCTTTACGCAGGCACCCGGAGCGCAGAAAATATCCTGAAAGAAATTATACTACCGCTTACTCAGCAACTTACAGCGGAAAATATCATCGACAAATGGTTTTTTATCCGGTATAATGATCCGGAAAACCATCTGCGGATCCGCTTCCACCACGGTGAACGAAAAGATTTCTGGAAGGTAGTGCTGGAAAAACTATACGATGCACTGGGAGATGCACCCAATAACGTTTACCGCCTGCAAACAGATACCTACGAAAGGGAAATAGAACGCTATGGCGCAGCCACTATGACGTTCAGCGAAGACTTCTTCCACTACGACAGCGAAAGCATACTAAACATACTGAACCTGTTGGAAGAGGAAGAAGGCGAAAATTATCGCTGGCTCCTGGCACTGCGTGGAGTAGATACCCTGCTGAATGATTTCGGGTATGCACTACCGGAAAAATTAGCCTTGCTTAAAAGGCTGCAGGCAGGTTTTTATGAAGAATTTGGTGGTGGCAAGCCCCTCCTCCTACAGCTCAATGATAAATACCGGGAGGAGATGCGCAAAATAAGCAGCATCCTGGATCCTTCGCAGGATGCTGCCAATGGCATTGAAGAAGCCACCGCTTTTCTCGCTGCCCGCTCTCAGCAAATAAAGCAACGCCTGGCAGGAGTAAACATCGAACAGCGGGACGATTTGCTGGGCAGTTATATTCATATGCATCTCAACAGGATGTTATTATCCAACCAGCGCAAACACGAACTGGTGATCTATCATTTCCTGAGCAGGTACTATGAATCGTTGACTGCCATCGCCAAAAAACAGCTTAAAGCGGTATTGTAAAGAATATTTTGGACATCACTTTTTAAATGGATCCGAATACTTCACATCTTTTACCAGCTCTTCATCTGTGAGTGTTTTCAAAAAGGCAATTATATTGCTTTTATCGGTGGCGGTTAATGGGATACCACCAACACGCATCTGTGTTCCAAGGGCGGGGTTACGTTTAATACCGGAAGCATAATGATCCAACACCTGCTCCAGCGTAGCAAAACGCCCGTCATGCATATAAGGAGCAGTTAACGCAACATTCCTCAAACTCGGAATTTTGAAAGTACCCTGATCCTGTGGCTGATGGGTGATTTCTCCGTACCCTTTATCAGTATAATTTTCTTCCAGTCCATTATTAGAACCCAGGCCCGTATTAACACCGGTATTATCCACTATCAGGAAAGACGATTTTTGACCGAAGGCGCTGGTGCTGAGGTCACTGTGGCATTCTGTGCAGAAGTCGTGCTGCATGGTATGGAGTCCCGCTAATTCCGCTGGGGTGAAGTTGGCGAAGTTGTTTTGTGCCTCCTTATCATATTTTGAATTAAAAGAGACAATAGAGCGCAGGAACTGCGACAATGCTTTCCCGATCTTATCCGAAGTGACATCTGTTGTACCGAAGGCCGCTTTAAACAAAGCCGGGTAATAGGTAATTCCTTTCAGTTTATTTTCCAATGTAGCCAGATCGGGCATACCCATTTCTATATGATCCAGGATGGGCATGAGGGTTTGCGCTTCAATATCAGCTGCGCGGAAGTCCCAGAACATTTTCTTGTCTTTGAAGAAGCGGACATTTACTACCGGCATGGAATTGCGCCTGGTCACCTGTCCGTCAAATCCTTTGGACTGCGCTACTATATCAGAAAAAGCATTTGCCTGATGATGACAGGAAGCACAGGCAATCGTGTTATTGATGGATAATGCTTTATCATAAAAAAGTACCCTGCCCAGTGTGGCGCCTTCATTGGTAATAGGATTGTTGGTGGGTGTATTGTCCAACTGAGGATTCGTTGTCATAAAGTTCAATAACCAGGGTGGCATATTTTTCCTGGTATTCACATAGTCGTATAACGTAGCTGGCAAATTCAGCGGACTATTACCGTCCGTTCCGGGACCCGGATGTTGAGGAGTCGTATCATCTTCTTTTTTGCAGGACAGGATATTCACTGTCATCATCGTTGCAACTAATAATAAAATCAGGGAGCTTTTCAGATACATGTTTGGGTTTTCTGTAATTACACCCGAAAAGAATAATACCCTTATGCGTTTCAATTACCCACACAATGTATTAACACTATGTTGATACTGTCGAGGCTATGCTTAGCACATGCTATGCATCTATAGTAGTGGCGCAGGAGAGGTGGACTTGATGCAGGGATGAGTTTCGGATGTATAACCGGGATGAAATTGATTCAGCAAATGGATGAAGGTGAGAAATGGCCATAGCTATAGCCGAGGAGAGGACCGAGTTTTCCCGTAAAGGGAAGGACAGACATTTGTTTTGCCATAGGAGATTATTTTGATAAGATAAATATAACACAATCCGGGGAACCCGTTTTCGGGGCAGATGGAAGATTATCTAAAGGGAGTGTATGGCGTATTGTATAATATTCAATGCTAGTGTAGTGAGGATTTGACAATGGCAAACGCGAGTGTATGGGCATTGAGAGCATATTGAAAAACGATATTCCCCCCGTTTTCAATTTAACCCATCACTAACTTATTTAGCATTTTATATAAATAGAAAAGCCCTAAACACTACTACAGCATAGCGTTCAAGACTTTTCTACATTATTCATTTGCTTTCTTCTACAAAAATACTAATATTTTTAGTAAAACCTAATTTATTTTTTTGACCCTTTTTATGCGTTTAAATCATGCTTCGTCCAGATGAGTGCATCAGTATCATAGCCGAGTTCTTCTGCCTGCTCGAGGAAGCGTTTTTTAATCACCGGCGGAATGCTGGTGGTGCGGGATAAGATCCACATGTATTTCAGATTATTCCCTACCACTAATGCATGTTTATAATGTTTGTCAATATCAATGATATTATAGCCTGCGTAGAAGGGTCCGAAAAAAGACACTTTCAACCGGGCCACATCAGGCGTTTTTACAAACTTCGCGATGCCTGAACTTTCTTTCCAGAGCTGTTTGGCAGGGCTGAATCCTTTATTATCCACTTCCAGTTCTCCGTCATCGTTTAATGAATAAGTAGCAGTAACGTTCGTCAGGTTGTGTTCAAACTTATAGTCCAGCCGGGCTATTTCATACCAGGTACCCACGTACCTCCTTACATCAAATGGCGATATTGCTGTTGCGCCTCTGGGAATAGACACTTTGCAGCTATTGTAAAGAATAATAGCCGCAGCAGCAGATACACCTGCTGTCACTGCAATAGCAAGAAGCTTTTTGTTATTCATAAATATCGAATTTTTGTCTATGTATGAATACAAATACTCTGCCTTTAAGAAATTGCTGTGCTGTAAAGGGCGTAGAAATGAAGGTGTTAGCGAAGTTGTGGCGTTTCCGCTACAAATGGTGGAGATTTCAGCTCCGCTGTTAGTTGCGCTAATACTTCCTGCATCACCGTCATGATCATTTCTTTTTCGGCGTTGCTCAGGGCATTTTCTTCTTTCAATCTTACTTTTCTGTAAAAGGTAGGTACACTCCAGTTGCATTCTTCACAAACACGCTCCCGGAAAGCCACTGGTAGTTTCGACATTAAAGAGTGAATGGTTAATAATACGTTGTTCGCGTTAGTCATGGTGTTTTGTTTTGATGTTATTAAATAGCGGCAACATAACGCGATGGAATAGCTTTATACTTATTTCTGCAGCTGAATTAAATAAACAGCTTCGATTAATTTTTCTACGTTTTCGTAAGTGGTGAAGATAGATCTGGTATCAGCAACTTCGTCCGAAAGAGAGGCCGCGTACCAGTCTTTTAATTTCATGCGGACTTCCGTTGGAGAATATTGCCAGCAGAATTCTTCCAGGACCTGCGTGGGATTTTGGATTTCTTCTGCCGAAAGGTGAAAGGGCTTTTCCAGCCATTCGGGCATGGATGGTGTGGTGTTCATAAAAGAGAGTTTGGTGATGATTATTTAACCCGATAGACATAAAATCCCCAATACATGAACTCATGTTTAAATTCTCAACTTTATGTCCAGGATTTATTATGTTTAGATGTTAAAATAAATGAATCAACTTAAAAAATCGATCATCAATTCATTACTTCAAAGATAATACATTTTCTTAGATGTACCCAAGTACGGGTACATTATTTTTTTGTGTTTCAATGAACTTCCGGGGATGAAAGATGCACAGGAGGATAAAATACTAAAGGAATTTGGCAAAAATCTGGAAAAGCTAAGGATAGCAAAAAGGCTAAGCACCCGCGAGTTTGCTTATTTGGCGGATATTTCTCATAGTTCGGTAGGTAGATTGGAAGCTGGAGAAACCAATCCAAGCATGACGACTTTGCTTAAGTTGGCGGAGGCACTGGCAGTAGATTTGAATACATTGGTACTTAAAAAATAATTCCCACCAGTTCTCTTTCTTATACCATTCCATGAACAAACGATCTATCTACATCACCCTCCTCATTTTAACACTGGCATTCACCCTTTTTGAAGAGGTAAGACTAAGACCCTATCTCTTTAAACATCATATTACCACCCTGTTCCTTGCGGATTCACTTCCCAATTTCCTGGCGGTGGTGGTACTTTTCCTTGGCTACTCCGTCATAAAATACCCTCTCGATGAACGAAAAACAATCAGCACCATTGTTTCAGTTGTCATAGGGCTTTCGCTGTATGAACTTTGCCAGTTGTGGATGCCGCAACGGACTTTTGATATAAAAGACGTGCTCGCCTCTGTCTTAGGTGGAGCATTCTCCTGGTTGATTTTCCGGATCGTGAATAAGTTAAAACCATCTACTCCTTCGGACAATTAAACAGCCAATGCTTTCCATACTGATCAGTAAGCGCGCCATACCTGGCTCCCCAGGGCATATCAGCTAATGGTTCCGTTATCTGACCTCCTACCGCAAGCTTTGAAAAGAAAGTATCCAATTCTTTTTCAGACTGGCAATTAATGCACAACTGCACCGTATTTCCTTCCACACGTTTTGCCCTGCTTAAGTCAGACGCCATAATCACCAAAGGGCCAGCAGTTAACGTGGAATGCAAAATCAAGTCCTTCATATGATCGGGCATTTGCGCCGCCATCACAGGCGATTCCGCCACGGTTTGCAGGAATAGCTCGCCGCCAAAACAGTCCTGGTAGAAAGTCATGGCTTCACGGCAATTGTTATCGAAGCTGAGGTACGGATTCAGTAGTGCCATGGTGGTAATTTTTAGTAAAACAAACCTACCCTTATTATTGGAAAAATACAGGGGGGAAAGGGGACATTGTAAGGGTATAACAGGCCAAATGCTGCCCCAAAGTCAGGACTATTTGTAATTCGTGCCTGTTTTTCTTAAATTATAGAGGAAATGAGACTGCATCTTCCCTAAAATCAGGTACTATGACAAGCAATACCGAATCCGCCCAGGTTTTTCCTACGCTGAAAGTCGATGATATCAACGCCGCTGTTGACTTTTATACAGACAAACTTGGCTTCTCCCTCAAATTCACCTGGGGCGATCCGCTTACCTATGCGGGCGTAACACTGGGTAGTGTAACGATACATCTGTCCAAAGACACGGACTATGTGAAAGGGCACTCGGAGGTTAATTTTATTATCGATAATGCTGATGCACAATATGAATTTCACCGCGCCAATGGCGTGGAAATAGTCACGCCTATTGAAGACCAGGCGTATGGCATACGTGACTACACTATCAGAGATTTGTATGGTAACTATTTAGGATTCGGGCATTACATCTATAGCCAGGGACCTCCGATCAAAATAGAACGCGTAGACGTGCCTGTTCGGCTGGAAAAGCGACTGGCAGCCTTATTGCAGGAACTTGCAGCACACAAAAACATGAGCATATCTGCCTGCCTGGAAGAAACGTTGTTACATACTTTTGAGCGTGTAGGCGATACCGTTGCCAGTCCGCATACCGTCAGTACCCTTAATTATATCCAGGAGCTAAAGAAAAAACATGGCATAGACTATGACACCCATGACGCCTATCGTTTTATAGAATAACAGCACTAACTATTAAACTGACGGAGATGGTGATCGGTATGCTTATACACCAACTGCCCTACCTGTTCATGGGTTAATTCTCCAAAAAAGGCGTGTACAATGTTCGCATTGTTACCAGGTCTATATTCCTGCAGCAACGCAATCCATTTACTTTTTTCAGCGGCTACATTCCCGCTCGCAGCCTTTACCTTAAGTTGAGGTAGCGTGGGCGCATTTCGTCTTATCTGACTGTCATCTCCCGCAAATTCCTTCAATGCCATTCTTCCAAACAAACGTCCTAAGAACGAACGTTTATAACGGATCTTACCTAACATCATCTGCTCATAAGTAGTACAATGTTTCAACATCTCGTAAACGCTCATTTTACCCCATTGGGCGGTGCTCCCTTCATGCAGCGTATTGATTCTGCTAATTAATTCATCCCGTGTGAGGTTGTCAAATATTGTTTTCATCATGTCTGGTGGTTTGTGGAAGCTTTTAGCAAACTTACGCTACAGGTAGCAATAAGCAGGGACGCAAATAGGCCAACATAAGGGGGTATTTGAGTCAATTCGGTGCAGCGGTACAGACAGCGATCAGGGGGTTGCATTGGCTGCACTATCCGACAAAGTACGGGCACTATCCCGCAGCATCAACCCGGCAGCGGCCGGCAGCAATACTGGCGGCGTCAACACAGGCTCCCGGTGTTGCTGACGCGAATGCCATTGCCAGCTACCAGCCAGTAATAGTAAAAAGATGGCAGCAGCGGCCACATATTTAAACCAGGATCGGGAAATCAGCGGCAACTGCATACGATGGATCTCTGGTGTAATAGCTTCGTTCTGTTCTACTTTCTGCATGATCTCCTGCCCCATCTCGTCTGCATTAAAATCGGCGTGTGCTGCAAACGCAGGATCTGTAAAGGCATCCTGCAGCAACTGTGACAGCAGTATTTTGTTCTCCGGCAGCATGGCCATAGATCTGAACAGCCGGAGATCGGCTGCAGACAGTGATCCGGTCATATACTGATTAAATAATGCTTCGAAGGTTTCTTCCGATATACGGTCAGGCAGATGTAAAGGATTATCGCCGGAAGGCGCTGCTCCCAGGTGAACCGTGAGGGTATCGAGGTTGTCGGTATGCAGCACTTTTTTACGCAGGTGATCCCTGATCAGCTTGCGGGCGCTTACATATATAAAGACAGCGGTGCTTTCTACTTCGGGCAGCTTTTCCCGGCTGTTCCATAATTTCACAAAAATGTCCTGCGACAAGTCTTTAGCCTGTTCCGGCAAACGGTTTAACCGAAGTGCGGTGCCATAAATCTGTGGCCAGTATTGCTTAACGAGCACCTGGAAGCTGCGCTCATCTCCTTTGGCTACGGAGAGCAATAGTTCCTGTTCATTCGTGTGGCTCAAGGGTAGTATCTGTTATTCATACGGGTAGTAATGCATGAAAATAACACAACCGCAGCGATTTTGCAAAATGCATTTTCCACATCGTTTAAATAGTAATGCAGGAGAGGGTTTCTCTCCTGCATGGCTATTTAGAAAAGCTTTAATTTATTTTATGTACGCTCAGATTATCATAATAGATGTATCCTACGGTGGAGGATTGCCAGTAAGTTTGGCTACCACCGCGGAATGTATGGAAAGTAACACCGCGGATCAGGCGTTTGCTGTCGTTGGTGGTCCAGCGGATATCGCGGTCGAGTAACACCGTATTGTTGATCACGATTTGTACGTGTCCGTTAGTATTGCTGCCGGTATTGCTTTTAATATACAGATGCACATGATAAGTAGTTCCTTTCTGGATGCTGCCGCTGGCGGGGTAAGAAAGACCGAAGTCGTCACCATATTGCCCGGGCTGATCTTTATAGTACAGATAAGGCTGAAAATATACCCTGCCGGCATCGTTCTGATACCACATGAGTCGTAATGTGCCGCCGTTACCATCCCAGGCAGGATCGCCGCCGGTATTACCATCTCCTATGGAAAAGCCAAAGCCTACTTTACCGCCCCGGCTCCAGTCGAACTGACTATGAAAACGGATATCATAATCCATTTCATAGGCGGCGCCATCCTCCACATCGATGTTGGCCACTACCCCACCGGCTGCAGAAAGCGCGTTAGGGTTCAGTTGAATGCGCAGGTTGCCATTGGAATTATATGCGCGGGATTCGTTCCAGCCGGTTACATTGCCAAAATCGGTATTGGCATTGGCGGTGGTGTAAGTGGTGCCATTGGTGTAGTTATCCCAGTTTACTGACCAGGTACTGTTGATGTCGTTGACACCTGCGAGGGCGTTGGGGCTGCTGTCTGCAGGGGTGCCGGTGGTGTGCAGGTCTTTACGGCAGGAAACAACGCTGCTGCTGAGTAATAACAGCCATGCCGCTACTGCATAGCGTGAGAAACAAGTGGAATTCATGCTGATTTAATTGTGGGTGAAAAATTGGTTTATCATAGTGATGGTTACAGTACAATGATCTTTTTGGTATGGCGCTTATTATCGTGCAGCACTTCGAGAATATAGGCGCCTGCAGGAATATTGCTGGTATTGACTTTAAAGCTGCGGGCATTGGGTTGCTGCACCATTACCGGCTGCATGTTGGTACCGATAACGGATGCTTTTACCGGCGCCTTACTGTTATAGTCGCGGAGTGTAACCGTAAACGTAGTCCCGGCATTAATAGGGTTCGGATACACCTGTATAGCAGTAGTGGTTTCATCCACAGCAATGGTTTTGGTCGCAACGGTCATGGCTGTTGGTGCATTCACAGCCGCCAGGGCACTAGCCGTACCATAGTTGAAGGATTCCCAGGTACCTGCAGTTGTTCTCCAGGAACTCATGGCCTGAGCGCCGTTTTCGGAGCTGATATAACCACCGTTATTGCATTGCAGGGAGATAGTACCGTTGGCATTGCTGATCCAGGTAAACTTTTCCCAGTCCTGAAAAGTGGCGCGGTTACACGTAATGGCTTGTGTGCCGTTTTCGGAAGATACATACTTGTTCTGGCTGCGTAATGCGATTTTGCCACCGCCCGCATCTACCACGGTAAACTGTTCCCAGCCCTGCACACTGGCGCGGTTACAGTTCATGGCCACGGTGCCGTTTTCACCGCTTACGTACAGGTTGTTATTCCCGCGGAGCCAGATGGTTTGTCCGATGGGTGCGCTGCCGGGGTTGCCCGGGTTACCGGTTCTGGTCACCACCACTTCGTGGATAGCTGATACCAGGGAGTTGGCGCCGGTAACATCCTGCGATAATTCCCAGATCATGATACCACTGCCCTGATCGAAAGCCAGATTGGTTTTTTGTTTGATGGTAGTAATCCCATTATAGCCAACGTTACCAAATATATCTGCATAGGGATTGGCGCCCCTCGCCAGCAGCTGCGCATAAGATTCCCAGGTAGGATGGCCATAGAAAGGCACCCCGAGCACCGTTTTGGATGCAGGCAATCCGCGGCCACGCCAATAGTTTATTGATTGGGTAGCATAATTGTAAGTGGAGTGGTCAAAGTCGTTGTAATCATAGGCCATGAGGTTGTAAAAGTCCACCAGGGCGAAAGCGCTGCTCAGGATGCTGGCGCCGTCGGTGCCCACAATAGCGCCGGTCAATAACTTACCACGGTTATGCATCTCTGTGCTGAGCTGCGTCATCAGGGCAATGTAGTTGTTGGCAGACGCCCCGGCATTCGGATATTCCCAATCGATATCTACTCCATCCAGTCCGTACTGGTTGACGAAGTTGATCATATTGGTCACGAAATTATTCCGGTAGGTGCCGTTGGCCGCCAGGCTTTCGAAGGCGCCGTCGTCACCATTGTTCCATCCGCCTACAGAGATCATCACCTTTACATTGTTGGCATGTGCGGTGCTGACAAGACTCTGCAACTTGGATGGATTTTCGATGGCCTGCAGGCCACCGGTGTTGGTAGGTAACAGGAATGCATAGTTAATGTGCGTTAACTTGCTATACTGCACCTGGTTTACATTACCGGCCCAGGAAGGCATATAGCCAATGACACGGAACGGGGTTTGGGCAATCGTAGTGCAATAGCATACGAGTAGGATGGCTAACAATTTTAGCGTTTTCATACGGGGTGGTTTTGGTTGAAAAATATACAGTACACCCAAATGTAAACGTTTGCATAAAAAAACGTTTACACCCCACTACGTCATTACTACGACATGATAAACTTTTCTTCCAAAACCATTGAAAATCAGATGCTATTCATTCGCTGTTGGAAAATTTCCAGGAACTGCCCTACATGAAATCCGTCCATTAATGCATGGTGTACATGTACCGAAACCGGCATTAACTTCCGGTCTCCTTCTTCTCTCATCTTCCCAAAAGCTATTTTCGGGCAGCTATCTTTAAAGGAAAAACTACGGGCATGGGAAATAGAAGTGAAATTGATCCAGGGCAGGGAAGAGTAATGGATTACATTTTCTCCCGATACTGCAGGTACCAGCCCGGTGCTGTTCCTTACCCGCTCTGTTTCTTTCTTACTATGTACCTCAAACTCGCTGAAATCTTCGTAGTAGTCCATGTAGGCAAAGCCGAAAGTACCATCCGGGCGGTTAATGGTGGGCGAGGCATGTACCTGGTCGTAGATCCACACCTGCCCATCCGTAATCCGGTAGCGGAAAGGCGTTACCTCGTTGGCTGCGGCCAGTGACTTGTGCAGATACAATAAGAAAAAGGAACTGCCTGTTGCCTTGGCTTGCTCATAGGTAGCCGTGCAGTCGATGTCTGCACAAACACCAAAAAATGGTTCTTCAAAACGGCCAAAGAACTGAAAATGATCTTTTCTCGCCCAGGTGTTCAGGTCTAATAATTGTTTCATGAGATCAATTGAGGCAGGAGATCTGCCACTGTAGTAAATTGATAAAAACGGGAATCTTCTATGGTCGCATCTACATGTTCATGTGCCCAGGTAGTATGATACGGAATATGCACCGCATGGCCCCCGATGGCCAACACCGGCATCACATCCGACTTCAGGGAGTTGCCTATCATCAGGAATTCTTCCGGGCGGCAGTCCAGGTGCTTCAGCAACTTGCTATAATCGCTTTCCTTCTTGTCGCTCATGATTTCGATATGATGAAAATAATGCTCCAGGCCTGATTTCTTCAACTTCCGCTCCTGGTCCAGCAGATCACCCTTGGTAGCCACTACCAGCCGGTATTTGCCGGATAATGCCTGCAATACGGTTTCTACGCCATCCAGTAATTCAATGGGCTTGTTCAGCATTTCCTGTCCATATTGAATCACCTTATTGATGACTTCCGGCGGCGCCGTGTTCTCAGATACCCGCAACACCGTTTCTATCATGCATAGCATGAATGACTTAATACCATAGCCGTATAACGACAAATTGGCCATTTCCGTTTTAAATAATTCCTGCGACACGGTATGGTGTGGCAGATAGTCTTCCAGCAGACTGCAGAAACGGGCTTCCGTTTCCTGGAAGTAGGGCTCATTCACCCAAAGGGTGTCATCAGCATCAAAGGCAATTACGCTAATATGATTGATCATTGCTATTTTTACATTTTACGGATGCAAAAATAAGTAGCGCCGCTGAATTAAACGGGACATTTGTCTCACCACTGATAGTATGTTACGAACGAACCAGGCTTTTTTAACTTTCATGGAACAATACACTGCCAACAGCAGCGCAGTGATGCAGAAATCTTTCGACCCCGGCACCCGCCTGATCCGACAGGGAGATACCATCAGCCATGTATATATCATTATAGATGGTATCACCAAATGCTACATCGCGGAAGATAACGGGAAGGACTATATTTTTGAATTCCTGGGGAAGGGAGAAGTAACCGGGGAACTGGAAGCCATCAACAAAGGAAAATGCCTGTGTAATATAGAAGCCATCACGCCGGTAACCGTATATGCCATTCCACATGCGCTGTTCTCCACCCTGGTGTTGAGCAGTCCCACCTTTAACCAGCTACTCCTGCAGGAACTGGCCACGCGGATCAGTCAAACCTGCATCCGTACATCCTACCAGCAATTATACCCGGTGGAATACGCCTTACTGCGGCTGCTGACGCTGGAAGCCGACCAGGAGATCTTTCTACCTAAAAAGGATATGGCCGCCTACCTGGGGATATCGGTCAGAAGTTTTAACCGCACGCTGAAAGAATTAAGGGAGAAGAATATTCTCGATACGAAGGGGTTGAATATAGATTTGAGTAAGCAACAACTGGAAAAGATATTGAAGCGGTTTGAGGAATAGTGAAATAGCTTTTAGCCATTAGATTTAAGCTATTAGATTTAAGCGAAAAATGCAGCGAAATTGATGTTATGCTCATCATTCGCTGCATTAGCTAAAAAAATCATTTCAGCACCCGCCATTCACTCAGCTGGAAGTCTACACTCCCATTGGTGGCCGTTACATACACGGCATAATACTTATACGCTGTTGTATTCGAAATATTAAACTGCCTGGTTTGATTTCTCGCACCAAACGTCTGATTATTCTGCGTATCCAGTACGGTCCAGGTAGTACCATTATCAGATCCTTTTAGTTGCCAGTTTTTAGGATCCCGGTCTATTGCATCATCGCCGGAAGTAAGGGTATATGATTTCACTATTTGTCCGGTAGGGAACTGCAGTTGCATCTTAAAAGTAGTGGGTACACTGCCAACAAAAAACTTGCTGCCGTATACATTGTCAGTGAGTTTTAAAGATCCTTCCGTAGCGCCTGCGCCACCGCTATTTTCGTTGCTCACGGTAATGGTTCCCTGCCCGGTAATATCATTGGAAGGATAGGTAATGCCGGAGAAAGTTACTTTAGCCTGTTTAAGTTGGGCTGTCCAGTCGTTACCCTGTTCATCTTTATGGCCGAAAGCCGTTAATGCCAGTTGTTTCAGATCCGTGTTGGCGGCGCCGCTCCAGAAATGTACGAACTCCCCGAAGTTCATCCCCCGGGTATATTCCGGATAAGTGGTGATACCGTTGTTGAAGGTTGTTTTTGGGAAATGCTGTGCCAGCAACACAAAGAATTTATTCAATGCGGTAGCGCCGCCATAGTTATGATAGATGGGATAAAACCAGTCGCGGAACCAGTAGGTGCCGGCACGCGGATAAGGATCTGTTTGTGTGATCTTTGAGTTATACCAGCGGGTCACATCACTGCTGCGGCCCAGCGCCTGGTATACATCGTACTGGTAAATTTCCATCCATTTACTGTCGTGCCAGATGCCAAAGGCGGGTGAATTATGTACGCCTTTGGAAGCGCCTTCCACGATATGTCCTACTTCATGCGTGGTGATGTCAATATCGCCACCGTTGCCGCTGATCCAGGCGTTAGGATCGGAGGAGCCTACATCGATCACATTCCGGTAATCATGATCGCCCACCATGTAAGTGGAAGGATGCCCGCCGGAATATTTGCCGGTATGCAGGATTACAAAAAGGCGGGAATCATCACCGAAAGTACCGTAGGTGCTTTTGGTGTAGTTCCATACCTGCGCCAGATAAGTAAATGGCCAGGTGACGCTGCTGTTTACATCATTGTCGTAATACACCGCTACGCTGGTGTCGTAAAAAACGCGGTTCAGCAATTGTACATGCTCAAACCAATGTTCCTGCCAGGTGGTGGGTGGCGTGGCAAGGACCTGTAACTTTTGATTTTGGGCAGGGATAGGCTGCAATTCATTACCGGGAGTACTCTTCCTGGTACATCCTGAAAGTATGCCCAGCGCAATTAAAGCGGGGACAAACATCGTGTTTTTCATACGTCTGTTTTTTTTGTGATGAAAAAAAGGGGATCTGTGGGTTTTCATGATTAAATGCTCAGTAACGGGTTCTTATCAATGGCGCTCGTTCAGTTCTGGTTGAATACGGGATAGAAATTAGTTTATAATTCAACAGTAACCTGTGAATAGAATTTAAACAATTGTAAATGGAAATTAAATACACTGCGGTTTGAATAGCATCAGGTTAAAATTGTGGCCTTTAAAGGCTTGGGGGATTAACAACATCAACGTATTGTTAATCACCTCTTATGTGACTAAATTAATTTTGCCAGGTCGCAAAAATGACCGTATTTTATTTTTCCCAACAATCACGAAGAAGACTCAAAATAACCACTCAAAATACGTTACATGCATAGCCCTTCGTGTCCCTAAATGGACTTCAGCAATATTTATGACTCACACCAAATTATAACACTTAATCAGCTATCCTTTATGCAAAGTAACTATCAACGTTTCCTTGGACCCATCTTTAAAAGAGCCCGGACAGAAGAACGCCGGGCAGAAATCACCCGACAATCTGCCCTGCTTGGCGGAAAGGAAGGATTCCAAACATTCCTGACAGAAGAAATCCTCGCAGATGAACAACCCATTCTTATTCCGCCTGAGTTCAATGGCAAAGACTATGTGACCTTCCTCCTGCATATAGATGCAGAAATTGAACACGGACTAATGCTGCAATACCTCTATGCAGCTTACAGTCTGGGTGGCCCGCAGGTACCCGAAAAGTACCGCGAGCAGATCAGCACCTGGCAGGAAGTAATCCTCGGCATCGCCAAAGAAGAGATGGGCCATTTTGTATCTGTACAGAATGTGCTGAAGCTCATTGGCGGCCCCTTACACTTCGAAAGACAGGACTATCCATGGGATACGCCCTTCTACCCTTTCCCTTTCAAGCTGGAGCCCCTGACGCTTAATTCCCTCGCTAAATACGTGTATGCAGAAGCGCCTGCTACCTTTATTAACAGCGAAGACCCACTGGCAAAAGAAATCAAGGACAGAGTAGCGGCAGAAGTACCCAAAGCCAATACCGTAGGCGCATTGTTCCATGTATTGTTACACCTGATACAGGACCCTGCCGTTATTGGTGATGAAATATTCCAGGCAGACACCTACCCCTTCCAGGCCAAGTTCGATGAATGGGGTCGTGGATATGCCGGAGGACAACGTGGTAATACCCACGGTGGTAGTCCCAAAGGCAGTCCCGATGTACTGGTGATGCCACTGGCCAGCAGAGATGATGCATACAATGCCCTCAACGCCATTGCGGAGCAGGGAGAAGATAATACGGTACAATCAGATGAACCCTCTCACTTTATCCGGTTCCTGAATGTATATAAAGAAATGCGGGACGTGATTGCAGAAGCAGGTACCTCCTGGGCGCCTGCCAGAAACGTAGCCGTGAATCCTTTTATCCCTTCAGATACAGAAGATGAAAGCGATGATCCTTCTGAAGGACAGTCATCCGATGAAGAACGCGATAAGATCACCAATCCTGAAGCGCAGAACTGGGGCCACCTCTTTAACCTGCGGTACCGGATGCTGTTAAATTTCCTTACCCATAGTTTTGTATTGGAAGATGGATTAAACAGCGCCGGGGCGGTAACGCCGAGAGGGCTGATCATCAATTCCACTTTCGGTGAAATGTATAACCTCCGCAGCATCGCTACTGCCATGGTACAAATGCCACTGAAAGTAGGTGTAGGCGATAAAACAGCGGGCCCTCCCTTCCTGATACCATATACACTGTTATTGCCGGCAGGTGAACATAACCGGTGGCGTACTCATGCCGATGTTATCCAGGCATCTGCTACCATAATAGATACGCTGCTGTTGACTACACCGGAAAAAAATCATCGTTATCTCTATGGGCTGCGGGAAGCGGATAAAAAGCTGCTGCAGATCATCAACGACATGTTATCCGTAAACGCCTGACTTCCATCCTCAAAATAACAACTATGAAGATCACTGAAATACGCATACTACCGCCATTTGCCGTAGCCAGACTGGGTTCATCCACTACTCCGGTAGCTGCTTATGACCTGGAAATACCGGCAGACAAGCCACTGGGCTTCCGCACAATAGTGCCTAAGCCTACCTTTTATGTAGATCCATCCACGCATGAACTAAGTGTAGCTACTCCCACGGAGATCATTTTTAAAGATGCAAAGAGTACTACCGATACCACCGGCACTATTCGCCCGGTAGCTCCTTTCCTGGAAGTATTTGCCATTTTGGAAGATAAACCTGGTGTATTGGTTCCGCTGACAGAAGCAGTGCTGGAGCAGGCCGGCTTTCATTTGTCGGACGTAGCCTGGGATATAACGCTGCACAACTCCAAGATCATGCGCAGAACCAATGACCCGGACGATAACATTACCGCTACAGTGCTCATCACCAGCAATGATTTTGCACCTAAGGAAGTGCTGGCCAGCTGCAACAATTTTTTAGCCACTAAAAAACTGCCGCTGGGTACCGTGCAGTTTATTAAACCTTCGGCCGAATTTCCGGGTATCCGGCTCCGGTATACTCCCGGCGGCGGCAAGGTGTATGGCGCTTCTCTCAACAGCATCAAAGCCAAAGGACAGGAGCCTACACCGGATCCCAACATCACCAGCGAGGCACAGCTACTCTATAATCCGGACAAGCCATGGTTCACTTACTGCGAGTCGCCCAACTTCAATCCGAAGTATACCATGCCTGCACAGATCTTTGCCGGTTATTCCGATGACGATGGTAATCAGTACAGCTGGGGTTATATAGATGATGAATGCGATGGTACTGTTGTTGTTACAGTTCTTTCCACGCAGATCCCCCTGATACAGGCTTCTGCTCATATCTGTGCCGGCCCGCCTGCGTTCGCACCAGACATTCTACCTATCCGGGCTATTTCGGATGAGCTGGAACAGATCCTGCTGGGTACAGAACGCGATGATGAGGTATCTATTGAAGAAGCAGAAGATATTGTACGCCGTGCTTTTGAATCTATTTCGCTGATGAATACCAACGTGATGAATGGCAACCCTATCAATGGCAGGTGGAATGTGGCCAGCACCATGGTGCGTCAGGATACCAATGATTTCGGCAGACTATACGAGCCTATCATGGCCAGCTCCATTGTAGATAACCTGGCCCTGCAATCACTGCATGAAAGAGTATTCAACGGGCTGAGTACCGGCATGGCCGCCTGGTTTGCGGATGCCCTGCGCCGTCCGGATAAAATCGGTGACCTCTCCGACAAGGAACGGCGTAAAATGCCGGGACTGATGCGCGGCGCCGATGGCCGCGGGCTGACACTCACCTATCGCATGATCAACACGGTGATAAAAGCAGCTGCCAACGCCATGTTCGAGGATAATAACGTGAACGGGGCTACGCAAAGCGGCTCAAATGCCGGCGCCATTGATGCGAACAATTTACAGGCGCAGTTACATCATCGCGGCGAGGGTAACCCTTACAGCGTATTATCAAGAGCAGCCATTTCCAACTGCTTCCCCGGCCTGGAATCAGATTTCAGAAACCTCTGGCGGTACATCTTCCATGATCTCACCGTCAGCGAAAATGATAACTATGTTCTATTCGACTCCTCCGGCAAAGGCCTCGCTGAGCGACGTATTGTAGGTATCAATGGGAAACCTACCATGGTAATGGGAGAAGGCCCTGTATTCCCCGGTGGCGACAGCGTACCTCTCACCACCAAAGACAATCCCAGTGGAGCGGCCTTTATGGAATGGTCTAATTTCTTTGCATCGCTCGGCGTAAAAGGAGGTGATACCGTAACGCTGCATTTTACACCCGGAGCGGCCAATCTGCCAGTGCTGGTAACAGCAGATCAACTGAAAGATACCACCGCATTCCCCACCTTTCCTTTTGTGATGCGTGAGATATTTGCGCCGAACAGCGCCGCCATCTCCAGGGCTATACTGCGCCCCGGAGAACTCACACAAGGGTTGTGCGCACCCTGGCAGAATGATTACCGCGAATGCGCCTGTTACTACTGGGCGGCTACACGCCCGGACTATGTAAACATAGAACCCGGCGAAAACGGCCTCAGTAAAGGAGATATGTGGCTGGCTAAAAGACGTACCGGTGAATACGTACCGGATAACCGTGTCGATAGCAGGTTGTTTTCCTATAATGACTTATTCCAGAACTGGGAAGGGGAACTCAACTTTATCATCAACGGCCGCGATGCGCTGAGCAGTGGTACAACAACAACCACCCATGGCAATGCACAAAATAATGCCAGCGTATCTGGCAACGGCGCAGACACATTCCCCTGGAGCAAAAAAGACAGGGAAGAGGTTATCATCGATAAAAGCAAAAACAAACAATAATGTCCGCTCCTTCTCCCTCAAATATCACGAAACATTCACTCACCGCAATTGCCACGGAGCTGGCATCGCAGATAGCCAGGCAGTCAATGCCTGGCTCTTCTCAGATACATATTGTTCCCTCCACCGGGCATACACAATTGTTTGTGAGCAACGGTAGCCGGCTGCATAAAATTTCTCCGGACACCGCACAACACTTTCAACATTTAATCGATCAGCACGACGAAGCCGCCATTCACCAGGAACTGGTACAGATGGGGCTGAATACTACACCGCTCATAGATGATACACCCCTGCAAAGTCCGGCGGTATATGCACTCTCCCTGGCCATTGCGCAGAAATGCAACATGGGCTGTACCTACTGCTATGCGGATCAGGGCGACTTTGGCGGACCGGCTAAAAACATGCAGCTGGATACCGCTAAAAAATCTATCGACCTGTTGTTGAAAGATTGTGCACCCGGCGGTAAAGTACAGTTGACCTTTCTCGGCGGTGAACCACTGATCAACCGGAAATCGTTGCAGGCCGCCACCGTATATGCGGCGGAAGCCGGCGCGAAAAAAAATGTGCAGGTCAACTTCTCGCTGACGACCAACGGTACTTTATTAAAACCAGCAGATGCCGTTTTTTTTGAAGAATATGGTTTTGCCGTAACGGTAAGTCTGGATGGTATTGGTGAACAACACGATCAGCAACGGCCGATGAAAAATGGCGCCGGCACTTATGCGCAGATCATCGAAAAAATACAACCGCTGCTCCTTGCACAACGGCGTATGCAGGTATCAGCGAGAGTAACGGTAACGCCTACCCAAAAAAATCTGGGTGATACCCTGCTCGAATTTGTGGGCATGGGATTTCACAGTGTGGGCTTTTCTCCTTTGCTGCGCGCCGCCAACGGCCGAGATGAAATGACGAAGCAGGATCTTGAAGTAATGCTGGAAGGCATGATTGCCTGCGGACTGTTATTCGAACAACATGTGATGCTGGGCAAGCGCTTTCCTTTTCTGAATATGGCCAACGCATTAAAGGAAATCGCCAAAGGCACACACCGGCCCTACCCTTGCGGTGCAGGCGCCGGCTATATGGGCGTTTCCGCCGATGGTGATATGTTTGCCTGCCATCGTTTTGTGAATGAGCCGGCAGGTAGTATGGGCAATATTTACGATGGTGTAGATGCCACGTTGCAAAACAACTGGCTGGCATCCCGGCATGTACATCAACAGGAACCTTGCAACAGCTGCTGGGCGAAGTACCTGTGCGGCGGTGGTTGTCATCATGAAGTATTGGAAAAAGGCCGTCATGCCTGTGATTATATCCGTGGCTGGCTGCATTATACCATGCAGGCGCACGAACGATTAAGCCGACTGGCACCGGAATGGTACCGGTAATACGATGTCTCAAAAAAAAGCTATCAGCACGCTATTACATTTCTGTCCTTACATTTCAGAGCAGACTATTTAGGTTGAAAATTTACATGGAATCATTTAACATATTAATTATTGGCGCAGGCCCGGCAGGAACATGCGCAGCACTGCGCCTGCTCTCGCTGGGCTATCGTGTGGCGATGGTGGAAAGCGAAGCCTTCCCCCGGCCTCAGATTGGTGAATCACTTTCTCCCGGCATCCATCACATTTTTGATTACCTGGATGCGGCGCATCTTTTAACCGCCTCCCATTGTCAGCATCAGCTGCCAGCACAGGTAATATGGGAATCTCAACAGCCGCAACTGCTGACACCGCAGCTGCGTGGGTATGGTGTGATGGCAGACAGAGGATTACTGGACAAAGGATTGCTGGACCTCGCTGTTGCCCGTGGTCTTCAGTTGTTCCAACCAGCCAAATATGAAAGCAGCGAACATAACGGCAAAAACTGGGAAGTACATATCCGGCTATCAAAAGGACTGTTTGCCGTGCAGGCGATGTTTGTATTAGATGCCCGTGGCAAACGGGGTATACAGCAGCAACAACGAATGCTCACCGCAGCACCTATGGTAGGCATGTGGGCCTACCTGCCGGCCAGCCGGATGCCTGCCCACACCTGTGTGGAAGCCGTTGAAAATGGATGGATATGGGGCGCACCGCTGCATGACGGACGGTATCGCATTATTACTTTTACCGCACCAGACACTATCAAACGGCAACGCCCACACGCTATTTATAACAGTCTGCTGCATGAATCGCATTTGTTCCGGCAGGACCGGGAGCTGCATCCATCACAATCCTGCGCAGTGGCGGTGTATGCACATACGCAGCCCTGGCAGCATAACTGGTTGCAACTGGGTGAAGCGGCATTTGCCATTGACCCGCTCTCTTCTACCGGTGTAGAAAAAGCGATGCGCTTTTCCCTACAAGCCGTCATTGCACTCAACACTATTTTAAAAGGTGGTGACCCTGCGCTGGCACAACACTACTATGAAGACCGGATGATGGAATCCGTAGTCAATCATACCCTGTGGACGAGACAATACTATGGCCAGGCCTGGCCGGGCCCTGCGCACGCATTCTGGAAACAACACGGCGGTAGTTATCTACCGGAAAAATATACGCCAACAATTTTTGCAGCACGACTGATTGGTGCCCTGCAACAGCAAAACCATACGGCGCCGACTTCTCCCGAAAAAGCAATCGACATCGCCAACACCCTGCAACAGCTATGGAATGGTAATATGCAGGTATCACCCGCTATTACCTATGTACAATCTTCCTGTGTAGTGGATGATCGCCTAGAAGTGAAAACAGCGATCCGGCATCCCAATCTGCAAAGGGAAATAGCCTTCCTGGAAAAAATGGAAATTTGTCCACTGCTGGCAATGGCGGCACATACCCCTACATTCGGCAGCCTGGTAGAGGCCTGGAGTAAAATAATGCCTTTTCCTATGGCCGCAAAAATGGCCGTGTACCTGTGGGATAAAGAAATAATATGTGGGCGGAATATTTAGAGTGCAGCAAGAATCATTGTCAGTTCCTGACGTAAATCTTTAAAATTACTTCCTTTTACTAAAAAGTGTGCGGCGCCCATTTGAATGGTCTCTGCCATTTCTTTTTTATCAGAAGACGTGGAATACATGATAACGGAATATCGCGCAAAAGCGGGAGGAGCTTAAGTTCTGTGAGGCATTGTTTACCACCCATCCGGGGCATATTCAGGTCTAAAAAAATAACATCAGGGAATGAAGATGGAGTGCTTGCCAGGTAGTTCATCGCTTCCTGTCCATTGTTGGCAGTATAACACTGGGCGGAACAATCATTTTCTGTTAAGGCTTCGATTAAATATTGCTGATCATCAACATCATCATCAACAATGTAATATTTTTTTGTTTTTGGCAAGGACGTCTGAACCTGGTTATTTTAAACCCGGTGGAGGACCTAAAGGTAAGCTTTTCGCCCGGACTACCTAATATTTAGTACCTTTCGGGCTACAGGCATCCCATTAAATCCGGGATGCATGGTTAAACATGGATAAGGTAAAAATACGCTCATCCAACCTCTTCCCTGTTGTAGGCGTTGGCGCCTCAGCAGGTGGACTAGATGCTTTCAAGCGATTATTAAAAGCAATTCCGGCCGATTCAGGCATGGCCTATATATTGGTACAGCACCTGGACCCGGCTCACGAAAGCATCCTGGCAGATCTGCTGCAAAAGGTCACTAAAATTCCCATCCAGGAAATAACAGACAACATTCATGTTGCTCCGGATCATATCTACATCATCCCTTCCAATAAGTTGTTGACGGCCACTGATGGTATTTTACAATTAAGCCCCCGATTGCCACGGAATCAAAAAAACATGCCTATTGATCTCTTCTTCAGCTCTTTGGCAGAAGTACATCAGCACCAGGCGATTGGCATCGTTTTATCCGGTACCGGCAAAGATGGTACGATTGGCCTGAAAGATATCAAAGAGCGTGGCGGTACTACATTCGCTCAGCAACCGGCATCAGCTGCTTATGATGGTATGCCGCAAAGCGCTATTGATGCAAACGTGGCGGATTTCATATTGTCACCGGAAGCAATGCCCAAACAACTGATGTTGTTAGGCGATACCAAGCGTGATGGTAGCAGCACTCTATCCGCAGAAGAAGGATACCGGCAAATCCTGTCCCTGCTTCATATACGCCGGGGCGTTGATTTTACCCATTATAAACAGACAACGATACGCCGCCGTATGGCACGCCGCATTTCGTTGAGCATGAAAGAAAGCATAGGCGAGTATCTTGTTTACCTGAAAGAAAATAAAGCAGAGCAGGATAATTTATACCAGGACCTGCTCATACCTGTTACCCAGTTTTTCCGGGATCCGGACATCTTCGAGAAATTAAGAGAAACGGTGATTCCTTTACTGGCAAAAAATAAATCTGCCAATGAACCTATCCGGATCTGGATAGCAGGGTGCTCTACCGGGGAAGAAGCCTACTCCATCGTGATATGTTTACACGAATACCTGGGCGAACAGGGGGCTGTGACACCGATACAGGTATTTGCTACTGACATATCTGAAATCGCTATAGATAAAGCCAGAACTGGCATCTATAAAAAGAGTGAAGTAAGTGGTGTTTCTGCCAGTCGCCTGCAACAATTCTTTACTAAAACAGACAACAAATTCCGGCTTCATAAATCTATCCGCGAAGCCTGCATATTTGCCTGTCATAACTATCTGAAAGATCCTCCATTTGCAAAAATGGACCTGATCAGCTGCCGTAACTCCCTCATTTATGTGGAACCGGTATTGCAAAAGAAAGCATTGACCACTTTTCATTATGCACTGAAAGACAAAGGCATCCTGATATTGGGTAAATCCGAAACAACCGGTCCTGCGGCAGAACTCTATAACGTGTTAGATAACCACGCTAAAATTTATACCCGCAAAGCGATACCCGGTAAATTCATGCATTTAATACCTGACCGGAAGGAGGAAGTTTTTAAAGGACTTACCTACGGATCAACAAGAAATGAAAGTGCAAAAGATGATTTCCAGAAAAATGCAGATGAGGTCATCCTGTCCAGGTATGCGCCTGCCGGCGTCATCGTAAATGATCAGCTGGAAATTGTCCAATTCCGGGGAGCCACCGGCCGATGGCTGGAATCCTCTTCTGGTAAGCCCGACCTGAATGTCCTGAAAATGGCCCGGGAAGGACTGGCTTTTGAACTGCGGAACACCCTGCATAAAGCTAAAAGCAGTAAAGCGGCGATGGTAAAATCAGACATTCCTTTTTTGTTTACAGACACGGAATACCTGGTGACCATTGAAGTGATTCCACTGCTGAATACGATTGAACCACATTATTTAATTCTCTTTAAAGATACCGCTATCAGCAGGGAACAACCGGATACTACTGATAAGCCGAAACAAAGCAAAGATCGCACGAGGATCCAGTCCCTGCAAAAAGAGCTGGCCCAGGTAAGAGAGGATATGAGAAATATTTCGGGCGCACAACAGGCTACCAATGAAGAACTGCAGAGCGCTAACGAAGAATTGCTTTCCGGCAGTGAAGAACTGCAAAGCCTGAACGAAGAACTGGAAACGTCCAAAGAAGAAATACAAACCAGCAACGAAGAACTCATTATTGTAAACCAGGAAATATCTGACAGAAATGAACAGTTAGATCTTTCGCGGCTATATGCTGAATCTATCGTTACCACCATCCGCGAACCCTTTATCATCCTGAATAAAAACCTGGAAGTAAAAAGTGCGAACCAGCCATTTTATACTATTTTTCATACCACCGAAGAAGGTATCGTAGGCAAGCACCTGTTTGAATTCAACAATAAACAATGGAATATCCCTGGTCTCCGCAAAATGCTGGAAAAGATATTACCGGAAAAAACCAATATCGTTGATTTTGAAGTTATCCACTCCTTCCCTCTCCTCGGTGAGCGCATGATGCTTTTAAATGCCAGCCGCATCCTGAGAGATCATAACGAAGAACAACTGATCCTGCTGGCCATTGAAGATATTACGGTGAAGAGAACGCTGGAAAAAGAAGTACAGCTGTTTACCGATGAACTGGAAAAACAGGTATCAGAAAGAACGTTCTCTCTGCACGAAGCCAATGTAAAACTGCAGCACTCCAATGAAAACCTGAAGCAGTTTGCCTACATCGCCTCTCATGACCTGCAGGAGCCACTTCGTAAAATCCGAACCTTCTCTTCTACGCTGAATGACCGGTTCACAAAAGATCTCCCGGAAAAAGCGTTGGAGCTGATTAGTAAAATACTCTCATCTGCAGAAAGAATGTCAAACCTGATTAAGGAAGTCCTCAACTTTTCCAGGATACTCCACGGAGATGTACCGTTTGATAAAATAGATCTGAATGAGGTGCTGACCCAGGTAATCAATGATTTTGATTTACTCATCCATGAAAAAAATGTGGTGATCTATCGGGAGCAATTGCCGGTGATTGAAGCTATACCAGTACAAATCAGCCAGCTTTTCTATAACCTGATCAGCAATTCTATTAAATTTTCCAGGAAAGATACGCCCCTGTTAATTCACATTTCTGCGAGCAAACTAACGAAGGAGGCCCAAAAGAAAATGGTAGGGCTTCACCCTAAATTATCTTATTACGTGATCAGCTTTAAAGATAATGGTATCGGGTTTGAACCACAGTATGCTGACCAGATTTTCCTGATCTTCCACCGCTTAAACAATGTGGACGAATACGCCGGCACCGGCATCGGCCTGGCTTTATGTAAAAAGATTGTTGTCAACCACCAGGGAGAAATTTATGGCGTTTCAAAAAATCAGGATGGCGCCACATTTCAGATTATACTCCCGGTAACGCAGGCTTTGCCTGTTGCTGCTCCGAAAAAATAAAAAAGTGTGCAGCAGTCCCTGCACACCTCCTTCCACTACTTTTAGTTGGCTGCTGCGGTATAGATGCCTCTGTCGGCTGTTATGCCTAAGCGTTTGAACATTTCTGCGGGATTAAATCCCTGTTCCTTATATTTTGCCTGCACCGTTTCTTTTGCCTTTGCCAGGGCCTCTCTATTCTCCCACTGCGCCACCGTTATACAGATAAGGTTACCTTGTTCATCGGTATACACGTATTCTGCATCCGTAATGAATCCTGGCAAGGTTTTGATGAACTGACGGTTAAACGTGGTTCTTTCTTTGAATTCAGCAATGGCATTTGCAGGTACCAGGAATTTATCGATGAACTGAACCTGGTCTTTTATTGGCTTTACCGGTGCTATATTGGCCGGCACCACATTCAGGGATTGTAAAATACCCAAACGATCGAGCTGCACATCTGAACCCACTATTTTCCCGTTTTTGAATTCATATATAGAGATGCCATCACTGCTGATCGTTTTGCCGGTAGCCGGAACATTCCGGAAGGTGCCGGTTTGCGTACCCGTCCATTTCCACCGGGCCACTACCTTATCTCCTTCACTTACCAGCGTGATTAATTTATACTGAATATCCGGGAAGGCATTGATTAGTGGCATGAATGGGTCTATAAATCCCTTTACCCCTTTTGCACCTCCTGCACCTGCAAACTCTTCAGATATCTGGTTGGGTAATAACTCCAGCTGTTTCTTATTCAAAGATGTTTCATATAATTCCTGTACGATCGCTTTATTGTTTTCCATGGTAAATGTTTTATTGTTTGCGTGTTTGTTTACTTCCTGTGCATTTGCTATTCCAGGCATTATTGCGCCGGCTAATAGCAGGGATATGGTGGCTGTTGCTGTTTTTATCGTGTTCATGGCATTCATTATTTTATACAAAAGTAGCCTGGTGCCCGGACCAGGAATTGTAAAAAATCATTGATTTATGTGGGAAGGGGTCAAATTCAAACCGGGAGTGGTCACTTTCAAGAAGGAGCATATTATAACGGGGAAGGCTACGCATTTTTACAAAAAACAATTATTCAAATAATATATCTTTAATTATGAATAAGGGAATACTCCTGGTGTTGCTGGTACTGGTTTTGGGGCTGCCACCAATCACACCTGGTGAACAAAAAGTTTGTACGCAGTATGGTAAAAGAATCCGGCGGCTACCTGCTGATGCTCGACGGTAGTACGGTTCCGGTATCAAGGTCCAGGCGCGATGATCTGAAAAAAGGATTAATGTAATTCATAATACTACTGGAGGCTTCACCACGCCGATGATCACACCAAATTTCCCGTTGTCTTGCCACATCTCTTTTTCCGGACAATACATCTGGGAAATAACGCCGTCCAGGTACAGGGCATTTTTGCATCCTTTATTCTTAAAAAACAGGGCGAAATCATAAAAGCTAATGGGTGCTGTTGAAATGGCAAACAGCACACTGCCATCCGGCAAAATGCCTACGCCATTCCTGATATTGAGGTTCTTTGAACCGGCTTTAAAAGCAGGATGAATGGCGCCATCAATCACCAGCATAGGGCCTGATTGCGTGGCGTATTTAATATGTCCGTCATTCCTGAAATGGTTGCTGGCACAAACAACCGCCACCTGCTCGGTGGTCAGGTAAAAAACACCGTTAGGTTGCAAACCGAAATTCCCCTCTGTGCTGGTGAGGTTCAGCGGTGTTATTTCCTGCTGCCGCTGGATATACAATCCTACCGGTGCATAGTCTGGCTGAAACATTCCCCCGTTCATGGCAAAAGCAAGGGTGTCATTTTTAGCTGCCAGCTTATTTCTAAGGTCTGCTATGGTGCTGAAAGTCTGTCCTGGCAGTACTTTCCAGTAAAAATGGATCCGCTGATTAGGGGTAACGATATAGGAGGCTATTTTATCCTGTGACCATGATTTAATGCCTGTCAGGGAAAGCAGCGCGAATAAAACAATTTTCATGGTATCGTGTTTTACGTACTCAACCTAACATTTATTCCTGACTTTCACAACTCCTCCCAGCTTATCGGGACTTTACCACTTATCATGTTATCATTTCCCCTCCGGGTGTTATTTATTATCTTGGTGACTATCTTTTTACATAAATTCCGTTATAGTTGAAATTATTTTTCCCGCTGGTTCTAATCAGCCTGTTCTGTAGTCATGCTTATGCCCAGTCAACCCTTTCCGGAACCGTGCGCAGTGCCACGGAAGCACAGCTTCCCTTTGCGATCATCCGTATACAACGTCTTCATTCCGCTCAGCAACAGGCCGTGCAGGCCGATAGTGCCGGGCATTTCCGCTTCCGCAAACTGGAAGCCGGCCAATATGAGCTAAGTGCCTCGCTGACCGGTTATCAATCTGCCGTATTGCAGCTCACCCTGCAAAAAGATACTGTTATTACCCTGTTGTTGCAGTCTGCCAATACCCGCCTGGATGAAGTGGTGGTATCTGCAGCGAAGCCTGCTATTAATGATAGTCCTGATAAGTTGGTATACAATGTTTCATCCAGCATTACGGCTACCGGCAGCGATGTACTCACTACCATCGGTAAAGTACCGGGCATCAAAGTGAATGATAATGAAATCAGTATCGCCGGCAAGGGCGCAGTGAAAGTAATGATCAACGACCGTTTGGTACAATTATCCGGCCTGGAGCTGATCCGTTACCTGAGATCGATGTCTGCCAACCAGATCTCTAAAATTGAATTGCTCAAAAACCCCTCCGCTAACTTCGATGCAGAAGGCAATGCAGGGTTAATCAATATTACCACCAAACAAAGTAAAAAGCAAGGGTATTCCGGCAACATACAGGCCAACGCCAAACACTGGTTTTACAGTCCTGCCAAAGCTTTTGGCACCAGCAACTACGAAGCGCTGAATGCCAGCGCCACGCTCAATTACAACACAGCACGCTGGTCGGCTTATGGCAGCATCAACGTAGACCAGGATCATCACCTGGAAGGCTTTCAGACGGTACTTAGTTATCCGAAACAAACCTGGCTGCAGAGCGATACCGGTGATTATAAATATCGAAATATAAATGTGGTAGCAGGCGCTGATTACAAGATCAGTTCCAAAACCACTATCGGCATCAACTACCAGGGCGGCAAAAACATTTACGATGGTTCAGATCATGTGAACAATCCCGTTTACAATAACAACACCGGGAAAATGGATTCTCTCTTAAGAACCTATGCTACCTACTACCCTGTTGCCCTCAGCAATTCCGTTAACCTGCATTCCGTTATCAATTTTGATACTACCGGCCGCAAACTATTGCTGAACGCAGATTACATGAATTACTACCGCACAGATAAGTCTGATTTTGAAAGTCATAATTACCTGGGTACTGACTTGCTGCATCCGATGGCTACTACCCGCTACTATGATAACAACAAACAGAACTTCAATATTTACACCTTTAAAGCGGATGCCGAAATACCTGCGTCCTTTGCAAAAATCATGTTTGGCACCAAACTGAGTTTCATCGATAACTACAGCAATGCATTCTACTATAAAAAAAGCCCTCAGGGTGAACTGACTTATGACACTGACCTGAGTAATGAATTTGATTACCGGGAAAATACACAGGCCCTGTATATCAGCATGAATAAAGAACAGGGCAAATGGAAGTTTGAAGCTGGACTCAGGGGAGAATTAACCCAAACCAAAGGTTATTCCTACACCCTTGATCAAACTACCATCAATAAATATTTCCGGTTGTTTCCATCGTTGTCGGTTTCTTACCAGGCCAATACCGATAACAGCCTGGCACTCACCATTGGCAAGCGCGTTAACCGCCCTTCCTTCTGGAACCTGAATCCGTTTAAATCGCTCTACACTGCGTATAGCTATGGAGAGGGCAATCCGTATTTAAATCCGGAATACAACACCAACTTCGAAGTATCACATACGTATAAAAGTATCCTGACTTCTTCTGTATTTTTCAATATTACAGAGAATGGTTTTAACAACCTGACGATCGCCAGCCCCGATACTAATCTCGTATATACGAAACCGTTAAACTTCCTGAAGACATACCGGGTGGGTATTTCAGAAAACATCACCCTTCACTTATTCTCCTGGCTGGATAACAATAACCAGGTCACCTTCTATCATACCAATGCAACATCTACGCTTCCCTATATTCAGGGCGTGAGCGGTTTCGGATTATACCTGGCTACCAATAACAACATCTGGCTCAACAAGGACAAAACTTTTGCTGCCGCCGTCAATGCCTGGTATCAGTTCCCGGAAGTAGATCATATCGGGAAATCGGATGCCTATTACAAAATGGATATCGGGTTGAAAGCCGCCGTACTTAAACAGAAGGTAGATATTACTTTAACGATGAATGACATCTTCCGCAGCAGCGCTACTGCCGTGACTTCCAACATTAATGGCGTACCACAGAAATTCACCAACTTCCAGTTAAGCAGGTATATCTTATTAGGGTTTACTTATCGCTTTGGTAGCAGTGAACATAAAGCCGCCAACAATGACAACGGCAATGAAGAGGAAAGAGGTCGTATACATTAAACTATAAAACTGAAGGGCTATTTTCAGTCTGCCTGGAGATAGCTCTTCTACTCCACCCCTTCTTCCTTCATCAGGTATTGCCCATACGCCGTTAAAACATCCATTGCCGGGAGGGCCTGCTCCGCCCTGGCAGTTAATGCATATTCCACTCTCGGTGGCTTTTCCTTGTACGTCTTACGCATTACCATCCCCTTTTCTTCCAACTCCCTTAGTTGTGTAATCAGCATCTTATCTGAAATATGTGCAATGGCCTTTTTTAAATCGCCGTATCGCACCGGGCCTTCGCGCAAAGTAAGTAGAATGGGCATCTTCCAGGTACCGCCGATATGTGCCAGTGCAAATTCAACAGGACTGTAATATATCCTGCTCTGATGTATAAAATCTTTCATAGCCACAAACTAATTTGTTTACAATCAAGTAGTTACTCTATTCTCCCTTTATCGTCAAAAAAGTATATAAAGCAGTGAAAATAAAATTAAAAAATATGTTTGCAGGACTAAAATATACAAATGATGATTCAAAAAGAATGGATGTCTGCTCCTATACTGAGATGTGTTTCCCTGGATGATACCCTCGCATTCTGGGGAATGCTGGGTTACCAAACCACGTATTACCAAAACAGACCTTACAAGTACGGTGTGGTGGAACGGGGAGGTTATTCCCTGCATTTTTTTTATGAGAAAGGATATGTTCCTGGTAAGATATATAGCGCCTGTCTTGTTGCTATAAAAGATGCTGCGGCTACCTATGCGGAGTTCACCCAAAGTTTACGCAAACATATGGGGAAAGTAGCCACCAGTGGCTTACCGCGCATTTCCAGGATGAAGCCGGGTCAAACCCGCTTTACGGTAACAGATCCTTCCGGCAACTCCGTCATTTTTGTGAGCATGGGTGAGGTGGATCAGGAAGCGTATGAAGCAGCAGATCAAGCTGGCCTGACCCCGATACAAAAAGCTACGGCGCTGGCTATACGTTTACGTGACTTCAAGGAAGACCGGGGGGCAGCCGCTAAAGTACTGGATACCGCCCTTAAAAATACCGGTGGAGAAACAGCTGCCGACATTGTACGAGCCATGCAGATACGCCGGGAGCTGGCGGAAGAAGCAGATGAATAAATCACCCCGCGTGTCCCGGAAAAGTTTTCAGATTTCTCCGGAAAGTAGCGGCGTTTTCTTTACTGTCGCCCACTGCCCAAACTGCCATAGCGTATAACACAGGCTTTAGTGCTTCTCCAGCCTTTGTAAGACTGTAAGTAACATGAGGAGGCACAACAGGCTTAGCTTCCCGTAATACGAGGTTATCGGCTTCCAATTGCTTTAAATGCTGGATGAGCATTTTTTCGGTGATTGCCGGAATTGATTTTCTCAGGTCACTGTATCTTTTGTTGCCGGATAATAAGTGAAACAGGATAATAGGTTTCCAGTAGCCGCCAATCTTTTCCATTACATAAGTGACAGGGCATTCCTGGAATGCAGCCTTCTTGTTTTCCTGGATGGTGGAGTTCTCTTTTGTCTTTGCCATAGATACATACTTTAGGGTAAGTACTTGTACAAAAGTAAGTACTAAACTACTTTTGTCAAAGAAAATTTTAAAACACATTTCTTATGAACATTACTATTACAGGCTCTTTAGGAAACATCAGCCAGCAGCTCACACAACTATTAACCGCAAAAGGACACCAGGTAACTGTTGTTAGTCATAATCCGGAGAGAGCAGCCGCCATTGAGCAACTGCACGCCATCCCGGCCATTGGTTCCATTGAGGATACTGATTTCCTGTTACAGGCGTTTGCCAAAGCAGATGCCGTATATACTATGATACCTCCCAACTTCCAGACAACTGATCTTCGTGGATATATCAAAAGTGTGGGAGAGCGTTATGCAGCCGCCATCGCCCAAACGGGTGTACGCTATGTAGTGAACCTGAGCAGTATTGGTGCACATATTCCTGATGGCCCCGGCCCTACCAGCGCCAACTATTACGTAGAGCAAAAATTTAATGCCCTGAAAGATGTGCAGGTGCTGCATCTGCGGCCAGGTATGTTTTACTCTAACTTCTATGGCAGCATGGATATGATCCGGCATCAAAACATCCTCGGCAACAATTTTGATGCAACAGCCAATATTGTGATGTCGCATCCACACGATATCGCTGCCGCCGCTGCAGAAGCGCTGGATACCCTTTCTTTCAGTGGGAAGTCTGTTCGCTATGTAGCAAGTGATGAAAAGAATGGTGCGGAAATAGCAGCCCTGCTTGGCCACGCCATCGGCAAACCCGACCTGGCCTGGATTGGTTTCTCTGACGATGCCATGCTGCAAGGCATGCTCCAGAATGGCTTAAGTGAACAAATGGCGAAGATCTATGTGATAGAAATAGGCGTTGCTTTAAGAGAAGGCACTTTGTTTGAAGATTATCGCCAACATCAGCAACGCGCATTTGGCGAAAGAAGCTTCGCTGATTTTGCAAAAGAATTTGCATTTGTTTATAATAGTCAAAATTAATGATCAGCACAGGCATCGCCTTAAAAGCCGAAACCCTGCGGAAGATCTCAGGGTTTCGGCTTTTAAAAACGCTTTTATTTTACAGGAATCTCTTTCAGTATATGCAGGAAATAATCATAAAACCTGCCCACCGAAGAGATCTGTACTTTTTCATCCGGAGAATGCGCCCCCTGGATAGTAGGCCCAAAAGAAATCATATCCAAACCACCCGCAAAGTGACCACCTAAAATACCACATTCCAATCCCGCATGACAAGCACCTACCTTAGGTTCGTGTGTGAAATGATCTTTGTACAATTTCAGCATCAGCCGGAGGATAGCGGAATCTGCATCCGGCTTCCAGCCGGGATAGTCGCCGCCCTGCACTACTTCGCAGCCTATATTTTCAAATGCAGCGCCTACTGCCATCGATACGTCTTCTTTCGTACTTTCCACGCTGCTGCGTTGCAGGGACTGTGTAATAAAAACACCATCTTTTACAATCACCCTCGCCAGGTTGGAAGAGGCCTCCACCAATCCTTCAATATCAGGACTCATGCGGAATACCCCATTAGGCACTGCATAAACAGCACGCAGCAACCGGGTAAAATATTCCGGCTCCATTACGGTAGCAGGTGTAGCCGCTGCACTTAATACTACCTGAAGATCTTTCTCTATCGACTTGTATTCTTCTGTTAAAACGGCGGAGAACTCTTTAATAAAAGCAGTAAAAGCGTCCTTGCCTGTTTCCGGAATAGTGACTGTTGCCTGCGACTCACGCGGAATTGCATTGCGCAAACTACCACCATCCAGACTTACCAGTTGAATATCGAAAGCTTGTTTAGCTTTATACAGCAACCGGTTCATCAGTTTATTGGCATTACCTCTTCCTTTATGAATGTCCATACCAGAGTGTCCGCCCATCAGTCCTTTGATGCGAATATCAAAAGCGATAGATCCTGCTCCGGCAGGTACTTCTTTATAAGATGCTTTGGTATTTGTATCKATKCCGCCGGCGCAACCGATGGTCAGTTCATCTTCTTCCTCTGTATCCAGGTTGAGCAGAATGGTGCCGCTGAAATTAGCAGGATCCAGTTGTTTGGCGCCTGTCATACCGGTTTCCTCATCAATGGTAAACATGGCTTCAATTGGCGGATGTGCCAGGTCTGTAGCAGATAATACCGTCATGATGGTTGCCACACCAATGCCGTTATCCGCACCCAGCGTAGTGCCACGGGCTTTTACCCAATCGCCGTCGACATACATATCAATACCCTGGGTAGCAAAATCAAAGTTAACGTCTCCGTTTTTTTGATGCACCATATCCAGGTGAGACTGTAATATCACCGTTTGACGGTTTTCCATTCCCGGCGTAGCGGGTTTTTTAATCACCACATTTCCTATGGCATCCCTTCTTGTTTCAAGTCCCAGGCTTTTACCAAAGTCCAGTATGAATGCAATGACGCGTTCTTCCTTCTTGGAAGCGCGGGGTACGGCATTCAAAGCGGCAAAATGCTGCCATAGCGGTTGCGGAGATAAATCCTTTAATTCCATCAGTAACGTGTTTATTAACGCCAGCAAAGTATACAAATCATTTCAAACGGGCAAAAAAGGGATGGATACTACCATTCATTTTTGAGAAGCAACATGGGCAGGGCTTAATAATACATTATTTTCACTTCCTGCGTTTCACTGCCAGAGTCCATGTTTATGCAACATGGTACTATCATTTGGTACCCATCTGTTATCTGTCATCCGGTAGGTTATGTCAAAGCTATCCATCTTTACCGGCTCTACTCCTTCTATTGCAGTGTATTGCACAGTAACACTATCTCCCTTTACATCTACCACGGATAACACTTCGTGGATAGCAGGATCCTCGGCATTACTTCCCATCCAATACCATTCGGAAATGGGCTGCTGTTCTTCCTGCGCCTGAGCAGTTTTAAAAAGATACAGGTCACTGGTGCACATAGCTGCACCTGTGCCGCAGGTTCTCACAAAAAAATAATCGCCTAACCTGCCAAATCCATCAAAGGCAGAAGTCCAGCAACAGTGAGAAGTTCCATAATAATAGTGGTATGATTTTTTAACAGATCCATCGGGATGCGTTTCAAACAGTAATAAATTTTCACGTCCATCTCCGCCATGGTCCAGTATGCAAGCCAGGTAATCACTGTCTTTATTCAATTGGTAGTACTTGCCGATGGTATCACTGTCTGTTGTATAACTCCAATCAGCTATCGTGGTATCGATTAGCTTAGAAGATAACAGGTAAGGCAATGCACTTCTTTTAATAATGTAACCGGTATCGTTTTTAAACACCGCACCATAGCCTGGTACTTTAAATGATTTTATTCCGGCTTGCTGTGGTTTTAGTTTACAGGCAGCAGAAAAAATAACACAGAGGGCTGTGATGGCATAGGTATACCAACGGGTAGGGCGTAGCATTAAAGGGAATTGTAACTCAAAGATCGTTGGTATTTTGATTATAATATTTATTCGGAATTATATTTTTTCCGAGAGATAAGTTCGCATACATCTACCATGAAATACAATATCTATCCCGATTATTTCGCGTTTGTCAAATCGTTCCAATGTCACCATTGTGTTTCAGATAATGCGCGGTAAACGCGTTGATAGTGGGTTACAAGGTTACTTTATATGGTCGTTCCAAAGTAGTGCAAAAGAAGAACTTTTKCACTACCCGTCATTTGAACTTACATCAGTTTCGTGGCCGCATAAATATGAATCGCCTGCTGCATGAACCGGCCAAAGGCAGGATTGGGTACACCATCTGTTTTTGCATACCGCTCATCAGCAGCGAGCAGGTCTCCTAATCCTTTATAGGCTTCCGCCTGGTTACCGGTTTTGCCCCAGAACTGTAGTATATATGCGTAGTGCAGATCTATTTCCGCCTGTACTGCTGCTGCCGCCGGATCCAGGTGACACATTGCTGCCAGGTTACTCCAGTTGGTTTTAAATCTATCCTGTAATTGTTGAAAGCTGTTTTTATCCATGGCCAGTAATTGTTTTTCTGCATGTGCTACCTGTCCGGGCCATTTTGCTTTGGCCTCGTTGCGCCAGGCCAGGGCCTGTTCTTTAGGCAAGCCTTCATATAAATCTTCTACATTCATTTTTACTTTGTTTTGTAAGTGAAAAATTGTTTTCTCCACAGTAGCCAGCATGGCTTCTATACGGTTTTTCTTATCCAGCAGCATTTGCCGGTGTCCTTCCATGGCCTGTTCCAGGTTAAAGCCGGCATCATCCAGAATGTCGCCGATATCCTTTAACTCAAAGTCCAGTTCCCTGTAAAAAAGCACCTGCTGCAACCGGAATAGTTCTGCCTCGCCATACAGCCGATACCCCGCGGAGGTACGGACGGATGGTTTCAGCAAACCTATCTGGTCGTAATGGTGGAGCGTGCGCACACTCACACCTGCTAACTTCGCCAGTTTCGTTACGGTATACTGCTTCATGATGACTGTTTCATTTTTCCTACCCCAACAAAGGTAGGGGCTGACGTTACGTAAGAGTCAAGCGTTTTTTTACTTTTTCTGAAAATAGTTTAAGGTGACAACATTATCACCTATTTGTTTAATTTTATTATACCATGAATTTTTACGCGACACAGGTACAAAAACTCAATAGCGAGCTGTATCCAAAAGATTATCTGACCCTTCAACTAAAGCAGGCCAGGCATTTTATGGAGCAACATTTTGCGGAAAACATCTGCCTGGAGCAACTTGCTCAGCAAGCGTTTTTATCTAAATTTCACTTTACCAGGTTATTTAAATACTATTACGGTGTTACCCCTTTTCAATATCTCACTTCTATCAGAATGCAGGCTGCAAAGCAATTACTGAAAAGCAACCGGCAGGTATGGGAAGTTTGCATGGCGGCAGGGTTTGAAAGCATTCCGACTTTCACCTCGCTTTTCAAAAGAAGTACCGGCTACACGCCTGCACGATTTCAACGGAAAGCGCAAAAAAGCAATATCCAATAAGTCCCGTGCCCATTCAGTAGTTATGTTTGTAAAACAAATAACAACATATGAAAATAACGGTAACCAGTATCATGGTAGATGATCAGCAAAAAGCATTACAATTTTATACGGAAGTGCTGGGCTTTATTAAAAAACGAGAAATTCCTTTAGGCGAACATGCCTGGCTGACGGTTGTTTCAAAAGAAGAACAGGACGGAGTAGAACTCCTGCTGGAGCCTATGGGGTTCGCTCCTGCCCGGGTTTACCAAAAAGCGCTCTTTGATGCAGGTATTCCGTTTACACTCTTTAATGTGGATAATATAGAAAAAGAATACGAACGACTTACAAAGGCAGGTGTGGCTTTCAGTATGCCACCTACCCAAATGGGGCCCAACAAAATAGCAGTATTGAATGATACCTGCGGGAATAATATCCAGCTGGTACAAACATTATAATATTAATCTTTTAAAACCGGCCTTTTCTCTGCCGCAATCACTATTAATGCTACTATCAAAATAAAACTGTACTCGCTTCCGCCGGTGCCGTGTTCTCCTACAAACCAACCCTGAGATGCATGTATTAATACGATGCCGATCAGCAGCAAGGCGATAAAGCCGGCGGTGACCCACTGTATGTAACGTCCCAGTATCAGCAATATGCCGCCTGTTATTTCATAGGCGGTGATGCACCACACCAACCCTACCCCGAAAGGCAGTCCTTTGTTGGTGAGGAAGTCACCGAACTGTGGGATGGTACCATTACCTACTCTTACAATAGCATGGGCCAGGAATATAATGGCCACGGCTATACGTAATAAAAACAGCGTTTGCTTCAGGGAAAGAAAAGGATACTTCGCCATAATGGTCAGGGATTAGGGGGTAATTGGTTATTGTAAATATAAGGAGACCGGCCAGTGAAACAATACCCGGATACCGGTATTTTCTAATCTACTTAAAACAAACAGCGCCCAAATCAGACTTGTTGTTTTCCTGATCGTGTTGCATTAATTAAATACAAATCGTTAATTTACAGGTAGCTTACAGTCAAAAAATAATAAAATGTATTAAATGTGTCCATCCCGGAGGCACTGAGTTGTTATGATGCTTTATAACAATTAAAACTTAACACCATGAAAGATTTCCTGTTTGTGTACAGATCAGATTTAAGCGTATTGGGCAAACGCTCTCCTGAAGAAATGCAGGCCAACACCCAAAAGTGGATGGACTGGATCGGTGATATCGCCGCACAAAATAAACTGACTGCCCGTGGCGACCGATTGCATCCATCCGGTAAAGTGGTAAGACCCGATCACGTCATTACCGATGGCCCGTATACGGAATTGAAAGAATCGCTGGGCGGATATTCTATCGTGAAAGCAGCCTCCCTGGAAGAAGCGGCCGAACTGGCCAAAGGCTGCCCTATCTTCCTAACCGGTGGTAGTGTTGAAGTCAGGGAGATCAGTGTCATGTAAAAAATCTTTTCATCTTAAAATCTCCAAAGCCTTTGTAATATTACAAAGGCTTTTATTTATGGAAAAAAATGAACTGATACCACACCTGTTCAGAACCGAATACAGCAAAATTACGGCGGTGTTATGTAAGCTGTTTGGCTTCGAGCATATCGAAATAGCCGAAGACCTTGCGAGTGATACCTTTTTGTCGGCCTCTGAAATATGGGGACTCAAGGGACTGCCCGAAAATCCTGTTGCCTGGTTGTATACCGTGGCAAAAAACAAAGCCAGAAATCACCTGAAACATGAGGCGGTCTTTCGCCAGAAAGTAGCAGCGCAATTAAAATATTCCGCTACGGAGACAGACATACCGGAAATAGACCTGTCCGCCAAAAACATCCACGACAGCCAGTTGCAGATGATGTTCGCTATTTGTCATCCGGCTATTGCAGCTGAAGCGCAAATTGGGCTGGCGCTGCGTATACTATGTGGCTTTGGCATAGAAGAAATTGCTGCCGCCTTTTTATCCAATAAAGAAACCATCACCAAAAGATTGCAACGGGCCAAAGACAAATTAAGAGCCGAACAGATCAGGATAGAATTTCCCGGCGAGCCGGAAATAAACAAACGGCTGGATACCGTGCTGAGAACCCTGTACCTGCTTTATAATGAAGGCTATTATTCCAGCAGCCATCATAGCAGTCTCCGTAAAGATCTCTGCCTGGAGGCATTCCGGTTAACTTCCCTGCTGACAGAAAATGAAAACACCAACAAACCCTTCGTACATGCCTTATTATCATTAATGAGCTTTCAATCGTCCCGGTTCGATGCCAGGATAGATGCCGCCGGCGAAATAGTATTATACGATGATCAGGACACTAACCTCTGGAATAAGGCACTGATTGCACAAGGCGAGGCATTTTTAAATACCGCCTCCCGGGGGCAGGAGATCTCAAAATATCACCTGGAAGCAGGCATTGCTTACTGGCATACCATTAAAGATGATACGAAGGAAAAATGGAGTAACATCCTGCAACTATATAATCACCTGCTGCAACTGGAATACTCTCCTATTGCGGCACTTAACAGAACATACGCCTTATCCAAAGCGAGGGGAAAAGAGGTAGCGCTTACCGAAGCGCTGAAATTGAACCTGGCAACACATCATCTGTACCAGGTGTTGTTAGGGGAACTCTATACAGGTATAGATAATCCCCGGGCATTATCCTGTTTGAAAACCGCCCTGGAGTTGGCCCATTCTCCGGCAGATAAAAAAATCATCCTGCAAAAAATGCACATAGTAGAACAACAGCTGTATTGAAAGCGAACAATTTTATTTCACAATTAAAATTACAGCTGCTGATAATCAAGTGATTAAAATTTTGCACTCCAATTGTTTGTCGTAGCTACAAATACCTAAATCACTTGTTATAAAACAACCGTTTTTCTTACCGGCACTTTGGGGAACCTATACCGCCACTGCTGAGGCTTAAGCCGGACCAGTCAAGCGCTGTAACCTTTTCTCCTTTGGGTTGTTCTCTACATCATAAAAAGGAGATATGACTATTAAAACTGTCAACTTTAAATACCAGTTGGAGAAAGCGGAGCCCAGAATCGGCCCGGGAGGCATTACCCGTGGCGCCTCCGTAAAGGAATTCCCGGCATCCACCGGCATTGCAGGGGTAAGTATGTGGCTGGAGCCTGGCGCCATGCGCGAATTACACTGGCATGCCAATGCTGCCGAATGGGCCTATGTGTTGGAAGGGAATATGCGCACTACCGTAGTTCATCCCGATGGAAATACCTACATCGATTTATTTCAGGCCGGCGATGTATGGTATTTCCCCAAAGGATATGGACATGTACTGCAATGTGTGGGACCAGAAAGATGTCATTTCATCCTCATCTTTGATAATGGTGATTTTTCGGAAGACCATACCTTCAGTATCACCGATTTCATTTCCAGTGTGCCACCAGGCATTGCGGCGCAGAACTTAGGCATCACCACCGCAGAAGTAGCCCTGCTCCCGCACGGCGAAGTATACTTTGCTAAAAGTGCGATCACTGCTCCTCTTTCCGGATTGGCGATGCCTGGAAATGACAGCACCCTGTTATCTCTTCACCGTTATCCGTTAAATGCGCAACAGCCCAAACTGGTGCCTGGTGGCGGCCTTCAGCGGGTAGTTACGCAAAAGGAATTTCCGATCGCTAAAACTATCACTGGTACTTTATTCGAAATAGCCCCCGGCGGTTTGAGAGAATTACACTGGCACCCCAATGCCGATGAATGGCAATATTACATCCAGGGGAACGCAGAGATGGGCGTTTTCCTCGCAGAAGGAAAATTCATCAACGATCAGTTTGAAGCAGGCGATATTGGCTATGTTCCTATGGGCGCAGGACATTATATTAAAAACACCGGCACTGATGTTTTAAAGGTGTTGATTGGTTTCAATAGCGGCCAATATGAAGCCATTGATCTCAGCATGTGGTTAAGTGGTAACCCCAAAGACTTGCTGGCAGGAAATTTCAGCGTTGATACCTCCCTGGTAGATAAATTCCCGCACAACGACCAGTTCATTATAAATGGATCCAGCGAAAAATAAATTTGCTAAACCGAATGGTTATATATACTTTTACTAAACCAAATGGTTATGTATCTTAAATAGTAAATGAATGAAAGCAAGACGAGACGTGTTTCAGGCCATCGCAGATCCCACCAGACGAGCTATTATAGGGCTACTGGCCCAACAGACACAAACCCTGAACACCGTGGCGGAGAACTTTAACATGAGCCAGCCAGCCATTTCAAAGCATATGCGCATACTTACGGAATGCGGACTGGTGCTCATTGTTAAACAGGGCAGGGAAAGACATTGCAGCGCCAATTTCAAAGCGCTGGAAGAAGTAGCCCAATGGGCAGAACAATACCGCTCCTTCTGGAACAACCGGCTCGATACCCTGGAGAATTTATTGAACGAAGAAGATTAATCAATTCATAAACTATTTCATGATGACAAAGAATAAAACGCCCGGCGCAGAAGCGCAAATGCTCATCAGAAAGCCTGTCAGCAAAGTGTTTGAAGCCTTTATTGATCCAGCCATTACAAAGCATTTCTGGTTCACCAAAGGCAGCGATAAACTGGTGGCAGGCAAAACGGTTACCTGGGAATGGGAAATGTACCAGGCTTCCAGCAAAGCTTTTGTAAAGGAAATTATACCCAACAAAAAAATAGCGATCGACTGGGGCGAACCCGCTACTGCTGTTGATTTTAATTTTGAAGCACTCTCCGATGATACCACCTACGTCACKATTTCCAACTATGGATTTACAGAACAGGGTGATGATCTGCTCCGCAAAATCAACGACTCCACAGGCGGCTTCACCACGGTTTTAGATGGCTTAAAAGCATACCTGGAACACCATATTAACCTGAACCTCATCGCAGATAAATTCCCAAAACGATAAAATAAGATTTTATGGAAAAGTACAGCAAGATCATTGCACCCGGCACTCTCCGGTTTGAACGCTCTTTGCCTGGTCCTATCAACAGGGTATGGGCTTACCTCACAGAATCAGAAAAACGCGGCAAGTGGCTGGCAAAAGGAGACATGGAACTTTTTGAAGGCGGTAAAGTAGACCTGTACTTTATGCACAAGGAACTCAGCCCCCTCCCCGATGTGATACCTGAAAAATATAAAGACATGGATCAGGGGCACCACTTTACCGGTACCGTATTAAAAGTAGATTCTCCCAACCTGCTATCATTTACCTGGGAAGGTGGTTCAGAAGTAACGTTTGAGCTAACCGAGCAGGCGGATCGCGTCCTGATGGTAATCACACATCAGAAACTGGGCGACAAAAAGACTACGCTGTTAAGTGTATCAACAGGATGGCATAACCATGTAGGTATCCTGGTTGCCAACCTGGAAGGCACTGTACCACTGCCTTTCTGGAAAACACAAACTGAACTGGAAGCAGTGTACGCAAACCTGATTTAATGATGGCTGCCGGAGAGCTCCCGGCAGTCCATCCATATCCCTGCTACTCACCGTTAGGGTCCGAAGACAACACTTCACTCATGTAGTCGAAGAACGGGCGCATCTTCTGAAACGTTCCATTAACCTCTTTCAAAAAGTTATCGCTTAACACCTCCTTATCAGAAAAAGATCTGATGAGCAGAAACTGTTTATAGCGCAACAGATCAATCGCTTCATGATCCGCTTCAAACCCTTTAGGAGTAGTTTTTAACTGCTCCCCTTTCAGTGATTCAAACGTAGTAACAAATGCCTTGCTGTTAATGATTTTCCGCAGTGGCTTAGCGTCAAACGCAATATCATCCCTGATGAGTTTCAGGTCTGCTGGTGTGGGCCCCCAGAAACCGCCGGCTACAAAGCTGTTACCGGGTTCAATATGAAAATAGTATCCACCTCTGCGACTTTTGGTAGCACGTTTAAAACTGCCACTCCAATGTGCTTTGTAAGGCGTTTTATCATGGGAGAAACGGGTGTCCCTGTAAATACGATACAAACTTTTTTTGCCTGAAGGCGTTTCTATCAGATCATGGGCAGAGAGTTCGTGCAGTAATGATTCTGCAAAGGCCTCTACCTCTTGCTGTTCTTGTTGAAAAACAGCTTTGTGTTCATTGAACCACTCCCTGTTATTGTTTTTTTTCAGCTTATTTAAAAAATCAAAACTGGAAGGTTGTATCTGCGCCGGTGCTGTTTTTTTAGCCATTGGTAATTTTTAAAGACCTGGCAAATATAGCACCTATTGCCCGGATTTAATTTGTTGGGCAGGCTCAACTGTTTTCCCGATATTGAAAAAAATGACTGTAAAATTCAAAGGAATAACCCTAATTTCCGTAATTATAAATTTACAGTGAATGGTGAAACGTAGAAATTTCCTGAAGCAAATAGGCTTATCAGGCACAGGTTTATTATTGGCCTCCAATACCTGGTCTGTCCCCATTATCCAACCGGCTAAAAGTGCTAAGAAATTACGCATAGGCGTTATTTCCGATCTGCATCATCTGCAATTTAATGTACCAGAAGTAGCGCGGATGAAATCCTTTATGGATGCGGTGATGAAAGAGTCGCCCGACTTCATTATCCAATGCGGGGATTTTTGCCGCCCCAAAAAATCCGAAGAAATCATGGCGCAATGGAACCGGTTCACTGGTCCAAAATACCATGTACTCGGCAATCATGATATGGATGTTTGCGACAAAGCCACCATCATGAAATTATGGGGCATGGAAAAACCGTATTATTCCTTTGATCAGGGTGGCTACCATTTTGTGGTGATGGACAGGAATTTTTTACGGAAAGAAGATAAAACGCTGGAAGATTACAATAACAGCAACTGGGGCCCACTACCCTCTCCTATGCGTAGTTTCACCGATCAGCCGCAACTGGAATGGCTGAAACAGGACCTGGCTACCGCCCAACATCCGGTTATCGTTTTTATGCACCAACCGGTTTTCCTGAGCGACTTTTACCAGGAGTTAGGTAATGCAGATGAAATTCTGGCCATCTTCGACGACGCCAACCTGGCGGCCAAACAAGCAGGAAAAAATACGGGGGTGATGGCCGTATTTATGGGTCATGATCATGACGACAGATACGGCGCGAGAAACGGGGTGCATTATTTCCTGCTGAACAGTGCCAGCTACGTGTACACTGAATCAGGCGCTCATTATTACAAAGATGCCCTCTTTGCATTCATTACCCTGGATCCTTCCGGCTGGCTGCATATAGAAGGAAGATCTACCAGCTACCGCGATCCGGTAACCGATAAAGTAAAAGCACAATTTCCTACCAGTATCAGTAATCATGCAGTACGGTTGTTACCGGAGAAGCGGGTTTAATTTCCTTATTAAAACGAGTGACGGTCTCCTGGTTTGTGGTATCTCCAAAAAGCTACACACTTTGGGGAGCTTAAGCCGAAGACCGTTGTTCGCTATTTTATTTACCATCTATCCTTCTTTCGCCCATTCCTTCCTCCTCTTCAACTCCGCTTCTGAAGGCTCCTGAAGCGGTCCAATGGTGCCTGTTTCTATTCCCCCTGCCGGTTCATAGGTGGCAATGATAACACCTGTAGTAGAAATAATCGAATTCACTAACTTCCACTGAACCGGCTGTGTGCCTTCCGCAAACAAACGCTTACCCGAGCCGAGGGTAACAGGGTATACCCATGTATACAACTTATCTACCAGGCCTTCTTTCAGCAATGTTTGTATGAGTTTACCACTTCCAAATACCAGCAGGTCCGGCCCCTCCGTTGTTTTGAGTTGCCGCAGCTCCGCCACCACATCACCGGTGATCAGCGTAGAGCTGGCCCAGCTTAGGTCAATAGGTTTACTGGAAACGGTATACTTGTGTACACGATCGAATAATTCCCCGATAGGATTTCCCTTTGCATATGGCCAGTAGGCAGCAAAGATTTCATAAGTACGCCTGCCCAGTAACAGATCAAAAGGTTGCGCCATAATGCCGCTCATCGTTTGATGCGTTAGGGCATCCCCCAGTTTGGCTGTCCATCCACCCCACTTAAAGCCATGGGTAGGATCTTCTTCCGGGCCGCCGGGTGCCTGCAATACCCCATCCAGGGAAACAAATGTGGTAACGATGATCTTTCTCATAATTTCTGTTTTTGTTTTATTATATTGGTGAAACCCGTAGTAGAATAACAATTCAAATATACTTTCAATGCGTATCACGGACACAGGGCAATCACGACTTTATTGGAGGGTGATTGCGACATCCGATACCATTTCAATAGCCACGTATGATTACATCCAGAAGGGACTTTCTGAAGTTAACCACACTCAGCAGCACCGGTTTATTATTACCGCAAATCGGCAGCTTCGCAGCGATCCTGAAAACAGATGGTAATGAACTGACCGTACTCAGCGAACAGCTACTCCAACAATGGGGCGATGCATTGCTCGCACTGCAGGTCAATCAGCCATCCGCCAAAGGGCTGCATGGCGGGATCCTTTGTCCTTCCTGCGCGGTGATACATGGCAGATGCGGCGATGCCATCTATCCGCTGTTATACTTAGCCAACAAAACAAAAAACCGGAAGTATACGGATGCGGCTATACGCTTATATGATTGGATGGAAGCCATGGTGAGTACACCTGATGGCGCCTGGCTAAATGAAGTGAGCATGGGCGACTGGAAAGGCATCACCGTATTCGGTGCTACCGCCCTGGCAGAATCACTGGTACACTTTGAACACCTGCTGGAGAAAGCCACACAGGAAAAATGGAAAAACAGGTTACAAAAAGCGGGTGATTATCTCTATAAAAATTTTACTATCAATACCGGCAACATCAATTACCCCATTGCTGGAGGTTATGCCCTATGCCTGATAGGTACCTATCTCCAGCAACCACATTTTATAACGAAAGGTAAAAGCCTGGCGCAGCAAAGTCTTGCTCACATTACCACCAGCAAATTATTATTCGGAGAAGGCAAACCCATTCCTGAAAAAAGTGCAAAAGGCTGCTACGCGGTAGATCTGGGCTACAACGTGGAAGAATCCCTCCCTTCTCTCGTGCTATATGGTAAGCTGATGAATGATACCCCGTTACTCGAACAGGTAGCCGCCTCCTTACAGGCACACCTGGAATTTATGTTGCCGGATGGCGCCTGGGATAATAGCTGGGGAACGCGTAATTATAAATGGACTTACTGGGGCAGCAGAACCAGCGATGGCTGCCAGCCTGCCTATGCATTAATGTCTGAGGGCAACCCGGCATTTTACAAAGCTGCATTGCAAAATACCAGACTATTAGCGCTGTGTACCCATGACAATTTATTACATGGCGGTCCGCACTATGTATCACACGGCATCCTCCCCTGTGTGGCCCACTCACTGGCACATAGCAAAGCCCTCACCACCGTATTACTGCACGCAACCAACATACAAYCGGCTACCGCAGCTCAGTTACCACGGGAACGCATATACGGCGTAAAGTCATTCCCGGAAATTAATACCTGGCTTATCTCAAAAAACAAATGGCGGGCCACCATTACCGGCTATGACCAGGAGTATACCATGAAAGGCGGCCATGCCAGCGGTGGCGCATTATCGTTGCTATGGCATAACGATACCGGCCCCCTGTTAGCCGGCAGCATGAACAAATATCAACTGGTAGAAGCGTTAAATATGCAGCGGGATAAAAACGCGGATACCGTTTGTTTGACACCCGGTTTCAAACTAACAGCCGGCGCGCAGGTATACCTCCATACCAATGATCTTAAGGCTACAGTGGATTACCAGGAAACATCCGAAGCCATCACCTTTAACACCCGCTCCCTGTTGGTGAATGAAACCCAACAGCCGGCGCCTTCTCCGGATTGTAGTCTCACCTATATTTTTGAGGAAAATACTTTGCATATCCACGGCACCGCTACCAATCAAAAGGCGGTGTATAGCTTACCAGTCATCAGTACTAATAATGAAATCCTAAAACTGATAACGCCTCATCTGCTGGAGATATATAAACCGGGGAGTATTGTGGAGATCACGGCCAATACACCAATACAGCTACCTGGCGTACTGACCGATCGCATCTTCAACTTTGTGCCTGGAATGGAAGCCATTCCGTTGTTGTTTGAAACAAATCACATTGATATAAAAATTGTTGTAAAACATCGTACCTAAAAAAGGCAGCTGTCTTCCTTTGCCTTACCAGTTTATTTGGTAGTTGCAGGAGCATGCGAAACTATCATTCCCTGCTCCGGCACATACTTATCGTATTCCATGTGCTGGGCTACCTTCAACGCCACATCGGCGCCCTTTAATTTTGCCACCAGGTGTAAAGCCCCATCAATGCCGGCAGAGATGCCCGCAGTGGTAATAATTCTGCCATTATCTACATACCGTACGTGTTCCAGTACTTTAGCTTTTGGCACTGCCTTTTGCAGATTCTCAATACTGCGGTGGAAGGTAGTTACAGTAAGATTGTCCAGCAGCCCTGCTTTTCCCAGGATGAAAGCGCCCGTGCAAACGGAAAAATAACTCTTGGTTGCTTTATCCCTTGACTGTATCCAGGCAATTACTTCCGGATCATCAGCGGCTATATTATCGTTGCCGCCAAAAACAGCGAAGACATCAGCAGGCGGTGCATCTGCAATGCTATAGTCTGGAAGCACTTTCAGGATGCCCTGCGATAACAGCGGCGCTTTGTTTTTTGCTACCGTGAACACCTTGAAACCAGCATAGGAAAACACTTCCATCGGGCCGGCAAAATCAAGTATTTCCACGCCCTCATAGAGATAAAAACAGATGGTCATTTTTTGATCGTTTATAGTGTTTTTGGGAATGAGTTCCATACCACAATGCGGACAAATTTCCGGTTGATGAAATACCAACGTATCACAGGGGCCACAGGGAGGACAGACATATAGAGAAGATTGTTTTTGTGACCATGCCACACATGGCAACAATAAGAGCAGGAACAGCAACTGTTTCATCGCAGAATAATTTATAGGGCAAAGCTAACCGGAAGCGGCCATACAAATCAGGACAAGTACACTACTAATCGGGACAGTTATATGGCTTTTTTCAGGAAGCGCCGCAGTTGATCCGGGCCCTTAAAACCGCATTCCTTTGCAACCCAGGCGACTTTGTGCTGCGCTTTTAACAAATGCTGCGCCTTTTCCTGTCGCAGCTGTTGAACATATTGTCCGATTGTATTGCCGGTAGTGGATTTAAACAGGCGGGTAAGATTCCTCGGACTGATGTGCACCAATGCCGCGAGGTCTTCTATCGTTATTTTATGCTGGAGATGATGTGCAATATAATCCTGTACCTGGTGAACCTGGTAATTGATATGCTGCCTGTTTTGCAGGTAAACACTATGTTGCGATTCCGTACCGTCGCGGCGGATATACACCACCATATCTTTCGCTACCATATAAGCAAAAGCAGCTCCATGCTGCTCTTCCAGAAGATACAAGGCCAGGTCAATTCCTGTGGCAATCCCAGCACTGGTGAACAGCTTTCCGCTTTTTACAAATAGTTTGTTTTCTACCACCTTCAGGCGCGGATATTGTTTTTGTAAGGAAGATGTCCACGCCCAGTGCGTAGTGCAGCTATGGCCGTCTAACAGGCCTGCAGCGGCTAATGCAAAGGCCGCCGTACAAACGGAGCAGATGGTAGCTCCCGTAGCAGCAGCGGCTTGTAGCCATGGCATCCACAAATGGTCGTCTTCCCGGTTCCACCTGGCCAGCTCCATTCCTGCTACAATAATGATATCCTGCGCAGTAATGGTTACTGTATGAAGTGGATCTACTGCCGCAAATCCAAGCCCGGACGAAGTAGCCGGATGTGAGTAAGGTGAAACATATCGGAGTTCATAGGGTTGCCCGCAACAACCGGATTCATAAAATACGGTCACTGCGCCTGCCAGGTCCAGGAGATGGACCCCATCAAAAAGAAAGAATATGATCCGATTCGATACCATCGGACTAAATTAGGATATAATTGATAAACGCTTATCTCCACAATCGCCCAAACATTCGCTGCAGTACACTCTTGTCCTCCGTCAGGATCTCCGCAGTGCCATCCAGTCTGGGTTGCACCGGAATCTCTTTTCCGGTAGTTGTCTGTAAGAGATGATCCAGGTGAATGCCTACCTGGAAATTAGTATCCGCCACGTTGGCTTCAGCAAACATCACCGTTCCCTGCAACAACCCATATTCTTCGTAAGGATAAGCGGTAAGGCGGATAAGTACCTTTTGTCCGGCTTTTACTTTCCCGGCACCTAAGGCTTGCATGCTTCCCTTTACGAGGTATGAGGACTGCTGTGGAGTAATAACCACCCTTGCGGGTATCACTTCCGGATAACGGAAAAACCAGGCGGCTACAAATGCGCCCAGCACCAGGATACCGATGAGCGTAATACCACTACGCAATATCCACGGTGGCATCTTCCCCATGATTTCCTGTACTTCTTCGCTGCGAACGGAATCCAGCGAAGCATGGCTGAGGTGTCCGTTCTGTGAGGTGGTTACATTTATAAATGCAGTACCATCAGGTTTATGTTCCGGCATGATAACTATCCTCCTAATTCCAGTTGATTTTTAACAAGTTCAAAATAATTTCCCCGCCGCGCAGTGAGTTGCGCATGTGTGCCCGTTTCTACGATACGGCCTTTTTCCAGTACAACGATCTGGTCCGCGTACTTCACTGTACTTAAACGATGCGCGATGACCACCACTGTTTTCCCTTTAAAAAACTGCTCCAGGTTATCCATGATAACACGTTCATTATTTGCATCAAGTGCACTCGTTGCCTCATCAAAGAAAAGGTAATGCGGATCTTTGTAAATGGCACGGGCTATTTGCAATCGTTGTTTCTGGCCAGCGCTGATACCACTGCCGGCATTGCCGATCTTTGTCTGGTATCCAAGCGGCAGCTCCTCAATAAAGTCCCGGATATTGGCTGCAGCTGCAGCATGTACCAGGCGCTCGTTGTCTATTCGTTCATCACTGATCGCAATATTTTTCGCGATAGTTCCTGAAAAAATAAATCCGTCCTGCATCACACTACCACACTGACGCCGCCACCATTTCGGTGACAGCTGTTGCAATGATTTATCACCCAACTGTATATGGCCTGTTGTTGGTTCATAAAATTGCAGCAACAATTTCATCAGGGTAGTTTTACCGCTGCCACTGGTGCCTACAATGGCCGTCACTTTCCCCTTCGGAATGGTAAGATCGATATCCTGCAATACATAAGGAGATTGCCTCCCGCCGTATTGAAAAGACACCTGTTGTAATTGAATGTCGCCACGTCCCTGGTCATTTGCAGGTATCGTCAGTTGCTCTCCCGTTTCTTCTTCTGCGCGATTATGGATTTCTCCCAGTCTGTCCAAACTCATTTTGGCATCCTGTGCTGACTGAACAAAAGAAAGCAGTTGTTCCAGCGGACTATTCATTTGTCCGATGATATAACTCACAGATAACATCATTCCCAGTGTGAGATGTCCATTCATGACCTCCCTGGCAGTGATAAAGGAAATCAGGATATTTTTCAACTGATTAAAAAATACAGCGCCCAACTGTTGATACTGTCCGAGTGCCAGGCTCTTCACACTGATTTTATAAAGCCCTGCCTGTACATGTTCCCACTCCCAGCGCCTGGCCGTTTCACAGTTGTTGAGTTTTATTTCCTGCATACCGGTAATGAGTTCAAACAGGATGTTCTCATTTTCACTCATACGCTGAAAGCGTTTATAGTCAAGCGCCTTACGCCGCCGCAGGAAAAAGAATATCCAGCCAATGCCCATAGCACTGAAACAGGCAAATACCAGTAATATCTTCCCGCTATATATGCCTAATACAATCGCAAAGACAAACAGGTTTACAAAAGAAAACAAGGTAGACAATGTGGTACCTGTCAGGAAATTTTGGATACGGGTATGGTCGCCTATGCGTTGGTGAATATCTCCGATCATTTTTGCATCAAAAAACCGGATCGGCAGTTTCATCAGCTTGATAAGGAAATCCGAAATGATGTTGATGTTGATACGACTGTTCATATGCAGTAGTATCCAGCTACGAATCATTTCAATAGCGGTGGACCCTGCAAAGAGCATCAGCTGGGATACCAATACCAGGTATACGAAGCCCATATTGTTCCGGTTAATACCATAGTCTACCAGGCTTTGCGTAAGAAACGGCATGACCAGCGACAGTGCGCTGGCCACCAGCACACTCAGAAAAAGCTGTATTACATATTTGCGGTAGGGTCTTAAATAATTAAACAGAAACCGGAAACCGGTCGCTTTGTTGTTCATTCCCGGCTGCTGGTAGAATGTTTCTGTTGGTTCCAGCATCAGTACTACGCCGCTATTACTGTTGCCCTGCCAGCAGCGGAGAAAAGTTTCCTTATCCACTTTCACCATACCGTGACCGGGATCTGCGATGAGAATTTTATCATGCTTTTTATCCCGGTTATAATTTTGAGGAGGCAACACTACGAAGTGTTGTTGATTCCAGTGCAGGATACAGGGCAGGTCCACATTTTCATCGAGCTGTTCGAAATTGATGCGCACTGCGGTAGTACGAAAACCGATTTTCTCTGCTGCTTCCCCGATGCCCAGCATACTTACCCCTTCCCGGGTAATGTTTGCCTGCTCCCGGAGATATTCCAGCGAATACCGGCGGCCATAATGCTTTGCGACCATGCGCAGACAGGTAGGTCCGCAGTCCATTGCGTCCAGTTGCTTATAAAAGGTGAATCCCATTATTTCGTGATGGCCACCATAGCCAGTTGTGATAAATAATATTTTTCCAGGAAATGATATATCACCATTTCATGCTTACGTTGTTTGCCAACAAATATCCTGTTAAGAAACAGGTGTACATGACTGGCGATGATACCCTGATAACGGTCTTCCGAGCCGCAATATTGCCGGATATGTGCCGACAGCGGGGCAGCCGTAGCTGTACGTAACCGGTAAGCTGCAATAGCCTCCGTAATGTCGTTATCGTCATCATTAGCAGGATTCATCACGGACATGATTTCCTGCTGATGCTTCCGGTATTTGTCATTCAGTGGCTTATGTAATAGCGCACTCCCGCCAAACTCTGTGATAAATGCTTCCTGCAGCGACGATAGCAAATGCTTTTTCTGCTGCAGCGTCAGCGCAAAATCATCGAGCATCATATCCACCCCACGCATCGCCATTTTCCAGCGATATACTTCTCCTTCTGATCCTTCCAGCATACTGACAATACTCAGCACCGCCATGCTGTCACTGCAAAACAGGGCTTCGCTCTCTGCGATGGTTGCTGCACCATAACGTTCTATCTCCCGTACGTAGGTGTCGTACTGTATCTTCTGTACCTGTCCTCCCTGAACATACGGCTGCATAGCAGCAGTGATGCGATGTGAGATGACGGTGTTATTGGCCGGGTTCGCGCTGTTAAGAAACCGGAGCCGGATATGTGGTTGCGGATCGCCGAAGCGCAGAAAGAAAAACTGTTCAAATAAGCCATCTTCCTGCCATTCCGGGATGCTTTCCGCAAAATAATTTGCGAGTAATTCTTCCGCTACGCGGTAGCCGCAGTAAATCTTTACATACAGCCATTCACTGCCTGGAGGAAAGCTGCGGGTAATGAGTGACCTGGTAGCAGTCGGCAATTTGTTCTCTGCTACAGCTTTGCTGGCCGAACCTGGGCTCTCCTCTGCAGCTTTGCTGCTTTTAGTCACCCTGACAACGGCTGATTTCTCTTCCTTTACCGGCAGGTATTGCAATGGTAGCAATATTTCATGCGCATATACCTGATTTGCATCATCCCGCAATACCCCACCCTGTTCGTCTAACAGGCACTCTTTTAGTTTTACGCTGGAAGTCTTTTTTATCTGATCGAGCAAAATAGCCACCGCTAATGGTTGCGTCAGATCCAGCAGTAATTCATTATCTGCTTCGGATAATAATACTTTGTCGGGTATGCCTTGCTGGCGGCGGTACTTCTCAAAAAAGCGCAACTGAATATTTTCATCCGTTCCAGCCTGTTCGGTGTCTTTAGTGGTGAGTGTCCAGCTGGCACGGCATACAATTATGTTTTTATACGCGACCCGGGGCAATCGTGGCCGGGAAGCCAGTACGCCCCAATCCCAGTGCAGATAAGACATACCTGACTGGTTCTGCAGGTCGCACAGGAATTTGTACACCGGTAAACTGTTAAAGCTATAATTATGTGCAGAGCTAAGGCGTGGAATCACCCGCTTGTTCAATCGTTTACTTCTTAAAATTACTTCCTGCTGGGAAACGGATACCATCAGGTCTGTCACCGGAATCTGGTATGCTTCGTCTACACCGGCGATGCCGATGTAGGGGATTTCATAATTGCGCAGCACGGGTCTTATTAATACGTTGGCAGCGCGGGCTTCCGGGAAATGCACCACTTCTGCCATCACCACATCCGGATAGGACGCTTCCTCTTCCTGCAGTGCGGCCTTTGTTTTTGCTGCCAAAACCGGGTCTCCGCTGCAGAAGCGCCCCAGCAGATTGGCCGCAGAAGGGCCTCCTAAAGATTGCATCGCAAAAGTATAATTGCCTTTGTCTGCTTCTTCCGCAGAGGCAGCCTGTAGCGAGCCAAACAGGTAAGAACTTCTGGAGATAGGCACCGTTTCCGGATCACCCATTTTTTGTAATTCTTCTGCCGTAATCTGCACGATGGCCTGGCCATCTCTCAGGAATTCTTCATACTTGGTCAAACCTAATTGCTGCAACTGCGACCAGTTGACCGTTGTGCTTTCAGGCGGCGCTTTAGTGGCTATATCTTCCACAAAAGGTGCATGAACCGTATTTTCTATGCCTGCCCCGTAGCCAATCCCCGTTTCTCCATCAAGTACCATGTTCAGTGGCATTTCCCGGGATTCGTATTGCTCGTAAAAGCGTGTAGCAAAATTCTTCATTTCTGAACCCGCATCTTTTGGATAGCCATGGCAGAGGGCCATCAATTCATTTACCTGTTGGGTAATATCCTGCACCAGGCCTTCACTGAGCGTACACGCCGTAGCTGTTTTAAACAGGTCTATCTGCAGCAGGTCCTTAGGGATACTGAGCGGAAAAGTGCGCTCGCAGATATCATGAATCGCCTGGAGACGGGAACGCTCAAAATCGGGCTGCTGAAACAGCCCTTGCAGGGTCAGCAAACTATCGCGCAAAGCAGCCACATCTTCGATGGAGGAAATGCGACCGATAAGTGCTTCGAGATTATCGGTCGCCGTAATTTTAGGCTCAATTTCAGCGATTAAGAGCTGCGACTGGATCAGCTCCTGCACAAAAGTATTGGCTTCCTCCTCCATGATGGAGGGATCTTCCTGACGAATAAGCTGTACTATGCCGGCAATGGTAAGACCGTTCACCGCCTCCCGGAATATCTTTTCCAGGAAAACAGAATGAGCCACTGCCGTCAGCATATACCTGCGCCGGTTGTTATTGATGGAATATTCTGCATAGCGGTATTTTTCACCCGCTTTATAAAGACTGTTATTGGTATAATAGCGCAGCTCCCTGCTCACAGCAGGCAATTCCTGAATATGATGACAGATTTTAGTATAGTAGTCCATGTCCAGCCGCACCTGCTGACGTGCCTCGCTGACAGGATGTAATTGCAAATGAGTAGTGGGTCCGACGGTACCGGTAGTACATCCGGCAAACAGGCCATAAGGCGTGCTCCTGCTGCATGCCCGTACCCAATATTTGTACAATGATTTACGCAGCTTCTCTGTCTTCTTTTGATTAAAAGCTTCAGGCTCGCTGAGATATCTTTCCAGTTCCTTCAACAGGTCCTGGGATCCGATATGTAAAGCGTACATAAATAAAGGGTGACTGTTGGCCAGCACCTGCAAATTGTTTTGTAAAACTTCCCGGTATTGATGTATGGGATAAAGTGGACTTCTTATGAGGAAGAATCCTGTATGTGACAATGCCATAGCTGATTCTTTTAGTTTTTACAGTAATAGGTAATCAGGATATCAGGAAACATTCATCCCATGCTAACGGATGATCCTGCAGATGTGATAAGATAGAAAGTCCTACGCCGCTGCCGCCGTCCAGGAGATCCCAGGAGTAGTCCCACTGCTTATCTTTTCCCTGCCATACTTTGATACCGTGTTTACTGCCATCTTCCGAAAAAGAAATTTTCTCCATGGTTTTATTATGCCAGTACGCTGCACATGTATAAAATGCAGGGTCTTTGGTTTCGAACCAGAATTTCCGGTAAAAAGCGGCAATACCGCTGGCGCCGTGACAAATGCAATTGTCTACAATCCCTGCTGCTTCGTCCGTAACACGGGCTGTGTTGTAGTGCATGATGTATAATGCCTCTTCCATCCAGCTTTTTTCAGACAATACTTTGCCGCATTGCCATAGGCAGATGGCCACATTGAGATCGCCATAGCACCATGATAAGCGGCTGTTGGCGCTGGCATAGTTACCATCCAGGATAGCGGGATATAATGCAGCCAGAGAATCGGGCGCGCGTTCAATTTTATGCTGCAACATAAATGAGATGCTTTCTGTGATCAACTGTTGGCACATGGCAGTGGCTATGCCTGCCTGATATATTTTAGCGAGTAATATCAGCGCAGAACAGCTGCCATGGGCCAGGCTGAAAGCGTCCACGAATTCTCCGGCAGGTTCTTCATGGGTATAAAAAATAGGCAGACTCCTTCCCTTGTCCGTCATCTTGCTGGCCGCAAAGAGTGTGGTCACAAAATATTCCAGGTGTGCTTTCACATCTGCTCTTCCGGTGAAACCCAGCAGAAAATTACACATCCCGATGCTGCCATGCAGGAAATCGAAATTTTTACATTCTATGTGATAAGCGCTCTGCGCGATGGTAGCCGTAATAAAATCCGATGCAAGGTAGTCCATATCCATTTCCACAAACTGGTGCCTGTTGAGGTGATCCAGCAGCCAGAAAGGGCCTGTATGTCCTGAACAGAAAGAATAGTTCAATCCTTCTTCGGGCGTATAACCCGCATATATTTTTTCAAGCAGCGCGGCGGCGTTATCTGCTTTTTCGTCGACGTATTGTTCGTAGTAGAACATAAACAACAAGGCACCCCAGGGACCCTTAAACAGGCTGTTACTCTGACCAGGATCATATTCCGCCTTATCCAGCAACGAAACAAGATCATTATACATATGTGCTAACTGCGATGCGGTGTTGTCCATTTTTCAATCATTGTTTAATGTGCACAATTGGGGAAGCAGGTGCCCCCCCAATTGAATAAAATCGATACAGGTAAACGCTTTGTGATAAGATCATCACCCGATCTTGTTGTACCTCAGATGCCCGGACTAAATCAAGGGATCATGCAGCAAGGACGGCCTGTGCCAGGACTGGTGGCCCTGCAGCTGGATATTTGCCTGGTATCGGTCGTGCAAATAGTACCAATGGTTGCTCCTGCACCACCTTGCAGTTGAAATTGTTGATCAGCATTGAGCTGAGCAATAGGTTCTTTGCTGAGCATCAGTTTTTTGCTCAGGTCAATTTGTTTCTTTTTCATACTGTAAATAGAAAAAATAATCCTCCCCTGTCTGTTGCCGTGGGGCGGTTGTTCAGCAATCCGGATACCAGCAGGTATCTTTATCTTATGCAGCCATCGGGACAAGTCACTTCATCTGTTTCCACGCAGCAGGCACTCCACCAGGTAAGTGGGCCACCACCAGCTAATTTGGCTTTCTGCTGTTGATTAAGTTCAACAATAGCTTCTTTTTTCAGCATCAGTTTTTTGCTGAGTTCGAGTTTTTTCTTTTTCATATTTGGGTTGTTTATGGACAAAGCTTACCCAGTAGCTATCGGGCGATAGCCTGCATAAAATTCATCCGGGTTTAGAGATCAGACTGGCAGAAAATGCAATTCGGCCGATTAGGAGGTATGGTAACACAGGTTTCAAACTGCGTTCCCAGACAGGGAGGCCTGAGGGTCAATGGTGCTAATCCACCAGCAATCATGGCTTGTTGGGTAGTGTTCAGCAAGGCAATAGATTCCTTGTTCAGAGAAAGCTTTTTCTCCAAGGGCATTTTTCTTTTTTTCATAAAAACAATGTTTACAGGTTTACGGGTTCAAAAGGGTTTGGATTTAGATGTTGGTTTTGATTTGTTGTGTCAAAATTACGCTTCTTCTCTGTCGCTAAAGCAGCAACAGCGCCATGTGCCAGTTATTCAGCAGAATAATAAAAAAGGGAACTACAATATTTTTTTATGTGAGTTGAGACATAAGATGCCGGGTTAAAAATGAGATTTTGAAGTTAAATAAATTAATCTTGAAAAAAAAATTGTTTTTAGAAAATTAAAAATCGGTTGCCTCCCTCTTCCGAAGAACAATGGAAAGATGGATCAGCCGGCATTACCGGGGATTAAAAATATACCGTCCAGTAAAATTAATACTACCGTTACCCCGGATAAGGTGCTCGACTTATCCGGAGTATTGTAAAGGTATTTTTGTTTGTACTAACAAACAGGAAGTGAATAACGAACGAAAATTACCCGGTAGCTACCAGACGATAGCCCGCATAAAATTCATCCGGAATTTAAAAACAGATCTAGCAGAAAACGCAATCCAGCCGACCTGGAGGTATGGTAACACAGGTTTCAGCCTGCGTATCCAGACAAGGAGGTCTGAGGGTCAATGGTGCTAATCCACCGGCAATCATGGCTTGTTGGGTAGTGTTCAGCAAGGCAATAGATTCCTTGTTCAGAGAAAGTTTTTTCTCCAGGGGCATTTTCCTTTTTTTCATAAAACAATATTTACAGGTTTACGGGTTCAAAAGGGTTCTGATTTAGATGTTGGTTTATTGTATCAGCATTACGCTTCTCCACTGTCGCTAACGCATGTGTAGTACCATTTGGCAGCTATTCAGTGTCATAAAAATAAAGGGAACGAAAATGTTTTTTTATGTAAGTTGAGATATAACATGTCGGGTTAAAAATGAGATTTTGAAGTTAGAGAAATTAATCTTGAAAACAAAATTGTTTTTAGAAACTTAAAAAACGGTTGCCTGCCTCTTCCGAAGAACGACGAAAAGATGGATGAGCCGGCATATGAAGGGAATTATTACACCGCTATATTTCGGGTTGCTCATCGTTGTGCTTTATCTTTTTTACAGCGAGACTGCTTTTCCCAAAACGGTAAGTAAACGCGATATTAGCTCTGGCACTTTCTGTGTGTCGTTCAAAATCCAGCAATACCGCATTGCTTTCTCTTAAAAAACTCCATTTACGGGAATTAAAAATATCTCTTCCACTAAAATTGATAGTGGCCCGTTTATTCAAAAAGTCAAACTTCACGCCGGCATCCACCCCATATGCAGCATGGTTCCTGTCCTGCGCCACCACGTCTGCCGCACGATAATCGCCTCTCAGTTGCAACGAAAAATGATCGTTGATAATAATGTTATGGGTGATGTTGGCATTCCAGCTAAACCCTTCACTGGCGGAGAGTCCATATGCAGGAGCAGCGGCTGTTTTATTGTGATAAACATTCGCATTGACTAAAAAATTCCAGGCTTTCATCACATTCACCTTACTGATTAATTCCAGTCCACCTGTACAGGAATGTGCCAGATTTTGAGAGGTGGTGGTAATGATACCCTTTACGGGTGGTCCTTCTATCCGTTTAATAAAATCATTTGTCTGACGGTAATATAAACTGGCTGTCAACGTAATTACTTTCCAGTATTGCTGATATCCCAATTCAAAGAAATGAATATCTTCTGGCAATAGTGCCGGATTGCCTGCATCATAATTGACCGGATCAGAAACATCCAATACGGGGTTCAGCTGCCGGGGCGTAGGTCGCGCTACCCGTCGGGAATAACTGAACTGTAACTGTTGCTCCGCACCTGTTTTCTGTGTCAGAAAAATGCTGGGGTATAGTCTGAAGTTCGTGACCCTGAAAGGTGTATAGTACAAAACATGACCGGTATCATAACCCATCAGCGTTGCACTGAGTAACGCATCTTCAGCCCTGACACCAACCTGGTAGCTAAAGTTCCCCACCTGGTTTTGATAATTTAAATAGAGCGCATGTACCTGGTTGTTGCTCTTAAAAGTATTACTGACGCCATCATATTTATCGTATAACCCAGTGGCATTATTAAAATTGTATGCATCCTGTACCCTGTCACTCCACCGGATCTGACTGCGGTAGCCAGCATCTAACTCACCTGTTTTACCAACAGGCAGTATGTAATTGAGTTGTGCATTATAAAATCTATTATGCTCGCTGTTGTTATTTTGCAGTATGGCGGGCATTGTTTTAACTACCTCTCCATTGATATTATAAACATCCGTTGTATAGCTTTGCAAGTTATGATTGGCGCCTTGTGAAAATCCAAGACTAACAGTTAACTCCTCTTTAGGTTTATTAAAAGTTTTAGAGAAGTCCAGGTTTATATCATAGCTATTACCTTTTCCATTAGTCAGATTAGTACGATGACTTTGCTCTATAATCGCGTGGGAAGCGCTTAGCTCATCTATGCTTAAGAACTCCTTTCTGTTATTGGTAGCGTTGTTAAAGCTGCCGGAGACACTCAACACATTTTTCTCATTGAGATAATAATCCATCCCTGCTTTCAGGTTGCTTCCTTTGTCGACCGTTGTAGAGGGAAATGTTTCGTTAGAGAAAACAACCGGATCGTTTGCATGGAGATAAGTGAGGTACTGATAACCATTGCTAAGCCGCGTACCATACCGGTAGCCATAACTGGCATACAAATTAAGCCGGCTATTTTGAAAGCCAATATTTGCACTGCCATTATAGTTATGCTGTACACCGGCTGTTGCTGCTGCGGAGCCGTTAAACCCTGATTTCTTATTTTTTATCAGTATGATGTTGATGATTCCTGCCTGACCTTCTGCATCATACCTGGCAGAAGGGTTGGTAATGACCTCGATACTTTCAATAGAGCTTGCTGGTATCGACTGCAGCAACTGTGCTATATTTCCGCCGGCAATCAGGGAAGGCTTTCCATCAATTAAAACATTCACGCCGGAAGACCCTCTTATGCTTATATCTCCATTCCCATTTATTTGTACTGAGGGTATATTCTGTAATAAATCTGCGGCAGCACCGCCTTTACTTACCAGGCTCTGATCTACTGCAAATTTCTTTTTATTGAAACCAATCTGTGCCTCATTTTTCTGCGCTACTACCGTTACCCCGGACAAGATGCGCGTCTTATCCGGAGTATTGGTAACGGTATCTTTGTTTTGTGCTAACAAACGGGAAGTGAACAGCAACAAAACGACCCATGCTTCTAAAGATCGTTTCATTAATTTACATTTATCTTAATCGGAACTGCCACTTTCTCCCATTCTACCGAAAAGCTTTCAGGAGTGATATGATACACTAGTTTCTCCTGGCTATGTCTTAATTTTTTTGGCTTCACATCTATCCGCAACTGGTCTTCTGATTCATTATATTTAAAAGCGCCCCATTGCTTTGGCTGTTTGTTAAAGATGGCGGTCCATTTCATTTTTTCTTTAGGTATCAGAAAAAAACTATACTTCCCTGCAGGTAATAATTTACCTTGCACTTTAATATCTTTATCTGTTTCAAAAGTGGTCGCCTCATTAGCGCCGGCACGCCACACTTTATCATAGGGAACTAATCCACCCCATATTTTACGGTCCTTTACGGAAGGACTGCTGTAATGAATATCAATGTTGGTGTTTTTTATTCCCCTGCTAATGGAATCAGCCGGACTTACCCGGGGTTTGGCCTGCTGAGCAAAGGCCGAAGCCGATACGATCATTGCTGTAACTAGCAAGATGACGTTGAAGGATTTTTTCATACTTTATTTAAATTGTTTTAATTCTTTAAATTGTAACTAAAACAAAGGTAGGGGGCTACACAGGATGCGCTGCTGTACATTTTTTCACTTAATCAGTACTTTCAGAACATGAGAAAAGAGAGTTTACATTTGCCTTTTGAAATTGAATTCGCTACACTGGAGCGATACCCCAAAGGCTCCAGGCACAATAGTTACTTTGAGTTAATCTACATTTTCAGTGGTACAGGCATCCAATACATTAACCAGCATAAATTCAATTATAAAGCAGGCAATCTGTTCCTGTTAACGCCACAGGATATTCATTCCTTTGAGATCACAACAGCTACCCAATTTTTCTTTCTTCGTTTCAATGAATATTATGTAAAGACAAAATCCGGTCCCGAAAAAGATACGATACAGCGAATGGAATTTATTCTTCAGAATGCCAGCCACCGACCCGGATGTATCCTGAAAAACCAGGTAGACAAGCCCCTGATTGCTTCCCTGGTAGCAAGTATCATACAGGAAAGCAATCATCAGCAACTCTATCATAAAAAAATAATAGAACAAATTGTAAATGCCATTATAACTATTGTAGCAAGAAATATTGCTTTGAAGCTCCCTAAAAACATCAAGGAAAATACAGGAGAAATAGTATTGGATATATTGCATTATATCCAGGAAAACATCTTCGATCCATCCAAACTAAGAGCCGCGGAGATCAGCCGGCATTTCGGCATTTCATTAAGTTATATGGGGCGGTATTTCAAAAAGCAGACGGGAGAAACTTTGCAGCAATATTTAACCTCCTATAAGCTGCGGCTGGTGGAATCCAGGCTATTACACAGCGATATGCGGATCGGAGAAATTGCTTTTGAATTTAACTTTGTAGATGAAAGTCATTTAAACAGGTCCTTTAAGAAATTAAAGGGCGTAAGCCCTACGGAGTATAGAAGGCAGTATTGCTAGAAATAGTTATGCTACAGTATTGTTACATAGGAAACCTGGGGCATAACGATTGTCTCCGCTCGCTCTTACGGTTATTAAGAAAATCCCTGTAAGATAAAACCAGTTCAAAGCCCCCACGATGCTGTGCTGCAGCGGCCAGTTTATCAATATTTATATCGTAGCTGATACCAAGCATAAATTTAGATTGCTGCAGCTGAATAACCGGGATAATGGCGTCATTCATCCGGTACAAAATTCCACCAGTAATGGTTTGTTCTCCCCCACCCATAAAAAGATCCCTACTGAGCATAGCACCCACCTGCAGCGTGCTGATATTTACAGGTGTTAAATGTTCTGCAAATTGCCGGAAGTAATCCGCATAAAAAATGAACCGGTCCGTTTCACTGGTGGGCGCAGATAACCCCAGGTTGAATGCCAGCTTTCTGTTCAATACGATGGTATTGCTCTGGAAAAATCCCACCTTCGGCTTTGTAATGTGAAATAGTCCTGCTCCCACAAAATAATCTATGTCTTCTTTCATCACACCATTGTAGCTTAAGCCGGTAGACAGGTCAAAATAGTTTACGCTCGTGTTATCAAAAGTCTGCCGCGAATACGGCAGCACGCTGAAAGTTCCGTTACTGCCTGGAATAAACTGATCGTTCAGTACCAGCTTGGTGGGATCAAATCGTTGTTGCATCGAGCCAGCCATAAAGGCAAGTGATAAATAAGAGTTTCGCTGGCTGCTCAATGGCAAACTATAATTAATGGCAGGCAATATCTGGGTAGTGCTAAACTGAGAGGTACCGGCTACATCTCTGAGCAACTGCAGGCCTACAGTAAGGTTATCATCACTGGTTATATTCACAGGAAATTTGACTTCCGTGCTTAATCCAAAAGTTCTATACGGCACCGTTACACTTTGCCATTGATTCCTGTAAGAGGTAGTTACCCGTATATCTCCGGTGAAAATTCCAGCTAATGCAGGATTGCGCAATAGTGGCTGATCATAGAATTGCGAAAAGCCAACATCCTGTGAAAAGCTTTTCGTCACCACCAGACAAGCAGTAACCAGTATGAAAAATATTTTATAATACCCTTTCATAAATAAGTCATTTAGAATAATGTAACATTTCCCTTAAACGAATAAGGCACTCCGTTCTCACAGATAACGTCCACCGTATAAATGTATACCCCCGTATCTGCCGGCTTTCCATTCACCATACCATCCCAGCCATAATCAGCACTGTTAGGAGGGAAATTATTCCGTTCAAACATGATGCGTCCCCAACGGTTAAATACCCGGAAAGATTTCACGGACGAAATACCAGTTGCCCGCACGATTAACTTTCTATTTTCCGGTACATTACCATTAGGAACGAATGCATTGGGAACAAATACCTGGGAGTTCTGGCAAAATACATTGATGCAGATATCCGCACTTCCTTTACAGCCATATATGTTAGTGACATCTACCTTATAGCAGATGTTATTCTTGATAATGGCAACAGGAGAAGCACAGGTGGCATCATTGCAGGTAAGGTCCTGTGACGGTGTCCAGGTATAACTTTGTATCGGCAAAATACCGGGTGCAACCGCATTAGTGATTACAGGCGCCAGGTTTAAACGATAACCGGTGGGCAATGTCATGGTATCCTTTGCAAATGCTACCGAAGGATATCCGCCAATCTGTATCAGGGTATCTGTAGTCGTGCTGCAACCAGTTTGGGAAGAGGTAACAGTGACAGCATATATTCCCGCATCCTTAATATTTACCTTATTAATTCCGGCATTAGGTCCATTCACGGGAAACCCGGTTCCCGGCCCTTTCCATAAATAATTCAGGGCAGCATTTCCAGGAATGGAACTATATGCCTGCAACACCAGGTCATCACCTACACATAACGGCGTTCTTGCAGAGATCACTGGTTTGGCGGGTGCCTGCTGAATCACCACATCAAAACTGACAGGCGGCGAAATACAATTGTTTTGTGTAGCATACACCACATAGGTGCCTGCATCTTTCATTGCAGCAGATGGAAATGAAACAACTGCATCCCTGATAGTATCTGCTGAAGGGCCAAATGCCGGGCCCGCCCAAACATATTCAATAGTTCCAGGCTGATTATTTCCGGAAGAGAGTGCTGTCAATGTAAGCGGTTGTCCACTACACAACGGAGGATTATATCCTGCCACCGGTTTTAAAGGCGGCGTAGGATCTTTCAGTATAAATACATCCGGTATTTTTTGCGAGAGGCAACCACCTGCTGTTTCTACAAATATGCCGGAATAAGTGCCTGCTGTCAATGGTATCGTAATCCTTCCTGAAGCATCTGTATTGGTAGAAAAAGTAAGGGCAATTTGAAATTTATTGTAATGTACCACCACCGGCACATTAGGCATAGCGGCATTGTTGAGGTCCAACACCTGTAAGGTAATGGCGCCAGATGGAATGCCGCATGCAATAGGATTATTATAAGCCGCACTCACTATTTTAGCGGTAGGATGAACCGTGGCCGTGATGGGGGCTTTGGGACTTTCACATCTGTAAATGTTGGTCTGACTGGCATAGTATACCCACTGACCGGCAACATTCGTGTTAATGACAGGCGCGCGGTTTAACAACACTCCATTGCCATCATACCACTTAATCGTTGTTCCGGGTAAAGGAATTACACTTAAGACTGTTGCAGGCGTACCCATACACAGATCAGTATTGGTGGTTACCGGCGCCGGTGTGGCGGGATAGACGGTCAACGCGATATCAGCTGATGCACCGGGACAGGGCTGCAATCCAGGATTGACAGGCGTTACCCTTACTGTGAGTGATTGACTGGCGTTGCCCCTGTTTGTAAAAGATAAAGATATTACCGCATTAGGATCTGATGAGGAACCGATGGTTGTACCAGTGACATTTGCAGGTAATGGCCCAACAACGGTCCAGTTATAAGTAGTGTTAGCTACTGTGGAAGAGGGCTTAAACAGGGCTGTTTCACCAGAACAAATAGATTGAGATGTTACAGGGAAAGTCACTACCGGACTCGCTGTGATCATTACACTGGTGGTGGCTACATATCCCGGGCAAGGTGGGGCCGCTGCAATGGTATATGTAACGGTATAAACACCGGGAGTACTGCCCGCCGGATTAATTTCACCGGTTGTTGCATTGATGGATAATCCCGTGCTGCTGGTAAAACGCCCACCTGTTGTACCAGATAGGGATACTGGTTGCGAAACAGCACTACTGCCACAATACGGAGATCCTGCGTAATTAATAGTTGCGGTTGGAATACTGTTTACCATCACAGTGGCAGTGGTACTATAATTTGCGCAGCCACCTGCGCCAGGAACAGTATAGGTAATGGTATACCTACCTGCAGCAGCACCAGAAGGATTAATTTCTCCTGTAGTTATATTGATGGGTAATCCCGTTGCTGGTGTAATGGAATAAACGCCATTCCTTGTGCCGGTAAGCACTACTCCTACAGGCAGATTGGGGGTAGCCGGCGTATTTAATGTATTACATACGTTCGCCACAGGATAATCAATGGTAGCCGATGGCGCGAGTGAAATGGTAACTGAGGTGGTGGTAGTAAAGCCTGGACAAGGAGCAGCAGGTGCAACTACATAGGTCACTTTATAGGTACCTGGTGTACTGGTAGCAGGTGTAATTACGCCTGTTAACTGATMTATTATTAATCCTGTGGTACTGGTAAAAGTTCCACCGGCAGTACCGGTGAGCTGTACCCTCGTAGCAGCATCTGAAGTGCAAATAGCCGGGTAAGCAATCGTAGCTGTTGGCGTACCATTTACTGTAACCGTAGTGGTGGCCTTATAAACCGGACAGGCGCCTGCGCCCTGAATTGTATATGCTATTGTATAGATGCCCGCTACTGCACCGGCAGGATTAATTTCTCCGGTAGTAGCATTGATGGACAACCCTGTTGCCGGAGTGATGGAATAACTACCGCCTGTGGTGCCGGTATGTACAACTGGTACAGGAGGATTCGGTGCATCCGGTGTATTGGCCATATTACACAGGTTGGCAGGCTGATAGGATATAGACGCTGAAGGAGCAAGACTTACGTTTACGGTTATCGCTGCTCTCGGCCCCTCACCACAACCTGTTACTTCACTTACATAGTAGATAGTACTGCCGGCAATGGCCGTTGATGGTGTAGGCGCAGTGGGCGAACCAATACCACCGGAAGCATTGGCGTACCACAATAAATTGTTTCCAACAGCGGTTAATGGAGTTGCGGACTGATACTGGCAATAAGCAACCGGCGTAGTTACCTGCGGTGCCTGTGCTAATGAATTAACGGTTACCAATATAGCAGCTCTTGGACCTTCGCAACCATTAACAGTTTGACTCACGTAATAAGTAGTATTGCCAATGGTAGCCGTAGATGGTGTTGGTGCTGTAGTAATACCTCCGCCACCCGTTTGATTGGTGTACCATAACAAGCCTGTTCCCGTGGCGGTTAACGGTGTAGCCACCTGATTCTGACAGTACTGCACTGGTGTAGCCACAGTGGGTGCCGGCGGACGCTCTTTTACTGTTACTTTCACCGGTATTCTTATGCTTTCACAACTATTGGTAAAGGTTTGACTTACATAATATAAAAAGGTCCCCGGGCTGTTGGTGGAAGGTGTAGGCGCCTGTGGAGATCCGACACCACCTGTTGCCGATGTATACCACAATAACCCCACTCCTGTTGCCACCAGCGGAACAGCGGTTTCTCCCTGGCAATAAAATACAGGAGGACCTGCCACGGGTGGTGGAGACGGTGGACTTACCACTACCTGTTTTGTTTTAACATCACTGCCACAGGTGGCATTAGATGCTGTTAATGTAACGGTATAAGTCCCGGCTGCCGCATACGTATGGCAAGGGGGATTCTCGTTATTGGAAGTAGTGCCATCTCCAAAATTCCATGTAAAATTACTCACGGTGCTACAACTCTTACCACTGGACCCATTCACTGTTTTATTAGTAAAACAAACGGGAAGATTTAAACAGGGTGCGGTAGGATCTGTGTCAAAATCAGCAACAGGCTTCATTCTCACTACAATCTGATTCAGCGTATAGGTAGTAGTATAACATCCATTAATTACTCTCAGTGTGGCTGTGAAGTCAATTTGAGGACAGGATGATTTGGTGTATTGATGGCTTAACAAACGAATACTGTTTGTTGGACTCAGCGGATGTTGCAAAACAACTGGTGGAGTGCCATCGCCAAAGTCAACTTCATAGGTAGTACCGGGAGAATTGCCAAACCAGTTACCAATTTGAAATTCAACCGATACAGGAGCACATAGTCCGGTGGTAGAGGTAGATGTGGTGAAGCTGGCTAATGGATTCTGTCCGTTGTAAAACCGATAGCCTGCACTTCTGCTACAACCATTGGAAGATTTAATCGTCATGGTGATCTGAAAATACCCTTGCGCTGCATAAGTATGCGTCATCTGTCCATTTACCGGCCAGTCTGTTTGCATAAAGACGGGGGTGTTGTCTCCCCAGTCAATAGTATATTGATTACCGTTGCCGGCTACTACAGAGCTATTGATAACATTAAGATTATACGTAGAATTACCATTACAATTGGTAAAAGGATCTGTTGCCTTATCCGTCAATGCGGGTTTAGGCACCGTCAAGATGGTCAAATCTGCGCTGCTAAAGGCCGTCCCATCAGGAGTAGTGATGGCAACCTTTCCAGTCGCGGCCTGGTCAGAAACAATGGCAGTGATAGTGGTAGCACTGTTCACGGTGAAAGAAACAGCATCATCACTTCCCAACTTTACGTTTGTTGCGCCAGTGAAGTTACTTCCCGTAATCGTTACGGGCTGTCCCTGGCATACGGCCGTTGGCGCAAAGCCACTGATAATCGGTGGTGGTGGTGGTGGCGGTGTCTGGGATAAAACGGGATCTCCAGATAGTATGCAATAGAAAATAATTACACAGCGTATAGAGGATTGTAAACGGGATTTGAACATAGAGGTAACTGATTCCTTAAGATACGTAAAATAAGATGAACTCCCTGCTTCCTATATCAGGGAAGCAGGGTATTTCCGCTCTTCTTCGGATACTGCCAGAACGGGCTTATTAAATTGCTCCAGCATGGTCATCGTTTCCCTGTACTCTCTGGCTTCTGCTACCTTTGTAAACTGGATTTCTGCGTTGGTTTGCTGCAGTACAAATTGTTCTATCTCCGTCAATGTTACCCTGAAAAACTCTTTCTTATGATTAATCCGGTTTAATCTCCGTTCATGAAAATATTTATGCAGTGCATTCTCCAGCTGTGGCGCATTTTCAGAGTAGATAATGGCATGTACGTCAAATTGAAAAGGCACGGAAGCATCTCCCAGTTCCTTCACCCTGTCCAATGGATCCAACCTTCTCGTCATCCCGATTTTGTATATATCTTCCCCAAAAGACCCCAGGTTGGATATAATATAAATGTGACCAACTTTGGTAAGTTGTGCCAAAGCAATGGCACGCTCTTTTCTATCATGCGCACTCTGTAGTCTTTCTTCCAGTATTTTTACTTTCTCTGTAAGAATATCAACGTTGGCGGTGGTGCTCCGTGAAAGTTCCTGCCGGGCTTTATCAAGTGCCGACTGATACCTGGATTCTTCTTCAGCAGCATCTTTTTGTGCCTTTTCCAGTTCCTTCTGTACCCGCTCTTCGTCTCTCATTTGTTCTCTGATCCGCCGTTGCTCTTCTTTCTCCTCATACTTCTTTTCTTCGTATTCGTAGGTCAGTGCCAGTTCATCGAGCTTTAAATTCAGGAAATTACTAGCAATGGAAACCTGCTGGGTAACACCCAGCTTATTAATGCTTTCATAAGATTTTAAAATCTTCTCTTTTGTCTTCATCGCATTATTCCACTTCACTTTTGCCATGAGACCATCACATTCACCGTTAAAAGCAAAGAGCATTAGTTTTTTCAACTGATTGGTCATCTTCTTCCCTTCTGCTTTACTTCCGCCTACCGTCCATTCTGTGCTACAAATGGCTGCCTGATCCTTTCTTATAAGATCTTTTTGCCGGGCATAATTATTTTCGAGTTTTACTTTGTATGCTTCTGAAGTTTCCAGGTTAAACTGAGGAATGTAAAGTCCAAACGAGCCTATCTCCAATGTATCCCTGTAAAGATTCACTTCCTGTTCCAATTGGGCATGAATACCCAATGCCTGTTGGAACTTCGCGTTTAATTCATTCAATTTTATATCGTATTGCTGAATTTCGTTCTTTTTAGCCGTAATGGTAGCATCTATATCAATTATACCGGCATATCTTTCTTTCAGTGAATTGATTTCTGATTGTGCAATGGATAACTCCTCTTCTCTTTGCTTGATCAGTTTATTTTTCTTATTAAAAAACATAATATAGGATTGTGGTGAGCGGTAAAATGTTAGTCTATAGTAAGGGTACAATTTGGTGGTTACTGTTGATCAGGGGTATACCTGCTTTATTCCGGTAGCTGTAAACTTAAATATTTTTGCGGATTGATCAAAGTTTTAAGTGACAATAGCATAATTGCCTTAACAAATCGGGGAATAAACTTTTCTTGTATAGGATAGGTATAAGTGCGCGGGCAAAGTACTTCATTTTCCAGGTCTTGTTTTACTGCGTATGAATGGTGTTCAAACTTATTAGTTAGTACGCATTAACTGGGTAATTCATGGTTAAGGAAAACGGATTAACAATTGATTTACATATATTCCCTTATCCTTTCCCTTAACGGATAATTTATAACTCATAAAGTTCATTAAATAAATTCTATGCTTAATAAGACCCGGTAAATCGCTGTGACTATTATTCTATCAACATTTTCAAGGACTAAAATAACTTTTCAAAATTCAGAAAATTATCAGACGCCTTTGAAGAATATAAAAAATCTGATACCCCGGCAGTCCATCAAATAATTATCTTAAAAAACAAACATAAAAAACTCCTATTCCTTCTTCCCTTAGTATGCCTGTCAACTTCCTTTAAAAATGGCAGCAGCGAAAAGAAAAAATTGCACCCGGGCCTAAAGATTGTCAGAGGTATTTGCCACAGTGGAAATGAAATCCGTAAGATGAAATTGTTTATAAAAATGAATGGCGCCGATAGTGTATTTGAGGAGATTTCGATACAACACAGAACCAACAACGCCTATACTTATACTTGTGTGAGAGGCTATTTTGAAAAACCACTTATATCCTGCCAGATAATTGATTGTGATAACGTGACTACTGCCATCGTAAACTATGTGAAGTCAAAAGACAATCCTGAGATCGACTCCGCCAATCACTTAGAGATTATATACCTAAAGCATTAATACAAAAGCGGGTGCCTCATTAATAACGAGGCACCCGCTTTACATATTCATATGATGAGCCCAATGTTATTGCCTCATCCTTAGTCAACCTATCTTACCATCGGCAGGTATTTCTCCCGATTCTCAATAATCACCCAAATGTTAATGGCGAAAAGCGCCAATGCGATGGGTAAACCCGATGGTGCATTGATCAGGTTAGTCAGCAAAACGCCCACCATCACAGGGAGAATAACGATGGCACCCAGCGCCCTGGTTTTCTGCATAATAAAAAGTGCACCACCTACCACTTCAATCGTGCCTACCAGTGGCATCAGCCAGCTGATACTCATAAAAGCGCCCATTAATTTCATCAGGCTTTCCGGCATGTCTTTGGGCATTGGCATGTAATTAAAAAACTTATTGAGCCCGGCATTAATGAACATCAGGCCAAATAGAAGGCACACGACAAATAGAATTTTGTTTTTCATAGTGGTAAAATTTATCGCAAACATACATTATTTTGAAATGCTTAAGTTATCAAGACATCCAACTTTTAAATAATGAGCCTCCCATTTACATGTACACCTTTATGTGGACGGAAAAATGATTGATGCCGGGAAAATGATGACAGTAGAATAGCTTTCTCATAAAATATCTTTCTACATGATGCATCTGCCGACAAAATCGCCCAGCTCCCTTTTTGAAAGCTGCTCACCAAAAGGCACCTGTACTTATCTATTCAATTTTCTTATATTGTGCACTTAATCAATTGCTTACCCCAATGAAACGCAGGTCGGTATCTATCACTTTCAGTATCTTTTTGGCAGTAGGACTACTGCTCCTGGCCATTAGCCTGGTTCTCTGGTATAACACTGCAAAATATAATAACACAGCAGTAAAAACCACCGGAACTGTAGTTGACCTGCTGGCGAAAAGCGACCGTACTTTTTCGCCTGTCGTTACATATGATGACGCTAATGGTGTTAAGCATCGTTACATTTCCTCTTTTTCTTCCAAACCTGCGGGCTACAAAATAGGCGAAACGGTTGCCATCTACTATGACCCCAAAAATCCGGACAACGCAGAAATAGCCGGTTGGCAACAATATTTTGGCAGCCTGATAACAGGTGGCCTGGGATTCATATTTAGTGCGCTTGGCCTGGGTTATTTCGTAGTGAGAAAGATCAGCCACTCCCGCCATGAACAACTAAAACTATCAGGGTTCCTGATGCACGCTGATATTGTTTCAGTGGATATCAACCGATCCGTTTCTGTAAATAACCGCCATCCTTTTTTTATCCGGTGTGAAGGGAAAGATTCACTCACCGGAAATATCAGTAATTTCAAAAGTGGTTTTATCTGGTCTGATCCCACCCCACTAATTGGACAAGATAAAAAAATAGACGTGTATGTAGATCGAAACAATCCGCGTAAATATTATGTAGATATCAGTGCTTTTGAGGAAAAATAAAGCACTTTATAATAGCACATCTATCAACAAAAAAACAATCTTCAGATACTATATTTCATTTAAAACATCATTCGACGCAAAATAGGATTCCTAAGTATAAACCCATATCCCATATTCACAAAAGACGCCTGCTTCCGGTGAACCAATGCCCTTAACGCAAGGGATATCCGGGTATTTCCGGCTCCATTTGTTTCAAGCCCTTACAGCAAATCAGGTATTTCAAAAATCCCCGGAACCAGGTATTTGCAGCTTGTACCGGCATCGCTAACTTCGTGTTATCTGTAATAACCCATTCCTTAACACTCAAAAATTGTAACACATGAAGATTACCATGCTTTCCGGAAAACCGTTGGCACAAAATGTTCTCATGGCTGCCGGCTGTTGTTGCTGTAGCTGCGGTTGCTACTGGCCGCCTTCCAATCCGGAGTAACCCGATTAATTTCCAATTGCGGCAAGAGAGCCTGCAGGGAGGTGTTTAACCTGTTCTTTTTACGGTGCTTCTMTTGCCGTATTTCCGCTGATTTAATTTACCGAAACCATGATCCAAAACCTTGACATCTTTAAGGATGCAGGTAACAACTGTTACCAATTAAGAAGCAAGAGTCTTCTGTATGCCTTGGAGTTTGATACGGAAGAAAAAGAAGATTTATTCCTACGTATTGTTGCAGCGATAAAGGATAACCCCGATAGCTCGCTCAAAGAGCTGAAACAAAAGATCTCCCATCAACATAATGAAGCCGCCGCACTGGATCTGCTGCATTCGCTGCACGAATATAACCTGCTACCAACGGCAATTTCAACGGAACTTAGTAACGCCGCCGGCGCAATAAATAATACCCATTCGAATAAAGGTGTACTGGTCATTGCGGGACAAGGAGCATATGCAGAACAACTACTGCAGGCAGCCCGCAAGCATCCGTTCAAAGAAGTGATCTTTGCTCCTTACGCAACGCTGCAAACAGAAGAAAGCATCAGAGAGCTGGTTGCTGCTGCAGACTTTCTTTTGGTAGATGGCAATGAATGGTCGCCTTATCATAATGAGCTGATCAACAGCTACTGTTTGAAATATAATAAACCCTGGCTTTATACTGCTGGTGTAGAGGGCATGTCCCTGAAAATAGGTCCGCTGTTTTATGGCAGGGAAACCGGTTGCTACCATTGCCTGTCAGGCAGAATCAAGAGCAATCACGAGCTTCCACATTACCTGCAGGGATACGAAACCTATTTGCGCAACAGCAAGATGCCTGCACAACCTGATCATATCCCTTCCAGGGAAATTGTTTATGCGATAGCCGCCAATATGGCTTTGCTGGAGGTGATGAAGTTCCTGGAAGACTGGTCTCTTCCAGCTACCTGGCGGACTATGCTCAGCCTGAACCTCTCCAGTATGCAACTGGTAAAACATCCCCTGCTGAAGCAACCTTTCTGTGAAGTTTGCAAACCGCAACTCGAATACAACGCTGCTCCCTGGCTCGAAGCCATTACGCTAAAATAGTCCGCCCCATGTATCTCACTACCTTGCAGAATACACTCAAAGCCGTTTCCAGCGAAATCGGGTTGCTGCATCATATTGTACGACTTCCCAGGATGAGCGCCGATCCCCATCAGATCAGCTACGGCATATGGCCCGCAGATACCACTTATCTCTCCGCCGAAAAATTTGCCGGCAGGAGCTCCGGTTGTGGCAGCAACTGGCAACAAGCTATCCTGACCACTATCGGCGAAACAGTGGAACGCTATGCCCCGGCTTTTTATAATATGGAAGAGAGTATTTTCGCTTCTTACCGCAACCTAGGCAAACATGCCATTCATCCTGCTGCATTTGCACTTTTTCATGAAGAACAATATAAGCAGCAACAATKCCATATGCAACGGTTTACGGAAGACCTCGAGCTGCACTGGTTCCCGGCGATCGACCTTACCAACGGCCAAACGACCTATGTTCCCGGGCAATTCATCTATATGCCGTTTTCCAAAGATCCCTGTTATGTTTTACCCAATACATCTACGGGATTGGCTGCACATTCCAATTATTATAAAGCCGTCCTTAACGCCCTGTTTGAGGTAATTGAACGGGACAGCTTTACGATCACCTGGATGAATGAAATCGTACCTGCGAAGATCAGGATCACAGCAGAAGTAGAAGCGTATATCCGCGACCGTTTCCCTTCTGAATACGACTGGCATTTTTTCGATATCCGGTACGATATCGATGTTCCGGCCGTTTTCGGTATCTGCTTTGGTGAATCGGAATTCGGGAAATTTGTGGCGGTAGGTGCTTCATGCCGGGCTACATACGGCGAAGCACTGCAGAAAACAATACAGGAAATAGGCCAGGCCATTCCTTATTTCAGATATCTGCTCGCCGAAAAGCGGGATTGGATGCCGCCCGAAGACTTGTCCATCATCCGGGGATTTGAGGAACACTCTATCCTGTATATCAAGCGACCAGACCTTTGCAGCATATTCGAACAATGGACGCAAGCGGAAGAAAGTCTTACCGTGGACCTTAACGAAACCCCTCCGGCAACGGACACAACAACGATCAGAAGGATCCTGCAGGACCTGAAGGACAAAGGATACAACGTGCTGCTCAAAGACATTACTACTCCCGATATCCGGCAACTGGGATACTACAGCATAAAAGTGATTGTTCCGCAGCTGATACAGCTGGGAGGCCTTTATCCCCACTATTTACTGGGCGGGGAAAGATTATACACCGTACCCGCAGCAGCCGGCTATCCCCATAAAGGATATCATGAACTGAACCACACACCACATCCATTTCCATAATCTGCTACAATGAAACTCTCACAGATCAGGGACCAGCTTAATAAGCTCGACAACTCGCTTTACGGTCAGAAGAATATTGAAGATTCCGTAGCCATGTTGTACCACGAGAATTCGAAATTCAATACACATACCCTCCGGCGATTTCGCGAAACGTCAGGTACCTTCAACAATGGCTTTATAACAGAACGATGGTCACAGCCCTATAAATGCTACCCTGACCGAAAGCGTATCGACTTATCTGTTTATACAGAAACAGCTCATTCCGGAGACCTTTTCGGGCTGCTGGCCAACCGCCGGAGTACACGCAACTATGATAAAGATCACTGCATGTCAGTCGGAGACCTGGCAACGATCCTATACAACGCCTATGGCGTTACCCGCAGAGAGAAAATAAACGGACTCCCTTATGAAGCCCATATGGGGTTCCGCAATATCCCCTCGGCAGGCGGCCTCTATCCCCTGGAGCTTTATGTAGTCACCTTTAACGCAGATATTCCACAAGGACTTTATCACTACAGACCGGATCTCAATTGCCTTGAAGAATTAATAAAAGCAGACCACAGACCGGTATTAAAAGATATCATCCTGGCGGCGCCTTATGTGAACCTGAACGCTGCGTCGGCCATGATCATTACAACCGGCCTGATTGAGCGCGTGATCATCAAATACTCCGACCGCGGATACCGGTTCATGATGCAGGAGTCTGGCGCGGTGGGACTGATGGTATCACTCCTGGCTGAATCTGTGAACCTGGGCACCTGTAGCATTGGTGCTTACAACGATGATCTTTTGAATGATTTTCTCAGCATCGATGGTGTTTTTGAATCCGTTAATAATGTCATTATCATTGGTGGGAAAGTGGGGTAAATTTCAGTAGCTCAAGAATACCTTCATTGCGGATGATTATCATCCCTTACCAGTCTTCCGTAAATGTAAGATAATGGTTGGTCCTTCAGGCAGATTTCAAGCACTTCACGGATGCCCGCATTCACTACGCTAATGTTTACAGGAGCTGTTCTATCCGGTATATCTTTTTCATAAAAAAAGATGTATTCGCTTTGCCTTTTGATGAGGTTAAATATTTTTTCAAGGGCGCATTCCTTTCATTCAGCGTAATTTTCTGCGCCGCGGCTGTAGTGCTGGCCAATATCCCCGCAAAAACAATATTGATACTATCATCTCCTTCAACAGAAAAACCTGGCATTGAGTATGGCAAAATATGTTTTATGGAAATCCTACCCATCTGCATCTCCCCATAGATGTATTAAAATATTTAAAGACCAGATAAACCAAAAACGATGTACATAAGAAGAAGTATGACCATTTGCATTCTCCTGCTTGCCAATGTTATAACCGGTTATTCGCAGGATGCAGATACAAAATGGATCAATGAAAATGCATATGTAATAAACACTGATACGGCCGTATCAACCACAGACCTCACCTTTCTCACATCTGAGCTAAAAAATAACATCGTATTTGGATTAGGCGAAGCATCACATGGGACCAAAGAATTTTTCAATCAAAAACGCCGGATAATTGAATACCTGATCGCTCACCTCAATTATAAGCGCTTAGGCTTCGAGTTCAGGGAATCATACATAGGGCCGCTCAATCAATACTTAATCAGTGGAACAGGCGATCTGAAAACCCTGATGAAGGATATGGCACTTTATAACACAGAAGAGATTTACAATCTTTTCCAGTTTATAAAACTATACAATAGTAAACAACCTACATCTGAGAAGGTCAGCGTGTTTGGCTTTGACCGGGAAGAATATGCATCTGATCCGCTGAGCCGGGATAAATTGATGGCTGAAAACATCATTTCTGAACAATCGTCTCACCAGCTCAAGACAATTATATGGGCTCATAATGTGCATATTGCCAAGGATACCACCATGGCTCAATTCAAGGCAATGGGATATTATCTGCAACAAAAGTTCGGTGAAAAATTTTATGTGTTGGGCTTTGATACTTTTAAAGGGTCAGTAACTGTTATAACCGGGGATGGATTTGCTAAAGAGGACTTCCAAACAGAAAAAGGATCGTTTTCAGAAATGTTTGCAAAAGCAGATCATCATACTTTCTTCCTCCCCTTTAATATAAAGCCGAATCCTTTTTCAGGTGTAAAAAACAATATCACCAATATATACTCCAACTGGACAACAAACAGGTCGTTATCCGTGATACCAGGTGTAGACTTCGATGCAATCCTGTTTATAAAAACAACAACTGCATCAAATATATTGGCTGAATAAACAGCTGACACCAGCTGTAAGCACCTTAATAACAACTAATAATCAATATATTACGAGATATTCATCTTTTTTTTTCAAAAAACCGATCGTTTTGCAAGGCTGATTCGTCAAAAGATAAACGCAATAAAATGATTTATCTGAAAGACAAAGTAGCCGTCGTATTTGCTGCATCCGGAGATATTGCGGGAGCAGTTTCGCGATCGTTTGCCCAACACGGGGCAAAAGTGTATGTCACCGCCCGGAACGGGGATGCTGTAAAGGCATTGGCCCAGGAGATCAAAGCGGGTGGTGGAAATGCGGAAGCCGCCAAAGTGGACGCATTGAACGAGACCGAAATAGACAACTTCTTAAAAAAGGTCGCCGCGGACAATGGCAAATTAGATGTTGTATTCAATGGAATAGCGGTTGATTACAACGAGATGGGGGGCCGCCCGCTCACAACGGTCGCTACTTTCAAACAATTTATGGCCCCTATGGAAACGATCTGCGGTTCACAATTCCTTACTTCGAGGGTAGCAGCGAAATACATGATGCAAACCCAATCCGAGGGAACTATCTTATTGCTCACGGCAGCATTATCCAGGAGCAAGCTGCCTAATGTAGCAGGCATCACGGCCGCCAGTGCAGCTATTGAGGGATTAACGCGGGTAATGGCCGCCGAATGGGGTGGAGATGGCATAAAGGTAATCGGTATTTGCCCCGGCGCCTTAATGGAGACGAAGAGGATCTCCGGATGGATTGAGGCATCTGCAAAACACCTCGGAATACCTCCGGAGCAGTTGATTGCACAGTACAAGTCCTTCGACCTGTTAAAGACGAGTCCGACATTGAAGCATGTTGGCGAAACGGCTGCTTTCCTTGCCTCTGAAACTGGTATCGCCTTCAACAGTCATATCGTTGATGTGGATTGCGGCAAGCTGAACATATTATAGTATATTAGAGGTTGCAGCCTTCCCGTGGAAGACTGCAACCTCACTTTTTATTTATTAATGAATGGAAAGGGAAGACATTCTCCAATCAGCCATATCCGGCGATATCAATGCATTCCAAATGCTGTTTGCCGAATTTCAAAACCAGCTAAAATCTTACCTGTATCGCTTACTTGCCGATCGTAATGATGTAGATGACCTAACGCATGATACATTTATCAAAGCATTTACTAAAATATCAACCTTTAAACAGGATGCTTCCCTGAAAACCTGGGTATTCAAAATAGCTACCAACCTTGCCTACGATCATCTACGGAAGTTGAAAAGATGGCAGCCTGATGCCCAGGATCGCGGAGCCGACCTGGCCATAGGTTCAGAGGAAGTCAGGCAGGCCTTCTGGAAGGTACATGATACCTCAGCGGCCGGAGCTTACGAAATGAAAGAGCATATCGACTTCTGTTTCACATGTATCTCAAAGACCCTGCTCATCGAAAATCAAGTCGCACTGATCCTGAAGGATATTTACGATTTTCAAACTAAAGAAATTTGTCTCATTCTCGGGAAGACTGAAGGAGTAATAAAACACTTGTTGAATGATGCCAGAAATACAATGACGGGTATTTTTGAAAACAGGTGCGCGTTAATTAACAAAAATGGCGTCTGCCACCAATGCAGCCATATAAATGAAATTTTCAATCCCAAACACGATCAGCAGGAGCAACTGATGAAGTTGGAATTAGTGAAAAAATCGAAAAAATATAACAGAGAGCAACTTTTTACATTGCGAACATTATTGGTAAAGGCCATCGACCCCCTGCATGCTTCTGGTACCGATCTCCACGAATCTATTATGAATTGTGTCAGAACAGCTATTGGTGAAAAAAGTGATTTTTTCGGCAAGCATCCAGATAAGGCAGAGTAGCCCCATCACAACAAAGTGCCTTGAAAATATCACCAAAGAAGAATTAGTGGTCTATATAAAAGAGTTTATGAATGGCATTTTTAGTCTCAATTAATTGCTTCGGAAAATACCGTCGGCAGCTGTTGTGATGAAAAATACATGGAGCTATCTTTTTCTTTATTTTTTCTTAGCCCAGATGTAACCTCGTCTGCTTTGGTATTCCACATCCGCATGCGGACGCCTTTCTATGGCATCAATTATCTTAAAACCCGCTCCATCAAGTAATGCTATTATATCATCCGTCTTAAAGAAGAATAAATCAACATCAATTTCCTTATCATGAGCTTTCTCAAAATGAACAACCTCATCTCCTACGTGAAAGGAAAATAAAAAATCTCCCCCTGTCTTCAATACCCTGTTTATTTCTTCGAAACACTTCCTGATCTGGTCATGGGTAAAATGGACTATCGCATAGAATGCAAGCGCACTTCCAAGATATCCTGACGGATAAGCGATATTCAACAAGTCCCCGGTTTCAAATTTAATTTCAGGGGAAAGCTTCCGGGCAGCACTGACCATTGCCGGCGATAAATCAATGCCGCAGATATCTTTCAGGCCATTGTTATACAGAAATTTTGTTGTTTGTCCAGGACCGCAGCCAAAGTCAGCACATAATCCCTTGCCTTTATTGACAGCTGCGAATTCTTTCAATAACAAGCGGTCAAAATGCTTTTTGGACAGTTCGTCCGAACGCTCAGCCGCATAGTCATCGGCGACCAGGTTATAACAGCTTAATACTTTCTCCTGTGAATTCATGTTATTCTAAGTTTTCCAATACTAACCGAATTACTTTTCCTGCTCTTACCTTTTCTATCGCTTCATTCACTTTAGTGAATRGCATAACATCCACCGCGCTCTCAATATGATGCTTTACCGAGAAATCAAGCATATCTATCATGTTCTGGCAGCTACCTACATAATTTCCATAAATAGTGCGTTGAGCATAATCATATAGCAAACCAAGGTTAATTGACTGCTTTTCCAAAGGCGTAGCCACCACACAAAACTTTCCCTGTGGTTTAAGAATTTTTAAAAAAGGATTCAGATCATACGGCACGTTCAATGTAGAGATAATAAAATCAAATTTCTTATTAATCGTTGTAAGATTATTGAGGTTTGAGCTAAGTACAAATTCAGCTCCCAACTGATTAATCATCTCTTTTTTCTCCGGAGAATGAGAAAATGCATATACCTCATGCCCCATTTTATTTAAAAACTGGATGGCCAGGTGACCAAGACCACCAGCTCCCAGGACCCCAACAACGGAGTGGGCTGGTAACTGTGCTCTTACAATTGCTGAATATACGGTAAGACCAGATGACAGCAAAGGAACCGAATTGGTTGGGTGAAGTGCTGGTGGAAGTTTAAATGCAAATCTGTTATCGACAACAATATGGTCCGCCAAACCACCATAACAATCCACACCAATTACTTTTTGCTGAGCGCAATATTGTTCGTTTCCCGCTTTGCAAAACTCACAATCAAAACAAGCCTCCTGCTGATAACCGATCCCAACGCGGTCGCCCACATTCAACGTAGTGACATTTGATCCGGTTTCTTCAACAACTCCTACAATTTCATGCCCCGGAACAAGCGGATATTTTGTATCCCCCCAATCATTACTTATGAATTGGACATCTCCCCTTGCAATAGAACAATAAATAATTTTAACCCTTACCTCATTGTCGCCAACATTTCTTTCATAATAAAATGGCTCCGCTTTTCCACCTTCTTCTTTAATTCCGTATGCTTTGATTTTCATAAATAGATAGGTTTTTTGATGTTTTTTGCTACCAGATTAGGATTATTACTTAGTTGATGCCCACCGCTTTCAATTGCGCGAAAGGTTGTCCATGGAAGTTGGTACTTGCATAATACAAAATGATCTAACGGTATCTCTTCGTCATCACGACAATGGTAAAAGAAGATACGACTATTTTTTGGAAGATTTTCCGGGAAATCTTTTTGAAGTTTTAATCCCTGTACCCAATCCGCTTTACCACTCCAGGATGGCATCGATATCAGAAAAGTTCCGGCTGCCTTTGCTGGGGCCTTATGCTCAGAGGTATTTCAACAGCAATGACGCACCCATTTAGCTGGTGGTAGTCTCTATCACAAAAGCCTTTAATCCGGCCATCTTACCATCGCGAAACCGCCAGACATCGCAGTAAGAGTAATCGACCATTATCCCGGCTTCGTTTTTCATACTGATTTTGCCGAGTGCAGTAACAAACTCATCTTCGGCGATTAGGTTTTCGACCATGAACTTTGGCGGCTCCGCATAAGCCGTTGCCATATACTGTCGAACGGCTTCCTTCCCTTGTAGTACCCTGTCACCTACAAATGTCCATACCGTATCGTCGGTGCAGAAATACAGAAATGCTTCATAGTTCCCTTCCGTGATAGCTGCGTTTGCTTTTTCCAGTATTGCCTTATTATTCTGAGTCATGTAATATCCCTGATTTTAAGTAAATACCCCGATAGACTAGATTTCCTCCTGCATGATGACTGCCGGTACCGGCATGAGAAATAAATTTAGAACATTTTTTATTCATTCTCACTACTATGCCCAACTCAAAAAAACCTCACAACAGTATCGTCGTGAGGTTCAATTTCTTTTTCCAAAGCTACATCTTACAGAAAAGGTGTATTGAGAAAGTCATTGAGAGGCTTCAGGGATTTATAAATTTCAGCAAACTTTTTTGATGCCTCTTTTTCCAAAAGCGCTTTATCAGAAACAGGATGGATAGCTACAAAGCACTTCAGTTTCAGGTATTCAGCCATGGGGTCTTCTTTTTCAAAGCCCGGGGGAACACGTTTTAGTTTCCCTTCTTCGCTCAAACCTCCGAAATAACGGCAGAAACATGCTTCGCCCACAATCTTTTGAAATGCTTCGGCATTATTGGAAATCTCTTTCCGAAGTTCTTTCAACTTATCATTTTCCAACATATAGATACCTCCTGCCAAAAAGGATTGTCCTGGCTGGATATGCAGATAGTATCCCGCTTTCTCATAACCTTTTCCCGCTACTATGTTTGCTCCGAAATTGGTTTTATAAGGCTCCTTGTTATGAGAAAACCTGGTGTCGCGGTATATCCGGAAAAGCGATTTCCCTGCATCTACGTTCCCTAATTTCTTATCAAATCCGGCCATCTCCCCTATCAGTTCTTCAACAAATGAAATAACATCTTCGCGGGCAGTCGTGTAGGGGGTTTTATGCTCATTGAACCATTCACGGTTATTGTTCCTTTCTAACTTTTTCAGAAAGTTCAGGGTAGCTATATTCATCTGTTCTAGTTAATTGAATGGAGTGCCATTTTGTTTCCTTCGGTGTCAATGAACATTCCGATATATCCTACTTCGGGACTGATGTGTGTTTTCGGAACAATTATCTTTCCATTGTTGGGTTCTACTTTGTCCAATACTGTTTGTAAGTCGTTCCCACCATTCAGGTAAGCAATGGCTCCATCTGTTGAGGGCTTGTAATCTTCGCCCTGAACGATTGCTCCCGACACGTTTGTGCCGTCTGTGGKGAAGAAGCCCATTTTTGTACCGAACATCTCTGTTTCGTTGATTTCCAACCCTAAAATGGCTTTGTAGAAAGATACCGCTCTGCTAAAATCCGTTGCAGGAATGTCGATGAAATTGATCAGATTTTCCATTATCAAATTATTTTATGTTCGGTAGCAAAGTTATTATGCGCCTGAAACATAAAATTGTAAAAATGGGACAAGGCTATTCTGTTCTGTCAAAAATCAAAGACATCTTTAAGTCATCACCATAAAATTCTTTGGGAGTCAGCCCGGTAAATTCTTTGAAATCTTTAATAAAATGTGCCTGGTCGTAATATTCGCCCTGATAAGCCAACGCAACAAGACTTGTAATTTTCCTATTCAGCAACATTTTGAGCGTGGCTTGTAGTCTAATGGTTTTTGAAAGTTGTTTCGGGCTTAAACCAATCGCTGAAGAAAATTTGCGTACCAATTGTCTGCGGTTGATATTGGTTTGTTTGGAAAGTTCGTCAACGGATAACTGTCCGTTAGCTGTCAATATAGTTTCAACAGTTGATTTTACAATATGGTCAATGGTTTCGGTATCAATCAATCGGCTTAATAAAAAAGTTTCAATCAATGCTATTCTCTCAGAAGTTGAACCAGCGGCTAAAATCTTTTTTTCGATTTCTTTTCCTTCTTTTCCAAACAGCTTTTCCAATGTAACGGCTGTATTTTCCATTTCTTTTATCGGAATGGTTGCAAAAGGCAAAAATCCGTATGGATGAAAACGAACAAAAAAAATACCTGTTTCTCCCGTCGGCTCTACTTCAAGCGGTCGTGTCAGTTGTCCTATTACAAAGCATCTAGGCAAGAAAACGATATTTCCGTTTTCGCTGTATTGTTTATACAAATCGCCGTAGTGAAAAATCATTTTCATACAGCCGTCAGGAACGATGGTATTTTTTTCGGGTGTTTTTTCTTTCGGGCTTTCCAATGTCCAATAGCATTCTACCAGTGCCGCTAAGTCTTGACTGGGTGGATAAATTTGATGATTCATTTATTGGACGACGTTTATTAAAGTACTAAACTACTTGTTTATAAATACAACCTGAGACCTTAAGCGCCAAAATATCCACGCAACAGAAAATAACCCCCTCCAATCACCAAAAGATCCAGCGCCACGACCATCAGGCTCAGAGGCCACCAAAAAATCCCCCAGTAGTTGAGGAACCTAACAGTATCTGGTTTGCCAGGCTCGAATATAAATGCAATCGTTTCACCGATCTGCCATTGTGCAGAGGAAGAACCCGATGAATGCCTATACGTAATTACTTCATGCTGACGGGTAGGAATATCGAAAACAGGAAAATAAAATGTACCCTCACTATCTTGTTTTTCAACAAGCTGAACAACAGTGCCAACAGCGCGCTCACCATCTTTTACAAATGTCAGCTTATTCCTCAGCTCTACTAATGCACCAGCTAATAATAACCCGCCAACAATTACAAAAATGAGATATATGATCATCTGCTTCGCTTTAAATAATAATACTATGTAATTACCAGGAACGTTCTTTTACTTTTCAGGTATTTCCTTTATCCGGCCAACTTATCAACGGTTTAAGAAAATAGTAACCTGCCCCCACGATAATCAACGGAATAGCGCTGGCCATAAAAATTATCGACCAGTTGAAGAGCCAGAAATAGCCCATCAACGTGGCGGAATCCGGGTTTTCAGGATTATACAGAAAGATGGCTTCTTCTCCGATATCCCAGGCTGCTGGTTTACTTGCAGCTGCATGGTGGTAAATGAGCTCGCCGTTCTCTTTTGTCTTTACTGTAAAAACCGGCGAGTAGGCATCATCAATTTCTTCCAGCGAGGTAACGGTGCCAATGGCCCGTTCGCTTTTGCTGATGAAATCAAGAGACTGTTTCAATTTGTATAATGAAACGGCAAGTAAAATGAAACCGGCTAACAAATACAGTTTGTACAACATAGGATGATTTGAATTGCATCAATTATGCAGGGCATAGAAAACCAGACTCCCCAACCGCTTCCATACACCCACATCAGAAAACGTTTAATATTTCATGCTACACTATCGCTTGCGTTGAGAGCGTTTTTTACCCTTTGGGTGCCCGAACCAATTTGACATTGAATATAAATCTACCACAAGATAACAACAAAATTTCGGGAAATTGCGGAATAGAACAACACTTGTTTTCTCATATCCGGAGCGCCTTGAAAGCCGCGCTGAGATCCTGCACCAGCGCGAAAAACAAAGAAAATAACCCCTTCTTGGTATGAATCTTGCTCAATGCATGGGCAATGGCGTAAATTAAGACTATTGGGAAAAAAGTTCAAAATTGAAAAACCATATCTTCAACGATCAATATAATCAAAAGCATAAAAATGAAATTAACCTGTTATACCCTTATTGCTTTTTCCATCCTTGTTATAGGCATCTCCAGTTGTAAAAAAGATAGAAATACAGCGTCCAATCAACCTGATGGCCCCGAAATACCCGTGTCTGAAATATATGTAGCGGGTTATGAAAGCAGCGCGGCAAAATACTGGAAAAATGGTATCGTTACCAACCTCACCGGAGGAGCCAGTGGTTATGCCACAGCTATAACTGTTGCCGGTAATGATGTATATGTAGCCGGCTGGGAAGATATTGCTGGCGGAAGAAAGCTCCAATACTGGAAAAATGGTGTAGCTACGCAACTGGCCGTTGGTGATTTCAATACACTGACAGGCGGCATTGCTGTAAATGGTAATGATGTTTACGTTACGGGAGCCCAAACAAATAGTAACGGTACCAAAGTAGGTAAATGTTGGAAGAACGGCGTGGCCACCAATCTCTCCGACGGCACAACCGGCCACCATACTAATGCAAACGGAATAGTGGTGTCAGGAAAGGATGTGTATATAGCAGGAGGCGAATTTAACGGGAGCAGGCTTGTAGCTAAATATTGGAAAAATGGAATAGCTATACCACTTACTGATGGTACTAAATCGGCACATGCCAATGCAATTGCAGTAGTGGGTAATGATGTATATGTAGCCGGATATGAATCCATATCAACTGAGGGCGGAAGCAACCCGGTTGCCAAGTACTGGAAAAATGGAGATGCGGTATCACTCACCGATGGCAGTGAATACAATGTGGCAACAGGCATTGTTGTTTCTGGGAAAAATGTATATGTATCCGGTTATCAAAATATCGGAAGCAGGGGAAATATTGCCAGGTATTGGAAAAATGGGGTTGTTAAAAATCTGGGCGATGGTACCCGAAACACCAAGGCTAATGCCATCGCTCTTTCGGGTAGTGCAGTGTACGTTGCTGGCTTCGACGGTAATTTTATCACCTACTGGAAAAATGGAGTGGCTACCCACCTTTCAAATGGTGGTAGTAGTAGCTCTGAAGGCCTGGCCATCTTTTTGAAGCAATAAAAAGGGAGATGATTCCCTTAAACATAATCTCCAATCCTGAGGAAACAAACGCCATCATCTGGTACCTATCCAAAGAGTGGATCTTACTGGGGCAGGACATAAGGATCCTTCAATCTGACAATCTTATAATGTATCCTCCGATAAAACACATACCAAAGGCAACCTGTCAAAGTATTTTCCAGGTTGCCTTGGTACAAGATAAATTGTAGTTAATCCAAACTGACCGAAAGGACTAATTACAAAGAACGTGAGGATTTGTTTCTGTAAAACAACCTGCATTAGGTAACCAGGTAGGGCATCCATAGGTAGTTCCGGGACCTCCGCCGATTAACTGATATTGTTCCTGATTGTTAAGAGGGGCAACAATTTCTCTTTGAACGAATAGTTTTTTACTTAAAGACAGCTTTTTCTTTTTCATTTTAAGGGTTTTGTTTTGTCTTAACAAAGTACGGGATAGTACTGCGGTTATTTTTCGGTAGTCATGAATGGCTATCACAACAGAATCAGAAAAGAGTCTTGTACAGATACCATATTGCGTACGGGAATCAGCAAGCGGTGGATCGTATTCAGGATATAAAGCATTGGATTTGTTTGGTATTTACAAATAGCTATTGGTACCAATTATTATTCTTTCAGGCTCAGATGATGAAAGAATTGGCATATCGGAACTGCCAGCATGTTGGGGCTAGATAGTCAACAGGATTGTCTATATAATCTATTGTATTTTTTTTATTTTCGCACTGATCTGCAACTGACACACTGTTGTCACAACCCGCTTATAACTTTGTTTCAATAAATACCCAGGATATGAAACAAACTATTCTTTTACTGAGCATCGCGATAATGGCAATGACCTCCTACGCGCAATCCAAAAAAAGCAACAATATGTTTACTGTAAAACCCTTCAAGATCAATGTGCAACAAGTTGTACTGGACGACCTCCAAAACCGCCTCCGCCAAACCCGCTGGCCTGATGCGCCTGAAAACATTGGCTGGAAATATGGTACTGATCCTGAATTTCTTAAAAGCCTCGTTGCCTATTGGCAAAATGGGTATGACTGGCGCAGCCAGGAAGCCTCCCTTAACAAGTTCCCACAGTTTACAGTGGAAATAGACAGCCTTTCCATTCATTTCCTCCATATTAAAAGTAAAAAGCCCGATGCCCCAACCCTGCTACTCATTCACGGATGGCCCGATTGCTTTTATCGCTTTCACAAAGTCATTCCACTATTAACAGACGATTACAACCTGGTAATACCTTCCATTCCCGGTTTTGGCTTTTCCAGTCATGTAGCCATGACGGACGATGGCTCTGCAAAAATTTTCGCTACGCTGATGAAAGAGGTACTTGGTTACAAAACCTTCCTGGTAGCCGGAGGAGACGTGGGTAGCGGCATCACCAAATCAATTGCTAATCTTTATCCCGAAAACGTGACAGCCATCCACTTGTCAGACGTAGGATATCCCAACGGTACGGAAGATTGGAGTACCATGTCCAAAGCCGAACAGGAATTCGGGCAGTTTATACAGCAATGGTGGTACCGGGAAGGAGCATATGCTATGCTGCACGCCACAAAACCACAAACGCAGGCTTTTGGCTTGAATGATTCCCCTGTGGGCCTGGCTTCCTGGATCGTAGAAAAATTCAATGCGTGGCGTACACCAGGCGGCGATATCGGGGATCATTTCACAAAAGATGAACTCCTCACCAACATCATGATCTATTGGGTGAGCCAGACGATTAACTCTTCTATGCGCACTTATGCCGTAGGTGCTTTTCAACAACTGGCTTCAGGCCAAAAGGTTAATACTCCCACCGGCGTTGCCATATTCGCTGGTGATGCCCCAACACCACGGGAATGGGCAGAAAGAAAAGCAAATGTCAAGCGCTTTACCGTCATAGATAAAGGCGGCCACTTTGCGGCATTGGAAACTCCGGAACTATGGGCGAAAGAAGTAGATACTTTTTTCAAAAGTACCCTGGAAAAATAACAGGAAATAATATCTTACTAAAAAAGAGAAGGCCGTACGACCTTCTCTTTTTTAGTAAGATTTCAACAGGAAAAATATAGACCAACAAGCAGCGGTGATAGCCGTTGCTTGTTGGTCTATATTATTTTCTCTGCTGATAGAACGTCTGGATACAACCGGTAATATGCGTGACCTGCTCATCCGTCAGCTCATAAAACAAGGGAAGTCTTACCAGTCTGTCTGAATAATAATCGGTATACTTCAGTTCGCGGCCATCATGCTTATCCTGATAGTAGACGGATTTATGCAGGGACAAATAATGGAAAACCGCCAGTATATCATGTTGTTTCAGCCAGGCGATGAGCGCCTGCCTTTCTTCCAGATCCCGGCACACGATGTAAAACATATGTGCGTTATTGGTAGCATAGTCCGGAATAAAAGGCAATGTGATGCGGTCTTTCAGGCTATCCAGCTCTTTTCTGTATAGCTCCCATATCTGCACTCTGCGTTGTTGTATATCTTCAATATTTTCAATCTGGGCATATAGAAAAGCGGCGATAACTTCAGAAGGCAGGAAGGAAGAGCCGATATCTACCCAGCCATATTTATCTATTTCACCGCGGAAGAAGGCGGAGCGATTGGTTCCTTTCTCCCAGATAATTTCTGCTCTCGCAATAAACTGTTCATCGTTGATGGCCAGCATACCACCTTCTCCGGCAATGATATTTTTGGTTTCATGGAAAGAGAAAGCTGCCAGGTGTCCTATAGATCCCAGCGGGCGGCCTTTGTAAGTGGCATCAATAGATTGTGCGGCATCTTCAATAACATAGAGGCCATGTTTATTGGCCACGTTCATGATCATGTCCATGTCACAGGCAATACCGGCATAATGCACGGGAACTATGGCCTTAGTGCGCGGAGTGATCAGCGATTCCAGCAATTCCGCATCTATATTGGGATTGCCTGCGCTGCTGTCGGCAAATTTAATAGTGGCGCCTCTCAGTATAAACGGGTTGGCAGTGGAAACAAAAGTATAAGAGGGGACAATGATTTCATCTCCGGGTTGTGTATTTATGAGTATGGATGCCATTTCCAGCGCATCTGTGCAGCTGGTGGTGAGCAGTGTTTTCTTAAAGCCATATTTTTTCTCCAGTGCTGCCTGGCACTTCCTGGTAAAAATCCCGTTGCCGGAAAGTTTGCCGGACAAGGCCGCCTGGTACATATAGTGGGCTTCTTTACCGGTGAGGTATGGCTTATTAAATGGTATCATATGCATGGCTTATTAAAAAAGTAAATCATGACCGTTCAGGCCAGAAATGATAAAAGTATATGGTATTCTCTACAACGCATCCGCTTTTCTCATACAGGGCACAGGCCGGGCGGTTCAGCCCCTGTGTAACTACCTGCATGGATGTATATCCCTGTGAAGCGCTCCAGTGTTCTGCAGCCGCCATCAGTGCGGTACCGATGCCCATTCCACGGTAGCGTTCATCTACCGCAAGCAGTCCTATGTCTCCCCTCCCATTTTTCTCTCCCAGTGTTACCACACCTGCGATCTTTTCTTCTACCTGATATATCAGTACTTCCTTCGCAATAGTCCGGTTAAGGGAGTTGTTCATCCAGATAGTATACAACGCTTCAAATTTACTGCCGCCAATACGGGGGTCCCTGTTAAACCTGGACCAGATCCCGCTTTGAATGGCCAGCTGTTTCAGCTGTTCATCCGGCACACCAGCCCTGCAGCTGGAAATATGCTCCGGCAGGATGCCGGTACGGATGTTATGTTTGACATAAATAGTTTTAATGTCTGCTTCGAAGCCGTGGAAAGATTGCAGTGCCGGCGATTCCAGCGCTACCTTTGCTGCACCAGGATAGTACACCAGCCGTGCAGAAGCGGGTATTGCCGTCAACAGCGCTGCCAGCTCCGTTTCGCTGCCGGCCTGCCGGTTGATCCGGTATACTTCAAATCCCAGAAAATCACTATCCCATTCCAATAATTCAAACGGCTTCATTACACAATTGTTTTTATGACAACATCTCCTGTAATACCTGCATCTTTCTTTCGGTATCAAAGAAAGCATATACAGTGCTGTTATGATGAAGAAATGCTTTCAGGCTGCGGAAAAAGAGTGTCAAATATAAATAAAATATACTAATTAAGGAGGGTGTTTTATTAAGTTAAAATCACAGCAATAGAAAAAGAGTGCGAAAAACGCGCAACTGCAGAGGTTTTTTCCACTACACATTATAGACAGTTGGAACAATTAAATGGTAAATTTCAGGTGAATCTAAGTTCAATAAAATCCCCCTTTTAAGGAACCTGGAAGGTGCCCATCGATGAATTACAGAGAGAAAAGTCACACTAAATCAAGTATTGCAGGTGTAACCTTTTATGTTACCATTCACGGATCAAGTTGAAAACCTGGGGAATCTCTTTTTTCAATATGCTCTAAATGCCCATACATTCGCATTTGTCATTCTCAAATCCCCATCGAACTATCGCTGAATATTATGCAATACTCATTACACTGGTTTTAGATAATCTTCAATTTGCCCCGAAAACAGGTTCCCCGGATTATCTTATATTTATAGTAATCAAAATCATCTCCCATGGCAAAACAAATGTCTATCTTTCCCTTTACGGGAAAACTCGGTCCTCTCATCGGCTATAAGCGCAATGGCAACTACTTCCTGCGCAGCATGCCTGAAAGCGTACGGCAAACCACTGCTACCCGCCGCGCATCCCGGCGCTTTGGCATCGCCAGCAGGAAAGGTGCTTTTATCCGTCATGCTTTCTACCCCAACCTGGATATCCATTGTGATGGCGCCCACATCAATCGTCTCAACAGGGTACTCATTGCTGCCGGCGATCACCATGCGGCCATCACAGGCTTCCGCTTCAATCAGCATGCCGGAGTAGATCGTTTCTTTCCGGTGGCTCCCCGGCTTTTGAACAACGGGATATTAAATATTCCTGCACAAACCATCGCCGGGTATCAAGGTATTGCTGCCCTGGAAGTAAAAGTGATCGCAACGCGTATTGATTTTATATCACGCCAGGTGGCGGGTAGCGAAACGGTTACGCTAACGGTAGCCCCCGATACCACTTTCCAGGAAACAAATGTTTCACTGGATGTACCCGGGAAGGGTTCACTGATAGTAGTTTTCCAGGTAAGAGCGACGTACAAAGATAGCCCATCCCGCAGCAGGCAATATATGGCGGCCGATATTATTGCGGTGGCAGCACCACAGGTACCCAAACAGGCTAATAAACGTACTTACCCCAAGCGGACGAAATTGCTTCCCAAACTCACTTATACACATGCCTATCCAGCTGTTATTCAACTGGAATAAAGCGATCTTGCCCCGGAGATATTTTGATCAATAATCCCTTTATACCTGCTTTCTTTCAATAGTATATTTCTTTCCGCAGCTACCCGCTGATGCTGAAGCAGCTCTGCTATGCCTGGTTCTGACCTCCATCCATTTGCTGATGCAATTTCATCGGGGTTATACATCCGAAACTCATCCCCGCATCAAGTCCACCTCTCCTGCACTACTTCTGTAGGTACTAAGCCGGTGCTAAGCATAGCCTGGACAGCGACTACATAATGACGATACTCTTTGTAGGTAATATTGACCATGATGATGAGTGTTCTTAATGCCCTATAAACTTCAGGCTTAAAATTTACTCTATCCCCGAGTTTTCAACTTGATCCCCCATTCACCTTAGTTTTAAATGATAAACCTTTGTAGCCCAAAATCAGCAAAGCCGCGTAAATCGTGCGATTTATGCAGCTTTGATACTGTTTGTATTCTTTGTTGTGATCCCTGTGATACAAAAATCAAACTATTTCATCCCGGAATTATGCCAAATAAGTTTCTTATAAAAAATTAAATAATTTACTCAAAATGAATATAATCTTCCGTATATCCTTCTTCATCGAAGATAAATCCCCCACCCGGGACTGTTTAAACAACTTTGTAAATCTATTTAATAAAGAAACATATCATCCATTATCATCAACTTCCTCCAATAACTCGTCAGTACTATAATACTCAGTCACAAAATATCCAGATTTACAATTGAGTGTACTAGCTATAGCTCTACCATTAGTGTTCCAAAAATTGGTGCTCCTACTTTAGTTCCTTTATTAGGCAAAGGATGCCTGGCTCTAGCAGCTGGCATACTTGTTTTAATGTAATTACTGTCTTGAGTAATGTACTAAAACTGCACCGCAGGCAAACGCTTTACACGCTACAAGTTTTAACGCTAATTCGTTTTTCAAAGGATTGAAGGTTTGTTGTCCGTTACCTAATGCAGCAGGGTTTGCAAGCACATAATACTCATCGATTAAATCATGTTGTATTAGTGATGATACAAATGAATCGCCGCCATACACAATGATGTCTTTCCCATCTTTATTTTTCAGTGCTTTTATTGCTTCTGCTAAATTGCCATTTATAATGATTGTATTGTCCCACTTGCTGTCCTTGAGGGTATTTGAAAAAATTGCATTTGGAATTTCTGCAAACCGTCTTCCAAGTTTGTGCTCATCATCATTGGGATTGTTTGCCACTTCAGTCCAATATGGAATAAACCCTTCCCCGGTTTTTCTCCCATGCAGAATACAGTCTACATTGGCGAGATTGTCAATACTAAAGTCTGACATTCCGCTGTCCCACTTATTGTCAAGTAAAATGTTCATTTGTAATTTTATCTTTCTCATTTTATTAGTTTTTACAAAAGTAATTAGGTCGTCTTACAACCGAGGTAGGCTATTGCGACATTTTAAGAGTTATTTACGACAAGTAGTGTGGTCGTTTTTGCTTGCCGCTAACATTATTAATCCTTTTAAGTGGAGCTTGACGTGCCTACCCAAATCCTTGAATATTTGAGAAGTCGTTAAGCATTACCAGTACCGGTGGTGTCGCCCAGTGCTATCTTTTAGTAGTAAATCCTATAAAATTGCTGGTCTCTGTTTCTGGAACCGTAAGAAGTTACGCATTGATGATAGTCTACCCGAAAATCACGGGAATGTAGCAGACCTCAACCAACGCCTGCAAACCAGTATACGCATTGCACAGGACATGCTTACTTATGCCATGAAAGAAAAAATAAAGGATCTTATTTCTTTTCTTAAGCACACCTTTAAGCCGGACCTTGACCCGAAAATCCTTGCCTCTACAGCCAAAGAGGCTGCCGCCAGACAGCCCTTACAGGACTCGACCCCATCACAATTGATTATTAGCAATTCACAAAATAAGGAGATTTAAGAAGGAATCAATTGAACATAAAAAGCCTCCAAATCCAATGACTTGAAGACTTTTAAATTATCAGGTGATCCCTATGATACGAATCTGGAACCAATTTATTCAAGACTTGAAAAAATCAGGTGATTTAAAGGAGGAAAAACACAGCATTAAAACCCGGCCCCTGTACTGTAATTTATTCATGCCATTAACTTACCAGGCTTACTTTTGCAACAGTATAAGGCTCTGGTATATGATCAGGAGGAACTGAACAAGTATGGCTTTGGGCAAGGAGGAAAGGGCTTAAATGTAGTAAGAACAATTTCTGGGTAGCAATCCGAAATCCTATCTATTGCGAAAAAATACTCATCACAGCTTACAAGAATGAGCCAGCAAAATTTGTATCTGGGCGACATGAGCCTTTAGTAAGTGAAGCATTGTTTCAACTAGCCCAGGAAGCCATTGATGGCAGGAAAAGAAAAAGCGCCACCAAAACAGTCTCCGAAGATAAACTTCCGCTTAGGTTTTTTATTATGTCCCAAATGCAATAAAGCACTAACCGGAAGTGCATCTAAAAGCCGATCTGATTATCATTACAATTATCATTGTACGTCTGTATGCGTTTTTCGGGTAAAAGCTGAAATTGCCTTTACTTTCTACGATCAGAAGTAATGGAATCAAAAGAAAAAGCCCAAGCTATAAGAAGGATGGGCTAGCCATATTTTGTAAAAGCACCGGTTTGATCTGACAGTGGGATCACTGTCAGAGCTTTTACACTTAAACTAATCACCAGGGCATCGCTTAATTATTTTACTTAGCTTATTTTGTTTCTATACTATATAAGTTTCCAGATGTTTGTTTACACTTGCAGGACTGGCGAAAACTCAGCACCAAAAAAAATAACGAAGCAGGCCATAAATGGGCTGCTTCGTTATTTTTTTGGTATTAATAAAATAAACTTAACGCCTTTAAAATTAGCAAAATTGGTTCGATAATGCTCTCCTGATGCGTTTATGAGTGGCATAGATTCTCATTATTTAATACTCAATGGTAACGTTTTGGGGTATCTCGAAAAAATACCTACTTCTGAAGGTAATTTTCCTTCCGCAAACTCTATTATATCGGCATAATCAAGTAACCCGTTAATCGCAATATTCATTTCCAGTTTAGATAATTGCGATCCTAAACAAAAATGCCTCCCCAAACCAAAAGTACGCAAATTTGAAGCACCTGTAAATGTTGTTTTTACGTCTAGATTGCTTCTAAAAATATTAAAAATATCCGGGTCCTGAAATTGCGAGCTATCTCTGTTAGCAGCGCCTAACATACATAATACATTAGCATTGGCAGGTATTCTTCCTCCACTCAAAATCACTTCTTCAGTAGTTATTCTGATAACCATGTGGATAGGTGGAGAAAACCTGAGTGATTCACAAATAGCCAGGTCCACCAAACTTCTATCTTTTCGTATTGATTCCATTTGTTCAGGATGCATAACGAGGTTTCTAACCATATTTGCAAGCGCTTTATCAGTTGTTTCTCCTCCTGCAAGTAGCAGCAAGCTGCAGAAGCCCTTTATAAAATCATAAGGTAATAATTCTCCATCAATATCAGCGCTGCATAAGGTAGATAATAAATCATTCTTAGGATTCTTTTGGCGTTGCAGGATATGGGAGCGAATATATTCGCCAAATTCATCCCGTGCAATAAACCCCTGTTGTTTTACCTCCTCCTCATTTTTTATGTTTTGGAAATATGCCGAAAACTGCATATACCACTCGCTGAATAATGGTAGATCATTTTCTGGGAGATCTAAAAGAAGCGAAATAACACTTATAGGAAATACTTTTGAAAAATCATTTCTATAATCAATCAGCGCCTTCCCTTTCATTTTTCCATACAATTTATCAGCGCATTTTTGAATCTCCTGATAAAAATTATCCATTAATTCCTTATTCCTGAAAAAAGGGATAATCGTATTTCGATGAGCAGAATGCTCTTTTCCATCCATTTCTGCAATAGTTTTACCGTGTATCGGCCCTAACTGCCATTGATAGCTCGCATTGGAAAATGCCGATGAGTCCTTCAGGGCTTTTCCAACATCATCCCATCGGCTGATTACATAGGATTGGGAAGCTTCATGAAAGAACAATGGGAGGTCATTCCGCATCTTTTCATAGAATAAATATGGGTTATCTTCATATTCTTTAGAAAAAATTTCTATTTCATTTTTCATCAGGAGAAATTTATTGTTTGAATAAATGGCTATTAATTAGTGCCCCTGCATACTCTCTGGCTTCGGCATCGCACTCAAAATAATCAGCCAGGGAAGGTGTTTGAATGAAGGAAATGTTGTCCATCGTTTCTTCTATTACTGCTGTCATTTGTAAAAAACCGATCCTCTCATTCAGAAAAGCATTAACCGCCACTTCATTAGCTGCATTCATTATGCAGGGGGCATTTCCTCCCTTATAGAGAGCTGAGATTGCTACTGCAAGGTTTCTGAATGTCTTAATATCAGGCTCTTCAAAAGTGAGGGCTGGGCAAATATTGAAGCTAAGACGGGGATAATTATTATCTAATCTATCAGGGTATCCTAATGCATATTGAATAGGTAATTTCATATCAGGTAAGCCCATTTGAGCCTTTATAGAACCGTCTGTAAACTGTACTAAAGAGTGAATAATTGATTGTGGATGAACAACTACTTCTATTTGTGCCGGCGTAAGGTCAAAAAGCCACCTGGCTTCGATCATTTCCAGCCCCTTATTCATCAGCGTGGCCGAATCTATTGTAATTTTAGCTCCCATATTCCAATTCGGATGCTTTAACGCCTGCTCCTTTTTAACACATTTCAAAAACTCATTACATTTACCCCTAAAAGGTCCGCCAGAAGCAGTTATAATTATTTTTTCCACCTTATGAGGATGTTCTCCCCGTAAGCATTGATAAATAGCAGAGTGTTCAGAATCAACGGGCAATATATCTGTATTATTCCGGTGCGCAGCGGCTTTAATAAGATCCCCGGCAACAACAAGCGTTTCCTTATTTGCCAGTGCCACTGTGATACCCTGCTCAACGGCGGCCAGTGTAGGACCAAGTCCTGCAAATCCCATAATAGAAGCGACCATAATATCGGTGGAAGTCCATGCCGCCACTTCTCTCATTGCTTTACTTCCAGCAAAAACTTTAATACCTCTTCGTGCCAGCACATCTTTTACCAGCAGATATTTTTCCTCATTGCCAATTACGACAGCCTGCGGATAAAATTTCAGTGCCTGGGATATTAGCAGGTCAGCATTATTCTGGGCAGTTAAAACATTTATGGCAAATCTGCCAGGATGGGCAGCAATTACCTCTAGTGCCTGGACACCGATCGACCCAGTAGATCCAAAAATGGAGATATTTTTATGATACATTCTGGTTAATATTAGAAATTAGAAATCTAACCGGATTACTAAATATAGTAATGGTGCAAACTTTGGAGCCTGTCTTGGGGTTGTTGAGTTAACTGTCGCACTACACTATGTATTGAATACGACCTATGATCAATGTGTATGGGATAATGGCGTTTCCTGCGTAACCATTTTATCGAAAATTAAAAAGAGGAATGTATATTTTCATCAAAATCGGGATCAATCCACATACCTGATGCTTTTATAAGTTCAATTAGCGATGCTACAGCAACGTTACTGTCGATATTCCGTCTAACTACTTCTTTCCCTTTATATAAAGATACTCTTCCTCGCCCACTGCCTACATAACCAAAATGGGCATCTGCCATCTCACCCGGGCCATTTACAATGCATCCCATAATAGCAATCTTTACATCTTTTAGGTGATCTGTGGCCGCCCGAATACGACTTGTAATTTCCTGCAGATCGAATAATGTGCGCCCACATGAAGGGCAGGAAACATATTCCGTGGCCGAAATCCTGGTATGTGTAGCCTGCAAAATCCCGAATGCAATGTTGCTTAATGTGCCTGAAATATCAGGTACAGTTTTACCTGTTGCTTTCAGCCATAGTCCGCTTCCCCATCCGTTCAATATCAACACGCCGGTATTTATAGCCACATGCAGGAGTAGTTTGTCGTACCTGGCACCAGCAGCATTACACTGAAGTATGAACGGAATGTTAACTGCTTCTTTTCTTAAACGGCTAAATGTCTGCACCACTTTACTAATATCGACGGAATCTTCCACATGTATCAGAAATACTATAGTATTGCTTTCGTCAAATCTATTATTAGCAATAAAAGCAAGAATATCATCTGCATCTATCTCTATCACATTCATGATAGCCGACCGCACTTCTCCATATAAATATTCCTGAGGGGTAAACAGTGGGAAGTAATTTTCTTTATCCGCTATGTTTTTCCATAGCGCACCAGGTGTGATTACCTTTAGTGCCCCTGGTAAAGGAAACAATGCGGGATGCATTGTAAAAATATAGTCTGCCGCCTGATTGGCAATACTCCACTTCCCGACATCAGGATTGTAGCTATATCCAATTTCATTAAGTTTCTGGAGTGGGAAATTATGCAGATGGGAGTAGTCAGCAATGACAACGGGCACTTTGTTTCCGCCTATATTGCATACCACTTGTGTCAAATCTCTGTCATTGCTATTTGTGTCAAAAATTTGTTTTTCCCTCCTATTTGTCAGGGCTTCAACGCTGGTATATCTCGTAATAAGATGACGACAAAAAGAGACTTCCTCTACTGGATCTTCTGTGAGTGACACCCTTATAGTATCTCCAATTCCATCTTCCAATAAAGTGCCTATACCAATAGCGGACTTGAGCCTTCCGGCCAGTCCATCCCCTGCTTCCGTTACACCAAGATGAAGTGGATAACAGTGCCCCAATTCGTCCTGCATTGTCCGAACCAATAAATGGTAAGCTTCCACCATTATAAGCGGCCGGCTGGATTTCATACTTAGAATAATATTTCTGAAATGATGTCTTTCTGCTATACGCAAAAACTCCATAGCACTTTCTACCATACCAACCGGTGTATCACCGAACCTACTCATAATTCTATCACTCAAAGATCCGTGATTGGTTCCAATGCGTAAAGCGGTACCATACTCCTTGCATATTTTCACCAAAGGTGAAAATATACGCTCTATGCGATCTAATTCAGCATTATAATTATCATCTGTATAATTAATTATTTCAAATTTCTTTCTGTCAGCATAGTTGCCAGGATTAATTCTGACTTTTTCTACTATTCTGGCTGCTATTTCAGCTGCCCTGGGAGTAAAATGAATATCAGCAACAAGTGGAATATGACAATGTTCCTCTCTAAGCTTATTTTTAATAGCGAGCAGGTTTTCAGCATCCCGTTGTCCAGGTGCGGTAATACGAACAAGATCGGCCCCGGCAGCGGCGCAAGCAATTACTTGTTTTACGGTGGCCATTGTATCCATCGTATCTGTTGTTGTCATTGTTTGGATTCGTATAGGATGTAAATGACCAAACAATAAGTCGCCTGCACTTACCTCAATCGTCTTTAGGCGTTCCTTTCTCTCCGTTCCATCGCTACTATTCACTTTCATACGATTATTTTTTTAAGATTAACTAATGCCGGCGTATCAATAACTGGTGAGTCACCTCCACCAGCTTCCCGCAAAGGGAAGCTGAGACATCTATCATATTCATACATTTAAAAGCCATCTCAATATATTTTCGATAGTGAAATATTCACTACCTGTTTTTAATGATAAAGTGAATGAAATTTGACAAAAGGCAGACTTACGGATGAAGGAGCACAGAAGTAATAATGGCTGATTTAATTGTACTGCCTTTAAAATAAATTGGATTATGGTAATTGCATTGCAGCGGTAATCAGTTACCGCCTATAATAAAGGCTGAGAAAAAATATCAAATATGAACTTGGATGTGCAAGAAAAAACAGGAAGAAATACTTTCAATTATATGCCAAAATATAAGTAGGAAGTCGGCAACTTTTTTTTATATTTAAAGGAATGGCTTCGCCAGCATCCTGCTACAATTACGCTCAATAAACAATATTCACCAGCAGATAAACCACTCTTGTAAAAATAATATTAAATACTGTACTATAAACGCGCTGGTCTAAAAAAATGGAAATGTCACCAAATCCGGGGCATCATCGTCAGTTCCGTATCATTAGGCCGCAGGAGATAAAATCGAAATATTACGAAGGCAATAACTACGTTTTCTTTTGTTGTTAATAATCTGTTCTATACTTTTCCATTGCGAATCGCTCAGTAAGGTGAATTTTGTTCCCATAGTTTGTTTCTTGTAAATCCAAACTAAGTGATCGATTCATTTTTTCTAATTTTCCCTCTCAAATTTTCAAATAAGCTCTCCGTTTACTGTGAATAAAGATCTTGTTAAAGACCTGGTAATTGTCCGGGATCTCAGTAGAAAAGAAGTACAACGAGAGGTATTACGCGGAATGGATGAACGATCTATCCAGGCGTGGTTGCCGGGATTTATTTTTATAGAGGTAGTTGTCAGTCCACAGGAAAAATACACAAGCAAGTTAATATTGCATAAATATCCCTTCTCTAAAGAATGTCACAACTGAATTAGTGGCATCTATTTTTTTATTGGAACGCAAGGGAAATGCAGTATGGATACGTACTTTTACCAAGAGCAAAATTTCGACGGTAAATATTATTTAAGAAATAGTAAATGTAACAAGGTATTGGCGAAGCCATTTTAAGAAGTATAAACTTTGTTACCACTAGTATTTATTTGCTAATATCAAAAGACGTCACCCCGCTCTTGCCCTTATAAATTCCCCCTAAATATTGAGCAATTCCAATACTGTTTCCCAATGCCTCCTGTCTTGATTAATTCATTTAATTAGTTTGACTATACCTCTTTTTCGATTCAAAGGAGTATGCATTTCTAATGCTACCTGTTATAAATCCTTTTTAGCAGAATCTATCCGCCAATTCCGCCAGGAAACTAATGAAAATCTATAACCCAAACCCTGTTTTATGCCGAAAAACCACTGGAAGATTATTTACACCTATGCTCATTACGAAAAAAAAGTGCTTGCTAGTCTTACAAAATTAACCTGTGAATCATATCTGCCATTATATCTGGTGAAGAGAAGATGGCGTGACCGGATTAAAGTATTGAGTAAACCACTTTTTCCTAATTATCTCTTTGTATTACCGTCAGATGAGCTAAAGTATGAAATCCTGAAAATACCCGGCGTAGTAAAGTATGTGGTCTTTGACGGAGAAGTTGCGACTATCTCTGCGGAGGAAATTACGGAGATCAGGCAGTTAACAGACCTGCAACATACACTTGTCAGGAAAGGGAAAGTGGATATTGAAGGTGCTACCATAGTTATGCTGGAAGGCTCCATGAAAGGGCTTCGTGGCAGTATTATCAGGCGTCTCAATGCCTCTTTCATTGAAGTAATGTTTGAATCATTGGGTCATCTTGTTACCCTGAATATTGAAAATAATATGATAAGGATAATCGAGCATAAGAAGACAACCTGATGCTTCCTAATACATAAATACGTATCATTCCCGGAACGTCTTTAGCGTAATGAATATTACGTCGGGTTTCTTATGTCTGAAAATTGTTAATGAAAATTTCGTTTATGTGTTCAGAAAATACACCTTTAAACATTTGGAAGAAAGATATCGCTATAACAGGCATCTCTTGCCGATTCCCTGGCGCCGCTAATTATAGCGCCTACTGGAAGAATTTAAGAGAAGGAATATCTTCTGTTACAGAAATTCCTCCGGAGAGATGGGATTGGAGAAAATATTGGGGAAATCCTCAAACAACTCCTGGTAAAAGCTTCAACAATTGGGGAGGTTTCATTCAGGATATCGAATATTTTGATGCCGGATTTTTTAACCTTTCCGGTACTGAACTGGAATCTATGGATCCTCAGCAACGGATAATGCTGGAACTGGTATGGGCTTGTCTTGAAGATGCAGGAATCCCCCCGTCTTCTATTGCTGATAGTAATACCGGGGTTTATATTGGCGTATTTAATTTTGATTATAAAGAACTACAGGAAAAAGAGGGCCGCCTCAATATCGAAGCGCATCATTCTACAGGTACAGCTGCAGCATTAATTCCTAACCGTATATCGTACCTGTTCAACCTGCATGGTCCCAGTGTTCCGGTAGATACAGCCTGTTCTAGTTCACTGCATGCCATTCACCTTGCCGTACAATCATTGCAGCTGGGAGAGTGTGACCATGCACTTGCTGGCGGCGTGAATTTATTGCTGACGCCTACACGTCATATTTCTTTTTCCAAAACGGGAATGTTGTCGCCGACAGGAACAAGTAAATCATTTGATGAAAGTGCTGATGGGTATGTACGTAGTGAAGGCGCCGCGGTGCTATTATTAAAGACGTTGGAAAGGGCCATTGCAGATGGCGATCATATTTATGGTGTGATTAAAGGCAGTGCGGTGAATCATGGTGGGAAAGCGCCTACACTAACTTATCCTAACCCCCATGCTCAGGCAGCGGTCATTAAGCAGGCCATTCGAAATGCTGGTGTGGATCCTGCATCCATTACTTTCCTGGAAGCGCATGGAACGGGCACTCCCAAGGGAGATCCCATTGAAATAGAAGGTATGAAACTGGCATTTGACACAGCTTCCGGCGGAGCTGGTCCCGCGTCTCCTTACTGCGGAATAGGCTCTGCCAAGTCAAATATTGGTCACTTAGAAGCTGCTGCCGGCGTAGCTGGCGTAATAAAAGTACTGATGTCTATGCAGCACAGGGAGCTGCCACCCCTGGTTCATTTTCATCAGTTGAATCCCCGTATTGATTTACAGGGAAGCCCTTTTTACATTGTAGATCATCTGCAGGAATGGCGTCACGCAGAAATAAACGAGCATCGTATTCCTTTCAGGGCGGGAGTAAGTTCTTTTGGATTTGGTGGTACAAATGCACATGTGGTAATAGAAGAAGCGCCATTGGATACGCGCCTTTCCCCGGAATACCCCGCCTATCTGCTGGTTTTCTCCGCAAAGACAAAGTCTGCATTAAGCAGGCAATTGAAACAATTTGCAGATTGGGTTAATGAAGAGAAAGAGGCAATAAACCTGACAGATATTAGTACCACACTATTTACAGGCCGGGAGCATTTTAATATCCGGGCTGCCTTACTCGTTCATAATAAAGAAGACCTGTTGCAGCTAGTAGAAAAAGTGACTGCTGATGGCCAGGGAGATGGATATTTTCTTCAGCATAAAAATAATATACCGCTTAATAACATAGAACGGGAACAAGGAGACAGCTTACTGTTTTCCTTTACAGCCGAACCTGCCGATAGCGTGGATAATTACCATGGAAAGCTGCGGGCACTGGCAGAATGGTATATATCAGGATACACTGGTAACTGGAACATGATCTTTTATAAAGGAGCAGGTATCAGAATAGGCATGCCTACTTATTCTTTTGAAAGAGAAAGATATTGGATTCCATCTATCAGTCAGACGACAGATAAAACGCCAAACGCCCCAGCTATCAACAATGATACACTGCTACCTGGTTTGTTTATGACAGCCTCCTGGCAGAAGAAAATACCTGCCCGTTCAGAGCATCATTACGAAAAACATTTGATTTGCCTTTGCGATCCGGCACCAGGTGTGCGCGACTATATTGCTACGCAGATGCCCGCTGCAGAACTCAGCACTTTATCTGCCAATGCCGCAACGATAGACCTGGCCTTTATAGAATATTCACTGGGCCTGTTTCAAATAATTGCGCAATTAGTGAAAGAAAAGATCAAAGGGAAAATATTGATCCAGGTGTTGATAGCTGGCCCTTTAGAACGTAGTTTAATGGCTGGTTTGGGAGGCTTGCTAAAAACGGCTGCATTGGAATACCCGATGGTGAGCGGGCAGATATTGGAAATTGATGGTGATGCTCCGCAACAAAGCATCGTAAATATGCTAAGAGAAAATGCCTTCCAATCAGCAGACGAGCATGTACGCATTGCCGGTGGTGAACGTTGGGTGAAGGAATGGAAACAGCCGCTCTCTAAAGAATTAAATCTGGCTATCCCCTGGAAAGAGGAAGGAGTATACCTGATAACCGGAGGCGCCGGTGAGCTGGGGCTACTCCTTACCAAAGAAATTTTGTACCGCCAGCCAACAGCCACTTTAATCCTTACCGGCCGATCAGCCCTATCTGCTAAAAAAGAAGCCCTGATAGAATCCCTGGGCCACAATGTTGTATATCTTCAAACCGATATTACTGATAAAGAAGCGGTGGAGAGATTAGTGCAAAATGTGTTAGACAATTATGGTCAGTTGCTGGGTATTATTCATTGTGCAGGAATTATCCGGGATAACTTCATTTTCAGGAAAAAATTATCTGAGGTGAAAGAAGTACTTGCGCCCAAGGTTTCCGGTGTGATGAACCTGGATCACGCCACAGCAAATTATCCACTGGATTTCTTCCTTTTATTTTCATCCGTAGTGGGTGCCATGGGAAATGTAGGGCAGTCAGATTATGCTATGGGCAATGCTTTCATGGACGAATTTGCCTTTTACCGGAATACCCTCATCAGAGAAGGGAAACGTTACGGCCATACGCTTTCACTTAATTGGGGGCTTTGGAAAGATGGCGGTATGCAGGTAGATGCAGTGATAGAAAAAAATATGATGCAAACAATGGGTATGACGCCGTTACCAGGTGTCAATGGTATCATTGCTCTTTATAAAGCAATGTCGCTGGATGCAGATCAGGTGCTCATTGCAGATGGTGATCCGGAGGGAATGAAAGCCAAACTTTTTTCAAGGGCGCATATTTTTGGACGGGAAGAAGAAAAGAGCATTGACACTCACGAAGCTGTTTCAGAAGTAACGACTCCGTTGATGTCTATCGCAGATCAGCTTATTATTATGGCTTCAGCATTATTAAAAATTAATGCCGACAACATTACGGATGATGCAAATTTTTCGGAATTTGGATTCGATTCAATTCTATATACTTCCTTTGCAGTAAACATTAATGAAGCCTGGGGACTGAGCCTGACACCGGCTATATTTTTCCAATATACAACGCTACAGGAATTGGCAGCATATCTTGTAACTACTTTCCCTGAGCTATTTGCCGCAGGCGCCGCTGCACCGGACGCCTCTATATATGTAGATCATGACGATAAAAATCCACCATTCTCCCATACGTTGGTGGATACTATCGCGATCATTGGTATCAGTGGATGTTTCCCGGGAGCTGCTGATATAGACCACTTCTGGGAAAACCTGAGGGCCGGCAAGGACAGCATTACCACCGTTCCTAAAGGCAGATGGGATTGGCAGGCCTATTACGGTAACCCTGCTACAAGCCCCAACACAACGAATATAAAATGGGGTGGCTTTATTGATGATATGGAAACTTTTGATGCCCGTTTCTTTAACATCTCTCCAAAAGAAGCCACTTACATGGACCCGCAACACCGGTTGTTACTGATGTATACCTGGAAGGTGATTGAAGATGCTGGTTATGCACCGGAATCACTGTCTGGTAGTCAAACAGGTGTGTTTATAGGTATGACCGGGCATGAATATAGTACCAGGCTTGCAAAAACCGATCACGTGGTACAGGGATATTCTTCTACCGGGATGATTGCTTCTGTAGGGCCCAATAGGGTCAGTTATTATCTGAACCTGCATGGTCCAAGCGAACCTGTGGAAACAGCCTGTTCCAGTTCCTTAATCGCTATTCACCGGGCCGTTGAAGCTATTAAGAGCGGGAGCTGCGACAAAGCATTAGTAGGTGGGGTAAATATCATGCTGGCCCCTGAGATGTTCATGAGTTTTAATAAAGCCGGAATGCTGAGCGAAGATGGGCGATGCAAAACATTTTCAAGTGAAGCTAATGGCTATGTACGTGGAGAAGGAATTGGCATGTTGTTTCTGAAAAAAATGGAAGATGCCATCAGGGACGGGGATCATATCTATGGCGTTATCCGCGCTACCGCCGAAAACCATGGCGGCCGCGCCAACTCACTGACCGCGCCTAATCCGAACGCGCAAGCCGATCTGCTGGTAACGGCTTACAGGAAAGCAGGAATAGATCCTCTTTCGGTAGGCTATATAGAAGCGCATGGTACAGGAACTGAACTGGGTGACCCTATTGAAGTCAATGCGTTGAAGCAGGCATTTGGTGAGCTTTTAAAAGAAACAGGTCATGAGCATATCACGAACAATTATTGTGGCCTTGGTTCTGTGAAAACAAATATCGGTCACCTCGAATTCGCCGCAGGAGTAGCAGGTGTAATCAAAGTGCTATTGCAGTTGAAGTATAAGAAACTGGTGAAAAGCTTGCACAGTGAGCACATCAATCCGTATGTCCGCCTGGAAAACAGTCCTTTTTATGTGGTGCAACAGGAAACTGAATGGCCCGTCATCCGTGATGCATCCGGAAACGAACTGCCGCGCCGCGCAGGAATAAGCTCTTTTGGATTTGGCGGAGCAAATGCCCATGTCGTAATGGAAGAGTACCAGGCACCTCAAAGAAAGGGAGAAAGCGGAGAGGAAGCGCTATCTTTTGTGGTGCTGCTTTCCGCTAAAAATGCTCCTTGCCTGAGAGATCAGGCGATACAACTGCTGGATGTATTCAATAAGGAAAATTTTGACGTGTCAGCATTAGCCGATATTGCGTATACCTTGCAAACCGGTCGTTCAGAAATGGAAGAACGATTGGCGATAGTTGCAGATGATATTACATCGCTCCGTAGTAAACTAACATCATTCATCACCGGAGAGGCATTGCAACCTGCTATTTTCCGCGGAACTGTGAAGAAAACAATTAAAAAGATACCCGGTATCCCAACGATTCCGGTATCCGGCCGGCTAAAACCAGATGTTACAAATATGGCAAAGGAATGGGTCAACGGCACTAAGGTGGACTGGACGCTATTGCACAAGGGAAGAAGATTACGCCATGTCAGCTTGCCTACCTATCCTTTCGCAAGAGAACATTATTCCTTGTTCACTGCTATAGCACCTGTTGCACCCTGGAAATCGCTTTTAAACGAAGTTCAGATGGCACCGCAGCACCCGTTGCTGCACGAAAATACTTCCAGCTTCTCCGCCTACCAGTTCAGCACTGTTTTTACCGGGAGGGAATTTTTCTTGCGGGATCATGTCATCAATGGCCATCGGGTATTGCCGGGCGTTGCATATCTGGAGATGGCCAGAGTAGCATTACTTCGATTATCTGGTGAAACAGATATGTCATTAGGTAATGTTACTTTCAAAAATGTAGTATGGCTACGGCCACTGGTGGTAGATGATATTCCCATAAAGGTGGGTATACAGTTGGAAAAGCAGGACAATGATCAATTTGCGTATAAAGTTACTTCAGAAAATGATATGAACGAAGTATTGGTACATGGCCAGGGGCTTATTATGCTAAGGCATCACGAGGAACGCGACAGGATCAATTTGGAGGTCGTTAAACAAAAAGTTGCACAACATACACTTTCTGCTCAGCAATGTTATGATGCCTTCCGGGAGGCAGGTCTTTCTTATGGCCCTGCACATCAGTCTATCCGGCAATTGTGGACACAGGGACCTTCGGTACTGGCGGAACTTACCTTACCGGAAAGCGCAGTGCAGGAAGCAGTTGCTTACTTCCTGCATCCCGGTTTAATGGACGGGGCGTTGCAAACTTCCATTGGTTTACAGGCGGATGAAAGTTTTGTCATCAAACCACTTTTACCATTTGTGCTGGAAACGGCGGAAATAATCTTACCCGTTAATAAAGCTGTTTGGGCATTGGTAAAATACAGTAAAGGGAGTGGTCCGGATGACAAAGTTCCAAAACTTGATATCGATATTTGTCTGGAAGATGGCACTGTTTGCGTGCATCTGGGTGGCTATACCGGTAGGTTGCAGTCTGCTGGAAGTCTGCCCATAGCAGATAATGCTGTTACTATTAGTGACGTAAGCGACACTTCTTCTTCGCAACAATCGAGGCTTATTGATGACCTGACACGACATGCTGCAGCGTTACTGGCATTACCCGTAACGGATATTGCACCGGATATCTCACTGGAAGATTATGGTTTTGATTCACTGCTTTATACACAGTTTGCCGGTGAATTAAATGAAGCCTGGCAGTTGAGGTTAACCGCCAATATCTTTTTCAATTATCCTACCCTACAGGAAATCGCTACCTACCTGATAGATCATCATGCCGATAAAGTGGTCATACCTTAAGAAACTAACAGTAGTCACTAATATCTTATTTATGAAAGCATTTTTATTTCCAGGACAAGGTTCTCAACAAAGAGGAATGGGCAGAGAGTTGTTTGATAAATATAAAGAATTGATAGTATCTGCCAATAGTATACTGAATTATGATATTGAATTACTATGCACGAAGGACCCTGACCGCCTCCTGAATAAAACCCAATTTACACAGCCCGCTCTATATGTAACAGATGTGCTGATGTATATGGAAGAGATAAATGAAAAGGGGAAACCTGACTATGTATTGGGTCATAGTTTAGGAGAATATGTAGCTCTTTACGCTGCCGGCGCTTATACTTTTGAAACCGGACTTAAGCTAGTGAAAATGCGCGCTGAAATCATGCAGAAAATGGAAAATGGCGGCATGGCAGCTTTGTTAGGGCTTTCAATAGGTGAAGTAGAAGAGTTAATACAAGCATCACAACTTGACATTGATATTGCTAATTACAATTCCCGGGAACAAATAGTTATTTCAGGGTTAAAACTAGACATAATAGCGGCACAGCCGTTGTTTGAAGCAAATGGCGCTAAATTGTATTTCCCGTTAAATGTTAGTGGGGCATTCCATTCCAGGTATATGAAAACCGCCGCTGCAAATTTTAGTCAGTATGTCCGGCAGGTTAGTTTTTCACAACTGAAGATACCGGTCATAGCCAATGTTACTGCACGGCCTTATTCGCAAAACGAAATAGCCAGGTTACTGGAGGACCAAATTGCCAGCCCTGTAAAATGGTATGAAAGCATTAGCTACTTGTTACACTCCGGTGTAACTGAATTTCGTGAAATTGGCCCCGGTGAGGTATTAACGAAAATGCTGCATTTTATTCAAAATAACCCTGCCCCAATGCATATGGAAGTTTCTCCGCCGAAAGAAATCAGTCCGGCTCCTTATTTCATACGGCCGGAAAATTTGGGAGATGCAGCATTCAAAAAGGACTACAATCTCCGATATGCTTATGTATCGGGAGCCATGGTACACGGTATTGCTTCGAAGGAGCTGGTCATTAAAATGGCGAAAGCCGGCCTGATGGGATACCTGGGAACCGGAGGGGTGAGGAAAGAGAAGGTGGAGAGAGATATTTTATTTATTCACCAGGAATTGGAAGAAGGACAGTCATATGGAGTGAACCTGCTCAATGGACCTAACGAAAAGGATACCGTAGATCTTTTGCTGAAACATAAAGTCCGGAATGTGGAAGCTGCTGCCTACATGCTGATCAGCGAGGACCTGGTAAGACTGCGTCTGACAGGTGTATCGGCCAATGGGGAGGGGACGCTGATTATTCCCACGCGCATCATGGCAAAATTATCCCGTCCGGAAGTAGCCGCTGGTTTTCTAAGCCCAGCGCCCCGGAATATAGTAGAAAAACTCCTGCGGGATAATATCTTAACGGCAGAAGAAGCAATGCTGGGGCAGCGTATCCCCATGGCTGACGATATATGCGTGGAAGCGGATTCGGGTGGGCATACTGATATGGGCGTGGCATTTGTATTGCTGCCTGCCATCATGCTCCAACGCGATGAATTTATGCTGCAATATCACTACAAAAAAAAGATAAGAGTGGGGGCCGCCGGAGGAATAGGGACGCCAGCCGCAGCAGCGGCCGCATTTGCGCTGGGTGCTGACTTCATTCTTACCGGCTCGATAAATCAGTGTACCATTGAGGCAGGCACGAGTGATATTGTAAAAAATATGCTCCAGGAAATGAATGTACAGGATACTACTTATGCACCGGCTGGAGATATGTTTGAAATAGGTGCAAAAATTCAGGTATTCAAAAAAGGCGTGTTATTTCCTGCCCGGGCTAATAAATTATATGATCTGTATCGGCAGTATAGCTCGCTGGCAGATATAGATGCAAAAACGAAATMTCAGATCGAGGAGAAATATTTCCAACGAAGCTTTGATCAGGTTCATGAAGACTGCAAAGCGTACTACTCCCCGTCGGAAATGGCGCTTGCTGAACGTAATCCCAAACAACTGATGGCTTATATATTCCGGTGGTATTTTGGCTATTCAGGAAGAATAGCAGAACAAGGTGATGAAAAAAACAAGGTAGACTTTCAGATTCATTGCGGTCCGGCATTAGGCGCATTCAACCAATTTGTAAAGGGTACTTCAATGGAAAATTGGAGAAACAGACACGTAGATGAAATAGCACAACTGATCATGGAGGGAGCTGCCAGTCTGTTGAATGACCGATTAGGAAAATTTTCCAGCCCTGACTAATTTTTATCTACCATTAAAATCGTCTTTTATGAGAAAGTATTTGCTCTCCATTTATTGTGAACTATTGAATGAAATAGGGATACTTGTTTCACATAATCTTAAAACGATTGTACATGAAATGCCACAGGTGTCAGACAAATTTATGTTTATAGCGGCTCAATATTACCGGCCTATTGTGATCAGGATAATGAGTGTTGATTCACATGTATATGCCCCTCAGCAAAAAGAATGTATTTGTATAGGCGAGGAAATTGATGATTTGGATAATATTAAGGAAGTATTCCCGGAACCAACATTTATTATAGTAGATTGAAATATCACTACTTATGGAACGATACGTACTCCGGATCGATTGTGAGGTATTTACGGAGATGGGATTATCTTCTAAAAGGATATTAACAGCGGCAGCCCATGATGCTCCAAATCTTCATGACGTATATCAGTTTGTTACGGGAGAAACATCTGGCACCATAAAAATCAGAATTACCCATATTAACGAAACAGCTCATGCAGCTAACCAGGTCCTCGAATATCATTGCCAGGGAGAAGAAATGCTCGCTGCCTGCACTATAAAGGAAGTATTTGAGTGGATGAACTACGGAATTGGATAGGCGTAGTCCACCGCATTTATAGCCAACTTTAAATTATAATCTTATGCCTCATCAGTACAAACAGGTACCTGATATATTCCTGTTGCTATCATCCTTCAGAGAGAATGATCAATATCATGAGGAAATGCAGGTGGAAAAGCTGATAGATATATTTTTTCCACCAACAGCAAAGGATTTGGTTCAACAATTATCTAACATTACGGCTGCTTTTTACGGTACCCTGCTGAAAACCGCCGGGATGATGTTTGGTACACAGCAACTGGACAACCTTTCTTACGGTGCTATGGAAAGGCTGGCAAAGATAGTGACCAATCGTGCAGTCACCACCTATCCCAGCATCGATAAAGATGCCCGTGGAGTGATGGTGGTATTGGTAGTAGCGGTATTTACTGCAAGCCCGGAGTATAACATACAGATCCACCAGTATGGCCCTGATCATGTTAAACTAACGATCACCGGTAGTGACAGGTATCATATCATCACCAATGCGCTGGGCATATCAGATCATTTCACGTGGCCGGTCATTGGTCCATTTATCCGCGCCATTAATAAGGAGCTGCAATTAACCTCCATCTATGAGGCGACGATAGTTGTAAAAGAGCTTGACCAGGAGAGCAGGTGTGTGTATGAAGTGGATATCAGGAAGATACCGGTTGACGCCATTAAACAACCTTCTGCAACGCTGACGGTTTGCCCGCCTTATTTCTCTTTGGAGGAATGCCGGTTTGATGATGTTGGTACCGCGCTGATTGTACCCATTACCCATATCAAAACATATACCCCGGAAAACTTCGGTGAATTAGTCCGCATCACGTCCTGCCTTGCAGAACATAACCTGAAACGACTTTATCCCCAACTGGCAGACCGATATATGCTCGGGAATCAACTAAACACCCTTCACTACCAGGATTTGGAAGATTCAAAACAGTTGACAGCGAACATTTCTTCCAGGCTTATTTCCGACAGGGCGGCATTTGTTACCGTAAATTTCTTTAACGAGGGAGGCGTTCCCATTTTAACTATTCATAACCGGCTACATATTTTAGCGCGCGATATTTTTTTACAGCGATTTTCTGCACTGCAACGGAATGAACTCCCCGGCATGATTTCAGGTGATGATTTTCCAATAGCGGTGGTAACTGATTGGCAGGATCCTTTTAATTACCAGGTATTCCTGCCTCCTTTTTCCCATGAACATTGCCTTGGCCATTTTCCCGGTTATCCTTGTGTAGCGGCAACCTTTCTCTATCAATGCACCGTGTCACACATAATGGATTGGTTGAAAGTGCAGCGCCATATCGTCTCCCCTGAGATAATACTGCAAGGGGTAGAAATTTACACTGCAAAGCCCATTCCCATTGATACAGCCTGTATAATAAATATGCGTGTACTGATGATATCTACCTTTCACTACAAATTTATTGCATCCGTTGCGACAGAGAATAAAAAGAGGCTGGACCATTGTACACTTGTAATTGACCTGGGCATAAAAAAGTAATATCTGTAACCCTTAAAATACCAAACATGACACAATTACTATTAAACAAAGTAGCCATTGTTACCGGCGCCAGCTCCGGTATTGGCAAAGCTATTGCTTTGCTCTATGCACAACACGGTGCGATAGTGGTAATAGCAGGCCGTGATGAAGCCCGCAATCAGGCAGTAGTAGAAGAGATCAATGCAGGCGGCGGGGAAGCTTTTTTTGTTCGCACGAATGTAGGTATACCTGCTGATTGTGATCGGCTGGTAAGGCAAACATTGGCCCGGTATCAGCGATTGGATATCGCCTGTAATAATGCCGGTATGCAAACATCCTTCAAAGAAGTAGGAGACTATGATATTGAAGAATGGCAGCGCGTTATCAACACAAATCTCAATAGCATTTTTTATTGCATGCGCTACCAGATTCCGGCCCTACTGGCTTCAGGTAGTGGGGTGATTGTAAACATGGGGTCCGCCGCTTCGCAGGTGGCTTTTCCTGGCATGAGCTCCTATGTTGCGTCCAAACATGCGCTGGTAGGGCTTACTAAAACCGCGGCACTGGAATACGCCGCCAAAGGTATTCGTGTTAACTGTATCGGCCCCGCTTTTATTGATACCCCCATGCTGGATACGATTGTTACAACTGAACAAAAGGCACAATTGGGCACCTTGCATCCGATTGGTCGTATTGGCCGCCCGGAAGAAGTAGCAGAACTGGCACTCTGGCTAAGTTCCGATAAATCTTCTTTCGTCACAGGCAGTTATTATCCAATAGACGGCGCATATATGGCGCAATAGTAACACATCTTTCCTGCTCATCTCTTTTAATACCCTAAAAATGGAAAACCCTGTAAACACTGAGAAAAAACAATCCAGGCAAGTATTTAGCTCCATCACTGCGGCTATTTATAATAACCGTACCGATATTCATCACCAATTCAAAACCATCTTCTCAGATCCGATCTTCAAGCGCACTGCTAACCTCACGCTGGAGGAGGCCCAAAAACTGGCATATAAACGTTTTCAGCATCTGACCAGCTGTTTTGAGCTGACGGATCTCTTAACCAGCGATCCGTGGAAACTACTTGCATTACATGACTGGACAGCTATGACAGATGGAGCCCTGTTCTTCATTACATCTGTACACTACAATCTTTGCGCCGGTACTATTTATGAACATAAAGCCGGTCGTACGGACCTGGAGCCGTTCCTGAAAACCCTAAACAATGGAGATGCTGCAGGGCTATATGTTGCGGTGGAGTTGGGATATGGCAATAATGTGGCAATGATGGAAACAACAGCTACCTATGATCCGGAAAAGCAGGTGTTCCTGTTAAATACCCCCGGCTCCCGATCACGTAAGTTCATGTCGCATACCGATGCACGATCAATACCTAAACTAGGGGTCCTCCTGGCCAGATTAAAGGTCGGAGATAAGGATCATGGGATCTTCTCCTTTGTGGTGCCGTTTACCAATGGCAAGGACCTCCGGAAGGGAATTACAATTATACCTTTGATCGATAAGCCTTATGCACTTGATAATGCCATCACCATGTTTAAAAATGTGGAACTGCCTTACGAATCCTTGTTGACAGGCAGTTTCTGCCATTTTACACGCGACGGGCAGCTGGAATTGGAAGAACAATACCGGGATATCCGCCTTCTTTCCTCTCTTAACAGGTTACCCATAGGGATGATATTCTTTGCCAGTGGCTGTTTGGCAATGGCCCGTGCTGCGCTGGTTATTACAACTAAGTTTATTATCCAACGATTGGCATTCACGCTTGATAGCAAAAAAGTGCATGTCGCTGACTTTAAATTTCATCAACAGGCCATCGTAAAAGGCTATGCCAGCATCATTGCCAACACTTTTTGGCTAAATGCAGTCATAAGTCAGCATTTAGCAAGTGCGAAGCAATCTCCTTATGTGTCCAGTGTTACAGCGCGGCATGCCGCACTGATCAAAGGTATCGCGCTATGGGAATCAGAAGATGTATTAAAAGCCTGCCGCGAAAGGTGTGGGGCACAAGGTTTTCTTGCTAAAAATCGCCTGGTAGATTTTGTCGTAACTAACCTTGGTAATACCACCGGCCAGGGCGATAGTCTTGTTGGATTTATCCATGCCTCAAAGGATTTACTTTCTGATAAAGAAGATGAGCCCATATTGCCTCCTAATGGAGACCCGTTAGTTGCTTCCTGGATATTACTGTTTTTTACTGCCGGGAAAATGGTAAGGAACGACATAAATAATCGTCTGGATGCCAATATCGGCAAAGGTGTGTCTGCTTTTGACGCGTGGGATGGAGAAATAAGCAATGCTATCATACTAGGCCGGTTATACACCACCAGGATGGCGCTGATGGCATTTTCCGATATATGCAGCAAACTAACGGATACTTTCGAAAAGAAGCTAATGAATAACCTATTATCCTTTTATGCTTTATCTGGCATTCTTTCTTTTGAAAATACACTCAGAAGAAATAACCTTATCAACAACGAACAAGTGGAGATAACGGAAAATATCCTATGCGAATTACTCGCAAAAATTGCCCCTCATTTACGGTACCTCGCAGATACTTTTGATCTTCCCCTTTCTTTTCTTCAGGCGCCCATTGCGTATGATGACTATATTCATCAGATGTAAAATAACCTACTTCCATTTCTAAAATTCATTACTATGTCGGCTAACAGTTTTCAAATAAAAATTATTAAGGAATATGCGATTGCATTATTAGAAGATCTCACAAAGCTAGGGGCGATTGAAATGACAGCGGAAGCCGGATCTCCGGCAATAACGCCCCCACTTCCTTTTAAAGCAGAACAACAACAGGAAACGAACCTTGAAAAAGACTTAGCAGCACTTGCTCAGAGTTGGAACCACATCAATAAATGGAGTGATATAAAACCAGTGGAGGGAAAAGATTGATTTAAATAACCGTATTAATCCCTGCTAATTATGGGTAAATTAACCGCGATGATCACCGCTGTAGGCGGATATGTACCGGAGTATATCCTGACCAATGAAGAACTGGTAACCACCCTTGATACTACGCCGGAATGGATTGAAAGTAAGCTGGGTGTTAAAGAAAGACGAATCATGAAGGAACCGGGTAAAGGAACATCTGCCATTTGTATCCCTGTGGCCCAGGAAATCTGCCGCAAAAGAAATATCAGTCCGGAGGAAATCGATATGCTGATCGTAGCTACTTCAACACCGGATATGCCAACACCTTGTACCTCAAACCTGGTGGCAGGCGCCATTGGTGCAAAGAATGCCTGGGCCTTTGATATTTCACTGGCATGCTCCGGTTTTCTCGCCGCGCTTGATACCGGTGCAAGATATATTGAAAGCGGGCGTTATAAGAAAATAATGATCATTGGAGCCGATAAAATGAGCTCGATAATAGATTATACAGAAAGACTTACCAGCGCTGTTTTTGCAGATGGTGGTGGAGGCGTGCTGCTGGAACCTGATGAAAATGGATACGGCCTGTTGGATAGCATTTTCAAAACGGACGGATCTGGTGCCGGCTTTGTAGCGATGAAAGCCGGTGGGTCAGCCAGACCTGCCAGCCTGGAAACCATCACTAACAAAGAACATTTCCTATATATGGATCCCAAGGCTGTATTTCGATATGCCGTGTCTTCACTGGAAGAAATTCTGAACCAGATAATGCAGCGCAATAATATCCGGGTGGAGGATATAAAATGGCTGGTACCACATCAGGCAAATAAGATCATCGTTGAAACGGCTTTACAGATAGTCGGGTTGCCAAGGGAAAAAGCTATGATCAACATACAACGTTACGGAAATACTTCTGCAGGTACAATTCCACTTTGCCTTTGGGACTACGAGAAATTATTAAGAAAAGATGACTTGTTATTATTCGTTTCCTTTGGCGCAGGATTCACCTGGGGAGCGGCTTCTCTGAAATGGGGATATGATGCGGGTATATAGCAAAAAGGCATCTATTCCAGAAGTGCCACAAATATTCTAATCCCTTTTATTTATACCATTTTTTAAAACTTTTATTCCCCAAAAAATTACCGAACTATTATAGTAGAAGAAAAAATTAAAATGAATTATCATGATTCCAAATTAAAAATATACTCCCATTTTTTAGCTACTGCAGGACGTCTGCAATTGAGTAATTTATCTTACATGCAGAAGGCATTAATAGATGTACTCATTGTTTCAACCCGTGTTTTAGTTTAATCTTTAGTCCATGATAAAATTCACATAATCAAGCAACCACTTCAGCCTCGTAATAAAGACCAACTGCTTTTGTTTTAAATGAGTTTTCTACATCTCATTTTTATATGATTCGCAATGTAAACATCAGCTATTGTTTAAAAGTATTTATGCAGCATAGTCACCGATAGCTCAGACGACAGTATTGCTGCTGCATAAGGGAAAAAATTTCCCGGATAAGTATATGTCCTTATAAAGTAACATCTCTTCATAACCTTTTACTATTAAAACTATCGTATGAAATCAGCATCTCCAAAATTCAGCTATCCATCTGCAGGGAAAGCAAATCCATTCATGGAAAAAATAAATGCACAGGTAGTGCAATGGATCAATGAATATACCTGTATTGATGACACACTAAAAAATACGCTCAAGAAAGCGCAATTTGGATATTTATCCAGCCGTGTATTTCCGAACGCCACTTTTGATCAACTAATCGTAGGTACCCGTTATTTCCTATGGGTATTTGTGCATGATGATCATTGGGGGCCGCTTCCGGTAAGTGAATTAGCGCCAATATGTGATACGCTTATTGATATACTGAAAGGGGAAGGCCGTAGGCCACACGCCAATGAAATATATCAGCAGATGGCGATTATAAGAGAAGAGGCACTACAATTTGGAACAGCCGACTGGCTCACCAGGTTCACAAACGACATGCGGGATTATTTCGATGCCATGCTGATAGATGCGCAATATAGCTACAAGGAAATAGTTACTTATCCTACCCTTCAGGAATACCTGCCACTTCGTGATAGTATATGCGGAGCATTGCCTACCGCATCAATGGTAGAAATATGCTCTGACACCGTATTGCCACAGGCCATTTTTGATCATCCATACATTCAGGCATTGAGGTATAAGCTTGCGCGCACGGATGGCATCAGAAACGATATTTCGTCGGCCTGTAAAGAAAGACAGGACAAGGAAGCCATGAACATACTGTTGGTTATTCAGAATGAAGAGAAATGCGGTTTCGAGGAATCCCTGGATATCGCAGTGAAAATTCATGAAGAGGCATTATCTCAGCTCCTTGCGTTATGCGATCATGTACCCGATTTCGGCCCGTCTAACGACCTTGTAAAAAAGTATGCAGCGCAGATTAAATTGCAAACAGAGGGCCATAATGCGTGGTATGTATATTCACACAGATATGGTGTAAACTATCATGAACAGCGGCACTTCAATAACCCGGAAGTGTTACCTGCCAATTTATAACAGTTAACAATTGCATGCTTTATAACTATTTGTTGAGATCCGGAAACAGGATCTTATGGATTTTAATTGTCTAAAAAATAGTGCGTATGACTTCTCTCAATAAAATACTAACCCTGTATCAATCACATTTTGATGCGCTCTGTTTTCCGCCGGAGCCAGGCAACTTGTATGAAGCCATCCGGTATTTTTTAGCCGCTGGTGGTAAAAGAATCCGGCCGGTATTATGCTTGCTGGGCAATGACCTGTTTGGTGACATACAGGAAGATACTTTTCATGCAGGGAATGCTATTGAATTATATCATAATTATTCTTTGGTGCATGATGATATCATGGATCGTTCACCTTTGCGGCGTGGCAGAACAACATTACATATAAAGTACAACACCCCCACAGCTATCCTGGCAGGTGATGTACTCCTGATAAATGCATTTTCGCATATTAATAATATCCGGGAAGAATACCGGGAGAAAATATACTCCCTGTTTACAGCAACAGCATTGCAGATTTGTGAAGGTCAGCAGATGGATCTTGATTTTGAGGAAACGGATGTGGAACTAATCGGATACCCCGATTATCTCCGGATGGTGACCCTCAAAACATCGGTTTTGCTTGCTGCCAGTATTAAAATAGGGGCCATTATTGGCGGAGCAACTGCTCAGGAGCAGGCTTATATCTACGACTTTGGTAAAAATATCGGAATTGCGTTTCAAATGCAGGATGATTACCTCGATGCTTTTGGAGACCCGGCTAAAACAGGTAAACAGCCTGGGGGGGACATTCTTGAAAATAAAAAAACCGCGTTATTGATTAAAGCGTTGGAAATGAGCAATACAGCGGAAAGAAAAGCATTAAGAAGCGCCATGCTTAAAGAGGGAGACGAAAAAATAGCATCCGTGTTAAATATCTACAAAGCATGTAAGGTAGAAGAGTGGGCCATCAATACCACCGCAAAATATACAGAAATGGCTTTTAACTGCCTGAGTATGATAGATATCCCCACAAAGCGCAAAGATAACCTGATAACATTGACAGATCATTTATTGGTACGCCAGTCTTAGTTAATGTATGAAAATCAGTTAATCAATTCATCCTTTAAAATTATTATTACATGAGTAGTTATTTTTCAATTTCTCCTGCACCATGGTTTATTAAAATGCAAAAGGAAGATCCTGTTTCTTTTGATGAAGAATTTACTCTTGCCAGTGGCCAAAAGGGGGCCTGGCATATTGTTCGTTATAAGGACGTACAGTATGTATTACGGCAGCATAGTCTTTTCTCCAACATGGTATTACCCCCGGTAACACCATTTTCGCAGAGCTTTTATCAGACAGATCCTCCACGTCATACATTACTTCGTTCCCTGGTTACCAAAGCATTTGCATCTTCTTACATGACCCGCATGAAAGGCTGGATTGAGGACATTGCCACAGAATTATTGCAACCATTGCTGGAATGCAATGAAGTAGAATTTATAAACAAATTTGTGATTCCTTTTCAGATACGAGCATTGTCATATATCCTTGGTATGCCTACCGGCCATGAAGAACGCTTGCATGGATGGATGACGACCATGCTCTCTAATCCCTCCATATCAGGAGATCCGGACGCATTTGTGAATAGCCAGGCAGATTTTAAAGCATTCATTATTCAAACACTGGAGGAAAAGAAGAAGCATCCGGCGGAGGATCTTCTAACCCACCTATTGAACGTAGAAATAGATGGGCAACAGTTAAGTATGGACGATCTGGTGCCAACAGTAGTTTTATTGTTGGTAGCAGGTTCTGATGAAACAGGGATGTTGGTAGCTAATACAATGTCTTTATTAATTGAATTACCTGACTGGCAATTTCATCTTCAACAGCATCCGGAAGACATTGAACGAGCCATTAATGAAGTGTTGCGTTATCGCTCACCATCACAGGGGGTTTGGCGCATAGCCACGGAGGATACAGAACTTGGTGGAAAGCTTATCAAAAAAGGAGACCTGCTGAATGTATGGTTATCGGCCGCCAACTTTGATCCCGAAGTATTTCCCGATCCGGAACACTTTGATATATACAGAGATAATTACGCGCAACTCATGACTTTTGGAAGTGGCATTCATCACTGTTTTGGATATGCGCTATCGAAACTGGAAGGTAAAATAGCAATAGAAGTTATTCTTAAACATCTGTACGATATAGATATTAAACAAGGAACAGTACTAACACGGTTGCCCAGCACAATATTTTATGGATTAGAAGCATTACCGATAGTATATAAGGTAAGAAGATAAATATTGGATAATAAGCAGATAATATGTATGATGATCTAATACCTATAAAGCTGCCCGATAGCGCATTCCAATAACTAATACTTTGTAAATGACTACGCTAAAAACATCATTACTGGATCAGATCGATTATCCGTCTGACCTTCGCAAGCTGCCACCCGAGGCACTTTTGCCGCTTTGTGAAGAACTGAGGCAATATATTATTGAAATGGTGAGTATCAATGGCGGACATTTTGGAGCCAGCCTTGGCGTTGTTGAACTAACTGTTGCATTGCATTATGTAATGAATACACCTGATGACCGGTTGGTATGGGATGTTGGCCATCAAGCATACGTACATAAAATACTAACAGGTCGGCGCACTGTTTTTCATACAAATAGAAAGTACAAAGGCATCAGCGGGTTCCCGAAACGGGATGAAAGTGAGTATGATACTTTTGGCGTGGGGCATTCTTCTACCTCTATATCCGCAGCATTGGGAATGGCTATTGCCTCCAGGTACAAAGGTGAAATAAACAGACAGCATGTTGCTATAATAGGTGATGGCGCCATGACTGCCGGCATTTCATTTGAAGCGCTCAATCATGCAGGAATAACAGATGCCAACCTTTTGGTGATTCTGAATGATAATTCTATATCAATTGACCCTAATGTGGGGGCATTAAAACATTACTTTGCAAGGCTTACCGCTTCGCAAACATATAATAGATTGCGTAACAAAACAAAACAGCTAATTAATCGGTTTCCGGTTGTAGGAAAGGTCGTAAGAAAAATTTTCGGGCATACTAAAGGCGTCATCAAATCAGTAGTTTCAGATAAGGGTAATCTTTTTGAAGCTTTTAATATCCGTTATTTCGGACCGGTTGACGGACATAATGTATTAGAACTGGTGGCTATATTGGAAGACATGAAGCATATAACCGGTCCAAAGTTGCTGCATATCAACACCATCAAAGGGAAAGGGTATCTATTGGCAGAAAAAGAACAAACCATCTGGCATGCACCAGGCTTATTTGATAAAACCACCGGGGAAATATATAAAAAAACATTCACTACCCCTCAACCGCTAAAATACCAGGATGTATTTGGATATACGATAATAGAGCTGGCGGAGCTGAATGACAGTATTATGGCGGTAACACCTGCCATGCCGTCTGGCTCTTCCCTGAAGTTTATGATAGAAAAGATGCCTGACCGCGCTTTTGACGTGGATATTTGCGAACAGCACGCTGTTACACTATCTGCCGGGCTTGCCACGCAAGGTATACGGGTATTCTGTAACATCTATTCAACGTTTATGCAGCGTGCATATGATCAGTTGATTCATGATGTGGCCATTCAGCATCTTCCTGTTGTTTTTTGCCTCGACAGAGGAGGGTTAGTAGGGGAAGATGGTACCACCCACCATGGCGTGTTTGATATTGCATATGTACGTTGTTTACCGGGCGTTATCCTCTGCGCTCCCATGAATGAAGGAGAATTGCGGGACCTGATGTATACAGCCCAACTACCCACTATCACCCAGCCTTTTATTATCAGGTATCCCAGGGGGGAGGGTGTAATGGCAGACTGGAAAAAGCCTTTTAAAGAAATTCAGATAGGTACCGGCCGCATCATTAAAACAGGAGCTGACCTGGCGATTCTATCTGTAGGTCATCCTGGAAATTTTGTGGTCGAAGCATGTAAAGAACTGGAAGAACAGGGAATCCATGTTGCACATTTTGACATGCGGTTTATAAAGCCTTTGGACGAGGTTTTATTACACAACATATTTAATGAGTTCCATACTGTTATTACCATTGAAGATGGCACTATTACTGGTGGGTTTGGGAGTGCAGTACTGGAGTTTATGGCTGCCAACCGCTATAGTGCCCACATACAAATGCTGGGTGTACCGGACAGGCTGATAGCTCACGGAATGACCAAAGAACTGTTCAGGGAATGCGGATATGATATATATGGAATTGTTAAGGCAGTACAGCATATGCTTAAAGAAGAAAATCGTTAATCGTTACAACCAGTATATATGAAATCATTCAATATACCAGATACCTACCGAAGCCAGATCATTACTGCTATTAAAAATAAAAGAATTGAATCTGATCATCTAAAGAAAGATTTAAGCCCAACAGAGCTGGACTTCGGCGCAGTTAAAATATTCCTTGCCCGCCATTTCGGATTTTGTTATGGTGTGGAAAACGCCATTGAAATTGCCTATAAAGCGATAGCAGAAAATTCGGGAAGGAAAATTTATCTCCTGAGTGAAATTATACATAACCCGTATGTAAATCTATTATTACTTAATAAAGGTGTGGAGTTTATAATGAATACTTCCGGAACACAACTCATCCCCTGGGATAAGATAAATGCGGAAGACATTATCATCATTCCGGCATTTGGCACCACCCTTGAGATAGAAGCAATATTAAGGAATAAGGGTATTGAATGTCTAAACTACAATAGCACCTGCCCATTTGTAGAAAAGGTATGGACACGCGCTGCACAAATAGGCAAAAAAAATTACACTGTAATTATACATGGTAACCCCCAACATGAAGAAACCAGGGCTACATTTTCCCATAGCCGGAGTGTAACTCCTACTGTAGTGATAAGAAATTTAGAAGAAGCCAGCATACTTGGTGAAATCATTCTTGAACAGCGACCTACAGCCTCCTTTTATGAATTATTTAAAGACCGGTATTCTCTCGGTTTTGATGCCAGGACAGATCTGGCAAAAATAGGTGTGGTTAATCAGACAACAATGCTTGCCGGGGAAACGCAGGCTATTGCGGATTACATTAAAAATGTTATGATCAGAAAATACCAGTTAAACAGTAATAATCTGGCTGACCATTTTGCAGATACCCGTGATACACTTTGCTATGCTACACATGATAACCAAAGCGCTGTTTTAAATATGCTTAATCACCCATCAGATCTTGCGCTGGTGGTAGGCGGATATAATAGTTCCAATACGTCACACCTGGTAGAAATACTAGCCGAAAAGCTACCCACTTATCTTATTTTTTCAGATGAAAACCTTATCTCGAACGAGGAGATACAACATTGGGATATTCATTCCTGCCAGTTGAAAAAGACCACTCCATTTCTTCCCGAAAAATCGCAAGTACGTATTCATATCACCAGCGGGGCTTCCTGCCCGGATATTCTGATGGAACGGGTGATACTAAAGCTACTATCGTTTTATGGACTGGCATCTGAGGTAGACAGTTATATTAAATTATCTGAATGATTTTCATAAGACTTAGAGCTTGTTTAACAATTTGAGGGCGGGAGATTAGAAAAAACGAATCGATCACTAGAAATCCATAAATCATAACGTGAGAGCAATATCTCCCCCATCACATTGCAGTTATTGCCCAAAAAAAATCATGTTCTGCTCCTCTCCCAGGTCATCAGCAATGCACCCTCGGAATACTGGAGTAGGGAAAAAACGCATTTCTACTGTACCTCGCAACTGCATCATAAACAATTTTGCCGAATTCAAAGCTAACGTCTCTGCAGGAAACGATCTGCGGCCGATACGATTCTGACGCCAATGCTCTCATCAGGAATAGCTGTGTGATACAACCTGTAATCTTGCAGTTTACAGCGAAGCAGGGATACAAAAGATAGATTGTGATACAACCTGACATCTTGCGGGTTTCGGCGAAGTAAGAAACTAGTATAGTAGATATTCTTATATCAAAGAAAAAGTCTATTCTTCAATTAAAAACAAGTCCTCATCATTGTCATCTATTTTTTGAGATACAACCTGTTCTTCTCCCTTACTTGTAATTAAAATCCATGAAAAGGGGTTCACGCTTTCATCACTAAGTAGTACTTTCGTTTTTTCAAAGTTGCAGATATGAATAGCTAGTTTTTTAGGATCGTACATTATTTTCGTATACAGCCATAGCTGAAGGCAAAAATCGCCTTTGATTAACATACACTCAAACAATATGTAGTCATGTTGATCTTTACTCGTATCAAAAGGCGCCACCAGAATATTTTGATTTTTAAAATATTCTTCCAAGCATCTTAAAATACTCTCGTTGCTAATACAATCCTTAATAATCAAATTAAACATATGATTTCGATTGTAACCTAGTTAAATTCTATTGTACTTAACTAAGATAGCTTATAGCCATTTCTTAAACGCATTAAATAATTTTGGCTTGTCGAAGATATTTCAAGTCGAATTTTCAAGTAAATTCGTATAGATAGATCAGCTCTTTGTAAAGCCACGTAAACTCTACCGCCTTACTCAATCATTATAGAGTAAATTATAGAGCAAAAAAAGAAGACCCACGCCACGCGCAGGTCTCCAAATCTTCCAGTGATCCCCTTGGGACTCGAACCCAAGACCCATACATTAAAAGTGTATTGCTCTACCAACTGAGCTAGGGAATCGTTTGCTGTTAAGCGGCTGCAAAAATAACAATATTTTTTTTCCTGCCAAATTTTTCTTCTAAAAACCTTCAAACTCAACGTAGAAAAGCATTACAAGCAACTAAACATACAAAGCAGCAGTTACAGTAATGTAAATAAGAAGTAATAAAATGCTGTTACTATCATCTTCTCGCCTATTTTTGTGGGGCTTAAATTATACCCATGAAAACATACTTTCAAAACAAGACGGTTGTCATCACCGGTGGATCGTCAGGAATTGGAAAAGCACTGGTATCGGAATTATTGGCGCATGGAGCTACGGTAGCCGTTTGTGGCAGAAAGCAAAATGCCCTCGATGCCTTACAACAGGAAATCAATAACAAGGCGCTATATACTTTTGTAGCGGATGTTAGTATAGAGGCAGACTGCAAAGCGTTTATTGAAAGTACGATTGCGAAGTTCGGGAAGATAGATATACTCATTAACAATGCGGGTATTTCTATGCGTGCCATGTTCCGTGATCTGGAAGTGGGTGTGTTGAAGTCACTGATGGATATCAATTTCTGGGGTACTGTGTATTGTACCAAATTTGCGTTTGAATCTATTCTGGCAAATAAGGGAACAATTGTAGGGGTATCATCTATTGCAGGGTACAGGGGCTTGCCGGCGCGTACAGGTTACTCGGCTTCTAAGTTTGCGATGCAGGGCTTCCTGGAAGCGCTGCGGACAGAAAATTTACATACAGGCGTTAACGTGATGTGGGTATGCCCGGGCTTCACGGCATCGAATATCCGTAATACGGCACTGAATCCTAAGGGGCAGGCACAGAGTGAAACGCCGCTGGAAGAAGGAAAGCTGATGAGTGCTGAGGCGGTGGCAGCTGCAATAGCGAAGGCAATCGCCAAACGTAAACGTACCCTGGTACTCACCGGTCAGGGCAAGTTAACGGTGCTGCTGAGCAAACTGTTGCCGGGCTTTTTGGATGGTATGGTATACAATCACTTTAAAAAAGAACCAGGTTCTCCCCTGCAGTAATAAACAATTATTTCACTTTAGCCGTTAACGTTAGTGTGAAAAAATTCCACCTAAATAACGATCGCATCGGGTTTTTTGTCTTTATTTGCACTAAGTTTAGCTCACATAACCCCCATGGCATCTTTTTTGGAAGGAAAGCGCACATTTAATTTGTCATTCTGATTGTGAGAAAACAGATAGCATAGTGAGGACGGGATTTGAATTGTGGGTTTTGAACATAGGGATTTGGATTTAGATTTTCTGGCATGTCCATCATAACATTAACATCAGACATAGGAATGCAGGATTACCTGGTAGGTGCCATTAAAGGGCAGCTCTGGCAATACTGCCCGGAATGTCATGTTACGGACATCACACACCATATAAGCCCTTTTAACTTACCACAGGCTGCTTACATCTGCAAAAGCGCCTTCGCTTACTTCCCACTGGGTACCTTCCATTTTGTATTGATCAATTTATTTGACAAACGACCGGATCATGTACTGGTGGCGGAGCACAACGGGCAATACATGGGCTGTGCCGACAACGGACTGCTAACGATGATTGTTGGAGGTATGCCGGATAAGGTAATCAAAATACCGTTGCCTGCTGATGCACCCAAGAATACCTTTACTATCATACAACTCCTGGCATCAGCTGCCAGGGAATTGAGCCGCGGCAAGGCGCTGGGTGAACTGGGACCATTAACCCAACAGATCAATGTAAAGAACAACCTGCAACCGCTGGTAGGCGATGATTTCATAGAAGGGCAAATCATTCATATCGACAGCTTCGAGAACGTGGTGGTGAACATCACCCGGCAACAGTTCGATATGCAATGCAAGAATCGCCGCTTCCGTATCTTCTTCCGCCGCGATGAAGTCATCAACCAGGTCAGCGAAACATATGCCGATGTACCGGAAGGAACCAAACTAGCCCTCTTCAATGCGGCCGGGTACCTGGAAATCGCCATTAACAAAGGAAATGCTGCCGGCCTTTTCGGCCTTCAGGGCTTTAGAAGAGATCAGCTTACCCAACCCTCCGGATACCAGCAACTGTCGTACTACCAAACTGTAAGAATAATTTTTCAATGATTAACCGTATCGTTAAAATGGAATTTGACCCGGAAAAAGTAAACAGCTTCCGGGCCCTCTTTTCGCAACAACAACAGCTGATCCGCCATTTCCCCGGATGCACGCACCTGGAACTATGGGAACATCCCGCTTCCGGAAATACCTGGTTTACCTTCAGCCAATGGGAATCTGAAGCCGCGCTAGAGAAGTATCGTGCGTCAGACCTCTTCCGCGAAACCTGGGCCGCTACCAAAGTCCTGTTCAACGCAAAACCTGCCGCCTGGACTGTACAAACCGCCGTTAGCCTCTAACTTATTGAAGTTTAATGCTTTTTTAATCTCCCCGCTAACACAAAACGGGAGCCTAAAAGCTAATACCTAAAGGCTAACAGCTAAAAAGATATTTACAAAAAGTTAAAACTGTTCGTCAGATTAGCATAATTTGCTGTTTTTTATATTTTTGTCGGACCTTAAAACAACCTTATGAATTTTAAAAGGACCAACAACATGGTCGGCTGGGTCATCTGCATCATTGCCTGCTTTGTTTACATTAAAACGATGGAAGCTACAGGCAGCTTGTGGGACTGCGGCGAGTTTATTTCAAGTGCCTACAAAGTACAGGTTCCACATCCGCCCGGAGCACCGTTGTTCGTGTTGCTTGGAAGATTGTTTAGTATGTTCCTGAAACCTTCTCAGGCTGCATTGGGCGTTAATACCATGACTGCCCTGGCCAGTGGTTTCACTATTTTGTTCCTGTTCTGGACCATCACCCACTTCGCACGCCGACTGATGGTGAAAGCCGGTGAAGAAATTTCACAGGAAAAAATGATTGCCATCATGGGTGCTGGTGCCGTAGGTGCACTGGCTTATACCTTTTCCGATTCATTCTGGTTTTCCGCCGTTGAAGGTGAAGTATATGGCATGTCCTCTTTCTTTACCGCCATCGTTTTCTGGGCGATCCTGAAATGGGAACATGAAGCCGATGAACCTTATGCAGACCGCTGGATCGTATTGATCGGCTACCTGCTGGGACTCTCTATCGGTGTCCATCTCCTTAACCTCCTCACCATCCCCGCCATGGTAATGGTGTACTACTTCAGACGCTTCAAAGTAACCGGATGGGGTACTTTCTGGGCGTTTGTAGCTGGTTGTGGTATCACTGGTCTGGTACAGAAATACCTGATCCAGGATACTGTTAAGGCCTCCGGATACATGGACGTATTCTTCGTAAACACCCTCGGAATGGGATATTTCTCCGGATTTATCTTCTATTTCCTGTTGATTATAGCAATACTGGCGATTGGTTACAGAAAACCGAAATTCGGCCTGTACGCGCCTTTCATCGTAATCGCCACCGTTATCCTGGTACCTGCATTTAATGATGCCAGCGGCGGGGTTATCTTCTTCAAATTTGTACTGGCAGCGTTCTTTGTGGCTATCCCTTACCTCATGAAAGTGGTGGGTATAAAAACAGATTTCGCCAAAGCCACCCATTTCAGCCGCCTCACGATCACTTTCGTGCTGTTCATGCTGCTGGGCTACTCTACTTATATTACTACCATGGTACGTTCTACTGCCAATCCTTCAGTAGATATGTATAATGTAGACAACCCCATTTCCCTGGTAGGTTACCTGGGTCGTGAACAATACGGTGATTTCCCGCTGATCTATGGTCAGGTATTTACGGCTCGTCCGGTTGAATACAAAGAAGGTGGCAACATCTACGCACGTGGTCCTAAGAATTATGTGGTAGCTGGTAAAAAAATGGATCCGGTATATGCACCCGAAGACATGATGCTGTTCCCACGTGTATGGGATGCCAGCAATGATCAGGGTCATGCTGACTTCTATAAATCCTGGCTGGGATTACAACAGGGCGAAAAACCAGGCTTGGTGGATAACGTGAAGTTCTTCCTCCAATACCAGGTAAACTTTATGTACTTCCGCTACTTCATGTGGAACTTTGCCGGTAAACAAAATGATACACAAGGCTACGGTAACGTACGCGATGGTAACTGGATTTCCGGTATTCCTTTTATAGATAACCTGATTTATGGCGACCAGGGCATGTTGCCGGACAGTCTGAAAGATAACAAGGCACACAACACCCTGTTCTTCCTGCCGTTCATTCTCGGTCTGCTGGGCTTCTTCTATCAATATAATAACCACAGGAAAGATACCCTCATTGTATCCCTGCTGTTCTTCTTTACGGGTTTTGCGATCATTATTTACCTGAACCAACCCGGTAACCAGCCGCGTGAACGTGACTACGCTTTTGTAGGCTCTTTCTACGCATATGCGATCTGGATTGGCTTAGGAGTATTGTCGGCCTACAGTTTCCTGAGAAAGAAAATTAAAGGCGCCGCTAGTCCTGTTCTGGCTACCGCCATCTGTTTACTGGCAGTACCGGTACTCATGGCATTCCAGGAATGGGATGACCACGATCGTTCTACCAAGTACGTGGCAAGAGACGTGGCGAAAGACTACCTGGAATCCTGCCAGAAAAATGCGATCCTGTTTACCGTAGGTGATAACGATACTTATCCGCTCTGGTACGCACAGGAAGTAGAAGGCATCCGTCCGGATATCCGCGTGATCAACCTGAGTCTCCTCGGCGTTGACTGGTACATTGATCAGATGCGCAGAGCCGTAAATGAAAGTCCGGCTATTCCAATGACCTGGTCTGCTGATAAATACCAGGGCGAAAACCGCAACTACATCCGCTTCTTCGATCCGGGTAATATTCCTGCCAACAAGTCCTTTAACCTGATCGAGATCATGAACTTCATGGGAAGCGATGATCCTAACAGTAAAGTGACTACACAGGATGGTGGTGCAGAAAACTTCCTGCCTACCCGTCAGTTGTATATTCCGGTAGACAAACAGGCTATTCTCGCAAATGGTGTGGTGGCAGCGAAAGACAGTGCGAAGATTTTACCTTCCATGCCTTTCAAAATCACTAAAAACTACCTGCTGAAAAATGACCTCGCCGTATATGACATCATTTCTGCCAACAACTGGAAAAGACCTATCTACTTTACCAGCCCTACAGATCTTGGCCTGAATGAATATATGCAAACAGATGGTCTGACTTATCACCTCGTGCCATTGGCTAAGCAAACAGCTGCTGATCCGCTAGGCATGGATATCAATGCGAACGTAGGCGTGATGTATGATAACCTGATGCACAAATTTGAGTTCGGTGGCGCACAAACCCGCGGTACCTACTTCGATGAGCCCAACAGGAAAATGATCATGTACCTCCGTCAGGCATTTACTAAATTGTCTGTAGCCATGACACAGAATGGTATGTCGAAAGACAGCGCCCTGAATGTGCTTCATTATATGGATAAAGGTATACTGGAAACTAACTTCCCGTATGCAATGACTACTCCGGGCAACATGCACAACTATACCTCCATCCAAACCATCTACGCTTATTACATAGCGGGTGATGCGAAGAGGGCAGATGAACTGGCAGACAAAGTGATCAGAGATTGCGAGCAACAGCTGCGCTACTATGCACAACTGCCTGCCAGCAAAATGACCAACGACTTACAACGCGATGGCCAGAATGCACAACAGTTCATTACCTGGTTACACCAGATGAAATCTGACTATGGTGTAAACGGCACTAAAAGAAATAAAGAAGGCGTAATACAAATGAATACAGAAGATTCTAACGCTGTACCAGCTGCAGAAGATACTTCGAAGTAATCATCTGCCGAAAAAAGGAAAGCCCATACCAGTAACGGTATGGGCTTTCCTTTTTTATATACTACCTGTTATAGTTTCCCTTCGGGAGAAGTCCTGCTGACTACCATCTCCCCTGTTTTTAATTTCCCTTCGGGAGAAGTTAACCTTCGCCGGGCGCGTTCAACAATACGCTAACAACAATACCAATCATCTACATCAGTCTAATCCTGCCAAAGGCAAACCCCTCCTCTTCCGGCAACAATAAAAAATCCGGAGATCCCGGTGAATCATCACCGTTATCTCCGGACCACATCATCCCGGGGATGAAAAGTTAATTACAGGTTAGACACCATTGTTCTCCAGAAAGCAGCACTGGCTTTCACTTCTGGCACATTGTTATCCCAGTTATACTCATATTCAGCAGAAAACAATCCTTTGAACTTCTGATTCTTCAGTGTTTCCAGTACTTTAGGCATCTGGCTAACACCGTTACCCCAGATAACATCATGTGAGTCTGCAGATTTATCGTTCAGATCTTTAAAGTGCAGGCTTACAATATGACCTTCCAGTTTTTTAATACATTCTACCGGATCCAGACCTGAGCGCACCCAGTGGCCAATATCCGCGCAGGCGCCCATTAATTTGCTTCTGCCTTTGATAGCTGCCAGCACAATTTCAGGATTCCAGTAATGACTTGGTTTAGGATGATCGTGGATCGCCAGTTTAATATTGTACTGGTCACACAGGGAAGAAATCAGATCCAGGTCTTCTTCCTTAGGTTCGGAAGTGATGCTCTGAATACCCATTCTGTTGGCGAAATCAAACAACATGCGCCATTCTGCTGCAGATCCTGGTACTACTACACCAAATGCCATCAGCACTTTGTGTTTCTTTTTAAATAAAGATTTCACCTTTTCCTGCTGTTCCGGTGACATGTGGTAATCAAATTTACCTTCAATACCACCACCAATCACCTGGCCTGGAAAAGCTTCCACATACTGGATGCCGCAGCTATCCATTTTATCCAGCGCTTCTGCTAACGTAAAATGATTGAATGTCCATGCCTGCGCTCCCAGCTTCCAGCCCAATGCATCTGCCCTGGCTTGCCCAGCCGCAGATTTTGCAAATAATGCAACTGCTAATCCGCCTGCCAGCATCAATGCATTTCTCAGTTTTTTCATATGAATATTTTTTTGATGATTGAAAGTAGTTGCTTTCAGGATAAAATGCAAGTTTTCACGGAAGAAATTGTTGCGGAGGAGATCGCCTTCGGCGCTTGTCTTTAGCAGGATTATACTGATTTTGATGATTTTAGCTTATTCTAAAAATAGTGTTTTATCCTTTACTTCAAGTTTCCGGAAAAGAAGAAAGCATCTCCATAAAAAAGAAAAAAATCATCRAAATCAGTATAATCCTGCTAAAGACAAGCGCCGAAGGCGCTCCCATCAAGCTCTCCGCAACAGGGTGTACTTTCTAACCGAAAAGTGGTAAATTTAATTCAGAAGACGTGCTATGAGAGGAATACAATTTACCAGGTTCAACCCGGACGAAAATAAAAAACCACCTTTCCAGAAACTACTGGACCTTTTTACCCAACTCCTCACCTACACCAGTGGAGATGTTTCAGAAGCGCTACAGTGGCTCACTGAGCTGGATAAGGAATATAATCTTACTAACCAGGATTATGGGATCGGCGACTTTATACAGGAGCTGAAAGACAAAGGATATCTTCGCGAAAACGAGGAAAGCGGTGCCGTGGAACTTACTTCCAAAGCGGAACAAACCATCCGTAAAAACGCATTGGAAGAAATCTTCGGCAAACTGAAGAAGTCGGCCACCGGCAATCATAATGTCCGCAAATCCGGTATGGGCGATGAGCTCAATGCCGAAACACGCCCATTCGAATTCGGCGATGGCGTGGACCAGTTGGACATTACCGCCTCCATCCGCAACGCCCAGATCAATCACGGCATAGACAGTTTCTCCATCAGCCAGGACGACCTGGAGGTGAAAGAAACGGATTTCAAAACACAAACGTCTACCGCCCTGATGATCGATATCTCCCACTCCATGATCCTTTATGGAGAAGACAGGATCACACCCGCCAAAAAGGTGGCCATGGCCCTGGCAGAACTGATCACCACCCGGTATCCCAAAGATACCCTCGACATCATCGTATTCGGAAATGATGCGTGGCAGATCGAAATCAAGGATCTCCCCTATCTGCAGGTAGGGCCTTTCCATACCAATACCGTTGCTGGCCTGGAACTGGCTATGGACCTGCTCCGCCGCCGGCGAAACCCTAACAAACAAATATTTATGATCACCGACGGCAAACCCACCTGCCTGAAAATAGGATCTCAATATTATAAAAACAGCTTCGGCCTCGACAGGAAAATACTGAACCGTACCCTCAACCTGGCCGCACAATGCAAAAAATTGAAAATACCCATTACTACCTTCATGGTAGCCACCGATCCATGGCTGCAAAAGTTCGTTCAGGAATTTACCGAAACCAACAACGGTAAAGCCTTCTTTTCCGGCACAGACAAACTGGGACAATTTCTCTTCCGCGATTTTGAAAGCGGTAAAAGAAAATTCTATTAAGAGATCCGTAACATCTCATTCACAAACCGTAATCCGTAATTTGTAATTCGTAATTATAGAAGATGAATACAAGCATAAAAACATTAGGCGAACTTAAAAAAAGTGGCTATAAATCAGTATCAGTAAAAGAAGAGATCAGACGTAACCTGATTAAAAAATTAAAAGATAAAGAAAGTACCTTCCCAGGTATCATCGGTTATGAAGACACCGTAATACCCGATACAGAAAGAGCCCTGCTCTCCAGGCATAACATCCTTTTCCTTGGCTTACGCGGACAGGCAAAAACACGTATGGCCAGGCAAATGACCGACCTCCTTGATGAATATATTCCCATCATCGAAGGCTCCGAAGTAAATGACGATCCCTTTAATCCGCTGTCACGCTACGCGCGCGACCTCATAGCAGAAAAAGGCGATCAAACACCAATCACATGGCTGCACAGCAGCGCACGATACGGCGAAAAGCTGGCTACACCCGATGTTTCTGTAGCTGACCTCGTGGGTGATATTGACCCTATCAAGGCCGCTAACCTTAAACTCAGCTACGCCGATGAAAGAGTGATCCACTTCGGTATCATTCCCCGCTCTAACCGCGGCATCTTCGTGATCAACGAATTACCCGATCTGCAGGCACGTATTCAGGTATCCCTGTTTAATATCCTCCAGGAAGGCGATATACAGATCAGAGGCTTCAAAGTAAGGATGCCACTGGATATCCTGTTTATCTTCACCGCTAACCCGGAAGACTATACGAACCGTGGCTCTATCGTTACACCGCTGAAAGACAGGATCGAAAGCCAGATCATCACCCACTACCCGAAAACAATCGAAAATGCCCTGCTCATCACCGAACAGGAAGCAGATATACACGCCGATCAGCTCACAAAAGTGCAGATCGCTGATATGGTAAAACGCCTCATTGAACAGGTGTCTTTTGAAGCACGCACCAGTGAATATGTAGATAAAAAAAGTGGGGTGTCTGCCCGTCTCACCATCGCTGCCTACGAAAACGCTGTCAGCGCCGGAGAACGCCGGGCCATCATCAACAAGGAAAAAGAAACCCAGGTGCGGATAGCCGATTTGCAGGCCATCATCCCCGCTATTACCGGCAAAATAGAACTGGTATACGAAGGCGAACAGGAAGGCCCCCTGCAGGTAGCGCATAACCTGCTCGACAAAGCCATTCGTACCCTCTTCGCCCTTTACTTCCCCAACCCCGATTCTTTCAAGAAAAAGAAACAGGGCGCACCCGCTGAAAACCCCTACCGCAGCGTTATTCAGTGGTTCGACAAAGGCAATGCGGTACAATTATTACAGGATGTCAGCGATAAACAATACGAGGCTACCCTCAGCAAAGTAGAAGGCCTTAAGGAACTGATTAAAGCCAGATTCCCTAAAGCCAATAACAAAGAGGCCCTGCTCCTCATGGAATTTGTACTCCATGGCCTGTCGTCCTATTCACTCATCAGCAAAAAAGTAGTGGAAAATGAAACCCGCTTCAGTGACCTGCTGGGCACCATGATGAACTTCAGCCTGGGCGGAGATAGCGAGGAACCGGAAGAAGAATAATGTAGCGAAGATTGTCTTAAGCAGGATTATACTGATTTTGATGATTATCCGGATTTTGTTATACAGGATTAAAAAAGATTAGCGAAGATGAATGCGGATATCCACATTCATCTTCGCTAATCTTTTTTAATCCTGTATACATCAAATCAGTATAATCCTGCCCAAGATAAAAACTCGCTGAAATCATTGCTAATTTTTCCTATTTTGTATTTTTAAGTGTCAATTACACAATTCCACAAAACCGTTTTATTACATGAACAATTCCCGTAGAAACTTCATCAAATCTGCCTCTACGCTGATGGCTGGAGCCGGATTGGTATCCGCCCTGCCAGCCGCTCTGCAGGCATTGCCCCTGAGATCCGTGGCCGCCAGCGACCGCCTGAACATCGCTGCCATTGGTATTAATGGAATGGGCTGGGCCGATTTAACAGCCATGCTGAAAAACCCGGCAGCACAATGCGTAGCCCTCTGCGATGTCGACAATAATGTACTCGACAAACGCGTAGCTGAGCTGGCCCAGAAAGGCATCAAAGTAAAAGCTTACAACGATTACCGTAAGCTGCTGGAAGACAAAAACATCGATGCCGTGATCATTGGCACCCCCGACCATTGGCATTGCCTGCAAATGACGGATGCCTGTTCTGCCGGCAAAGATGTATACGTGGAAAAGCCCATGGGCAACTCCATCATTGAATGTCGTGCCATGGTAGCCGCACAGCAGCAACACAGCCGCGCCGTACAGGTAGGGCAATGGCAGCGCAGTCAGCAGCATTTCAGAGATGCCATCGAATTTGTACATTCCGGTAAACTGGGCAAAGTACGCCTGGTAAAAGCCTGGGCTTATATGGGCTGGATGAAATCCATTCCTGTAAAACCAGACGGCACCCCGCCACCGGGAGTAGACTACCAATCATGGCTGGGCCCCGCTACCACCAGACCGTTCAACGAAAACCGCTTCCATTTTAACTTTCGCTGGTACTGGGATTATGCCGGTGGACTGATGACCGACTGGGGCGTACACCTCCTGGATTATGCCCTGCTGGGAATGAAATCCGGTGCACCTAAATCTGTTATGGCTGCAGGTGGTAAGTTTGCTTACCCCGATGATGCCGCGGAAACACCGGATACCCTCACTACTGTATATGAATTTGAAGGCTATAACATTCAGTGGGAACAAGCAACGGGTATCGATGGTGGTCCTTATGGCCGTGATCACGGTATTGCATTCATCGGCAACAACGGTACCCTGGTGCTGGACCGCGGCGGCTGGGAAGTGATTCCTGAAAAAGGTAAAATGGAAGCCGTACCCAGACAAAAATCAGTGGACAACGGCCTCGATCTGCATACCACCAATTTTGTGGAAGTAGTGAAATCCCGTAAGCTGGATGATCTCCATGCCCCGGTACAGGTAGGCGCCCTGGTGGCCACTACTGCGCAAATGGGTAACATCGCGTATCGTACCGGCCAAAAAGTTTACTGGGACGACGCCAAAGGTAAATTTACCAATCGTGCTGCCAACAAACTGTTAGCAGCGCAATACCATAACGGGTATAGGCTTCCTAACGTGACCGCATAAACGACAACGCCATTTTTCATCTACAAAAAAATAAAAAGACACATGCGTACGCTATTTCTCTCTGCCTGCACGCTGCTATCCCTTACCGCAGCGGCGCAAAACAATGAGCAGATGAAACCTGAAGCCACAGAGGTTTGGGAGCCGGTTCCCAAAGTAATTAATGCCGGAACAGAAACATTAACTGCTCCCTCCGATGCCATCATCCTGTTCGATGGTAAAAACCTGGATAACTGGGAAGCAGAAAAAGGAGGTCCCGCTAAGTGGGAAGTGAAAAATGATGTGATGACGGTAGTAAAAGGTGGTGGAGTTATTAAAACCAAACAACAGTTCGAAGATTTTCAACTGCATATCGAATGGCGCACACCTGCTGAAGTAAAAGGAGAAAGCCAGGGACGCGGCAACAGCGGTATTTTTATGCAGGAGTACTATGAACTGCAGGTATTGGATAATTACAATAACCGCACCTACTCCAATGGCCAAGCCGGCAGCTTCTATAAACAAAAAATTCCGCTGGTAAATGCCTGCAAAAAACCAGGCGAATGGCAAACATATGATGTGATCTGGACTGCTCCCCGCTTTAACGATGACGGGTCTCTGAAATCGCCTGCACGTGCTACTGTACTACAAAATGGTGTGCTGGTACAAAATAATGTGGAGTTGGAAGGGCAAACACAGTACATAGGCAAGCCTTTTTACGTAAAGCATGGCCCTAAGTCTATCGCCTTACAGGATCATGGCAACCCGGTAAGCTATAGAAATATCTGGATCAGGCAGCTGTAAAGCTTTTAGCCATTAGCTTTTAGCTTTTAGGAAATGCAGCGGATGATTAACATAACATGGTCTTCGCTGCATTTCCTAAAAGCTAATGGCTAACAGCTAAACCGTCGCTTCTTCTATATTCAGCGATAAATACACCGCATCACTGATAGGATTATCATAATACGCCGCTATCGGCTGAAATCCTAATGAAGTATATAAATCAATAGCTGGTCGCATATGCGCCAGGGTATCCAGCAAAATACGTTTATAACCCAGCCGCTTACTCTCTTCGATAGCTGCGCTGGCAAGGGCCTTCCCTACACCATGTCCCTTAAATACATCTTTTACAAAAAGACGTTTCATTTCTGCAGTACTGTTGTCGAATGACCGAACCGCCACACAGCCGGCCAGCTTTCCATCTACCTGCGCCAGAAACAATGCTCCGGCAGGAGGTACATACACACCCGGCAAGTGTGCCAGCTCTTCTTCAAATTGCTGAAAACTAAGGTCAACATTTAACCAATTGGCATATTCGCGGAAAAGCAGCTTCACCTGGTCCAGGTGCTTGGAATCTTCGGCGGTTACTTTAATAATCTCTGTCATAACCACTTCTTTTAATTGTATATAAAACGCAAAAAGCCTTCTGCATGCAGAAGGCTTTTTGCTTGGATAAATTTAGACAACACTTCTTTTTAGTAGAAATGCTGCCGGATATCTTCATTATCAAATTACATACGCTGTGTAATATAGCTCTGGTATATCATTGATAAATTTCATGCCTCCTGCTTACTCGTCCTGCCTGATGCGGGGGGATGCAATATAACCTTTTACATTGACATTATCACCGCTATTTTAATAAATATTTTTAACGACTGAAACCTGCCAGCAGTAAGCTTCTACGCATTTGTCTGGCAGCAGATCCGGAGATCCTGAACATTTACAGTACCTGGATTGCTATTTTCAGCCGGAAGGCGATAAAGCCTCAGATATGATAGGAAAGTAACTTGGTAAAACTATGGTAAAACGTTTGGCCGATAAAACATTACTTACGCATGTTACCGCTTTTAATCCAAACGACTGAAATCTGCTACAGGATGGGTATAAAAAGATAAAAGCCGCGATATACGCGGCTTTTATCTTTTCAGAGGTTTCGAGCGGATTCGAACCGCTGTACGAGGTTTTGCAGACCTCTGCCTAGCCACTCGGCCACGAAACCATCTATTTCAAAACGTCCGCCTTAACTCCCCCACTGGCGTACATCTCATTCGTTTTGTGGGATTGCAAAAGTAGTAAATTTCTGATTACCACCAAATATTATTTAAAAAATATCTGAAAAAATATTTTGATAATAAGGCAGAACAAAGGAATATTGAGTCTGGAAAACAGGAAAAGTTGATTCGTGAAAAATAAAAATTAGTACAATGGATAATCGTATTGCAGAATCAGAACTGATCATCAACAGCCGCGGAGCGGTGTATCACCTGGACGTAAGACCGGATGAACTGGCTCACACTATCATCACCGTAGGTGACCCCGACCGTGTAAGTGCAGTAAGTCAACACTTCGATAAAATAGAAGGTAAATTTCAACACCGGGAGTTCGTTACTCATACCGGTTATATCGGTAATAAACGCCTGTCTGTAGTTTCTACCGGCATCGGTACCGACAATATCGATATTGTGCTCAATGAGCTCGATGCACTGGTAAATATTGATTTCAACACCCGTCTCGTTAAATCCGAACTCACTTCATTACAGATTATACGCCTGGGTACTTCCGGTGCTTTACAGGAAGCTATTCCTGTAGATAGCTTCGTGGTATCTTCTCATGGCCTGGGCCTCGACAACCTGATGCCCTACTATGCTTTTGAAAATACCACCGCCGAAAAACAACTGCTGGAAGCCTTCCGTGGACAGGTATTCCTGCAACCCGGCGGCGCCAACCCATGCCTCTTTGAAGCATCCGGAAAATTGCATGACCATTTCAGAGATGGTTTTCATACAGGCATCACCGTTACCTGCCCCGGTTTTTATGCACCACAGGGCCGGGTACTGCGCGGCACCTTATCTAATCCCAACCTGATCGACAATCTGACCGGCTTCTCCTACGAATCACACCGCATTACCAACTTTGAAATGGAAACATCCGGCATCTATGGTATGGGCCGTGTACTGGGTCACGAATGCCTCTCTATCAGCGCCATCGTGGCCAACCGCATCCGCAGGGAATTCAGTAAAGATGGCGGCGCAGCAGTAGCAGCACTCATTGAAAAAGGACTGAGCATTATCGCAGGTATATAGCAGACAAGATCCCGCTGCGGCATTGCTTATTTTTTTATCTTTGTCATCATGAACAATATCCACTTTTATAAATATCAAGGTACCGGAAATGATTTTGTGATCATGGATAACCGGGACGGAAAATACGACTGGCTTACAGACGAACAGGTGAATGAATTGTGCGATCGCCGCTTTGGCATCGGTGCAGACGGATTAATGTTGCTGAATAAAAGCGAAGACTACGACTTCGCCATGAAATACTACAATGCGGATGGCCGCGAAGGTACGATGTGCGGCAATGGCGGCAGATGCCTCGTTGCCTTTGCGCATAAAATGGGCGTAGGCGATGGTAACCTGTACTTTATTGCAGTAGATGGTGAACATGAAGCCACCATGGATGGTGATAGCTGGGTAAACCTGAAAATGTCGGATGTACATGATGTGGAACATGGCCCCCTCTACTATTACCTGAATACCGGCTCCCCGCATTTTGTAAAATTTGTGGAAGATGTACAGGCAGTAGATGTTTTCAACGAAGGCCGTGGCATCCGCTACAACGAACGCTTTGCCGAAGAAGGTACCAATGTCAACTTCGTGCAACCATTCGAAAGTGGCATCTTTGTCCGCACCTACGAAAGAGGCGTGGAAGATGAAACCTATTCCTGCGGTACCGGCGTAACTGCAGCCGCACTCACTTTTGCCGGCAAAGAAGAAAAAGAATACACAGTTCCCGTACAAACTTTAGGCGGACAACTGGAAGTACGTTTCTCTAAAACCGGAGAACGCACCTTCAGCGAAATCTGGCTCTGTGGCCCCGCTACACTGGTATTTGAAGGCGATATTACCGTAAAATAATCAGACCCGCTTTAGATCGTTTTTGCCGGAGCTTCCGGCAAAAACGGCTACTATCCGGCATCCTATCCAATCATAGCAGCAGTATAAACAGAATTGCATGAATTATCATTTAATGGTCGACGACAAGTTCATCAACGGCTTTATTCAGGATGCAGAAAAAGTAGCGCCGGGGAAAAATGTATATATCATTGATAACTGGAAAAATAAAGCGCAATTTGTAAACTCCGGCCTGGTAACCTTTGCTCCCTTTTATACCCCTGCTTTTACGGCTATTTTAAAAAAGGTGACGGATAAAGACAAAGTATTTGTACACTGGGCATCCGATCTGGCCGTAAACGCCGTACTGAAACTCCCCCCCAACGTTACAACGGGCATGTTCTTCTGGGGCGGCGATGTGGTGGAAATTCCTGCCTCTCGCTTCAAAAAAACGATATACGGGCCTTTAAGTCTGGAATACTTTGAAAAAAATGAGGAACGACCTCCGCTGAAGTTCAATCCCTTGCGCCCTAAAAGGGTGCTAACGTCTTTCGCCCAACGTTTTTTCAACTACAAAGGACCAGAACGTGAAGTAGCCCGCACCCGGGAACTCTTTTTTAAAAGATTAAATCTCTTTCTCAACTGGAGCCATATTGACTATGAATGGGTATTAAATCATTATACCACTCCGGCAGCATATAAATACTTCTATTACGGTGTTGATCCAAAGCCTGGTGCAGCTGATCAGGCATTAATGAATGCGCCTAAAGATAATAGCATTACCACCATCCTGTTGGGCAATTCAGACACCATCACCAATAACCACCTCGAGGCGTTACAAGCCTTATCTGCCTATAAGGACATGCCCATTAAGCTGGTCATCCCCCTCAACTATGGCAACCATAAATATGGCGACCTCGTGGAAAGGGAAGCTATCCGCATCTTCGGAGCCGATAAAGTGATAGCCTTACGCAGCTTCCTCCAGCGTGCCGATTACTATAAACTACTGGCACAGGTAGATGTAGCAGTGATGTTCCATTATCGTACCCAGGCGGCTGGAAATATGCGGGCATTGCTGTACCGAGGCAAAAAGATTTTCATTCATAGTAATAGTACAACGTACCAGTTCCTAAAAACAAATGATATCGCTTTTTTTGACGCCAAAGAAATCGGTCAGGTAGATTTCAAACAGTTTATTGCGCCGTTGGATCAGGCCGCAATTGATAAAAACATTGCGATTGTGGATAGGCTATTTAATGAAGAGGAGAAGTTGGAGTCGCTGAAGCAGGTGCTCAATTAAGCAAGCCTCCTGTAAAAATAAAACAGCCGCCGCAGATCATTTCTACGGCGGCTGTTTTATTTTATCACCTTCATTATTGCTTGCCTCTCAACTTATCAATCGTTGAATAAACAGTACTGTTAATATCATCAGACACCCGAAGCACCAATATCAGCGAAACAAATATCACGGCAAACAACGCTCCCCTGATCGCGATATCAATAAACGGATGTATTATAAACGGGATCCACATGGTACCAAAATAAGCTATCAGCGCCACGCCTATTGCTTTCAAAGTATTCGCAGTAAAAGGTTGTAAGCCAAATTTCATCCAGATAAACACATACCTGATAAGATTAAACACCAATATGGAAATCAACTCGGCATAACCGGAACCCGTCATCCCAAAATCACGAATCAGGAAATAATTTAACGGGAAAGACAACGCCAGCAAAACTATCGAGCTATACAAATCATAACGCCAGAAACGGGATGTAGCCAACACCTGGCTATTCAGCCCCGTTCCCATATCAATTACCCTGGCCATGCCCAGGCATAACACCACATATTTACCCTGACTGTACGCCTCCGGTAACAACTTGAAAAAACTATCGATGTTGAGCCAGATAATGAAAAAAATAAACAATCCATAAATTAACTGCAGCAGGGAAGACTTGGTATACACTTCGTCGATCTTCCTCATATCCCGCTCTTTCCAGGCCTGCGCCAATACCGGCAGGCCAATGGCGGAAATGCTACGTTGCGGAATCAGTATCAGCATCGACACATAATTGACAATGGTGAGGTAGGCCACATCTCCCAACCCCTTGGTACTGGCCAGAATCAGCGACGCTATATTCTTCGCCAGCAACGAAAATAAGATCGCTCCCAGCAACGAAAACGAATAGGTAACCATCCGCCCTGATAATCTACGCGTAACCTTACTCACCTTAAAGGTGAAGTGCAGAAAATGATGCCGGTGCAGGTATACCAGTAATGCCAGCAGTAATACACCATATAAAAGGGAAAATAACCACAGAAAAGCATCAATGCCAATCCATTTAAAATAATAAGCTACAATCAATACAGTGGTAAGTAAACGCATTGCCAGCTCCTTCAGGAAGTTAGGAAATACTGACAGGTGCCTGGAACCGCTATAGCTCTCAAAAATGGCAAACACCGCAAATAAAAAAACGTTGGGATATAACAGGTAGAAATAAGTGATAAACAACGGCGACTTCTCTATATAAGCGTTGATGATCATGTCTTTAAAAAAAACAGTACCCGCCACAAATAATGTAAACCCTATCAGGGTCGCCAGCAGCGCCCAGGTTAACATATCATTATCTTCATCCTTCAGGTGACTGGAATAATAAGGAAAAAAACGGCTGATAGTAGGCACAGAACTCAGGGTACAGACAGGTACCAGGATCATGGCAATTTCAGGTAACAGACGGGTCAGTGCAAACTGTTCCTCACTGAATAAATGGGGAAATAAGAAAACAATATTAATACCGCCCACCGCAAACCCAATGTAAATCAGCAATGTCGAATTTATACTCTGTTGTTTTATGACTCCCATTTATATATAAATAAAATTAACTATTCCCTAATGTGCAATATTACACCAAATGGGAACATGATTCAACATTTTAAGTACCTTTGCGCCCGATGATCCAGTATTTCACAAATATAGATTCCAAAACTGTAGAAATAAAACAGCCGGAAAACGGTGTATGGGTAAATATTACCCCTCCCCTTAAACAGGCCGAATTTGAACAGTTATCAGAGGAGTTGGATATTCCCCTCGACTTCCTCACGGATTCCCTGGATATTGACGAAAAATCAAGGTTTGAGCTGGAAGACAATGTAAAGCTCATTGTACTGAAAACCCCCACCGAAAACAATTCGATCAACGAAAGTGAAGCCTTCTATATCACCATTCCGATTGTGATTATCCTGACCCATCACCAGATCATCACAGTCAATTCTTTCGATAATACCGCTATCAAAAAATTCCTGAACACCTTTCATAACCGCTCTCCGGAGAAAAGGAATATGATGGTACTGAAAATATTTGAAAAGGTAGTTATCAACTTCCTGGATTATCTGAAAGAAATTAACCAGCGCAGAAACATGCTGGAAGCTAAACTCTACGATTCCAACCGGAACGAAGAGCTGCTGGGTATTATGCGTATCCAGAAAAGCCTCGTATACTTCGTTACTGCCCTCCGCAGTAATGAACTCCTGCTCATGAAACTGGAACGTACCAATTTCCTCGGCCTCAACGAAGATGAAAAGGAATTCCTGCAGGATCTGATTGTAGATACTTCACAGGCACTGGAAATGGCCAACGTATATACCAACATTCTGAGTAGTACCATGGATGCCTTTGCCAGCATCATTTCCAATAACCTGAATGTGGTGATGAAGCGTTTGACCTCCATTACCATTATCCTTACATTTCCCATGCTGGTGGCCAGTATCTATGGCATGAACGTAGATATTCCCTATCAGCATACCATGCACGCTTTTTATATACCGGTCATTCTTTCTATCGCTATTTCCGTAGTGATCAGCTGGTATTTTATGAAGAAAAAATGGTTCTAACCCTCATCTATACTTGAATATGCAAACAGGATTTAACGTAAGAGTATACGGCATCATGATCAACGATCAGCAACAGGTGCTGGTGAGTGATGAGTATATCCGTGGCGGTTACTATACCAAATTCCCCGGCGGCGGATTGGAATTTGGAGAAGGTACTCTCGAATGTATTGTAAGAGAGTGGCAGGAAGAACTGGGACAGGATGTAAAAGTAGTAGAGCACATCTATACAACAGACTTCTTCCAGATTTCTGCTTTTGATAATGAAACACAGATCATCTCTATCTATTACCTGGTAACGCCCACCTCACCTTTTACCGCAAATGTAAGTACCGTTCCATTCGATTTTACCATACCGGAAGGTGTCGAAGAAGTAGAGCGCGCCCGCTGGATAGACTGGAATGAGTTTTCTGCAGCAGCCGTTACTTTACCTATTGATAAAGTAGTAGCGGATATTGTTAAAGAAAGATATTGATTAGAGCGAAAAGCTTTCAGCTTTTCGCTCTAATCATTCGTCATCGGATCCTCATAAGGATGTTCTTTCCCCATGGCGGCTGCCTTCATTTTCTTCGCTACATCATGTCCCAGGTACCGTTCTATCTGATGTTCCAGTAAATAGATCAACGGTGTAAGTGCCACGGCCAATACAAATTTATAGCTGTAGTTCACCATACAAATAGCCAGTACCCGCTGCCAGCTCCAGTTATTACCCAGCTTAAACGCAATGAATAACACAATGAAACTGTCTACCAGCTGTGATACAATCGTAGATCCGGTAGCTCTCAGCCAAACATGCTTGTCTCCCGTACGTTTTTTAATGCGGTGAAATACCGTTACATCCACAATCTGGCTCACCAGGAAAGCCGTTAAGCTACCCAGAATGATCCACATACCTTGTCCGAAAATACTGGTGAATGCCGTTTGCATATTCGGAACACCATCAGCAGCCTTACTCCCCAGCCACCAACTGTCTGCCGGCACACTCATGGCCACCAGGAACATAATGAAAGCATAGGAAATCAACGCTACTGCGATATAAGAAATACGTCGCACCGCTTTAGGCCCAAAATATTCATTCACAATATCTGTCATCACAAATTCTAACGGCCATAATAATACCCCTGCGGTTAAGGTGTAGGACAACCCACTTTCTCCAAACAAAGAGAACTTATGTGGCGTTAATCCAAATAATTGCTCCAGCGAAAACAGTTTACCGCCAATACATTCCGCGATGAGCGCGTTGGCCACAAAAAAACTGGTAAATATGACGAACAGTTTAGTGGGCTTGTCGTTTAACAGATTCCTGATCATTTAATAATTAACTATAAGTTGAAATATAAAAATGGCAATGTTGAGCAAATATAACCAGGGAGGCAATGTCTTCCATTGTATTTTTTTTAACAACAACAGCAAGCCTGTCAGCACACATACCAGCCCATTCAACGGGAAAGCTATCCCCACACCCAATACCAGCACGTGATTCACGATCGAATCTAACGCATGATCATATAAGGTAATACGCAGAATTTCACTGATCAGAAAGCACAGATTGCATATAAATGTAAATTTTAAGAGGAACCGGATCCAGCGCATATTGAAATTTCGGATAAATTACAGTTATTTTTGTTTCTTTAAAACTAAATCCAAAATATCCGATGAAGCAAAACTGGCTAAAAGCCATTCTTCCACACCTTGCAGCAATAGGTATCTTCCTCCTGCTGGCATTTGTGTATTGTTCTCCCGTCCTGGAAGGCAAAGTTGTAAACCAGGCCGACATGAAGAATGTGGAGGGAATGGCGAAAGAGGCAAAGGACTACTATGAAGCAACCGGTGAGCGCCCTTTATGGACCAACAGCATGTTCTCTGGTATGCCTTCCTATGTGATTTACACCGGTCCGGGTACCAACAAAATAGGAGCCATGAACTGGGTGATCACGTTGAAGACACCCTTCCCTGTTAATATGTTGTTCCTGGCCATGATGAGCATGTATCTGCTCTTATGCATACTGGACTTTAAATACTGGATCCGCGTCATGGGCGCCATTGCCTTTGCATTTTGCTCCTACAATGTCATCATCATAGACGTAGGTCACATCACCAAAATGTTCGACATTGCCCTGATGCCTGCTGTACTGGCTGGTATCATCCTCACCTACCGGGGCAAACTGCTCACCGGCGCGGCATTAACCGCATTGGCTACGGGCATGCTCATCTACAATAATCACCTGCAGATCATCTACTATACACTGATCATGGTGGTCTGTCTTGCTATAGGTGCCTTTATTCATGCCTTTAGGGAGAAGCAACTGCCACAGTTCTTTAAAGCATCCGGTCTGCTGGCCATTGCCGGCGCACTGGCTATCCTTACTTCCATGGATAGCCTGTTGATGCTCCGCGAGTATACCGACTATACAATGCGTGGCAGCAAATCAGAACTCACCCTGGACCAGGGCGATGTGGCTCAAAAAAAATCTACCGGCCTGGATATCGACTACGCATATGACTGGAGCTACGGTAAAGCGGAATCAGGCACCTTCCTCATTCCTGGTTATGTTGGTAACTCCTCTGCCCAGAAATTAAGCAGCAGCTCCAATTTCGGCCAGCAAATGATCAGTCTCGGAGTACCTGCTGCCCAGGTAGATCAGTTCCTGGAACAACAGAAATTACCGGTTTACTATGGCGCACAATCCAAAGGTACTTCCGGCCCTGTTTATGTAGGCGCTATCATCTGCTTCCTTTTCGTATTGTCTTTACTGTTAGTAAAGAGCTGGCATAAATGGTGGCTTCTTGCTGTCACTGTCATCGGCTTTATACTGGCATGGGGTAAAAACATGGCGTTCATCAACGATTTCCTGTTCTATCATCTCCCCCTCTACAATAAGTTCCGTGCACCTGCGCAGGCATTGGTGCTGCCTTCACTCACCTTTGTGATCCTGGGATGCTGGGGTCTGCAGGAAGTGGCAGCCAGCCAACTGACCAAAGAGGCCTTACTGAAAAAACTGAAAGAAGCATTACTGATCACCGGTGGTATACTGGTAGGCTTTGTGCTGATCAGCAATTTCTTTACAGGATTCAGCAGCGCCAGCGATGCCAGCATGCTCAACTACTTCGCTCAAATGATGGGAGGCGAGGAAAATGGTAAACTCCTGATCCGCGCCCTGGAAAAAGATCGCAGCAGCCTGCTGTTGAAAGATGCTTTCCGCTCCGTGATATTCATCCTCATCGCAGCAGCCGCCATCTGGGCTTTCCTGAAAACAAAAATAAAATGGCAGACAGCTGCACTGATTATCACCGCTGCTGTTGCCATTGACCTGTTACAGGTAGATAAAAATTATCTGAACAACGACAGCTTTGTAGATGATATGAGCTATATGCAGGTAATGCAACCTTCCGCTGCTGATCAGCAGATCAAACAGGATCCGGATCCGTACTACCGTGTATTCAATCTCACTACCTCACCGTTCGATGATGCATCTCCTTCCTATTTCCACAAAAACATCGGCGGCTACAGCCCTGCGAAATTGTGGGTCTACCAGGATCTCATCACCCATCAGATCTCCAAACAAAATATGCACGTGCTGAACATGCTCAACACGAAGTATTTTATTGTACCTGATCAGAAAAGCGGGCAACCGGTAGCACAACGCAATCCGGGCGCTTATGGAAACGCATGGTTTGTAAAAGATATCATCTGGGCACCGGATGCCAATACAGAAATGAAAACGCTGGATTACCTGAACTCCCGCGACTCTGCTGTTATTGATAAACGATTTGCCGCACAGCTGGGCAACTTCAAACCAAGCGCAGATAGCAGTGCTACCATCATGCTCACCAAATATGGTCTGAATAAACTGCAATATGTGTCACATAACCCACAGGAAGGTTTTGGGGTGTTCTCTGAAATATACTACCCTGCAGGCTGGAAAGCGTTCATCGATGGCAATCCTACTGACATCATCCGCACCGACTATGCACTGCGCGGCTTGAAAATACCCGCTGGTGATCATAAAATTGAAATGCGGTTTGAACCAACTGTAGTATTCACCGGTCTGAAGCTTTCCGGCATTTTTTCTATTTCGTTACTGTTACTGGTGATTGCCATCTTTGGATGGGAATTCTATCAGTACATCAAAAGTGACAAACAAAAAACAGCATAAAACAGGAAACTATAAAATGGAAGGCCTGAGCAAATCTGCTCAGGCCTTCCATTTTATAGCAAACGTTCGCTGCATTTCCTAAAAGCTAATAGCTAAAAGCTAACAGCTAAATCAATATCTCTTCGAAAAAATATAACGCAAGCCTATAAACAGATGATGGGCAAAATTGGGAATATGTCCATAATACCGGCTCAGTATTTTATACCGTTCCTTCCAGGCCAGCTGCTGATGCTGCTTGGAAGTGCCTCCCACCCTGAACCGCGCCACTACCTCATGTGTATTGCATATGTTGCGGGATGCTTTCAATGTACGGATCATCCAGTCTATATCTGCACAAACCTTATACTGCAAATCATATAACGGGCTTAAACTACGCCGAATCACATAGGCCTGATGCGACACTACCATGCCATGTTTTAAACTTTTCCACGTAAGCTGATCCGGCACTTTATGAGGTGTTTGCTCAGATCGCAAACCGATATCTGCGCCGTTTTCATCCATAAACATGGCCTCACCGTAATACACATCTGCATCGGCACAGGTAGCAAACATTTTATGGATCACCTCTTCATTTGCCAGTACATCGTCTGCATTCAGAAACAACAGGTAATCCCCGGTAGCCAGCTGCATACCCTTATTCATGGCATCATACAAGCCTTTGTCTTTTTCAGAAACAACAGTAGCAATACGGGAACGGTATTTCTCCACCACGCCCATGGTATTATCTCTGGAGGCTCCATCCACAATAATGTATTCGATATGCGGATACGTTTGTGACAGCACACTTTGTATGGTGCTTTCTATAAATTTCTCTGCATTAAAACATACGGTGATAATGCTCAATGCCGGGTTAGCTGCTTTGCTCATGTAAATAATTATAGTGGTTCCTTTACCACGGATTGAAACAACTCATAATATTGTGCAGCTACTACCTTCATGCCGAAACGCTGTTCCACATAGGTTCTGGCCGATTTACCAAATTGCCGGCAGGTGGCCGGATCATTCAGCAAAGACAAGGTATGCGCAGCAAACTGCTGCTGGTTGCCCGGTGCAATCACATATCCTGTTTCCCCATCCTTTACGATCTCTCTGCAACCGCCTACATCAAAGGTAATACAGGCCGTTTCACAACTACCAGCTTCTATCAGTACGTTCGGCAGGTTATCTGCTTTGGTAGGATAAAAGAAAATATCGCTGGCACTATAGCACTGCATCATTTTCTGCGTGTCCTTCACATAACCGGTATACACACATTCCAGGTGTTTAAATGTGCCAGGCAAACGATCCTTGCCTATCATGAGCAGATATACCTTGCGATCCAGCTGCTCATCCAGCAGGTGTAAAATGTTCAATAGTTCTGCTCCTCCTTTAAACTCACTGTTAAACAGGCGTTCAGACACAAAGGTAATTACCTGCGCGTCGGCGGGCAATCCCAGTGCCTGCCTGGAAGCTGCCTTGTCCTGAGGCCGGAAATAATCCGTGTCTATTGGATTCGGAATATGATACAGCGGTTCTTCTCTTGTCAGTGGACTTTCCATCGTCATATCATATAACCATTCTGAGGGAGATACAATATGAAGATCGCTGGCGGCGTACAGGCGCTGCTTTCTGCGCATCAGGTAGTTGCCATTGGGCAATCCCATAGATGGTGAATGCTTATGCTCCGATTTGCCAGCTCTGCCTGATTTCCAGGCCGTATCACCAAAGGTATGGGCCGCATTACCGGTCAATGCCCACATATCATGCAGGGTCCATACAATAGGCGCTACCACGGATAAACGCGGCAATAACGTGGCATCAAAATAGCCGCCGTGTATATTATGTAAACTGATTACATCCGGCTTAAATGCATGTGCTGCACGCATGATGGCCGGAGATGAAAAAGGGAAATATAGGTATTGTAATCCAACCTTATTGCTGAGTACATTGAGGCCTCTTTCTATCACATTGCGTATCATACCCGGACGGGTTACCGTTACATCCGGAGATGCCTGATGGGTGCCTACTACAAAATGATTCTCGGTATGGTAATACTGCGAGAGTCCTTCCGCAATCCGTTGTGCTGCTATTGCCGCACCACCGCTGTTCTCATATTTATTGATAAAAAGTATTTTCACCCGCTAGTATTTAAAGAACTGTTGCATATGCCTCCGAAACACGTCAATGGGCCAGTCACGCACCAGGATGCGGGGCAATGCATAAGGATTACTCCAGGTATGCACCTGTCCGTAGTAATTGGCCGTTACCAGCTGTAAACCCAGTGCCTTACAGGCTTTTATACTGTCTGCGTTATAGTAGCGTTTGGTCCCCAGGAATTTCCTGCCACCAAAAGGATAGGAAAAATGCACCTGTGGAGTACCCAGCACACCTTCCAGTATTTCTTTGGACATGCCTATTTCGGTATACTGCTCTTCATAGCTGAGCATGCCTACAGCAGGATGCCGGTGCGTATGGCAGCCAATAGTAGCATAAGCAGCATTACCCATTGCCTTCAATTCCTCCCAGCTCATGAGCCGGTGAGAAGGCCGCCCGATAGCATTTTTGCCGGACCACTCATACAGTTGTTCCAGGGCTGATTCTATCACGGCCGGCTTGCAGAAACGCAGCACCTGTTGCAGAGCATAATAGGTTTCCCGTATAGCCATGAGCGTGCCGGTAGCATATTGCCACGATTGGCCGTTGATATTAATACGCAGTTCCGGTGGCAGATTTCCGTTGGTCAGCAGTATGCGTTCCAGGTCATCCCACCATAACTCGTATTCCGTATTAATTTTTGAAGTAGTAATATAAAACAAGGCGGGTACCTGTCGTTGGGTCAGTATGGGCAATGCTTCATGATAGTTATCTGCATAACCATCGTCAAACGTAACAAATACTGATCTTTCGGGGAAAGCCTTTTTATTTTTTACATGGTATAAAAAACGATCGGCATCCAATACATGGTAATCAGACGCCAGATGGGTGAGCTGTGCATTGAAGTTGGCGGGTGTAACAGACAGTTCCTGTGGGTCCTGCTGCAGGGTGGTTACCCGGTGATACAATAAAATAACTGCCGGACGCTGCACTTTGTTGGCCACATAGTGCATAGCTGAAAATACTTTTTGACTCACGTTTCCCATCAGATAGTGCTACATTTTATCGTGTTATGCCTTTTTGGCCCTCACTGCAATGATAATCGGATACACCGGATCCTGATAATTCAATTCTTCCGGTAATAATTCTTCGGCGGAAATTCCCTGTAGGATAGCCGTACAGGTGAGTACATTACCGTAAGAAATGATCTCTATATTTTCTTCTCCAAAAATTTCACCAAATACTTTAGCGGCAGATTGTGCGGTAAAGCGCCAATAGTCGCCCCAACGCTGCTGATCGTAAGCCGATATCTGGGTGGCGCCGGCCAGTGTAGCCAGCAGTACACCGCCTGGTTTTAACAGGTGATGCGCCCCTTCTATAGCCGTTTTAAAATCGTAAATGAAGTTAAAGGTCTGTGTACAGATAAAGCAATCAATTTTATCGGCAGGTAAAGACGCCTTGTCTGTCAGGTCTCCGATAATGGTAACATTTGCGCCTGCCTGCACATGCAGTACTTCAAAACTGCTGACCTGCGAACCAAATTGTTTTGAATAACTGCTTTCCGCTATTTCCAGTACATGACCATGAATATCGGCGCGGTGCGCATCCAGGAAGGTGCTGATATAATGACGATCTACCGGTGTCCCCCTGCTCCATCCAAAAGCCGGAGATACAGGTTGCAGCTTTCTTAAATTATCCCAGGAAACCGGCGAAATCACATCCCGCTTTATTTTTCTGAATATGTTACGCATTACCTTAAGCATGGCCGGTTATTTTTTTCCAGTATTGTTTAAGCTTGTTTTTAATCTTCGCTTGAATGGTCATGCCTGCATTTGCACGCAGGAATTTTGCAAACTCTTTTTCCATGGGCAGGTTATTCTCCACCGGAATATCTCCTACCGGCACAGGTGCCTGGTATATCTCTGTATATAACCAATCTTCTTCTTTATAATGATGAGTAGCAGCAGCTACGTTCCCATCATGCCTTACGAGTGATTTCACCGGGTACAGTGTGAGCATATCATGCAGATAGGCGGTAGCTCTCCAGCGAATAGCCCAGGAGCTTACTTTACCATTCTTATGCTGATGCAGCATTCTGAAAAAAGGATAAGCTCCCCAGAAATCAAATGCCCGCTTCAGTTCCTTCAATTTTATCAGCTCAATTACTTTATGGGTATCCGGCTCAAATTTCTTCCAGGCCCTGCTCCAGGTCCCCCATCCGAGGCTCCCCGGATCATGTACCAGGAAAGTAGAAGCCGTATAATCTGCCGGCACCTTAAATGGATACAGATAACCGTGCACCGCCAATAACTTTTCTTCCTGCGCATATTTAGTAAGCGCATCATTCATAAATTTCAGGAAGAAGGGCGATACGGTGAGGTCATCTTCCAATACAATTATTTTACCATGCTTACCGATGACTTCCGTTACCCCATCAATCACTGCAGTGGCCAGGCCTTTGTTCTTTTCCGCTTCCAGGATCACCACCTTGCCACACCATTGCCGGCTGTGTACTATTTCCCGCACCTGTTTTATCAGCTGCAGCTGTTCCGGAGAAGCACCGGCTTTAGGACCGTCACAATATACATATAAGGTACTTTCTTTCGCTTCCTCATTCCTGCTCAGATACTCTAAGGTGTTGAGCGTCAGATCTGGCCGGTTGTATACAAATAATACGATGGGAGCAAATTCCATGATATGAAAAGGTCCTGCGCAAGGCAGGTGATTAAGTTAAAAGGGTAAAAATCGTATAAAATTAACAATAAAACAAATGTGTAGAGCGGGTTAAAGTCGTCCTCCACCGGCGAAATACCTCTTCCAGTAAGGCTCTTTGAGATCACTGATCATCACCCCTGCACTGGTAGATGCATGTACAAATTTATCATTCTCAAGGTAGATGCCTACATGAGAAATTCGCTTCTTGTGAATCCTGAAAAATACCAGGTCACCTTCATGCAAATCACGTACGGGTAATCTTTTTACCTGTGTAAAAAGATCCGTAGAATTTCCGGAGAGTCCCAGCTGAAACACTGCATTCATCAGTGTATTCACAAATCCGGAACAATCAATACCGGCTCTTGTTTTTCCTCCTAAGCGATAAGGAGTGCCCCACCATTCTTCAATAAAGCTATACAACTTCTGATTTAATACATCTTCTACAGGAACATCCAGTAACTGTGCATATTTAAACTGCCAGCTCTGCGCATTTTCCAGATTGGCGCTGCCCCTGGAAATATTTTTGCTGATACTGACGTCTTTGCTGTTATAATTACTGTTGTTACGGGGATGACGGTTGGTGGCTATGCCATCTATAAATTCAACAGGTCTGTTGTTGGCTGTAGCAGGTGTGGTGGAGGGTTTCTTACTGGTAGTACTTTTTTTAAGTGAAGCGCAGGAACTAAGTGACAATGCACAAATCGATAACTTCACAAATAGATGTCCCTTTACTCTGATCATAAGCGTCTGGCTAAATTTTCGCTAAAATACAAAAGTACAAGCAGAAAGCAGAAAGCAAAAAGCTATTGAAGCAAATAATCAATTTTGTTATTCGCTTCAAACACCCGCTCCTATTGCTTTTTGCTTTTTGCTTTCTGCTTTCTGCTTTTTCCCGTACTTTTGCCCTTTGACGAAACAGATTAGCAGATGAATTTCTCCCACCTTCACGTACATACGCAATACTCATTACTGGATGGCGCCGCCGACATCAAATCGCTGTATAAAAAGGCGATGTCTTCTAATCAGCCTGCACTGGCGATTACAGACCATGGTAATATGTTTGGCGCATTTCAGTTTGTGGCAGAAGCATATAATAATAAATTAAATCCGGGTGATCCGAAAGATAAAAGACTGAAAGTAAAACCTATTGTAGGCTGCGAATTTTATGTCGTGGAAAACCGCCATAAACGTGCGTTTACAAGGGAAGAAAAAGATGTGCGTTATCACCAGGTATTGCTGGCCAAAGATGATGAAGGTTATCGCAATCTCATCAAGCTCTGTTCCCTGGGATATATGGAAGGCCTCTATGGTAAATATCCACGTATCGATAAGGAATTAGTACTGCAATATCACAAAGGACTGATTGCTACTACCTGCTGCCTCGGTGCTTCTGTTCCCCGCATCATTCTTCGCAAAGGAGAAGAGGAAGGAGAAAAAGAATTCCGTTGGTGGCTGGATATTTTCGGAGAAGATTTTTATGTAGAACTACAACGTCACGGTATTCCGGAACAGGAACAGGTAAACGCCGTATTACTGCGCTTTGCAGAAAAATACAATGTAAAGGTAATTGCCTCCAATGATTCCCACTACGTGGATCAGGCAGATGCCAACGCCCACGACATCCTGCTTTGTATCAACACCGGTGAAAAGAAAAGCACCCCTACCAATAAAGATTTTTCGGACGATGATTCTGCCGGCCCGAAGAACAGGCGCTTCGCTTTTTATAACGACCAGTTCTATTTCAAGACTACGGAAGAAATGACCAAACTGTTTCATGATCTTCCACAGGCCATTGATAATACCAACGAAATTGTAGATAAAGTACAGCTGCTGGATCTCAAAAGAGATATCCTGCTGCCCAACTTCCCTATTCCAAAAGAATTTATCACCCAGGACCAGTACCTGCGGCACATCACCTATGAAGGCGCCCGCAACCGGTACATGGAAATGAACGCCGATATTGAAGAACGTATCAACTTTGAGTTACAGGTAATCGAAAACATGGGTTTTGCCGGTTACTTCCTCATTGTGGCCGACTTCATCAAGGCCGGCCGTGAACTGGGCGTATTCATCGGCCCGGGACGTGGTTCCGCTGCAGGATCTGCAGTGGCCTACTGTATAGGCATCACCAATATAGATCCCATTAAGTATAATTTGCTGTTTGAGCGTTTTCTGAATCCGGAACGTAAGAGCATGCCCGATATTGATACGGACTTCGATGATGAAGGCCGTCAGAAAGTAATTGACTATGTAGTACAGAAATACGGCCGTAACCAGGTGGCACAAATTATCACCTATGGTACCATGGCAGCCAAAATGAGTATCAAGGATGTGGCCCGTGTAATGGACCTCCCGCTCGTGGAATCAAACATCCTCGCTAAAATGGTACCGGACAAGCCGGGTATCCAGCTGGATCGTATCTTCAACGCGCCCTTGGAAGGAGAAAAAAGCCTGGCCGATAAAGAAGGTCTCGCTGGTGAAGACATTGAAAATGTGAAAAAGCTGCGGGAACTCATCAAAGGTGATGACCTGCAGGGAGAAGTACTCCGCGAAGCCTGCGTACTGGAAGGGTCGGTTCGTAACACCGGTATCCACGCGGCAGGTATCATCATTGCCCCGCAGGACCTGTACGACCTCATTCCCGTATCTACTGCAAAAGACTCCGACCTGCTGGTAACCCAGTTTGAAGGAAGCATTATTGAGTCTGCCGGCGTTATCAAGATGGACTTTTTGGGGCTGAAAACCCTTACCATCATCAAAGGTGCGCTGGAACTGATCCGCCAGAACCATGGCATCACCATCGAAATAGATAATATTCCGCTGGACGATGCCAAAACATATGACCTTTACCAGAAGGGCGAAACCAACGCTACGTTCCAGTTCGAGTCGCCCGGTATGCAGAAGTACCTGCGTGAGCTGAAACCGGATAGGTTCGATGACCTTATCGCGATGAACGCCTTGTACCGTCCGGGACCACTGGAGTACATTCCTTCCTTTATCCGCCGTAAACACGGCCTGGAGCCGGTACAATACGATATTGCCGAAATGGAGGAATACCTCAATGATACCTACGGTATCACGGTATACCAGGAACAGGTGATGTTGCTGAGCCAGAAACTGGCAGGCTTCTCCAAAGGTGATGCGGATGTACTCCGTAAAGCCATGGGTAAAAAGCAGATCGCGGTACTGAACAAGATGAAGGCGCAATTCATGGAAGGCTGCGCCAAAAATGGCCACGATCCTAAAGTATGCGAAAAAGTATGGACCGACTGGGAAGCCTTCGCCTCTTACGCCTTCAATAAGTCGCACTCCACCTGTTATGCTTTCGTAGCCTACCAGACTGCTTACCTGAAAGCCCACTACCCTTCTGAATATATGGCTGCCGTACTGAACTGCGCCAGCAATATTGAAAAGATCACCTTCTTCATGGAAGAATCCAAACGCATGGGCATCGATGTATTGCCGCCCGATGTGAATGAATCTTTCAAAGGTTTTGCTGTTAACAAACAAGGCCAGGTTCGCTTCGGACTCGGCGGACTGAAAGGTGTGGGTGAGGCCGCTATTGAAAACCTGCTGGAAGAACGGAAAAAAGAAGGTCCTTTCAAAAACATATTCGACTTTATCAAACGCGTAAATCAACGCGCCGTCAATAAAAAATCTCTCGAAGCCATGGTGATGTCCGGCGCTTTTGACAGCTTCCCGGAACTGCATCGTGCACAATACTTCCACAAGCCGGAAGGAGAAACCCTCACCGGCCTGGATAAAATCGTGAAATTCGGTCAGCAGGTAACAGCAGGCTCCTCCAATATGGGCAGCCTCTTCGGTGCCGATGACATGCCGGATGTGGAACCGCCAAAAATACCTGCCTGCGATGTGTGGCCACTGATCATGAAGCTGAACAACGAAAAGGATATCACCGGTATCTACATCTCCGGACATCCACTCGATGACTATCGCTTTGAAATGAAACACTACCACATGAACTCCGTACAGGAGCTGGTAGAATACCAGACCGAAATAGCCCAGCCCGGAGGCAGCGGAGGCCGCTCCAGGGAACGCAATTTCAGGCTGGCAGTGTATATCACCAACGCCCAGGAAAGGATTTCCCGCAACAACCGGCAGTTTGGAGTAATGACTATTGAAGATTATACCGGCAAATTTGAATTCGCCCTCTGGAGTGAAGATTTTATCCGCTTCGCCCCTTACCTGAAACCAGGGTTATGCCTCTTTATCAATGGTGGCTTCAAATCCAAGCGTTTCAATGATAATGAATATGAGTTTAAGGTAAGTGGTATACAACTGCTGCAGGAAGTAAAGAAAACACATACCAAACAGGTGTATCTGAATACCATGCCCAAATACATCAACAAACAAACCGTTGATTTCCTGGTAGACAATGTAAACCGATTCCCCGGCAACAGTATCCTGCACGTACACCTGACCGACCGGGATGATCAGACACAGGCAAAACTGCATACTTTTAACCGGAATATTGAGATGAATGACGAGTTGGCGGGTTTCCTGCATAAACAGCCGGATATTGATGTGTACATAGAGATTATCAATAAGTAGGATGCCAAAAATGCAGTAATTTGCACTCGGATCAAGATTTGATCATAATATAACACGAATCAGAAAATCAAAACAATCGTTAAATAAAACTTTTTAAATCACAGAATATGGCTTTAGAAATCACTGATGCGAACTTTGAAACGGAAGTTCTGAATTCCGATAAATTAACTGTTATTGACTTCTGGGCAGAATGGTGTGGCCCTTGTCGCGCTATCGGTCCGGTAATTGAAGAACTGTCTAAAGATTACGCAGGTAAAGTAAATATCGGAAAAGTTAACGTGGATCAGAATCCGCAACTGTCTGTAAATTACGGTATCACCAGCATTCCAGCTATCCTTTTCGTTAAAGGTGGCCAGGTAGTTGACAAACAAGTAGGCGCTGTGCCTAAATCCGTGCTGGATAAAAAAATACAGGCCAATATGTAATTTTTATAAAAACTGAGTTTAGGAGCGTTCCGGTTTATTCCGGAGCGCTTTTTTTTGTCTTATGCTGAGCCGGAAAAAATCCGCAGCTTTCCCGTATCTTCATTTCAAATTCTACTTTTTTGCGCCATTACTTTATTATCCTTCTTACCTTTTTCTCTTGCGCTACTGCTATGGCACAGCGTAAATGCGGTACCGCGGAAGCCTTGCAACAACGGGTAAAAGAAATCCCCCATCTACAGGAGCTCCTGCAGAAAAATGAAGCCCTCATGCGACAGGGACAAATCCTGCGGCGGCTCAACGCACGCACAGAAGATATTCCGCAAACGGTATCTATACCAGTAGTAGTGCATGTGGTACTTGACGATACCGCCGCTGTTACGTATGCACAGATTCAATCTCAACTGGATGTGTTGAACCGCGACTATAACGCCGGCAATACAGATATTTCCCTGGTGCCTGCTGTCTGGAAACCGCTGATCGGTAACACAAAAATCAATTTCTGTCTGGCGCAACGAACACCAGGCGATGAACCAACAAATGGGGTGGTGAAAGTGAAGACCGCACCCAGGCAAAGTTTTTCAATCAACAACGGCGCAGCGGATGTAAAATATCAATCAACCGGTGGTTCCGACGCCTGGGATCATTCCAAATACCTGAACATATGGGTAACACGCCTGTCTGGTAATTACCTGGGGGTTGCTGCTCCTCCCGGCACCGGCTACCCGGTAGAGCAGGAAGGCGTAGCAGTACAATACACCGCCTTTGGTACCACCGGCAGCGTAACGGGGGTGTATAACCTGGGCAGAACAGCTACTCATGAAATTGGTCATTATTTTGGTTTAAAACATGTTTGGGGAGATGATAACGGCAGCTGCAGTATCGATGATGGAATCGCCGATACGCCGTTTCAGGGTGATAATACCTATGGTTGCCCCACTTTCCCTAAACTGGATAACTGTACCAGCACCGCACCGGGTATTATGTTCATGAACTACATGGATTATACCGATGATGCCTGTATGCACCTCTTTACCGCCGGACAGGTAGATCGTATGCGCTTTGTACTGGAGAACATCATTCCCAGTCTGATGACCTCCAATGGCTGCGTCCCCCCCTTACTGGTCAATAACGATGCGTCCCTGACAAGCATCACCGCTCCCGATGGCAAAATATGCGACAATCATATTGCGCCGATAGTGATCCTGCGCAACCGTGGCAGCAATGCGCTGAACAACGTCACCATCTGGTATCAGCTGAACAGCGGACCACTCACGTCCTATAAATGGACCGGCAACCTGGGCAGTCTGCAACAAACAACCGTTACCCTGCCGGGCGCCGATGTGACTATTAACAGCTATAACCTGAAAGCCTATACGCAATTACCAAACGGACAACCGGATGCTAATCTTTCCAACGATACTGCGAATATCCGTTTCCGTTATGATGCAGAAGTAACACTGCCTTTTACGCAGGGCTTTGAAGATGACAGCTTCCCCCCTCCGGGCTGGGACCTCTATAATCCTGACCACAGCTTTACCTGGGAGCGCTCCCGTGATGTAGGCAAAGGCAGCCAGGCCTCCGCCCTGATCCGCAACCTCGGTTATAATACCAACGATCAGACAGATGACCTCATTACGCCGGTGATCGATCCCCAGGGACATGACTCCGTATTCCTGTTTTTTGATGTGGCCGCCGCCGTGTTTTCCGACCCGGCTACGACCGGCATCTCCTGGGATACCCTGCAGGTGATCGTCACCTCCGACTGCCGCCAAACGGGCACGATGCTCTATGCTAAATGGGGAGCTAACCTTATTACCCGCACCAAATCCATACAAACAGAGTTCGTTCCCCTTGCCAGTGAATGGCGCCGCGACTCTGTCGATTTAACCGCCATTTCACATAAAGGTAAATTTCAAGTAGCATTTAGAAACATTTCAAATTCAGAGAATAATATCTATATTGATAATATAAATATTGTAACGAAAGATGTCAACMCATTACTTCGGGAAAAGGGCGTTTTAGTCAATCCTAACCCCACTACCGGTATCTTTTGGGTAACATTTTACCAGGTACCGGAAGACCTGGTACAGGTATCCATTTACAACGCAGCAGGGCAGTTTATGATGAGTAAACMGGCAGCAGATATCAGCGCTGGCAACAGGCTGACCTTTAATTTGGTAAATGAGCCAAATGGTGTTTATTTTGTAAAATTAATTTACAGGAACAGGGCCAACACCATCAAATTAATGAAAGTAAGATGACGACGAGAAAAGATAATCCGGCTGTTCAAACGCTTCTTCAACAAGCCAACCTGGACGCAGAATTGAAGCGCATTGCAGAAAAGATCCTTCAACAGGAAAGAATTACGCCCGATGAAGGGCTGATCTTATTTGAGAAAGGCGATATCGGCCTTCTGGGCGCTTTAGCCAATCATGTACGAGAGCGCATGCACGGTGACAAGACTTACTTCAACCGTAATTTTCATATAGAACCTACCAACGTCTGCATATTTACCTGTCACTTCTGCTCCTATTCCCGCTTGTATAAAAACAGGGAAGACGGATGGGAACTGAGTATAGATCAGATGATGGACATCGTTAAAAAATACGATAACCAACCCGTTACCGAAGTACATATCGTTGGCGGCGTACATCCTAAAATGCAGCTGGACTTTTTCGTGGAGCTGATCAAACAAATCAAAGCCCATCGTCCGAACCTGCACATCAAAGGCTTTACCGCTGTAGAACTGGATTATATGTTCCGCAAAGCCAAAGTAAGTGTAGATGAAGGTATGCGCATTCTCAATGAAGCCGGCCTGCAATCTATGCCTGGTGGTGGTGCAGAAATCTTTGCACCGGAAGTACGTGCTAAAATATGCCATGATAAAGTAGATGCTGATGGATGGCTTGCCATTCATAAAGCAGCCCACCTCCGTGGTATGCACACCAACGCTACCATGCTGTACGGCCATGTAGAATCTTTTGCAGACCGTATCGATCATATGGAACGCTTACGCTCCCTGCAGGACGAAACCGGTGGCTTCAACACGTTCATTCCACTGAAATTCCGCAATAAAGGCAATGATATGTCTCATATTGCAGAAAGCTCTATCGTGGAAGATCTCAGACTGTACGCGATTGCCCGTTTATACATGGATAACTTCCCTCACCTGAAAGCCTACTGGCCTATGCTGGGAAGAAATACCGCACAACTGACACTTTCCTTCGGTGTGAATGACCTCGATGGCACCATAGATGATACCACCAAAATATACTCTATGGCCGGATCAGAAGAACAAAATCCGTCTATGAACACTGCCCAGCTGGCCATGCTGATTAAGAAAGCCGGCAGAAGACCAGTAGAAAGAGACACCGTTTACAACGAAATAAAAGATTATACTGAAGTAGTTTTTTCTGATGAAGAACTACTGACCAAATAGTACTTCTGTCTTATGCAATTACATCTGAAGTGTATATTAATCGCCAGTTTATACATCGCCGGCTGTCACCAGAATACAGGCAACAGTAACAACAATGGAGTTGATACCGCTACGGCGGCGCCAACAACAACGGCAGTTACAGAAACCTCCAATGGCAGCGCTTTTAAAAAGCAGGCTACCCTGGCTTTTCTGTCAAAATCCGGTGCAGATACCCTGCGTAAAATTGATATACAGCTGGCGCAAACCGATGAACAGCGCGCCGATGGACTGATGTACCGCAAAACGATGACAGACGATCAGGGCATGCTCTTTATTTTCCCGGATATGGAAGAACGTGCCTTCTGGATGAAAAACACCTACATCTCCCTGGATATTATCTATATAGCAGATAACATGGAGATTGTATCCGTTCAGAAATATGCCACTCCTTTATCAGAAGAGAGCTTACCTTCTTACAAGAAAGCGAAATATGTGCTGGAAGTAAATGGAGGTTTCTGCGATAAATATCACATTGCATACGGAGATAAGATAGCATACCAATAGAAAGCCCAAGGCATAAAGCATAAAGCAAAAAGCTATTGAAGCGAATGATTAAAGCGGGAAATAATGTTCGCTTAGTTCATTCACTTCAATAGCTTTTTGCTTTATGCTTTACACCTCCTGCTCCCCAACCATCGCCTGCCCCACGCTCAAAATATGCAGCTGCGTTTTTCCTGCCGGTACTTCCCAGTCAATCACATCCCCGGTGCTATAGCCAAGTAAGGCTGTGCCTATGGGCGACAGGATCGATAATTTGCCTTCCTGTAAGTTGCTCATCGCTGGTAATACCAGCTGTACACTTCGTACGGTCCCGCTACGTTCATCTCTGAATTGCAGCGTTGAATTTACCTGTACTACATGTTCTGGGACCTTTCCTTTTTTAACCACTGCCCGCTCCAGCTCTTCTTTCAGCTTATCGGTGGCAGGCGCCTCGTAGCAAAGGGTTTTAAGTATTTCGTAATCATGTAGGGACACAATAATCTGTTTCTTTTTCATGATAACCGGGTTTTAAATCAATTATAAATGGCTTTTAGCTTTTAGCGGCTAACAGCTGATGGCTAAGTGCTAAAAGCTGTTTCGGTGCGTATATTTCTTCATAAGATCGTATATCCGTTCTCGTTACTCTCCTGTATAAGGCCGCAGGACTCACCTTCTCTGCCGAAGCAAAACCACACGCACCCATCAGCTCTGCCAGTGCTGCAATGGTATTACGATGATAATTGGCCACACGTACCCGTTTGTCGGCTACATTCACTCCCTGATAAAGCGTAGGATCCTGTGTAGCCACCCCTACAGGGCAACTGCCACTATCACATTGCAATGCCTGGATACAGCCTAAAGCCAGCATCATACCGCGGGCACTGTAACACGCGTCTGCACCCATTGCCAGTACTTTCATGATATCAAAGCCGGTAATGATTTTACCACTGGCCATAATACGGATATGCTGTTTCAGTTTATAGTGACGCAGCAGGTTGATCACCAGTGCCAGCGCATCATACAACGGCATCCCGATGGAGTCGGTAAACTCCAGCGGCGCTGCACCGGTACCACCTTCTGCACCATCTACGGTAATAAAGTCAGGATAAATACCAGTGTTTACCATAGCGGTGCAAATACGCTCAAACTCATCAGCACGGCCCACACACAGCTTAAACCCTACCGGCTTGCCGCCGGAAAGTTTACGTAACTGCTGTATAAAAGCCAGCATCTCATATTCATTGGAGAAGGCGGTATGCGCAGCGGGCGACAATACACTGATACCTGCTTTTACTTTACGGATGGCTGCAATTTCAGGTGTATTTTTAGCGGCAGGCAACACTCCACCTTTACCGGGTTTGGCGCCCTGGCTCAGTTTCAGCTCAATCATTTTCAACGCAGGTTCCGCTGCTGCAATCGCAAATATCTCCGGAGAGAAATTGCCTTTTTCATCCCGGCAACCAAAATAACCGGTACCAATTTGCCAGATCAGGTGGCCGCCATGTTGCAGGTGATAAGGGCTAATCCCTCCCTCTCCGGTGTTATGGGCAAAGCCTCCGAGCTGCGCACCGCCGTTCAGGGAAGCAATGGCTGTTTTACTTAATGCACCATAACTCATGGCACTTACGTTCAGTAAACTGGCATTATATGGCTGGTCACATTGTGCATTGCCAATGTTCACCCTTAAATCTTCCGGTTTTACTTTCATTGGAAATGCTGTATGGGCAGCCCATTCATAGCCCGGCTCATACATGTTATCCAGTGCACCGAAGGCTACAGTTTGTTTTACATCTTTGGCTCTCTGATACACTACCGCACGCTGACGGCGACTGAATGGCCTGCCATCCGTATCCGATTCAAAAAAGTACTGACGCATTTCCGGCCTGATCTGCTCCAGCAGGTAACGCAAACGACCCAGTAACGGGTAGTTGCGCAACAAAGCATGTTTTCCTTGCAGCCGGTCATATATAGTCAACAGGCTGATACCTACTGCCACGGGCAATAGGAACCATCCGGTTAAATATCCACGATAAAGGCTCGCAGCGACGCTCACATCCAGCAACAGGCATAAAAAGTAAACTGCCCATCGTGCTATCCGATGATTCATAAAACTGATTTTATAAGATTGTTTTGGAAAAATACTAGCGGAATAAAACTACATAGGTAGTCATCCCCCCGGGTACAACACTTTATAAACTAAAAGTTGCCCGGGATTAAGTGTTGAAGTCTTTAGGACAGGATAAGAACGGCAACAGGAACCCGCAGGTACGTTTGATCGTACGGGGTGTGTTTTGAAAGAGTAATATGGTAGTTGCCGGATTCAATTAATAATTAATTGTAATCCGGCAAATATAAGGCTTTTATTTACAACAAACTATCAATTCGCTAATTCACCGGCCGTGAAAGGCTTCTGACGGCCCGTATTCAACTTACGCACCTGCTGTATATCAGCAGCCGTGACTTTGTCTGCTTTGTTTTTCCAGGCACTGCGCAGGAAGGTCAGTAACTGTGCAATATCCGCATCGCTGAATTCATCGCTGCCACCAATTCCCGGCATGTCACCATTTATTTCAGGCGCTTTATACATTTTTCCATGTACTTCTACCGGCCCTGTCAGGCCGTATAATACAATAGAAATAAATGCTTTCTTGTTACCATTTACCCAGTTACTTTCATTGAGAGGTGGTGCCATAGAAGCGATCCCCTCCCCGCTTTTACCATGACAGGTCTGGCAAACGGTGTTGAATATTTTATAGCCACGGGGCAACGATTTTCTCAATTCGTCCATCTTTTTAGCATTGGCTTTGCTGTCCATGTTTTTCAACACGGCTTCCAACTGCCGCCGCAATACCAGCGTAGTATCAGGATTCCAGGCAATCACCTGTTTCAGTAATGCCGCTTCTCTGTTCACTGCATTATTCACCAGGGCTGCTGCAACATAACGGTTAGGCGCATACGCTTTTATCATTTTATCTTCCAGCTTGCTGGCATTTACTTTATCAAACTTCGCAACCGTTGGCAACAGGTAGACTACTGCCGGCGCCAGGTAAGGATTATCAGATAAGCTATCCAGTGCCGCCACCATCGCTTTTACGTTGCTGCCGCTTAGTACGGCTGGCAATGCGGCCAATGCCTCCATTTTCAGTGCTGCATTGTTCTCCTTCCATATACCACTGAGATCATCGGCTGTCAGTTGATGCAACCCTTCCAGGGTCCACAGCGCGTGTATCTGGCTTAACGGATCTTTCAGCAGGTTCCGTAAATCAGGCGCAGCTGCTACCAACTGCTGATCAATGATGAGTTGCTGCGCTTTATCCCGTAGCACGCCATTGGGTGACTGTAACTGGTTGACTAACCCCTGCGCTCCATACATTTTAGGAGGCATTGGTTCATGCGTACCTGCAGGCACAATACGATAAATACGCCCACCATTCAGCGGCTGCGTCAGGCTCCGCATTTTCACCTCGTTTTTTAAGTACTCGGTGATATAAGTTTTATGTTGCAGGATGCCCCGGTACATATCCGCGATATAGATAGCGCCGTCAGGTCCTGTTTTCAAGTCTACCGGCCGGAAACGCTCATCGGTACTGGCGAGAAACTCTTTATGCTGATAGGCTTGTACACCTTTCACCACATAACTGCTATCTGATAAAATATTTCTTTTGATCAGGTTAGCGGAGGGCTCCGCCACAAAGGCGTTGCCGTGATACTCTGCGGGCAGTAAGTCTGCGCGATAGATCATAGGCCCACAGGCGGCGGTCATGTTCACCAGGCGCAGACTATCATCCAGCGTACCTTTCTGGTATCCCCTGTTTACGCCCGGCGTTGGATGAATAGGATAAGTACGGTTGTCCGGCACTATTTTCTGATCAAAGCCGGCAGCATTTTGTTGTGCCGGATTGATGCCACCTAAGCCTGGCGGGAAATAGTCGCCCAACAGGTTCTCTGAGTTGTTGTTATAATAAAGGCGTCCCTGGTTGTCCTGGGTAATACCCCATTGACCACGGAAATGCGTGGTTTCTTTCAACCATTTATTACCCACCTTACGGTAACGCCTATCCGATTTTGCATTATAGATCCAGTTGTCCATAGCACGGAGCAGTCCATTGGGCTGATGCTCTACGTTACCACCGGCTGCGTATTGATCATCTACCAGGGTTCTTTTACCGGGTTTATCTTTATTGTTTTCGATGAACCAGAGTTGTGGTGGGGTGGCCACCAATACGCCGTTCTCTACTAAACATACCGCCCTGGGCAATACCAGGGAATCCAGGAATACGGTTCTTTTGTCCATCACCCCGTCGCCGGTGGTATCTTCCAGAATCACAATTTTGCCATCGGGCTTATCTTCTCCGGTACCAACGGTATCGGGCATGAAGCCGGTCATTTCCACCACCCACATTCTGCCGCGTTCATCAAAGGTCATCGCCACAGGTGCTACCACCATGGGTTCGGCTGCTACCAACTGTACTTCCAGTCCTTTATCGAACTGCATATGACTGATGGCCGTTTTCCCATCGAGTACCGGTGATGTGGCAAACTGCTCCCGCATTGCCAGAGAATCCGTTTCGTGTTTGTTTCCCTTCTTGTGCTGATCCCCTTGTCCACAGGCAAATAAAGCAAGAGATAACGTGGCGGTAATAAGATAGTGAATACGCTGCATTGTTATTATTCGGTTGCGAAAAAGTAAAAATACATTTCTGAATATATTTTTTTTGAAAAATTATATGAGATAACAGTTTCGCGTCTGAGCGACCCCAAAAAAACTTATCTTCGTCGCTTCATTGCATACATTTTACGATTTATTTGCATTTATGGAACGCTTTCAGGGCATTATAGGCATTGTTCTTATTTTGGGTATCGCCTTTTTGTTTTCTAACAACAAGAAAAAGATCAACTACAGGTTGGTATTGAGTGGCATTGGTTTGCAGGTAGCGATTGGTCTTTTGGTATTTAAGGTACCCCCTATTACATGGTTTTTCCAACGGGTGGGAGATGCAATGGGGAAGCTGGAAGCCTTTGCCCGCAAAGGTGCCGCCTTTGTATATGGCGGCATTGGTATTACACAACATGATGGTAGCGTAAAAGATTATGCCGGTGGTGGTTTTGTATTTGCCTTTAATGTTACTGCCACCATCATCCTGGTATGTGTGTTGGTAGCCGTTTTATATCACTATGGTATTATGCAGCGGGTAGTAGCGGTTATTGCGCGCGCCATGAATTTTGTGATGCGGGTAAGTGGTGCGGAAGCATTGAGCAACGTGGCCAGCGCTTTTGTGGGACAGGTAGAAGCACAGGTAATGATCCGTCCCTACTTATCGAGCATGACCAAAAGTGAAATCCTCGCATCTATGAGTGGGAGTCTTGCCTGTATCGCAGGTGGTATCCTGGTAGTATACGTAAACATGGGCTTACAGGCGGGTTTACATATTGCACCATTCCTCATTACTGCCAGTCTCATGGCGGCTCCGGGGGCATTAGTGATTTCCAAGATTGTATTTCCGGAAACAGAGGAAAGCGTGACCATGGGTCGTGTGAAGATGGAAGTGAAGAGTAATTACACCAACGTTATTGATGCCATCTCACATGGTGCCGGCGATGGTTTTAAAATAGCCATGAACGTGATCGCCATGCTGATAGGTTTTATCGCCTTCATCGCATTGATCGACTGGTGCCTGGTACATATCGGACATATTTTCAATCCTGACTTTAACCTGAGTCTCGATTGGATTTTCGGAAAACTGTTTATGCCAATGGCCTGGGCTATAGGTGTACCACAAACCGATGTTCAAAGCGTAGCTACGTTGCTGGGACAGAAATTAACCATCAATGAATTTGTGGCCTTTAAGAGCATGACCGATAAAACGGTGCCTGTGTTAACTTCCAAAGGTATTGCCATTGTAACCATCGCCATTGCTGGTTTTGCAAACTTCAGCAGTGTGGGTATGCAGATTGGTGGTATCGGGGAACTGGCGCCGGACAGAAGAGCGGATCTTGCCAAACTGGGGCTGAAAGCCTTGCTTTGTGGTACGCTGGCGTCTTACATGTCTGCCGCCATTGCGGGGATATTAATTTAGGGAGATAAATACTTCAACGATATTTCAAAGGGCTGATCTTACTGATCGGTCCTTTTTTTGTGCAGGGTGCTGACAGGAGCTTCGTTACTGATAAAATACCGCAGTACTCATCTTCCTAAAACAGAAAAACAGCGGACAGCCAACAGGTAATTACCTGCGTTGCTATCCGCTGTAGAAATAATATGGTGGAAAACAGATTTTATCTACATAAAAATCCGCGCGAACAATACCGTGGTAAAACAATCGCCTACCCCCGGTTTGTATAAACCTGTTGAAAATTAATCCAAACGCTTAATCAGGCCCGCCTGCACTGCAGCCCAGGCTTCACCCTGACCAGCATCTTCCCAGTAATTCTTCATTTCAGAAGATGCTACAATTTTATTAACTGCAGCAATCGCCTGATTTCTGAGTGCACGGGTACCGATGAGGTTCAGTACATCCAGCTGATCAAGCGGATCTTCCGGGAAGTCCTCACTAGGACGGCCCACCAACGCTGAAACCAGTTCAGCAGCTGCCAGCGCCTCTTCGCAATCCGGTACTTCCAGTGTTTCGATGTTATTGATGATACGTGCTAACGTATCCGCAACTAATCCACCGTCTTTGTTTTCAATCAGGTCAAATATCCAATCCTGTGATCCATCATTTTCAAAATTCCTGGTGCCCCATGCGCCCATAGTGTTTACGTTTTTTTATTTTTTTAGAATAAAGAATAAAAGTAATCGAATCTCTTTACAACAACTAAACTAACCGACTAGTTCAAACTTCTGAAATCTACCGGTACCAGCTTACTGACTCCCGGTTCCTGCATGGTTACGCCATAGATCACGTCTACAGCTGCCATGGTTTGCTTGTTGTGTGTTACAATAATAAATTGTGAATTATCTGAAAACTTCCTGATCATGTTGGTAAACTTGCCCACATTGGCATCATCCAGTGGCGCATCTACCTCATCAAGGATACAGAAAGGTGCTGGCTTAATCAGGTAAATGGCAAACAACAACGCGGTAGCGGTGAGTGTTTTTTCTCCTCCGGACAGCTGTGTAATAGCTGCCGGGCGTTTACCTTTCGGTTTGGCGATGATTTCAATACCGGTATCGGCCAGGTTAGCCGGATCGCTCAGGATCATATCACACTGATCTTCCTCTGTAAACAGGGCTTTAAATACCCGGATGAAATTCTCTTTTACCGCATTGAAAGTATCCAGGAACTTCTGGTTAGCAGTAGACTCCACCTCCTGGATAGTTGCCAGCAGGGAATCTTTCGCATTTACCAGGTCAGTTTTCTGTTCCAGGATAAACTCATATCTTTTTTTCATTTCCTGATAAGCTTCAATGGCGGTAGGGTTGATTTCTCCCATATTCTCCATTCGCTTTTTCAGTCTTTCCGCACTTCCCTGTAACTCTTCTACTGGTAGTTCGGAGCTGCGTTGTTCATCAATGATTTCATCCAGGTTCACTTTGAACTCCACGCTGAGCCTTTCCTTCATGGTGGTCAGTTGTAGCTTCAGCTCATTCACTTTATCCTTGATGGTATTGAGTTGTTGTTCCAGTTGCTCTCTGGCGCGCTGTTTTGTTCTCAGCGTGCTTTCCAGCTCCTGCAGGTGGTTACGGAAATTATAGTATTCCTGGTCTTTTTCGTTGAGTGCTTTTTCTTCTTCTTCGCGCTGACGGAACAGTTCTACCAGTCCATCATCTGCGTGGCTCAGTTTTTCTACGGCCGCCGCAATATGGCCTACCGCATCTTCCAACTGTGTTTTATTACTGGTGATCTGTACATGCAGGTCAGACAGTTGCTTGCGTTTAAACTCCAGCTCCTGTTTGAGTGCCTGTACCTTGCTCTGCTGGCGGGTATGTTGCAGGTTCTGGTTATTGAACTGCACAGTGGCCATGTTAAACTGCTGTTCTGATTCCTGGGCCGTCCTGTCGGCGTCCACGATGCTTTCCTGCAATTCGGTCACCCTGTCGTTGAGGCCTTCCAGTTCATCTTTCACGCCGGAAATGCTTTCCTGGTTGGTTTCCAGGGATTGCTGCATTTCTTCCAGGCGTTTATCACCAGCTTCAATGAGGTGGTGGAAGTTTTCAATCCTGTTCTGGAGGCCAAACAACTGATTGCTCAACTGGTTTACCCTTTCCCTGGCAGCATTGATATTATTTTCATTCAACTGGCTGTTATAGCCTAATACTTCATCATGTTTGCTTTGCAGGGCTACTTTCAACTGACCTACTACCCTTTCGAGATCTTTGATCTCTACTTCCAGCTTTTCCAGGTTTTTGGCCCGGCCCAGCTTCTTGCCTTCAAATAACCCTACAGATCCACCGCTGATATTGTATTTACCACGGTGCATGCGGCCGGATTTCTCCACCAGCAGCATCCTTTCATCAGCCAGTTGGCTGAATTCCAGGCGGGTGAGGTCTTCCCCTATAAATACTTTGCCCAACAGGTGCTGACCAAGGCCCTTATACTTTTCTTCAATTTCCACTACATCCAGTGCCGGAATGGTGCCCGGAGGCGCAAGCAGTGGGGCATTATCGGAGCGGAACTGGTCCAGTATAAAGAAGTTGGCCTTTCCTTTTTTATTGTTATCCAGCAATTGTATGGCCTGTACCGCTTCGTGTACATTGTTGACCACATAGTAGCTCAGATACGGTTCCAGCAGGTTTTCCACGCAGGTGCGGTATTCTTCCTTACAAAAGAATATATCACTAAGAATGGGGGCATTATTATTCCAATCGGGATTTTTCTTCAAAAACTTGATACTCTCCGGGTAACCTTCCAGGCTGTCTACCAGTGATTTGAGGAGGTCGAACTCGTTCTTTTTGGAATCGAGGGTACGGTTTTCATCCACCAGTTTATCCCGCAGGCCTTCGATATCGGATTGGGTAGCGAGGATTTTACCTTTGGTTTCTTCCTGGAACTGCACCATAGCTTCCAGTTCTGTTTTACTGCCGCTCAGCGTTTGTTGCAGTGCCTCTTTTTCTGTTTCCAGCTGGGCGATCTGCTGTTGGCGGTTGGCCTTTTCCTCCTGCAGCTGCTGCATACTGCGTTGCAGGTTTTGTACAGAGGTATCGGCTACGGCTACTTTCTTTTCTGCCTCAAACTGTTGGCGTTGCCAGCGTTGCTGGTCGTTACGCAATGTTTCGAGGGCTTGTTTTTTCTGCTGGAAACGTTCTTTCTTCTCCTCCACCATGTCGCGGAGGGTTTCCAGTTCGTCTGCCATGGTTTCAAATACTTCTCCTTCTTCTTCAACCTGTTTCTCGGTAAATTCAATGGAGGTAGTCAATCCCTGCAGTTGTCCTTCCGCGTTGTTGAGGAAGTCGTTGATATTTTTTTCGCGTTCACGCAGATACGTCAGTTGCTGGGTGGCGAGGTTTTTATCGTTTTCTTTGGTGCGGATGGTAGAAACGAGTTCATTGAAAGATTTCTGCATGGTTTGCAGTTCTCTTTCTTTGGCTACGAAGTGTAGCTTATCCTGTTCTACGGCGGCTTCTGCTGTCAGGATTTCTGTTTCCAGGGCCAGTTTACGGTCACTTTCCGATTGCTGGGTATCTGACAGTTCTTTGAAGGTAACGTTAAAGCCTTCCAGTGCGGCTTTCGCCAGTTCTATACTTATTTCGCGGTATTCTTTCTTTACTTCATAGAAGCGTTCGGCTTTGCGGGCCTGGCTTTCCAGTGTTTTGAGGTTGTTATTGATTTCAAACAACAGGTCCTCAATACGGTTAAGGTCACCTTCTGTGGCGTCCAGCTTGGATTTAGCTTCTTTTTTGCGGGTTTTGTATATGGAGATGCCCGCCGCTTGTTCCAGCATTCTGCGACGGCTGTTTTCCTTATCCTTGATGATATCGTCTACCATTCCCAGCTCTATAATGGCGTAGGAATCGGTGCTCACCCCTGTATCCATGAACAGGTTGTGAATATCTTTCAGACGGCAGGCTACGTCATTGAGACGGTATTCACTGTCGCCGTTTTTATAAAATTTGCGTGTAATCGTCACCGTAGTAAATTCGGTGGGCAGTACGTTCTTGGTATTTTCAAAGGTAAGGCTAACTTCTGCCATACCGCTTGCAGAGCGGCTTTTGGAGCCATTGAACACCAATCCGGCCTGGTTATCAGAGCGAAGGTTGCTGATCTTATGCTCGCCGATTACCCAGCGAATGGAGTCGATGATATTACTTTTGCCGCAACCGTTTGGCCCAATCACGCCGGTGATGCCCTCGTCGAAGTTCAAAACGGTTTTATCTGCAAAACTTTTAAAGCCTTTAATTTCTAGTGTTTTTAAGCGCACGTCGTACTCCGAGGTTTTTTAAGGCGTCAAAGATATAATTTTACCCGAATCAAAAAGTAATTTAAGTGAGATGCAATTATATTACCTAATTATTTATACACAATTAGGGCTCATTTGCTCTCGCTCGCAGCACGCTTCAAAACTATAATAGACTGGTTATAAATATAGTAAAAAGAACAATTACAATTAAATTTGGTGTGAGAAAAAAGCAGAAAGCAAAAAGGATAAAGCAAAAAGCCCATCAAAGCTACTGATCGATGCGGATAAAAAACATAATATATCCGGAAGATCAATAAGAAAAATTATCTGTGCCAATCAGGTGCTTCGATGGGCTTTTTGCTTTATCCTTTCTGCTTTTTGCTATCTTCGCGCCATCAAAAACCTATTTACGTTTGCGTACAGAACAGCGGATCAATAACATCAAAAATTTCCTTTACAGTTATCATTTCAGCAACGGTATGCGTACTACCATCAGTGTGGTGGTGCCTTCCCTTGTATTTGCCTGGTTCGGACAACTGGGCCTCGGCATCGCGATGTCTATGGGCGCATTATGTACTGCCCTCAGCGATGTTCCCGGCACGATTATCCATAAACGGAACGGCCTGATCATCAGCACCATCCTGATCTTTTTCACGGCGCTGGGCACCGGGCTGCTCATCCCTTATACCATCCCCATGGCGATCTGGATAGCTGCCTGCTGCTTTATGTTTGCCATGTTACTGGTATATGGCAACCGGGGTGGTAATATCGGCACGGGCTGTTTGCTGGTGCTGGTGTCCATACTGGGTGAAACACAGTTAACGCCCTCCCTCACGCTGCTGCATTCTTCCATGGTGCTACTGGGTAGTATCTGGTACGCCATACTGGCTCTCACCCTCTGGCAGATACGTCCTTATCTCAACGTACAGCAGGCTTTGGGCGACTGTATCATTCAAACCGCCCGCTACCTGGAAGTAAGGGCCAATTTTTATACCCCCGGCGTAAATGTTACCGATAATTACAAGGCAGTACTGGAACAACAGGTCATCGTCAATGAAAAACAGGAAAATGTAAGGGAACTGCTCCTGAAAAGACGTTCTGACCAGCAAGGTACTACCAGCATCAACAAAAGCATGGTGTTAATATTCCTGGATATGGTAGATCTGCAGGAACAGATCATGGCTTCTCAAACGGACTATAACGCACTGCAGGCCGATTTCAAAGATGAAGACATCCTGGAAAAGTTCCACGCCCTCATCCTGGAATTCACAGAAGAACTCCGGAATATTGGAATGGCCGTAGCATCCGGACAACGCTCCCTCCCCAAAACCAACCTGAAGTTTGAAATGGAAAAGGTAAAGCAGGCCATCGCCAGCATTACCATGAAATTCCCTACTCTCAAGGAAAGAACACGCACTATTCCGCTGACCAACATTCTGCAAAACCTGCAGGATATGGCCCAGCGCATCTATAACTTACACCGGCTTACCCGCCTGGAAAGACTGAAAGATGAATCGATAGATCCTAAACTGGAGCTTTCCAAGTTTACTACCCGTCAGAAATACGATTTTGAAACCTTCCGGGACAACCTCACGTTCAAATCACATATCTTCCGCCATGCCATTCGTGTGAGCCTCGCTACTGTATTGGGTTACGGACTGGGTATGGTACTGCACCTCGACCGGGTGTACTGGATCCTCCTGACCATTGTGGTGATCCTTAAACCTGGCTTCGGGCTGACTAAATCACGCAGCATACAGCGTTTAATCGGTACCGTTACCGGTGCGTTATTTGCAGCCGGGCTGTTATATGTTACTCATAACAACACTGTTATTTTTATAGTGATGCTGTTATGTATCCTGGGCGCCTATAGTTTTATGAGCTTCCAGTATACGCTCAGCGTATTCTTTGTCACCCCGTTCATCATCTTCCTGTTGCATTTTCTACATCCATCGGATTTGTATAATGTTGCCCAGCGGGTACTCGATACCTTCATTGGCGGAAGCATTGCCTTCTTCGCCAATATGCTGCTGTGGCCTACCTGGGAGCATAATTTCCTGCCGGATTATATGAAAAAGATGATGGAGGCGAACCGTAAATACTTTGAACTGGTAATGCGGCCTTACTCTAATGAAAAAGTGTCTGTCACTGATTTTAAACTGGCCAGGAAAGATACCTACGTGGCTTCTGCCAACATGATGTCTGCTTTCCAGCGTATGCTCTCCGAACCAAAGAGCAAACAGAAAAACGGCTCACAGGTATATCACTACGTGGTACTGAATCATACGCTTACTTCGCATACCGCCACCCTGGCGGCTTACAATCTGCATCATGGCGTACAGTTTCCCCGGCCGGAATACCGGGAAATAACGGATTACCTGCTGCATTACATGGATCAACTCCTGCTGATGATGGATCCCGCTACCAGTGCCAGCGCCAACCCATCCCCACAGGTGCATGCGTTTGAACGGCTCGATAATCACCTGGAGGATCTCGTACACAAAAGACAACAGGAAATCAATGAAGGCCAGGGGCCTACCGCTACGAGGGATGAAATGCTGGAAACCAAACAGGTACATGATCAGCTGATGGCGATATTATCGCTTGTGAAAGACATKTGCAAAGCACTGACCCAGAAAGGATAAATAATTATTATAAACGAGGCAGGCGTTTTGTTGTTAGTCAACAAAACGCCTGCCTCGTTTATAATAGTTGCTATTCTGATTTCAAGCTCTTCACCGGATCCGCCAGGGCAGCCTTGACAGACTGAAAACTGATGGTCATAAATGTGATGGCTACAATCGCAACACCGGCTGCTATAAATACGCCGGGGCCCAGATGGATACTGTAAGCAAAACCTTTTAACCACTGGCTGGTCATCCACCCTGCTAACGGAAAGGCAATGAGCATAGCTATCCCCACCAGTTTCAGGAATTCCTTTGATAGCATCACCACGATGGTGCCTACTGTGGCTCCCAATACTTTGCGGATACCAATTTCTTTATTTCTGCGCTGGGCGGTGAAAGCAGCCAGTCCGAATAAGCCCAGACAAGATATCAGGATAGCCAGCCCCGCAAAGTACCTGGATAAAAGTGATACCTGGTTTTCTGCCGTGTATATGGTTTGGTAGTTCTGGTCGAGAAATTTATAATCAAAAGAAAAACCAGGATTAAACTGCTGATATAGCTGCTTCAATTGCGCAATGGCTGTTTTTTCTTTCCCTGTCTGCACTTTCACCATGAACCGGTAAGTTTCTGAAGGAGACAGTATAAAAAAAAGTGGTTTTACTTTTTCATGCAATGATTGGAAATGGAAATCTTTCACTACGCCGCCAATCTGCATATTAGTCCCCCATAACTCCACTCTCTTTCCAACGGGATCTTTCATGCCCATGAATTTGATGGCGGCTTCATTGAAGATGATCATGCTGGTATCTGAGCCATAGCTACGGGAAAAATCCCGGCCTTCTTTTATTTTTATGTCCAGCGTTTTCAGCATGTCATAATCTACTGATATGGCTTCGAATTCCGTTCTATCTTTCAAATCCTTTCCTTCCCAGTTAACGCCGGAAGTACCGCTGCTATGACCTGTCAAACCATGCGCTATACTGGAAGCACTTAATACGCCCGGTATGTTCCTTGCTTCGGCCAGGAAAGTTTGCTGCACCTGTTCCTCTTTTAGTTTACCTTCTTTGGAGAAAGTGATCACGTGATTTTTGTCGTAGCCGAGGTCTTTTGTTTGTATGAAGCTGATCTGTCTGTAAATCACCAGCACCGCTATAATCAATACAATAGAAAGGGTAAATTGAAATACGACCAATCCTTTTCTTACCACCAGCTCACCGGTGGACCCTTTGAGTTTTCCTTTCAATACCATGGCTGGTTTGAAAGCAGAAAGATAAAGGGCGGGATAGCTACCGGCCAACAAGCCGGTTAACAGGGTGATACCAAGTATGGAGCACATCAATGTGGTATCAAGATGAGAGAGCGACAGCTGTTTTCCGGTGATACCGTTGAAGGCAGAAAGTGAAATATATACCAGCACAATCGCCAGGAACAATGCGGTGAAGGACATCAGCATTGACTCTCCAAGAAACTGCATTACCAGTGCTCCACGACCGGCTCCCATCGCTTTTTTAATGCCTACCTCTTTTGCTCTTCCGGATGCTTTTGCCGTAGAGAGATTCATGAAATTAATACAGGCGATCACCAGTATAAAAATGGCAATGAGAGAGAATAGTCGTACATAATCTATTCTACCACCCACCAATATTCCGTTTTCATAGCGACCATGCAGGTAAACGGTGGAATATTGCTGAATGAAGGGTGTACGGTAAGTAATATCATTGTTTGTTTTCCGCTTAATAAAATCCGCAATTTTAGCATTGAACTTGGTGGGATCAGTACCGGGTTTCAGGGTGATGAAGGTATAATTCCCTGTATTGCCCCAGTTGTCGATATTTTGTCCTATCTCAGTCATGGCGAGAGCAGGCAATACAAAATCGAACTGGTCAGAGGAATGCTGACCAGGCGCTTTGAAAATGCCGGCAACAACGTACTGCTGCTCATGTTGCAGCTCTACTGTTTTGCCGATGACATTTTCGGTGCTACCAAATAATTTCGCTGCCATTACATCGGACAATACAATGGTATTCTTATCTACCAATACCTGGTTAGCGTTTCCCGCGATCAGGTCGTAGGAAAACATGTTAAAGAAATCCTTGCCGGCATATTTCCCTTTTGTCTTGATGTTTTTTTCATTATTAACGGAGAGTGTTACTTCTCTGGAAGGCATAGTCAGGGTAGCATATTCTACTTCCGGCATTTCTCTGGCCAGTGCGTCTGCTGTTGGTACAGATGAGGTTCGCGCGGTCCAGATGCCGCTTGCCTGAATACGGTTTTCCATTACCTGGTAAAGCGTTGCATCCTTTTTATGGAACCGGTCCATGCTCAGCTCATCATTTACCCATATATAAATCAACAGCGCACAAGCCAGGCCAGTGGATAAACCAATTAAATTAAGGAGGGCAAATCTGCGATCTTTTACGAGATTGCGCCAGGCAATCTTAAAGTAGTTTATAAGCATAGTAGTATGTTGCTCCTCTATTGAGACAAAGGAGATGCCATGGCCATGCCATATTACCCATCAGAATAATATATATTAAAAATATATCAAACTTGTTCGGTATTGTACGATGGGCGTTCGTATATGACACATGATTACAACTACATCTTATTCATTTTCATTGGGCACATCCAGTACCGTAAACTGATCTGTTACCGGTGTAATGGCCGCCAGTACCCGATCAAAAAAGGCGGGGCCTTCTGCAGCATACCAGGGCAGCAGGTTTTCCTTACGCTCCTGTAAAGAGCCTGCCGGGAACAGTTTATTCTTGATTTGCCTGATCTGATCTGTTTGCCAGGCAAATTTTTTCTTTTCGGCGCGGAGGAATTTGTGTTCCAGTTTACCAATAGACTTCAGTGCTTTCTTTCGTTCAGACCCGGTGGTGGCAACGAGAGTGATATCAATGCTGCGGGCTTTCTCTTCCAGCGCATCAAATAAATGCTCTATGGCAGCATATTCATCTTTCAACACCAGGGAAGCATTGGTATGTTGCTTCACATAATCGTTGACAATATCTTCGGTGGTCTTAAAAAGTTCTGCAGTAGTGATACCCAGTTTGTGCATTCTCTGGCGGGACACGTCATCTGTCAGCAGCAGGGAATTACGTAACAATAATATCGGGAAAGGAACTTTATAGTGTGCAAACAACTGCTGTAACTCCAGCCAGTAGGCTATTTCACCACCTCCACCAATAAAAGCAATATTAGGTAGAATGGTTTCCTGGAACATACCACGTAAAATCACATTCGGGCTGAATCTTTCCGGATGCGCTTCCAGCTCGGCTTCGAGGGAAGCGGCGTTGAAAGTCAACGAGGTGTGTAATACTTTCCACTGATCGCCTTCCTGTACAATGCGTTCCCGCATACCGTCCTGTAAATAAAAAAGATTTATTTCCCTGGGATTGGCCTGCATTTTATAGTGCGTGGTCAACTTTTCCAATGTATCATTTACGATGGCATGAGAAGCCTGATGAAACAATTCATCCTTTATAACGGGAAGGTATAAACGTTTTAATGCAGGGCTGTCTGGTACCAGCACCACCAGGCCAAAGCGGCCAAATAATGCATCTACAAGGTAGAGGGTCGCTTCCTGAATATTCTTATGTTCCAGGTAGGCCTTTTGCAGCAGCGCCATCAGCTCATCTGCATATGGGGCATAGCCCAGTCCTTTTTTAATTTCGGCCAGCATCACCTCCAGTCCTTCCGGGTGCATACGGCCTACAGCGCCCTGCTGGGGGGTGTTCCAGGTCAGTGTTTTACCATCCAGGTAAATGCTGCCCAGTTCTTCCAGGTCCGCATCCTCACTGCCCATATAGTATACCGGCACAAAGTTATGCTGCGGAAATTCCTGTTTCAGTGTGGTGCAAAGCTTTATTGTTTGCAGAATTTTATAAGCGAAATAAAGATAGCCGGTGAAGATGTTAGGCTGGTGCGCGGTGCACACCGTAAAGGTGGCAGGTTGCAGAAGTGCAGCAATATTATCCTTTACCGCTTTTACCGGTTCGAGTGCCGCATATTGTGCTTCCAGGGCAGCCACCAGTGCGGTTCTCGGTGTATCAAAGTTTTGTCTGGCCTGAATAGCCGCTGCAAAGTCCGGATGTACAGGAGAATAGGTATAAAATGGTCTTATCTGCGGATGCTCTGCTAAAAAATCTGTTACCAGCTGGTTAAAATAACCAGTTTTCCCATAAGGAATATACTCCAGCATATTAAGTTGCGAATTACAAATTACCAATTAAAAAAAAGATGCAGTGCCAATACATCGAAATTTTTGAATGTACGAAGTTAGGTAAATAGTTAATTGGTTGATCAGATTATTGGTTGGCCGGTATCCAATACGGCCGGAAGGTTTTCTTTGGCGCTTGTTTTGACAGTGGTAACGGGATGGATGGCCGTATGGCCACCTCTTTCATTCAAAAAGACTCAATATGAAGATAGCGATACTGGCACCGATAGCATGGCGCACTCCTCCCAGGCATTACGGCCCCTGGGAACAAATGGCCAGCAACCTGGCAGAAGGATTGGTGGCAAAAGGGGCAGATGTCACCCTTTTTGCGACAGCTGACTCTATTACATCAGGCAAACTATCGGCTATCTGTGCCAAAGGCTACGCAGAAGATCCACATGCCGACGCCAAAGTAAATGAGTGTATGCATATCAGTTACCTGATGGAACAAGCCCGGGATTTCGACATCATCCACAATCATTTCGATTTCCTGCCCCTCACCTATTCAAGATTGATTAAAACGCCCATGGTAACAACGATCCACGGCTTTTCTTCTCCCAAAATACTACCAGTATACCAGCGCTTCAACGATATTGTCAGATATGTATCTATCAGTAACTCGGATCGCCACCCTACACTACATTATGCGGCCACCATATATAATGGCATCCGTACCGCTGATTTTGCCTTTGAACCCAGCCCCGATAATTATCTCCTGTATTATGGCCGTATCCATCCGGATAAGGGTACCCATGAGGCGGTGCAGATAGCCCTCCACACCGGCCGGAAACTCATCATAGCAGGTATTATTCAGGATGAAGGATACTACAATGAAAAAGTAAAACCCTTTATTGACGAAGATCAGATCCGGTATATAGGCGCCGTAGGCGGCAAGAAACGCAGTGAGCTGCTGGGTAGTGCACAGGCATTACTGCATCCCATCAGTTTTAATGAGCCCTTTGGCCTGAGCGTGGCAGAGGCGATGCTTTGCGGCACACCGGTAATTGCCTTTAATAAAGGATCTATGCCCGAGCTGATCATAGACCGCAAAACTGGTTTCCTCGTAAATAACATACCCGAAGCAGCGGCCGCAGTGGAAGATCTCAGCCTGATCAACCGGCGGGACTGTTATTTACATGCCAGGGAAAAATTCAGTGCAGAAAAAATGGTGGAACAATATATGGCGTTGTACGACACGATGTAGCACCTATCTCTCCAGAAAATATCAGCAGACTGTCCTTATTATGGAAAATTGACCACACGGCAAAAATAGCGTCAATATTTGCCGGAATAATGGAATTTTTCCTCCTGCCAATTGCACTATATTTAGTTAGCAGGAAATATCTATGACGTCAATTTTAGAAGAGTCGTAATGGGATCGACTAAGGACTATAATGAACAAGCACTATTGTCAATGGTTGCATCGGGCAATGAATTGGCTTTCCTACAACTGTTTAATCACCACAAGGCTAAAGTTTACTCCGTTTTATTGGCGCTTACCCGTTCACAGGTAAGCGCGGAGGAGTTACTCCAGGATGTTTTCATTATTATATGGAAAAGGCGGGAGTATCTTCTGCAACTGGATTGTTTTGAATCATACCTGTTTATCATCGCGCGCAACAAATCGTATAAGGCGCTTAAGAAAACAGCGATAGAAAAAAAGAAGGCTGCCACCTTTCGCCCGGAGGAGCTGCATCACAATGATGCCATGGAATCCATACTTGTTTCAGAATACCAGCAATTACTTCACAAAGCCGTTAATCGATTGTCTCCTCAGCAGAAACAGGTATATCAACTGGTAAAAATAGAAGGCTTGTCAAGAGAACAGTCTGCCCACGTAATGCATATCCAGCCTGAAACCGTAAAGGCGCATCTCGCGAAAGCATTAAAATCTATCCGTGCTTATTGCAAGGCAAGCTTCAAAGCGTTTTTGATTTTTTGACTGCTGCTTTTTAGCGGAAAATATTTTTTTCTCCACTAACCCACCGTCCTCTGAGAGGTACTCTTTATTATCAGACTATTKGTTTAATAAAAATGACAGAGGAAAGATTAACATACCTGTTCTACCGCTACATACGTAAGGAAGCTGATGAGGAAGAAGAACGGGAGTTGATGGATACAGTACTTCAGGAGCAATATAAGCCGGTTCTGATGGCGATCCTGCATGAATATGTAAGGAATGCTCCGCCATTGGCTCATCCTTCAGATTCCCCGGAAAAAGCGCTGGTAGCATTTCTCCGGATGGATAGTCCGATAAAGAAGCCGTTTACCGGCAAGCGCCGGTGGCTGATGCCGGCGGCAGCGGTGTGTATGATGCTGATATTGGCAACCTCTGTTTTTTTTATAGAGCAGCGTATTCACCGCGCGCCTGTCAAACACTTAGCTGTGGCTGATGTGCCGCCTGGCCGTACCGGTGCGGTGCTCACGCTGGATAATGGAAAAGAGATTGTATTGAATGCCGCCGGGGACGGGGAGCTGGCCGAGCAAGGCAATGCGTTGATCCGCAAATCAGGAGATGTGGTCAGTTATGTACCCGTTGGAGGAGAGGCGCTTCCGGTGGTATATAATACCATGAGCACTCCAAAGGGACAGCAGATATCCCTGGTGCTGGCAGACGGCTCCCGGGTGTGGTTGAATGCTGCCAGCAGCATCCGGTTCCCTTCTGCATTTACAGGTGATATGCGTAAAGTGGAAGTGACAGGAGAAGTTTATTTTGAAGTAGCACATGCAAGTGATCCCCGGCGGAAACGGAGCATTCCTTTTACCGTTGTTGCTAATGGCACTACCGTAGAGGTGCTGGGAACACATTTTAACATCAACGCCTATACGGACGAACCATTTATTACCACCACGTTATTGGAAGGCGCCGTGAAGGTAAGGAAAGGCAGCCAGGAAGTACGATTGTCGCCGGGACAGCAATCAGTGCTCACGCCCGATGGTCAGCTAACTATAAATACACATGTGAACACAGAAGAGATAATGGCCTGGAAAGAAGGATATTTTCACTTCGAAAGCGCTTCGCTTGCTACAGTACTCCGCCAGTTTTCGAGATGGTATAATGTAGATATTGTTTTCGAAGGGAAAATGCCTGAAGAAAAGTTTTTTGCGATCGTAAAACGCAGCAGTAGTTTATCCACGGTTCTGAAAGTATTACAAGCCACAAATGTACATTTCAGCATTGAAGAAAAAGTAAACACCACCACGGGAAGAAAACTGATTATAAGATAGCTCCAGCAACAAACTATTGCCCAAAAAGAAGCCAGGAGTGGCCTTAACACTCCTGGCGGAATAAGGGCTTTTAAATACCGTCGAGAAACAGATTTATAAACCCAAACATTGCAAAACTATGCAATTAATTCCGATTGCCATTTTATCAAACCAAGAGGGCGGGAAGCTCATTCTAAAAGTTTTGAGGATCATGAAAGCGACTGCATTCGTAATGCTCTTTGCATGCCTGCAGTCCGTTGCCAGCACCAACGGACAGAGCATCACCTTAACTGTAAAGGATGTACCGGCCAGGGAAGTATTCCGGGAGATACAAAAGCAAACCGGGAAGAGCCTGGTAGTCAGCGAAGGGGTACTTTCCAGGATAGGGAAAATTACACTCGACGTCAAAGCCCAGCCCATCCAAAAGGTGCTGGATCTTTGTCTTCGGAAAGACCGTTTCACATACAACGATGTAGACGGTATCATTGTCATCACCGATAAATCGGAAGTGGTGCCTCCAAAGGTACCGGCACCTGCTTTAGATACCGCGGGATTTGTAGTCTCGGGCAGGATCGTTGATGCCGGAGGCGCCCCGCTTCCGGGGGCATCTGTATCAAGAGTGGGCACTAAAGAAGGTGCCGCTGCTGATGCCAGTGGTAATTTCAGATTGAAACTTCCAACCGGCGGGGCCACATTGCTGATATCTTATCTGGGGTATCAGCCGCTGCGCATGCAGGTTTCCAAAGCGGATTTCCTGACCATCGTATTAAAGCCTTCAGAGGCTAAAGTAGAAGAAGTAGTGGTAGTGGGCTATGGTACACAGAAAAAGGCCAGCCTTACTTCTGCCATCAGCAGTATCGATACCAAAGATATGATGAGTATTCCGGCCTCCAATCTTTCTAATGTGCTGGCAGGAAGAGCTTCCGGAACATTTGTGCAATCAGGCAGCGGCGTACCAGGCAAGTCATCTATTGTCCGTATCCGTTCCTCATCCTCGTGGAACAGTTCCGGGCCACTGATCGTGATTGATGGTGTTGCCCGTGACCAGGCGGCCTTTGATGCCCTTGACCCTAACCAGGTGCAGAATATTACCATCCTGAAAGATGCCGCATCAGCAGCGATCTATGGCTCCCGCTCATCAGACGGAGTGTTGCTGGTAACCACCAAAACCGGCAAGGCGGGCAAGGCAACGGTACAATTCAATTCCATATTCGGCGTTTACAGCAAACCGGAAATCGATGTGAAATACCTTAGCATGGACGAGAGCATGGATATGTACAACTCCACACACACAGGTGCAGCGGATTTCCGCTTCAATCAATACGACCGCGACTGGATACACAAGAACAACCCCGATGGTAACCTTCATTACGACGAGGCATACCAGCGGCCTTTTACCCAACGGCATTCACTGAACGTTTCCGGAGGTACGGATCGTGTCACTTACTTTATTGGCGGTACATTTTATGATGAAAAAGGATTCCTGCCACAACTGGCCTATCAGAAATATAGCTTGCGCAGCAACGTACAGGTGGCCATTACAAAAGACCTGACCTTAGGATTGAACCTGAGCTACAACAAGGGAGCGCGCAGCAGATTCTTTACCATTGAAGGAAAAGATGATGACCTGTCAGGATTTTATGAGAAGTTGAAATATATCATGCCACCTACTACATTCGCATATATAGATGGCAAGCCCATGGCGCCTACCTGGGTCACCAATCCCATCGAGATGATGAAAAACGGTGGCTATATGCATATCAACAGACAATACATAGATGGTATCATCAACCTGGAATACAAGGTGCCATTCATCAAAGGCCTTACGCTGAAAGGTGTGGCAGACCTGTATAACGGAAACGATTTCTCCAAAGCATATGCCATCCAGCCTTTATTATATCAATTCAAACTTGACCCGAAAAGTGGTATTCAACAGATATATACCAACGAAATTATMGGCACTAAGACCGCTACCTCTCCTGCCCAGCCTTTTATCGGAAATGAAAATGGCCGGACCAATTCCTACCAGGTGAATGCAATTGCCACCTATGAGAAGAACTTCGGAAATCATCACCTGAACATTGTTGGTGTGTATGAGCAGTCAGACGGTTATTATAATTATTCCAGCATCTATAAATACAATTTCCCCGTTTATACCAGGGACCAATTCCCTTTTGCCAGCCGCGCTTCCGGCGACACCAAAGCAGACGGATATGAAACCTACCTGGACGCACGCGTATCTTATGTTGGCAGAGTGAACTATGATTATCAGCATAAATACCTTTTATCAGCATCTGTACGTGCAGATGGCTCATCCAAGTTTGCGAAAGACAAACGATGGGGATACTTTCCCGCAGCATCCCTGGGTTGGGTGATGTCCGAAGAGGCTTTCCTCGCAGGACTGAAAAAAAGCGGTATTGATATGCTGAAACTCCGCCTGTCATACGGAGCCACCGGTAATGATAACATCCCGGCATGGCTTTTCAAGGAGCTCTACAATGCATCTGCCTCACCATTTTATCTCGGTGATCCGACATCATCAAAGTCGATACTGGCATATAACGGTATCGCACAAACGAACTATACCTGGGAGGGGGCTAAGTCGTACAATGCGGGTGTGGATCTGAACTTCAGACAGCATTGGAGTTTTGTGGCCGACGTATGGACCAAAAAAACCTTCAATATCCTTGGCCAGCGTATACTGGAAACGCCGGTGGAATTTGGTTCAAGTTACCCGATCGAGAACTATGGCAGGATGAATGCAAAAGGAATGGATATAGAGCTGGGGTATGTGTATGGCAAAATAGGAAAGGATTTTACATTTGATATAAAAGCCAACTTCGGACTGGCGACTACCCATGTACTGGTAAAAGACAAAGCGCTGGGCGCTACACAGGCAGATGATCCGGTAGGCAAACCGCTTAACTACCAGGCGGGATACGAGGCCGCCGGAATCCTGCGCACTGATGCAGATGTATCGGCGCTGCCGGCAGGATATACCATTTTCGGGGTAAAACCGGAAAAGGGCATGATGAACTTTACCGATGTAAACGGGCCTAATGGCAAGCCGGATGGCCTGATCGACAGCTACGACAAAGTAGTGTTGGCACAGTATTCCAATGCGGTAGTCCCGGGCAGCAACAATCAGTCGAACAATGCCCCTGTTTCCTATGGGCTGAGCATCAGTATGGCATACAAAAATTTCAGACTGAGTATGTTGCTGAGTGGTCTTGCCGGATATAAAGTTATTTACAACGATCCATGGGGACGTAACGGTGGCAATATTCCCTATCCTGCCTATTACGGAGACGCTTACTCCGAATCCAATCCCAACGGAAAATTCCCAAAACTGTACAATGCGAATGGCAACCAGCGTCAGGACTATTCTGTGGTATCAGCACTGAATACTTTCAACGGTGATTTCCTTCGATTGAAAAACGTGAACCTGTCGTACGATTTCTCACAAACATTGCTTAAAAAAGCAGGGCTGAGTGCTGCGCAGATATTTGCCGGCGCCACCAATCTCTTTTGCCTGAGAAAGTTCAAACTCTACGATCCTGAAGTGTATTCCTTTGGCAGCTATCCTATCATGACCAATGTTTCATTAGGCTTCAATGTTCAGTTCTAATTCTAAAAAGTGATTCCATGAAAAAAAGTTTTCTGAAATATATAATACCGGCGGCCTTTATTCTTATCTCTTTCATTAGCTGTCGCAAAATACTGGAGCGGGATCCGTTAAATGCCCTCACCAACACGCAGGTATGGGAGTCAGAACGGGCAGCTACCGCCTATCTGGACACGGTATATTATGACCTTATGCCCTGCTGGCCTTACGGAATGGCTAACCCTGGCGGATGTTCGCGGGTATACAACAATTGGTTCTGGGATAGTTGGGTAAAGAACTGGCAATTTGTGAATTTCGGCAATGGTAATGGCACCGATGAAGCCATTTCTCCGCACCGCTATTCCGACAAGGTGCTGTTGGGTACTGCTACCTACGACTGGCTGGAGAACTATGACAACGCCGCAGCAGGCGTAAAACTCAACTGGGCAGTAAACACCTATGGCGATATCCGCACCTGTAATAACATACTTGATAATATCGACAAGGCCACTTTTGAAAAGGCCGGGAAGGACCGTATCAAAGGACAGGCACTGTTCTGGCGCGCCTGGGCCTACTACAAACTGGTGAAAGATGTAGGCGGCGTGCCGCTCATTTTAAAAACACAGGATGCGGTAAGTGATGTGTCACAGATACAACTCCCCCGCAACAAAACATCTGAATGCGTAACGCAGATATTAAAAGATCTTGACGATGCAGTGGCATTGCTGCCTGATGCCTGGAAGGGCGCCGATCTTGGACGTATCGATAAAGGAGCTGCCATGGCTTTTAAAGGAAGGGTGTTGCTTTTCTTCGCAAGCCCGTTATTTCGTGGGCTGGGCGGGGTAGCCTCCTGGCAGAAAACTTACGAAGCCACCCTGGCGGCCAAAAATTTCCTCGCCGGCATGGGAAAAGGATTGTATCCGGTTTACGGAGATATCTGGAATGTAGAGCTGAATAAAGAACAGGTGATGTTCCGGCGCTTTACCTACCCGGATGCCTACTATGCCATGCCCGGGAATGCACCGTTGCGCTACTCGGCAGACGACTGGGATAATGATATGCCTTCACTTGAATTAGTGAACGCTTTCCCTATGAAAGACGGCAGTCGTTTTGTGCCAGCAGCTTCCAACTATCCTACGCTGTTTAAAAACAGGGATGACCGCTTCTATGCTTCCATCTACTACAACGGCGCACCGGTTCAGTTCACACCCAAAATGGTGGAGAAGAAAGAATACTATTGGACATATCTTACTAATCCCTCATTTACCTCAGCAGGAGGTGTTACCGGTACATTAAACGCCCTGGTGACAGATGGGAATTGGATCGGACAAGGTATGGGAGAATTGAACGGATTTTTCCTGAAGTTAAAAGGGGTGGACAGAGATGCATCTGTAGTTGAACAGTCAGATGTCGATTGGCMTGAGATCCGCTATGCAGAGGTATTAATGAATTATGGCGAAGCAGCCAATGAACTGGGTAAGACCGGCGAGGCATTGCAGGTATTGTATGATATCCGTCAGCGGGCCGGCATTTCAGCAGGAGCCGGCAACTATGGCATCACTGCCACAACTCAGGAAGACATCAGGAAAGCCTACCAGGACGAGCGCTTCGTGGAGTTTGCCTTCGAAGGCAAACGCTGGGATGACCTGCGCCGCTGGAAAAAGTTTGATCAGTTAAGAGGAACACAACGCCACAGCCTTGCCATTACTTTGAAGCCAGGTCAAACAGATCCTGTGCCTATGGATGATATCAATAAAGTATACAACAGGTTTGATTATACAGTGATCACTACTGATAAGTCAAACCTGGCTGTCCCTGACAAAATGTATATATACGGATTGCCTTTCAGCTTTCTGTCCAGGAATCCGAAACTGCAACAAAATATGATGTGGGGTGGCACTTTTGACCCCCTCCTCTAATTCTAATAGGTGATAACAAGGCAAATCTCACGGCCTCCCGTTCCCGGGGGGCCCTTATTTATTAATTCAACCCTCATGGCCTTATGTCCCTGAAAAAATTGTTGAGCAAAAAAAACGCTGGCATTTGTTAATATAACAGGTGTAAGCTGATTTCCTTTTTGCATATTATACGTTTAGCCGACCTATCAAATAGCAGGAAATTATATGAGCTGCTACATCCCGCGTGCAAAAAAAACATTGCAATTGATCAAATTAGAAGTAGGTAATAGGCGAATAATTACCAAATTTTATACTGTTAAAATATCGGAGCAGTGAAACTTCAGCAGGTAGAATTATCGTTCGCCTGACAATCAAAGAATGTAATACATCTATTTACTTCAACAAGGATATATTAAAGGAAACAAATACTAGGGATATTGATCATAACGCGGATCTTGATCTTCCTGCATGATTTATGATAATTCTTCAAAAAAAGGATTTACAAATTCCGGCTGTTCTTATGCTTAGAAAGTAATTGTGAAAGCGAAACGATTTCGATTCATATTCTGCGAATTTCGTTCGTACACAGATTTTACTACTTCCGTCCTGGCGGAATTCACAGTGTCAGATTATATTAAGGGACATAATTGACACTGATGAACTCACGTGGAATTATAAAATAGATTTCGCCGTTCCCGGCGAAATATTATAAAACCAACTTAGTTAAGATAGTACGCGACTTGCATTTACGTATGTGAATTGGCATTCTGCAAAAATAGCATCTGTAATAGTCAAATTAAGCTTTGTGTAGAGGGCTAGATAATTTGATCTTTAGGATAGAATTAAGACATCATCAACCAATCAAACAGTGAATTAGCATTCCGAAAATTTAATACTTAGGATAGAATATAAATTTCATCAACCAAACAGTATATCAGTCACACAGTGAATTAGCATTCCACAAAATTCAATACTTAAGATAGTAAAGAATCATTGTCAACAAGGTAGTAGATCTGTCAAACAGTGAATTAACATTCCACAAAATTTAATACTTAAAATAGTATAGAAACATTATCAACAAGGTAGTAGATCCGTCAAACAGTGAATTAGCATTCTACAAAATTTAATACTTAAGACAACATAGAAACATTACCAACAAGGTAGTAGATCAATCGAACAGTGAATTAGCATTCCGCAAAATTTGATACTTAGAATTAGCGTAGAAATTTCATCAACCAAACAGTATATCAGTCACACAGTGAATTAGGATTCTACAATTTACCACCTATTCAATTTTTTTTATGAGCCAAACCAAATCGTTACTATGGGCGATAGCGTTATTGTGCGTCATGCTACAATCCACGCGCATTTATTCCCAAAACAAGATGAACGTAAAAGGTGTAGTCACCGATTCCACGGGCGCACCGCTCCCTGGCGCAACCGTCAGTCAGGAAGGAAATTTAAAAAACGGTACCATCACCGGTCCGGAGGGCCGCTTTGAGTTAAACACCCCTGCCGGTAGCCGGCTAAAAATCACGATGACCGGGTTCCACACGGCTTTTGCGATGGCCGGCGCATCGCCACTTAATATTGCATTGCGCCAAACTACCACAGAATTAACAGACGTGGTAGTAGTGGGTTATGGTACACAGAAGCGGGCCAAAATGACTTCTGCTGTTTCCTCTATGAATGCAAAAGATATACAGCTTATTCCTGCCACCAATTTATCAAATGTATTGGCAGGACGTTTATCCGGTACATTTATCAGCTCCCCTACAGGTACGCCCGGTATTGGGTCAAACGTCAAAGTGCGGGCCCGATCTTCATTTAGTAATAGCGCTGTTGAACCATTATATGTTATTGATGGAATAGTAAGGGACAAAACCAGTTTCGATGCGTTAGATCCTAATGAAGTAGCAGATATTACGATATTGAAAGATGCATCCTCTGCGGCTATCTATGGCTCCCGCTCTTCTAACGGTGCCATTCTGGTAACAACAAAAACAGGCAAGAGTGGTACAGCAGTTGTAAATTTCAATGCTACCTACAACACACAACGCGTGGGTAAGCTACCCGAATACATGCCCGTTAAAGATGGGTTGAATTTAAGCAAAGCAGTTAACGGAGGTTTAAGCGATGAGGAAATTAACTGGGTGCTGAAAAATAATCCTAACGGCGATAACTATTACAAAGCTGCTTATAGCAACCCTTCCAGTCAGCGTTACGCGCTAAGCGTTTCAGGAGGTGGTGAAAAGCTGAGAGGTTACATAGGAGGTTCTTATATTAAAGAAGACGGTTTTCTGCCGCAGGTGTCATATAAAAAATACAATCTGCGCGGAAACGTACAGGCCAATCTGGTAAAAAATCTTACACTTGGTTTAAACATGGCTACAAGTTATGGTAACCGTAGCCGCTTCAACTTTACCTATGATTATGGTTCCGATGACCTGAATAACCTTTGGGGCAAATTATTGTACTGGGATGTATTTGCAAGTCCGTACATAGATGGCAAACCTAATAACCCCGGTTGGCTGGGGAACCCTATCGAGATGATGAAAAACGGGGGCTATTGGCGTAATACCAACCAACAAATAGATGCGTTGGTTACTGCTGAATACAAAATACCCTTTGTAGAAGGTCTGAGCATAAAGGGCACCTACAGCAAAAATTTTGATAACAGTTACATAAAAACTTTTGCTAAAAAACAACAGCTGTATAACTTTAAGAAAACAGGCCCCAATGGCTTGATTTACACCGATACATTAGTGGGTGCTACTTTAAGTGGTGATCCCGGTACTCAGTATTTGGGCAATGAATATAATAAATCCAATACCTATCAGCTAAACGCACAGATTAATTACGACCGGACATTTGGAAAACATACTATTGGCGCGCTGGCTGTTTATGAGCAATATGAGGGATACACAAATTATTTCGGCATGTATCGATATAATTTCCCCCTCATTGCAACAGACCAGTTTTTATATACCAGCGCAAACAATGCTGACTGGTCTACAAGTGGTAGCGAAGGTCAGATTGGGAGGTTGTCTTACATCGGCAGGATTAATTATGATTATGATGCCAAATACCTTTTTAGCGCATCTGTTCGGAGAGACGGCTCTACCAACTTTGCGCCGGATAAACGCTGGGGGTGGTTTCCGTCAGTATCAGGAGGTTGGGTAATTTCAAGAGAAGGCTTTTTCCAATCATCCAAACTTGGCCAGGCGGTGGATTTCCTAAAGCTGAGAGCATCCTACGCTACCACCGGTAATGATATTCTTGACAAAGATGATCCCAACAGCAGATGGAGATGGATGGAGCAATATATTATCCAGGGTGGTACTTATTACATGGGAGCTTCCGGTACTCCTGCACCACGCCTCGCCTATGGCGGTTTGCCTAACAGCAATCTAACCTGGGAAAAATCAAACTCTGCAGGCATAGGTGTAGACGCCACACTTTTTAAAAACGTACGATTCAGCTTCGATTATTGGAAACGTCAATCCTATGATATATTAGGTAGCCGCATCCTCGCTATTCCGAACGAGTTTGGCGCATCCTTACCACCGGAAAACTATGGAAAAGTTAGTTCCAATGGTATTGAAATAGAGCTGGGCTATAATAATAACATCGGCAAAAATTTCAGCTATAATGTAAAAGGTGTGTTCACTTATGCTACCAATAAGGCCATAAAGAAAGACGTTGCGGCAAATACCCAGGACTATGCAAACCCGATCGGAAAAACGTTGGCATATGGACGCGGTTACCAGGCATTAGGTGTAATACACACACAGGACGATTTGAATAAACTACCGGCTGGTTATACCATCAATGGCGTTGCACCTGCTTTAGGCGATATGCTATTAGCAGATCTTAGTGGCCCGGATGGAAAGCCGGATAATAAAGTGGATAGTTACGATCAAATGGTGCTGGGCAACTATTTTGGAGCAGATAATGCCCCCATCGCCTATGGCTTGAATATTTCATTATCATATAAAGGCTTTACGGTAGAAGCATTATTTTCCGGCCTTACAGGATATAAAATAAGTTACAATGATGCCTGGGGCAGAAATTTTGGCGGAGGAGGAAAAGTTCCTCAATACCATGCTGATTCCTGGAGCACCGACAACCCCAATGGTACTACGCCTAAAATGTACCCATGGGGAGATCCCCACTCAGCAGGTTATACCTGGACTTCTACCTTCAACGTGTATAACGGCGGTTTTTTACGAATGAAATACCTGAACATCAATTATAAACTCCCAGATATAGTAATAAATAAATTAGCGATTAAAGATACCAGGATTTTTCTGGCAGGATCTAACCTGTTTAACATCACCAAATTTAAGCTGTATGATCCTGAAGTATCCCAATTTATGAGCTACCCTACCATGAGAACCTTTACCGCAGGAATTGACATAAAGTTGTAGAAAAGCGTGTTTAAATTAAAAACTAAGAAAAATGAAGAATAAGTTAAATATAGCAGTGCTCATCTTTTTCGTTCCTTTTTTATTGATGGGTTGCAGTAAGGTACTTGATAAAACGAATCTTTCTGCTGTTGGTCCGGATCAGGTATGGTCGGATGTAAATATGGCTACGGCCTATTTAAATCAGATCTATTCAAATCTGATGCCTGGCAATACGTCGGGGAGTGGAAACAACACAGATGAAGGCGTTCCTTATCAAAAGCAAACAAATGACTGGTTCAGAGGTACAGCCACCTTTGACTCACAAAATAGCTTTGGGGCATATAATAGTATACGAACCATTAATATTTTGTTGGCCAATATCGACAAAGCCAGTTTCGGCCAGGCAGATAAAGACAAAATTAAGGGACAGGCATTATTCTGGAGAGCCTGGGCATATCATAACCTGGTAAGTAATTATGGCGGCGTCCCCCTCATATTGGAAGCACAGCTGCCTAGTACAGATTTAACCACCCTGCAAAAGCCCCGCAATAAAACATCGGAATGCGTAACACAGATTTTAAAAGACATAGACAATGCGACTGCATTACTCCCCGATGCTTTTACAGATAATGATATGGGCAGAGTAGATAAAGGCGTTGCTATGGCTTTTAAAGGAAGAGTATTATTATTTTATGCCAGCCCTTTGTTTAATGGTTTGGGAGGAGTAGCTACCTGGCAAAAGGCATACGATGCCAATAAAGCGGCTAAAGAGTTTTTAGACGCCCGTGGTAAAGGGTTGTATAGCCCCTACAGTAAAATATGGGATGATGAGTTAAACAAAGAAGTGGTGATGGTTCGCCGGTTCAATTATCCACAGGCAACCTATTTTCAGGGAGGCTTAATTCCATTGGATTGGTCTAAGGATGATGTAGGGTATGACCGGCCCTCATTGGAACTGGTAAATACTTTTCCTATGAAAGATGGCTCCAGTTGGGAATCACAGACGAGAAGTTATGATACTTTGTTTTTTAACAGGGATGACCGGTTTTACGCCAATATTTATTATAACGGATCTCCCAACCAATATTTGAAAGGGATGCGTGATGGTAAAACCTATCTGTGGACCTATTTTACCAGCATAACAAATTATAATGGTAACACTGGTCTTGAAGGAGTGCATAATCCAATAACGCTGGATCCCTTATGGTCTAACTCAAGTTTTTACCGCATAAAAGCAATTGATAAAACGATTGATAAAGGCACTGTTTACAATGCAGGCGTTGATTGGGTTGAAATCCGTTATGCTGAAGTATTAATGAATTATGGTGAATGCGCCAATGAAACAGGCAACACTGCAGTAGCACTGGACATATTAAAACAAATCAGGGCCCGCGCTGGTGTGTTGCCAGGCATTGCCGGTAACTATGGTATTACAGCTGTGCTGCAGCCTGATGTACGCAAGGCGTATCAAAAAGAACGCTTTGTCGAGTTTTGTTTTGAAGGCAAACGTATGAATGATCTGCGCCGCTGGAAAATGTTTGATTACCTGAGAGGTCTTACCCAGCGCCATGGAATAGCGGTGTTGCTGAAACCCGGACAATCGGATGTAAGCCCTATGTCGGATATAAATACGGTGTGGAACAAATTTACTTCTACTGTTATTCCAACAGATGCGGTTAACATAGCCATCAAGGATCAATATTACATTTATGGTATTCCAAAATCCATTCTGGACAGGAATCCATTGTTCAAACAAAATAGCAACTGGGGCGGAGAATTCGATCCCCTGCAATAAATTTTCATTTAAGTGGTTTGACCGGTAGTTAGAAAAAAGGGGGTATCTCAAAGTAATTTTGAGATACCCCCCTTTTAATAAATAACGGTTATCTATACGCCGTCCGCTTTTATCTGCGACAGCAATTTCTCGAGGTTTACCGTAGCAAATCCGGAAGCATAATCGGACAAGCCATACGGAATAATGAGTTCATCGTTGTGGATCATAGACCCGCAGGAGTACAATACGTTGGGAACATATCCTTCACGTTCGTCCTTATTGGGCATCAGCAGTGGCTCACGTAAACGACCTATTTCTATCCCCGGATTTTCCAGGTCCAGGAGGCTGGCACCGATGCAATATGTACGCATAGGTCCTACTCCATGCGTAATCACCAACCACCCTTCCGGTGTTTCAATGGGAGAGCCGCAGTTACCTACCTGTACAAATTCCCACGCATATTTAGGTGTATGCAGTATTTGCGGGTTTTCCCAGATATTGATTTTATCAGAATACATGATATATCCATTGATACCATCAATACGGGAGATCATGACGTATTTGCCGTTTATTTTGCGTGGAAACAGCGCCAGGTTCTTGTTCTGTGCGCCTTCTCCATACAGGGGCATGATCTTGAAATTATAAAAGTCTTTCGTTTGCAGCAGCTTTGGCTGGATAGTAATTCCATCATAAGCGGTATACGTAGCATAGTAGGTGATACTACCGTTTTCGCTGGTATACTTCACAAAGCGGGCATCTTCTATCCCCCTGCTTTCTGCATCAGAGTAGGGAAAAATAACACGATCGGACAGATCTGTATCCAGAGAAAAATTCAGCTCATAATAAGAATCTGCCAACCATAAAATCCTTTCCAGTCCTTTTTTCAGCAGGTGATCTACCTGGAAACGCTGCTGCATTTCCCGGATCACTTTCTTGAGAGCGAGGTATTCAAACTGGTCGGGGAGGCTATTTTGTACTTCCTGCATAACTGAATCAGGCAACCTGATAGAAGCAGCGTTCTGGAAAAAAGTATTTTTCCGGTAGATAGAGTTGCGGATAATTTCCGCTTCATCTACGTAATTGCCCGGAGCTATCAGGGAAATTTCATTGTTCTTATCAATGATACCAGATCTGAAAGCAATGGAGGACACATGTCCTTCACCCACTGCGCGGAAGCTCATAATCACACGTTTCTGTCCTTCTTCCAAACCGCTCTGATCTACATCTTCGATGAGGGAGGGATTAAAAAAAGCAGCAGATTCAATAGAATATTCGTTGGTAAAATAGGAGCCTGTCAGTAATTTCCGTTTAAGCGACAGTCCTTCATAATCAATCTGCAAGCCGGGATACAGGTGTCGCAGCCGGTCTGCATGTCTTTCAAAAATTCGGGTAATATTCCTGTGGCGTCGGGAAAATTCTCTTAGTATAGGCATAATCGTTATGTCTACCTCCGGATCGCCCATAGCAGCTACCAATTGAATGATAGATTTAGCCCTGGCCTCTCCATTGAAAAAAAATCTCGCTACTACGCGCTTMAGATCAGGATAAATCTTTGTGGATTTCCGCTCTATTGACAATCGCATGTTTTTCGTTTTGTTAAATACTGAATCCGTCTTCCAGGACAACTCCCTTTTTAACAACAACAATGCCGTCTTTCACCGTATATTTCTCAAAGTCCCCATCAGCCAAGTGTTTCCCGCCATTTATATGTACGCCGTTTCCGATGCTGCAGTTTTTATCGATGATGGCGTTATTAATAATACAGTTCTCTCCAATGCCCATGGTAGGTCGTCCTTCCGCCCTGGCATTTTCAATTTCTTCCAGGGTCTGATAGTAGTCGCTACCCATAATATAGGCATTGCTGATTTCAGAGCCTTTACCGATCCGGGTACGTATCCCCACCACTACCCTTTCGAGGCGGTTTGCCATTATAATACAACCATCTGCAATCATTGTTTTCTCCATGGTACCGGAAATTTTTGCCGGAGGCAGCATTCTGGCCCTGGAGTAGATGGTTTGAGATTCGTCAAAGAGGTTAAATAAAGGGATTTCATCAGTCAGCCCGATATTGGCTTCGAAGAACGACTCGATATTACCGATATCTGTCCAATAGCCTTCGTACTGGTAGCTGAAGATCCTGCGTTTGGCTTCAATGGCCTGTGGAATAAGCTGTTTACCAAAGTCGGCAGCTTCCGGCTGGTCATTGAGCATATCAAAAAGTACCTGTCTGTTGAAGATATAGATCCCCATGCTGGCCAGGTATACACGGCCTTCTTTCTGCATTTCTTCACTTACTTCGGAAGCCCATGGTGGCAGAACAGCCTGAGAAGGCTTCTCTGTAAAGGAAACGATAGCGCCTTTGTCATCTTCCTTAAGAATACCAAAATCAGAAGCATCCCTGGCACTTACCGGAATGGTGGCAATAGAGATCTCTGCACGGGTGTCGATGTGGTGCCGGATCATCTTTTTAAAATCCATCTGGTACAACTGGTCACCCGATAAAATGAGTATGTATTCAAACTCAAAGTTCTCCATGTGATGAATACATTGTCTTACCGCATCCGCTGTGCCCTGGTACCAGGTAGGGTTATCGGGTGTTTGTTCAGCTGCCAGGATATCCACGAATCCCTTATCAAAATTGCTGAAGTGATAAGTGTTCTTGATATGTTTGTTCAGGGAGGCCGAATTAAACTGCGTCAATACAAAGATGCGGTTCAGTTCAGCATTCAAACAATTGGAGATGGGAATATCCACCAGTCTGTATTTACCGGCTAAAGGCACCGCTGGTTTTGAACGGCGACGGGTAAGCGGATACAGGCGGGTGCCGGCCCCTCCTCCGAGAATAATGGATATTACATCGTTAGTCATAATGGGAATTGGTTTTTAGAAAGTCATCATTCAATATTCTAAACTATTTCATACTGCTGTACATGTCAATGTAACGTTGTGCAGAACTGCCCCAGGAATGATCAATGTTCATGCCTCTCAAACGGACTTCCTCCAGATGTGTGGCATCATGATACAATTCTATCGCCCGTTTAACCGAGTAACAAACATCCCAGACACCTGCCTGGTTAAAGCGAATCCCCACCCCATCTTTATCTCCAAAGTCGGTGACGGTATCTTTCAATCCCCCGGTGCTGCGTACCATCGGAACCGTTCCATAACGCAGGGCATACATCTGATTCAGCCCGCAAGGCTCTACCCGTGAGGGCATCAGCAGAAAATCACTGCCCGCATAAATAAGATGGGATAAAGATTCATCATACCCGATATGTACATTGAAACCATAGCTCACCAACTGACGCGTTTGCTGCAATGACCACTCAATATGTGGTTCCCCACTCCCCAGAACGAGGAAGCTGACTTCTCCCGGTAGTTCGTGCAGCGAGCGCCCAATGATTTCAGGTAACAGGTCTGCCCCCTTATCTCCTACCAGTCTGCCTATAAAGGAGATCAGCGGCAAAGAGGCATCCAGTCCGAAGCGCTCACACAGCAATTGTTTATTTTCTTCTTTACCGGCTACAGCGGTATCAATATCAAAATTCCGGGCCAGCATATGGTCAGTGGCAGGATCCCATACCAGGGTATCAATTCCATTCAGAATCCCTACCATCTTCGCTTTTTCCTGGCTGATCAGGCTTTCGAGGCCGTTGGCATTATAAAACAGTTCTTCCAGGTAACCCGGCGAAACAGTGGTCACGCGCCAGGCACATTTGATAGCCGCTGCCAGCGGATTGATGGCGCCGCCCCAATCCAGTAAACCTGCCTTCCAAAGGTCAAAAGACGGGAGCAGGTATAGCTTATCCCATCCAAACTGGCCCTGGTATTGTGCATTATGAATAGTCAGTACTGAAGGAATATCTTTCAGCCGGGCATATTTGTAACAATAATTCAACAGAAAAGGGATTAACCCGGTATGATGATCGTGGCAATGGATTACATCCGGCTGATGCTGCCATTCGTTGATCCAGTCCAGCACCGCAACCTGGAAGGCCAGAAAGCGTTCTGTATCATTTGGGTAACCATATACACCAGGGGTATCGAGCAAACCGGGAATATCCACAAGGTACAGGTCGAAGCCCAGGTCGTTGCTGCGTTCTTTTAATACGTTGAAATGGTACCAGTCGTGCCCCAGCCACATGCCAGCCTGGTGTACCACATCAAATTCGTGGGTGTCATAATACTTTGTCCGGTAGGCGGGTACTACTACCTTGGCAAAATTTCCTAACTGGTGCTGATATTTGGGTAATGCCCCCACCACATCACCTAGTCCACCTACCTTGGCTACCGGGTAACATTCCGCGCTAATGTGTAAAATCTCCATGCTAAATAATTGATAATCTTTATTAAGTTACCTTGGAAAAATAAGAAAACAAAGGGGGAGACGGAATTTATTTTAACGTGAATTTTTCCCGCAACCAGTTAGACAGATTTTCAGGTTTGACCGGATTCTTTTTGATTTTGTATGATTTAAAAAGATGCAGAAAGACAACTATAAATATTTTATCATCTGACTTCGCTCCTCTTTATAATGGTTGATCCCATACCAGATAAAAAACCGGGGTTGTATATTTGTATTCGTTATTGTCATGTGTTCATCCTCTAAATGCGCCTGTTATGGATTTTGGTCGTGTTCCTACTCCCGAATTATCAGACATTGATTTTAAATTGCCTGCAGAACCTGCATTTAATAAGAAGGTATTGAAAGGCAAGCCAGTCAAAAAGCCGCTGGCCTACCTGGGCTGCGCCAAATGGGGCAGAAAGGAATGGATAGGGAAAATATACCCCAAAGGTACCAAAGAGGCCGATTTCCTCGGAGAATATGTAAAACACTTCAACAGCATAGAGCTCAACGCCACCCATTACCAGATATATGGACCAGCTACCATTTCCAAATGGGATGTGAAAGCCCAGGGCATGGATTTTAAGTTCTGTCCCAAAGTACCACAAAGCATCAGTCATTTCAGCAACCTGGTAAGCGCTGGCGACAAAACCACTTCTTTCCTGGAAGGCGTGCTGGCATTCGGTTCCCACCTGGGACCTGTTTTTTTACAATTGAGTGATAAATATGGCCCGGCCAAACGGGAATACCTATACGAATACCTCGCCTCCCTGCCGAAAGACCTGCAGTTTTTTGTAGAATTGCGGCATAAAGCCTGGTATGAAGATGAAGCCGTACGCCTGGAACTATTTGAAAAGCTCCGGGAACTCAATGTGGGCATCATTATTACCGACACCGCCGGCAGAAGGGATGTGGCACATATGTACCTGACCATCCCCAAAATATTTATCCGGTTTGTAGGCAATAGCCTGCACCCTACGGATTATACCCGGATCGATGACTGGGCGAACCGCATCAAATACTGGCTGGACAACGGTTTAAAGGAAGTATACTTTTTCATGCACATGCACGATGAGGCCAAATCCCCCGAACTGGCCGTATACCTGATTGATAAGCTGGAGGCGGTTTGCGGCCTACAAGTAAAAAAGCCCCAATTTGTAAAAGAATAGTGCTTTTTTTGACGAATACATTACAAGGCATGAAAAAGCCGGACTGAAATATTAATTTCGCCTTTTCAAAACCGGTACTAAAAATGATGCGCGACAAGCTAGAGCAATTGGCCCAGCAACTGAAAGGCAAGCTTTATACAGACGATACCATGCGAACACTTTATGCCACTGATGCATCGGCATACCGTGAAATGCCGCTGGCAGTAGCTATTCCGCAGCATATCGATGATCTGAAGACACTGATCAGCTTTGCGCGTGAAAATAAAACCTCCCTGATCCCACGTACAGCCGGTACCTCACTCGCCGGACAAGTAGTAGGCAACGGAATCATTACCGACGTATCCCGCACCTTTACCAACATACTGGAATTTAATAAAGAAGAAGGCTGGGTACGTGTACAGCCAGGCGTGATCCGCGATGAACTCAACATGTTCCTGAAACCACATGGCTTTTACTTTGGCCCGGAAACCTCCACGGCTAACCGCGCCATGATAGGCGGCATGGTAGGCAACAACTCCTGCGGCTCCAACTCCGTGGTATATGGCAGCACCCGTGAACACCTCCTMGAAGTAAAAGCCCTGCTGAGCAACGGCGAAGAAGTGACCTTCGGCAGCATGAACGCCGAAAGCTTCCACCAGAAATGCGAAGGCCCTGATACCCTGGAAACGAAGATCTATAAACAGATCCGTACCAGTCTGAGTAACCACAGCTACCAAACCGAGATCAGGAAAGAGTTCCCAAAGAAAAGTATTCCCCGCCGCAATACCGGCTACGCAGTAGACATGCTGCTGGACACCAGCCCCTTCACCGCCGGCACAGAAGATTTCAACTTCTGCAAGCTGATAGCAGGTTCTGAAGGTACCCTCGCTTTTCTGACAGAAATAAAACTACATGTAGATCCCCTGCCTCCCAAAGAAACAGGCCTGATCTGCATCCACTTCAATAATATTGATGAGTCACTCCGCGCCAACATCCTGGTGATGGAATATAAGCCCAGCGCCAGCGAGCTGATTGATCATTATATACTGGAATGTACCAAGGATAATATCGAGCAAAGCAAAAACCGCTTCTTTGTGCAGGGAGATCCCGGCGCTATCCTGGTAGTGGAGTTTTGCCGCAACACCCGCGAAGAAGTAGTGGAAATTGCCGGCAGACTGGAAGCCACCCTGCGCGCAGCAGGACTGGGTTACCACTTCCCCCTCCTCTTCGGCGATGACAGCAAAAAAATATGGGCACTCCGCAAAGCAGGTCTGGGCCTGCTCAGCAACCTGCCCGGCGATGAAAAAGCTGTGCCGGTGATTGAAGACACCGCCGTAGCCGTAGAAGATCTGCCTGACTTTATCCGTGATTTCAACGATATCCTGCAGCAATATAAACTCTACGCCGTCCACTACGCGCATGCCGGTAGCGGTGAAATTCACCTCCGTCCCATCATCAACCTGAAAACAGAAGAAGGAAATTTACTGTTCCGCAAGATTGCCGAAGAAATTGCCACCCTCGTTAAAAAGTACAATGGCTCCCTCAGTGGAGAACATGGTGATGGCCGGCTTCGGGGCGAATTCATCAAACAGATGGTGGGCGACAAAAACTATGAACTACTCCGACAGATTAAATATACCTGGGATCCGGAAAACATTTTCAATCCCAACAAGATCGTAGACACACCATCTATGAATAGTATGTTGCGCTACGAGCCTGGACAACAGGTACCGGAAATAAAAACCATCTTTCATTTCCCGCAACAAACCATGCTGCAGCATGCCGAGCAGTGCAACGGTTCCGGCGATTGCCGTAAAACACAACTGAGCGGCGGCACCATGTGTCCCAGCTATATGGCTACACGGAATGAAAAAGATACTACCCGCGCCAGGGCTAATATCCTCCGCGAATTCCTGACACATAGCAACAAAGAAAACCGCTTTGATCATAAAGAAATTTATGAGGTGCTGGACCTCTGTCTTGCTTGTAAAGGCTGTAAATCAGAATGCCCTTCCAACGTGGATATGGCCAAACTGAAGATGGAATTCCTGCAGCATTATTATGATGCCAACGGCGTACCAATGCGGGCTAAAATGATCGGCAACTACTCCAAACTTTCTGCACTGGCAGCTATTGCACCGGGAGTATACAATGCCATGATCAATAATTCCTTTACCGGAGGCATCATCCGTAAATTCGCCGGCTTTGCCGCAAAACGTTCTTTACCAGGCCTGCACCACACCACCTTACGTAAATGGTTCAACGAAAAATGGCCCAAAGAAAAGCAAGGTGCTACCGGTAATAAAAAAGTATATCTTTTCTGTGACGAGTTCACCAACTATAATGATACTGCTATCGGTATCAAAGCCGTACAACTGCTGCACCGCCTGGGCTATGATGTTCAAATGATTGCACATCCGGAAAGTGCCCGTGCTTACATGTCGAAAGGACTGTTACGCAAGGCGCGCGAATATGCAGAGAATAATGTTCGTATATTCAGTAACGTTATTAACGAAAATGTACCACTGCTCGGCGTAGAACCTTCTGCGATACTGAGCTTCCGCGATGAATACCCAGACCTGGTACGTGAAAATTTACGCGCACCCGCCAAAGCATTGGCGAAACATGTGTACCTGATAGACGAGTTCCTGGCAGCAGAAGCAGAGAAAGGACATATCACTGCCGCACAGTTTACCAGTGATAAGCAACACATTAAATTACATGGCCACTGTCAGCAGAAAGCATTGTCTTCTGCGCTGCATAGTAAAAAGATGTTGTCACTGCCGCAGAACTATTCTGTGGAAGTAATTCCCTCCGGTTGTTGTGGTATGGCAGGGTCTTTCGGCTATGAAAAAGAGCACTATGACCTGAGTATGCAAATAGGTGAAATGGTGTTGTTCCCGGCGGTGCGTAATGCTGCCACCGGTACTATCATTGCCGCTCCGGGCACCAGTTGCAGACACCAGGTAAAAGATGGAACCGGGGTGAAAGCCCTGCATCCGGTAGAGATATTGTATAATAGTCTGGTATAGTGCGTTCAGACCTTTCCTGTATACACCTTCGTTTCATAATGAAACTTCACCATGCCCTGTTCCTGGTATTTCCAGAACAGGTCTTCCAGGGCTTTGATCATGTCTTCATACACGGGGTGGCCTTTTTCAGGCGCATAGGAAGAAGACAACAACCGTCCTTTCAGCGCGGCAAAATCGAAGATCTGTGCATTTTGAAAAGTCTTTTCGTGGATGGTGTCAGGTTGAAAAAACGCGGCTAACTGTGACGTCCCTACGTTTCTGTGTTGCATGTCTTTATAATCGGTACCAAACTGGTGCAGGAGCTTTTCGTAGCCCTTTTCGAAAGGCAGTTCCGCCTGTCTTACGTTCCACATCAATACAACGTGGGCTTCTTTGCGGCCTATGCGTCTGAATTCCGCGGCGGTAGCGGTTTGGTCAAACCAGTGAAAAGCGGTACCCGCAACAATCAGGTCTATAGAGGCCGCCGGCAGGGTGGTATGTTCTGCTGAACCGGCCAATGCAGAAAATCCCGGATAACGTTGCAGTAATTGCTGCGACTTCTCCCTCATTTCTGCATTGGGTTCTATCGCATACACCTTGTTGCCGTTATCTAGGAAAGGCTGGGCAGAGATGCCGGTACCGGCGCCAATATCCGCCACGATGGTATCGCGTGTTAAACCCACTTCCGTAGCCAGATATGGAATAATGGCCACAGGATAATGCGGCCGGTATTTTACATAGTTATCTACCCGTGTGCTAAAACGTTCCGTATTTTTCATGATAATGAAGTTAGGGTTATTCTCCTAAACCTTTAGGTTTCTTGTCTTCATTACCATTCGCTTCCAGGTCGGCCAGTTTCTTCTTGCCATAAGCCATCTTGGTGATGAGTACATACAATACCGGTACCGTGAAAACACCCAGTAAAGTAGCGGCCAACATACCTCCTACTACGGTGAAGCCTATATTAACACGGGAAGCGGCACCCGCCCCTTTCGCCAGACACAGCGGCAACACCCCCAATATGAAGGCAAAGGAAGTCATAAGAATAGGACGTAAACGCAGTTTCACGGCTTCCAGCGTAGCATCCAGCAATGGCATCCCCCTGTCTACACGCTCTTTACAGAACTCAACGATCAGGATGGCATTTTTCGCAGCCAGACCAATCAGGGTAATCAACCCTATCTGAGAGTATACGCTATTGGCCTGTTTGGTTAACGACAGCGCCAGGATAGAACCAAATAATGCAATAGGTACCGCCAGCAATACGGAGAACGGAACCGACCAGCTTTCGTACAAGGCGGTGAGCAACAGGAATACAAACAGGATAGATAAAGCGAAGATGAGCACACTACTGTTACCTGCTTCAATTTCCTGCAATGATACGTTGGCCCACTCGTAACCAAAATTTTCAGGCAATACTTTAGTCGCCACCTCTTTCAGTGCATTGATGGCATCACCACTGCTATAGCCTGTTTTACTATCTCCATCAATTTCAACGGAACGATACAGGTTAAAGTGATTGATTACCGGCGCACCTGCTGATTTTTTGGTGGTGATCAGCGCGCTGAGCGGCACCATCGACCCTGTGTTATTTCTGACATAATATGTACTCAGGTTATTGATGCTGGTTCGGTATAATGAATCTGCCTGCAACACCACGCGGAAGCTACGACTGAACTTTGTAAAGTCATTGACGTAGAGCCCTCCGAGGAATGTTTGCAGCGCATTAAATACATCGCTGACGGCTACACCGAGTTGCTTACATTTATCGCGGTCTACATCCACATTAAACTGTGGAGTATTGGCGCTGAAGAAAGCATATGCCCTGGCAATTTCCGGCCGCTGGTTGGCTGCCATGAGGAACTGCCCCATTACCTGCAGGAACTGATTAATGTCCGGATTACTTCGTTGTTCCAATATAAAGGAGAACCCTCCCGAAGTACCCAAACCACGCAGCGTAGGTGCCGGAATACAAATAATATTGGCCCCTATAATTCTGCTGGTCGCCATTTGTATACGGCCTAATACAGTGCCTATATTGTCGCCATGCTTATAACGTTCATCCCATGGTTTGAGGCTCACGAAAAACGTACCGGAGTTAGGTTTGGTGGCATTGGCCACGAAGTTGATACCGGTGATGCCGAAGAAATGTATAACGGCACTATCTTTCAACAAAATATCACTGATCTGTGCCACCACTTCTTTTGTTCTCTCCGTAGAAGAGGCTTCCGGCAGTTCCAGTGCTATATACAGGGCGCCCATGTCTTCCTGGGGCACAAAGGTGGTCGGTGTTTTCTTGAAGAGGAAAAAGGCCACCGCAAATATGATTCCCATGATAATGAGTACCACCGGAGTTTTGCGGATAGAGAACATCACTCCTTTTCCGTAGTTATTGGTTACCCGCGTAAACCATTCATTAAATTTAAAAAAGATCTTATTCAGACCATGTGATTTTTGGGTAAGGTGTGCAGGTCTTAACAGGATGGCCGTCAATGCAGGTGTAAAGGTCAGCGCCAGGAATGCAGACAACAACACGGAAAAGGCGATCGTTAAGGCAAACTGCTGATACAATCGTCCGCTTACACCGGGAATGAATGCCACAGGCACAAATACCGCTGCGAGGATAAGTGCGATGGCGATTACCGGTCCCTGTACCTCCGACATGGCTTTAAAGGTGGCATCCCGGGGCGACATCAGGTCTGCATCAATATGATGCTGCACTGCCTCCACCACCACAATGGCATCATCTACCACAATACCAATGGCCAGCACAAAACCAAACAGCGTAAGGGTATTGATGGAAAAGCCGAGTAGCTGGAAAAATATAAAGGTGCCTATCAGGGAAATCGGAATTACCAAGATAGGAATAAGTGTGGCCCGCCAGTTCTGTAAGAATATAAATACCACGATCACCACGAGGATCAGGGCTTCGATAAATGTCTGGATTACTTCCTCAATAGAAATCCGCACAAAGGACGTAGTTTCAAAAGGCACCAGCCAGTTCACATCTTCCGGAAAATTCTTTGCCATATCCGCCATCTTGGCCATTACCTTGTCGTTTACATCCAGCGCATTGGCGCCGGGAGACAGGTAAATTGCCATACCACTACCTGTTTTACCATCTGCTTTTGCTTCGATGGAATAGGTAAAAGATCCGAGGTTGATACGGGCTACATCCCGCAGTCTTACCAGGCTGCCATTGTTACTTTTAGCCACTACTACGTTGCCGAATTCTTCTGAAGTAGCCAAACGGCCTCTCACACTTACCGTATATTCAAATGCCTGTGAATGACTCATGGGTGGTGCACCGATACTGCCGGCAGGCACCTGTTGGTTTTGTTCCCTGATGGCAGCGGCGATATCACCTGCAGTCAGGCCAAGGGCGGCCATCTTATCAGGGTTCAGCCATATGCGCATACTATAATCCTGCGAGAAAGCATTCACATCACCTACTCCTACAATACGTGCCAGCTCGGGTTTCAGGTAAATGTTCATGTAGTTGTCCAGGAACTCACGGGAGTGCTTTCCTTTGGGAGAGTTTAACGCAATTACCATCAACATATCGTTGGACCGCTTCTTCACCGTTACGCCTACACGCCGTACTTCATCCGGTGTACTTGGCAACGCCAGGCTCACACGGTTTTGTACATCCAGCGTAGAGATATCGGGATTGGTACCCAGGTTAAAGGTGACGGTAATACTCATAGATCCATCGTTGGCACTCACGGACTGAATATACATAGCGCCGGGAGTACCGTTTACCTGGTTTTCTATGGGGGTGGTCACTGTTTCTTCTACCGTAGTGGAGTTGGCTCCTACATAATTGGCCCTTACATCTGTTACTGGTGGTGCTATATCCGGCAACTGCGCAATGGGTAGGTTAAACATGCAGATGAGCCCTACAATCACAATGATGATAGCAATTACGATAGTAGTATTCTTGCGCTCTATAAATGTTTTTGAGATCATACTGTGATGGTGATTTAGTATTATTATTTTCCTGCCGGTGCTCCTGCAGGTGCTCCTGCTCCCGCAATATTGACAGTGTCTCCGGGTTTCACCCGCTGTATACCTTCCACCACTATCCTATCGCCGGCTTTCAATCCGCTGTTGATCAGCAGCATGGTATCGGTAATGGCACCCGGCACAATATCCCGGGCTCCAATCACATTGTCTTTGCTGATTGTATACACGCTGGTTTCAGATAAATTCTGGATCATCGCCTTAGCGGGGATAGCCAGCTGGGTAGCCGGAGTACCATATTGCATCACTACCACGATGCTCATACCTGATTTCAGCATATCATCTTTGTTCTGAAACACAAGCCGCACACGGACAGTTCCGGTTTGGGCATCAACGATATTATTGATCGTCAGCACTTTTCCTACTTCTCCGTATCGGGTACCATCACCAAACTGAATAAAGAATTTTTCATCTCCCTGTCCCTTCTGGATGCGGAGAAACTCCGGCAACCGGGACTGTGGAATATCCATATCGGCAAACATCGGGTGTTCGTTGACGATAGTATTGATCAGTGTTTGGCCGGCATTCACGATATCTCCTACTTTAATCTGGACGATACCTATTTTACCGGTTACCGGTGCTTTTACGATGGCATGGTTCACATCCGTACCGGCTTTGGCCACAGATGCTTTGGCGGCGGCCACATTGGCCTTCGATGTCAGCATGGCTGTGTAGGCCTGGTCTACCGTTTGTTTGGAGATGGCATCATGTTCCAGCAGGGACTTATATCTTTCGTAATCACGTGTTTTCTGTGCCAGATCGGCTTCCGCCTGTTGCTGGGTAGCGGCGACCTGACCATATGCAGCGGCAGCACGGCTTCTGTCTATATCATATAATGCCTGCCCTTTGGTAACGTTACTACCGTCTTGTACCCGGATGGCTTCGAGGTAGCCGGAAACATCCGGGCGGAGTTCCACTACATCATGCGCCAGGAGGGTAGCAGGAAATTTTTCTGCCACGGTATAAACGGCGGGAACCACTTCCGCAGCTACCACCGTAGGTTTCATCTTCCCCATCATAGCGGCCTGCTGCTGTTGCTTTTTGCTGTTGCCACAGGCTACACAGAGTATCATTCCTGCCACATAAAAGGTCCGCTTGTTATTTATTAGATACATATGAGAAATTAATTGCGAATTACGAATACAAAAAAGCTAACTGCTTATTTAATTTTGCCCATGGCTTTATCGAGGTCTGTTTTACTGATCAGTGTATTCAGCAGGGCCTGCACATAATCTACCTGCGCCTGTTTCAGGTCACTTTCTGCCGAGGTAACATCCAGACTGGTGGCTACTCCCTGTTCAAATTTGAGTACGATGCGATCGTATATTCCCTGGGTAAGCCCCATGTTGGTTTTCTGTGTTACAAACCTTGATCTGTTGTTGAGATATTGGGTATTGGAATTGGTCACATCCAGTTTGATCTGTTGGCTCAGATAGTCCAGGTCATTTTGCGACTTTTTTAATGTTATCTTGTTTTCCCGGATCTGATGTAGTCTTTCCGTACCTGCAAAAATGGGCCAGGTAAGACTTAACCCAAGCGCGGAGGCGCCATAACCGGTTTTATACAGGTCTCCGAAAGTGGAGGCGAAGTAATTATATCCGTAGTTGACGTAAGCGTTCAATGTAGGCAGGTATCCCAGCCGCTTACTTTTCAGGTTCAGTTCATTCAGTGCAATCTGCGTGGTTTGTATGCTGTATTCAATTCTATCCTGCACCTGGTAATCAACGGTATCTGAAATAAATGAGTCTACATTCAGGTCCTGTACTGTTTCGGTGAGGGTGAGCTTTGTTTCCTGGGGCATGCCCATCTGGAACTTCAATAACTGCATCGTATATACGAGAACCCGGATCTGGGTTTCAATATCTGTCACCACATTATTATAGGACACCTGTATTCTGTCTACGTCTACCCTTTCTGCCACGCCTACATCGTAACGGGCTTTGGTATCCGAGAGGGTTTTGCTTAGCTGGGCCATATTGGATTTTGCCAGCCGGATATTTTCTTCATTGGCCAGCACCGCATAATATGCTTTGGTGATGGCTACCCTCGTGTCTATTTCTGTACGTTTATAGGTCTTTTGCGACAAGCCACCATACACCCTGGAAGCTTTCAGTCCCAGGAAGTAATCACTGTTAAAGATGGCCTGGTCTACCTGTCCCGTAACCCCGGAAGACCATTTGGTGCCAAATTGCACCGGGATCTTTTTATCGTAGTTACCATTGGCGATGTCCGGAATCAGGGAGGTTTGCAGCTTAAGGTTATCTACCAGACTTCCGTTAATATTTACGTGGGGTAATAACTTACCGGTAGCTTCTTTTATCTGTTCCTGGGAAAATGCTACATCCAGCCGGGCATTTACCACATCATTCTGATGAGCGAGTCCGTATTGTATGCAATTGACCAGGTTATAAGCATAACTACCTGGCTGTGTAGTATCCACCTGCCCGTAAGCTGCTGTTATTCCTGACAATAAAAGAAGGGTGAAGAGGAAAAAACGACAATGCATACTTATTACTTTGAAAGTATATGATGATTGATAAATACTTAACAACAAACAGGTAAAAAGGTTGAGCGGATATTGTCTCTTTTCGGGAGGCAGCATCCGGCAAATGCATGGTAAACGCTAATAGCTGTCAGCTAATAGCTATTTTCGTATCTTTCGGAAAAGTTATTGTTAACTATGTCTATGTCTGTTATAAAAGAACCCAAACCGTTTCATCGTGAGTTTGAGCTGGAGCGATTGATCCTTTTCAGCGATGCGGTGTTCGCCATTGCCATTACTTTACTGATTATTGAAATCAAATTGCCTGTTCTTCCTGGAAAAATGCCTGCCAACGGCTACTGGGATCTGCTGCAGCCGACTGTTATTGAATTTCTGACTTTTACTGCCAGCTTTGTATTTATTGGTAACTTTTGGGTCCGGCATCTGCATTTATGCCGCTTCCTCCAAAATTACAACGAAGGATTGATTCATCGCAATCTTTTCTTTTTATTTTTTATTGTGTCGTTTCCATTTTCGACTTCGGCGATTTTGCATACCAGTGCTCATTTTATGTTGCCTTTCTTTATCTATCTGTGTAACCTGACGGGCTGTCTGGCGGCTTTATTCTGGATCAGTTACTATGTTTTCCAGAAAAATCCAAACCTGGCTGTGCCGGGGCATCATACAGAAAAGGAGTTATTGTACCAGCGCTCTAAATACGGGTTTCTCACTATGGCAACGGGTTTTACCTGTATTGCCATGACCTATTTCCTGTATCCGGAGAATACTGCGTACCAGCGTGTCAGTTATATGATTATTCCGGCGCTGGGTTTGTTTAATTATTTCCGTTTAAAGATAAAAAAGCGAAATACCCTTCGCCTGGTACATCGGGTGGAGAAAACAACTGAATAGATCGTCTATGATGGAACTGGACAAAAGGGAAGCACAATTACTCCGCCGGGCGATCAACACCTGGCAGAAGGAACAGCTCATTACGGAGGAGCAGGCAGGTGAACTGCAGCAAAGCTATAAAGTGGTGAGTACCGATTGGCAAACAATTACCCTTTACATATTCATCGCTGCCATTTCCTGTGCACTGATGGCTTTTGGCTCGCTGGTGCTTGATGAAAAGTGGATAGAAATCATCCGGAAAAAGTTTTCACTGACAGATAGTGTGATTGCCTTGCTATTTGCCGGACTGACCATATTTCTTTGTTATGAGGGCTGGCGGCGTAATAAACATCAGCCGGTATTTTCTTTTAACCGGGAGCTTTTCTGGTTGTTGCCTGTACTTAGTATAGGCGTGAGCGTGGTATACCTGGGCAAGAGTGTAAATTATCTCGATGGCAACTATGGCGCCTTCTGGTTGCTGGCAACCGCCTGTTACGGTGTGCTGGGCATTACGCTTCATTCGAGGCTGTTGTGGGCTGCTACCCTGTTGTGCCTGATACCAGCTTATGTAAAACTCACCTATTATCTTACGGGCGATGCTTCTTTTTTCCTGGGTATGAACCTGCCCTGCCGCATGGCCCTGCTGGGCGCTTTGCTGGTGCTGGCAGCCTGGTTGTTACGGCAATTCCGGGTATATGCGCCCATCAAGGATATTACCTGGAGCGGCGGCTGGCTACTGTTCATCATTTCCGGCTGGCTCATCTCCATTTTCGGCAACTGTGGAACCTGGGACGAATGGCAACAACTGCGACAGATACATTTGTTACAGTGGGTAATCATTTACACCCTGCAATGTGTGGGCATGCTGCTACTGGGCATCCGTATGAAAGATGACCTGTTGCGTGACCTCGCCGTTGTTTTTCTTCTACTGGATCTTTATACCCGCTACTTTGAATATCTCTGGGACCATACCAACAAAGGACTGTTCTTTGGCATACTGGCCATTTCCTTCTGGTGGGTGGGCCGGTTGATAGAGAAACGGATGAAGCGGGGGTGAAAGGCTTCGGCCTTTATCTTTGAACTGGACGAAACTGATTTTTACTTTTTCATGAGAAAGCAATAAAATCATAAAAATCAGTTTCATCCAGTTCAAAGACAAGCGCCGAAGGCGCTCCCCTACGCTGCCACCACTTCTTTTACTTCTATACCATACCTGCCGGTATCACTGACACTCCAGTCGTAATTACCGGTAATCCAGGAACGTAGTACAGATACATAACGGAGCAGTTCATAATCTCTTTCATCTCCTTTCAGCGGTAATAATTTTTCGAGGGTAGCAAAAATGGCAACTTCTTCATTGTGCATCCGGGCCGCCTGGTTCACCGCATCCTGCAAACTGATTTGTCCGTGGTGCTGCAACACCAGCACCAGGTTATGGACGTCGCCCTGTCGGGATTCTTTAGCACAGGAAAACAGATCATTGGACCAGCATACAATGTTATTGCAAGCCTGTATCATACGTTGCATCAATGGCTGTTCTATCACCGTGCGGGGGAGATAAATTTTTTCAATAATTTCAATGGCTTCGATATCTGCCAGGAGGGCGCCGGTGAAGGGGCGCATGTGTACATAATCCGCCAGGGAAGGGACGATGCCCGCTTCCCGGTTCTCTGCTTCCCAGATACAGGAAGTAAAATAATCATCCATACTGCGTATAAAGCGGAGGCGCCAGGCGGGGCTTCCAATTGCACGCATACGGTCCCAGATACTACTCAGTGCAGCAGGTAACGGGCCGCCGTTTTCTGATGTTATCTGCCGGTTATGCTGCAGGATGTCCATGAATCCGGCCATCATGCTTTTCAGGTAGTCTGCCTTACGGCCGGCAGTGGCCTCATCACACTGGTCGTCTAAAATAAACAGCCAGGTATTAAAATCAGCCACAATACAAAGTTCATGCAGGGCTGCATCGGGGAAAGCCCGGGCCGCCAACCATGCGAAGCGGGCTTTATGAAAGCGGTGCCAGGCTTTTTCTGTGGTGAGCAGACCAAAAAATTTTACCCAGGAGGCAACGTGGTCCTGGGCTTCGTTGACATGTTGATTAATTCCAGAAGGGAATGGGTACCTGATGTCAGGCATTTGGATAGTTGTCATGTGTCAGTTGATTTAATAGTTAATTATTGAGGGTAGTAAATAGCATAGGTGTTACCGGGCTTGTCCCGGTAAGGAGGCTAAAGGGCATAAAAATGACTGCCGTATCAAGGCAGTAAGCAGATAGGTGCTGTAAATTTCACTTCATTAAACCGCTCCGGTTAACAGCAAATTGGCATAGCTAAACAAAAACTAAAAATTATACACCGGCAGCATTGATCGGGATATTCATATACTGCAATACCAGTGGTAATGCACGATGAAACCAGATAGTAAATGAGGCTGGCTCTTTTTCCATTAATTTCATAATCTGACCGGAAGACAAATATTGGTAATCACATACTTCAGTTGGATTAGGATATATGTTGCCATTATAGGTACCCAGCAACACATGGTCAAATTCGTGTTCGGTTAAACCATTATCAAATTCCGCTCTATAGGTAAACGTAAAAATTTCCTTCATGTTGCAATCGAAGCCCATTTCTTCCTGCAACCGGCGATGTGCGGCTGCATCTGTAGCTTCCCCCGGAAACGGATGACTACAGCAGGCATTGGTCCACAATCCTCCGGAATGATATTTTTCCAGCGCCCTGCGTTGTAATAATATCTCTCCGGCATCATTGATGATAAACACGGAAAAAGCACGGTGCAGCAATCCTTTATGATGTGCTTCCATCTTCTCCATTGTACCAATAGCTTCATCTTGCTCGTTCACTAAAATTATGTCCGGTGATTTCATAGTATCACAAATATATTTTAATTAAACTTTTGGCAGACGGAAAATAGGATAAACTACCAAAAAACAACTCCCTTTACAGATATATATTGGTTGAATGGTTAACAACAATTACTTTAACGGTTACTACGCTAAATATATAGAAATTTCCGGACTTTTGCAGTATAACAACATCGATTATGGCAGAAGACTTACATATCATCAGGGGCGATAAAGCAGAACAATATACTTCACTGATCCCGCAAATAAAGGGGTTGCTGGAAGGAGAAACAGACCTGGTAGCAAACTTAGCTAATGTAGCCGCTGCGCTGAAAGAGCAGTTTGGATGGTTTTGGGTAGGATTTTACCTGGTGAAGGAAGATGAACTGGTGCTCGGACCTTTTCAGGGACCGGTAGCGTGTACCCGTATTCGTAAGAACAGAGGTGTATGTGGCAGCAGTTGGGCACAGGCTGCAACATTGATTGTACCTGATGTGGAAGCATTTCCCGGACATATTGCCTGCAGCAGTCTTTCCCGGTCAGAAATAGTGGTGCCACTGATCCGCAACAACGAAGTAAAAGCAATACTGGACGTAGACAGCGAGTACCTGTCCCACTTTGACACCACCGATCAGCAATTCCTGGAAGAAATTGTGGCACTGATTGTGTTATAACACAGCGAAATTTTGTGACATTGACTTATTGAAAAACCATTATGCTTTTTTTCCGTAAAAAAAATATCGAAACAATATTGCCGGCAGACTTGCTGGCGTTTATGGCGACAGATATTCATTCCCATCTCCTGCCCGGCATTGATGATGGAGTGCCTGATGCTGCCACATCAATACACTTTATAGATCAGCTACAACAACTGGGTATCAAAAAAATTATTACTACTCCGCATATCATGATGGATCGTTATCCCAATTCAACAGATACGATGGCGGGGCCATATCAGGAAGTAATAACAGCACTTAAACAAAAAGATATCCGGATGGATTTTAGCTATGCGGCTGAATATTACCTGGATGAACAATTCATCCCCTTACTTCAAAAGCCGTTGTTAACGCTTTCCGGTAACCTGGTGCTGGTAGAAATCTCTTTTATGTCGGCGCCGATGCAGCTGGGTCAGTGGCTGTTTGATCTGCAGGCAGCAGGCTATCAGCCGGTAATGGCGCATCCGGAACGTTATTCCTATTATCACAAGGATATAGAACAATATCAGCAACTGAAACAACAGGGTTGCCTGTTACAGGTGAACCTGCTGTCTCTTGTAGGTTACTACGGTAAACATGTGCAACAGGCGGCAGAAAAACTGATGACAGCCGGACTCATAGATCTGATAGGTACGGATCTTCATCATGAAAAACACCTGAAGGCCATTACTGATATTGCCCGGAATACGAAACTGAGAAGAATACTGGAAACTTACTCCTTCAGAAATAACACCCTTTAATTTACCGGACAAGTGTAACTACTCCTGTTTGCTTAAGCGCCTGCTGTTTACTATCTGTATAGGTAAGTACCCATACATACGTGGCAGCTGACTGTTGTTGTCCCTTTAATTCGCCATTCCAACCACTTTCAGGACTGGTAGTACTAAATACAAGTTGTCCCCAGCGGCTATAAACGTCCAGATGAAAATCATGGACATCATCATGTAGTTTTACACGAAACAAATCATTCTGCCCATCACCGTTTGGTGAAAATGCAGTAGGAACAAACACAGCACACTCTCTTATATTTTTGATTATTTCTGCGCTTCCATGTACCTGGCAATTATTTTTATCTTTTACCTGATAATAATAAGTACCTGCATCCAGTTTACTCAAAATATTATCCGTTTGCCACTCATTTGTTTCCAGGCGGTAAGCATAGGGCGCCGTCCCTCCTGTTACGTTCAATGCAATCTTTCCATCAATCGTACTGGTACAGCTGGTACCAGTTGTTTTTACGTCCGTAATTTCCAGCGGCGATGGTTCCTGCAGCTTTATATTTTCTACACTATTAGCACAACCATGTTCATCTTTCACTCTTACCTGGTAACTTCCTGGTCTTAGATCCTTAAATACAGGCGTGTAACTGGCATGATCATTTTTATTCAGATAATATTGATAAGGGGGTATTCCTCCTGTAGTATTTATCAATATCTGGTTCTTATTCTCTCCACTACAATCAGAGGATATGGTAGTGACTTCACTTTTCAAATCAGTATTACGGATGGCAGCACTGGCGGTGGCTTGTGTTCCATTAGCAGCAGTAACGGTTACCTCATAGGTTCCTACATCCAGATTAGCAATACTGCTGGTAGTTTGCCCGCCTGGCTTCCATAAATAAGTATAGGGCGGTGTAACGCCTGATACATTCGCTGAAAGGCGGCCATTGGCTGCACCTATGCAGGTATGTTCCACGTTGAAAGTAATCTGAGGTACTTCCCGCATGGTGGCAGATAAATTATCCATCAATAAGGCGGAGCCGTATTTACTTTTATCACATTCTGCTGAAACATACGCCGCAAAAATAATATATTTAAAGCTCCGGGTAGTTGTGAACTGAGCAGTATGCCGCTGCCAATCCGTATGATAAAACTGTCCGGATCTCCATAACAGTTCCGTGGGTGTTGTGGGCGTATCGCTTCCATAAATAGCCAAATCACCATAGCACGCTCTGAAAATATACAAAGGGGCATACGCCAGATCAAAGGAAAACGTATAGGTACGCCCTCCTTTTAAGTTGACCTCCTGAGAAATTCCTTCCAGTTCGTCTTTCCCGCTGTGCAAACCAACATAGGTAGCTCCCAGTGATGCAGGTAAAGTAATCCCTAAAACACCGGGTTGTATATCTGGCGTATTAAAGGCAACGATCCAGTAAGGCGGTGCTTTTGTTTGTCCCCGCACACCTTCCAGTGAAGGATTTTTAATCTGAATGTCCTGTGCGGATACATATTGTAACGAGAGAAGAAAGACAAGCAGGAGTATACTGCTCCATTTTTTTAACCACCACAGGTGGGTTAAAAAAGTTGGCGCGCGGATTTTCAGCAACACAGAATAAGATGCAGAAGATATGGTTTTCATAAAAAAATTCACATTTCAAATAGCGAAGGCATAGCCTCGTAACGAACATTCTGAACATACAACGTTTTACATAGCCCGCTTGTTCAAGAATAACATTCTCACAAATGTAAAATTATTTTATATGTTTTCTATGAATAAAACAATTATTTAATAAATAGTTTTCCTCACTAAAATAGGACGATAAAGAAAAATGAACAGAAATGGTTATCAGATAAAATCTGTAAGAAATATAAGGTTTCCGCTTATTGCGACTATAACGGCAGGTAGTATCAAAATATTATCCTGCATTGTAAAAGTAACGAAGATTTCAATTGGTAAAATATCAAAAAAGATATTGGTTGATAAAATGCAATACTATATTCAGGCCACTACTGTAAGGGGTGGTACAACAACTCCCTGCTTTACAACGGCATGCCTTGTTATAATGGCTCCGGGCCCTATTACAGCGCCTTTTTCAATAACAGCACCACCGCCTACATATGCATTGGCAGACACGTGTACGAAGTCACCGATAACAGCGTCATGATCAATCACAGCACCGGCATTAATAATCACGTGATTCCCGATCCGGCTGTTTGCCTGTACTACGGCATTCGCAAGTACCACGCTCCCTTCTCCTATAGCAGCGTTCGTTGCTACATAAGAAGTGCGGTGCAACAACCCGGTAAATGAATGGGCTACTTTCTCTGCCAATATTTCCCTGACGTTGTTATTCCCAATACCCAATATCAATGGTAATTCGGGAAAAAGCAGCGGATCGTAGGAGCGGATAATCGTATTGTTGCGGCTACCATGATGTGCAGCATCATCTGAGAACATCACAGGCACCTCAGCGCCGGTGAGCATTCCAAGATCTGCCAGCACATTAGCATGCCCCCCCGCACCGTAAATAAGAAATGATGTGGACATTATGCGGCTAGTTTAGGTTTTAATCCCGGTTTTAAAATTACATATATCAGCACCAGCGGTACACCAACAATCGTTATATTCATCACCAAATTATTTTGATTACTGATGATGAATACGTCAATCACCGCCTGCACCACTGCATACAAGGAAGCCACCAGTAAGTGCGGTATCTTTCTTTCATTGGCCAATAGCTGGTAAAAATGTAACCGGTGTGCTTTAAAAATATTTTGTTTGAGTGTTAAGCGATGGATAATGGTCAGAATAGTATCTACCCCATAAACCGACAATAATAGCAGGTATTTCCATTCGCCCGTAAATAAAATGAGTTTCAACAGCAACGTAATAATCCAGAAGGCAATCGTTACACTACCCACATCTCCTGCAAAACAAGCCGCCTTCTTCCTGAAATTAAAAAACAGGAAAACAGCACATGCCAGCATAGGCAACCAGATCATATCTTCATTGATGAAATGAATATGCTGTATGTTTACAAACTGCAGGGCCCCCAGGGTAACCAGGCTGTATAAACCAGTGATGCCGTTAATACCATCCATAAAATTGTAGGCATTAATGATACCGATGACCAGTATGTACAAAGCGATGATAGCATAAACAGGGAAATTCCCGAATACCGCCAGATAGAAAAACATCAGCGACACAGCTGTTATATGAAACAGTATCCTTACTTTATTCGGTAAAGAATAAATATCATCCAGGAAACTAATGACACCAATAATAATGACACCTGCGGCGGGAATACCAAATCCATGAAAATCAAGGATCAGCGCCATCAGGGCTGCCATCACAAAAACAATGCCTCCTCCTCTGATAGTAATACTGGTATGAGAACTGCGCTCATTGGGCTTATCAATAATATTGTAATGAGCAGCCAACTTAAAATAAACTTTGATCAGCAAAAAAAATGCTGCTACCAATGCCAGGTACATCATACTATAAATCTTATTTTCTCCGTAACAACTGATGGTTTCCAGTTAAGCAAATTCCTCGCTTTAACATCGCTGAAGGTCAGTGTGGTCGTAATTTTTTTAAGCTTGCTGCTGTTCACCGGAAATTTATCTCCCAGCAAATCACCCATCAGCGCCAGTAGTTTTGCTACCGGAAAAGGTATGCGCAACGGATCCTTTTTGCCCATACCGCGGGCGATACTGTGTTCCAGCTCCCGAAAACTGGGATGATCCCCATCTGTCAAATTATACGTTCCGCCTATTTCTGCCACAGCAGGAAGAATAGCAGCAATATCCTTCGCCCATACAATACTTTTCTTTGCATTTGCCTTACCAATGCTCAGGTACTTTCCACTCCTGATACCCCGGATCATCGCTTTAAGATTTCCGGGAGGGTTGTTGCCCGCTATCAACGGTAAACGTAAAATACTCAGTTTTATATGATGCTTCGCACACCACTCTTCGAGGTATTGCTCAGCCATAATCTTACTTTCTGCATATGGTGTATCACCGGCCAATGGATGATCTTCGGCAATCAAAACGCCTTCCTCCTTTCCATACACGGCCACTGTGCTGATAAACACGAATGCTTCGGGAAGCGCCGCCGCCTTCTCCAGCGACTGGCATAGATTGACGGTTCCCTGAAAATTTACCTTATAAAAATCTTCTTTCTCCGCCGTATTTCCCGGTATGCTATGCGCTTTTCCGGCACAATGAATAACGTATTTAACAGCTGGCAGATTGATGACCATACCGCTGCCCAGATCGGCCGCGATATGCCTCCCGCCGGAAACCGGCGACTGCCTCCCCAACGTAATAAAGTGGTACCTGCCGTCGAGAGTCCCAATAATTTCTCCCCCCAAAAAGCCTGAAGCACCGGTTAACAATATATCAATTTTCACTTGCTGTCATTTTTAGATATTTATCCAGGATAATTTCCCTGGTATATTTTGTTTCCGCCAGAGACCTCGCCCTTTCGCCCTTATTTTTAAGCTGTAAAACATCTTCAGGAGACAAGCTGTTAAAGAAATCAAGCAGCATGCGGGTGTCCTTCATCGCATAGCACCAGCCTACATCGTTCTCATTGATCATTCTGGCAATCTCGCTTTCGTCATCACCAATAAAGAGAATCGGCTTTCCCGCTGCAAGGATATTGTAAGATTTTGATGGCACGCCAAGGCCGGCCATCCCTTCCTGCAGCGAAACAATACCTACATCGCCGGCGTTTAAAAACTCGCGCTGCTGACTACGGGAAAAAGAATCCAGCATGGATACGTTACGCAAATGATTAACAGCTACAAATTGCTTCATTTCTTCCTTCACAGCGCCTTCCCCGATAAACATAAAATGCACCAATGGATTCCGGATCTGTTTAATAACGTTACATAACTCCATCAGTCCCTGTACACGGCCCAGATTCCCGGCAAATTGAAAAATGATTTTTTCCGTAATCCCCAGTTGCTGCACAATCCTGTTTTCATCCTTCCCTGTCGGGAAAATGCTTTTTGTATCGGCCCAATTTTCTACTACGTATATGGCTGGCTTCCTTTTATACCCTTTTAGCTTCTTTTCAAAAATTTCTTTCATATCTCTTCCCAACACAAACAGTACCGCCATTTTACTATACGCCTTGTTAAAAATCCATTTCAACAATTTATAGCCAATACTGCTGGTTTTCATCAACCTGGCTGCTACCAGGTTTTCCGGGAAAACATCGTGTACAATCGTAAAGCATTTCAGTCCTTTTAACCTGCTGATCAAAGATACCAACAGCACTATTGGTGCAGGATTGGTAACAATCAGTACGCGATCACCCCTACGTGCCTTTGCCATCAGCTTAAATGAAAGCTGCACACTTAATAACATCATTCTGAGGGAGCGTTGTAATAGCTTATCCTTACTCAACGGCAGGGCTTTTACCCGATGAATTTTCACACTTTCATTTGCAAAAGCATCGTTGGATACGATATTGGATTTTTGGTAAGAAGATGGACCACATATCACATGCACCTCACTATTTTGCGCAATGTGTGCACTGACTTCCGTCATGATATACGCAGTGGACGTTTCTTCCGGAAAAAATAGCTCGGTTACTACCCATAATTTATTCCCCATAATTATTCATAGTTTTTCCAAACTGTTTTTTTAATATAGTCGGTATAGGAAATAATTATCCTAACCACTTTATCTGCTACGTTAGGCATGGAGTAGTCAGCTACTTCCCGGAAATTCCTGGTATCTCTTTCCTGATATTCCAGTTGTTTTAATCCCTGTAAGATCCTTTCCGGGTTCAGCCCTACCATCATCACCGAGGCTTCTTCCATTGCTTCCGGTCTTTCATGTGCTTCCCGGATATTTAGTGCAGGGAAGTTAAGGATCGACGACTCTTCCGAAATAGTACCGCTGTCTGACAATACTGCTTTCGCCTGCATTTGCAGTGCGATATAGTCACTGAGTCCATATGGCTTCATCAGCTTTACCAGTGGATCAAAAGTCACGCCCTTTGCCTCAATCATTTTACGGGTACGGGGATGTGCGCTCACAATCACCGGCAAACCAAATATGCCTGCAATCTGGTTGAGCGAAGTAACGAGGTTATCAAAGTTCCTGTCGGAGTTAATGTTTTCTTCCCGATGTGCAGATACAACAAAATATTCCTGCTCTTTCAACTGCAGTTCATCCAGGATATGCGATTGACGGATCTTTGGCATATAGTGATGCAACACTTCATACATAGGACTGCCGGTCTTGATGATCCTGTCGGCTGGTAACCCCTCGCGCAGTAAATATTCTCTGGCGATATCTGAATAGGTCAGGTTAATATCACTGATATGATCTACTATTTTCCGGTTGGTTTCTTCCGGTACGCGCTGATCAAAACAACGGTTACCTGCTTCCATATGAAAAATAGGAATCTTTCTTTTTTTGGCTGGAATAGCACATAAACAGCTATTGGTATCTCCCAATACCAGGAAAGCATCCGGCTGCTCCGCTTCCAGCAGCGGGTCAATCTTTATAAGGATCTGGCCGATTGTTTCCGTAGCGGTTTTGCCGGCAGCTTCCAGAAAATGATCAGGTTTGCGCAAGCCCAGGTCTTCAAAGAAGATCTGGTTTAACTCATAATCGTAATTTTGCCCGGTATGCACCAGTACATGCTCTATTGCTTCCGACTCATCCAACTTAGCCAATACCCTTGATAATCTTATTATTTCCGGTCTGGTGCCCACTACTGTCAGCACCTTCAATTTCTTTATAGCTGTACTCATGATGATTATTGTTAAAAAACTTTTTAAACGGTTTCAAAGTAGGTATCAGGATCCTGCGGATCAAAAAACTCATTAATCCAGAATACGGTATATAATTCTTCTTCTCCGATGTTCTTAATATTATGCGTGTACCAAACCGGCATATCTACGTATGATGGCTCGTTTCCGTCCAATTCGAAATTCAATACTTCTTCCGTATTATATTTCCGTAACTGAATCAGTGCCTTCCCCCTGATGACCAGGAATCTTTCAATTTTCCGGGTATGGAAATGATTTCCCCGGGTGATACCGGCATGCGTGGTAGAAAAAGATACCTGTCCGCCTACCTGCAGCTTTACCATCTCTACAAAAACACCCCTGTCATCCGCATGTTGCTTCAATTTAAAAGGGAAATACGTTTTATGGTCGATATAACTTCTGAAAGTATTAAACAGGTGGATGCTGAACGCATCCGGAAGCGCCGGGATCACTCCCTGCTCCAGGTACAGCTTTTTAAAATCTGTCAATTTTGAAAGGATCTCAGACACATACAATTCCGCCGTAGGCTTTACTTCATAATCGCGTTGATGATCGTTGTTACGAATGGCATCAATGATCAGCGTGGCCAGTTCATCCACATGGATCAGCTTCAAAAAACCATCCTGGTCTATTTTAGGCGTTTGATCATTGCAAAGCTGGTGACAGAAAGTAGCGACTACAGAATTATAAAATGGCTTCCCAAAAGGACCAAATACATTCGGGATGATCAATCCTGAAAAATTTGCCTGATGGCTGACAGCCCACTTCTCCAGCAGTTCACGTCCACCTTTCTTGGATTTACCATACAGGTTATCCCTTTCTTCCTGGGTAGAGGAAGAAAAGATGACATGCGGATGATTCCCCGCTTTGGTAAGTGCTGTTACCAGTTGCTGTACCAGCCCAAGATTGGTATCATGGATCAGCTGCGGATCCGGATCACGGTTCATAGCCGCCAGGTGTACAATTACGTCACATTGTTTCACCCATTCGGTTAGTTGTGCTTCCGAATCAAAATAAGATCTGCTGAAAGGGATGAGCGTAAACTCATCTTTCAGTAAACTTATTTTGTTAAACAGGTAAGATCCTACAAAGCCATTCTGGCCGGTAATTCCTATTCTTTTCATTTTATAATTTATTCCAGTCCAACCATAGTGAAGCATCAAAAGACCAGCGGTCTTCTCCCGATTGTTGCACATCCAGATCTGAATATACCATTAAGATGGAACCTGGCTCCAGTGCTTTTATACCATTGGCATACCCCGGAGGGATGCTTAATACTGCTGGTTCGGCCTCATTCAATATAAGGTATTCTGCCTTCAGATCCTTCGAAGGCTGGCTCCAGTCATCAATTTTCACCCACGCCAGTGCAAATTTTCCTTTGGGAACATAAAAATATTTTTGTTCCACTTTGTGCCCCTGCCATGCGCGTACAACACTTATATCCGGATGCACAATCTGGTAGAAACGTTTTACATCCGGGAAGGTAAACTCATTTACAAATCCCAGTGTTCCCCTTGCATCAGCAAAAGAACCGCCTTTTATTAGTTCTACTGATGCCATTAGTTCTTCAGTTCTTGTTGAACGTAGTCCAGTTTGAGTAATAATGCCTTCAGTTCTTCGTCGCTTAATCTGTATGTATTATGGGAGTGGTAGTCCTGTGCTTCTGCAATCTTGCTATCGCCTTCAGAAAAATACTTGGCGTAGTTCAGATCACGGTCATCTGCGGCAATACGGTAATAATCACCCAGGTCCTCTGCTTTTCCAAACTCTTCCCGTGTCAGTAATGTTTCGTAGAGTTTTTCCCCATGGCGGGTACCGATTACTTTTATTTCATTTTTCGCTTTGAAAATTTCGCAGAGTGCTTCCGCTACCTGCCTGATAGTAGCAGCAGGTGATTTCTGTACAAAGATATCACCCGGATTGGCATTTTCATAGGCAAACAATACCAGTTCCACCGCGTTATCCAACGACATCATAAAGCGTGTCATTTCAGGATCTGTAATGGTCAGTGGTTTACCTGCCTTGATCTGGGAAATAAACAAGGGAATTACCGACCCTCTGCTGGCCATTACGTTGCCATAGCGGGTACAGGTGATCAGTGGATTGGTACGCAAGCGGGCTTTGGAAATAGCCACTTTTTCCATCATGGCTTTGGAAATACCCATAGCATTGATGGGATATACGGCCTTATCTGTACCTAAGCAGATGATCTTGCTTACTTTATTTTTAATAGCGGCTTCCAGTACATTTTCTGTACCCAGCACATTGGTTCTTACGGCTTCCATAGGATAAAATTCACAGGAAGGCACCTGTTTCAGTGCAGCAGCATGAAATACATAATCCACGCCTTCCATAGCACCGTCAATGCTTCTGAAATCACGCACATCTCCCATATAGAACTTTACCTTTTCGCTACGGAGCAGGTTGCGCATATCATCCTGTTTCTTCTCATCGCGGCTGAATATGCGTATTTCCCTGATATCAGTATGTAAAAAACGATTCAGTACTGCGTTACCAAATGATCCGGTACCGCCGGTTATCAATAAAGATTTTCCTTCAAACATGATTAATTCAATTTTAATAAAACGTCAACGATTCTTTCTGCAGTTTTTCCATCCCATAATGGCGGGATGCCGCCCTTTTTCCAGTTACCGGAAAAGAGCTTTTCAAAAGCCGGAGGAATGGCAGCAGGACTAATCCCCAGCAGTTCATTTGTACCAATGTCGCAGGTTTCCGGTCTTTCGGTATTAGCCCGCAGCGTCATACAAGGGATATGCATTACGGTAGTTTCTTCCGTAATACCACCGGAATCAGTGATTACTGCCCGGGCATATTGAACGAGGTAGTTAAACTCCAGGTATCCTAATGGTTCCACCATATGGAGGTTAGGTGCTTTGATGCCAATGTTGGCGAGCATTTTTGCGGTGCGTGGATGTACCGGAAACACCAGGGGAAGCCCTTTTGATGAGCTGATAATGCCATCCATCAGCAGTTTGAGGTTTTGTTCCTGGTCCACGTTGCCAGGGCGATGCAGGGTCATCACGATGTATCCTCCTTTCTGCAGTCCCAGTTCGTTCCAGATATCAGGTTGTTTGAAGTGTGGCTGGTGTTTCAATAAGGTATCAATCATGGTGTTTCCCACCAGGAACAGGCGCTCTTCAGTTACACCGGATTTCCGCAGGTTTTCGTTAGCGGTTTCTGTGGTCGTAAAAAAATAGTCTGTGATAGCATCCGTGAGCAACCGGTTGATTTCTTCCGGCATGGTCCAGTCTCCGCTACGGATACCGGCTTCCACGTGCGCTACTTTTATATTGTTTAATTTTTTGGCGGCCATGGCACAAGCAATAGAAGATGTAACATCTCCCACTACCAGCACCAGGTCCGGCCTTGTATCCATTAAGATCTTTTCGTATCGTACCATAATGGCCGCTGTTTGTTCCGCCTGCGTACCACCACCTGCTTCCAGGTTGATATCAGGTTCCGGAATACCCAGCTGCTCAAAAAAATCAGCACTCATCTTTTTGTCGTAGTGCTGACCTGTGTGAATGAGCCTGTAACGAATCCCCTCTTCCTTTCTTTGTTTTATAGCTTCAATAATCGGAGCTATTTTCATGAAATTGGGTCTGGCTCCGGCTATAATATCTATCAACATAACTTAGCTTTTATATTGTTTAAAATCCTGTATGATATCTTCCATTTGTTCCGGCTGCAATGCTGACTGAAAACGCCCGATATACTTTTTGAGGGCTTCTTCCGGCATGTCCCACCATTGGAGGGCTTCCAGTTGCTGAATTATTTCTTCCGAAAATCTATACTTAATAATCTTCGCGGGCACCCCACCTACAATAGCATATGGAGGAACATCTTTTGTCACCACAGAGTGGGCGGCTATAATAGCGCCGTTGCCAATCTTTACGCCACCCATTACAGAAGAATTTAACCCTATCCAAACATCATTTCCAATCGTAACAGGAGCAGGACGGTCATCAAACTTATCTTCCGTAATCCATGAATACCCGGTACCATTATTTACAGAAAAAAATAAGGGCGACGTAGAAATAAAATCTGTTGGATGTGTACCAATACCAATAATGATATTCTTTGAGAACGAACAGTATTTACCGATCGTTGCACTGTTAATATTGGTGCCATGTCCTATGTAAGAATACTTGTCGATGGTACTTTGTCTTATTACTACAGATCTTTGAATGCGACATTTTTCAGAAATCACCGTTGCTTTATCATAAAAGACAAAGAATGACAGGTGACGATTTTTCCACCAGTCTTTGAAATGCTTTACGCTGAAATGATGAAGGATCAGATCAAGCATGCTTCCTCCTTTTTAAAGCATATTCCACTGCGCCTATGATAGAACCAGCCATTTGCTCCGGTGTTCTGTTGTTGCGATAGTGTTCCTGTGCATTTTTCCCCATCCGGATCACTTCCTCTTTATTTTCTATGATCCATTGCATTTGCTGTTGAAGCGCTTCTACCCCACCTTCATAGATAATTCCGTTTTTCCCGTTGGTGATATTTAATACTTCGCCACCGGTGATCGCATTTTTCTCTGTTACAAAAATGGTGGCGTATCCCATGCTCGTCAGTACAGACAAACCTGCCTGATTAGGCGAAATACAGGCCAGCGCCCGTGTGTAGAATGTCTTAAGAATTTCGCTGTCGTAGATAGCGCCATGCAGGAAAATTTTATCTTCCAGTCCTTCTTCTTTTACCCATTTCTCAATGGAAGCGCGTTCAGGCCCCTCGCCAATAATATTTAAGACGGGCAGGGCCTCGCGGCTGGTTTTAATTTTGCTGTACGCCTGCAAAAGAATATCAATACCTTTTTCCTTATACAGGGTGCCTACAAAAAGAAAAGTATTTCTTTCCGCTACCAGGCCGTTCACCGGACTTACGTAAGTGGTATTGTTGGCAACAAAAATCTTATCTGCACTAAAACCTGCCTGTACAAATTTGGTTTTAGGATAATCGCTATAGAAGATGAGAGACTCGGCTTTTTTACCAAAGAAATTCCTTACAAAGTCCCATTGTTTTTTATCATCAAATTTATTGCTGTAAGAGGCAGATACGCCTATCCCCCAGAAAGACATACTGTACTTTCTCCAGGGATTCAGCATCAGCGCCATGAGCCGCAACCAGCGCAGCTCATAAAGCCCTATCACTGCATCAAACTGTGCGCATAACTTGTGCAGCGATTCTTTATGAATAAAAAAAGGCCCTACCTGTTTACCAGGTGTGAATACCGTTTTATATGGATATTTTTTGTCTAAAAACTTGGGATCCGTATAAGCCACGGTCAAGTCGTACTTCTCATTAATAAGTTCAAATATTTTTTCCCGATATGGCCACACTTTGTTATAAACAATCAGTAGTTTCATTACATTCTTTTTAATACAAAAATTAAGGGTTATCTTTTTAATGCTTTCAGGATCTGATCACTGTATATTATTACCTGACTATCGTGACGTTGAACAAAGCTTTCCAGGTTGGGAGCTTCCTTTAGCATCTGTGGTTGTTTCTGCTTATAGTAATAAACTTCCCCATCCCAGAATACTACGCCTGCAGGCCGGTTGCTATTCACTTCTGCCCCCATGATCTTTTTAACATAGGCAGAAAATGCATCCATCGGTACCAGTGTCATAAATGACGCACCTTTACCCTGCCAACGGGGCCATACAAAAGGAAGTACGGGCTTATTCAGTTCCTTGCCCAGCTCCAGTGCTATCCGCAGGTTATTCTCTATATATTGCTCGTTATAACTTCTGCTCACCACTCTTTCTGAATAAATCATATAAAGCGACGGACAAATAACATCTGCATACTTTAACAGGTCTCTCAACTGATAACACTGGCTCTTCCACTTTTCATTAGCAGTAACTGTTCTGAATGGCAGTCCGTAAATACCCCATTGCACATTCGGCCGTTCCTGTTTTGCAATCGTGATGGCTCTTCTGAACTGCGTGGCGATCTTCTGATAATCCTGGTTACCGGAATGGTTGTTGGTCAGTATTTCCAGGGCCTCTCCTTCCCAGTCCAATATGCATACGCCACCTGCACTTTTATCCGGGTATATTTTCCGGATGCTGGTAACGAGTAAATTGCTGTCTACGTTCAGACTATTCTTCGCTACAATACTGCTCTGACCAATTATCTTTGCCACAGCAATATTCTGCTGCCCCTGTATATAGTTATTCGCTTTGTCGCCCAGCCCGCTGATGGCAATGTATAACCGGGGATTGCTACTGGCCGGTTTTGCTGTTTGCGCAGATGCAGCAGGCAGTTTACCTGCAATGCCCAGCAGCAATATACCTGTAAACACCTTATATGTTTTTATCCAATACATCATCATAATCAGTTTAAAGATTCATCGAAAGACCTGTTCTTTATTTCAAAAAACAAGGCAAGCAGTATCCATAATCCGGGAGTAATAAAGATCCCCCCGGAAGTCATTGACAACAATAAATAACCAAGCAATATCAATAGCAAGGCAATATGACGGTGTAACCTGTACCTACTGGCATGACCTGCTTTGATGAGCACCTCAAAGAGGATCAGCAAAAACAGGATGCCACCAACAGCTCCCAGCGACATCAGTAATTCAAGGAATACGTTATGCGGGTAGATATGGCTATGATCCGTCACATATTTATCCCCGATAAAAGGGTGATTACTGAACTGGTCCCAGGCACTGGCATATTCATAGTCCCTGTCTTCCTTCTCGCCATTGGCTACGTTATCAAAAAAGTGGGTTAACCGATAAAAGAGGAATACATCATCCGAAAATATCTTCGATCCTATACCACTCATCATCAGGCCACCCAATAGCATAAAAATAACCAGGGCAGATTTTAAGACGATGCTCACCGTATTACGGGACATTCTTAACTTAAAATAGAAGAGTATACATACCGATAATATGAGGGAAAGAAAAGGCCCTCTCGATGCGCCCAGCAATACGTTAGCCACTCCGATGATCACACACATAAAAACTGCGATGCCACCTTTTATGGTTTTCGGTGCATCAAAAAGCAGTTTGCTCAGTCCTAAAACAGCCAGCAACATGCCATAGAAGCTGATCGTAATCGGATTAATCATGGCTTCACTGGGATCATCTCCCACAGCACCTCTGGTAGACATCAGCGCCATGGTAATACCATTACTTGTGAAGAAGGATACAAAGATGATGATATTGCTGACAAACGTGAAGATGAATGCCCATTTCAGAAACTGCTTTATATTGATATAAGGCGCTGCTGCTGCCACCGCAATTACCGGCAGAAAACAGTTGGCAAATGCCATGGAATACATAAAGAAAGTACTGTACCTGCCATTGCCAAACTCAATTCCACGCAGACTTACATCTACAAAAAGGCGGCAGGAATAAATGAACCATAACAACAATAAAAGGAAAGTACCTTTCGATACTTTCTTCATCGAAAACGGAACACGGGCAATCACTACCAGCGAAGCTAGTGCTATCAACACACGAAAAGCGGCGTTAACAGGCGTTGAATTAACTTTCAGGAACAATGGAACAGCACATTGAATAGGGTATCCCAACGCCAGAAACAGCACGATAGCACTCCCAAAAAAATTGGCGATTTTGCTATGGCGGTTATATGCTGCATCCAGCGCCATATGATTCACGGCTATATCTTTATATTCCAACTGTATCATGCTTGCTTATTCACTTTTCGTACTAATTCCAGCCAGGAGTCAGCCCATCTTTCTGCGTTAAAACTGTATTTTATGGTGTCAATGGCATTTTTGGCCACCCTTTTTCTTTCTTCGGGGTTATTGACCAGATACTCTATAGCCCCCATAATATTTTCGGTAAACGGCATTGTCAGCATGCCGTTGTAGTTATTCAATAAAATATTATTGATCCCGCCTATATTGCAGGCTACCACCGCGCATCCTGCGCCCATTGCTTCCAGCAGCGAAAAAGAAGTACCTTCTGACGCTAGTGTTGGCACCACCGCAATGTGGAAATTGCCATGAAACCTCAGGGAGTCATTGAAGTCGTATTTGGTAATATGAACATTGGAGCGGTTTTTAAACCGTTCGGCCAATAGTGGTTCCAGCTCTCCTTCTCCTGCAAATGTGAAGCTCAGATTTGAGTATCTTTTATTCAGGTTCTCTACAATATCCGCCATCACCGCGATACCTCTGATCTTGGTAAAGCGCCTGGCGATGAGTATCTTAATGGTTTCTTCTCCGGCGTTGCCAAAATTGATATTGGGCGTTTGGCTCACGCTCGCAAAATTGGGGATTACGAAAATTTTCTCTTCTCCTTCCCTGGAGGTGAACGTGCGGTACCAGGATAAATAATTGTAATCCACACAAACCTTATACTCTGATTTGGTAAAGTAACTGTAGGCTTTGAAAGACTGCATTAATTTGGTCACCACATTCAGTTGCATTTGCGCCATCAGCTTACGCATGCCCGTATTTAATTCCAGTGAGTCGAAATATATGCCATGCTGGATACTGATGGTTTTATAAGGCGCAATTTTTACAGACAGGGTATCAGCACCCCAAATCACCAGGTCGTTCAACGGATCAATCTGTGATACATGGCGATCAAACAACGGCTTCATCTGGCGTTTCGACAGGTTATAACCTACCAGGTTAACGTCGTTATCAATTTTCCTGTTAAAATCTTTGTTCCCAAACTGTATAATGGATACATCGAGCCCCTCGCCTGCCAGCACAGCAGCCAATGACAGCAGATAGGTTTGTACACCTCCTACTGTTACATGTCCTCCGTCAAAATCATACACGCGGGGGTAAAATATATGTACTTTAAACTTACTCATAATCTAAAATTTACGTTCTACAGTTCCTGAATGGCCTGTCTGAATAAAGAAAACATCTGATCTCCCCGGGCAATCTCTCTGTCAAGATCTGTTTGGAAAAGACTGATCCTGTTTGCATAGTCAGCACGAATCTGTTCTACATAATTTACCAGCTGATTAACATCAAACGGGTATTTCCAGCAGTCGAACGATTTAAAATTATCACTGACGATTTTCAGTTTCTGTTCCACTTCAATGCACACTGCGGGCTTGTTGAGCAGCGCCGCAAAAATAGCCCCGTGGAACCTGGCAGTAACGAACATATCAATACCTGCCAGTTCCTGGATGAATGCTTTGAAGGTATATCTTCTGGCATCCCAGATCATGGCCTCGATATTTTCCCGCTTAATAATATCCAGCCATTCAGGATCACGTTCTTCTGAAAAAAGAATATATTTTACTTCATATCCTTTTTGCTGCCAGATGCGGGTGGCTTCCAGTAACTTGCCGTAATAGGCATGCCCTTCATCTGTATGTTTCCAGTCGCGCACGATGATGCCGATCACACGTGGGTCTGCTGCTGGTTTTGTTTTTGTAAAATAGTTATTGACAAAAGAAGAGTTAAAACACAAATCGCTGCCCAGGAACAATCCTTTGGACTCCCACGATTTACACATATCATAACTCACCACATCGCGAACCAGTGCCTGATCCAGCTGACGGAAAGTTTGCATCGCTACCCTCTCCTCTACAGAATCTTTTACAAACGGGCCCACGCCAATACCGATGGCCACTGTTTTGGCGGCTTTGATACCGCTTACTTTCTTAAACCCTCTTAAACGTGGAAGCACAACGGATTTGAGGGTTTTATAGTCAAAGAAATATTTCAGTTTCTTCAGGGTCATTTTAGGAAGATACTTGACCTGCGTGTTAGGGAAAGAGAAAAACTGGGTACCTCCTCCGTAAACGAGCATATCTACATCCAGTTTACTAAAAAGATCTTCGGAAGAAATAATTCTTGCTGCAGGAAGTAACTCGTTGAAATAATCTGCTTTGGTGCAATAGAAGCCAAATTCATCTTCACGCAGAATATCTTTAATGTGATCATACATTGTAATCATCAATGCATCATCTCCAAAGTTATTCAGTCCGTATCCCCCTCTTACCAATACTTTCATGTTATCTGGTTATTATATGGTTTTTCATATGGTTATCAAATGTCTTCCCCGTCAGTGCTATTGCTGTAGTGTACCCAGCTGTTTTGCCCTGAAGTATATTTTATTCTCGCTTTTAAGCTGGTTGTAATGCGAAGCGTCTCTGCTACCGATTACTTTAGCGGGATTGCCGGCTACAATAGAAAACGGAGCTACGGTGCCTGTTACCACACTTCCGGCGCCAATGATGCTGCCCTCGCCAATACTTGTGCCGGGAACAATAATTACATTCCCTCCGATCCAAACATTTTCGCCAATGCTCACAGGTTTTGTATCCACCCGGTGATCATAAGGAATATAATGTGCGTCTCTGAACACGTGATTGGCGGAGTATATCGTTACATCAGGTCCTATAATAGTTCCCTTTTCTATGGTAATACCACCTACGCCATATAGTTTAGCGCCAGGGCCAATATAGGTGTACTCCCCTATAGAGATGTTACCTTCACCGCTGCAGTGAAACGGGCGACCTATTGATACACCTGCACCCAGCAAGTGGAACTTTGTCCGMCTGATACCCGCTCTGTGAATGCTGTTGGCAACAGCATTGTATATTTTACTAAGAAACAGACCTGACATGTTTATAAATTCTATAAAATATCCATAAAATAATGGCGCATGCAACGAGTAAAATCAACAGCCGCACGTATATGCTCAACTTGAACATCATCATCACTATAAATGCTATAAAGATGATTCCCCAGATAGCCAATGATTCAGGAGATATCAGGAAATAAGCATCTGCCAGTTGCTTTTTTATATAGAAGGGAACAAATACCACGGTGCTGATAAAGTAGGCAAATGCATAGGCACCTGCACGCCCTTCCGAACCGCCCTGCTTAATTCCCATCATATAAAAAATAGCCAGCAGTCCCCAGATACCGTTACTCAACATACTCCACCACATAAAGCTACCTGCTGCAAAATTCCTGGCTATGCCCTGCCGGTGGGCAATAACGATAGTACCGATCATTACAATCACTACGGTACCATTTAAATTGCCGGATGTAAAATCCTTACCAAAAGCGATACCTGCCATTTCAGGCACCAGTATAAAAGGCAGCGATAAAAATATGCCGATACCCCAGGGAACAAAATTGTTGATGGCTTCCAGTTTAGCATTCCGCTGTTTAAAATTGCGGATCACCTGCGGCAGCAAAGCCTGCCCCAGCGTGGTATTTACCACACTGATAATAAGTGAAATACTGAGTGCTGCATTATATACCCCGAGATACGCATAACCTGTTGGTTCTTTTGCCAGCAACACATTACAATACCAGTTCACCGGCAATACCAGTATGCCACTTAAAACCGCTGGTAAGCTGAAAGTGTATAATACCTTTAACTCCTTGCGGTAATCCTTTTCATTTACATTGATACCAAATTTCTTTGTTTCCTTTTTGATCTCCACCCAACTCAACACGGCTATTAAAAGTGCATTGATGGTTAAACTCAGAATAGCACCGTTTACGCCCATTAAATAGGTAAGCCCTATGGAAATCGGCAGGTTAATAACCCCTGCCATCAGGTTAACCTTCGCTATTTTTTTAAATGCTTCCAGACCAGCCAGGATGCCTGTTTGCACGCCATTAATAGCGTAAAAAAGGATCGCCCAGGAACCATATCTCAGGCCGGTGCCGAGGTGGGCATTCTCCAACGAATGCTCTGCCAGCGGGCTCGCCGAAAAAAACAATGACACACTGATAATCAATCCCATTAAAATAGCCATATGCATAGCCATCTTTGCTATTCTACCCGCTTTCTGTTTATCGGTATCCCTGAATTCCGCAATAAATTTTGTGGTGGTGATCCCCAGACCGAATATGGAGAAAACGATAAACATGTCGATCGTTGACCGGATCATCCCCATCTCTCCGAAACCTTCCTTTTTTAGCATGCGGGCGATCACAATAGAAGATAAAAAGATCAGGGCTCTGAAGACCACCGTTCCCAGGAATGTCCAGAAAACACCGTGTACTATCTTCTTACCAACTTCTGATTTGTTAACCTTCGCTTTCAGCGCAAATATGATATCTGCAAGCCTTGGCATATACTTCTGGATAATTATCATCGTAGTATCTTGATCGGAAAATATTTTACATATTTCCTGTTGTGATTCCGTTTAACCTTTATTTTGTAACAACTGTTTTTTCCAGAATGGCATCAATAATCCTGGCACTTGCTTTACCATCACCATAAGGATTGTGTAACATGCTCATAGCAGCGTATCTTTCACTATCCAGTATGAGCCACTCCGTTTCATGGAAGATCTTTTCAGCAGAGGTACCTACCAGTATTACCGTTCCTGCATCCACTGCCTCCGGACGCTCAGTGGTATCTCTCATCACCAGTACAGGCTTGCCCAGACTCGGTGCTTCTTCCTGAATACCGCCGCTATCTGTCAGCACCAGGTAACAATGTTTCATGAGATAAATAAATGGCAGGTAATCGAGCGGTTTGGTCAGGTATATATTTTCAATACCACCCAGTTTATTATAAACAGGTCCCTGCACATTAGGATTCAGGTGAACCGGGTAAACGATGTCCACATCAGGAAAGCGGGTAGCTATATTTTTCAGGGCATCACAAATATTCAGGAAACCATCTCCAAAACTTTCCCTTCTGTGCCCTGTTACCAGGATAAATTGCCTGCCTTTCGAAATATCATATCCACTCTCCGCTAAAATCCCTTCCAGTGATAATTTCAGCGATGCATCGCTTTCTATTTTATCCAGTGCCAGCAGCAATGTATCTATTACGGTATTGCCGGTAATAAATATGCTTGATTTCGGCATTCCTTCATTCAATAAATTGGCTTTAGACTTCTCAGTAGGTACAAAGCAGAGATCCGCAATTTTGTCTACTACCTGCCGGTTAAATTCTTCCGGCCACGGTGAATGAATGTTAAAGGTTCTCAGCCCCGCTTCCACATGTCCTATCTGAATCTTTTCATAAAAAGCCGCCAGTGAAACCACAAAAGCGGTAGTAGTATCACCGTGCACGAGGATCAGGTCAGGCCGGAACTCTTTCAACACTACTTTCATTCTTGACAGAATGTTGATAGTGATATCATAAAGATCCTGTGATTGCTGCATGATATCCAGGTCGAAATCAGGTGTAATATTGAAAGTTTCCAGTACGCTGTCTAACATATGCCGGTGCTGGCCTGTTACACAGGTTCTTGCATCAATCAGGTCACTATGTCTGGCCAGTTCCATTACAACCGGAACCATTTTTATAGCTTCCGGCCGGGTGCCAAAAACTACCATTACTTTTTTCTTTTTGATATGGCTCATCCTTCTTATTTATGGGTCTTTCAACAAAAGGTTTCTCAACTAAGGGTTTTCAACAATCCTGTATTTATAAGAATCGGGTATGGCAACCGCTTTTCACTATAGTCTTCCGTCTACCAGAGATCGGTCCAAAATGGCTTTCGCATCAAACAGCACTGCATCATGACCATTCTTCAAGGCGTTATAATCAATTGCCTGGAATTCATTGTGTGCCACTGCTACCAAAATAGCATCATATTGTTTTGACACATTATCGATCAGGTCCAGACCATATTCTTCTTTTACCTCTGCTTTATCTGCATGTGGATCATACACATCGACCTTCATTCCAAATTCAGTCAACTCTTTAAAGATGTCCACCACTTTGGAATTACGTATATCCGGGCAATTTTCTTTAAACGTAATACCGAGAATCAGTGCTTTTCCTCCTTCCACTCTGCGCCCTTTCTTTACCATCAGTTTAAGGATCTTGTTAGCGATAAATACCGCCATCATATCGTTTACACGTCTCCCGCTCAGGATCACCTGCGGATGGTAGCCCAATGATTCCGCTTTGTGCGCCAGGTAATAAGGATCTACGCTGATGCAATGTCCACCAACAAGTCCGGGTCTGAATCTCAGGAAGTTCCATTTGGTACCGGCAGCGTCCAGTACATCGTTGGTATCAATGCCAAGGCGATCAAAGATTAATGCCAGTTCATTTACAAAAGAAATATTAACATCACGCTGCGCATTTTCTATGGCTTTGGCAGCTTCGGCTACTTTTATGCTCGGCGCTTTATGCGTACCGGCCTTGATGATACTTCTATATAGCTGATCTACCCTTTCTGCCACCTCAGGTGTAGAGCCGGAAGTGATTTTTTTAATCGTAGTTAATGTATTCACTTTATCACCTGGTACAATACGCTCCGGAGAATATCCGGCGAAGAAATCTACATTAAACTTCAGGCCGGATATTTTCTCCAGCAATGGTATGCAGTCCTCCTCAGTACAACCAGGGAATACTGTAGATTCATAAATGATAGTATCTCCTTTTTTCAGAATGCTGCCCAGCATTTCTGTGGCCTTGAGTAAAGGCCGTAGATCAGGTGCATTAAAACGATCAATTGGAGTAGGTACTGTAACAATGAAAGTATTATATGCTTTAAGTTCTTCCTTTTTATCGGAGAAGCTCAGTCCCTTTCCTTTGCCATCTTTCTTTTTCTCTAATGCTTCCTTCATCCCTTCGAGGTCAGCCTCCAGGGTATGGTCAAAGCCGCCTCTCAGCTCTTCTACTCTATGGCTGTTAATATCGAATCCCAATGTACTATATAGCTTTCCAAACTCAATCGCCAGCGGTAAGCCAACATAACCCAGTCCGATGATCGCAATTTTTGATTCCTGATTCATTTTATTGATAATTTAATTAGAATAGTTTCCTTTATAATATTACTTACCGAATATTACTTTTATTTTTTTAGACAATCCTTTGTCTGAGCTGGCATTATAACCGTATCCATACCCATATCCATAGCTGTATCCATATCCTTTTCCAGCTTTTACATCATTTACAATGATGTTCATTTTGGGCATTTTATGGAAGATGAAAAGTTCTTTGGATATCTGGAGTTGTTGCTTGAAAGTATATCCCTGTCTTACCAGGTAAAGGGTAGTATCCGCGAAGCTACCGAGTAGCTGGGCATCCGTTACCAGTCCAACTGGTGGTGCGTCCACAACAATATAATCGAAGCGGGAACGGAGGGTCTGAAACAATTCTTTGGTGGCATCTGTCAGCAGCAATTCAGCCGGGTTTGGCGGAATGGGGCCGGAGCTGATCATCCAGCAATTTTCATTAATGCCGGAGGGTTTGATTAGTTCACTCAGTGGCGTTTTTCCGATCGACCACGTACTGAATCCGGTACGATTATCCAGTCCCAGTTTTTCTGATATTTTGGGTTTGCGGAGATCCATTTCCATCAACAGCACTTTCTTCCCTGACAACGATAAAACCGCCGCCAGGTTAGTGGCAATAAAGGTTTTCCCTTCACCACTCATACTGGATGTCAGGAGGATTACCTTCTCCGAGGGATTACGCAATACAAACTGCAAATTGGTACGCAAAGCTCTGAACTGCTCTGCAACAGGGCTCACCGACTCTTTGGATATAATAACCGCCGTTTTGTCGTCCGTATGACCTACCTCAGCCAATATAGGAGCAGGAGTGTTTTCGGTGATGTCCAGCTTATTTACTACCCGACGGCTTAGTATATCACGCAGGTACAAACCAATAGAAGGTAAAATAATACCCAGTATCATTCCCAGCAGGTAAATCAAAGCCCGTTTAGGCATGTAAGGAAATGCTTCACTTTTGGCCAGATCAATGATTCTTGCACCTGCCAGGTTGGAAGACTTGGAAATAGCAGATTCTTCGCGCTTCTTGAGTAAAAACAGGTACAGCTCCTGCTTAACCGCCTGTTGCCGGGAATAATCCAGGAATACCCTTTCCTTGGCAGGCACCTGCTGAATCTTCCTGTCAATGGCGCCGGATCTTTGTTGTAACTGGCCAATACTAGTTTGTATGCCGGTTTTGAAAGAAGACAAATTACTTTTCAGATCTCCTCTGAGACCAACCAGCTGTTCATCGATGTTTTTCACTACCGGATTAGACGGCGTGTTTGACATCAGCAAACGCTCTCTTTCCAACTCCAGACCATTATACTTTCCAATAATAGATACAAAGTTGGGATCTTCCAGCACAAGTGAAGAGGGCACAATCCGTTTATTATTTGTTTCGTCATTGATGTATTTTTCCAGGGATTCAATGACACTTAATTTAACCTGCTGTTCTGTTAGTTGCCTGGAGAAGTCGCCCGTACTGGATATTAAGAGTTTAGCCTGTTCTCCGAGATCTGCCAGCTGATTATTCTGTTTGAAAGTCTGAATATCTTTTTCCACGCCTGTCAGCTCATGACTAACCAATGCCAAACGATTATCTACGAAGGCGATAGTGCTGTCTGCAATCCGGTTTTTAGCATCCACGCTTAACTGCATATAGGCCTTAATCAGCTCATTTAATATGAGCTCGCCTTTTTCCGGGATAGTACTGGTCATCGTCAAATCGATGGTACTAACCTGCTTATTCGGAATATTTACCGATAATTTATTACGGTAAACGGTTACTGCTTTATCCACTGATACCACTCTCACCACATAGTTTTCCTTAATCAGGTTATTACCCGGCTGCCTCATCACCTTCATCACTCCTTCCGGCAAATGCAGCGTGTCGTTCCAGGAAATATCCTTATTCACGATCCCTTCGGCGCTTACGTGTACTTTAGATTCGGACAAGGGTCTCACAACATATTCAGCGTCTGGCAGCGTATCGTTCAAATTAGTCCATTGCACGGCGAAGGGCAGCTTGCGGAATTGTTCTGCTGTTTTCAATCTGCCTTCCAGCCAATAGGATACATTCAGTTGCAGGTCCCTGACCGTTTTCTCCATTAATGAACGGGACTTTATAATTTCCATTTCATTGTCCACATTGCTCTTGCTATTGAATATCTGCAATTGCTGTAACATATCCTTTTCAGGGCTGTCGCCGCCTTTCTGATCATCCTGTATCAATATTTTGGCGTTCACTTTGTAATCAGGCGTTGCATACCTCAGGTATAGCCACGACAATGCGATGCCGGCCACTACGCAGAGCAGGAACCAGTACCAGTAACTGATCACTTTGTCGAGCAGCTTCCTGAGATCAAAAACCTTATCAGGTTCATTATGCTGATGTAAAACACCATTTACATTTACAGCAGTTTGTCCATTACCATTATAATTCTCCGACATAAACAGCAAACATTTAAAAATTAACCCTTGAAAAGATTACAACCAGCAGCGTAAGAACGGATGATATAATTGTAATATTCCTCAAACGGGCTGCATCCGTGGAAACCACCTTTGACTTATTCGGCTCAACATATACCACGTCTCCCTGTTGCAGATAGTAGTAAGGAGAAGTAAATAAATTGCTGCTATTGAGATTAAATCTGATAAACTCCTTTTTCCCTTCTATTTCCCGAATCAATAAAACGTTTTCTCTTTTGCCATAAATAGTAAGATCTCCTGCCATGCCTATCGCATCCAGCAAAGTAACTTTCTCATTAGGCATTACATAGGTTGCTGGTTTGGTCACCTCACCCAGTACCGTTACTTTAAAATTTATAAACCGGACATTTACAACAGGATCTTTATAAAATTCTGCGGCTTTGGCCCTGATAGCTTCCTGTACATCTCCGGTTGTTTTTCCTTTCACCAATATTTTTCCCACCAGTGGCAGTGTTACAAATCCCAGTTTATCTACCAGGTAGCCCGGACTGTTGGCGGCGGCCGCACCTGCTGCACCGGAAGTGCCACCTACCGACCAGTTTGGTGAATTCTGCTGATTCATAAGTGCGGTAGATGCAGGATCCAGCGTTTGGATAGTTACCTGCAAAATATCATCCGGCTGTATAACAGGCGTTGTGTATGTTGCCATCTCCACCATCTGCCGTTTAACTGTATCAGGCACATCTTTGAAGTACGCAATATTTTTTTGTGATGAGCAGCCACCCATGAATAAGGCGAGCATGCTCCCCATTAAAACAAGTAAACTTCTAAAACATCTGAAACGGGACAAGCCCTGATTGATTATTTTCATTACTGGCAAACAGTTTAAATAAATCGTCCCCTGCTGCGAGCCCTTTCGGCTTGCAGAAAAGATATTTTTACAGTATAATTTTACATCCTTATTTTACCTTGTCCAGTTCTTCATAAGCCGAATTTTTGCTAATGAACTCTGGCACCAATTCCTTCATCCTGGCCACGGTTGGTGTGAGGTAATGTTTTTGAGCTGACTCTATCAGTTGATTCACCCGCTCATTGATTTCCGTGAAATCAGATTGCCTTACTTTGGCGATCATGATTTTTTCATGATAAGTGGGCAATGTATTTTCTGCATTATTCAGTAGTTCTTCGTAGAGCTTTTCTCCCGGACGCAATCCGGTGAAAACAATCTGAATATCCTTACCTGGTTCTTTGCCCGTCATCCGTATCATTTTCCTCGCCAGGTCGGCAATCTTCATGGGCTTACCCATATCAAACACAAATATCTCGCCACCCTGCCCCATTGCTCCCGCTTCCAGCACCAGCTGACAAGCTTCGGGAATGGTCATAAAATAACGTGTGATATCCGGATGCGTAACTGTTAATGGCCCACCCTTTTCCAGTTGTTGTTTAAAACGGGGAATAACTGAACCATTGGAACCCAGCACATTTCCAAAACGTGTGGTAATAAAACGAGTTGGTGGTGCGCCGTATATCGGCCCCATTTTCTGATATTTTTCGCTCAGATGATTATTGAAAGATTGAGAGAAAATCTCTGCGATACGCTTGGATGCGCCCATTACGTTTGTAGGATTTACTGCTTTATCCGTTGATACCATTACAAACTTCTCCGCGCCGTGTTCAACAGCAAGTTCCGCTACTGTTTTGGTTCCCAGCACATTGTTCATCACTGCGATAGACGGATTTTTTTCCATCATCGGCACATGTTTATAGGCGGCTGCATGATATACGATAGCAGGAGCATAAATTTCAAACAACTGCTGCATGCGAACTTTATCACACACATTTCCGATGAAGGGAATAATAGGTACGGTTACCATCTTTTCCGCTATCTCCAGCTCCAGTTCATGCAGTGGTGACTCTGCTTTATCACAAAGCACAATCACCGATGGTTCATACCCCACCAGTTGCCTTACAATCTCGCTGCCAATTGATCCCGCAGCTCCTGTTACTAAAACGCTTTTACCTCTCAGCTCTTTGCTGAGTTCCAGGTTTTTAATATTGATAACAGACCGTTCCAGCAGATCTTCGATATTGATATCTTTCAATTGAACGCTGTTATTATTAGAACCTTCTGTCCATTGACTCACGGGAATAATTTTTTGAACCCTTATATTCAATGTAATACATTCCTCTACCAGTTCATTCAGATGTGCGGCATCCAGGTGATCATTAGGAATAAGCAGTACCTTGATCTTTCCTTCCTTCACCATTTTAAAAAGTTGGCCTTTACGGGAAGCATATACCGGAAGACCTTCTATTGACTTACCCGCATGTGCGTTTGTATCGGCTAAAAAAGCAGTTATTTTCACATCCGACTGAGGATCGTCATGAATAGCCTTACGCAGCATCAGACTTGAATGGCCGGTATAATAAATAGCAGCAGCGATACGGCTATGATTGCGGAAGTTATTATGGTACCTGAAGATCCATTTTACGAGCAGGCGATAAGATAACATACAGGAAGAACTGATGAAGAAATTAATCAGTATCACTGAAATCGGAAAAATGTTGAGCTTTGCATCCGGTACATGGCTATAGCCAAAAGTAAACAGGATCAGGCAACTGATAAGATTCAGTCCTGTAATGCGTCCAATATCTGTGAGACTCGTAAATCTCACGATACCACGGTAAGTACGCAATAGCAACGACAATGCCAGGTATACACCCAAAACTACCACTCCGATTTTCTCTACAGGAAAATACAAGTAGGCATCTACATCAAAATTCAATCTGAGAAGAAAAGCTAAATTGATTGCGATAACAGAACACCCCAGGTCTAATAGTAAAATTAGCCATGACGGGGTAATCCACGATGAACTACGCACCATAGGTTCAATGATAAGATATGGTTATTAAATGTCTTTACGTTCGCCTGGTCAACTACATCCACGCATTTTTCAAGGTTTTCATAGTAGCGCGTCAATTAAACCAGAACGGGTATACGAAAATGATTACAAACTATTCGGTTTTCAAAGTTAGTACAAAGTAAATACTAAAATTGATAAGTTCTGTTATGAAAAAGTAAACTGTTGAAAACTTTTTTTTCAGTGCCCACCTCTAAAACAGAACAATAGTACATAGCATTCCCGAACCGGCTTAAAAAAGCGATTATGAAAAAGATATCCGCAGTCATCATCTACTGAAACACTGTCCCAACGGGCCGATACAGCAAATAATTTTTTGGATATACGGAAAAATAGGTGGATCAGCTAAATGCGCTGTCCATATTTAATATTACTAAAGAAATTTTACCAGTGATGCAACATTGGTGGTGATGCAACAGAACTTTGGGCTGTAACGTCTTGCTTTTCTCTGATTGCTCTAAAGTGTTAAATAGATGATACATGGTCTTTCAATTTTTCTGGTTAACGCAGCATATGACTAAAATATGGCTATATAATATGGTTAAAAAATCTGCGTTAAAATGATTCTTATAACGCTCGCAATCAAACAAACACCATACCAATTTACTAAATTATTTAATTTCCAACACAAAAAGTTAGTGAAGTTTTTATTAAATAGTACAGTTATTAAAAAATAACTAACGTCATACGTAATCCATCTGATATGGACCCCTTACAATGTAGACGGCCTCACCTGTCAACAGGTGAGGCCGCTTCTAACATAGAAGTATATACGTAAATGCTATTCGCCGGTAATAAATACCACCAGGCTTTTGGCGCCGTGAGCGCCCAATACCAGCGACTGTTCTATATCGGCGGTTTTGGAAGGGCCGGCAATGAACACGCCGAAACCCGTTTGTGGCGCACCTATTTTTTCGTAGGCTTCATGCATAGTGGGCAGTATCTGCTGCCGGGGTAATACGATGGCCAAGTGCTGGCAGATAAAGGGCAGTACCCTTACCTGCATCTCCTGTTCTGTGAGCCAGATAGCCCCATTTTCGGCTACGCCCCATTGTCCGGGTACAACAGCCATGTCCACATCTTCCAGCAGATGAGGGTCTTCGTTTACCCATGCACGATGTATATCAGTAGCCGTGATGATGCGTTGCAAATGCGGATAATGCTCCGCCAGCAAAGCAGGTATCTCTGCTTCACTTTTTATTTCAAACAAACTGCCCCCCAATGCCTCCAATACCTTGCGGTAGGCTTCCAGGGTGCCAGGCATATTGCCGGATAGTCCCTGCAAAGCAGGCAACGCTGCCGCCTCCGGCTGGTTCTGTTTTACGGCGGCTAATATTTTATCCCTGCTGCTCATGAAGATTTTTTATTTTTTTCATACCATTCGGAGAATGATTGTGCCGGCGGCGCAGGCATTTCCCGTTGCTTGTACCATGGGTTCAGGCGGTTATTTACCATACCGGGGAAAGCACGCATCACCCAGCGCCCCATTTTGCCCGCAGTTTTATAGGTACGTGGTGCTGATAATACCCCACTCATTATTTTCATACTGGCGGTTTTTGCAGCCGTTGTATGTCCTTCCTTTACCAATACCTGCCGCCATTTATACAGCTGCTGGTGAATATCTATTTTCACCGGGCATACATTTGAACAGGAGCCACACAATGTTGACGCAAAGGGCAGATCTGCATAATCCTTCATATCCAGGTTAGGCGCCAGAATGGCCCCGATAGGACCCGCCACGGCAGTATGATAGCTATGCCCCCCGCTGCGCCGGTATACCGGGCAGGTGTTCATACAGGCACCACAACGGATACACTTCAACGAGTTGCGGAAGTCCTCCCGGCCCAACTGCCTGCTACGACCATTATCGACCAACACAATATGCAGCTCCTGACCGGCCCTGGGCTGCCTGAAATGACTCGAATAGGTGGTGATGGGCTGTCCCGTAGCACTACGCGCCAACAGGCGTAAAAACACCCCCAGGTGCTTACGCTGTGGGATTATTTTCTCAATACCCATACAGGCAATATGTACATTGGCCAGGTGCGCTCCCATATCTGCATTCCCTTCATTGGTACATACCACCATCTCCCCTGTTTCTGCTACTGCAAAATTCACCCCGGTAATAGCGGCATTTGCCTGGAGGAACTCCTTCCGCAAATGCAGCCTTGCTGCCGCCGTCAGGAACTGCGGATCCGCATTTCCTGCGGGGGTACCCAGGTGTTCGTGAAACAGCTCGCCTATTTCTTCTTTCTTTTTATGAATACAGGGCAGTACAATATGACTGGGAGGTTCTTTTGCCAGCTGTACTATTCTTTCACCCAGATCTGTATCTATTACTTCGATACCGTTGGCTGCCAGGTGTGGGTTCAGATGACATTCTTCCGTCAGCATCGATTTACTTTTCACCATCCGCTGCACACCATGCTTTTTCAATATGGCGGTGACGATCTGGTTATGTTCTGCGGCATCGGCGGCCCAATGTACGATCGCACCATTTTGTTGTGCCTGTTGCTCAAACTGCAGGAGGTAATCATACAAGTTCCCCAATGCATTGAGTTTTATCTGCGAAGCCGTTTCCCTCAACAGTTCCCATTCGGGGATACTCCATGCCATGCGGTCGCGCTTTGCCCGCACCCACCACAAAGTTTCATCGTGCCAGTTTACCCGGGCTTCGTCCTCGTTGAACTTGTCCGCCAGCGTTGCGTGATCAGCTGTTTGCCTGTTCATGGATATTTTGATTGAGAATTTCAGCAATATGCATCACCTTCACTCCGGCATGTTGCCGGCGTAAAATGCCTTCCATGTGCATGAGGCAACTCACATCTGTTCCGGTGATTACCTCTGCTCCATGCTTAACGTGATCGGCTACACGATCCTTACCCATTTTTACAGACACCGCTTCTTCTGCCACACAGAAAGTGCCTCCAAAACCACAGCACTCATCCTGCCTGTCCAGCGGTACCAGCTCCACACCTGCCACCATGCGCAGCAGCTTTTCCGGTTTGGAAAAAGGTGCTGCCACCAGCTCACTCATTTGTGCCAGCGCCAACCCACGTTGTCCGTGGCAGCTCTGGTGCAACCCTACCTTACAGGGAAAACGGGCCGGGAGAGATTCCACCTTCAGAATGTCTGTCAGGAATTCCGTCAGTTCGTATATACGTTGGCGTATGTGCGTGGCCTTGTCCTCCACCACCGGATCGTGCAAATGATCCTTGATATGCAATACACAACTGCCGGAGGGACCTACAATATAATCGTAGTCAGCAAAATTTTTAATGAACAGGGTATTACACTGATGCGTAAGATGCTCGTATCCTGAATTGGCCATTGGCTGGCCACAGCAGGTTTGTCCCTGTGGGTATTCCACTTCACAACCCAGTTTCTGTAGCAGCTGCAAGGTGGCAATGCCTACCTGCGGATAGAACTGGTCAATATAACATGGTATAAATAATCCTACTTTCACGGGTAAAGTAATTTAGATGATCATTGCTGACATGCAAATTTAGCGGGCAATGCGACAGTAATCCTACCTCTTTTTTACCGGTTACTGGCTTATTTTTGCTTTTAGCTATTAGCCATTGGCTTTTAGCAAAATACAACCAGGAACAAATATTGGCAACCCGGGCTATCCTGCTTTAGCTTTTAGCCATTAGCTGTTAGCTTTTAGGAAAAATGCAGCGGAGAACATAACATATATGTCCTCCGCTGCATTTTTCCTAAAAGCTAACAGCTGGTTCGCTATTTCATGATTTGTTCTTCCTGTTTCTTCTTCAGGTACCATTGTACTACGCGGATTTCCGCGAAGCTGGCGGATTCCCCTACTCTTTCCTTGATAGGACCTGCAGCCGTAGCGCCCAGTTCTCCGATATGTTTCAGGATGAGGCGCATGGTCCTTTCGGATACAAACTTATGGATATCCATCTCTCCGGCTTCCACACATTGTGCCAGGTGGCTTTCTATGGTGCCCACTGCGAGTTGTCTTGCTGTGGCAATATCCGCAACAGACTTACCTGCCAGGAATAGTTCCAGTGTACCACGACGACTGGCGCCTTTTTCCACTTTCCCTTTCGCGGCCTTTTCTTTGGCAGCTGCGGCTGGAATAGCAGCTGCGGCGGCTTCTGCATCCCTTAGTTTGGTATAATCTTTCAGGCCGGTAGTAAATGCCAGGTCAGCGTAGGATACTTCCCACACATGCCGCAGTTTATTCCAGCAGTCAGACTCCAGGGCCATGAGTTGCAGCAGATATTTTTTGGACTTTGCTTTCTTCACATCCGTGATGTGAGCCTGCAAAGGCAGGATCAGGTCTTCATAGATGCTTTGGGTAAAGTAGCCGATGGCTTTGTTCACCCGCAGTTGTAGTTGCTCCATTTCACCGGTTTGTATGGCGGTATCCAGCAACTGATGCAGCTGCACCACAAATTTAGCGGCTACTTCCTGTTGTTGCTCTACTTTGGCAGACATGCTGCGGCTCAATTTTATGGCTGCATCAAAATCGGGTACTTTTTTATCCTGGATCCATACAGCATGACTGCGGATGGTGGCCTGCATGCGGTACCAGTCGAACAGTTGCAACAGGGAAGTGGCCTGGAATTTCTTCCGTTCCATTTCCAGCAGCACCACCAGTTCATTGGCTTCATTTTCTTTTTCAGCAAATTCGATGACCTGCCGGTCTGTTTTAATACTGCCATGCCCGATGCGGGAATGCAGCACCAGGCCATCCAGCGAAGTACAGCGGCTGAGGGCCACATATACCTGCCCGGGTGCAAATGCGTAGCCCGCATCGATAATCGCACGTTCAAACGTAAGCCCCTGGCTTTTATGGATGGTAATGGCCCAGGCCAGGCGGATAGGAAACTGCGTGAAGCTGCCTATTTCTTCCTCCTCGATGCTGTTCTCTTCCTGGTTGTAGGAATAGCGGATATTACGCCAGGTTTCCTTTCCCAGTTTGAGTTCCTCATGAGAGCCAGACAACACCAGTACTATTTCTTCGTCATTGATTTCCTTAACGATGGCGATTTTTCCGTTGTAGTAACGACGTGGCTGCGCCAGGTCGTTTTTCAGGAACATCACCTGTGCCCCTAGTTTCAGTTGCAACAACAATTCTGTGGGCAAGGCTTTGTCACTGAAATCGCCTTCAATTTTACCTTCAAAACGATACACTTTGCCAGGCATGTCTGCCAGGCGCCGGGCATTGATTTCATCCGCCTTCCTGTTATGGGTGGTAAGTACGATATACTCTTCATCTTCTCCCTTAAAATTCGGCTGATAATGCTCATTCAGCATTACCAGGTCTTCATGCAGTACTTCATTGTTACGTACCCGGTTAAGTACATCAATGAAGGCCTGTTCGTTTTGCCGGTAAATTTTCTTCAGCTCAATATATAGCGGCGGCGCCTGTTCTATTACTTTAGAAGCAAAGAAGAACGTGCTGGTGTAGTATTCAGAGAGCATGCGCCATTCTGCGTCCGGCACTACCGGAGGCAACTGGTACAGGTCACCTATAAACAACACCTGTACACCACCAAATGGCAACAGGGGTTTATTGCGGAAGTGACGGAGGATCACATCAATAGCGTCCAGCATATCACAACGCACCATACTTACCTCATCGATGATGAGTAATTCCATTTCCTGTAACAGCACTTTCTTATCATTCGTAAAACGAATGTTACGGAACAAACTATGTTTATCCGTGCTGCTGATTTCATCCATTCCAAAGCCTCTTTTTGTGCCGGGAACAAAAGGTCCGAAGGGCAACTGAAAAAAAGAGTGCATGGTAACACCACCGGCGTTGATGGCGGCTACACCTGTAGGCGCCACAACTACCGTATTTTTACGGGTATGTTCTTTTATATATTTCAGGAACGTAGTTTTCCCCGTACCAGCTTTACCGGTAAGGAAGATATGGCGGTGTGTATGGTTTATGAAATCTGCCGCCAGGTGAAAGATGATATTTGTATTATCCGGTTGGGGCATTTAATTTTAAATTGAAAGGGCGAATATACAGAAAAGCTGCGAAAACAGCGTCAATATTGCGCATAACTAAATGGGGTGTATATTCGTTTTAGTTTTTGCCAACAAAATATTAATGAGATGGAAACCATAAAAATAGCAACAGCTCAATTTGAAAACAGGAGCAATGACAAAGCCTACAATCTGGGTGTTATCCGCAAATTATCTGCACAGGCAGCGGCCGATGGTGCTCATGCCGTCGCCTTTCACGAATGTTCTGTAACGGGCTATACTTTTGCCCGGCATTTATCCAGGGAGCAGATGCTGGAACTCTCCGAATTTATCCCCGATGGGCCTTCTATCAAGGCTTTGCAAGACATTGCGGCAGAAAATAATATTGCGGTGCTGGCGGGATTATTTGAAAAAGATGCCGACAATAATTTATTCAAAGCATATGTGTGTGTAGACAAAAACGGGTTAGTAGCAAAATACCGGAAACTGCATCCGTTTATTAATCCGTATCTGACACCAGGAAATGAGTATATCGTATTTGATCTGTTAGGATGGAAATGTGGTATGCTGATCTGTTATGATAATAATATCATAGAAAATGTTCGCGCCACGGCTTTGCTGGGTGCAGAAATCATTTTCATGCCACACGTGACGATGTGTACGCCGTCTACCAGGCCGGGCGCGGGTTTTGTGGATCCGATGTTATGGGAAAACCGGGAGAAGGATCCCACTTCTCTGCGGCTGGAATTTGATGGTATGAAAGGACGGTCCTGGCTGATGAAGTGGTTGCCGGCGCGTGCATACGACAATGGCATTTATGCCGTTTTCTCCAATCCTATTGGTATGGATGATGACCAGTTAAAGAATGGTTGTTCCATGATCCTGGACCCATTTGGTGATGTGATAGCGGAATGCCGGAAACTGGGTGATGATGTAGTAACGGCAACGCTTACACGCAATAAGCTGAAGGAAGCCGGAGGTTACCGGTATCGTTTGGCCCGCAGACCTGATTTATACGGCGCTGTAATTGCGGCACCACATGCATCTGTGCAAAAAGTGGTGTGGTTACAGGAAGAAAAATAGCCTGAAATGCGCCTGATAATTTATAAAATTATATAATAAATAATAAGATCCGCTGTAGTGGCGGATCTTATTATTTAACCCCTAAAATAAGTGAATGATATCTAAATGATGAAAATGGCCGCTTTTTTCAGCTACAGCCTGCTACAGCAGCGCTGCTATGGCCCGTTCTGGCCTCCATCGGTCTTTCTTATCCGGGAGTCATCCCCGGATCAAGTCCACCTTATCCCCGCATCAAGTCCACCTCAAGTCCACATCAAGTCCACCTCAGCTGCAGTGTTTCTATAGGTGCATAGCGGGTCCTAAGCATAGCATCGGCAAAGCCGACATAATGACTATACACTTCTGCAGGTAATGTTGGCTATAGTGATGGTGGGTGCTTAGAAACAAGGAAGATAAAAGTCCTTCTAAAATAGCTGTGATGCAGACTTAGATCTGTAGCATTCTTCCTTAAAAGTAATGCATAAAAAAAACCGCCCTGGCATAGCCAGCGCGGTTTATAACAAAACTATTATAAAATAAATTATGCCAGTCTTACGTTAACAGCATTCGGGCCTTTTCTGCCTTCTTCCACGTCAAATACTACGCGGTCATTTTCGCCGATGCTTTCTTTGATACCAGATACGTGAACAAAAATTTCTTGTCCGGAACCTTCGATTTTAATGAATCCAAAACCTTTAGCTTCATTAAAAAATTTTACTACACCTGTTTGCATTATATTTAATATTTAATTGTGAACGTGTTCTCGCCATTTATTACAGCAGGCGGCTACCTGGGCGACTACAAGAAAAAGTGTAAGAAAAAGCTGAATGTGAGAGGTGATCTACCAACAGAATTGAAATACATTATCTTAAAGAAGCGGTACGAAGATAGGTGATTTCCTGAATACAACCCTAATTTTTTTAAAAGATTTTCTTGCGCTGGACGGGGGCATTGGCCCATAATTCCAGATTAAAATATATTTTCGCATTATATATGAAACATCCTGACGCATGGCGAATAAAAGCCATATTAACCGGGTCAGCCGGTAACCTGGTAGAATGGTACGACTGGTACATTTACGCGACTTTTTCTCTCTATTTTGCGCCTGTTTTTTTCCCAAAGGGTAGTTATACGGCTCAGCTGCTCAATACAGCCGCCATTTTTGCCGTGGGTTTTCTGATGCGGCCCATAGGAGGCTGGATGTTTGGCCGCATAGCCGATAAACAAGGACGTAAAGCCTCCATGACTTTATCGGTATTACTAATGTCGCTTGGTTCTTTACTTATTGCATTTACACCTTCCTACAATAGTATCGGTTTAGCAGCACCGGCATTGCTCCTGCTGGCCAGACTGTTACAGGGATTGAGTGTAGGTGGGGAATATGGTACCTCTGCCACCTACCTGAGCGAAGTGGCTACCAAAGAGCTGCGGGGCTTTTATTCCAGTTTTCAGTATGTTACCCTGATTGGCGGGCAACTCATTGCACTGGGCGTACAAATGCTGCTACAGAAACTGTTTTTAACGCCTGCCCAGCTACATGAATGGGGCTGGCGCATTCCATTTATCATTGGCGCTGCACTGGCCTTTTTTGCGCTTTACCTGCGCAGGCATATGCAGGAATCTACTTCTTTCGAAAAAATAAAAAACGAAAAGGAAAAAGGCTCCCTGAAGTTACTGTTCCGGCAGCATCCCAGAGCCGTGCTAACCGTGGTAGGACTTACCATGGGTGGCACTCTCGCCTTTTATACCTACACTACCTATATGCAGAAGTTCCTCGTGAATACGGTGCATCTGAGTATTGAACATGCTACTACTATTACGTTTTTCCTGATGCTGATCTTTGCCTGTTTACAGCCCTTATTTGGCTGGATTTCAGACATATACGGCCGTAAGCCTCTCCTGGTAGGTTTCGGAGTACTGGGTACCCTGCTTACTGTACCCATTCTCACCGCTATCAGTAACACCAGTTCAGAATGGACCGCCTTCTGGCTCATTCTCTTCGCATTGGTAATTGTGAGTGGCTATACCTCTATTAATGCGGTGGTAAAAGCGGAGATGTTCCCGGCTGAAATACGGGCATTGGGAGTGGGTTTCCCCTATGCCCTTACAGTAGCTATCTTTGGTGGCACTGCAGAACCTATTGCCCTGTATTTTAAAAAGACAGGGCATGAGCCAATGTATTACTGGTACGTGACCATCTGTATTTTTATCTCACTGCTGGTGTACCTCAGTTCACGCGATACTAAAAAGACGTCTTTGCTGGATAAGGATGTGTGATTTCCCTGACACTACCATCCTGGTTACCGATGATCAATCTGCTGGCGTAGTCGAGAAATAAACCGTTTTCTACTACGCCAGGGATATTGTTGAGTTGCGTATGCAACGCCGGCGCATTATGAATTTTCTGATAATGGCAATCCAGGATATAATTGCCGTTGTCCGTTACAAAACGGTTATTGTCTTTTAACCGGAGCACAGGACGGGCACCCAGTGCCACCAGTTGTTTAAAGGTAAGTTCCCAGCCAAAGGTGGCTACTTCTACTGGCAAAGGAAATTTGCCCAGGTGTTTTACCAGCTTGTGCTCATCTATCACCACCAGCATTTCTTTTGAGGCCGCCGCAATAATTTTTTCACGGAGCAATGCCCCTCCTCCCCCTTTGATTAACTGCAGCTGCGCGTCTGCTTCATCTGCCCCATCAATATCTATATCTATTCTTTCTACTTTATCAAAATTAACCAGTGGGATCTCTTGTTCTCTCGCCAGTTGTTCTGATTGCGCAGAAGTAGCTACCGCTTTAATTTCCAGGCCTGCCCTAACTAGTTCGCCTATACGGAGAATAGTATAGTAGACAGTACTCCCGGTACCTAATCCAACGGTCATACCTGATTTAATATATTCTGCCGCTTTTTCCCCGGCAGCTTTTTTCCCGATATCTGTTGTTCCTTGCATGGTCCAAATATAATAAAATAGCTTTTAGCCATTAGCTTTTAGCTTTTAGCTTTTAGCAAAATGCAGCGGAGAACATAATATATGTCTATCTCCGCTGCATTTTGCTAAAAGCTAAAAGCTAATGGTTAAAAGCTTACCGGTATCTCGCCGGAGAAAAAGCTGTGATATCAATACTTGTTTTACCGTTGTTGGCCAGTTCGGCTAACAGCTTACCGGTAGCGGGTCCCAGGCTAAGGCCCATCATGGCATGTCCGCCACCTAACAGCAGATTGCTGAACTGTGGTACAAAACCGATATAGGGCAGTCCATCCGGGGAACAGGGCCGGCATCCACTCCATACGGCTGTTTTATCAGGCATGTTTACCGGGAGATTGGTAAAGTAACGTTGTATGGAGTCTACGATACCGGCAACGCGGTTCATATTCACCGTTTCGTTTACGGGCGCCACTTCCATTGTACCGCCATAACGTAATCTGTTTCCCATAGGTGTTAATGCCACCCGGGCTTCGCACAGAATGGCCGGAATATTTAAATTCACCAACGGGGATTCCAGCGTAACGGAGTATCCTTTACCTGGCATCATAGGTACGGAAACTCCCGCCAAACGTGCCACCGCCGGCGTCCAGGAGCCGGTGGCCAGTACAAACATATCGGCAGTATGCGTTTCGGTCCCTGTCACTACAGCGGTTACTTTCTGTCCATTGGTTTTTATACCTGTTATTTCTTTATCAGGGAGAAATTGCACTTGTTGTTGCTGCAGATATGCGATCAGTTGCCGCATCAGGTCATTGGGATACAGGTGTCCATCACAACGGTAATGTACCCCTCCCAGCACATCCATCTGCACCTGTGGCTCCAGTGCCTGCAGGGCTGCTTTATCCAGCACCACTGCATCCAATCCCATGTCATTGGCCTGTTTGGCAAGATGCGCTTCTTCTTCCGCTACTGCAGACGTTTTATAATACATAATGATCCCCTTGCGTTCGAGGCCAAAATGAAAGGCCTCTTTTTGAGCAAGATCGGTATACAGGGAGCGGCTGAAGAGATTTATATCCCGCAGTGGCAGTGCCGATGCAGCGACATGCTGTGTGTTGGCACTTTTCATGAACTTTAATCCCCAGCTGATCAATTGTTTATTCAGGGCAGGCTTTACATAAAAAGGGCTTTTACTGTTGAACATCCAGCGGATCCCCTGTGATATAATACCTGGTGCTGCCAGTGGCACAAAGTGACTCGGCACTATCATGCCCATGTTGCCATAGGAACAGTTGTTGCTGAAATCTCCCTTATCGATGACAGTTACTTCCCAGCCGCTTTCCTGCAGGTAATAAGCACTGCAAAGACCAATAATACCACCGCCGATGACGATTGCTTTCATATACTTAAAATGATTTGATCACGGGAGCCTTGCGTCCATTGGGATCATTGTTCCCGATAATAATTCTATAGGACCTGAAAACCGTGTACATACGGATCATCATCATCCAGGATAATAGTGTTATAACCTGTTACCATTGCCCAGCCTTCAATGCCCGGAACGATAGCTGGTTTACCAGCCACTGTGGTTTCTTCTTCGATGGTACCGGTAAACCGGGAGCCGATAATACTTTCGTGAATGAAGCGATCCCCTTTACGCAGTTTTCCCTTTGCATACCATTGCGCCATTCTTGCGGAAGTACCGGTGCCGCAGGGTGAACGGTCAATGGCTTTATCACCGTAAAACACCGCGTTGCGGGCGGTGGCTTCCGGGCTGATGGTGGCACCGGTCCACAACAGATGACTCAACCCTTTGATGTGCTCATTTTCCGGATGTACGAAAGTATATTCTTCGTTTAGTCTTTTCCGTAATACACGGCTCCAGGAAATCAACTGATCTGCAGTATAGTTTTCCAGGCCGGAGAAATGCTCCTGCGGATCAACGATGGCGTAGAAGTTACCTCCATAGGCGACATCCACGCGTAAAGTACCCAGATCGGGGCAGTTAACTTCCAGGTTTTCTGCTGCCAGGAAAGATTTTACATTCGTCAGCTTTACAGATTTCACCTTTTTCCCTTCCTGTACATAGTCTACCAGCACCAGTCCTGCGGGCGTTTCCAGGCGTAATTTGCCAGGCACCTTGGGGGTAATCAATCCCTGTTCAATGGCAATAGTCACTGTACCGATGGTACCGTGACCGCACATAGGCAAACAGCCGCTGGTTTCGATATACAATACCCCGATGTCGTTAGCTTCATCGGAAGGCGGATACAGGATACTGCCACTCATCATATCATGCCCACGGGGTTCAAACATGAGACCTTTGCGGATCCAGTCGAACTCCTGCAAAAAGTGCAGGCGTTTCTCCATCATATTATTCCCCCGGAGGATAGGCCCGCCTGCGGCAACCAGTCTTACCGGGTTACCGCAGGTATGGGCATCTATACAAAAAAAAGTTTTAGTCGACATACACATTCAAATTATTTTCTGACAGCATCTCGTGTCAGCTGACCATCCAGCCGGCGCCAGATGCCTAAAGGATTTTCGTCTTTCAGTGCTGCCGGGAGCAGCGCTGCAGGCCAGTCCTGGTAGCATAAAGGCCTTGCAAAACGTACAATAGCCGAAGCCCCCACAGACGTACTTCTTATATCCGTGGTAGCCGGAAATGGTCCGCCATGGTGCATGGCATAACCTGGTTCCACTCCTGTAGGCACATTATTCAAAATGATGCGGCCTACTTTTTCTGCCAACAGGGCAATAGCGGGGGAAAAGCGTTGCAGGTCTGCTGCTTCTCCCATCACCGTACCGGTTAATTGTCCGTGTAATTGTGCCAATACAGTTTGTAGTTCCGCGTCATCATCACATACCACCAGTAAAGCAGCCGGTCCAAATACTTCCTGCTGCAATTCTGTGCTGGCGATAAAGTTTTTTGCATTCACGCGGTATAATGCCGGTGAACCTTTGGTAGCTGCAGATTCCAGGTTGCCGGCAAAAAGGGTTTCTACTCCTTTTCTGCGCGATAGCTGGTCCCTGTTTTCATAATAATGATAGCAGATACCTGGATTGAGCATCGTGCCGGCGTGGATAGCGGACAGCTCCTGTTGTAATGCCGCAGCGAATTGTGTGGTGGCATCATCTGCCAGTGCAATCAACAAACCAGGGTTGGTACAAAACTGCCCGGTGCCCAGGGTGATGGACTGCGCATATTGTTTAGCTACGCTTTCTGCTGCTGTAGCCAGTTTGGCAGGTAGCAGCAATACCGGATTAATGCTGCCCATCTCTGCATATACCGGAATGGGTTCCGGTCTTTGTGTAACCGCATCGAAGATAGCAGTACCGGCTTTAAATGAACCGGTAAATCCGATCGCTTTTATACCGTGGTGTTTTACCAGTTGTTGACCCAGTGCCGGACCGGCGCCGGTAAGACTTGAAAATACACCATCCGGCATACCACATGTCTGTGCGGCTTTTTGAATAGCAATAGCCACCAGTTCATTGGTGCCTGGGTGCGATTCATGTGCTTTTACAATTACGGGATTACCTGCTGCCAGTGCGGATGCAGTATCGCCGCCGGCAGTGGAAAAGGCAAGCGGAAAATTGCTGGCCGGGAATACCAGTACGGGGCCCAGGGGCACCAGCATTTTTCGTATATCCGCCCGCGGTAGTGGTGTACGGTCAGGTTGTGCCGGATCTATCACTGCCTCTACCCATGAGCCTTCGCGTAATATGTTGGCAAAAAGCCGCAGCTGGGAAACGGTGCGCATCCTTTCTCCCGTGATGCGGGCCAATGGCAGGCCTGATTCCGCTACTGCTCTTTCCAGCAACAGATCTCCCAGCGCCAGTATTTCGTTTGCAATGGTTTCCAGGAAAACCGCTCTGTCTTCCGGAGAAGAAAGGCGGTATTCCATGAAAGCGGTAGTAGCTTTATCCACCGCCTGATTTACTTCTGCAGCGGTGGCTACAGCAAATGTTTCAGGCAAAGCAGCATTACTAACGGGATCGTACGCACGAAGTACCTCATTCCCTTCTCCGGAAGTAGCGAAGCCTATTATATTTTTTCCTGTAATCATGCAGGGAGATTTAAATATTCCGGTAACACAGGGCGGGTAGCCAATGCATCAGCAATTACTTTTTCCGCATGTGCTTTCTCTGCTCCCTGGGGCAACAGGCGTGGTGCGCGTAAGTTGGTGTTGCCAATACCCGTGGCGGTAGCGGCCATTTTAATATACTGTACCAGTTTGGGATCGATATCGAGTTCCAGCAAAGGCATGAACCAGCGGTAAATAGCGAGTGCTTCTGCAATACGACCCGCTTTTGCAAGGCGGTAGATAGCTACTGTTTCACGGGGGAAAGCATCCACCAGACCGGCTACCCAGCCATTGGCTCCCAGGACGATGCTCTCTAACGCCAGCGTATCTACGCCGCAGAGTACACTGAAACGGTCACCGAAACGATTGATCATCCGGATAACGTTAGTGGTATCGCGGGTAGACTCCTTCACAGCCTGAATATTAGGCGCTTTTGATAATTGCTCAAACATATCCAGGGTCACCATGATTTTATAATCTATCGGATTATTGTAGATCATAATAGGCAGTGGAGTACTGCTGGCCACCGCAAGGAAATAGGCTACTGTTTCGGCATCATCTGCTTTATAGCGCATAGGAGGCAACAGCATCAAACCAGCAGCGCCGGCTTCTTCAGCTGCCTGAGCACAGGCAATAGCAGCAGTGGTAGTTTGCTCTGCAATATTCATAATGACGGGTATTTTACCACCCAGAAAAGCAACCGCATGTTTTACCAATGCATACTTCTCTTCATTCTGTAAACTGCTGGCTTCTCCCAGTGAGCCGCCCAGAATAATACCATTAACGCCTGCATCTACCTGCGCCTGCAGATTTTTGTCGAACATCTCATAATCAATATGATCGTCGGCGGTGAAAGGGGTGAGCAATGCGGGAAATACGCCTTGCCAGTTAACTTGTGCCATTTTCCTATCTTTTTTTATGCCAACAAAAATAGCGGGAGGCCTGCGATAGCACGCCACTGTAATTAATCAATTATACGCAGATTTTAACCAAAAAAAAGGCATTTTTAGCTATATCGAAAAAATATCTGCATAGATTCTTCCCTCCGGTCTGGGATTTTTTTCTTAATTTATGCCAATTCCTGCGTAATTGCTATACCCATGTATTTTGTGCGATTTTTTGCTTATCTCCTGATGTTGTTATCCTTTGCCCAAATGGCCAGGACACAGTCTTGTGACCAGATTGGTCAAACACCTTCCTCTGCTTTTCCGGTTTGCGGCACCCAGGTATTCAAACAACTCTCTGTACCTGTTTGTGGCACGACAACTATACCCGGCCCTGTTTGTAACACCCCGGGAGATTTTAATCACTCTGATAAAAATCCTTTCTGGTATAAATTTACCTGTTATCAAACCGGTACGCTGGGATTTACGATTACCCCGCTTATACTGGCTGAAGACTACGACTGGCAGATATTCGATATTACCGGCCGCAATCCGAATGACGTTTATACAGATGGGAGTCTTTTTGTTACGATGAACTGGTCCGGAGAATTTGGTCTTACCGGCGCATCTGCTGCAGGAACCAACATCGCTGTTTGTGGCGGCTACGGTCAGCCGTTATTCAGCAAGATGGCAGTGCTGCAGCAAGGCCACCAATACCTGTTGCTGATCAGCCATTTTTCCGATACGCAAAGCGGTTATGAACTCGCCTTTGGCGGCGGCACCGCCGTGATCACAGATCCAACCATACCTCACCTGCAGCAGTCGGCCTATAATTGCGGCCCTTATTCAGTAGGAATTAAACTCAGCAAAAGGGTACAATGCAACAGCATCTCCAAAGATGGAAGTGAGTTTTCCCTTACAACGCCAGGCATAAACATCACCGGCGTAACCGGTGTTGGCTGCACGAATGGTTTTGATACGGATTCATTGCTGGTACAATTAGATAAAATGCTCCCCGTTGGGACGCATTCCCTGGTATCAAAAAATGGTACCGATAACAATACGTTCCTGGATGCCTGCGGCAACCAGCTTCCCGTAGGAGAGCGTGCCACGTTTACGGTAGTACAAACCTTCCCGGTGGCGATGGGTAATATTAAAACGCTGCCCTGTGCACCCGATCAGCTGCTGTTGGCATTTAATGCGCCGATCCGGTGCGCGTCAATTTCTCCGGATGGAAAAGACTTTGTGCTGAGTGGCCCTCCAGGTGTAAAGATTACCGGCGCCACCGGCAATTGCAGCAGTAATGGGCTGACTACCATCATCACACTAAAACTGGATAAAAGAATACTGATAGCAGGGAACTATAAAGTGACGCTGGTAAAAGGACCTGATGGCAATACAATTGAAAGTGAATGCCATATACAAACACCAGCGGGACAGGAAGCGGCATTTAACATACCTCCGCAGCCCTATGTGCCACTGCCCCCTGTTACACCCCCACCCTGCGCGCCCAACGAAATACAACTGGTATTTAATGAGTCGGTCCGTTGTAGTTCTGTAGCAGACGATGGCAGCGACTTCACCATCACCGGACCTGTGCCCATCGTGATCAGCAAAGCTGTTACTGTGTGCGATGCAAACGGACTAACGAAAACGGTTACCCTGCAATTAAAAGACCGGATACTAAAAGATGGCAACTACCTGGTACAACTGAAAGCCGGAAAAGACGGGAACACGCTGCAAAGTGAATGCTGGCAGGAAACGCCCGCCGGCGCCCAACAGCCTTTTACGATTGCTCCGCAACCAAGTGCATTGATAGGTAGTACCGCCCGGGCTACCTGTACCCCGGTGAGTATAAAAATAGGTGTCTCCGTCCCGGTACGCTGCAGCTCCATAGCACCCGATGGCAGCGACTTTACCATCAGCGGCCCCCGGCCGGTAACGATTGTAAAGGCAACAGGAATCTGCAACAGTAATAACCTGGCCGACACCGTGGAACTACAGCTATCAGCAGCCATTCAAAATGCTGGTGATTACGTCATCACCCTCCGGAACGGAACCGATGGTAATACTTTGCAGACGGAGTGCTGGCAGCCCTCCGCGATTAATCAACAAACTACTTTTCGTGCAGCCGATACCGTTAATGCCTCGTTTGGCTATTCTATTGAGCAGAACTGCCGTATTACCACCCTGCATTTACAGCATAATGGTAAAAACCAGGTGAATCAATGGAAATGGACCTTTGACGACGGCGATTCCTATACCACACAAAATCCGGTGAAAGTATATACCTCACTGGGCATGAAGCATCTGCAGCTCACCGTTTCCAATGGTGTATGTTCCGATACAAAAAGTAAAGACACGCTTCTCAGAAGTGAAGTCACCGCATTGTTTGACGTGGATCCGGGCCCCTATTGCCCGCTGGACCTGGTATTGCCGCAGAATAAAAGTCTTGGTAAAATAAACTCCTGGATCTGGGACTATGGCAACGGCGCCCGTACTAACGGCGCCACTCCCATCCGCATGCAGTATTATCCTACACAAAAGGAACAACAATACCTGATCCGGTTGATTGTTAGAAACGATGCGAACTGCCTGGATACCGCCGATCATTATATTACTGCTGTATCCAGTTGCTATATAGATGTGCCTACTGCATTTTCTCCCAACAACGATGGGCAAAACGATTATCTCTATCCGTTGAATGCGTATAAAGCGGTGGATCTTCATTTTGCCGTTTATAACCGGGTGGGCAATCTGCTGTTTGAAACCACGGACTGGCGGCGTAAATGGGACGGCACCGTCAATGGAAAAACTGCCGATGTTGGCACCTATGTATGGATGCTGGAATACACAGAGAAAGTCAGCGGCAAGCGGGTATTCCGCAAAGGCACCACTGTACTGCTCCGGTAACCCATTTTTGGAATTGTAAGGGAAGTCCCCTAATTTTTGCCCTGAATAAACCGCGCATACATTGAAAGTACCCATTATATTAGCCATGGCTGCCACTTTGCTGGGCAGCTACGTAAAAGCACAAGACTCCACTGCCATCAAGGCCATCAATGCCGGCAGTTTTGCACAGCACATCAAAGTATTGGCCTCCGACGCGTTTGAAGGTCGTAAACCTTTTACCCGGGGCGAAGACAGCACCATTCAATACCTGGCCACCCAGTTTAAACAACTGGGATTGCAACCCGGCAATGGCAACAGCTATTTCCAGGAAGTACCGATGGTATCTATCAGCTCCAAACCTGCCAGCAACCTGGTAATCAAGGGAAGTGGCGGAGAAGTATCCCTGCAGTACCTGGAAGACTTTGTAGCCGCCACCCGCCGTGTACAGGACCAGGTGAGTATCCGCAACTCCGCACTGGTATTTGCAGGCTACGGCATTGTAGCACCGGAATACAACTGGAACGATTATAAAGGACTGGATGTAAAAGGGAAAACGGTGATTGTACTCATCAACGACCCCGGCTTTGCAGACAGCACCCTGTTCAAAGGTCGCATTATGACTTATTACGGCCGCTGGACCTATAAATTTGAAGAAGCCGCCAGGCAGGGCGCCACAGGCGTTATCATCATTCATGAAACCGCCGCCGCCAGCTATCCCTGGAAAGTAGTACGCAGCGGATGGTCTAACTCAAAGTTGTATTTACAAACAGCTGATAACAACCAACATCGCACCGCCCTCGAAGGATGGATCACACAAGATGCCGCCAAAAAAATCTTCCAGCTGGCCGGCATATCACCAGACATCATGCAAATGGCCAGGACAAAAGGTTTCAAGCCGGTAGACCTCCATTTGCAAACATCTCTTGATATTAATAATACCATAAAAAAATCCACCTCTCATAATGTGCTGGCGGTTTTACCGGGTGCCAAACGCCCGCAGGAATGTGTTGTATATTCCGCGCACTGGGATCATTTTGGTATAGGCGAGCCCGTTAAAGGAGATTCTATCTATAACGGCGCAGTAGACAATGCCACCGGCACCGCCGGTTTGCTGGAACTAGCCACCGCATTCACCCGCCTGCCACAAAAGCCGGAGCGCTCCGTACTGTTCCTTTCTGTTACCGGAGAAGAGCAGGGCCTGTTGGGATCAGAGTATTATGCTGCCCATCCTACCTTTAAGATGGAGAAGATAGTTGCTGATATTAACCTCGACGTACTGAATACTTTTGGTCGCACCAAAGATATCACCGTGATCGGCTACGGTCAATCTGAACTCGACGACTACGCCCTGCGTGCAGCCCGTAAACAAGGCCGCATCACCATCCCGGAATCCAATCCGGAAGGCGGCTGGTTTTTCCGTTCCGACCATTTCAACTTCGCCAAGAAAGGTGTACCTGGATTGTACATCGGACCAGGCACAGATGTCATTGGCCACGAAGCTGGCTGGGGAAAAGAACAAACAGCTTCGTACAATCGTTTACGTTACCACTCCCCTGCCGATGAATTTGACCCGGCCACCTGGATAATGGATGGCATGGTAGAAGATGTTCGCCTGTTGTTTGATGTAGGCTACCACCTCAGCAACCAAAGCAGTTTCCCCGCATGGAAGAAAGGATCAGAGTTTAAAGCATACAGAAAATAAATAGCCATGGTTTTATTCGGATTGATAATGATCGGATTGATCCTGTCACTGTACTTTGTAAATATGTACAGTCGCAGGAAAGGAAGAAAAACAGCCGTACCTGAAGGGTACCAGTCGCTCCTGGAAGAGCATGTACGCTACTATCAACAGCTTACCTCCGCGGAAAAAACGCGGTTTGAATCCATGGTACAACGCTTCCTCAAAAGAACAAGCATAGAAGGCGTAGGTACCGAAGTAGAACCGCTGGACCGTGTACTCGTGGCCGCCAGCGCCATCATTCCCATCTTCGGATTTAAAGACTGGGAATATTTCAATCTTACTAACGTAATCCTCTACCCCGATACTTTTGATGAAACCTATCAGTACGAAGGTAATCGCCGTAACATTCTCGGCATGGTAGGCAGCGGCGCCTTAAATGGACAAATGATCCTCTCCCGCTCCGCATTGCGGGAAGGGTTCTCCAACACCACCGATAAAAACAATACCGCCATTCATGAATTTGTACATCTCCTGGATAAAACCGATGGTTCCATTGATGGCTTCCCCACCAAATTGCTGGATCATAGCTACAGTATTCCGTGGATGAAACTGGTGCATCAAACGATACAACAGATTTCAGAGGGGCATACGGATATTAATCCCTATGCCGCAATGAATGAAGCAGAGTTTTTTGCGGTGATATCGGAATACTTTTTTGAGCGGCCGGATTTGCTGGCGGAGAAACATCCGGAGTTGTATGAGATGCTGGCCCGGATGTTCAGGCAGGACCCAGTGGGAAAGGTGGGATGATTTTTTTCTCCAGGCGTCAGCAATGAGTTTGCTGGCGCCTGGGGATATAACGGGCAAATTTTCAAACAGTTGCGTTCTTTTTAATTAGGTTCTTAAAAAAGCTCCAGTTCAATATTATAAATAATACCATCAGGAATAAGCAATAAGGTTGTATTACCAGATCCAATCCTTTACCTTCAATGGTAAATCCAAATCTAACCCTTGTAATTATTGGTGTAAATGCGGCCTGGCTAAAGATTCCCAAAACAGTGCAAAAAAGGTCGCCAATGTATTTACAAGAAGTTTGTATCGCAATGATATCAGATCTATCAGAATTAAAACAAGTCCGATATAATGCTCATAAGAAAAAATTATATTGCTCGTCCTCACAGTATATATACTATATAACATTAATCCTGTTATTATAATAAAGGGAATGTAAGGCACTATTTTCTTCATAATATTTACCATTTAATGAAACCATTAAAGAGATCCGCCTACTTTAGCTTGATTCTACAAACCTTCGTCCTCTTTAGACTCCCAAAAGCTCTGAGCTGTAAAATACATGTATATACGCCGGGCCGCTTCTATAGCGGCATCTTTAGGCTGCCTAAATATATTACGATCTAACGGTTGTTTTTTTAATGCCACATTCCCTCAAATTGTTTAACAAAATCCTATTAATGATTCTAAAAGAAAATACTATAAGCTCCCCAATATAATAGCACAACAATTATCATTAAGTAGCAAATAATATCCTTTGATGTATTCTTCCTTAAAAATGCCCAACAAAGCAAAACGTGAATAAATCCGATTATTGAATAAATAGAAATGAGCAATGTCTTGTCAGCATTAGCATTTGATGCCATACCTGAGCTAAATGCGATGAATAGAAAGGCCAGAGAACCAATAAAAAAGAAAAGCACGTTTAACAAAAGATTCTTTATCATCTTTTCTTATTTAATTTATCGAGCCATGATATCTATCCGATTATCATGGAAAGCGGTTTATTATATAATTTGAAAACTCTCCGCTATACCTTCTATTACTTTATTATAAAAAACTTCCTCTTCCGGCTCTTGTAAAACAAGGGATAGCAAATAAACCATTTTCCCATCTGGAACATAAAGTCTATACGTTTTGATCTGCTTATCGCCTCGCATAACATATTGTATAACCTTCTTTGCTTTTATATTATTTACAACTACATCAGTAGCAGTACCACGAATAGATGGAAAATGGTTATTAAAATATTGTGTTCCTTTCAATGCAAGACTATCCAATGATCCACTCCCCTTCTCCACTATAGAAATATTGAGCCCAAGTTTGAAGTTAACACTATCATTATCGGTATAGGCAGTCAATGGGGAGTATGCCGTGATATTTTCATATATGATCCAGCCTTTAGGAAGATTCAACTTTAATGGCCTGTTGATATACTTCTCCCATTCAATGCTAAAGGAAGTATCCTTTAGCTTATAGTTCCAGATCCCTATTTTCAAATCATCGCTATACTCCCCGGAAGAAGTAATTACTCCATCGGGAGATAAAAATTTCCATTCACCTTCTTTCGCCAAGTCCTTGTCTAAGGTACCTTCACTTGCAATGCGCCCTGTTTTATAATAGGAAACATATTTAGCTTCGTCTTTAGACAGGACTATAATCTTACTTTCCAACTTACCATCCGGAAAAAAAGTTTTATTAACTTCCTTTTTTTGTTGACAGCTACACATTGTGTTCAACAGAGCTATTAAACAAAAAAGATTAGTCTTCACGCCTTCAATATTTATTTGAAATATTAACTGATTATCTTAATAAACGGGAATTACTTCAATAGTAACTGCAAATTAAGCCTATATCGCATTAAAACTATAGGCTTATTCCCTCCGCTCAATCAACTTTTGACCAGAAGAATCAAAATGAGACAAAACATGGAATATATTTAGAACCATCCACCATTGCACTTTGCGGCAATCTTAAAGAGATCATTCTACCCAATTATGTTCTATTGGCTTTATTATTCTTCCAATTATTCTACATTTAAAATTATCAAATGCTGTGTAAGAAGAAATTCTAAAATCAGTTTTTACAGTTATTATAATATGTCTACTGCTATTGTCTGATACTTTCATCCACTTTGACTTAAATCCGTTTTCAAACAATAACCTTACACTATCTATTGATTGGTATGAACCAATACAAGAGGCCGCCATAGGCAAACATCTTATACTATCTGCATTAACATTTACAAAGGCATCTGTCAACAACGTTCCTTTTTGATTTCTAACAACATCAATCCGAAATCCATTTACAGTATCATTTGAATATACTATATATGCAGGAACATCATCTTTAGAAATATCACTATTTAACATCAACACTTTTTCAGAAATGATCCACTTACCATTGCTGAATAAGTTCCGGTTAAAAGTGCTAAACTCATATTGATATCGTCCATTTTTAAACAACAAAAGCTGCATATGCAAATACCTATCCTTAGCGTCATACTCATATTTAAGTTTAACGCCTTTCATTACATCTGATTTTGTTGCAGTAACTTCTATTAAGTCTTGTCCTGATACAGCAAATGACAAAAGAAGAAAAAGGAATGTTAAAACTACTTTCATAATCTCATCTATTTTTTTAATAAATCACCATATCTATATTCGGGTCCAGTACCATTTGCGGTACTGAATTTATTAGCTTGGTCTACTGCATCCTTTACAGTCATATTAACATTATTTTTATTTAGTTTCATAAAATGTGCTAATCTATCATCAAAGTATTTCATATATACAGCTGCAGGCGTACTTAAGGAAATGGATATATCTTTTAGGTTTGTGTTAGTTGGTTTTTGTCTAATCAATTCACTATTATAAAACCCATCAACAACACGATTGGCAGTTCCCCTATCTAAAAACAAATACCCTGTGTTGTACGCAACAACTTCATCTGATAGATCATAAAGTCCATTGCCCCCTTGAATTAACTCACCATTCAAATAAGAAAATCCATGTCTAAATTCGTGAGCCATAGTCTCTAGCGATTTCGAACTTTTACCAAGTCTTATATTAACCCTCATTTTTTCTAAATCATAATCGGTTTCCGCAGCAGAACCTGGATTCGGCATTTCGCTTGAAACATTAAATTCTACAGCAGAACTCTCCATCTCATTCCATTGCGCATTTAACTCTCCATGTCGGTTAATCAATTCTGTTAATTGTCCAATCTGTTTCTGTACGTTTTTATCGGATGACGCCAAATCAAGGCCTTTTAATTCTTTCATGTAATTACCTATCCTAGTATTGTTTTCCTTTCTTAATCGCTTATAAGTATCCTCAACTGTTGAATTAGCCCAAGCAAAGTAATCGCCGAGCCAATCTGTGTTTTTGATCGGATTATTTCCCATAGAAATGTAGGGGCTTTCCGTGTGAACGATCTTAGGGTCAATTTGCAAAAATCTTCCTATTTGGGGATCTAACGTTCTGTAAAAAGTTTCGTATTGATTTAAATCAAAATCAGTATTTTTCTCAATCCCATTAAATCCATATCTATTTTCTAATTTCCCCATGGCCTTACAAGATATTCCCGCCATCGTCAACCCAAAAGGATAATAATGTGTCTCCTCCAACAACGGTCCACTACTATGTGATACCACCAGGTTATCAAAGAACACATCCTGTGCACTTTCATTACTAGTATAAATATAGATAAATCCTGTCTTTTTAATCACCATTTTGTCAGTAGCCAGTGTCTGTAATACATCCGGCGTTCCCTGTACCTGCTTTACGCCACTATTCTCATTAACCATCACAAACTGGTCATCGAACAGTGCATAATTAAGATATGACTTAGGCTTATCCAACAAATTTTGCGACGGATCCTTCTGTTTCAAATTGTCATATGCAGAGTTGTTAAATGTCACCGCCATTGGAGAACCAGGACCAGTGGCTGCATGCGCACCGTCTCTAATTCCTCCACTGCCGAATGCCTGCAGCAGGGCCGCCAACATATCAGTAGTAGTGGTTGCGGGTGTGCTGGCAGCAGTACTTTTATAAAATGCCTTGCTGCCTATCTGCAGCGTATCTCCCGCCATCACTCTCAGTACCAGAGACGGGCCAATCTTCTGTCCGTTTGTCGCATTCAGTCTGGCTACATAGTCATTAGGAGATGTAGTGGCATCTGTCGGATAGCCGACAGGTTTTGGAATGCGGGTGTTATCAAGATTACTGAACAAGGCTTTTTCAACAGGCGCCTGAGCTGTTTCCATCGTGGCCGCATACACACCAACATCAGATTGTTCTGTTAACACCACACGTATATCTCCCAGGTGATCTTTTACAAAATAATCATATCTATATGCCACTGGTTGTCCTGTCTTAAAAACAGCGCGAATACGGCCTTCTTCATGCGCTAAAAACTGTAAGGTATCATTCTCATAGACAAATCCATTGATATAATCAGTGGTTGTCACCTTTGGCACTGCGCCCATACTATCTGTCACTATCTTCTCCAGCTTATTACCACTGGCATCATAACGGTACACAATGCTACCTTTACCTGTAATGGCAATACTTTGTGGCAGATTCAGATGATTATAAGATATAGCACGGATATTTTTATTAAAGTCGCTTTTCAGGTTGCCGCTTGTATCGTAGTTATAATCATTATTACCCGTACCGTTGATCTCTTTGAAGTCACCTAACGCGGAGGTAGGATCATTGACTGCATCAGCCACACCTTGCAACTTATTGCTGACCTGGTTTTGCTGATAAGTGTACGTGAGTTGGTCTATTGTACTGCGGGTTATGCCCTTCATCCCTTTTTGCGTCATGCTTAGGATGTTTCCATTGGCATCATACGCAGATGCAGGATTAATGCCGTTGCCCATCGTTACGGTGAAGTCAATTCTGCTGTTATTCCAGATTCCTCCATCATTTTGCGCAAAATCAGCTTTTAGCAACCGGTTAGCCGGATCATAATTATAGCCGTAGGCACGACTTATATCGGCAGACTTACTTTTCCATTTTATACCGGCGATGTTTCCGTTGTATTGATTTTTCTGGAAGCCATCATCGTAATTCAGCTCCTGTCCAAACCAGTTTGAGGTACTACCAACATTATTTACATAGTTTTTGTTAATCCCCTTCAGCCAACCATGAATATTATACTCATAATCCAGTGTCTCAAGAAGCACATTATTTTTTACCCCGATATTTTTACGTTTCAATTGCCCCAGTTCGTCATAAGCATTCTGTGTAACTACCCTTCGGGTAAGCGAATCATCGTTTAATTGCTTAGTTACCTGCATCAACCTACCTACATTGTCATACATCATCATCGTGAGCACGGTTGTTTGGGGAGTGGTACCGCTTCTCGTATTCTTATGACGCAGATAATTACTAAGCAATTTTCCGTTAAAATCATACAGATTAGTCAGGATATCCTGGCCGCCACTTATGTTATCTGAAGTCACCTGTGCCACCCTACCTTTATCATTATAGTACGTGGTAGTCGTAAGCCATTTGTCAGTGCCTAGTACTCTTACTTTTATGCCTGTTACCAATCCAGTTGTAACGCTGCTAATACTTCCTACAGATTCAGCATACGGATTAGCGCCTGCCTTTGGTTTAGTGGAATCTGCTGCCAGGTAGGGCTGCACTCCCGCAAAGCCGTAATCATTGTAGTAGGTATAGCTGAGCGGAGTTAAATCATTAATGGAAATACCCAGCAGTGGATTACTGATAGTTATAGCTGTTTGGCCCTCAGTAACATTAGGATTAATAAGCACCTGCAGTGAATCAGCCAAACCCGAATCAAAACCGCTTTCCAGGATAACACTTTGTGTTGCCTGGTAAATGGGCCTGTCATGGACAGCTACTACCAGATCTGCGACACCGGGAAAAGTATAAGCGAGGGACTGGGAGCTGGTAGCGGCATTCATGGCTGTTTGCAGGGATGCCCTGGTGGCCACGGAATTATTATACAAAGCCGTCATGGTGAGTCGGTTAAGTCCGTCGTAAAAAGTAACGAGCCATTGAGGTGTGGTGTTGGTTCTAAGATTGCCATCTCTGCTGAATACCAGTCTGTCTCTTAAATCATACACCATTTCGGTTGAATCGGCTCCCGGCATTTTTTTCATAATCAGCCGGTTTCTGCTATCATATCTGTATAAAAAACATAACTCCCGTATAATAATATCTGTTATTACCCAACTGCTTTTTATCAGCTCTACCGCTTTTGGGGGAATTACGCAACGAAGGTCACCCAGATCATCATATACATAATAGGTACATAAACAGCTATCATGACCGGCTGGAATACCAGTACCCAATCCCACTTTCTTCAATACCACCCGACCTTCTTTGTCTTTAAACTCAACGATAGGACTACCACGTTCATCCATAGTCACATTCTTATACAACTGGCCGGGGGCGTAAATTTGGGCGCTGACCGGCTTTATTGCTGCAACAGGCATATTCCAGATCCTCACACTATCAGCGGTTGTATTTACCAGGTATTGCTGGGTGGTGGGCCGGTTGCCTCCTGTCGATGCCCAGTTGTTACCAGCTGAATAAGATTTAAGTATACGGTTTAAGGGAGATGCTTCATATGCTACCTGATTGTAATAAATACTTTCTCCGGCCGTACCAGGATTCAGTATCGAATCCTTATAGAATGTTTTTTGACTATTAAATGGATCTGTTTTGAACTTACCATCACTGCTATTACCTGACTGCTGCACATAGGGAAGATACCTGTATTGTTCTCTACCTAATGAATCATATATAACAGGAGTTACCATATCTTTTCCGCTCGAGCTGACACCCTTACTTACCGTTTGTAATACTCTGGCAAGACCATCAAAATATTGCGTGGTCTGTTTTACTTCCGCGGTTGTACGACTGGCAGCTTTCACCGCTGCCGTATCAGTAGTGGGCATGGAGGGTTCCCAGGTGCGTATATAGTTAATGACGCTGCTCCCGTAGGCACTAGGCACATTGACGGGTGTTGCCGCCGACCTGCTACTGCCGGTTGGGAAATTTTGTGCAGCTAAGGAGGTCGCACACACGATACCAAGCAGTATTCCGAATATTTTTTTTATGTTGAGATAGATACCAGGCATATCGCTAATTTTAAATAGGGTTATTGGGTCAGGGAAACCTGATATTGATAGTCATATTGTTTTACGATCCGGCCATCCTGATCATTTACCGTTATAAGTCTTCCCAGACCATCATAGGTATAATATAAGATGGTATTCCGCGCATCACATTGGCTGGTCATCCCCACCAAAGGTGAATAAGTATAGGTAGTCATTTGTGTGGAAGAAGGAAAGAGCCGTAATTCATCAATCAATGCCGTACCACTGACGGTAAGATTTTGAACAGTTGGGGTAAATTTATATTCATAGAGTGTCCATCCTTTGCGTTGTGTTTTGATAGTGGCCTGCGCGCCATTGATGCTAACGGTTCCTCCTTTTGCCCAGAAGGTAACATAGTACTCAGTGCCAAGCACTACATTTGTTTTTGTGATACTGCCGTTGCTTAATGAATAGGCATATTGCCCTGTAATAGCATCCGCATTATTGCGCTGGCTACCCGCTACTGTCCATCCGCCGTTGTTGTCTGCCTCGAAACTGGTATACGCAATGCTTTGTTTTCCTGCATTAACAGCGCTGGCCGCCAATAAACAGCTATTATAATCCCACAACAGGGAGGTGACAAATCCATCTTTTACAAATTCCTGCACATTGCCCAATGGGTCAAATGCGGTGATATTATATTGGCTTTTCAACAGGGTATCCTCCCCTCTCGTAGTAATGTATTTATATGGTTGTACAATCAGGCTGTTGTTGTCCTGCAGTTTATAGTCAATGGTATTACGCATCTGAACAACGCCGCTTCTTGAGGACGCTACGTCAGCAGGAAGCGATATATTATTGCGGCTCTTAACCGAATCGGATAATGCATTTGAATTAAGCTGCCAATAATACTTGAAGGCAGTACTTAGTGTTTCTCCTTTGCTGGATTGACTAATGTTCTCTTTAAGAAGTGTATAAGGCGCTGTGTTATATGTATTCGTGCTGGTTGACTGCAATAATCCAGGCCCATTCAGCGCATATGTTGTCTCTACCGTAGATAACAGTTTTTTCTCCTGGTAAACAATTGGATAATCATTGATATAATATGCCTCGTATTCCACCGGTTGGGGAGGCTCCCATTGACAAAGAGAAGTATAAATTTTCTTTACATTGAAATTATATCCGAGTCGCTGATATGTTTCCTCATATGTTTTCCGGATCGTCTTTTGGACTGTTATATTATTTGTATTCCTGTTCCGTGCGTAAAAGGTAGTTAAGGTATCTCCTATTAAATAATCAGGAAGAATACCATACGGGGTATTGGCAATACGCCCATTTCGCATACCAGCATAAAAAATCGGGTTGTATTTGTATCGGTATTCTACGGATCTGTCAATGGAATCTTTACCCTCCGTTGTTTCTATCACCGACACATGATAACAGGTATTTGTGCCGATCAATGACGTAGGCGTATTTGTATTATTGGTACGAACCAGGTAGGAACACGAAGTATATTCATCGCAATTCCATAACCCTCCGCAACTTCTGAACATAGGGATCCTGGAAGAACTCACAAATTTGGGCTCAGGTTGGATCCGGAACGTTGAGTACTTCCCAGTTTCTTTATAAGCGTATCTATAGGTTCTTCTGAATTCAGTTTTAGCAACATTGTCTTTACTGATAATGGCGCCTACACTGAGTCCTCCTATCGGAGCATCCCTCATTAACGTGTCTGGCGGGGCGGATTGATAGTAGATAGTTACCAAAGACCTTACCAGGGATCCCGCTGCAGTCAATCTTACATGATAGCCTATAGAATCCAGTGCAACAGAATCCGGTGTCTGCGCATTATTTACCGGCATGGCCGTTTTAGAGTAAATAGCATAGTCATTATCATACAGTAGATATATTCCCCCTTCATTATGAGAAGCCGGCCTGGTGGGATCCGGATTTACCACTTTGAAATCAACGACTGCTTTTTGTTTGAAAGTACTTATAAAATCACCATTATTTTCCTCCACAGTACTCGTTCCTGATCCTGTTACACTGCCAACATAGGTCGCCGGGTGTTTGACAATGTATTGCTCCCTGGTTCTATTAAAAGCGTACACAATGCTGTCGTACCCCCCGGTAGGGTATACAATTTTGTTCAGCAAACCATACTGCATTTTAGTCGTATCGGGAGTACGGTTGCCAAACCTGGCAGGATAACCTTCCGAATAATAAGTCAGATCTGGATATTCATCGGTAACGGGTGTTAAAAGATAACTATTGTTAATACCGTTATTATAACCAAAGTAATCCTGAGCACCAGAAAGACGGGCAGGCAACTGGTTGCCATTTAAATAAGAAAAGGCGTAATCATAACTGGGTGATGCATCTTCGAGAGACGGTGTAATGCTGAGTTTATCCAATGCCAGCCGGTAAAGGAGTGATGAATCGTTGTTCATTCCATTCACGTTGAGAAAATTACCAAAACTGGCTGCTTTAAAATAGATGTAACTGAATCTGGCTGTTCTGATAAAGTCTCCTTTATTGTTAATCAGTGAGATGGCGTTTAACCACTGTCCACCCGGTATATCTTTCCTGGGACTGGCAAAATCTTCTCCATAATCAAACTGGAGAGATCCGTTTCTGAAATTTATCTGCGAGAGTAACTTAGCGTTAATCGTCTGATTGGTAAAGCAATTATCAAAGGTCCCTGAAAACCGCTGACAGCCCATACCGGCAGAGCCATCTGAGCAGGCCCATGCTTCAGACGCTATTGCTATAGATTCGGTTTCACTGACATCTACATTATAGGAATGAAAATTACTGATGTATTGAAAAGTGATGGTATCCTGTCCCGGCTGAATAATACTGGATAAATACCAGGCATTACCCACCTTAACAGTCCTCCCGGAAGTTCTGTCCGCACAATGAGAACCACCTCTCTGATAGGTGGAAGTATCGCAGTCATTAAACGAATAATGAATGCCCTTGTCATCAATAATTTCAATACCACGCCGTAAATTACTAAGCGTAGTAACTACTTTGTAATTCTTATCTTCCAGTAAAATCGCTTTGCCATCGGGGCCAAAGATGAATCGGCCGGAAATCATTCCATTAACAGAAAAGTCAAAAACATCGCTTTCCCTATCTGTTTCCGCATTCAGATAATTCAATGTGGCTCTGTCATAATTTTCAGGATCTGGTTTGGTAAAATTATTGGGATAAATACTACTCGTCCTGGTTTCATCAGGTAACCCATAACAGGTCCTGCTTACCACACCGCCATAGTTCAGGCTCCATCCCAAACCAACAATACCCGCCGCTTCGTTCACTTTAATTCCGGTGGAAGCATAGTTTAATGTCACCGGCAAACTCAAAAATCTCGACTTAACATTAAAAAGAGGAATGGCCACATTCGGCGTTCCTGATGACAGGTTCACGTTCACGTCCCCACCTTTATTCATGGTAGCTGCATTTACCGGCGGAGGGTAAAGGGCATTAGGATTAAAGTTATACGCATTATCTCCTCCGGGTGGTGTTGCAGTTCTGGTTTGCACCTGAGAAAATACGGGCATACGGCTGCTAATGATCAATACAACTGTTAGTGCCACGAAAAGTATACTCCTCGTCATTTGTTGATAGGGGGGACAATGTCTCATCTCAATATGGTAAAAGTTTAGGACTGCTTATTTCTACTATGATAAATCAGCCATCCCTTGGTTGAAAATACTATCTCTTAAAAGTTATAGCCCAGCCTCACCTTTATCGGATCCGTTCTGGGCACATGCGAATTATACAAAAAGTCAAACAACACCATCATATTCCCTTTCAGCTTACTATTAATCTTATACTTCTTACTAATACCTATCAACCCGCTCTGTGTCCACTTCTGCCCCAGTCCTTCAGGTACTCCTGCATAATCCGGCTGATAATTCTGCTCATAGCCACCATTCAGGAAAAAAGTGCCTTTGAGTTTCCAGTCGATAAAAGAACGGATTCCCATACCCTGACCGGAGAACCGGATGTTATCAAACCCGGTACCCATGCCCAGTTTATACGAAAGACCAATACCCGCACTACCGTTTTTATGGAATTTATAGGCCGCCTGTCCGGCCAGATCACCGGTGGTGGGGAAGAACTTATTACTGCGCTGAAACTGTACGTTGCTGCCAAATTCCAACCGTTGTAAGAAGCTTTTGGTCTTCATTTCTTTGGGTTTGAAGTCCGGCATTTCAGCGGCGTTGTCCAAATCAGGAAACTTACTCTTCAGCTCATCAAATTTGCTGCGGGCTTCTGCCATCTGCTGGCTCACTGCGGCACTGGCATTGGGCCCGCTGCCAATACGTTGCTGGATAAGTTGCTCCACTTGGCTACGGGTTTGTAATCCCTCCAGGCTTTGTGCAGAGGCGGTGGCGCCCTGTATATTAAACAGACTGGCCAGTTGTGAATGCTTTTGCATGAAGTCATTATAGGCAGGTAACTTCTTAATGACCTCCATCGCTTTCTGCTCAGCTTTCTTCTTATCTTTAAAAACTTCTTTATATTCTTTCAGTTGCTGTGCATAATAGTAGGCTTCTTTGTTCATCTTCTGCAGATCTTTCGTGAACCCGGTATACTGCGCTAATTGCTCTTTCAGCAACTGTTTACGCTCCCGGATATACGCCTTGATCTGTTCTGCCTGTGCGAGTTTATCTTTCAGGTTGTCTACGGATTTTAAAGACCCGTTTAGCTTATCTGTTACGCCTTTGGATTGCGCCAGGAGTCCTTTTGATTGTTTTAAAAAGGCCAGGGAGTTACCCAAACTATCAAGATAAGCCCCACCTCCTGATTGTGACAGGGCGCCGGAATACTTTCCAAGCTTACCTTTCATGCGTGACTTAAGACTCCCTAATGAATCAATAGAATGCGCAAAAAGGTTATTCGCTTTCAGGGAATCAATTCGTCCTAACCGGCGTTTTAGCTTTTCCTCCTGCTTCATAAACCGGCTCAACGCCTGTTCACTGCGTTTGGAAATCTGTCGTTCCATTTTGTCGGATTTCTGTTTTACCTGCGAAAGATATTTCCCCGGTATAGGGGTGATCTTCTTCATCAGGCTATCCTGTGCCTGAGCAGCAAAGGAGCAGAGAAACAAGGACAGGACAAGGGGGCAGAGAAATTTCATGACGGGTATATTATTATTTAACACTCACTTTTTCTTTAAGGTCTTTCATTTCATTTGTCAGCGTGTTAATTTTCTTATTCATTTCGATAATATATAACATCTGCTCTTCTATCTTCTGTAATAACTTTTGGTTGATTTCACCCAGATCAATGCCATCTTTTGTCACTTCCACAGCACTTGGAATATTGGGAAGATGCTTATTGATGCTGATGAAATCTTCTACTTCCTGTAAAGTGGGTAACTTATAATCTGGGKCAAAAACAAAATCTGCCCAGGGGGTTACCTGCGTAACTTTTACCTTACGTGCACCAATGGTGCCTTCCACGGCAAGTTTATATGGACCTGGGGCGGTAGTACCGATACCAACGTTTCCAATATTATTGATCATCATTCTAACAGGTGCATTGGCATCAACTCTGCCTGTTTCGAAGAATATATTAGCGGAAGCGGTAGCGGCCGAGATATGAAGATTACGATAACTTTCAAAAACAGCTGCCATTCTGAAGGTATTTACAGTATGGGTATTATTTGCTGTCCCAAGATAAACAAGTGAATTAGCCAGCGCTTTGTTCTCAAATCTGATAAAATTACTCTCTGTGCTATCCGTCGTTTCAATGGCTAATCTTGTTGAAGGTGCTGTTGTTCCTATACCTACATAACCATTTGGTTTAAATGCCATCCAGGGATTGTCAACAGCTACAGGTGCGCTGGTGCTACCTCCAATATAACCATAGGTGAGGGTTCCTCCAGAGGCCATAACTCCAAATGACAGCATTTTTCCTGTTCCACTTCTGGAAATACTGATTTCCCTGTTCCAGCCACCTGCATAGTCGACATCCAGGTTTATTCCCCATGGATATCCCGTTGGATTAGTCAGTTTTATATTACCTCCATTAACATGCAATAAAGCGCTCGGAGTAGTTGTTCCAATACCTGCATTACCGGTAGAATCCAGCCTATTCGTTCTCTGGCCGCTGGCATTCAGACATGCAGCAAAAAGCAAGGACAAAAAGAAGACGTGCTTCATAGCTAAGGGTATAATTTTATTATGGCTTATTTTTCAAGGTTAATACTGCTACCTAAATAGAATAAATACGTAAAATCGTTCCGAACACTAATGGAGTAAAAGCTACAGTTAATTCAATTATAAAACAATACAAACCGGTTAACATTATTTGCAAAGGAAGTAACTTATTACAAACAAATCACTACAACTTTAGTTGTATTAAATCCATGATAGACAAAATTTTAAGTAGCACTAACCCGATATCTACCCTGCATAAAACATCTTATTTTCGCACCATGCCAATCACTCACCTCATAGTTATCAAGACTGCCAAACCCGCCGCACAGGCTGAGTTTTATACCCGTCTTGGATTTGAATTTCACTATCACCAACACGGTACCGGTCCTTTTCATTATGCAAGTACCGGCGAAGGTGTGGTCCTGGAGATTTATCCCTTGCCCAAAGGAGTAACAGTAGCGGATAATACTACCCGATTAGGTTTTACGGTAGATGAACTGGATAACCTGATGAAGACCTTGCCCACGGAGTACATCATTACGGTGGCAACACAAACAGAATGGGGTTACACTGCCCTGGTAAAGGATCTGGATGGCAGGAAGATAGAACTCCTCCAAAAATAAAAAAGCCGTTCTTACAAAGTGTAAGAACGGCCAAAATAATTCAGAAAATGATTACAGCGTTTTCACTCTCATATGCCTGAAACGCACCGTAGATCCATGTCCGAGGAAACCGATATGACCGGTTTCATTTTTCAGACCAGGATGATCTTTATGATCCAGTGTACCGTTTTTACGGGCATCTGCAATATCTCCATCCAGGATCACGGTACCATTCAATGTTACTTTGATATGGGTACCATCTACAATTGCTTCTTCCACATTCCATTCACCAACAGGTTTCAGGAAGCCACGTTTGGCAGCAATCACACCATATACAGAGCCATGATACTGGTATACATGCAGGTCTTTGTAAACATCTGCTTCGTTATCCAGGATCTGTAATTCCATACCCATGTAGGCCGCATCGCCTTCCAGTGGAGCACGTACACCCAAACCGTTGTTGGCGCCGGGAGTGAGCTGGAATTCAAAACGGAAAGAGAAGTTTTTATATTCATCTTTCGTATAGAGATTACCATGTCCACCGTTGGAAGGATCTATGATCAGGTCGCCGTTATCAATGACGTAGTCTTTGGTGTTACCAATCCATTCGTGCATGTTGGTACCATCGAACAACAATTTATACCCGGCTTTCTTTTCTTCATCGCTCAGCACATAAGGCTTTGGACGCGGAATTTCCTTTATATACAGATCACGGTAAGCAACGTAAGTACCATGTGCCTGCAGTTCTATCTGCTCATCAGGGAAAATGGGTAAACCACGATCCCAGTAGTTTTCCAGGATGGTGTTATCTGTTACCAGTTCGCCGTTGAGGTATACCGTTACACGATCCCCTTTCATGAGGATACGGAAATGATTCCATTCGCCGATCGCATTATCTGCCAGTTTCAGTGGCTTGCTTTCATGTTGCTGGTTGTTGTATAAACCACCGGAACCTACTTGTGCGCCTACATCTGTGCGGGACGTATCCCAGATCTGTACCTGTGGGGAACCACGGAGGTAGATACCGGCATCGCCCTGTGCAGTGATCTTCCAGTCTACCAACATTTCAAAGTCACCATATTTTTTCTCGGTGCAGAGGTTATCGCCGCTGCCACCGAATACCAGTAAACCGTCTTTCACGGACCAGCCTTTGCGCATGTTGTCATCGGCTTTCTGTTGTGCTTTAGCGAGATTTTTAACATCCATTTTGCCGCGGGCAATAGGATTTTCTACCAGTCCTTTCCAGCCACTCAGGTCTTTACCATTGAAGATGGCTACGTATCCATCGCCGGCAGGCATTTCCGCGAGGTATTTGCTGATGGACTGGCGCTGATAATCGGCATCCTGTCCTTTCAGCACCTGGGATGTTTTTTCGAGGAGCGCACGAACGGTGGCGCCGTTGTAGCTTTTATCGGCCAGTGCAATATTCATCACGGCGTTGGCTGCGGCCTGTTGCAGGGCGGTATTGTCCAGGTAGTTACCGGCGAATAATAATGCGGGCAATATTTTGCAACGCTCTGCACCTTCCAGTATTTTTTTCTGTACTACCGGTGTCGTGGATAATTCCATGGCATTGCGCAGCATCAGCAACTGTTGTTCAGCGGGGAAGGCAGAACGGCGGGTCAGTCCTACGTATCCTGCCAGTGCCTCTTCGCGGTAGTCGCTGTTGGCCTTGTCTCGGGCAATCTGTAATAATGCGGGGGCTGCGGCGGCATCTTTCCAGGAAGACAACGCCAGCAGCGCTGCTTTTTTCGTAGCGGCATCACCGTTATTAAAGGCGGATACTACTGGTGCTAAAGCTGCTTTTTCACCGATGCCCGCCAGTACAGGAAGGTAACGTGATTGTTTATCGGCAGCTACCTGCTTCATTTGTGTCAGCACATCGGCGCTGTTGGCACCGGCACTGATCAATGCCGCCTGGAGATTGCTGATATCAGTCGCATTGCTGCTATTATTCAGTAAGGTAAACAGTTCAGAGAGGTTGGATTTGGTAGCCACATCTTTCAGCGCGCTGATGGCAGCACTGCGGGTCGCGGCATCTGTGCTGGCAGTAAGTGGCAATACATCATTCACGCGGCTGTCTGCTTTACGTGCAGCCAGTACCGTTAGCAATGCTGTTTGTGCGGATGCGGGCATGGTAGCCAGTGAAGCACCGGATTGTGCGGCCACTTCATCACCAGGCATAATCAGCAGGGCATTCTTTACCGCTTCTACAGTAGTGGCGTCGCCGGTTTTCATGGTTTGCAGCAAAGCAGGTAATGCAGCAGCGCCTCCAATCTGACCAGCCGCTTTGATAGCCGCCAGTTTTACAGTTTCATCCTTGCTGCCCAGTAATTTCTGGATAGCAGGTAAAGCAGCAGCCACTTTATTATCTCCCAACATACCTACTACCGCAGCCTTACTGGCATTATCTGCACCTGCCAGTTTCTTTAACCAGAGCGCGTTACCGGCTAAGCCGTTCTGGCCTGCAAACTTCAGGGCAGCATCACGGTATTCGTGGTTTTTATCATCGGCGGCAGCTAACAGCAGGGGCATGTTCTTTTCACCACGGATGGTAGTGAGCAGTTTCAATGCGGCGGTGCGCGTATGTACCTGAGCGTCTGTTTTCGCTTGTTTCAGGATATTGTCGGCGATCTTCTCAGCTGCAGCCTTATCAGATAAGGTAGCCGCATAATAAAGATAAGAAGCCGTGGCGTCTGTCACATCGTATGCGTAACCGCTTTTGGCAGCGGCGGCAGCGAGTACCGGGGCAGAAGCAGGAGCGCCGATCTGCGCCAGTGCGTAAAGCGCCACTTTGACCAGTCGCTTGTCTGCGTCATTGGCCAGTGGCGCAATGGCAGCAGCAGCGGCGGTATAACGGCTATCACCCAACGCTTCTGTGAGGGTGATGCGGTTAAAACCTGTAGCGGCAGGCAATGCCTGTAATAAAGCCTGTTGTGCTGCCGGAGTATTGATTTTCACCAGTGCGCGGGCAGCAGGATCACAAAGACGATCGTCTGTAAGACAAGCCTGCAGCGTGCTTACGGCGGCATCGTCACCTACGGTTTGCAGCTGCGTGAGCAGGAATACCTTATTTTCCGGGTCATTGGCTTTAGGCAATGCTTTGCAGAGTGCAGTAACCGCTTGTTTACGGGCAGCTTCCTTTCCTGGTTGCGTCACATAATAAGCATATCCGGCTATCGCATACTGCAATTGCGTATTATCCCCTTTTCCGGGCGCTGCGAGCATACCGGCGATGGTAGTAAGACCTTCTTCTCCCAGGGCCGCAATCGCCTCCATATTGGCGTTAAACTGCGTTTTATTGGGGGCTGGCATCAAGGCCAGTACATCGGCTACTTTAGTATGGAAGGCACGCTGATCTGATGGCCCCTGTGCGGAAACCAGGCTACTCCAGCCAACCAGTAATGCAATGAGTAAGTGTAATATCTTTTTCATAATTCATTTACTTGTTTGTTCTGATTCCGGCTGTTTTAGATAGTCCATGGTCCGCGCATAGGCTGATAAACGAGGGCATTAGCACCTGCATCATCAATGAATTCCTGTTTCACCGGGTCGAATTTTAAAGAACGGTTAAGACGCAGTGCGATCTTACCCATATTCACCAGGGTGGCAGAACGGTGACCATTTTCTTCATTCAGCGCAAATTTGCGACGGTTCTTCACGGCGTCCACAAAATCTGTTTGCTGGGGAGCAGGATCAGGGAAGGCGGCCAGCTTCTTTTCGAGGTCTTGTATATCCGAGCGGAAACCAGGATATAGTTTACCTTTTGGTCCTTCTATATAAGCAGCTTTTTCATCAGCACCATCACCATCCAGGATAATCTGGCATCCATCTGCATAGGTGTAGGTAATTCTTCTCCAGGTACCTACGGCATCCGGGTGTTGCTGTGGTGCATCTACTTCTACGCTTACCGGGCTGGTATCGTCCTTGCCCAGGAAGTACTGGATAGGATCCAGGTAATGCTGTCCCATATCTCCCAAACCACCACCATCATAATCCCAGTAGCCACGGAAGGTCTGGTGCACACGATGTGGGTTATACGGACGATAAGGAGCTGGTCCCAGCCACATATCATAATCCAGTTCTTTTGGTACTGCCATTGCCTCCAGGTTGGTTTTGCCTACCCAGTAAAATTTCCAGTCAAAGCCGGTATGCTTGCTCACAGTTACTTTCAGCGGCCATCCCAGCAGCCCACTGTCTACCAGTTTTTTAATCGGCTTCACGGTAGTACCCATTCCATAAAATCTGTCTTCAAAGCGGAACCAGGTATTCAGGCGGAAAATTCTGCCATGCTGTTGTACTGCTTCCACCAGGCGTTTGCCTTCACCGATAGTGGCGGTCATTGGTTTTTCACACCAGATGTCTTTCCCTGCACGGGCAGCATCTGCTGCGATGATACCATGCCAGTGCGGTGGTGTCGCAATGTGTACAATATCTACTTCGGGTAAGGTGATGACTTCACGGTAGTCGGCAAAAGTTTTAACGCCTTTGCTTTTATCTCCCAACTGATCCATTGCCAGTTTCAGGTGACTGCGGTCTACATCGCAGAGCGCCACTACCCGGGTGCCCGCATAGCCAAAGTGGCCTCGTCCCATGCCACCAGTGCCTATTACGGCTTTGGTCAACTGGTCACTCGGAGCCAGGTAACCGCGGCCCAGCACATGCCTGGGCACAATAGTAAATGCAGCAAGCGCTCCCAGGGAATTCTTAAGAAATGCCCGCCTTGAATCGCTGTTTTGTTTCGCCATATTTCAGTTTAATTGAATGCCGGATTGATAAATTAGGTTTTGGTCTGATAGTATTCGTTCACTGTATGATAATAAATTCACCGTCTTATTCGATTCTGGCTTGTCGACTGGTAAGATATAATCTAACACCGTGATATGCAAATACCAGAAAGGAAATTTGATAAGCGGCAAAATGGTCCTGTTTAATACCCGGGATTTTGTTTCATCTCCGGATTAGACAATGTTTCTTTTTCCGGTATAGGCCACAGGTAATCACGATCAATATAAGAACGATCCTGCACCTTCACCGCCACACCTGTTTGCGGATCGGTAGCACCAAATACCTGCCCGTTCATCACCTGCTTTACAATGCCCCATCTGCGGATATCAAAATAACGCTGTCCTTCAAAAGCCAGCTCCGATTGACGCTCGCGCCGCACCAACTGTCGCAGTAGCGCCGCACTGTTATACTTTTGCAGGTCAACTACCGGCATCCCTGCACGCGTGCGGATATCATTCAGGTGCAACGCTATGGCGGGATTTTTCCAGTCGTCCAGCTCTATTAATGATTCTACATAAATCAGCAATATTTCACTGTAACGGATTATCATAAAATCAAGAGAACCTCCCCTGCTCTGCCGGTCGCGGGGATCCAGGTATTTACGGATCCAGTAACCGGTTGCGGTTGACTTCTGCACGCCTATCCTATCGTTATTTGCTGGTGAATTATCAAAGGGAGACAGGATATAATTCGCATCCAGGTACTGTTCCCCGGGATATAGTATCGATGCTGCCAAACGGGGATCCCTGTTGTTTTTGTAGTTAGGATCTTTACGGTAGATGGCCACAGAATCCGGTCCCAGCTCTGCCGGCGTTTTCCCCTGCTTTGTTTCAAAGTTATCCACTACTGTTGAGGTGGGCGATACATAGGTTTCTCCACCAATGCCATATGGCGCAAAGGTAGTCCAGGCATTACCACAGCCACCCGCTTTGAAAAATATCCTTTCTTTATTTAACTCCCCGGCATAACTGAATAATTCGGCAAAACTGTTTACTCCTGGTTTTTCACCGCGGTATAATTTATATACCCCGGACCCAATCACTTTGGCAGCGGCATCCCTGGCCACATCATAATGATGAAAGAATAAAGCCAGCTTCGCTATCAGCGCATTGCAGGTACCAGCAGATATACGCCAGGTTTCATCACTGACATATTCCTGTGGCAGATGCTCCGCACAATCTTTCAATTCGCTCAATATAAAAGCATATACTTTTTCTGCAGGATCTCTCTTCAGGTGGTTCTCCAATGGCGTCAGTGAGGTAGTAACAATAGGAATATCACCAAAGAAAAGCATGATTTCCATATGATAAAAAGCACGCAGTGCACGCGCTTCATACTTCATACGGGCACGCAGCTCATCGTCCATAAAACATTTATCTACGTTTTCCAGGAAGCGACAGGCACGGCGCACATCAATGTAATCATCTCTCCAAATCCACTCTGCCACATCCCAGGTAGGGTTTTGCAAACCACGGGTGTAAATATCATAATTACCCCGGAAGTCGCCGCGACACACGGCTTCATCGCTGAGTCCAGACCAGAACATCACATTACGGCCGTCTGAACCAGCCGGAATACCAGCATAAATAGAAGCCAATGCATTGTAAGCATGGGTTTCCGTTTTCCACCATTCCGCATCTGTTACACCGGAAGGATTATCGTGGGTAAGAAATTTTTTACAGGCCGGCAAAGACAATAAAGTCAGGGCCAATATCATGATGATGCTATATTTCTTCTTCATCGCGAAAAGTTTAATGGTTATAACTGTATGCTCACGCCTGCGGTGTACACTTTCATGATGCCATAGGTCCACTGGTTACCCTGACTTTCCGGGTCTACCAGTTTCATGGAAGTAAACACAAATGGATTTTGTGCATTCACATATACCCTGGCACCGTTAACGCCCATACGCTTTAACCGGGTGCTGCTGAAATTGTAACCTAGCTGTATATATTTCATCCGCACATAGGCGCCGTTCTGCTGCCAGAAATCAGACGACAATTTATTGATGTTCGGTGAAGTGGTGAGGCGTGGAAAGCGGGCATTGGTGCGTTGCGGCGTCCAGTAGTTATCAGCATAGTATTGTGTAGGGACACCACCATCGAATGACATATCCAATGGATATGCCAGCATACCACTCAATACGGCATCGTTGCTGTTGACACCCTGTAGCAGCATTTCCAGTTCCCATTTTTTATAGGTAACACGGAAATTGGCAAAGAAGTCGACTTTGGGCGTGGGGTTTCCGATCACGGTCTGGTCGTTGCCATCAATAATATTATCACCGTTCTGATCTACATACCGGATATCTCCTGCCTTTTGATTGGCGATAATAGGCACCAGCGCGGTACCATCGGGTTTGAAATCACTGGCCTGCAATAGCCCGTTCGTCTTGTAACCATATAAGCTATTGAGTGCATACCCTTCTTTATTAATAGATGTACCGTCTATATACGGCCCACCTTTTAAACTAAGCAGGGTATTATTGTTATAAGAAATACCCGGACGTACAGATAACGTCACGTTTTTCCCAATCTGGCTGTTATAATTCAGAGACAACTCCACCCCTTTGTTACGCAGTTGCCCCGCATTAATAGGCGTTTTGCCCATGCCGCCTACATAAGATACCGGCGGCCGCAGGATGATACCGTTGGTGGTTTTGTTATAAAAATCAAAGGTAAGTTCCAACTTACTTTGGAACAGCGCCAGGTCCATCCCCAGGTCCAGCATATCTACAGTTTCCCAGGTGATGTCGGGATTACCAAATACACTTTCAACACCATCAGTGGTGCTAATCATGTTCTGATAGAGGTACATGCCAAGAATATTTTCATTACCTAAGCGGCCGTAAGAGGCACGCAACTTCAGGTTATTAATGGCGGGTAAGGATTGCATAAAATTTTCCTTATGCACATTCCATCCCAATGCAACAGAAGGGAAAGTGCCATATTTATGACCAGGACCGAAGCGGGAGGAACCATCGGTACGCATCGCTCCTTCGAGCAGAAATTTATCCTTGTAAGAATAGTTCACTTTTGCATAAAAAGACAATAACGATCTGATCTCCCAGAGGCCTCCGTTGTTTTCCTCCTGGGAATAGCCACCCATCACATAAAAGTGATGGTCTTTCAGGTCGTAGGTATAATCTGCTGTTACACCAGCATAGTAGTAAGTGGTTCTGTCTAAGGTAGCCGTCCGTTGCACGCCCCATGTTTGTGCCAGTTTACCGGTGAAGTAGTCGAAGAAATAATAGTTATCGCGGGTAGTCCGGGTTACGTCACTGTTTAAGCGAAAACTGAACTGTCCACGCAAATTCAATCCTGGCAGTATTTCCCACTTAGGTTGCAGGTTGATGCTGGACTGTCCATATTCGTTAGCGCTGCGTCCGCCATGTTCTGCGTACGCCACCGGATTCACAATATCTACATAACGGCCATAGATAATAGGCGCGCCGTCTTTCTGCGGATATTTAGGCAAAATGGTAGGCGGTACCCGGAAAATATCTTCCAGTATCCTGTTACCATCATTACCATTGGGGCGGTTGGGGTAAAAGGTATTTCTTTTGATGGCCAGCATGTCCATGTACACCAGGAATTTTTTATTCAGGGTAATGGACGTGTTAGCGCGGATATTATATTTATTGGAATGATTCAGTGGAATCATTCCCTGTTGATTCTGATAATTGGCCGTAAGTGCAAAACGCGCCAGACTATTGCCACCGCTCACTCCCAGCGAGTGACTGGTAATAGGGGCTGCCGGGTTAATGATTTCTTTCTGCCAGTTGGTGTTAGGATATTTAACCGGATCATCACCGGCTTCAGTATGCTTAATATCTGCCTCCGCATAAAAAGGCTGGTTACCCGCATTTATCTGTGCTTCATTAAACATCTTCATGTACTGAGGTGCCTCCACTAATTTAGGCATAGTAGAAGGTGATTGTATACCGTAATATCCATCATAGGTAACAGCCACTCTACCTGCTACACCACGCTTAGTAGTCACAAGAATAACACCATTAGCCGCGCGGGCGCCATACACAGCAGCAGCAGCAGCATCTTTCAGTATTGTTACACTTTCTACAGTAATAGGATCTATATAATCCATATCCATTGGCACGCCGTCTACCAGCACCAATGGGTTAGAGGCGTTAATGGTACTGATTCCCCGAATTTTGATCACCGCAGCATCTCCGCCCGGCAGGCCGGAACTCTGGGATACCTGTATGCCGGTTACACCACCCTGCAGTGCCTGCGACAGGGCGGTAATCGGTTTACCATTGGTTTGCTGGGCAATGTTCACCGTGCTGATAGAGCTGGCAATATGTTTTTTCTGCTGCTCTGAAAGGCCTACTACCACTACTTCGTCGAGAGCAGACACATTTTCTTTCAGGGAAATATTGAGTGCATTCAGGCTGCGGATGACCGTATGTTCTTCCGGTAGGTAGCCCATCTGCGTAAAAACGAGAACGGCATTTTTCCTGGTCTTCAATGAAAAATAGCCATCAGCATCGGTAGTGGTGCCGATGCTGTTATTGTCTTTTACGCGGATGGTCACACCAGGCAATGCCTGCGGCGGTTCGTGCATATCGTATACCCTTCCCCGTATAACATAGGCGCTATCTTCCAGCTGTGCTCCAGCTTCGGTGACACTGCCGTTCTTACTTTTTTCTTTGGGAATGATGGCTACCTGGTTCCGCACAATACGGTAGCTCAGGTTGGTATTGGCCAGTGCTTTGTCCAGAACTTCGCTGATCTTTTTGTCCTGCAGTTCCAGGGTGAGTGGCTGCTCCCTGGCCACCAGGTCATCTTTATAAAAGATGCGCCACGTGCTTTGCGACTGGATCTGGCTGAACAACTGAGGTAAAGTACCCTGGTGCAGTTTAACAGTAAGGTGATTATCCTGGGATCTGCCGGTGGCAGAGATACCAAGGATACCGGTGAATAGCAAAATTACAGTTAGTTTCATTGTTCTAAGTAATTTAGCGGCAAAAGCTTTGCCTGGCGGCACGCGCCATTGTGCATAGATTTTTTTCATAACTTCACTACGTTTTTTTTCGTTAAACAAAAAGACAAGCCCGTCCCCCGCTTTGCAGCGGGGGCAGTGCAACCGGAAGATGTCCCACCATCTTCCGGTTTTTTTTGGTGATATGTATGGTTTTTACTCTTTCTCTTTTAGTACAATGCGCTGTCCATGGCGCTCATAGCGCAGCGAGTTGGTAGCGCAGATGACATCGAGTACATCGTCAAGGTTTTCCTCCAGGTCAAGGTCGCCGGAACAGGTTTCCAGTCCGGGTTGTGTTGATGCAAGGTCCAGCTGTATATTATAGTATCGCGTTAATTTTTTCAGGATATCTTTCATCGGGGTGCGGACAAACAGGAGGCGCCCGTCTTTCCAGGCAGTATATGTCATCACATTTACGCGGCTTACCTGCAGGTCGCCTCCTTTGGGGCTGACCGTCGCCATTTGGGAAGGTTCCAGCTGTTGTGCATGTTTGCCAAATAAGCCATGCTCCCGCAGGTGCAGGCGTACACTTCCAGACACCAGTACCAGGTTTTGCTGTGCATCATCCGGGTAAGCACTCACATTAAAAGTGGTGCCCAATACTTCCGTTTCTATACCGGAGGCATATACAAAAAATGGTGACTGCGCATTGGGGGCAATGTCGAAGAAAGCCTCTCCTTCCAGGTATACTTCTCTTTTATTATCCTTAAAAGCAGCAGGATATACCAGGCGGGATCCGGCATTAAGGATCACAACAGTCCCGTCTTCCAGCTGCACGCGGGAACGACGGCCATAGGGTACCAGCAGGGAATTATAGGCATCGGCCGGTATAGCGGTGCTGTTGGCGTTAATGGTTACACCGGTACCACCACCGGCATATATCAGGGAGGAGCTTTTCCCTTTGACCACTACTGATTTATTTTGTCCCAGGATCAAACGGGTATCTGTAGCGCTTTCCATGGGGCCCTGCTGCTGTGCAAACTGTACCAATGCACTATATTGCCGCGGCCAGAAGAGCCAGGCACCAACGGCCAGCAATAACAATACTGCGGCGGCTATTTTCAGGAACAGGTAGCGGTAACGGAATTGTTTAGGTACAAGGTGACCGGCAATATCCTGCCACAGCGATTCTTTATCGGCGGGATCCCATGCTTCATTACCGGCATTCGTAATCATACGCTGTACGGCAGCTGCCAGCTCCAGTTGCGCAGGATCTTCATTTTGCGCTGTTGGTGGCTGGTCATTGCCAAGTATATCTTCCAGTTTCAGTTGTTTCTTGCCGGGCTTCATGCAGGGTATTTACTATAAAGAGAAGCAAACAGCCGGGACATAGACTCCGAAAGCAATTATTTTTTAATTATTTTTTTGAGCGAGCCAGGACATTAACAGGATAAGGAGCGGGAGTACAGGCATTTTTTCCATATTGGTGCGGAGTTGCCGGAAGGCTCTGTAGGCCAGTGTACGACAGGTAGGAATGCTTATTTTCATAATGTCTGCCACTTCATCGTAAGACAGGTCGCAATTAAATTTCAGGAACAGCACTTCCTTTTGGCGGGCGGGCAAAGCATTCAGTTCCTGTGCAAGGAGGCGGAGCATTTGTTGTTGCTGTTCTGCAGCAATGATGAGTTCTTCCGCAGCCGGCTCATAGTCTACTGAAAAATATTCTTCTGCGTCGCTGGTTTGGCTTATGGCAGCGCCTTTTTTGATGGCCATGTGTATTTTCCGGCGGAATGACCGGAGCAGGTAATAGCGGATATTTACTTTGGGAGATAGATTTCGCCTGTAATGGTAAAGGTCTGTAAAAAGGTCCTGTATACAGTCTTTTATAGTAGCCGTATCCTGTATATAACGCAATCCGTAGCGGTAAAGCATCTCTGCAAACAGCTCATATAATTCCCTATAGGCTTCCTGATCACCCTTAATGATGTTTTCCCACAAGATATTGTTGGCCGCAGTTGACACGTCGTTCAAACAGTAAATATTTAGAAGTGGTTGATGCGTCCAATATAAATCTTTTTTAGCTTTTAGCCATTAGCTTTTAGCTGTTAGGGAAATGCAGCGGAGATTAACATATGAATTTCTCCGCTGCATTTCCCTAACAGCTAAAAGCTAATGGCTAAAAGCTAAATGAAATCCTCCGCTGCATTTCCCTAACAGCTAAAAGCTAATGGCCAAAAGCTAAATGAAATCCTCCGCTGCATTTCCCTAACAGCTAAAAGCTAATGGCTAAAAGCTAAATGAAATTCTCCGCTGCATTTCCCTAACAGCTAAAAGCTAATGACTAAAAGCTAAATGAAATCCTCCGCTGCATTTCCCTAACAGCTAAAAGCTAATGACTAAAAGCTAAATGAAATCCTCCGCTGCATTTCCCTAACAGCTAAAAGCTAATGGCTAAAAGCTAAATGCCATAGACTGGCCGCGCCAATCAGGGCAGCAGCTTCACCTAAGCTGGCAGTAACTACCGGAATATTGATCTGATGTTGTTGTAGTGTTGTAATCAGTAATGGAAAGAAGAGGTCAGCCGCGTTGGCGATGTTGCCGCCAATCACAATGGCTTCCGGTTGTTCGGCCTGTACAAAATCGATGAGTAAAGTAGCCAGGTTGCGGGCGAATTCATTAAACAGTTCGGGAATACTATCGTCAACGGCTATACGAGCAACCAATGCTTTTACGTCTGGTACTGTTTCCCCGCTTACTTCCTGGTAGCGTTTTACAAACCAGCGGGTAGACAGATAATCTTCGGCCATACCGTCTTTAAAGGGGGAGCACCAGCGGTTGGCATCATTTGCCACGCCATCGCGATAAACGGCGGAACCTAAACCGGTGCCTAAAGTAAGACCTATTACCCGTTGGTAGTTTTTACCGGCACCGCTGAACACTTCGCCCTGCAGGAAACAGCCCGCATCGTTGATAAAGCGGATCTGTTCCGGCTGAATGCCCAGTTTGTCTGCCAGTAAGTTTTTTACATTCAGCTTATATAGTGCATCATACTTATGCTGCCCTTTCATCAGGCTGATCCCTCGTTCATAATCGAAGGGGCCAGGCATGCCAATACCTATATGTTTAATGCCTGCCGGCGCTTTGGTAAATACCTCGCTGATAACAGCCGACCATGACGCTATAATGTCTGCAGCTGCTCCCTGTGAGTCAATACGCGTGCGGTTCCAGGAACCTTCTATGATCGTTCTTGTGCCCAGATCAACCAGTGCTGCGGTAATATGAGAGCCGCCAATATCTATTCCTAACGCCGTGGAATTCTTCATAAAAATTCAAGATAGAATGTTTGCTAAATCGTTTAACCTAAACAAATATAAAAAATTATTTGGTTGATTTGCTCAGAAAAATCGTTTTAGCAACGTAAAAAATGGTTAAACAGCTCCAATATAGGGCGTTTTTTGAAAAATCAAAAAAACAGGGAAGGCTTTTCAAAAGAAATCTATCCGAAATATTTTGACGGATGAAAAATAATCATCACTTTTACATCGTAATTCATTACTACAATGGAATCTGACAATTGCTCCGGCAACAACAACCTTATCGCTTTCATAGCCACAAACTTTAATACCTCTCCTCCCCCTTTCTGAAATACGTCTGCACAGCCCAAATTCTGAACTGACATGTCCGTCAGCAGCATCCCTGTGTACCGTACAAATTCATTACCTAAACACTTAACAACAACCCAACAATGGAAAACACTGTTATCAAATGGGCCGTGCTCATTGGCGTGCCCCTGCTATGTCTGTTACTGTACAAAGTAATTCTTCGTATATGCTTCGGCGTAGTAATTGTACCGGAAGACCGTATCGGTCTGGTGACTAAAAAATTCGTGCTCCTGGGCAAGCAGGAACTCCCCGAAGGCCGCATCCTGGCTTCCAATGGTGAAGCAGGTTTCCAGGCCCAAACCCTGGCTCCCGGCGTGTATTTCTGGAGATGGATCTGGCAATACAGCGTGGCGTTTCAGCCCTTTACCATCATCCCTACCGGCAAAATCGGACTGGTACTGGCGAAAGACGGATCGGAACTGGAAACAGGTTCTATCCTGGCCCGTAAAGTTCCCTGCGACTCCTTCCAGGATGCGGTAGCATTCCTGCAGAATGGTGGCCGCAAAGGACGCCAAACGGCCATTATCACCCCCGGATCTTATCGTATCAATACCTTCCTGTTTGAAGTGGAAATCACAGACATGCTGTCTATCCCCGACAACGCAGTAGGTATCGTCACCACCCTGGAAGGGCAGGCCATAGAAACCGGCTCCATCGCAGGTAAAACCATTGAAAAGCACAATAACTTCCAGGACGTGGATGCCTTCCTCGATAAAGGTGGCTACAAAGGGCTGCAGGAACAGGTAATACTGGCCGGTTCCTACTTCATCAACCCCTGGTTTGCCAAACTGGAAATGGTAAAGATGACAGAAATTGCCATCGGACACGTAGGCGTAGTCATTTCCTTCGTAGGCAACGATGGTGTGGACATCAGCGGCGCAGAATTCAAACACGGTAACATCGTGGCTAAAGGCACCAAAGGTGTATGGGCAGAACCATTAGGACCCGGTAAATACCCGGTAAACCCCTACATCATGAAAGTGGAACTGGTACCTACTACCAACCTGGTACTGAACTGGGCCTCTGCCAGAAGTGAAGCCCACCAGCTGGATAAAAACCTGTCCACCATTACGGTGAGAAGCCGCGACGGTTTTACCTTTAACCTTGACGTAGCCCAGATCATTCATATCCCTACCAACGAAGCCCCTAAAGTAATTGCCCGCTTCGGTAATATGAGTAACCTCGTAACACAGGTACTGGAACCAACCATTGGTAACTACTTCCGTAACTCGGCCCAGGGTTCTGATGTGATCAGCTTCCTCACCAGCCGTAAGGAAAGACAAACCTCTGCCAAAGAACATATCGGACAGGTACTCGATCAGTATAATGTGTTTGGTGTAGATACCCTCATCGGTGACATCGTACCACCGGAGACGTTGATGAAAACACTGACAGACCGTAAAATAGCGGAAGAACAGAAGATCACCTACGATACAGAAAGACTGGCACAGGAAACCCGTCAGTCGCTCGAAAAAGAAACGGCGATTGCAGAAATGCAGAAAGAAATCGTAAAAGCCGATCAGGGTGTATGGATCGCGGAAAGACATGCGGACGCCTCTGTAAAGAAAGCGACCGGTGACGCCAACAGCGTACGTCTTCAGGCTAACGCTGAAAGCGACCGTATGAAATTACTGGCAGGTGGTGAAGCGGAAAAAGTACGATTGCTCGCTAAAGCAGAAGCAGAACGTACCGAATGGATCGCGAAAGCAGATGCGGAAAAAATTGCCCTCACCGGTAAAGCAGAAGCGGAAAAGATCCTGGCTATCGGTCAGTCCAGCGCAGAATCGTACAAACTGGCCGTGGAAGCGATGGGGGGCAACAACTTTACACAACTCAAAGTAATGGAAGCCATCGGCGCACAAAACATCCGCATCATGCCGGACGTACTGATCAGCGGTGGCGATGGCGCCAACGGCCCTATCAGCGGACTACTCGGACTGAAACTACTGGAAGATGTGGCGAAGAAAAATGAAGCAGATAAAAAGACAGAATAACCCCATCCCCTATACTTATGAAAAAAGAATGCAGCGAAGAAGATTCTTCGCTGCATTTCACTAAAAACCAACCGCTACTTATCGGCTGGTAACTCTACCCCTCGAGCGTTATATTTTTTACCATCAATCATATACTCTCTTTTCAGCCCCTCTCCCGATTCTGAAGTAGAAGACGCTTTTCTGAAAGAAAGTACTGGTTCATTCTTTGCATTAATAAGTCCTACTTCGCTGGCATCACCATTCGCTCTGCGAACCATCGCCAGGCCGCCACTAAAAGTGGTCGAAGACGATGAATAAATGCAGGGAATCACCAACACTCCTTTGGTATTAATAAAACCATAATTTCCACCAGCCACCCTTACCCGTGCCAGTCCGTCAGAAAAAGGCTCTGCATCTACATATCCTTTCAGGTCGATGGCTTTCTTCCCTTTATTATCTATAAAATAAATTTTATGCGCTTTGTCGATGACCAGCAAAAAGCCACTATGATAGCTGCCGCCGGAAGTGTAGAATCCATCAGGTGATATCAGATGTCCATTGTAATCATACAAGGTATTGATACCCTGCAGTGGCCCGTCCTCTTCGGTTTTATTTGCATACAGCACTGCTTCTTCCGGGTCCTGGTAAATGGCATCATAAGCTGCAGGAATGATCAGGTTGCCATTGCCATCCATCAGCCCCATAGAATTGGCCTTACCTTCCTTAGATACAGTCGCCAGTTGTGAGTTTAGTTCTTTAACCACATTATCTATTTTCACCAGCTTCCTGCCAGCAGTGTCCAGGCGATAATAGTAAATCCCGCTATAGTCCTCATTCACAAAAAAATAAGCATTGAGGGAAGATAATTTTTTATAAGTGGGTGCAATCGCAAATTTGCCACTGGCATCTGTGAAGCCATAGTTACCGCTCTTGCCGTCTTTTGTCAGAAACAGTCCTGCGTAATTGGGCTCCAGGTTTTTAAGGGTCATTTGCTTCTTTTCTGTATGACGGCTATCCGCCATGTATACATTTACTTTCGCTACATTACCCCTGTAATATCCTTCTGTGTAGCCATTATGGCCTTCGTCAAACGGCGATCCATCCGGCATTTCAGCAGCAATTTCCTTTTGCAGCGCCGCTACATCTTTAAAAGCGCCTTTATCCAGTTTACGGATCAACCCTTTCAGTGTTTTACTGAAATTGAGCAACAGGCGGGTCATATCTTCGGGATTATTAGCACCGCTGTTGGTGCTGCTGTATCCTAATGACTTACCATCTTTATTCAAAGCTTCTACGTGGATATAGTCCTTGAATGCGCTGTCTCCCATCATTAACCGCACCCGGTTATCGCTCATCTTATCAATTTTTATTTCAGCACCTTTATACGTGAGTTTGTCGTGTTGTTTATCCAGCGTAAGTACCACAATTTTTGTAGGATAACTATAGCTGACATCGGCTACAATACTATCCATTGTTTTCACTGCCGGAATATTGGTGGAAGCATCCATGGCATATGGCTTCGTGTCTGTAGTACCATCATGAAAAAATATTTTCGCGGTGGTAAAGTCCGGTGCATCGATCCCGGAGAAGTCACTACTGTGTCGAAATGCGCCATCAGTACCGACTGTGCTGTTAGGCGCTTCCATCATCTGTTTGAAGCCTATACCATCGAAGTAAGCGGCATACCTGGCAGCGTATTCCTCTGCCGGTGTTAACTTAAATGGTTGGTCAAATTCCTCTTCTTCCGGCTTAAAGCTTTTAGGCTTTTCCTTTTCAAAACTTTTCATAAAATCAATGAAGCTCGTTGCTTTTTCACTTTCTGAATTAAGCAACTCCCGCGCTTCCGGTAACGTTTTCCCATCAAATGATTTCACAAATTCAAGTACTTCGGCAGATGGGGGCTGCTTTGATTTACAGGCAGCGGCAGCAAAAATAACCAGGGCGATAAAGGTGGTGCGTTTATTGAACGTCATTATAGTATAAGTTAATGGGCGATTAATTCACGGCGAATTGTACTTCCCCGTTTTTATTGATGGCAACATAATAATCCAGCGGATAAATGTTGGCAGCATCTTCCAGGTAAAACGCTGGTTTGTCGCCGCCTTCCGAAGACAATAATTTAGCGAAACGGCCATCTGGTGTAATGTACAGGGTGGCTTTCTCATCCAGTTTACTGCTTGTAGTTTCTTTGGCTCTTTCCATAATATTTGCCCAGGCCAACTGGCTATCTGTTGCTTTAAACTGGTACCAGGCTATTTGCTTATTTTGCTCCAGCGGAAACAGTAAATTTTCCAGTTGCTCCGCTTCCTTTTTTTCGTATGCTTCCTGCAGTTTGCGATAAAGTGCTAGGATTTTTTCTTTTGCATCCGGAATTTTGCGGATGTCAGTAGCAATTGCATAACAGGGCAATTCATAAGGCACCGCATCTATTTCAAAATCGTTATTCACCCTGGCGGATAACTGCCCACGGAGTTTCGACACCCTGGTATACCGGGAGGAATTTTCGCCCGTACGCAGACTGGTATCTACATAAGGAGTACGAAAATCAAGTACCACCGGTGACTGACTGGAGTTTTCACTCCACTTGTTCATAACAACATGTACCACTGATTCCAGGTGCAACTGTTTGCGGGGGGCCCCATTGTAATCTTTTCCCGGCAACACTTCTACGGTGATCTGCTGTTGTTTTCCTTTTACCAGGTATTGATTAATATCTGCGGTAACACCCAACGTGCGGGCGCCCAGATGTTCCAATGCTAAAAAACCATTCACATAAATGCGGTAACCGCATTCATCGTTGTCTACTTCCAGTTTATAATTATTTGTATTGGAAGATGGATGCTGGGAGGTGTAGATGCTGGTAATACGGTTTTTAACCGGATTGTTAAAGCTGAGGGAGATGGATGCCTTTTCCTTGTTGCTCAAAGTAAGCAGGTTGCCTTCAAAATCGGGTACGCCAAACTCGATGTTCTTTTCTGTTGTTTTCCAGCTCAGTAATGTACTTGAACTTTCTTTTAACCCTGTACCGTTTGTAGTTTCCAGTGCATTCAATACATCCAGGGCTCCTTTCTCCATATCAAAACCAATACGGGTCAATTTCTCATCTTTAGTATATACCTGCAGTTCGTTAACAGGTTGTCCATAATAGGTGAAGAGTCCTTTCAGTCTCATTTGCAGGATACGTACAGGAACAGAATCAATTCTCACATCCGTTCCTGGTAGTAAGGCAATGACTGAATCCAGTTGTTGCCTGCTATGTATATTTTCTATGCGAATTTGCTTGTGGGTGCAACTGCTGGCTGCCATTACGAATAGCAGCAGGGCGCCGGTATATAATCTGCTCATCAGTTATTGATTTCTTCTGGTTTAACAAACACAATATGTACGGTAGGCTCTTTTGTTATCTTAGCCACAGTTTCAAAGTTCTTCTCTGTAAAAAGTCCCACCAGCTGATGATTATTCTTCCATACAAGTAGCTCTTCATCATCGAAATTAGAAAAGTCGTTGGAAGAGTCCCGGCCCGGTTGACCGTAAGCTTTGGTGAGCTTATCTTTCAGGGTTTCAATATCTTCCTTTTGTTTAAAAAGTTTTATATCGACAGTGCTGACATGCAGTTGATCGTCAGACATAGAGAGGCTCATGTATCTTACCGGGATGTCCTGGAACCGTAGGTATCTTTCGTCATAAAATTCATAGCGGTCCAGGCCGCCGTGGGTAAACTGCAGTGCAGGGTATAGTGCCAGGATATCCGAATCGCGGGTTATTTTTTCAAGATGGATGATATCGGCCTTTTTTGGGGGTGAGGCCTGATGGTCACAGGCAACAAAGGCGTGAAACAATAAAAGACATAATACCAGGCTTTTCTTCATATAATAGATAGTGTATCAGGTTATTAAAACCTGAAAATAGAAAAGAATCACGGATCCCCGGTCCCTGGTAATGTATCTGCACGATATGCGCCTATATCCGTTACCATAAATCTGAAATCCGTAATTCTTATTCTTAGCTGGAAAGTCCCGCTTTCCTGTTATCGATGCTATAGGAGCCTGCTCCAAAGTAAGCCAGCAACAAGGCGCCGCCTAAAATGGCCACATTCTTCATAAACATCGCCATCTGCATCTGTGACTGCATGGGATCTTTCACGGACCAGAAATTATGCAATGCGATGGTGACCGGGATCAGGAAGATAACGATCAGCCACGCGCCATATTTCACTTTATAGCCCAACAGGATACTCAGCGCACCCAGCAGGGAAATGAGCCCCGCCAATGGCACCATAAAACCAGCCAATGGTACACCGGCAGCTGCCGCATAGTCAGCACCGGCACCAGTGATGTGATTAAGTCCGGACATCAGGAAAATAAGGGCAAATAAAATCCTGCCCACGAGTGGAACAATTTTCATAGTTAATCGATTTAAGTAATGCGACAAACCTAGTGCTATTTGCGCGGTGATGGAATAGAGTAACCAAAAGGATAGCGGTTTCCTGGACTATAGCAGGCATTACGTATCTTTACATCAGAAAGAAAAAATGATTGTATGCGAAAAGAAAATTCCTCTAATGCTATCAACGAAAGACAGTTACGCGGAGACTGCGGAACAGCCTATACCCTGTCGTTGATTGGCGGCCGCTGGAAGCCCAGCATACTGTGGCGGTTGTTGGACGGTAAAATGCGTTATAGTGAGTTGAAGAAGTCCATTTCCGGTATTTCCGAAAGAGTGCTGGTACTACAGTTGAGAGAACTGGAAAACGATCATCTCGTGAAGCGGATTGTGTACCCTGAAGTACCTCCCCGTGTAGAATATGAACTCACTCCTCTTGGATGGAGTATGGAGAGCATGTTACAGCATATTTCTGACTGGGGTACTTTGCACCGCGAAGATGCCACGGCTCGTCAGTCTGCTAAAAAAACAGCAGCCGTAGCAATGGCAGATAAAGGTTAAGATACCAACGCAGCCCGGGAACGTGCTGCGTTGGTATCTTGAGTCATTCATTTGCGCATCCCGGACAGCCGGGTGCGTCACTACTAAGAAGTAATTCCTGCATCTTCCAATGCGCCCATTGCCAGGGCGATCCAGTCTGCATCATGAATATCTTTGGCCAGAATGGTAGTCAGTCTGGATTGTACCAGGTTAGCTATCGGCATCGGCGTATACGACCTGCGCGCCGTTTGCAATACCAGGTCCATGTCTTTCAAACCTAAAGCTGCACTAAAAGAGGGGTTGCCTGTAAATTTCCGGTCCAGTATCATGGTGCCGTAATTTTTGAATATCGGCCCTGTAAACAAGGTACTGGTCAACATCTCATGCGCCACGCGCGGATCCACATTATTTTTTTCAGCGAGTGCCAATGATTCCGCCATTAACTCAATAGCACCGGCAATCATAAAGTTGCCGATCAGCTTTAATACATTGGCGCTGCCGGCATCTGTTCCCAGGTCAAAAATATTCTTGGCAAATCCGGCTTCCAATAAGGGCTTGATTCTTTCTTTCGCCGCTGCTTCTCCCGAAATAACTGCGTTGCCTAATTTGGCAGCAGCAGCTTCCGGACGTGCAAATACCGGAGCAGTTACAAATTCTACCCCCTGCTCCCGATGCAGCGTTGCCAGTTCCCTTGATATATCCGGCGATACGGTACTCATCGATACATGGATGCCACCCACACCCAGCGCCTTTATCAAAGCATCTGTAGCAATAGCTTTTACGGCATGATCATCTGCTACTAAACTCAGCACTATGCCTCCTTTCACCGCCGCTTCCTCCGGACTACCGACCAGTATTGCGCCCAGCTGCTCCAGTGGTAATGCCTTTTCCCGGGTACGGTTATATATTTTCACGGTATATCCTGCTCGCAGCAGGTTTTCTGCAATCGGGTAACCGAGATGGCCGGTACCTATAAATCCAATGGTTTCCATAATACAATCTATTAATTATTCAAATCTATTCATTTTGATGGAATTATGAGAACACATTTATTGTGCTGCTAATGGCGCTCAAATCCACGCTGTACTTATCATGAATCATGCAGGAATACCTTAAGCATCTTTTTATTTTATGGGTGGAAAGGCATGAAAAAGGTGATCACTGTCGGGAAATAAATACCAGTATAAATTTTTACTGCTGCGTTATTTAACGTATTTTAATAGAGCAACGACTAAAATTACTTCCACGATGAAAACTATCCACCAATGGCTGGACGATTACGGCAGCAGCCACCGTAATCATACCAACAAGCTGATTCACTGGGTTTGTGTACCGGCTATCTTTTTCAGTATAGTAGGCTTTTTATATGCCGTGCCGTTACCCATACCTGGCATAAACATATATATCACGTTAGCACATGTGGTATTACTGCTGCTGATCATTTATTATGTACGTCTCTCTCCTTCCCTGGCGGCAGGCATGCTGATAATTGGTATTCTTTGCCTCTGGCTATGGCGGCTGATCGCCGTTTCCGGCCTGGTCATCTGGCAGGTGGCACTGGCCATTTTTGTACTGGCCTGGATAGGACAGTTTATCGGACATAAGATCGAAGGTGCCAAACCTTCTTTTTTCAAGGATCTGCAATTTTTGCTCATAGGGCCGGCCTGGCTCCTCAGCTTTATTTATAAGAAAGCAGGCATTCCACTATAGCATAGCATACCATACCCTCCATGCAGGGAGAAAAACCGGAGATTTACTTTATATCTCCGGTTTTTTTGATTAAATTCAGGAAACAACTGCCCTGCATATGAGCCTCAAACTTCTACCTTGTCTAGCAAGTATATTGCTATGCGCGTCTTACTCTTTTTCTCAAGCCCAAAAAATCAGCGGTAAGGTAACTGATGCCAGTACAGGTGCTGCCCTGGAAGGTGTTACCGTACATGTCAAATCCGCTGCCAAAGGCACACAAACCAATGCTGCCGGTACTTTTACACTGGACGCTGCTGCCAGTGACATCCTGGAATTCAGTTCCATCGGGTATGCACCCCAACAACAAAACGTCAACGGCCGAACGCAGATCAATGTCCAACTGGTATCATTGATTGCTGAACTGGGTCCTATTGTATCTGTAGGTACCCGTGGCGGAGGGCGGGCCAAAACGGAAACACCCGTGCCGGTGGATGTAATCAGTGTAAACCAGGCCGGGCTACCCAGCGCCAAAATGGAGTTAACTTCCCTGCTGAATGCGGCCGCTCCTTCTTTTAACTACAACAAACAAAGTGGTAGCGATGGCGCCGATCAGATTGATCTCGCCACCTTAAGAGGACTGGGACCCGATCAAACACTCGTACTTGTGAACGGCAAAAGACGCCATCAAACAGCTTTTGTGGCTGTATTTGGCACCAGGGGCCGTGGTAATTCCGGTACGGATCTCAATGCCATTCCGGAAGCATCTATCGACCGTGTGGAAATCCTCCGTGATGGTGCTTCTGCACAATATGGCTCTGATGCCATTGCAGGGGTTATAAATATCATTCTGAAAAAAGATATCGGCCACCTGAATATTACCACCGGTTATGCCGGCTACTATGATCATAAATACAATACTTATTTTAACCGCGATTTAAAGCAATATGAATACGCCAACCCTATAGATGGCAACACCGTTACCGTTGGACTCAATTATGGGCTTCCATTGGGCAAACGCGGTGGATTCATTAACTTCTCAGGCAACTTCCTGAAACAGGGTAAAACATTCCGCCAGGTATCAGACACCAATCTTACCCATACTGATGGGTTGCCGATTAACTCCGGAAGACGCGCCCATGGCGATGGTTCTGTTACCACCGGTGGTGGTATGATCAACCTGGAAGTACCAGTAGGCAGCAGTGCCACCACCATCTACGCATTTGGTGGCTACAACTATAAATCTTCTGACGCCTTTGCCTATACACGGGCTTTCAGCGGTCACCCGGAACGGTTTCCTACCAATGCAGCGGGAGGCCTGATCTTTTATCCGGACATCATGGAAAGCATTCCTACTCCAGGTGCAGCGCCGGACACTATTTATAATCCGCATATACAAACACATATCCAGGATGTATCGCTGGCGGCTGGCGTAAAAGGCAGCACGCATAACGACTGGAAATGGGATTTCAGCAATACATTAGGCAGGAATGATTTCCATTTTTATGGAGATAAAACCTTCAATGCGTCCCTGGGAAGCACCAGCCCCACACACTTTAACGATGGCGGCTACTCCTTTTTACAGAATACCACCAACCTCACTTTCTCAAAAGATATTCCCAATATAGGCGCCGGCTTTAACCTGGCACTGGGTGCGGAATACCGTTACGAAAACTACAAAATATATGCAGGTGATGAAAACTCCTGGAAGAACTATGATCCTGCATTTATTAAAGCCACCGGTGCACAGGGATTTCCCGGCTACCGCCCTACCGATGTAGTGAGTGCTAACCGCTCCAACATTGCCGGATTTGTAGATGCAGAATGGGATATCACTAAAAAATTCCTGCTTGGCGCTGCCATCCGTGCAGAGAACTACAACGACTTTGGCTTTACCAGCAACTATAAACTGGCAGCACGTTATAAAGTGGCGCCACATTTTAATATACGCGGTTCCGTTAGTACCGGTTACAGGGCACCTTCTCTCCAGCAGATTAACTACAGCTCCCAGTTCACCAACGTACAGGGCGGTCGTATCACAGAAGTGAAAATTGCACCGAACAGCAATATCATCACCCAATCTGCCGGTATCCCTGCATTAAAGCAGGAAAAATCGTTGAATGCCAGCCTGGGATTTTCCTGGAAACCAATCTCAGAACTGACCATCACCCTGGATGGATACCTGGTAAAGGTGAAAGACAGGATTGTATTATCCGGACAGTTTAATAAATCTGATGCTACATTAGATCCTGTATTTCTTAAAGCACTCAACGACCTGAGAATTGATAATGCCCAGTTTTTCGCCAACGCAGTAAACACCACTAATACAGGTCTTGACCTGGTTATCGACTACAATAAAAAATGGGGTGATCAGCATTTCCGCGCACTATTTACCGGGAATATTCAACACATGAATATTGACAAGATTAATGTACCGGATAAACTGAATGACAGCTACCTGCACCGCAACGAATTTTTCAGTGAAAGAGAACAACATTTCGTACTGGCATCTGCCCCTCCGGCCAAACTGGGACTGAATCTTGAATATGGCATCAAAAAATTCAGTGTTGGTACCCGCTTAGTCTACTACGGTAAAATTGTGTTACTGGGTTATGGCTTTGCCGGTGATCCGGCCAAAGAAGGCACCGGATTACCCGGAGATCCCAACCTGGAAGGTACCGGTATCAGCCCGCTCGTAGCGCTGGACAAAGACGGTACCCTGGTACCGGAACAGTTTAACTACAAGGGTAAAGTGACTACAGACTTCTATGCCAGTTTCCGTTTCTCTTCTCATGTAAGCTGGTTCCTGGGCGCAGATAATGTTTTCAATGTGCATCCTGATCTGGGATATGTGCCTGGTGCAAAACTATCTGCATATGACGGTGAAACCGGTGGTCCCTGGGATGCAGTACAGATGGGCTTTAACGGCATCCGGCTGTTTACAAAAGTGGCATTGAGTTTTTAATTACTTTATTAGCTTTACACTGGGAATAGGGTATTTCCAGTGTAAAGCTATCAAGATGATACAAATAATCAGGACAGACTCCAACAACACTGACTTCAGATCACTGGTAACAGCACTGGACAAATTATTGGCTCAACGCAATGGAGAGGATCAGTCTTTTTATGAGCAATTCAATCAAGTGGCTGACATTAAACACTGCGTCGTAGCATATATTGACGGCGTTCCGGTTGGTTGTGGCGCCATCAAAGCCTATGAAGCAGATGGGATGGAAATAAAAAGGATGTTTGTTACGCAGGAATTCCGTGGAAAAGGAGTTGCTACGGCAATATTGAAAGCGTTGGAATGGTGGGCAGTCGGGTTACACGCTTCCTATTGTATCCTGGAAACAGGAAAAATACTGCCGGAGGCAATTGCACTCTATCATAAAAATGGTTACTCCCTTATTCCAAATTATGGCCAATACACTGGCGTAGAAGAAAGTGTATGTTTTAAAAAGGCAGTTTCCGATGATTAATCGTAACTGCCTTTTTAATATTAAGCAGATAAATACAACCGGAGTATATAAGACATCTCATACAAGATAAAAGCTAGTACCAGGGCCCCGTGAAAAGTCCGGTTACTGATTCTGATGGCCAACAGGCACAACACAATATGAACAACATTACGTATCGGATATTCGATGCCAAAATGATGATAGTATATCTCTCCCTTTAATAAGGTATCCACCACATCTGCGATAAAGGAAAAGGCCAGCACACCAAAGAACCACTTTCGCCGCGAATAAAAATAGTCGGGGTAACCGGTATAATCTTTCAGGTCATCCGGATATAGTAATGCACAAAGCAGGAAGAAAGTTGTGATAAAAGATATCACGAAGATATACTCCGGGAAGGTCCATTTTTTAATAGAATACAGGGGCATTTCCCACCACCAGAAATGTATCAGCAGAATAAAAATATAGAACACCCAGGAAAGGTGTATCCAGTAAGGCTTTTCCCGGTTGGGATGTTGTATGAATTTGGCAGTACCTTTCAGGAGGTGTGCAATACTAAGACTAAGGATAAATCCTATCACCATTCTTACGTGACCAAATGTTTCCATAGTGTGGGGGCTTTGTATGAATTTAATTCATTGGCCCGACAAAACAAAAGCCCCGATTAAAATCGGGGCTTATTTACCTAAACCTACAACTGTTACACTGTTATTGCAACAATATTTTTATGTTGAAAACTGTTCCGTTAGTGCATAGCAGACGGATCCAGTTTCGGTGCTTTCTTCGCTTTTACCATCAGTACAAATGGCACACAGATCAGGAACAGAATTCCCAGATACAGAAACACATCCATATAAGATAAGGTGGCTGCCTGTTTGGTGACTGTGAAATCGAGTAACTTATAGCCGGTATTCAATGCCTGATGAGGGTCCATACCTTTGGCGGTAAAGCTGTGCTGTAAACCATTTACCCGGCTAATTACATCGGGGTTATTGGTATCCAGTTTAGCTACCAGGTCGCTACGGTGCATCATATTCCGGCGGGCCATAAACGTAGTAATCAATGCTACTCCGAATGAACCTCCCAACTGACGCATCATACCTGTAAAGGCGGCACCCTGGCCAATCTGCTGTCCTTTCAGTCCTGACAATGATAAAGTGGTAATAGGAATAAAGAGTAAACCCATACCAATACCACGTACAATCAGCATCCAGAAGAAAGATTCAGAACCGGTATCAGCCGGTGTGATGATCTTATATCCCCAGAAACAGAAGACAAAGAACAGGAACATGCCACTGGCTACCATGTATTGTTGTGGTACCCCTTTTTCCAGCATTTTACCGATCAGCGGCATCATGACTGCTGTAGTCAATGCGGCCGGAATCATCAGCATACCTGATTGTGTAGCGGTCCATCCCAGTGAGCCTTGTGTATATAAGGGTATGATAAACGTAGATCCGTATAATCCAAAGCCCATGATAAACGACAGGATAGTACCTACCCGGAGGTTCCCATTTTTGAGCACCCTCAGCTCCACAATTGGATTCTTATAAGTAAGCTCTCTCCATACAAAAAAGAACAGGGCCAATGCACTTGTTACCGTTAAAGCCGTAATGGTGGAGTCATTAAACCAGTCATCTTCCTGTCCGCGCTCCAGCACAAATTGTAAGGAGCCTACCATCAACGCCAGCAGTCCGATACCGAGGAAGTCGATTTCGCTGACCGAACGTTTTTCTCCATATTTCGGGCTACGTACAAACTGCAGGGTAAGCAGTGTAGCGATTACGCCGATGGGAATGTTAATGTAAAAGATATAAGGCCAGGAGTAGTTATCTGTAATGAAACCACCTAACGGAGGTCCTAAAGTTGGACCAATGATTACCCCTAAGCCATAGATGGCCTGGGCAATCCCGCGTTTTTCAGGCGGATAACTTTCTGTGATAATAGTTTGTGAAGTTACCAACAATGCACCTCCACCTAAACCCTGTATGAAGCGGAATATGATCAGCTCAAACATCGTAGTTGCGTTACCGCAAAGGAAGGAGGAAACGGTGAAGATAATAATCGACGCCGCAAAGTAGTTACGACGGCCGAACTGTTGTGATAACCAACTGGTCATCGGTACAATGATTACGTTACCGATGGCATATGCCGTAATCACCCATCCTATTTCACTGAGCGTAGCGCCCATGTTACCACGCATGTCATTCAACGCCACATTTACGATAGTAGTATCTACTATCTCCAGCAAGGCGCAGAATATAGCAGTGATCGTGATAATCACCCTGCGCGAGCCGTATTCTATCAATGATTCTTGTTGCATGCAGCACTTTGTATTTTGAATGAGAACAATTTCACCCGGAGTTAATAATTAATGACGAACATGATCCTTTCTGTTGATGATATTTTGTGTCGAATCGATTACGCCTGTCTGTTAATTATTGCATGGTTCCGTTCCATTAATTATTAACTCCGGATAAGTTGTTATTCATTTGTATGATTAGTTGAGATGCACATCTACCAGTACGTTCATACCCGGGCGTAACTGTTTTACCAGYTCATCATTCGGATTATCGAACTCTATTTTCACCGGTAAACGTTGTACCACCTTCACGAAGTTACCAGAAGCATTATCTGCTGGCAGCAGGGCGAATTTAGAACCGGTAGCTGGTGCGAAAGAAGTTACTTTTCCTTCCAGACCTTTACCAGGGTAAGCATCTATATGAACGGTTACTTTCTGGCCCAGTTTCATTTTGTCCAGCTGTGTTTCCTTGAAGTTAGCCACTACCCATGGTGTGGTGTTCAGTACCACGCTGAATAAAGATTGACCGGCTGCAACAAACTGTCCTGGCTGTACGAAGATTTTTGACAGCACACCATCTTCAGGAGCTGTGATGATAGCGTAAGACTGGTTCAGCTTCGCGTTTTCCACATCGGTTTGGCGTTGCTTGATACCGGCATTTGCCACATTGATTTGTTTGGAAGTAGCACCACTCTGGGAAGTTACCACGCTGGTCTGGCGACCGGCAGCAGCCTTCTGTTTAGCTAATACATCCAGCTGACGTTCCGCCGTTTGTTTAGCAGCGGAAGCCTGTTCAAATTCCTGTTGCGTGATAGAGTGATCTTTGATCAGGTTAGCATAACGATCGAAATCCTGACTGGCTCTCCAGAGGTTTACTTTCGCCGCTTCGATTTGTGCATCGATGGTACCTACCTGCGCCTGAGCAGTGCTGATACCTGCCTGTGCAGCAGCAGTAGAAGCTTCTGCAGCACCCAGGTTAGCCTGCGCTGCAAACAAACCGTTTTCTGCCTGTTGTACCGCAATAGCCAGATCGCGGTCATCCAGAATCACCAGGGTATCGCCTTTCTTTACGAACTGGTTATCTTTTACTCTCACTTCTTTCACATAACCGGATACGCGGGGTATAACCGGGCTTACATTAGCATCGATCTGCGCATTATCTGTTTCTTCATGATGCTGACCATGAATATATTTAGTGATACCAAATGCGCCGCCACCCAGCACCAGCACTGCCAGCACTATGACGAACCCTTTGCTTTTCTTTTTAGGCGCGGTTGTTTCCTGCATGTTTATATTGTTAGTAGGTTTTGTTTGAGTTTGCGTTTCCACAGCTTTGATATTTATTAGTTTGATCGTATTATTTGTTGTTGGGTTCCAGTATACCGGCTGCCTGTAACAGTTTGTTATAAGCTACGAGTGCATCTGCTTTAGCATAAGCGTAGTTCAGGTGCGACTGCAGGTTAGCCACATCTGCATCCAGCAGATCTGTGGTAGTAGCCAGGTTATTATCATGCTTATTCTTCGTAATCCGGTAGTTTTCTTCTGATTGTTCTATCGCCTTAATATAAGTGTCCATCTTCTTGTGGCTCAGGAGGTAGTTTTCGTAAGATTGATACACGTCCAGGTGTATATTATCTGCGATCTTCGCTTCGTTGGCCTGTACTTCTGCCATTTGAGCTTTAGCACCAGCTACTTTTGATCCTGTTTTCCAGAGAGAAGATAAATTATACTTAACACCTACCCCTGCAGTCACTGCATTGGTAATGGTGATGAGGTTCGGTACATAAGCTGCGATGTATCCGCCGGTCACTGCCAGTGAAGGATAATAATCTGCTTTTGCACCTTTTACGCCGGCAAATGCGGCTTTTTCGCGGGCGCTGAGTGATGCCGCATCCTTACGGTTCTGATAAGCCAGTTGCTCAAATTCCGCTACGCCACGACCATCTATATTGTTATCTACTTTAAAGATGGTGCTATCTACCTGAATCACGGTGTTATCCGGTAAACCCAGCATGATGTCCATGTTCAGGTTGGCAATTTTCAGGTTGTTTTCAGCGTCCATTAATGCCAGTTGGTAGTTTGACTGTTGCAGTTCTGCCTTTAAGAGGTCATTACGGGCAAGCAGACCATTCTTTTCTTTGTTGGAAAATTCCTTTACTCTTTCATCCGACTGACGGATGTTCTCCTGTACCAATGCTACGGCAGCTTTTGATTTATACAAATTGCTGTAGGCAGCAATCGTGTTCTGGATAACATCTTCACGGTCTTTATCAACATCCAGTCTGGCTGCTTCTGCGAGGTAACGGGCAGATTCTTTACCACTCTGCAATTTTCCACCTGCAAAAATCGGAATAGACACATTGGCGGATCCGTACGCTGCCTGATTTACTTTAGGGCTTTCTGCAGGGGTACCACCACTATTGTCTCCCAGCTTCAGTTTCAGGTCTATGTTCGGCTGAGTGAGTCGAAGATAAGAACCGGAAACACTCACATCGGGTAACTGACGTTCATTTGCTTCTTTGAGTGAGGCAGTGGCTTGTTCTACTTTAGCGTGGCTCACTCTTAATTGTTTGCTGTTTTGTATACTCAGCGATATGGCTTCATTTAACGAAAGCGGTTTTACGCTCTGTTGTGCGGATGCTGTCTGAAAGAAAAAAGTCAGCAGGATTCCCGATGCAAGCGCATATAATCGTGCGTATATGCTTTTAGAATTCATGTGTTAGGATTGCTTTGAACAATTTTTTTAAATGTATACTTACTCTGTTTTTAATATACACGCTGTAATCTTCGTCACTGATGGCGTCGGATGGAGCGCTTTTCTTTAGTATATGCTGAGCAGGTATTACCTGATGAATAGTCCCGAATAAAGTCGTCATCAACATTTCAACATCTACATCTTTATGAAAAATGCCCGCTTCCTGCGCGTGTGTAACAATGGGCTGCATTAACCCGAGCATTTCCCCTTTCAGTTGCCATATCAAATCCCTTACGGGGCTTTGCTGGCTGTTTAATTGTTCCCGGCTCATAATGCACTGGAAATATTGTTCTCCCAGCATCTTATTAATAAACCGGTCAATGAGACTGTTTATTTTTTCCAGCGGTTCCATCGTATCGTTCTCCAATAATTCATTGATGAACTTACGGGAAGCTTCCATTCTATATCTGAAAATAGTCTCCAGTAATTTGTCCTTTGATCCGAAATAATAGGAGATCATGGCAATATTTACATCCGCCTCCTGCGCTATGTCCCTTACCGATGTGCCATGAAAGCCCTGATCGGCAAATAGCCGCTCTGCAACCTTTAAAATTGAGAGCTGTTTTTCACTATACTCTTCCATGTTCCTTTTTTAGATTTGACAAAGCAAAGTTAAACAAACGTTTAATTTAAACAAGCGTTTATTTAATCACTTGTTTAAATTTTATTTTTATAAATTTATATAATAATGATTATCAGCAATAATTGTTAAAATTTTAAGGAGTTTTTAATTTTTGTTAATAACCCCTTCACATAAGACGTTAAATTTTCACCCTTTTTGTACGTTTTTATGAAAGAATATTATAATTTAAGAGAAGCAACCAAAATCCCCTCCTAAACAATCAATCACATGCGTCTTCCATCCACCTTTCCTGGTATCGTTTTATTTGCCGGCATCATTACCGGTACATTGGATATCCTGTCTGCTTGCGTTTATTTCACGATCGTTTCCCATGGGGCGCCGCTCTCCAAACTATTCGCCTATATCAGCAGCGGCGTATTTGGAAAGGAAGCCTTCAACGGCAATCCGGCCATGACCTGGCTGGGACTGTTGTTTCATTACCTCATCGCAGGCACCTGGTCCTTTATTTTCCTGAGTATCTATCCTAAAATACCTGGCCTACGTAACTACCCGGTGGCAACAGGTCTCGCGTACGGCTTGCTGATATGGACCATCATGCAGTTCATTGTTCTTCCGCTGAGTCATGTACCACATGGCACCCTTCGTTTAGTCAGCGCACTGCTGAATATCGTCATCCTCATGGTCATGATCGGACTACCCCTGTCTTTTATAGCTAGACGGTATTACACGAAGTAAAGGAGCATCATGCGCGGCAGAGATGCAACTGTGGCCAGTTTCATCTCTCCCAAAAACACTTGATAATTTAATTTGCTAAATCGATTTTCTAATACAAAAAAATAGTACCTTAGGGCAGCAACAGCCAACAACAAGCAAATCATATTTAATAACAGGAAGTGGAAACTAACGGGATACAGGTCCGTTAGCACGACTATTATTGCCGGTGATAAATGAAGTATCAGTATAGCAACCAAAATTAATAACGCAGGAAATGAGGCATTCCATCAAGCTGTATATCCTGACAGCAGTTATATGTATCGTGGCATTGGCCATTGTACAGTTCTTCCTGATATACAATACCTATCAGCTGCTCGACAGTCGCTTTAACTACGTGGAAAAAGGCAGGATAGGTGAAGCATATAACCTGGCGATCGCCAACGATAAACTATTTCCGGGCGGGCAGCCATTGCTCGACAGTATTATTATACCGCAATATGCTTACCTGGAAAATTTGTATAAAACCAATCCGCAAAGCTTTGATACTGCCGCCCAGCACCTGGTGAACAACATTGTTCATGAATTAGTAAAACATGAAAATGCTGACAGTCTGCTGAAAGCTATCAAAGTAAAGGATGGCATCCAGGATTCCCTGCTCTATGCACTCTGCATCCACCGCCTGGACATTAAATTCAAAGACAACCAGTATGTGAACCTCTATAACCGGTTTAAAAAATATCCACTCATCCCGGCTGCCCACCAGTCGGAAATGGGTTTATATATTTGTGGTAACCTGCAACAACTGAGTGAAAGCAGTGCAGCCTCCTCATTGGTAGCCAATTCTCCCCTGCCCTATTCTTATTCACTCTCCTTTTCTTTTTATGCAGACCCATATAACCGCCGTACCCTGGTACTGCAACAAATGAGATATACCATTCTACCCGGCATACTCACGCTCCTGGCAGTGATTACCCTCTTTGGTATTACCCTGCATAAATGGATCAGGCAAAAACATTTGTCGGATATGAAGTCGGACTTCATCAATAATATTACCCACGAATTTAATACACCTATTACTGCTATTATTGTAGCCAATAAAAATATACAGAACGAAAAAACACTGGACAATAAACAGAGTGTTACCGCTTTGTCTGTGATCATTCACCGGCAGGCAGAACGCCTGAAACTACTGGTAGAAAAGGTGATTAACATTGCCGCCACAGAAAAGCTGCAACTCAAACGGACCCCGAATGATCTACAGGAACTGATCACGGAAATACTGGCGGTATACAGTCTTAATACCACCAACCAGGCCATCCGCTTCACCTTTAACAAACAAAATTTTCCGGCCAGCATTGAAGCAGATACATTTCATTTTACGACACTCCTGCAAAACATCCTGGACAATGCCGTGAAGTATAATGATCATACACAGAAAGAAATTATGCTGAGCGTTCTGCAGCAAAAAGAAGGACTGGACCTGATCATACAAGATAATGGTATTGGTATGGATGCCAATACCCAGCGCCATATTTTTGAAAAATTCTACCGCCATCAACCCCGGCTTTCCAAACCCACCAAGGGTTTAGGACTGGGGCTCTACTATGTAAAGCAATGCGTTGATACGCATGGCTGGAAAATCAGGGTCTACAGCGAGCCGGGAGCTGGCAGTACTTTTACAATTAGCATACCTACAAAAAACATCATCACATGAAACATCACATTCTGCTGGTAGAAGATGAAACAGACCTCGGTAATGTAGTGAAACAATACCTGGAGCTGATGGACTTTGCGGTTGACTGGCAACAAAACGGTCAGGCTGCATTGGAGGCCTTTACTGCTACGCCACAGGCCTGGCATATCATATTGATAGATATTAACCTTCCCGAAATGGATGGTTTTGAATTTGCACAGCGCATCATGAAAATACAGCCTAATGTACCTTTCCTTTTTCTCACCGCGCGTGGTGAAAAGAAAGACCGTTTATATGGTCTGAAGATCGGTGCAGACGACTACATTGTAAAACCCTTTGATGTAGATGAATTGGTGTTGCGAATAAAAAATATTCTTAAACGAAACCAGGTTGTAAACAGCATCGCCAAAGTGAATGCCATTGAATTGGGCGGCATGCGCTTTCATAAAGATTCACTTAAACTGGTAGCACCCAATGGTAAAGAAACTATTCTGACACCATTGGAAAGTGATCTGCTGTTGCACTTCTATCACAACAGTAATAAAGTGATCCGGCGGGAAGATATACTCCACCAGGTATGGGGCGCCAATGATTACTTTGTAGGGAGAAGTCTGGATGTTTTTGTATCCCGCTTCCGCAAATACTTCCAGGGCAATGAAAATATCAGCATCCGCAATATTTATGGTATCGGGTTTATGTTTAATCTTACCTAAGAAAAAAAGGGCGGGCGCTACATCGCTCAAGGGCCCGCCCCTGCACATCTTGAACCATACAAGATGCTATGCCTGTTTATCAACCGTATCTTGATTATTTTAAAAAGTAATATCAGGGGAAAAACAAGTACAGGAGGGTTAGCCGCTGCAATAGTGTTTTTCATAGTCATACATAGTTAACAGGTGTTGCCTGAAAAAGTTCACCCCGGCTTCCTGAAATATTAATCACTGCTTATTTGTAATTTGCTGTACCATTACGCCAGTTATCATGCAAGCCATTGAATTAATAGACCAGCAATATTTTTCCAGTCAGTACCGGTTCATGCCGCCGGCCGCTGATCTGTCGGAACATGTGGTGTATTACTGGCTGCTGGACTTACGCCAACCCGCCCTGCAGCAACAGGAATTCAGGGAATTACTGCTCGCCAACATGTGTTCTTCACTGGTACTAAACCTGGGCGCTCCTTTTGAAATGTATGATGCCCAAAACAGGTGGCTGCATACCAGCGCCCAAAGTGAATTAATCGGCTATCGCCCTACAGCTGTGGCTTACCGGCATCTTTTTAATAACTACCTGGTAGGTATCAAGTTTAAACCAGCCTCTCTTAACTACCTTTTTCATATCAAAGGCGCAGAGATCAATGGGAAGACGCTGCCAGCCGGAGATGCGCTGCAACATCTCCCCCGGCTGGAATCAGCCGTGTACGACGCCGCTGACCCTGACCGCATTAAAGTATTGCTGGATGAATTTCTGCGTAGCCAGGCGCCATTACCCGCATCCGGCAGGCATTTCCGCTATGTACAGCAATCTCTCAACGGACCGGCATTGCTGCAATCCGGCTACCAGCTAAAGAAACTGGCAGCATTACTCTATCTCTCTCCCCGCACACTGGAACGATATTTTACTACTTCGCTGGATATCAACCCAAAACAGTGCTTGTCTATTCTGCGATTCCGTGAGGCGGTCACACAATACGTACAATACGGCTATAAGGCCGACTGGGAAGCACTGGGTTATCATGATTTCTCGCATTTCCGCAAAGACTGGCGGCAGCGGTCCGCCGTCAGGTTCTAAACAATCCCTTGTCGCGAAAACTGTCGCATTTTTACACCAACTCCTTCCTCCCTGCCCTTTAAGTTTGTTACGCAATAAAAGCATTCCACTATGTTTTCTAATCAGCGCAAAAGACTGGTCAGCCAGTTTCCCGCAGATGCAGTCGCTATTCTGACGGCCAACGATACTATGCCTACCAATGGAGATGGCACCATGCAGTATTTCCCGAACGTAAATCTGTACTATCTCAGTGGTATCAAAGAAGAAGATGCCATGCTGGTACTTTGTCCCAGCCATCCGGATGTGGCCCTGAGGGAAATACTTTTTATCAAACGCACCGACCAGCTCTTCGTAAAGTGGCTGGGACATACTATCGATAAAGAAGCCGCCGCCACGCTGTCGGGTATCGCTACTATTTTTTATACCGATGAGTTCTGGACTGTGATGAAGAAAGTAATACCACTTTGTCGCCGCATACTACTGCATTCCAATGAACACGCCCGCTCAGAAAATGAAACCCAGACCAGGGAAGACAGGCTACTGCTAACCTGTAAAAATTTATTTCCCCTGCATGAATATGACCGGCTGTATCCCTTGCTGGCAAGACAACGCATGGCCAAAACACCGGAAGAAATTGTATTACTGCGCAAGGCTTGCAACGTCACGGAAGCGGGTTTCCGGCGATTACTAAAATTTGTAAAGCCCGGCAAAACCGGCTACCAGATTGCAGCGGAACTGATTCATGAATACATGCAGCAACATACCACCTGGGCGGATTATAAACCTGTAGTAGCTTTTGGGGCAGATACCTGCATATTACACTACCGTGCAAATGAAAAAGCTGGCAAAGACGGCGACCTGGTATTGATAGATGCCGCTGCCAGTCAGGATCTTTACAATGCAGACCTTACCCGCACCATCCCTGTCAATGGCCGTTACACGCCCCGGCAACGCGCTTATTATGATGCGGTATTACAGGTGCACCAACAACTGCGGCAACATGTGCGTGCCGGTATACCGTTGTTAGACTTATGGCAGGCTTCCAATGAGCTGATCCTGGAAGCGCTGTGTCAATTGGGTTTATGCACTCCGGATGACATCCGGAAAAACGGGGCTGCTTTCTATCTGCAGAAATACAGCTACCATAACGTTTCACACTTTATAGGTCTGGATGTACATGATGCCGGTTATTTCCATGAGCCAATGCCAGTAGGCGCCGTGATTACCAACGAACCTGGCATTTATAATGCAGAAGAAGGAATTGGAGTAAGAATAGAAAACAATCTGCTCGTTACCGCAGATGGGTATGAAGATCTGATGGCAACTATTCCGATCGAAGCGGAAGAAATTGAAGAAATAATGAATTAGCTGTTAGCCATTAGCTTTTAGCTTTTAGCAAAATGCCACGGAGAACATAGTATATATGTTTCTCTCCGTGGCATTTTGCTAAAAGCTAAAAGCTAATGGCTAACAGCTTACTTCAGCGAGTTGATCCAGGTGGCAATTTTCACCGCATCGGCCTGTGGCACCTGTGGGAAAGGAGGCATTGGAGTGGCATATCCAAGCCAGTTTTCCGGCTTAGGATTTTTGATCAGTGCCAATATTTTCGCCACTGAATAATTCCTTTTGGCTACTTCTTTAAAACCAGGGCCTACTTGTTTCTTGTCAGGATTATGACAGGAAGAGCAGGTATATTTATTCAGCAATGGTTTTACCTGTTCGTAAGTCAATGGTTTAGCTGTTGCTGGTGTAGCGGCGGTAGATGCAGCTTTTGCATCAGCCACTTTCGTAGCAGTGGTAGCTGGTTTGTTAGCAGAGTTTTTGGTGCTCAATGCAGATACCGGCAGCTTATCTCCGTCAGGAATATTATTCAGCGTATAGTATACATCCGGGTGTACAAGTGAGTATGATCTTTCGGTGGTACGGATACCATTCAGACTCAGTTTGTGAATATAGTACTGACGCAGACCATCGATCACCAGGCGTACTTTCATACCATCAGGAGATACCTGTACACCTTTGATGGTCAGCTTTTCTGAGTTAACAGTAGGGCTGCCATACACGGGATGATATTTGTAGATAAAGCTTTCTACATTATAGGAAGCGATATCTTCTGCATACTTCTTGTCTACCGGTTGCGTGAAAGTGATTTCAAAACCATCCGGCATAGCACTAACGGTTCTCATTTCAAAAGGAACGCGGTTGTTCCATACAAGGCGTTGAAGGCCCTGGTTGGCATCACCGGCAGAACCCCATCCACGGTTGGTTTCACCTACAAAGAGGGAACCATCTTTACCCCAGGCCAGGCGCAATACGCCAGACTGAAAGCCGCTTCTGAAATCCCAGGCAGCACCCTGGTATTCGCCTTTTACTTTTTCCAGGTACACGCGCATGATTTTGCTTTGTCCCTGGTCACCGATCAACACCTGTTTCGCAAAAGGACCAAAAGCGCCATCCGGAATTGTAGTAAGCTGTGAGTTGGAGATTCCTAAAACACCGTGTGGCAGCCATACTGCGGGCAACTGTACTTCAGGAAAATATTTCTTCATATCAAACAGCGTCACAAACTTTTCGTTTTCTACGTTCTCGGGTTTGATCGCATTGCCATTGGCATCTTTGCGATAACGGGGATCCACTTTGCTATACAGTTCTTCTGTAGTCAACTTAACAGGAGAGTTAGGCATACCTGTCCAGCGTAAACCGGCAGGGTGGCCTACAAAGCTACCTTTCTTTACATGGGTGAGTCCACCGGAACCCATCCAGTCGCCCTGGTTTTCTGTGTAAAACAGTTCACCATCGATGGTACCTAAACCGCAGGGAGAACGGAAACCGGTTGCCCATGGTTCCATTTTACCATCTTCGGTAATGTGCATCATCCAGCCTCTCCAGGGAACGCGGCTTTCACCACGCCACCACTCTTCGTCACCGAAGGCTACGTTGCCGGATACAAAGAAAGAGCCATCCGGGCCCAGTACGGGACCAAAGCTGTATTCATGATAGTGACCGGATAAAGGCCAGGAGTATACGGTTTCGAACAGGTCCATTTTACCGTCCATATTGGTATCGGTCATTTTGGTCAGTTCACCGCGTTGTGCACAGTAGAGGGAACCATTCTTGTAAGCCAGTCCCAGTACTTCATGCAGCCCGGAAGCTACTTTTCTGAAGTATGGTTTGTTGCTGGTTGGATTCTCTACAATAAAAATATCGCCACGGCGGGTAGCTACGCCAAGGTCGCCGTTTGGCAGGGTACATAAACCACCTACTTCCAGCAGGGTCCCTTCCGGTGAACTGATACGCGCAATGCGGAAAAAGTCCTCTTCCTTAGGAGATTCCTGTGCTTTTACAGAAGTGATAGCAGTCGTCATCAGGAACATACCTGCGGCTATTCCTGCTGTAATTCTTTTATAATTCAGTTTCATAATAGTCATTAGTATTGCTGCTTAGAAGATAACCGCATAACCTGTTTTAGCCTGTACCGGCACTATCAGCTCTGCGCGGCCGTTCTGGTTGCGGATGATGGGATTCGCCTTAGTATCGTCCATCTTCACATAATAAGATTTATCACCGATCACATATAAACCCGGAGATACCTGTTCTATACTATCTCCAACGGCTATACGCAGATACAGGTCGGCCGCAGGTTGTTGTACTGTAACGGTACGGTGAATACCCTGATTTTCCGGCAGCACGCTGATGTCGTCTGTTACAGCGGTACCATAAACATTATAATGGAAAGTCGGTTTGCCGTTTTCATCGAGTGCGTAACCAGTTGGACGGAAGCCTGTACCGGTAGTATCTGAACTCCACGCAGCTTCTTTGCTGACCAGTTTCTCAATGGCCAGTGAAGGCTGGTTGGTCAGCACCTGTACTGTACCCATAGGACGGGAAGAACCATCGCCACGGTCATGCCACATCGGGGTGGTGTTGAGGAATTCGCCGCGCCATACCTGGAAAGGTGCGCCATTGTCCATATCATAGGTGTAATGCACTTTAGCAGGACTACCTACTGATACTGCATGTACCACGCGTTTACCACCACGAACATCCATAAAGCTGCGCAATACGGTGTTTTCGTTAGCTGTTACCAGGATAGGATCTGTAGGATCATCTACCGGTACATTGGTATCGCTGATCACAAATTCGCGGATACCTGCTTCTTTTACGGACAAGGTCAGTGAAGCCTTTGCCCAATCGGTGTTTTTAGCATATAGCACTTCCACCGGATAGTCTCCTGGCTGCAGGTCAATAGTACCATTACCATCCCATCCATGTGGATTGATCACTGCCTGGTTATTTACCTTCAGTAAACCCGGACCACCGGAGGTATGGAGGTTAAAGCCATATTTGCCGGCCGTTTTTATGGATAATGTAGCGGTATAACGCACCAGGAATTCATTATCCGGTAAGCCTGTCACATTGGAGGTCAGTTGTGCGGCAGTGCCGGTAGCAAGTGGCTTCAGTGTAGCAAAGTCTGGTTGTTTGTCGAACCGGCCTTTATATACACTGTACTTCACGTCCTGCAGTGTTGGTTTCGGAGCGTTGTAGTTGTTGATCACAATATTTCTGAATGCTACGAGGCCGTGATCTCCCTGTATGCGGAGTGGTCCGGAGGCTACTTCATTATTTTGCATAGCGCCACGTGTAGGACCAGAAAGTACTACATTTTCCTGGATGGTTACACCATTCAGTTCCAGCTTCAGGACCACTGCATCGGCAATTTTATTACCGGCTGCATCAAAGCGGGGAGCCTGGAAAGCAATTTTCATGTGCTGCCATAAACCGGGTGCACGACTTGCATTCTGGCGTGGCGCATGGCCATCATAGCCTTGCTGTCCTTCCGGTTTGCTGTCATTCCAGCGTTCGTAGATGCCACCGTTATCGGATGCGCGTGGTGCAGTGGTGCCCCAGCTGTCGAGCAACTGGATCTCATATCTTCCCTGTAAATAGATACCGGAATTGGAACCTTTGGCCATCAGGTAATCGAGTTCCAGGTCCAGGTCACCATGTTGTAACGTGCTGTAAAGATCTACCTGATTTTTTTTATCCGGCTGATTTACCAGGATGCCTGTACCGGCACTGGTTTCCAGCAGGTTGTTCTGCTGCAGGTCTGCTTTAACGCCACCGGCTATACGCCAGTTGCTGGCGGGCTGCTGAAATGCAGATAAATCTGTTAATGGCAATTTGTTCTGTGCCATCATCTGTTGACAACTGCCAATACTTAAAATCAATACCAAAGTTCTCCGGTCGTACACACCTAACTGTTTTAACTTTGGACGGAACTTGTTCCATCTAAGCATAGATCTGGATTTTTTTAAAAAGTTTACATTGATTGCTAAATGCATTTAGCCTTCTGGCCGGTGCATCATTTCTTTTATACAGGTAACCCCAATTGTTAATGAAATTTAAATTATCAACTACCGCTAAAACGTGGAACTGTGCTAAATTTGAATCATGCCAACAAAATAGAAATTAATTGTAACAAAGTAGGTAGCAAGGGTTAAAAAATTACACCAACGGTAAAAAAAGAGTACAAATTGACTATGCTTTTATTTTTTATAGATTTTAATATATTTTAAAAAGATGTAGCGAAATGTACATGAACCCTTTACCATTCATTTACATTTCGCTACATCTCTTATAAATAAAGTCATTCTCCGTCAATAATAAATGGTACATACGTCTGTAGTGGCCGCTCCCTGCGTAGTACCTTGCCTCCCCTGTTACAATGTTAGCCCGAAAGCTTCCAGCTTCCTGCGCGTGCTTTCATAATCAGTATGACAAATACCATTTATGCCCAATCCATTTGCCACATCTACAAACATGGACCGGTCTTCCAGGTACACCACTTCACCCGGTTTCACCTGCGCAATATCCAGCGCGATTTTATAGATATCGGCGTCCGGTTTACGGAAATGTACAAAGCAGGAAGAAATGTAGAAGTCTACGAAACTGCTGATATTAAAGTGCCGGATCCGGTGTTCATTCAGCTCCCGACCTTCATTATTAACGATAGCAATCTTCAGTTTATACTTTGCCTTCAGTTGTGTCACCATCTCCAGCATCTCCGGATATGGGGCCGACTGAGCAAACATAAATTCACGGAACTGCTGACGGGTAAAAGAGCGGTCTTCATAAAACACCACCCGGCTCAGGTATTCATCCAGGGTAAGTTTACCTTCCTCATACGTATCAAAGGTCAGGTGATGCCGTTCTTCCATCTCCAGCGCATCCAAACCATAAGTTTGAACAGCCAGCTTGCGGGCAGCTCTGTCCCAGCCATTGGTGAGTAGTACGCCTCCGATATCGAGGAATAAGGTGGTAATATTTGCATGGTTAGCCATCACGATAAAAATTTATTGCGTCACTAAAATAACGTTATCCTTGCATTAAAAGATCAATATGCAAATACGTCTGGCCACCCTGCAAGATATACCTTCCCTTAAAAACCTGTACCAGGGCACTATCACGCATATCAACAGCCGGCATTATAACCCGGAACAAATAAGTGCATGGGCAGCCACCGGGGAAAGAATTACTTCTCTCGAAAATAAAATACAGGAACAATACTTTTATGTAGCAGTTACCGCAGATAATGTAATTACAGGTTTTTCTTCCCTGGAAAATGATGGAGAGCTGGACATGATGTATGTGCACAAAGATTACCAGGGACAGGGTATTGCCAGGCTATTAATACAGCAGATCTATACAAAGGCAGCGGAACTGGGAGTATCAACACTGACAGCTTATGTGAGCATTACTGCCAGACCGTTCTTCGAAAAACAGGGATTTAAGGTGATCGCCACACAGCAGGTACAATTAGGAGAGGTAGCGTTAACGAATTATGAAATGGTAAAAACCATCTGATAAAAAGAAGAGCGAAGCCTCCCGGCTTCGCTCTTCTTTTTTAAACGGAAAATCCGCTATTTACTTTTCTTAACTTTTCTTTCTGTTATATAACCGTTAAAACTCATCGGGGACCTGTCATTACTGGTCACCTGCAAGGAAGCATAACCTTCGCTTGAAACGGTTAAGTTCATAGACTGCACGGATTTATTGTCTTTAGGCTTCACGGTAATAGACCATCCGTCTTTTTTACCCGGCTTGGCGGAATAATCGAAGGACTTGGTTTTAAAGTCCAGCGGCGATTTTGTGGAGCCATAATCGGCGGTATAAGCGCGGCCAAAAAACGGAAGATAACTCACAATAGAATCAGTGGACACGGTAACGTTATAATCTGGTGTGATGCTACGCATGCGGCCATTCATAGGGAAGGCATTCTGCGCCACAAATACATAATTCTGGGAATCGATCAGTGATTTAATCTGCGCTACCTTTTCTGCTTTTTTCTGTGCTTTTGTGTTCTGGGCAAAAAGACCGGTGGTGGTCATAACAGTCAACGTCAGGAGCATGAAAGTTTTTAAAACAAAGAACCTTTTCATATGGTAAGATTTTACGATTGAGGATATGCGAATATCGTACCATAACAGCGGGTTACTATTTTTGTTTACCTGCCGGCTGGCACTTTCCTGCTAAATAGTTTAATTTTAGGGCAGATGATTAAACCGGAGCCATGCCCAACCCTTATATTTCTCTACTGAAAACCGCCTGGAAGTATGCCCGGCACGAACGTAAAAAATACCTGCTGGTCTATGTATTGTTTTTCCTGGCCAATATCACCTTTTCGCTGAACCCGGTGTTATTTGGCTGGTTTATTGGCAAAATACAACAGGACTCCGCCCAGCTACCTCGATATGCCTTCCTCTATGCGGGTGCCTATTTTGCCTTAAAGCTCGTGGAATGGTGCCTCCATGGCCCCGCCAGGATCATGGAACGACAGCTGGCCTTTAACCTGAGCCGCAATTTCCTGCGTGAGCGTTACCACCAGGCTCTTCACCTTCCCGTAAAATGGCACCAGGATAACCACAGTGGTTCGGTTATTAACCGCATACGTAAAGCGTACGAATCCCTGAAAGAATTTTTCGAGCGCGGATTTATGTACCTGCATGCCGTATGTAAACTGGTTTTTTCTATGATCGCCATGTTATACTTTTCTCCTTTGTATGGTAGCATAGGTATTGTGATGGGGGTACTGTGCATGTGGCTATTGCTCCGGTTTGACCGCCCGTTCATCAAAACGCTGAATGAGATGAATGAGCGGGAGCATGTGGTATCAGCTACGTTGTTCGACAGTCTTTCCAATATCATGACGGTTATTACCCTGCGACTGGAAAAGAGCATGGAAAACGGGTTACTGGCAAAAGTGCAGCGCATCTGGCCCMCTTTCAGAAAGAATACACTGATCAACGAATGGAAATGGTTTGTGGCCGAAATGGTGATTGCACTGATTTATTGCGTCATTGCCATCGGTTATATTTTCCAACACTGGGTACCCGGTGAAGTATTCCAGGTAGCCGGACTGGTGATGTTGCTGGGTTATGTAAACCAATTCACCAGCGTATTCCAGGATGCGGCGTGGCAGTATACCGATGTAGTACAATTCAATACAGCAGTAGAAACCGCCACTAATATCAGCGACGCCTATACGTTGCACCATCGCCCGGATGCTGCACCTGAATTACCAGCCAACTGGCAGAAGATCACCATCAGTGACCTTAATTTTTCACACCTGGCAGCATATGACGATGCGCATGCGCCCCAGAGTTTACATGAACTGCATATCTTAATAGAAAAAGGAAAAAAGGTAGCATTGATTGGAGAAAGCGGTAGTGGAAAAAGTACGCTGCTGGCCATCTTACGTGGACTGTACGAACCGGAACAAAGCACGGTGTTACAGGTAGACGGAGGTCCGTTGCCGTTAGCCACCCTGAATGAAAGCGTTACACTGTTTCCACAGGAGCCGGAAATATTTGAGAATACCATCGAGTATAATGTCACACTGGGCCTACCATTTTCACAGGAAGAAGTGCTGTCGGTATGTGAAAGCGCTCATTTTTCAGAGGTAGTGGACATGCTGCCGCAGGGCCTTGCTTCGGACATACGTGAGAAAGGCGTAAACCTTTCCGGCGGACAGAAACAACGACTGGCACTGGCACGTGGCATTCTGGCTGCACGCGACAGTGAAGTAATCCTGCTCGATGAACCCACCAGCAGCGTAGATCCGAAAACGGAGGCCATGATCTACGATAAGATGTTCGAAGCATTTGCTGACAAAGCGGTGATATCGGCCATGCACCGACTGCACCTGCTCCCGCAGTTCGATTACATCTATGTGTTAAACCGGGGAAGAGTGGTAGCAGAAGGAACGTTTCATTACCTGCGCAATAACAGCGAGGCGTTCCAGGAGCTGTGGAAGCACCAGGAAAATAAATAGTGCTGGCGCCCAATATACAAGGGTATTACATACACATTAAAAAACGTTCCGGCTGCATTTAACAACCGGAACGTTTTTTAATTTTATCCTTTTACAATTTCACCAGCTTAAAACGTTGTGTGCTATTGACGACTACAAAATAAATACCTGGTCTCAGCCGGCTTATATCCAGGCGATTACCCGTTGCTTTATCCTGCAGGTATACCAACGCACCTTGCGTAGTATACATCTCCACTTTATATACTTTTCCTCCCATACCCTGTAAAAGCACATAGTCGCCGGCAGGGTTAGGATATAGTCTGATGCCGGTTACAGCCACTTCTTCCGCTTTACTCATTTTCGGAGTCGGCAGCATATAACTATCCCGGGCAATGGCAGCGGGCATACAAAGGGAATCCGGGATGTCTGCGGCCACCACTCTATCGAACAGTATACTCTGCCCAAGCGAATTGAAATGCACATCATCTCCACTGTTGTAAGCAGGAACAATAAATCCGATACTGGTAGCGAGTCCATTATAAAAATCAATGGATTTATTCCCGAAGTAAGCAATAATTGTGTCTCTCATTTGCCGCAACCGGATGGCCGCATCATATCCCAGGTTACCGCGGGGCTGTGTGGTAGTTACCCACAGCGGAACATTGGACTGTGCCGCCAGTTGTTTCAATGCCAGGTAGTTGGCTGTTTGTTTTGCCAGCGGAAAGCCACGCGCTTCATCATTGGTGGGCATATTGATAATGATGGCATCCGGATTCAGGGAAAGAGCCCTGGTAATATTATGCTGTACATCTACATAAAAAGTATTACCTAATGAAGTATAAGGTGGTGTACCATCCGGCATAATGTGTTGCGTAGTGTATCCTCCAATAGCCAGGTTAATCACCGTATCTGCGGCGTTGTGACTGGCTTTCAGATAACGTGCAAAACGGAATGTCCAGGCGCTGTCGCGGGTCGGCAAACCATCACCATATGCCGTCGAGGATCCCAATACAACAATACGCAGTGGGTTACCACAATTAGGAGAAATGTTATCTGCTTTGCCTTTTACCGCCGCACTATAGAAGTGCCTGTTGCCGGTTGCGATCATGTTCAGTCGGTAGAAATAAAACTGATTAACTGTTACCGTATTGTCGGTAAATGCATAATGCTGCAGTATAGTGGAATTACCTGACGCTCCCACATTTCCGGTGGCGGTCCATGTAAGGGAGTCTGTACTGCGTTCTACCGTAAACGTTAGCGTATTACTTTCCTGCAGCGTACTCCAGTCCAGTTTTATTTTACCTGGCAAACTGGTCAGCGCAAAAGCTGACAGGCGAAATGGCGTGTAGTAGAGCGTGTCAGGAATGCCTTTCACACCTGCACTATAAGTATGCGCATCTGAAGAATCCACCATGTTCAGCCGGTAATACTTTGGCCGTTTGGGATAAGTCGCATCCATAAGTGAATACGTCCTGTTAGCGGCACTGTTTCCTGCCGCTGTTACCTGAGTTAGCAGGCTCCAGTTCAGGGAATCGGTGCTTTGTTCTACCGCGAAATATTTGCTTTTTACTTCCCGGGCAGTCGTCCATTTCAGCTGTAGTGAGTCTTTCCATTGATTCACGGCAAATGAAGTCAATTGAAATGCAGCGGTAGAAGACGGCGCACAAAGCACTTGCGGGATTTGTTTGGCCACTACTCTGTCGAAGAGGATCTGTTGACCGGCGGAGTTGAAATGGAAACCATCGCCGGCACTATATGCAGCAGCTATCTGATTGGTAGCAGAAGTAAGGCCAGTCCAGAAGTCGATGGCCTTATCCCCGAAATAGAAGGTGATGCTGTCTTTCATTTGCTTCAGGTGACTGGCGCCGGCAGTACCAAGGTTATCCCGTGGCTGGGTGGTAGCTACCCATAATGGAATATTGGCCTGAGCCGCTACCTGCCTGAGCGAGAGGAAGTTAGCCAACTGCACAGATATAGGAAATCCGCGTCCTTCATCATCATTGGAGATGTTAATAATGATGGCATCGGGCAACAACCCAATAGCGCGGGTGATATTTTTATTTACATCTACCGAAAAAGTGGAGCCCAGCACGGTATAAGGCGGCGTGCCGGTGGCCTGTATATTTTGCGTGGTATAGCCACCCACCGCCAGATTGATAACCGTGTCGGCGGGGTTATGATTTGCTTTCAGGTACCTCGCGAAACGAAATGCCCAGGCGCTGTCGCGGCTGGGAAGTGCGTTACCCCAGGCAGTGGAAGAGCCCAGCACGACGATCCGCAACGGGTTACTGCAGTTGGCAGGAATATTTGCGGCCTGCCCTTTTAGAACTGTACTATAAGAATGCCTGCTCCCGGTAGCTTCCATATTGAGCCGGTAGAAATAAAGCTGGTTAGGGGTTGCCGTATTATCTGTATAGGTATAATTCCGTGGCGTAGTGGTATTACCCGCTGCTGTTACATTTCCGGTAGCCGTCCAGGTGAGCGAGTCTATACTACGTTCTACCGTAAACGTTAGTGTATTACTTTCCTGCAATGTGGTCCAGTCCAGTTTTATTTTACCAGGCAGACTATTCAGCATAAAACCCGACAGCCGGAACGGTGTGTAATACAGCGTATCAGGTATCCCTTTCAGGCCTGCACTATAGGTGTGACCATCCGCTGAATCCACCATATCCAACCGGTAATAGGTTGGCAGTTTGGGAAACGTTACATCCGTAAGGGTATAGGTCCTGTTTGCAGTACTGTTCCCGGCAGCCGTGACCTGGCTTAACAGGCTCCAGTTCAGGGAATCGGTGCTTCGTTCTACTCCGAAATATTTGCTTTTCACTTCCCGGGCAGTCGTCCATTTTAGCTGTAAGGAATCTTTCCATGGAGTGACAGCAAAAGATGTCAGTTGAAATAGCGGTGTGGAAGGCGTACAAAGCAACTGTGGAATTTGTTTGGCCACCACCCTGTCAAATAATATTTGTTGACCGGCGGAGTTGAAATGGAAACCATCACCGGCGCTATATGCAGTCGCTATCTGATTCGTCCCTGAGGTCAGGCCTGTCCAGAAGTCGATCGCCTTATCGCCGAAATAGGAGGTGATGCTATCTTTCATTTGCAGCAGGTGACCGGCGCCTGCAGTACCCAGATTATCGCGTGGTTGGGTGGTGGCAACCCATAGCGGAATGTTGGCCTGGGCGGCCACTTGTTTCAGTGCCAGGAAATTAGCTACCTGTACTGATAAAGGAAAGCCGCGTCCCTCATCATCATTGGAGATGTTGATAATAATGGCATCGGGCAGGAGCGCAATGGCACGGGTAATATTTTTATTTACATCTACCGTAAAAGTGGTACCCAACACAGTGTAAGGTGGTGTACCGGTGGCCTGTATATTTTGTGTGGTAAAGCCGCCCACTGCCAGGTTGATCACCGTATCGGCAGGGTGATGATTTGCTTTCAGATAACGTGCAAATCGGAACGTCCAGGCACTGTCGCGGCTGGGCACCCCATTGCCCCATGCGGTGGAAGAACCCAGCACAACGATGCGCAATGGGTTACTGCAATTTTGAGGATAACAATACTTAGCTGCAATTAGCAGTAAAGCTAACAGTACAAATTTTTTCATGGAAAAGGGATTAATTGATCCGGGTTAATTGATACTACTTGGGGTATCCGGTATAGGGACTGAATCTGATCGTTCACTCTTGGATCAAAGTAATATAAAAGTGCTGCAGAACTTGTGCAGTGCGGGATTTTCTTGCAACATGATAAAAAGGATGGTTCCAATTGCCTGTGCACTTCACGTATAACGCTCCTCTCCAGAGAATGGGCGGGCCTTATATATTAAAAATTATTACCTTTGAATGCAAACCATTATTGCACTAATTGATTTTGGAGAAAGATAATGAATGTCCAACAGCTGATATTGATGTCAACTTACTGGCTATCAACTATTCTTTTTCTCTTGTTTTCATCCTATGAACAGGTTCTCTCCCACCAGCTATTATACACTATGAAAACCATATGCAAAAAATTTCGCTGTACGACCTGAAGCGCAAAGTGAGAATCAGCCAGGAGCCGGATGAAATTATCACCGGGCTTGGATATAATCTCTCTTCCCTTACACGGAATGAGCGCTCCGAACTACTTTGCGATTTACTTGAAAACCAGGAAATATTTTTTGAGGCAGCAGAATTGCTGATTGAAGAAGGTGGCGCAGATATACACTATAAGAAAGAAGGGATTATTCCTATTATTTTTTGTGCTGTTGGAGCCAACAAGCCACAGGCAGTGCAATATGCCTTGAAGAAAGGTGCACGGCTGATTGTAGATAACGCCGATTATCTTTTTGCCATTGCATATATCTTCAAACATCACCGGCTGGCAGCGATTACGGATATGCTGCTGTTACTGATTGAACATAATATTCATTTTAATTTTGTGCTGGCCAGTCTGGATACGCCATTGCTACTCGCTACCAGGCATAATAATAACCGGGAAGTAGTGCAGTTTTTACTTTCGGAAGAAGTAAATAAATACGTGTATGACGAAGATGGGTTTACTGCTATTCATTATGTTCCGTTTGCCAAAGCTCCTAATTTATACAAGGATATGATCACTTGTATGGCAGATATACAGGTAAAGACAAAGTTTGCCACCAGTATGGAACCGGTGTTTGAGTGTGTGATCAAAGTAAGTGAACAGCAGACTTTTGAAGAATTCATTCACGAAGCACTGAATGCTTTCCTGGAAAACAGGCACCGCATGTACGATGATATTTTTGAAAAATATTATTATCGTCTTCATCTGATTGCGGAACACATCTCTCATATCCGCGCCAGTGCAGGCGATACCATGTAGCATGGCAAACTCAGTTTATCTTTGTGAGGAAAAATAAATGCAACTTTGTTGCAAAATAGTATATTTGCAGTTGACTTATATACAGACGACATATGCAATCATACGACATCATCATTACCGGAGGCAGCTACGCAGGGCTTTCTGCAGCCATGTCACTGGGCCGTTCGCTCAAACAGGTGCTGGTACTGGACAGCGGCGCACCCTGTAACCAACAAACACCACATTCCCACAATTTCCTGACACAGGATGGAGAAACACCCGCTGAGATTGCCCGTAAAGCAAGAGCACAGGTAGCACAATACTCAACGATACATTTTAAAAACGGGCTGGCCGTCAGCGCAGAAAAAACAACAGATGGATTTTTACTGACAACTGCTGCAGGAGAAACATTTGAGGCAAAACAATTATTATTTGCCACTGGCGTAAAAGATGAAATGCCTGCCATTAAAGGCTTTGCGGAATGCTGGGGCATATCCGTACTGCATTGTCCTTATTGCCATGGCTATGAAGTAAAGCAAACACCTACCGGTATACTCGCCAATGGCGAAATGGCTTTTGAATATGCCCGGCTGATCAGCAACTGGACCAACGACCTCACCCTGTTCACCAATGGCGCGGCCCAATTGTCGGAAGAACAACTGGCCAAGCTGGCTAAACATCGCATCGCCATTAATGATAAAGAGATCGCTGAAATAGTACAGGAACAGGGTCAGATAAAGCACCTGCTGTTTATAGATGGCACCATACATCCATTACGGGCGGTATACAGCCGGCCGGCTTTCAGGCAGCATTGTCCCATCCCGGAAGCCCTGGGGTGCAAGCTGACAGAAATGGGGCATCTGATAGTGGATTCTTTTCAGGCCACCAACATACCTGGTATCTATGCAGCCGGTGATGCCACCACGCCGATGCGGAGTGTAGCAGCAGCAGTAGCAGCCGGCACCATGGCCGGAGCTTCTATGAACAAAGAACTGATAACAGCCTCATTTTAACGCGGCGGGGATATTACGGCAAACTGTTGCATATATGGAAAGGTTTTGATATTTTAGACAAACAGACTATTTTATCATCACCTAAATTAACCAGAATGCTCACAACCCTCACTATTTTAGCCGTTGCATTTTTCCTCGCCCACGTTTACCTGCTGTTTACCTCATTTGGAAAAAACGGTTTTCAGAAACAAAAATACCTCTGGTCGCATATTACACTATGGATCACTGGTGGCCTGGCCTGTTTGATTGCCATCCTCTTTGCCGGCAAATCTGTTTCCAGCGTGATCGATGTTTTTGACACACCTGGCAAAGCAGCCATACTGCTCCTGATTGCACTGGCATTATCCGGTGCCGCACACAGCATCGTGAAATTATTAGTGCTGCCTAAATACCAGAAAACAGCCTGATTAACGTAAAAGCTTATACGAAAAGAGGGTGTCTCAACATTTCTTGAGGCACCCTCTTTTCTATTTCAGGTAATTCCTTATTACCTTTGCGCCGTAGTCATTATTAATACCTATATGTCAATTTACCGATCCCTAGCCGTAACAGCAGCCATACTGCTGAGTCACACTGTTGTAGCCCAAAGTCAGGCGCTGTATAATTATCAAGACCTTTCACACTTTTATTATCAACGTCAGAAAGATTCCCTGAAAAAAGCATGGAGTTGTCCATCTCTGTATAAAGAAAAAGAGACACAACGGAAGTACAAGGAAATTTGGGATGGCCGTACCGATTTCATTACTGATGCCATCGAAAATGATGGGTATGTGTATGAAAACGACATCTATAATTACCTTGATGGTGTGATCAGTCAGATTGTCCGCGCCAACCGGCAGCTGATTCCACAGAAGCCGTTTCTGATGATAGACCGTAGCACCTCCGTCAATGCATATGCCACCGGCAGCAGTATGATTGCCGTAAATATCGGGCTGCTTGCATTTGTAAAAAACCGCGAGGAACTGGCACTCGTGCTGGCCCATGAGCTGGCCCACAACATCATGATGCATCCTGAAAATGGTATGAAAAAACGGGCGGAATGGCTCACCTCTGATGAATACAAGCAATCGCTCAATGCCGTGCTGGATTCGAAGTTTGAGCGCTTAACCCGTTTGAAAAAAGTATACGAAGACTATTCCTTCGACAGGAGCAGGCATCAACGCTATCATGAAAGTGATGCAGACTCCCTGGCAGTTGTTTTACTTAAAAACAGTCATATTGAAATAGATCCTTCGTTCTTCCTTCGGCTCGACAGTGCAGATATTCAGTACCGTCAACCATTGAAAAAAAATGTTAAAGACTATTTCGCCGCCTACCACCTGAATGTGGAAGATAGCTGGCTGGTAAAACGTACCAAAGGCTTATCCGTTAAAAATTACAGCTTCAACAATAACACTGCCGGTCTCGCCGACTCACTCAAAACACATCCCGATTGCCAGGAAAGATATAACAAAACGAAAAGTCTGCAATCGGCCAACAGCGCTTTCACACCAGTACCGGCAGCATTGAAAGACAAGTCCATGAAAATGATGATCTGGAGCATCTATTGCAACGGAAATATGACCGCTTGTTTATACCGCGTATTGCTGGAAAAAGATAAGGGAAATACAGATCCCTGGTACGACTTTATGTTCAATAATGTAATGTCCGGATTATATTTTGCAGATAAAAAACTGAACCGCTTTAATGCCATCAATGTAAGGCCGAAAGAATACATCTCCAAAAACTATTACGAGCTGGAAACCATGTTCGAGCAAATGCCCAGACAAAAGCTGGAAGAATTTCATAATACTCTCCAACAGGCAGCATTCTGGAGCAACATGACACCGCCGGAACAGGGTTTCAAATCCCTTATGCAAACGCTGTTAACCGATGGCGAAGACAGTGATAAACAAAAGGCTGCCAAAGCTTTTACCACCAACTATCCCAGGAGTCTCTACTGTGAATTTGCAACACCGTTTTCGAAAAAATAGTACTGTAACATTTTATTCCATAAACAACCTACATGAAACATGTAATGCTGGCATTTACCTTATTGTTGTTAACAATAACCGGCTCGAATGCACAAACTAAAATTTTCAAAGAAGTGGGAGAAGAAATTTCTTCCAGCATGAAAACCATCAGCCAGGACGGAACCCTGGTTGGCTATCTCGTTTTTACTGAACTGGAACGCGCCGACAAAGATTCCTTTAACTACAGGATCAATATCATGGATGAAAACCTGAACGACATCGGTGTGGTTAATTTCAGGGAATTGAAACTGGATCTTCGTTCTGTAGCCTTTGAACAGGAGGTGCTTTGCTTGTCTTATATGAAAAGTAACCTGCTGGGACATGCCATCAAGAAAAGGAAAGCCATAAAGGAAGCTGTTTCCCATGGCTACATGGCGGTATTTACCCAGTTTATTGACCTTACCGGTAAAGTATTAAAAACCAATACCATCAAAGTAGGTGTGGATCTCGCTGACGAATACAGAAAAGGGCAGCTGGATATTGGCAATGGCGGCCTGAAAGAACCATTACGCGTAAGCAATGTCAGCGGAAGGGGATTTGCCTGCTTCTTCGGCGATAACCGCGGAAAATTCCTTTACATCTATGATATCACCGGTAAACAGATCTGGCAGAAGAAAATCGGTGGAGAAGAAGGAGACTACAATATGCTTGTCTCCGGCCAGGATGTATATTTCCTGTTAAAGAAAAAGGATGAAAAACAGGGAGGCGGATTCTACGTCTTTGGTTATGGTCTTCAGGACAGCACCTCCATTCCAAAATATTACCTGAAAGATAAAAAGGGTAACCCTTTGCATGTACAGTCATTTATGAATGATCCTGTAACCGGTAAACCTTTTGTTTCCGGTAAAATCATCAATCCCCGCAGGAACGGCCCCTTCCCAACACTCAAATCAATTGTCAAAGGAAATTACCTGGGCGTGTTTACCGTGAATATTGATGGCCGCAGAAAAGACAGTATTAAACCGGTATACAACTACTGGCGCGATCTGCAGAACCCTATAGCCAATTCAAAAGGCAGACTGAATGCAAATAAGTCCTTCCTCATGCCCGGACCTTCTTTTAAAGACTTCGCCGGCAACACCTATTTCACTGGTTCTGCCTTAAAACGGTCCATGAACGTAGGTCTGGTTGCTGCCGAGGTGGCTACCCTGCCGCTGATCATTGTTTCGCCTATGATGGTGGGCTTTTATGGCACCAGGAAATTCACCATCCGCGACGCCATACTGCTCAAACAAACACCGGATGGCACCTTATCGCTGGACAACACCATTCCGGTGAAGGCCAGTCGTGGTATGCCATGCAATTATTACCCACTGCTGTCCGATAATAAATCGTACTATACCGTTACTTCATCTGACGCGAAATCTACTTACCTGATCATTACAGATCCGAAAAATATCACCTTCTATAACGTAGACCAGAAGAAAGTACTGCGCACCATTTCCCGTAAAGATGGCAATATTGAAACATTTATTTTCCCTGCCAAAGAAGGACATGTGCTCGTATCTGAATACAATAGAAAAGAGAAAACCAAACGGTTCTCTATTGAATCGATCTGATAAACCGGGTTTCCATTATAAGAAAGAGGGTGTCTCCTTTGTTTGCAACAACAAGAAGACACCCTCTCTTCGTATAGTCATTTACGTACTACTTCTTCACAAAATGCAATGCCTGCATGAATCTGGCGAAGATGGTATTGTTATGATAAATCCCCGTAAAAGCGTCCGCACCTGGGCCATAGGCAAATACAGGTACCATCACACCGGTATGATCATCGGTTGAAAACTTACCACTGATCTTTCCGGTCTCCAAATCTCCCTCTGAAATAGTAAGACCGCCGGTTTCATGATCCGCGGTCACTACCACCAGCGTCTCCCCGTCTTTCTCCGCAAAATCCAGCACGGCGCCAATCGTACGATCAAAGTCTATCATCTCTTCAGTAACATATTGCAAATCATTTGCGTGGCCACCATCATCAATTTTGGAGCCTTCCACTACCAGGAAAAAACCTTTGTTGTTTTGTTTTAGCAGATCGATCGCAGTTTTGGTAGTTTGCATCAGCTGATCACCTCTTTGCGCCACCCGTTTTTCCTTTACTAATCCTACAAGCTTACCCTTTTTCACGGTGGTAATATCTTCTGTGGTGTATTTCACCTGGTAGCCCTTTTTACCGAATTCTTCCAGCAGGTTGCGTCCATCTTTGCGTTGATCAAAATGTTCTCTGCCAGCGCCGATCAATACATCTACATCCGACTTTACATAGTCTGCTGCAATTTCTGCCGACATTTCTCGCGATGGTTCATGGGTAGCAAAAGTAGCCGGGGTTGCATCCGTAATATCTGTGGTGACTACAATCCCGGTAGATAGTCCGTGCTGGTGTGCAATTTCTGTGATTGTTGGTTTGGCTCTGCGGGCAGTGTCTACACCAATTGCGCCATTATAGGTTTTTTCACCAATGGAAAAAGCAGTGGCGCCGGCCGCAGATTCTGTAATATAATCATTGGCAGAATTGGTCCGGGAAAAACCAATACACTTAAATCTTTCCAGGTTCAGCCAACCTTTGTTGGCGGTTAATCCGGCGTAGATCTGTGTGGTGCCCATCCCATCTCCTATCATGAAAATAACATTTTTGATTTTTTTAGGAGATGCAGACCTTGTTTGCGCGTGCAACGGCTGATACACCGCAGCCGCACAAACTACCAGGAGAATATATTTCTTCATGTTTTTTTTTATTGTGGTGAGATAAGATAACTGTTTCTATCATCAAAATCCAGGGTTTTGTTGAAGTACACCATGACTCAGGTTAATCTGCGATTGTGGAATAGGAAAGAGTTCGTGTATCCCTTCTTTGAACTCCGCACCTTTCTGATCGTTGTATTTTTTAGCATAGGCGTTCAGTACTTTGGCAGCTCTGTTAGTACGCACCAGGTCAAAGAAACGGAACACTTCAGTTGCATATTCCACGCGTTCTTCCTGCCAGATAGCTTGTCTTAATTTAACTTTATCGGTAGTCGTAATATCTGCCAGGATCTGTGCATTGCCTTCCCGCGCTCTTTCCCGTATGCTGTTCAGTGCCTTCAGGGCTTCCGTCGTATGTCCGTTCTCGTTAGCAGCCTCTGCATACCACAACAGGATGTGCCCGAGGCGGAATACGATCTGATCTTTAGCAGAACTTTTAGGCTGATCAGACATTTCATTTTTAAGGATCAGGTATTTCGTACACAGGTAACCGGTAGCGCTGGTACCTACAGCACCAATAGTACCATCGGGGAGGATGTCGCCGTTCTTATATACGGTGGCTTTTTTGCGTGGATCATTTGGTTCAAAGGCATCTACGAGGTCCTGGGTAGGATCGTCATATCCCCAGCCGTAAGATAAAGGGCCACGGGTTCTGCCATCGCCATCACCAGAACCGTTTTCATCATAGAAGCGCGCATCGTACTGGAAATTGATTTCAAAAATGGCTTCTGCGCCATATTCACCATCGATGGTGAAATTATGATAGTATACGGGATCCAGGCTATACTGATGTGCATCGATAATTTTCTTTGTCCAGGTTTCTGTTTCCACAAACTTGCCCTGCATCATATACGCTCTTGCAAGCAACGCCTGAGCAGCACCTTTGGTAGCACGGCCATAGTCGGTTTTTGCCTGCGTACTTTTTTCCGGCAGCACAGGTTCCGCTTCCAGCAAGTCTTTCACGATCTGATCATAAATAGCTTGTTTGGAATTACGTGGAATATTATAGTCCGGCAACGTTTCCTGTAACACCAGTGGCACACCACCAAAAATCTGTACCAGGTTGAAGTAATAGTAAGCCCGCAGAAATTTCCCTTCTCCCGAATAAATATCCCTGGTAGCCTGGTCCAAACCTTTTACGGCAGGTACTTTTTCTATGACCAGGTTAGCAGCGTGAATACCCTGGTATAAGGTAGACCATGCATTATCAAAAAACGGGTTGGTGGCGTTGGCCACAAAATATTCTACCTGTATCATATCCGGATTATCGCCGCCGTTGGCGCGCGTATCATCAGAACAAACATCTCCAAAAACCCATCTCACATAACCCGGGTAATTAGTACGGTAGTTGGATTGCAGGGCTTTGTAAGCCGCTATCAATCCTTGTCTGGCAGTAGCCGGAGTAGTAAAAAAAGTCGCCGTAGTTTGCTTGCCTTGCGGCTCTATTTCCAGCAATTTATTACAGGCAGAGAAAGTACCTGCCAATAGTATTAATAAAGTAGCGATGATGCGTTTCATATCTTTCGAAATTAACTGCTTAAAAAATTAAAAACTTACATTCAATCCAGCGGAAACCGTGCGGGGTCGCGGATAATAGGCACGGTCAATACCTACATCCAGCGGATCACCACCATTACCATCTCGCATACCTACCTCCGGATCAAAGCCATCATACTTTGTGATGGTGAGCAGGTTTTCACCGGCTACATATACCCTCACTTTGCTAAAGCCCCATTTGTGCAACAGCGTTTTCGGCAATGAATAACCTATCTGCAGATTATTCAACCGCAGGAAACTGCCACTCTCTATCCAGCGGTCAGAAGGGCGCATGTTATTGTTGGGATCGAGTACGTTTACACGCGGTTCCTTGTTGGAAGTACCTTCTCCGGTCCACGTCTTTGTTTTATCCGGCGCAAAGTAGTTGGAGATGCCGGAGCCATTGGTATTGTTTTTCCAGGCAGCATAAATCTGGTTACCACCGCGTCCATTAAGGGTAAAGGCCAGGTCTATGTTTTTATAATAGAAAGATGCAGAGAAGCCATACGTATGGGTGGCCCATGGATTACCAATATAGGTCTGGTCTTTATCATCAATAATATGATCGCCGTTCAGGTCTTTAAAACGTATATCGCCGGGAGCAGCGCCGGTTTGTTTGGCAGCATTATCAATCTCTTTCTGGTTCTGGAAAATACCGTCGGTCTGATAGCCATAAAAAGCGCCAATAGGATGTCCAACGGAAGTTTTGCTCACGTCTACCCCACTGGTGATTTCGCCGGCATAAAAGGCAGCGCCATCGTTGGTTAAGCTGGTCACTTCATTATGATTGATGGCGAAGTTGAAAGAGAGGTCGTAACCGAAATCATGTTTGCGGTTGCTGTGAAAACCTACCGTAAATTCAAATCCACGGTTCAACACGTCTCCTCCATTTACATACGGTGCTTCCGGTACGCCTACAGAGGCCAGGATAGGCAGTTGTACCAGGATGCCCGAAGTAACACGGTGGTAATAATCAGCTCCTACTGTAATGCGATTATTGAACAACGTTGCATCAATTCCCAGATCTGTTTCTTTGGTAGTTTCCCATTTGAGGTCCATGTTACCAATGCTGGAAGGTGTGGCGCCCAGGTAAATCAACTGTCCCTTGCCGGCGCCCAGCGGATACGGGATATTCACTTTCAGGGTGGATACGGTGGCGCTGGTAGACAGTGATCCTTCATTACCCAGGGTTCCCCATCCGCCACGGAGTTTCAGGTCATTGATGAATTTCACATCTTTCAAAAAAGGCTCATTGGATAATCTCCATCCCAGCGAGAAAGAAGGGAAAGTACCAAAGCGGTTGTTGGCGCCAAACTTGGAGGAACCATCGCGGCGTACATTAATCGTGGCGAGGTAGGTATTGTTATACGCATAGTTTACCCTGCCGAAGTAAGATAACATGCCCCACTTATCGCCGCCACCACCAATAGATTCACCGGAAGAAGCCAGCCCCAGGTATTGCAGGGAAGGCGACAACGTAGCATCTGCAGGCAGGTTTTGTCCGTAAGCACGGATATAGGTGTCATAGGAATACTGTGCGGTTACACCCAGCAATCCGTCTATATGATGACGACCAAAATTGCGGCTGTAGTTCAGCATATTTTCCCAGGCCCATTGCGTGCCGTTCGAAGCTTCTTCTTCCAGGCTGCTCACATCTTCTTTCTGGGAATTGCTGACAAAGTATACGGGTACGTAAGAGCGTTGACGGCCATTGCCTACCGTCACATTAAACTGCGATTTAAAATTTAATCCGGGAAGCAGGTCTGCCTGTCCATATACGGAAGCGGCCAGCTGCCATTGCTTTTCCAGGTGCTGGATATTTTCTACAGCGGCTACCGGGTTATACGTATTGGCAAAAGGAGATACACCATAACTGCCGTCTGCATTCTTTACAGGCACAGTGGGCGCCATCTGCACGGCAGTACTGATGATTCCCCTGGAATCGCTGTCGTAGTCAGATATGCTGTTACGTGTAGTATATGCATAGTTGAAATTTTCTCCGAATTTCAACCAGGATTTCAGCTGATGGGAAGAATTGAATGCCATACCCAGTTTGCTGTAGTCAGTGCCTATCACGGTTCCTTTCTGTTTCAGGTAGCTACCGCTCATGCGATATACCGAACCATCTTTTCCTCCGGACAAGGCCAGTTCATATTTACTGATAGGTGCATTTCTAAAAATTGCTTTCTGCCAGTCGGTGCCTTTACCATAGCTGTCGGGGTTGGCAAAAACCGGTGTTTGGCCGCCGGCCACCAGCGCGGCATTATAATACTTTGCATAGGTAGCTGCGTCTGTGAGGTCCAGTTTTTTATACACGCTTTGTATGCCGGTAAATGCATGTATGTCCGTTCTCATGTTACCAGCGCTACCTTTTTTGGTGGTAATCAGCACTACGCCGTTAGCACCGCGGGAGCCGTAGATAGCAGCAGCAGAAGCACTTTTCAGGATTTCTACCGACTGAATATCTTCCGGATCGAGGTTGTTGATATTCGCGAAAGGGTTACCATCTACCACATACAGCGGATCGCTGTTGTTGATGGTACCTACGCCACGTATGCGGATCATCATACCGGTACCCGGAGCGCCGGAATTATTGGAAACGCTTAATCCTGCTACCTTTCCTACCAGTGCCTGATCAAGACTCCCTACAGACCTGTTTTCCAGCTGATCACCGGATACAGATCCTATAGAACCGGTGATATCTTTTTTGGCCTGCGTACCGTAACCTACTACCAGCACTTCATTCAGTGCATTGAGGGAAGGCTTCATGATGATATGCAGTTCTTTGTTCTCCCCCTCTCCTACGCTCACTTTCAGCAGGCGTTGGGAAGTAAAGGAAATAAAACTGATTTCAACGGTATAGGTACCGGGTTCAATAGTCATGCTGAAAGTGCCGTCGTTGGCGCTGACCATGCTTTTATTCAGTTCCGGGATGCGGATACTGGCGCCGGGGAGTGGTTCATTTTTTTCATCTGTGATACGGCCGGCGATGGTGCCGGGTGTTTTCGGGATGACTATTTTCTCTTTACCGATGACCACCATATTATTGATGACTTCATAATCGTAGCCGGTGGCAGCCAGGAGTTTATGCAGTATTTCATCGAGGGCGGTTTGTTTGAAATCCGCGTCCCGGATGGTTTTCGTACTGAGTGCTGCTTTATCATAGGCAAACGATATTTTACTGGCGGCAGATAGTTCTGCCATGGCGGCTGCCAGCGTTTTATCCTTGAAATGGATCTGCAGCTTAATGTGGCTGAGTTCCTGGGCAGCGCCGGTAGCGGCCTGTAAACAGGCAGTGCCGGCCAGGATCATTCCTAAAAGAAGTGTTGAAATTCTCATAAGGTGTTTGCTTAACCCCGTAAGGTTTTTTTCCATAATTTTGAATCGTTTAAATGATGATAAACTCGTTTAAATGCAGGGATATTCATACACCTTCCCGGGAGCTGAATACCTTGCTGGTGAAGGGCGAAAGTTGTTTCAGCAACTTTCGCTTTTTTATTATTTGTTTAGTACATAGTAATGGTCTGCTCACTGATACGATAATGTGTATCTGTAATTCTGGAGATGGCCGGCATGATGGTGTTAATTTTATCTCCGGTCTTCAGCTGCAGTGAGAAACGGATCTGCCTGATCTCTTTTCGTTTGGTTTGCAGCGTGTAGCCAAAGTAGTTATACAATACCAGTGACAGTTCCTCAAAAGAGGCGCCGTCCAGGTTGATGACACCTTCCCTCCAGGTGTTGGCTATGGCCGCCGGGCGGTTACCGGTGGTAAATGTGCGTTTTGTTTTATCCCAGGTCAGTTGCTGATCGGCGTTCAGGGTAGTGAGGGCGCTGTCGCCAGACAGGATGCCAACCTTACCGGTAGCCACCTGGATATGGATATCGGGTAGCTGGGGCCAGGCATTAATATTAAAAGATGTCCCCAGTACAACGGTGCTGATTTTTTCTGTATGCACGATAAAGGGTTGAGCAGCTGTTTGTGCAATGTCGAAAAATGCTTCTCCTTCCAGTTGTACGGTTCTTGTTTTACTATCAAAGTGAGCCGGGTAATGCAGCGTACTGTTGGCATTCAGCCATACGGTGCTACCATCGGCAAGGGTTATTTTCAGTTGCTTGCCCACAGGGGTATGCGTACTGAGTAATTTTTCGGGAGCGGGTGTAGCCGGCTGGTGATCGCTGAAAAAAGAAATACTAAGGATAATCAGGACAAGAATAGCTGCCGCCGCGCTGAAGATCGCGCGATAACGGTTTATTGCCTTTACCGGGGTATATCGTGGCAGGTCGGGTACGTCCGCCGGCACCTGTTGATGGATACGGTTGAGCAGGCGGGCACGGACCTCTTCCCGGTGTACAGCATCTTTAAATGCGGGGCGCTGTCCATTACTTTCATCAAAGGAAGCATACCAGGCATCCAGCAGCCGGATATCTTCCGGGGAGCATTTGCCCTGTGCTTCTTTTTCTAATAGTTCCAGTAGTTGTTGTTTATTCACCGGTAGCTTTTAGAAACATACTCGAACAACGGGACACAATGTACCGGGTGTATTTCAAGCTTAACGTTGCGATAACATCAGGATCAGTGATGTCTTAACAATACGGCGGTAATGATCATGATTGCCTGGCTGCTTTTATCTTCTGCCAGGTTGTAATGGCGGAGGGCAAGCCGGATGCGCTTAATGGCCGCGCTGATCTGGTTTCTGACGGTTTGATCGGAAAGCGCCAGTTCTGTGGCAATTTCTTCGTTGGAGAGCATTTTTTTCCGGCTCAGGAGGAAAACGGTTTTCATTTTCTCCGGCATCTTGCTGATTTCGGTTTCAAGTAATGCTTCCAGTTCTTTTTTCATGAGTTGATCGTCCGGATGGGCGGTATAGCGAACGGCGGTTACTTCTGTGTTGGCCACATAGGCCTCTTGTACTAAACTTCTCCTGTAGCAGTCGATGATCTTTCCTTTCAGGGCGCGATGAAGCCAGGCCCTGATAGAGCCGTCTTTCTGGAGTACAGCCGGATTTTTCAGAAGTGACAAAAAAACGTCCTGTAAAATATCTTCTGCGTCCTGTGGAGTTGCCAGCCGGCGAAAGGCTACCTCATAAAGTTCCTGCCAGTATTGTTCATAAATCTCATCAAAATATGGGCGGCTTCTTTCCTTGTTATCAAGGCCGGCATTACGTTGTTCATCTGATGAGTGGTGGTCTGAATTGGAATACATCCTGCTGCTCTTAAGAAATTCAATTGGTTTCTGTAAATTGCACCTGCAAAACTCTGGCATGCAGCGTGAATTAGCGCCGGTTTACAATAATTTAATGTCAGAGTAAAATAATACAAAATGTTAAAAGGAGGAAAATTTTGTTTCTCCATCAACAATATTCATTATATTTATAGCTGTTGATCCTGGTTTCTTATAACCGCCGGCGCTGACCGGCTACCGCAACACCTGCATAAACTCCGCAGGAATCTGGCAGATGATCACCATCAAAAGAAAAAATTGCGCGTTGAAATCATCTTCATAATAATTATTTTATTAGCACGAAAAGAGAGACACATTTTTATGAATAAGAAAGATATCTGGAGATATAAATCTTTAGAGCAGTTGGAGAATAAGACTTGGGGAACGGCCACAGAACAAGATTCGGGAGTACTTCAGAAATGTCTAGCCTTAGTTAAAGTACCTGTAGTAAAATTATCTGCGAGTGAATTGCGGACGTTAATCGGACAATCATTTAATCCTACCTACCTGGTACCTTTAGCACTGGAAATATTAAAAACCGATGTACTGGTTACTGCCGGTATGTATCCCGGCGATCTGCTGAAGAACGTACTGGACGTACCTTCCACGTTTTGGGAAGAACATCCTGACCTTCACAAAAGCCTGATCGATATGATGCAGGACAGAAGTGAAGAAATAGAAACTGAAATCGACTTACCTGAGTTCTGGCGTAAAGCAGAAGCGTAATAAGAAAATTACGAATTACGAATTACGAATGTAGGAGGGAAAGCAATAATTTTTTTCTACGCTATTATCTGTATTTCATACCCATAATTCTTAATCCGTAATTCTTTCCTGGCGCATTTCTTTCAGCTTATTCACCAAAGCATCCCCACGCAGATTTTTGCAGTGATCTTCCCTTGAGGATCGGGCAGGAAATTTTGTGGAATGCCGTTAACGCCGTACAGGCGGGCAATGCTTCATTGCTCCATGCTTTAAGATCAGATACCTGTAGCCAGTTGATATGATCACTGGCCATGGCACTGAGCCGATAGTCCTTTTTGGAGTCCAGGGAAAAACCCGGGATAGTGATTTTTATGTCTATATACTCCCCATAAGCTTTTACCACATTGGGATTTTCTGCCTGCAGGGGCCGCAATTACGATCCCGGGAATCGGCTATTAAATGAAATCCTTATTCCTCAAAATCAAAAAGCGATAACTGTGCGGATTGATGGGGCTTTCCTTCGGGGATCGTTGGTTCATGAAAATTGGATAACGTGATGCCCAGCAGCCGTATGCGCTTATCTTCCGGGGAAGAAGCTGCCAGTAATTGTTTGGCAGTATCAACGATCGTATCAAAGTCACCTACCGGGAAAGGAAAAGATTGGTTACGGGTAATCTGTTTAAAATCGCTGTATTTTATTTTCAGCGTAATCGTACGGCCTTTGAGGTTATACCGTTGCAGCCGGTCGTATACTGTTTTCGCTATTTTTATTAGTTCAGCTTCCATGTCAGTAATCTCTGTCAGATCATATGGAAAAGTATCTTCTGCGCCCAATGATTTTGTTTCGCGGTGAGGTTGTACTTCCCGGTCGTCCAAACCACGCACAATGCGGTAGTAAAAACTACCCACTTTACCGAAATGCGTTTTCAGGTCCTGCTCCGACAATTTTTTCAGATCGGCTCCGGTAAAGAGCCCCATCCTTTTCATTTTATCGGCGGTAACTTTACCTACGCCATGAAATTTTTCCACCGCCAGTTGCTCCATAAACCCTTCAATCGTAGAAGGACCTATAAAAGTAAGTCCATCTGGTTTATTGAGGTCGGAAGCTATTTTCGCTACAAATTTATTGATAGATACCCCGGCAGAAGCCGTTAACTGCAGCTCATCGCGGATAGCCTGTTTGATCAGTTTTGCGATTTCGATAGCAGAGCCAATGTTTTGTTTGTCGGTAGTTACGTCCAGGTAAGCTTCATCGAGCGACAATGGTTCAATGAGATCTGTATAGCGGGAAAATATCTCCCGGATATGACGGGATACTTCCTTGTAGGCATCAAAACGGGGACGTACAAATATTAATTCGGGACAGAGTTGTTGTGCTCTTTTGGAGGGCATGGCAGAGCGTACACCAAATTTACGGGCTTCATAACTCGCAGTGGCTACTACCCCACCACGGCCCTCCGGCGAGCCACCCACTGCGATGGCTTTACCGCGGTAAAGCGGATTATCACGCTGCTCTACGGACGCATAAAATGCATCCATATCAATATGAATAATTTTTCGTTGTATGCTATTTACGCTGTTCTCCATTTCTACACCCGGAAGCGATGTAAAGATACAACGAAAAAATTTCCGGGATGCCGGTAAGAGGTATTTCTCCTGCCACCTTAATCCTTATCTTTATGCACTAAATTTTAGGCTGTGACAGATTATGATCAGGACATTTCACATGAACACAAAAAATTCGAAAACATCATCTGGGAAGGTAAAACAATTACCGGCAGAGAGTTTTATGAGTGTCAGTTTTATAAATGCAGCCTGAAGGAATGTATTTTTGTAGACTGCTCTTTTGAGAGATGTACTTTTGAAGATTGTGACTTGTCTCTCATACAGTTCAAGAAAACGGCTTTCAGCCGGGTCGTATTGCAGCATTCCAAAGCGATCGGCGTTGCCTGGCACAATGCCCGGGATCCGCTTACGGTAGACTTTCATCATAGCCGCATCAGCTACTGCAGTTTTTCAGGTAAAAACCTGAAGAAAGGCGTGTTTATTCATTGTCAGGCGGATGAAGTGGATTTTTCTGCCTGTAATTTATCGTTGGCTAATTTTACAGGAACGGATCTGGCAGGGGCACGTTTTGCCAACACCGATCTTACGCAGGCAAATTTCGTAGGGGCGCAACGATATGCGATTAATGTGCAGGAGAATAAAGTGAGGAAGGCAAAGTTTAGTTTGCCGGATGCGCTGGCATTGCTGGATGGATTGGGCGTGGAGATTGTGGAATAAAAAGCCCCGACCATATACTGCCGGGGCTCCTCCTCTGCTTTTTGCTTTCTTCTTATTTCAATGGCTTTATCCAATAACTATAAAACTGATCACTATACGGAATCCTGTATTCTTTCAGCGGCATAGACCCCCAGCTGTCAATTCCCTGCACGCCGGATTGCTGCATATCTATATGCATATAAATCGTGTTACGCGGCACCAGTTCACCGKAATGATATTGTTTTTTATCTGCTTCCGGATCCAGGTCATCCATGCTGTATGGCAGCGCGGAAAAGTTAAACAGTTTACCACCGGCATATTCAAATCTCAATCCTTTGCCCTTCTTATTGGTAAGATCTACCCAGCGAACATCAGACTTGTTGCCGCTTTCCTGCGGACGGGCATAAGGAAAGTACTGGCTGTCTACCGATTGTTGATAGATACCAACGAAAGAAGCTGTCTTTCTATCCCAATAGTTTTCCCATGGACCACGGCCATAGTAGCTGATCTGGCTGAGTTGTCTGCTTAGCTGCAAATCATTCCCTACACGCAGCAGCAACGGATATTTACCTTTGATGACGTTTAGCTGGTTCTCTACTCTTACCGCGCCATCGCCATATACATTGAACGTTTGGGTAACAGTTGCTTCCCCTTCCAGTAATTCCTTTTTGATAGTAACGATATAGCTACCTTCTGTTTTCAGGAGTGTAGCGCTTATCAGCTTTCCTTCAGCGGCCGCATTACGCCATTTGCGCAGGGAGTGATTAAAGCCTGCGCCAATATCATTGTCGGTAGGTGCACGCCAGAATGCTGGCTGAAGACTTCCTTCCAGCAACGATTCGCCCTGTAGTTCATAACTGTTTAAGGTACCTTTGTTCATATCAAAAGATAATGCAAAGCCGCTTCCTTTGATCTGTAAGGATCCAGGCGTTTCTATTGCTGTCAGCGCCGGCTGTTTACGTACTACGATGCCATCACTTTTCACGGTAGACCGCCATGTAAACTGCTCTGCTGCTATTTCGTAGCCGGCAGGAATAAATGGTTCTTTCTCTTTTAACTTATAGTGTACAGTAAGAAAATATTCCTTGTCAGTTTTCGCTTTAGATTTAAGCGGCAACGCGATACTTATCTGTTGTTGTGGTCCGACTTTAAGATCCTTGATGCTGCCACGTTCTATCGGTTTCCCATCTTCTAAAATTTCCCAGGTTAACTGATAGTTAGCCAGGTCCCGGAAGAAATAACCATTACGGATAGTAATAGAATCCCATCCATTAGATGTAGTGTGGATATGCTGATATACTTTCTTCACTTCTACTGCCATAGGCGTTAAACCGCGATGTGCAGTGACCACACCTTTTACGCAGAAATCATTGTCGCTGAAATCCTCGTTCACCGGGCCACTCAGCGGGAAATCACCGCCGTAGGCGAGGATGCGTTTACCATTTTTAACGGTATCAATGCCCTGATCTATCCACTCCCAGATGAAACCGCCCTGTAAGTAAGGATTGTTTTCAATAGCGGTCCAGTATTCCTGGAAGTTACCGAGACTGTTACCCATTATATGTGCATATTCGCTCATAATCATCGGGCGATCCGGATTGCGTTGCGAATATTTTACCAGGGAGCCGGGAGACGGATATTGTGGTACGATCATATCCGTGTTATAATCATGTTCTGCACGTTCGTATTGTACAGGTCGGGTGCTGTCCTTTGCTTTCAGCCAGTCATAGCCCTCATAGAAGTTACAGCCATTACCCGCTTCATTACCTAATGACCAGGTCACTACTGCTGCGTGGTTTTTATCTCTTTCGTACATCCGTTGTATTCTCTCCAGGTGTGGAACGCGCCATTGTTTGTCGTTGGCAAACGTATAGGCGAGATCGTAGTAACGTCCATGGGATTCAATGTTGGCTTCATCAATGACATAAAGACCATATTCATCGCACAATTGCATCCAGTAAGGATCAGGAGGATAGTGTGAATGACGTACCGCATTTACATTCAGCTGTTTCATCATTTCCATATCCTTGCGCATGTCGTCATGGGTAAGCGTATGGCCTTGCGTAGCATTATGCTCATGACGGTTCACGCCTTTCAGGAAAACACGTTTGCCATTGATGAGAAAATTGCGGTTGATGATTTCGATAGAGCGGAAGCCTACCCGCTGCGKAATTACTTCCAGTACCTGTCCGTTTTTATCTTTCAGGGTGATGTAAAGCGTGTACAGGTAAGGGACTTCGGCCGACCAGGTTTGCACTGCCGGTATTTCCTTATTGAAGGAAAGGGTGGATTTGTAGTTCCCTAATACTTTCTGTATACCACTGGTTTCTTCCTTGTAAATGCTTTTCCCGCTGGCATCCCGGAGCTCTACTGCCACCGAAAAGGTATCTGGTTTACTATGATTGGTATTTTTATCTATGCGATAATTATCTACCTCCATATCTATTTTAAAAATACCATTGGTATAGGATTTATCTAATGTAGAAGTGATCCTGAAATCGCGCACATCTATCTTTGGAGTAGCATACAGATATACTTCTCTTTCAATACCGGAGATGCGCCACATATCCTGGCATTCGAGGTATGAGCCATCACTCCAGCGGTATACCTGCAGTGCTACCAGGTTTTCGCCCGGTTTTACATATTTGGTGATGTCAAATTCTGCCGCCAGCTTACTATCTTCGCTATAGCCTACCTTCTGACCATTGACCCAGATAAAGAAAGCCGATTTCACCGCGCCGAGATGAATGAACACCTGTTTCCCGTCCCATTGCTGCGGGATATTGATTTTTTTACGGTAAGACCCMACCKGGTTGTTATCTTCCGGAATATCAAAAGGTGCATTCAGGTCTTCGCCCGTTTTAGCGCGGCCGGCAAATTCATAAGGCTGATTTACATAAATCGGCAGCCCGTAGCCATTCACTTCCCAGTTGGCCGGTACTTTAAAATTATCCCAGGCAGCATCATTAAAATCTACTTTATAGAAATCCACCGGGCGTTTCCGTGGATCCTGTACCCAATTGAATTTCCATTGGCCATTGAGAGACAGGAAGCAGGTAGATTTTTCTTTTTCGCGTTGCTCCGCCAGGGTGTTGCTTTCATAAGCAAATGCCGTAGCCCGCATTGGCATTCTGTTTACCGATACCACTTCGGGTGTTTGTAGTTCTGTAGGTAACTGTTGCGCCCACCCCTTCATACAAAAAGCGGTGAGGGCTACCAGGAGTAGTCTTTCTTTCATTGTTCAGTTAAAAGTTCAGTAACGTATAAAGAAAGGATTATTTTCTTAAAGAGATGGATAAATTTGATGAGTGCAAGATATCGGGTATGAGTGAGAAAAGGGATAGACATTTTATTATTAATAAAAATCTTTATTCATTTATATTAGCAATGCATCTTTGCTTCTGAGTAAAAGAAATGGACTTTATATAATTCAGGATAATATATTTTATAATAATGCTAATAAGCTTTATATCCCTCCGGAGAAAAAGCTGGAGCTTTGTGTTCACCTGGTATGGGAGAACACATCGATAATGCCGGTGAATAAAGAATAAATGGATTTTCTTACTTTGAGATAAAACCAGCTACGTTATGATCAGGAAGAAAGAAGGCTTTCAGGGCCAGCGTATGATAGTCATACCCCGCAATATCCTGAGTAAAAACTGTGCTAAAGAACCGGTGCTGACACCCCTGTACATTACCGATATCGGCTATTATCCAAAAGCCCTTTTCCATCACCGGAAACGGGCCCATGGTGCTGATCAGCATATATTAATTTACTGCATCGAAGGCAAAGGAAGCATTACCATAAAAAAAGAAACCTTCCTGATTCAGGCAGGCGACTGCTTCCTGCTACCCCGCAAGTGGGCGCACGAATACAGCGCGGATACCGAAGATCCATGGACTATTTACTGGGTCCATTTCCTGGGCAGCAGCGCCGCAGCGATCGTAGATACCGCCATCAAAGAGTGGAACGGCCATAAAATATTTCTGCCCCATTCCGAGGAAAGACTCGAACAGTTTGAAGGCATTTATCAGCAACTGCAACGGGGTTACCGACAGGAAAATCTCGTTTATTCCAACATGAACTTCTGGTCTTTTTTGTCGTCCTGCATATATCCCGGTATATCAAAACCCGGAAAAGCAAGACAGCATGATAATTCGATAGATCAGGTCATCGATTACATGAACAATCACCTTGATAAGATGCTCACCCTCCAACAAATGGCGAAAGCCGTAAACCTTTCACAGTCGCACTTTTCTTTCCTTTTTAAAAGTAATACCGGCTTCTCGCCCATAGAATATTTCAATCACCTGAAAGTACAGAAGGCTTGCCAGTACTTACTTTTCACGCCGTTACGCATTAAAGAAGTCGCCATGCAACTGGGTATGGGAGACCCTTATTATTTCTCCCGGATGTTTACCAAAATAATGGGCGTTTCGCCCAATCAGTACCGGGATAAGAAAGTTTAATCGTAAGATAATCCATCATAATCAGCGGATCATCTAGCAGCATTTTGTGGCAGCTAACCTATTTTTACAGAGTGTCAATCAATTGCTAATGCATCATTTCTCCACGTTGAGGGTAACAGTGGCCCTTACACTTACTGCCGGCGCAGGCATTATGTTTGCCGCCTGTCATTCCAACAAAAAAGTAGACTTCAGCACGGAAGTAAAACCGGTGCTGAACAAGCATTGTATCAGCTGCCATGGTGGGGTAAAACAAAACGGAGGATTTAGTGTACTGTTCCGGGAAGAAGCCCTGGGCATCACCAAATCCGGTAAACCGGCTATTGTTCCCGGACACCCTGAAAAAAGTGAGTTCATTCGCCGCCTTACCTGTAAAGACCCGAAAGAACGAATGCCCCAGAAAGGCCAGCCGCTCACCAATGCAGAAATAGACCTGCTCACCCGCTGGGTAAAAGAAGGCGCCGAATGGGGTGAACACTGGGCTTACATTCCACCCAAACAAGTACCCGTACCGGATATCACCATTGCCAATGGTAACAACATTGACCACTTCATACAGGAAAAGCTGAAAGCAGAAGGGCTCAAACCCGCTCCTGAAGCGGATAAAATGACCCTGCTGCGCCGGGTAAGCATGGACCTTACCGGCCTGCCACCTACCCCGGAAATGGCCAAACAGTTTGCCGACAGCAAAGATCCGAACGCATATGAAAAAATAGTCGATACCCTCCTGCAATCTCCTCATTACGGCGAAAGGTGGACGGCCATGTGGCTGGATCTCGCCCGCTATTCCGATACCAAAGGTTATGAAAGGGACGAAGGCAGGAGAATATGGCGATACCGCGACTGGCTCATAGATGCGTTCAACAACGATATGCCCTATGACAGTTTCACAATCAATCAACTGGCAGGCGACCTGCTCCCTCATCCTACCAACGATCAACTCATCGCCACAGCGTTTAACCGCAATACGATGACCAACGATGAAGGAGGTACGCAGGATGAAGAATTCCGAACCGCTGCGGTAATGGACCGGGTAAGTACTACCATGGAGGTATTCCAGGGCGTCACCATCGCCTGCGTACAGTGCCATGCCCACCCATACGACCCTTTCCACTTCGAAGATTATTATAAACTGCTGGCCTTCCTCAATAATACCCGCGATGAAGACACGCACATGGAACATCCTAAACTGCGTTTGTACGACAGCGTTAGTACCTCACAGGTGCTGGAAATCAGCAGTTGGGTCGCACAATACGGCAACAACACACAACAGCAGGATGTACAGGAATTCCTCAAAGTACTGGAACCTAAAGTACATGCCCATGACGCCGATCAATATATCAACGGCGCCCTGCTGGACACCAAATACATGGGCGTACGCCACAATGGTAGCTGCCGCCTCCCACATCAGCAACTGGATGGTAAAACACAGCTCTTCATGAACTACTGGACCGGCAGTAAGGGCGGCACCATGGAAATAAGACTCGATAGTCTCAAAGGCAAAACCCTGCTCACCCATCAACTGGCCACCACCAATGGAAGACTGGCCATCAGCATCCCATTGCCCGCTGTAACAGGCACACATGACCTCTTCCTGATATTCCGCAATGCGGCCATCAACCCGGCAGATGCCGTATGTGCAGTGGAATGGTTTGCCTTCCGCGGAGATATACCCGGCAAAGGAAAACCCGGCTACGATAAAATCAGCGCGGAAATGATGGCCCTGATCAATCAGAACCCGGACGATATTCCCGTGATGATAGAAAATCCGGCCGTTACCTCCCGCGTCACCCATGTGTTTGAACGTGGCAACTGGCTGGTAAAAGGAAAGGTTGTCACCCCGGATGTACCACATTCGCTCAATCCCTTTCCAAAAGATGCACCACGCAACCGCCTTGGACTGGCACAATGGATGACATCTACACAAAACCCACTCACCGCAAGGGTAATGGTCAACCGCTGCTGGGAACAAATCTTTGGTACGGGCATCGTAGAAACGCTGGAAGATTTCGGCTCCCAGGGCTTCTTACCTTCCCACCCGGAACTGCTCGACTACCTGGCCTATCGCTTTATGCACGATTATAAATGGCATGTAAAACCATTACTAAAAGAAATTGTACTATCAGCTGCATACAAACAAACATCTAACGCCACACCGGATTTACTGGAAAAAGATCCTGCTAACCGCCTGCTGGCGAGAGGCCCCCGATTCAGGCTTACTTCTGAAGAAGTAAGGGACCAGGCACTCAGGGTAAGCGGCCTTTTAAACCAGCAGCTACATGGACCGAGTATCATGCCTTTTCAACCAGACAACATCTGGCAAACCGTATACAACGGCGCCAGCTGGAATAAGGCTACTGATGGAAACCAATACCGTAGAGCGGTGTACGTTTATCAGAAACGCACCAGTCCCTACCCTTCCATGATTTCTTTTGACGGCAGCAGCCGGGAAGTTTGTCTGCAGCGCCGGATCCGCACCAACACGCCCTTGCAGGCACTGGTAACGCTGAATGATCCTGTTTATATGGAAACCTCCACTACCCTGGCGAAGCATATGCAGCAAAACGGCGGCAACGATATTACAGCGTGTATCCGTTGGGGTTATCAGACTGCGATGTATAAAACACTGCCCGATAATAAACTGAAAGTACTACAAACACTATATACGCAGGCGCTGCAGGAGTTCCGCAAGGACCCCAATGCTGCCATGAAACTGCTGCAAAGCAAAAACAGTGAACCGCAACAGGCCGAACTGGCTGCCCTCGCAGTAGTCGCCAATGCCATTATGAACCTGGATGAATTCCTAACTAAATCCTAAGCAGTATGACTAAACATGCAAGACTGATAAAGGAAGCCAATGATACTACGCTGCGTTATTTTACCCGGCGCCACTTTCTGAAGGATTGTGTTACAGGACTGGGTGCCGCTGCCATCGGCTCTTTCCTGGCCAGCTGTGGTACCAGCAGCAAAACACTGGTGGATCTCAGCGGCAACCCGATGACACCAAAATCACCTCATTTTCCCGGCAGGGCCAAAAGTGTGATCTATCTCCACATGGCAGGGGCACCTTCCCAACTGGAATTATTCGATTATAAACCTGCCCTGCAGAAACTACATAACCAACTATGCCCGGCTTCTTTTCTTGAAGGTAAAAAGTTTGCTTTCATCAGAGGCGTCCCTAAAATGCTCGGCCCGCAAGCTGTATTTAATCAGCATGGAGAATCGCGGGCGTGGATTTCCGATCACCTGCCACACTTCACTACCATGGCCGATGATGTGAGTTTCCTGAAAGCTGTGCAAACAGATCAGTTCAATCATGGTCCGGCACAGTTACTCATGCAAACCGGCAGCGCCAGACTGGGTCGCCCCAGTATAGGCTCCTGGGTAACGTACGGACTGGGTTCTGAAAACGACAACCTGCCCGGGTTTGTAGTACTGACTTCCGGCGGTAAAACACCGGATGCCGGTAAGAGTGTCTGGGGCAGCGGCTTTCTGCCTTCTGTGTACCAGGGCGTACAATGCAGGACCAAAGGAGAACCGGTACTGTTTCTTACCGATCCTGATGGCATGAGCAGAGACCTCCGCAAAGAATCCATCAATGCAATCAACGAAATAAATAAACAGGAATATACCGCCTTCGGCGATCCGGAAACATTGTCGCGCATTTCCCAGTACGAGCTGGCTTATAAAATGCAGATCTCCGTACCGGATGTGATGAACATCAACAAAGAACCTGATTACATCCACGAAATGTACGGTACTCAGCCAGGTAAAGAATCCTTTGCCAACAACTGTCTGCTGGCCCGCAAGCTGGTAGAAAAAGGTGTACGCTTTGTTCAATTGTATGACTGGGGCTGGGATACACATGGTACGGATGAAGGTGGGTCTATCGACTACGGCCTGCGTAACAAATGCCGGGAAATCGACCGTCCCATCACCGCACTGCTGCAGGATCTGAAGCAACGCGGATTATTAGACGAAACACTGGTGGTATGGGGCGGTGAATTTGGCCGTACTCCCATGCAGGAAAACAGAGATGGAAAAGACATGCCTTTCATGGGCCGTGATCACCACGTAGAAGCCTTCACCATGTGGATGGCCGGCGCTGGTATCAAAAAAGGATTTTCCTATGGAGAAACCGATGAAATAGGCTATTCTGCGGTGAAAGGCAAAGTGGCCATCAATGATATTCACGCAACGATCCTGCAACAGCTGGGATTCGATCATGAAAAACTCACTTACCAGTTCCAGGGACGTCCTTTCCGGTTAACAGATACCGGCGGAAAAGTAATTACACCCATATTAAGCTAAACATGGATCAACACAAACGAAACTTCTTGAAACAATCTGCTATACTGGCCTCTGCGTTATGTTTACCATCGCTGCCTAAGTTTGCCGCCGCCGCAGATGCACCTGCAAAGGAAGGCTTTAAGTTAATCATCTTAGCCACCAACTGGGGCTACAACGGTAGTATCGATGCTTTTTGCCGCGATGCAAAAAATGCCGGCTATGACGGTATGGAAATATGGTGGCCTACAGAAGCCGCAGCACAACAGGAACTATTTGCCGCGTTGGCCAAATACGAATTGCAGGTAGGATATTTATGCGCAGGCTACGACAGCGACTATACGAAACACGCGCAGCAATTTGAAACTGCACTGAAAGCAGCCACCAGCAATAGTAAAATCAAACCATTATATATTAATTGTCATTCCGGCAGGGACTATTTTTCTTTTGAGCAAAATAGTGCGCTGATAGATATGACCATTCGCATATCAAAGCAATCCGGCATACCGGTATATCATGAAACCCACCGTTCCCGGATGATGTTTGCAGCGCATGTAGCCCGGAAATTTATTGAAGCAAAGCCCGACCTGCGGTTAACGCTGGACATTTCACACTGGTGCAACGTACACGAATCATTGCTGCAGGACCAGGTGGCTACGGTAGCCAAAGCACTGGATCGCGCATCACATATACATGCACGTATTGGTCACCCGGAAGGCCCGCAGGTAAATGATCCCCGTGCCCCCGAGTGGGAAGGCGCCGTGAAAGCACATTTCGCGTGGTGGGACCAGGTAGTGCAAAAGCACCAGGCCGCCGGCAAACCGCTGACTTTCCTGACAGAATTTGGTCCGGCAGATTATCTGCCCACCCTGCCGTATACCCGTCAGCCGGTGGCTGATCAGTGGGATATCAATGTATATATGATGAAGCAGCTTAAACAACGTTATAGCAAACAATGAAATTACTGATTAGCACCGGCAGCTGGAGTATGTTTATAGGGCGCTCGCACCCTTTACTGGTCCATTTGCCCATAGGCATATTACTGATCGCTTGTATCCTGACATTGCTGGCCCGCCGGGAAAAATGGCGCCATCTTCAGTCTGCATTGCCCACCATATTGCTGGCTGCAGCCTTGTCTGCCATCGCCAGCTGTATTACCGGCTACCTGCTTTCACTGGATGGAGGATACGAAGAAAACCTATTACTAACACATAAATATCTGGGTATAGGCGTAGCCGTTATCAGCACCCTTCTGTACCTGTTGGAAAGAAAGAAAAACAAAGACCGCTTTCGTCGTTTGCAGGTACCGGCGGCACTGCTCATGATACTGCTGCTGAGTGCTGCAGGGCATTATGGCGGTAGTCTTACCCACGGTGATGACTACCTCACACAGGCCATGCCTGCCGGATTACGACAGCTCACCGGACTCAATAAATCCGTTGCTAACGTTACCGCGTATACGAATATTGGCGATGCCCGGTTGTACGAGGACCTGGTGAGACCTGTATTGGCGAATCGTTGTTATAGCTGTCATAATGAGCAGAAGCTGAAAGGCGGACTGCGACTGGAGTCAGTGGAACTGATCCGTAAAGGAGGTGAACATGGCCCGGTATTGAAAGACAGTATGCCGGAAGAAAGCGAATTATTCAAGCGACTGCTGTTACCGGAAGAAGATGACCACCGTATGCCACCAAGAGGCAAACCAGCGGTAACGCCGCAGGAGCTGGAGCTGTTGCATTGGTGGATCTCTCAGGGCGCACCTACCGGTAAAACGGTAAAGGAACTGCCCAAAACAACGCTGATGCTGGCGGTGCTGGATGGCATGCAACCTGCTACCCCATTGGATAAACAGGAGTTTATTCCGGAAGACAAAGTATCCCCTGTGAGTGCACAAAGCATTGCTGCCCTGGAGGCGAAAGGTGTAAAAGTATTGCGGGTAGCTGCTGCCAGCAATTATGTGAACGTAGATTGCATCAATGCAGCCGCTTTCAACGATCAGGATATGCAGTTGCTGTTGCCTCTGAAAGATCAGCTGGTATGGCTGAATCTGGGTGGCACCCGGGTAACGGACAGCGCGTTTCCGGTATTGGGAAAACTCCCGCACCTGGTGCGGCTGGACCTGAGAAATGTAGCCATAAAGGGAAAGGGAATGAATGCATTAAATGCCTGTACCAATTTGCGTTACCTCAATCTGGCAGGAACCGCTGTTACGGATGAGGGTTTATTGTCTCTCCAGAAAAATAAAAAACTACAACAGGTATATTTATATCAGGCAGGTGTTAAGCCGATGGCAGTTCAGCAATTGCGTCAGCATTTGCCTAAACTGAAGATAGATACTGGTGGCTATCGTTTGCCGCAATTGGTATCTGATACGATGATATATCATAAGATCAGCAGTTAGCTGTTAGCTATTGGCAGTTAGGCGAGCGATTGCAGGGAGCGACGGCAAGCCCTATTCATAGCTTTTTGCGGCCTGCACCAGTCTTTTAGCAATACGTGTGGCCAGGGATTTGGGAGACAATACTTTCATGTGTTCTCCAAATCCCATAATTTCTCTTTCCAGCTCAAAGTTCAGCACTACCTCAATGCTCACAATGGTACCCTTTTCGTTTTCCCTCAGCACCTGCTGGGAATGGTGCAGTGGCTTTGTCAGCACGTACGGCGCATGTTTCTTATCTATCTCCAGCACTACTTTATGTGCCACCTCTTTCTCTGACTTGGTGACGCCGATCAGGTTATCGAAGTATTCTTCGAAAGGAATGCCATCGTAGGCGATAAATTTCTCTTTAGGCAGTTCCTGCAGACTGATGATGCGGTCAAGCGCCATCGTTGTCAGCATGGTCGTGTGTTTGATGCGGGTGATGAGGAACCAGCGGTTGCGGTATTCTTTCAGCAGGTAAGGATAACAGATATGTTCCTTTGCTTCGCTCGCTTTAAAAGATTTGTATTCTATCAGTAATGCTTTGCGGTGCAGGGTAGCCTGATACAGTGGGTTGATATGTGCCAGGCCCAGCAACTGATGGTTATTCTCAAACTGAATACAGTTCAGGTGTGTGTCGGTTGATTTATAAAGATTATTTTCCAGCCGGGCAATCATATCGCTCATATCATCGAAGTAGCTGAAGCCATTAAATTGTTTCAGTACGGCTACTATTTCTTTCATCTTATCTACATCCCCTTCGTTAATAGGTGCATTGGTGATGCTATACGCCGGATCGCTGTAGGCATAGTACTTACGGTCCTTTACTTCTATGGGGGCATTATATCCCAGCTTATCACTGCGCATAAGCTGTATATCCGCCTGGATAGTTCGCTTGCTTACCCCCGAGCTGATGCCTTCTGCATTATATAATACATCTGCTACTTTATCTATCAGATCTTCCAGGGTCCACTTACGATAGCGGTTGCGTAAACAATCATCGATGGCTTTATACCGGATCAGGGCAAGTTTATTGATGGACATACACAGCTTTTATACAAAGAAAACAAAACACTACGCATTCTACCTGCGCACATATCATTCCCTAAAAAATAATTATCTCACAAATTAATGATTATCATCTATTTAAAATATTTTTTTAAATAAATTTTAAGTGCGCAAGTGTACTGCGCACCTACCCTTGCATCTTTGTGTCATCGGAAGCGGTCAAGAAAATGTTACTTCAACTCACTCCAAATGAAAAACATTTACGATTACCGCCGAAGATGGAAAAGCAGTAGCGCAATGGTAGCGCACCGTACTAGAAGTTTTAAAATTACCCACAGGTCAATTAAAACTTACTTCTGCAAGGGATGCGGGGGTTGCTGGTTCGAATCCAGCCTGCTTTACTATATCTAGGTCAATTGTTGCTTACTTCTCTTTTTTAGGTAAAGAGCAACAAAATTATCTGATTATTAATAACAATTATTATGAACACTTTATTACAGGTAGGTTTACGTCAGCAGGCAGTTTTTATTCCTGAAACAGCCATTCATTCCAATGAACATTATCTTACGCCTACTACCGGCTTGCTGGTAGCTAATCTCGCGAAGCTGGGCTTCGGCGTATCAGAATCATTACTGCATGCGCTGAATCAAACTACACCTGCCTATCAGGCTACCATACTGGAAACTTTCCGGGAAGTCATGGGCGTTAAAAAAAGCTGGTTGCCACTGATAAAAAACTGGGAAATCCCGGTCAATGTTACAATAGCGGATTATATAGTTACTTACTTCAACACGATATTTGAAGGGGAAGGTACCCGCCTTGGCTGCGGACATATTATTCCGGCACAAACCTTTCCGCTGGAAAGATATAACGGATGCCCTTTCTGCGGCACAGCCTTTGAGTCCGGCGCCATAGATAATTTTGGTCAGCATAGTAAAGTACGGGTGCTGGAACTGTGGTCTGAAACATCGGCCGCCGCCTACCTGCAGGACTTACTTGCTTCCAAAACGGCACTGGATGCTACCCAGATAGATAGCCTGAAAGCATTACTGTCTTTTCTCCCATTAAAGGAAGTAAAGATAGGAATGAAAGAAACCATGGTTGCCGTGGTGGATATATTAATCGCCAGAGAGGAGGCAGATAAAGCCACCGTATTATTTACTACGCCTACGGATATACTCCGTTACCTGTGGTATAAACAAACCGGCTTCCTGCAGTTAATTGCACCAAAAACAATTATAAACCGCCAAACAAAAAACAAGGTGCAATTCCACGTGGTGAAACCGGTTAAGAAAACATTTGCCATGGAAGCCCTGAAGCTGAAATACAGCCGTAAGGAAGGATTGATGGTAGCCAAATGGATGAATAACATCGACATGGACGCTGCTACCATGTGTGAAACGATGCACCCTAAACGCGGGATGTGGGTACGCTTCATCCGTGCACTGCGCCTCGCTGAGTTCAGCCAGCGTCCTGGATTTGAAAGATTACGGGTGGTGATGGATAAATTCTATCGCCAGGATTATACCGTATGGGCCGGACAGGTGAATCACTTCCGTTTACGCTACGATACAGAAAGTACGATGTACCTGTTGAAACAGCGTCCTGGCCTGTTTGCCCGCTCCCTGTTTGCCAACATGCTGTGGTTTGGACCAGCGCCAGTAACGGCTGCTTTTGCCACTATCATAGATAAAGTACCTGCCCGTTTGCTGTTTACTTTGCAGATGTACGCAGATTATTATTTTGATAAAACAATCACCCGTGCAGTGAAGCCATTGGGAGGTGTCAGCAAAAGCGTGCCTGCCAACCGACTGTTGTCCATGTACGATGATGCACAGCTGACTGCTATGCAGGATGCCGTAACAGAACTTTGCCTGCTGGCGATGACAAAACGTTTCGCCGCAGTGCCTACTACTGCCAAAAGCATCTATATCGCACCAGCGCTGTTTAAAATACCGCTCGCTATCGGCGATCGTAGTGAACAGATTCAGGACCTGCCTTCTGCGTTGATGGGTACCCGTTATAAAACAGATGGAAACAAAATCCTCCTGTTCATGCAATGGGGTACAGGGTTAGCCGCCCAGCACCTGGATATGGACCTGAGCTGCCGTATTGCATATGACGAATACTCAGATACCTGTTCTTTTGGAAGATTACAAACCACCGGATGTAAACATAGCGGAGATATCCGTTCTATTCCACACAAGGTGGGTACTGCAGAATATATTGAAATAGATATATCTGCACTGACAGAAGCCGGCGCCCGTTATGTGACCTTTACCTGTAACGCTTACAGCCAGGGTGCTATCACGCCTAACCTGGTGGTAGGATGGATGGATAGTAAATATCCAATGAAGGTGTCTCAAAAAAACGGTGTCGCTTACGATCCATCCTGTGTACAGCACATGGTGCGTATCACCAGCGGGATCACCAAGGGACTGGTATTCGGCGTACTGGATGTTGCTGCCAGAGAAATCATCTGGCTGGAAATGCCTTTCGGTGGACAAGTAGCACAACAACTGGACCTGCGTAATGTAAAAGCGATCCTGAAAAAACTGGATAGCAAGCTAAGCATCGGACAGTTGCTACTGGTAAAAGCAGCCGCACAGCAGTTGCAGGTCACCGATCAGCTGCCAGCAGATGAGACGTACACCGTTCAATGGGCCGGTAACACCGCCGCCGTGACACAATTATTTATTGATTAATTTGTTATCCCCCATAAAAACAATAGCAGCCGGGCATTTGCCCGAGCTGCTATTTGTATTAAAAGACTTTTTACGGCCCACTTCATCAATTTTCTAAAAATGGTGTTATATTCATTGCGTTGTCATATATGAATAAATACAGTCTACTACTTTTCCTGGTTGCGACCCCGGCTATACTGCAGGCCCAGCTCAAGGACAAGGCCGATACCACGGCCACTATATCCGCGCCCAGAGGATTCTTCGATAATATCATGTATTATCTGAGGCATACCAACGTAGAAAAAAAGAAGAAAAAGGTAGACCTCAGCTTTATCGGCGGCCCGGTGTATACACCGGAAACCAGCGTTGGCATCGCAGTAATGATGGCGGCACAATACAAAACAGATAAAAAAGATTCCCTGCTCCCCGTTTCCAATGCAGCTATTTACGCATCCACTGCGCTGACTGGGTTCTATGGAATCGGGATCAGTAATACCACCATTTTCCCGCACGATCGTTTCCGGCTTGCCCTGAAAGCATCCTTCAGCTCCCGCCCCAATAAGTACTGGGGCATTGGATATGAAGCAGGTAACAACAAAGATAATTACACTGAATTTGTACAACTCACCGAAAAAATGCTGGCCGATTTTGCTGTCAATTTAAACGGCAAATTGTTCGTGGGACTTTGTGCACAGATTCATAATGTACAATCCAGGAAGATAGATACTGCCGGGGGCAAACCCCTGATGCAGCCCGAAAAAATACTGGGCATAGGCGCTGGTCCCTTCATTGTATATGATACCCGCGACTTTATCCCCAATGCCTACAAAGGCATATATGTACGCCTGGGCTATCGCGTCTTTCCTTCTTTCTTTGGAAATAAGGCGGTTTTTTCGCAATATGACGTGCAATTCGACTGGTACAAAAAATTATGGAAAGGTGCCGTGCTGGCTACTGATCTGTATGGAGAAGAACGCGCCGGCGAAGTCCCCTGGAGTTTAATGGCGGAAGCCGGTGGCTCCAATCGTTTGAGGGGTTACTATGAAGGCCGCTTCCGTGACAAAAGCTACCTTGCCGGACAGATAGAACTACGCCAAAAGATCTACAACCGCAGTGGTATGGTAGCCTGGATAGGTGGCGGCAACGTATTTCACGAATTCAAGGAACTGGCACTCGATCAATCCCTTATCAGCTACGGCATCGGCTACCGCTGGGAATTTAAAAAACGCGTTAATATCCGCCTGGATTATGGTAGGGGCAAGGATCAATCAGGATTCTATTTCGGTATTAATGAGGTATTTTAAACATTACTTCTCCCCTCCTTTATTTCCTTCCATCTGTTTAATAATATTATTTACCTCCGCTTCGGTGGCGCGTAATTTCTGCTGACAGAATTCTATGAGAATAGCTGCCCGCTTTACCTTTTCGGCTAACAGATCTACGGAAACAGCTTCATTTTCTATTTCCTCCGCTATTTCCTGCAGTTCATTATAGGCAGTTTCATATGTCAGTTCCTGGCTCATGTGTAATATTTTTTGCTGTAATAGTAGCCTCCAGCGATGCATCGTGCAATACCACTTTGATATGGCTGCCCGGCTGAAGAGAAGTGGCATTACTGATGATCTGACCATCCTGGTAAACCATGGCAAATCCCCGTTTCAGGATATTGGCTGGACTCATCAGTTTAAATAAAGCTTCGTAATGACTAACCTGCCCACGTTTACTTTGTACGTACATCCGGCTGAAAGAACGAAAGTTAGCCACTATATTGTCCAGGTCATTGAGACGATTGGATACCATGATCCTTGGCCGCTGCAGCACTGCATTAGACGCGCCTATCAGCTCCCGGTGCCGGTGCAGCAGTATAGCGGACGAATGCTGCAGCACTACATTTTTGCAGCCATGCAGGTCTTCTTTATGATTCGCCAGCAAAGTTCTGCTTTGATTAATGATGGTGCTGTTCAGGGATGACAGTGCCTGGAAATGACTGGAAAACAGTTGCTGAGAGCGGATCAGGATGTTCTGTTGCATAGAGATCACCGCTTCTTCAAAATTCCTGTTATGCGCAATGATTAACTCTGCGGCCTTGGTAGGCGTTTTGGTAGCCGTATGCGCCATCATATCCGTGATGGTTTCATTCTTCTGGTGGCCAATACCAGTAATCACCGGAATGGGAAATTTAGCCACTGCCCTACCCAATATAAAAGTATCGAAAATAAGAAAGTCCGTTTGCGCACCGCCACCGCGTATGATTACCACCGCATCATACGGCACCTGGCTGTTATAAATATCTATCAGCCGTTGTTGTACCAGTTCCGCTTTTGTTTCGCCCTGCACAACGGTGAAGTAGTTGTCAATTTTAAAGGTATAGCCGAAATGGTTATGCTCCAGGGTATGCCTGAAATCCTGGTGGCCGGCGGAATTGCCGGAAGTAATCACTGCCAGCCGCTGTATTACAGACCGGAGAGGCAACTGGTTATTACGTGTAATATAGCGATCGCCCACTTTACGGACAAAATCCGCACATTCTGTGGTGAGCCGTAGCAGGGTTTGTTGCTTCTGCTGTTCCAGCAGTCCCACCGTGAAGCTGGTATCTATATCCAGCAGGGCGATCTGCAGGCCGTGTACCTGGTGATAGCTCACCGATACCCGGATCAATACGTGGATATCATTTTTAAACTGTTGTCCCGTTACAATCTCAAATTCTTTTATCCTCACAGCACCGTTGCCCCAGGCTACCGCAGATACTTTGGCCACGATGCCTCCCGCATTTTCATCTTTCTCTACCAGGTCAAAATAATGATAGCCTTTTTGCTGGTAGAAGGAATGATTGGTGACGTCAGCCACCACCCAGTAGGTTTGCTCAGCAAACACGCTGTGAAGCGCCTGCTGAATCTTGCTGGTGAGTGCGGAGAGCTTTATAGATGGAGATTCGTTCATTACTACCGGTAAAGATAAGTAAAACGTTTATTTCCTATGCGGAACGGAATATACCGGGAATCTAAAAAATGTATATTATATTGCTGCCAGTTGAACAATAAAAAAGGTCGCCGAACAACCAAATCCATAACAAACACTTAATAACAGACTTATTCCGTTTTATATATTTTTGCGCCATGAGAGAAAATGAGCAGATAAAATCGCTTTTTCAAAGGGTCTGCTATGATGATAGTATTCAGGCGTACAATGAACTATACATCGCGTTATGCACCCGGCTTATCCATTTTTCTGCATCCATTGTTTCCTCATTTCATCTGGCAGAAGAAATTGTGTCTGATGTATTTCTTTCATTATGGCAAAAGCGTAATGATTTACTGCATGTACATAACCCGGTAGTATACCTGTATGTAAGCACCAAAAATCTTTCTCTCAATACTCTCCAGCAGCAGAAAAGACACCAGCATCATTCGCTGGATGACTTAAACACCGATATGCTGTCCATTGCGCCGGAAGCAGAAAGCGGGATGGTATCTGCCGAAGTATCACAAAAAATAGAAAGAGCGATTCGTAGTCTGCCGGCCCGTTGCCAGCTGATATTCCGTTTAATCAAACAAGACCGTCTCAGCTACCGCGAAGTAGCGGAACTACTGAATATTTCCACTAAAACAGTGGACGCCCAATTGACGATCGCCGTCAAAAAAATATCCCAGGCCATCCGTTTTGACCTGTCGGATGAAACCGCCCAAACTTATCTCCGGCTGGATTCTTAACTTTTTTTAATTTTCTTTAGGGAACTTTCATGTGTTTATTTGTCCTTCTTATAGTAGCAAGGACAAATGTTACTATTCACCAAAAAAATGAGGTCCTCATTTGTCCTTAACTGAAACTATGGATCAGGAAAAATTGTACACGTTACTGGCCCGCGAACTGGCCGGCATACTTACGGAAGACGAAGCAGCTACCTTACAGCAGTTGCTGCAGCAGTATCCCGATGCCAGTTATATCCGGGAAGTATTTGCACAGAACTGGACACCCGCCGGCAAGCAATACAGCGGGCAACAGGTGCAACAGATGCTGGAAAAGCATCATTTGCGCATGCAGTCATTACCAGCTACTACCCCAGTGGAAGTACCGGTACAACGCTCCATGTGGAAACTTTACAGCGGCATTGCCGCCGGCATCCTCGTGATGCTCGCTATGGGCGGGTACTGGTGGTATGCTTCTTCCAAAACAAAAATACCTGCACCACTGGCACAAATGGTAACAGAAAAACGGATGCGCTCACAGGTGTTGTTGCCTGATGGCTCCCGGGTATGGCTGAATGCAGGCAGTAAACTGGACTATCCAAAACAATTTGCCGCACATGCACCCAGAGAAGTGACCCTGGAAGGAGAAGCTTTTTTTGTCATCACCGCAGATGCAGAAAGACCTTTCCGGGTACATACCAAAACCTTTCATATCCGGGTATTGGGTACCTCTTTTAATGTAAGGGCGTATCCACAGGAAGACAGTGCCGTTACTTCCCTGGTACAGGGGGCAGTAGAAGTGGTGCTTGAAAATGCTGATAACCAGGTAGTGTCACTCAAACCAAATGAAAAACTCACCGTGCCGGTGCAGATAGCCGCTCCTGTGGTAAATAATACCCTGACTGCACCCACACCGATAGTCATATATAAGAGTAAACTCAGCCCCGTACAGGACAGTATCCTTACGGAAACGGCCTGGGTTCAGAATAAACTGGCCTTTAAACACCTGCAATTGGAAAAAGTAGCCGCTATGCTGGAAGAATGGTATGGCGTTGAAATTGATTTTAAGGACAATAGTAAAAAACAACTTTATTTCAGCGGCGTATTTGAAACAGAAAGCCTTGAACAGGTACTGAACGCGCTGGAGACCACCTTATCGTTCACCTGGCATAAAGATGCTGTCGGTAAAATATGGATTCAGTAAAAGGTATGTTCACGAAATTATTGCTGACACACAAAACAACACAGTAAACAAACAGTAAACGAATCGTCTTAACACGTAAGCTTTAACCGAAAAAAAAACGGGAAATGTTCGCACCATTCCCCGTGTAAATATCGGTTAACAGCATTGTATTGGGTAAACTTTCCATCAACAATTAATTAACCAACAAAACAAATGTATGAAAAAAAGTACAGTGGACAATTGGCTTCCGCCTAAGCGGAAGTTGTATAAACTGTTGATTTTTATGAAGCTTTCTATGCTGCTGATCACCGTTGCCTGTTTACACGTAAGTGCAAAGGTGCATTCTCAATCCACCATCACCGTGAAGCTCAACCAGGTACAGCTGGAGAAAGCGCTCACATTACTGGAAAAAAACAGCCATTACAGGTTTGTTTACAATGATGACAACCTCCCGTCGAATCACAAAATATCGTTGGATGTGAAAGACTGGAGCATAGATATGGTATTGGATAAAATACTGGACAATACATCGTTGCATTTCAGGAAAATGTCCGACAACCTGATCGTAATTGCGCCCGCATCCGTGGTTAGCAAGGATAATGTGGTAAAAGGACACGTGGTAAACCCTACCGGTGAAGTGTTACCGGGTGTAAGCGTGCGTTTAAAGAATACCAGCATTGGAACTGTTACTAATGATAAAGGTGACTTTGAATTAAAAGTGCCTGAAAATGCCATACTCGTGGTGACCTACGTGGGCTTTGACCAGCAGGAAGTATCGCTCAACGGCCGGGAAACCCTCACCATTACCATGGAGCCATCCAGGAATTCTATGGAAGAAGTGATTGTGGTAGGTTATGGTACCCAGAAGAAAATAAATGTGACCGGTGCGATAGACCAGATTTCCGGAAAACAGCTGGCTGCAAGACCTATCGCCAACGTGATGCAGGGGTTGCAGGGCCTGAGCCCAGGGCTGAACATCAGTTACTCCGGTGGCCGCCCCGGACAGGTTCCCAATATTAATATCCGCGGTATCGCCACTATTGCAAGCTCCAACGGGATGGTAGCACCGTTGATTATTATAGATGGTATCACCGCCTCCACGGATGATATGATGCGACTCAATCCAACAGACATTGCGTCTATCTCCGTTTTGCGCGATGCCGCCTCGGCAGCCATCTACGGTGCCAGGGCTTCTTTCGGCGTGATCCTGATTACCACCAAACAGGGTGCAACCGGAGGCAAACAATCTGTGAGCTACAGCAACTACTTTGCGATGGCCCGCCGGACAACAATGCCGGAACCGGTAACAGATCCTTATATTTATTCCCGCGTACTCGAAACAGCTACCAATAATACGCCCTGGGATTATGTCAATTTCTCTGATGAATATTATAAATGGGCCAAAGAAAGATCTGACAATCCTTCCCTGCCTGATACCCGGATTGATCCAAGCGACCCTACAAAATGGGCGTATATGGGTAGTAATAACTGGAATAATTACTTCTTCAGCCGAAATAATTTCTCCCAGAATCACAGTATCACGCTGAGCGGTAGCGGAGAAACAGCTAAGAAAGTACCGATCAGTTATCTGCTGTCTGCCGATTACACCAAAGAAAACGGTTTAAATAAACTGGCAAAAGATGATTGGGGACGTACAGGCATGCGCGCCAAAATTAATGTTAAACCGGTCAGCTGGCTACAGATAGACAATAACCTGAGCGTCTATCAAACAAAAGCCGATGCCCCTTCCTATAATATTACAGATGTATATTACCTGCAACCCACACAGGTGGCAGTAAACCCTGACGGTACCTGGGCTAATACCGGAGCTGGCCGCCTGGCTGCCCAGCTGGTTGATGGCGGACGCAATACCACCACCCGTTTCGGATTTCAGGATGTGATCAGAGGGGTAGCTTCCTTCCTCAACAACGACCTGCAGATTACTGGTGATGCAAGTTTCAAAAGGGAATTATGGAAATACCACGTAGATCAGAACTATTATAAAATTGGTTATGGCCCCAAAGACATCCGTCAGGAAGGTGGCAGTGCTGTAACCGAAAACAACGCTTACATCAGGCAGGATGTTTTTGACTTCTACACCAATTACCATAAAGCCATCGCAAAAAATCACACCATTACCTTGTTGGCTGGGTTTACCCAGGAAAGCTTTGAAGCACAGACAATCAATGCCAATAAAAAAGATATCATATCTCCGGCGCTGCCCTATTTGTCGCTTACAAGCGGTGTCGCCTCCGTGAGTGGTAACTATGATTCCTATGCTATCAGAAGTCTTTTCGGGAGAATTAATTACACTTTCAAGGATCGTTATATCATTGAAGCTAACGGCCGGTATGATGCCTCGTCCCGCTTTCCACCAACCAACCGGGTGGGGTTATTCCCTTCTGTATCTGCCGCCTGGGTAGCCAGTGAGGAAAAGTTCATTAAATCAGTTCCCGCGATATCAGTCCTTAAATTCAGAGGCTCTTATGGCAGTTTAGGTAACCAGAATGTTTCCAACTTCGGGTATCAATTTAATCTACCGACTGGCAAGTCTCCTTACCTGATAGACGGTAATATCAATCAAACGGTGGTCACCGGAGCCCCTGCCCTGAAAGTGGATCCATCTACCTACACCTGGGAAATGGTAACTACCACCAACGTGGGTACAGATTTCGGTATCCTGGACAACAAATTCCAGGGATCATTTGACTACTTTGTACGTAATACAACCGGCATGCTCGCTCCTGGTCAGGAATTACCCGGGGTATTAGGCTCCGCTGCACCTCAGAAAAATGCGGCAGACTTATCTACCCGTGGATGGGAACTGATGCTGGCTTATCGCACTAATTTCAATGTAGCTTCCAAGCCACTGAACTTTGGATTGAAGGTTACCTTATCTGACGATAAAACTAAAATCACCCGCTATAAGAATGACCAAAGATTATTCAGCAGCAAATTCTACGAAGGTCAAACCATGGGTGAAATATGGGGTTTAACCAGCGACGGTTATTTCAAGAATAAAGACGACGTAAAAAAGCTGGATGAATCTGGCATCGTCCCATGGGGTGCTCTGGAAGTAGTAGAAGGATGGCCTAAATACAAAGACCTTGATGGAAATGGTAAAATAGAGCAGGGTATTTCTGCCAAAGATCCAAAAGACCTGAAAGTAATAGGTAACACGAGCCCCCATTACCGTTATGGTATTAACCTGGATATGAACTGGAACGGTTTCGACCTCTCGGTGTTTATGCAGGGCATCGCTAAGATGGATTACTATCCGCACCATTACCTCTTCTGGGGGCCGATGCAGCAACCTTATGCGAATGTTTATCCATGGAACCTGGATTTCTACCGCGCTACCGCAGATAACGAAGCAACCCGCGCACAACACAGCGCATCTTATATCAAGGCAGGACTGGCTGATGCCAACACCAACTCGTACTACCCGGTCATGCAGGCATGGCTGGCAGATAACAATAACGGCAAAGGACTGGATATTCCTCAAACCAAATACATGCTGAATGCAGCTTACCTGCGTATCAAAAATTTGACAATCGGCTATACCTTACCGGCATCACTTACCAAACGTTATCATATTAATCGTTTACGTGTATATGCCTCCGGAGAAAATATCTTTGAGTTTTCTTCCATCAAGAAATACGTAGATCCCGAAGCCATTATAGATGGCTATGGATGGGCTTATCCTTACCAACGCAAATATGCAATAGGATTAAATCTTGATCTGTAATACCGGATACTTTAAACATTACAACATGAAAAAACTTACCAGTTATATTATTCTTGGAACACTGTTTTTAAGTGCTTCCTGTAAAAAAGATTTTCTGAACCGGTATCCGCAGGATCAAATAGCGACTGAGCTGTTTTTCAAATCGGAAACAGATCTATCACTGTATATGAACGGACAACTCAACCTGGCGAGTACCTGGCAGTATCTGGGCGACCAAAGCAGTGATAACGCAGCATCTACCGCCTTGCTGGAATTAAAAAACATGATGACCGGCAATCCCAGCTCCCAAACCATTACCAGTGGCTGGGACTGGGGCACCCTCCGCAATCTCAATTTCTTCCTCGACAATTATAGTGGGGCCGATGTCACCCAGGAAGTAAAAGATCATTATGCTGGTCTGGCCAAATACTACCGGGCCATGTTTTATTTCGGTAAAATCAGCCGCTTCTCCGATGTTCCATGGTATGGTAAAACCCTGCTGCCGGAAAATCCGGACCTGTATAAAGGCCGTGATCCACGCACCCTGGTAGTAGATAGTATCATGGCCGATCTGTCGTTTGCCGCTCAGCATGTGCGCGAAAAGGTACCTTCCGGCACTCCGAACTTATGGGCTGTAAAGATGCTATATGCACGCATCGCCCTTTATGAGGGAACTTTTCGTAAATATCATCCGGAATTAAATCTTCAGGCCACTGCCGCCCGTTTCCTGGATACTGCGCGCATACAAGCGCAGGCTATTATGAGCTCCGGCAAATTTAGCATCTATAACACCGGCAATCCCTCAAGCGACTATGCTACTGTATTTGCCAGTCAGGACCTGCTAAGAGTCAACGAAGTCATATTAGCCAATCCTTACGACTATGTAAAAGGTAACAACAGTAATATTAACGGCTATCTGTTCGGTGATTATGAACAGTCTCCGTCACGGGACCTGGTGCAGACTTACCTGATGAAAGATGGCTCGCGTTTTACAGACATCCCTGGTTACGATAAATTCCAGTTTACACAGGAGTTTCAAAACAGAGATCCCCGTATGGCCCAAACACTGGCCGCACCCGGATTTATCCGAGCAGGTGATAAAACACCTTATATTCAGCGATTGAATAAAAACTTTACCGGGTATCACCAGGTGAAAGGCTATTTCAATACCACAGATAATGCCATTTCCGGCAGCATGGACTTCCCGGTATATCGTTATGCCGAAGCCCTGCTCGTTTATGCAGAAGCCAAAGCTGAACAGGGAATCCTTACACAGGGCGATCTGGACCAATCTGTTAACCTGTTGCGTGCCCGCGCCGGTATACCTGCCATGAATCTCGCTACCAGCAATGCTGCTCCTGACCCTGTGCAGGCGGCTAAGTTTCCCGACGTGAGTGGTATAATGAAGGGCGTGATCCTGGAAATACGTCGTGAAAGACGAGTAGAATTTGCCATGGAAGGCTACCGCTACGATGACCTGATGAGGTGGCACGCCGGAAAAACCATGGAAAAAATACCAGAGGGCATGTACTTCCCCGGACTGGGCAAATTTGATATGACTGGTGATGGACTGGAAGATATTATCCTGATTGATAAAAGCGCGGATATCCCCTCAGAAGATAAAAAAGAGAAAAACTCCCTGGGCGTTCCTCTCATCTATTACAAAGCAGGTAATATAGGAGATGACGTAACAGTATACCTGAAAAATGGCACAGCTGGCGGAAACATAGTAACAGAAACGACTAAACGCACTTTCCAGGAACCTAAATATTACTATCGCCCGATACCGTATACACAGGTGGCACTGAATCCAAACCTGAAACAAATATTTGACTGGCAATAAACAATTTATGAATAGAAGAGACATTCTGAAACACACAGGGCTGATGGCAGCCGGTACCCTACTGGGACCGGCCGCCTTAAAAGCCGCCACCAATAATAACGGCAAACGTAAGCCGGTATTAACGGTAGCGCATATAACGGATGTGCATATACGCGAAGACCTTGATGCGCCCGCACGATTCAAAAAATGCCTGGAACATGTTAAAGGCAAACAGGTAGACTTCTTCCTCAACGGTGGCGATTCCATCTTTGACGCCTCTTACGATAATGTAAAAAGAGAAAGGGTCACACAGCTCTGGCAGATCTGGGACGATTGTATCAGCAGCTTAAAAGCTTTCGAAATTTTCAGCTGCATCGGCAACCACGATATCTGGTGGAAAGCCCCCTCCAAAGAGGACGCCATGTATGGGAAAGACTATGTGGTAAAACGTTTAAAAATACCTCATCGCTATTATAGTTTCACCCGTAAAGGCTGGCACTTTATTATCCTGGATGGCAACAACGATAAGGTATCCCTCGATGAAGAACAGTATCAGTGGCTGGAAAAAGACCTGGAACAAGTTCCTGCAGGCACGCCTACCCTGGTGATGTCGCATTACCCGATACTAGGCGTTACGCCCATACTGGTAGGCGGTGGTCATGCCGATCATCAACGTCTGAAATCATTGTTTTTCAAACACCGCGACAAAGTAAAAGTATGCCTGAGTGGTCATAATCACCTCGCGGACAATGCTGTTTATAATGGCGTAAGGTATTGCTGCAATGGTGCTATGAGCGGATTTTGGTGGGGTAAGGGAGATAAGGAATCTGCAGGTGAAGGCTATTATCTTGAAACACCTCCAGGTTATGCTATCCTGAAATTATATGCAGATGGCGAAGTCGAAAATGAATATATAGCACATACAGAATAAATGGATGTTAGCCCCAAAAACAAGCAACAGCGCATGAATAATGCGCTGTTGTTGTATATATAGAAACCCCCTTGTGAATTCCAGTATCTACGGAAACCTCGTCAGTTCAGTCGCATCAAATACCCATTCCGGCGTGAGCAGTTTACCCGAAAAACCAGCCGTGTACCACGGTGATGCTGCACCCGGATTTTTCAACACATGAATATTCTGTGCAGGCATATAACTCTGTGCCAGCAGGAAAACCCGCTCTCCCCCCGCATTCTCTGCCACATCCATCACCATTACTGCATGACCAGGTGCACCGCCCCTGATAAACACATCTCCGGGGAGTAATTTGCGTGTATCCTTTACCGGTATTAACTCCTTACTGAGCGACATGGTACCGGCCCAGGAAAAAACCGTTTCCAGGTATTGTGTAAAACAAGCCTGTCCACTGGAAGGGGCAGCCTGTCTTACTTTCCGGAGGTGGTTATCTTTAAGCACGAACCGATCTCCTTTCATCCAGTCGCTATAATTCATCTTCGTTCCATCGGTCGCGTTAAAACTGATTTTCCCGAAAGATTTTTGGGCATATAAATATTCCGCGTATAAACGCATGACTGCATCGGCGCATTGCTGAAGGTCTTTGTTACCCACAGAAATATCCAGCACAGCATATTGCGCCTGCTGATTGCCTTTTAACTGGCCATTGTAGAGATATACTTTGTTATCCTGCTTCAGCAACATAGTGCGTAGCCAGGCGCCAAAAGTACCCGCTGATTGCGGCAGGCGCTTGTAGCCCGCAGGAAGGGGGATGTCGGCAACTGACTTCGTAGCTGCGCTGGCGTGGTTAGCTTCCGTTGTTTTGCCCATACATTCATTCCCCTGCATCGGTTTATTGATAAAAATGGCAAACAGGAACAACCAAATGGGCGTTGACGAAGTCAGGGCGATTGTCATACAATGAATTTTATGGAAGATGCAGGAATAAATAATTTCCATAAAAATATTTTCCGGCTGCGATCATTCCCCGGTTATCGGATCACCGCTCTCAGTGCAGGCGCCAATATCCGCTGTATGGTGGCCGTTTTTAACTCTTTCCCGATAAACACCAACGTTGACGAGGGAGGCTCCTCTCCCCACTCTCCTGCCGGCAGTATATGCAGGTACTTCCCGGTAGATTGCACCAGCATCCGCTCCCGACTATCTTTCACCTGTATATACCCTTTAATACGATATAACTGGTCCGGGTATACGTTACAATGAAAATCAAGCACATATACGAGCATATTCAGATCAAAAGCCTCCGGAGATTCAAACAATACGGTATTGACTTTATGCGGGGATTTTACCAGCGGAACTGGTTCACGCGGAACCAGTGGCTTCTCCGGGAACTGCAGATCCTGTAACGAAATAGTGCCATTGTGAGTGGTGGTGATGAAAGCCAGCGGGTTCATTTGCTCCAGCTGCTGCGATAAATAAATCAGTTGCGGTACTGCCACGTGTTTTATTTTATTGATGATGATCACATCTGCGCAGGAGATTTGTTTACCGGTTTCCGGGACCTGTTGCAGGCGTTCAAATACATTCTCTGCGTCCACAATGCAGATGGTGCTGACCAGGGTATAATGCCGTTTCACATCAGGGATATGGAACATGCCGATAATATTGCCAACATCGGCAATGCCGGTAGTTTCGATGAACACGTGATCCGGGTGCTGTTCGTTACGCAATATGCCACCCAGTACATCAAGCAGGTCATTGTCGAGCGAGCAACAGATACAGCCGCTGGTAAGTTCATATAGCTGATCTATTTTTTCTTCAATTAATCCGGCATCGATGTTCACTTTTCCAAACTCATTTTCTATGACAATATTCCGGTAACCGGTAAACTGCGACAGCAGACTATTCAAAATAGTAGTTTTGCCCGCCCCCAGGAACCCGGTTAAAATGTATACCTTAATCTGCTTATCTCCCTTCATATCTCTTTTTATAAAAATTAAAAAAATAAATGCCCAGCATAATCAGCGGGATACTCAGGAGCTGTCCCATATTCAATAAATGCCCTTTTTCAAATGCCACCTGGTTTTCCTTTACAAACTCAATGATAAAACGGGCGGTAAATACCAGTATCAGCAAACAACCAAACAGGCGCCCGGGTTTTGTGATGGGGATCTGCTGTTTATACCCGTACCACAGGGCGCCGAAGATGAGGGCATAACAAATCGCCTCATACAACTGGGCAGGATGACGCGGCAGCGCATCTACCCGTGTAAATACCACCGCCCAGGGAAGCCGGGAAGGTATACCGATGATTTCAGAGTTGAAAAAGTTGCCGATGCGGATAAAACATCCTGCCAGCGGCACTACCAGGGCCAAACGATCCAGCAGCCAGATCAAAGGAACCCGGTAACGAAAGCTGAACAACAACGCCGCCACCAGGATACCGATGGCCGCGCCATGGCTGGCCAGTCCCTGGTAACCGGTGAATTCGAAATGACCACCTGTAAAGGTAAAAGGCAGGAATATCTCCCAAAGATGATATTTGTAATAGGCAAAATCATAAAAGAAACAATGCCCCAGGCGTGCACCTATCAATGTACCAGCCATTATATAAATCAGCAGCCGGTCTAATGTTTCCCGGGTACGGTGCTCCTGCCGGAATACATGCCATAACACTATATAAGCCCCCACAAAGGCCAGTATAAAGCCTATACTGTAATACCGTAAGGCAAAACCGCCGATGCGGAAAATTTCCGGTGATATACCCCATTCTATCAATAGCATAGTAATAAAGGCAGTGAAATGTGCCAACGCAAATATACCTTAAAAAACAATATGCAACATAGTTGCATTTACAAATAACAGCCACTTCAAATCTCAACATGAAATTCTACCTTTGTCGGCATGTCACTATTTATTACATCATTGAATTCGGGAAGTAACGGCAACTGTTATTACATTGGTAATGACAGCGAAGCGGTACTGGTGGATGCAGGCATCTCCTGCAGGGAAACGGAAAAGAGAATGGCCCGCCTGGGGCTGACAATGACGAAAGTAAAAGCGATATTTATTTCACATGAACACATAGATCATATCCGCGGTGTAACGGTATTGGCAAAAAAATACCGACTCCCGGTATACATCACCCAAAGCACCCTTACGCACGGGGGACTCACCCTGGATGAACAACTGGTAATGTCATTCAACCCCTACGAACCGGTGCAGATAGGTTCACTGGCAGTAACTGCTTTTCCCAAACATCATGACGCCTCCGAACCACATAGCTTCATAGTGACTGGTAACGCGGTTACCATCGGGATATTTACGGACATCGGAGCTCCCTGCGAACACGTGATCCGTCATTTCCAGCAATGCCATGCGGCCTTCCTGGAAGCCAATTACGATACTGAAATGCTGGACAAGGGCAGATATCCTTACTACCTGAAAAAGCGCATCAGCGGTGGTAAAGGACATTTATCCAATGCACAGGCGCTGGAAATATTTAATAATTACCGCCCGGCTTTTATGAGCCATTTGTTGTTGTCCCACCTTTCCAGGGATAATAATAGCCCCGAACTGGTACAGGATCTTTTCAACCAGCATGCAAATGGAACGGAAATCGTGGTAGCTTCCCGTTACCAGGAAACAGCGGTGTACCGGATTATTCCTACAGGCTCTGGGGACATCCCTGTAATAAAGCCACTATCAGCACCCACAGCGGAAGTGCTACCAGGAAGATTATTTTAATGGCAGACCTCTTTTTACCAAAGAACAATCCACCCAGCAGAAATAAATAGAAAAGTAGTACCGGCACTACTACCGGGCTTAACATAAACGCAGCAAATAATAAGTTATCCAATTGCTCTCCGGGGTGAATGGGGTCATAAGTACGCTTCCAGAAAATCGGGCTAAGGTGATGTTCTGCCACATAGTGATTAAACACTTCTACACAATGGAAGGTAATTGCGGTACAGGTAGTTTCATTTGCAATCACATATACCCCGCTATCCCGTTCTCCAATGATATAATTCCGGTAAAAATACCATTCATGGAAATAAATACTATCTGATGGCGTGCCCGGGCATTTTGTCCACTGTAGCTCCGCACGATAGGCACTTGTACCGTCATACTCCATCTTATTCCCCCCTGGCGTAGGTTTCAGCCAGGATGAGAGTCCTCCTGCGTAAGCAGACTGTAACAGGAAACAACTCATTGACAACAACAGCAAACGCATACTTTACTCCGATTTTATGACAAAGGCTGAAAATAGTTAAATCTGTTGGCATGTTTTATGGCACCTACCTGATACACTAAAAAAAACTTAACCATGGAAACTATAACAACAGCTGCTACCAATGAGGTACTGAATGACCTGATAGCCATTAACAATGACCGTATTGAAGGCTATGAAAAAGCTTTGAAAGAAGCTAAACCGGAAGATGCTGACCTGAAAGCGCTTTTCACAGACATGATCGCTGAAAGTCACCAGCTCCGCAATGCACTGGGTAATGAAGTACAGGCTACCGGTGGTACCATGGAAAACAGCACTACCACCAGTGGTAAAGTATATCGTGCATGGATGGATGTAAAAGCGGTGTTTACAGGCCACGACCGTCATACCGTACTGTCTAACTGCGAAGCAGGCGAAGACGCCGCACAACGGGCTTATAAAGATGCGTTGGATCATGAAAATCTGCCAGCTTATATCCGGGAGTTATTAGCTCAGCAAAAAGATGAACTGAAACGTTCACATGATAAAGTAAAAGCATTAAGAGATCAGGCGAAGAAATAGCGATTTAGCTTTTAGCCATTAGCCATTAGCTTTTAGAAAAAATGCAGCGGAGATAAACATATATATTATGTTGTCCGCTGCATTTTTTCTAAAAGCTAATGGCTAATGGCTAAAAGCTAAAAAAAGCTATCTTGCAATCAAACAAATGCCCGCATGAAATACGAATTACCAGCTGTGTACCATCGTCTCATGAAAAAATATCCGGTTGTTACGGAGGCAGAATGGCAGCTACTGGATTCCATTGCCACCGTAAAGCACATCAAAAAAGGAGATTCATTTTTGCGCTATGGAAAAGTAGCCCGTTATTCAGCTTTTGTTATATCAGGGATGTTTAAATTTTCGATCCTGGATGAAGAAGGAAACGAGAAAATCGTAAAATTCGGTTTCATTGATGACTTTCTGGCCAACTGTGAAAGCTACAATAAGAAAGCTCCTTCCGCTGTAAGCATCATTGCCGTGGAAGACGCTGTGATATTGAGAATAAATATCAAAAAGCTGCAGCCCCTCTATGATCTGCATATGAATCTGTTGCATGTAAACCTGCAACTATACCAGGAATTATTGGAACAACAATCTGAACACCAATATATTCTCTCTTTAAAAAGCCCGCTGCAACGTTATAAGTTCCTCCTGGAACGCCGCCCTTTTATCATACAAAAAATATCGCTGACCAATATTGCCCGCTATCTCTATACCAGCCGCGAAGCCTTAAGCAGAGCGCGTTTATACCTGCTGGATCAGACCCGCAACTTTTGTGACTGAGATCACGATCTTACGCTGAGTTGTGCAATAGCTTTGTATCAAAAACACCATGAAACAAAGCATGATTTTATTGCATGGGCTTTTTGGCGGATTAAGTAACTGGGAGGGCGTTGTTACACACTTTGAATCACGTTTCGATATTCACATTCCACCATTGCCTATTTATGATCAGCATGGAGATGATAACCTGGATTACCTGGTTAAGTTCCTGGCTGGTTATATTCAAACTGCTCAACTGGAAAACGTTATCCTGGTAGGCAATTCGCTGGGAGGCCATGTAGCCATCCTATACACACACCAGTATCCGGAAAAAGTAGCCAGGTTAGTTCTTACCGGCAGTTCCGGGCTCTATGAAAATACCAGTATGGGTAGTTATCCTAAGCGAAGTAATTATGCTTATATAAAAGAGCGCGTAGCCTATACTTTCTACGATCCGGCTACTGCTACTGATGCACTGGTAGCCGAAGTATTTGCCACTACCACCAATGCCCGAAAATGTTTTCACATTATAAAAATGGCCAAGTCGGCCCAGCGTAATTATGTAGCGGCTATTCTGCCGGATATCCCTACATCTGTTTTACTGATATGGGGAGAAGAAGATAAAATTACTCCGCCGGACGTGGCCCTGGAATTCAAGCGCTATCTGCCGAATGCAGAACTGGTCATGCTTTCCAAATGCGGCCATGCTCCTATGATGGAACTACCGGCGGAGTTTAATGCTATATTGGAATCTTTCTTAACTTCTACGCAGGATTAATTTCCGGTAGCCGATCCAGCCTAACAAAAAGGCCAGCAGGAAAGGCCATATCTGCACAAAAAACAGGAGAATGTTGCGGAGTACTTCTGCACCATTTTTAACCGCTGTCAGCAACTCAGTACCAAACCCTGCACGGCTGATCTGTGCGGGGTTGAGCACGATCTGTACGTCTGTCACCTGTGGCTGATATAACTGTATCGTGAGCGTAGAATAAGCTACATCATCTAAAATCGCAAGGTTATTTATTCTGCGATCTATTACTGCATCATCTTTCTGATCCTGGTAGGCGACGGCATTTTGGGATGCTTCTTCGCTCGCAGGCGACACCGTTGTGTTTACATTTACAGTAGCGGATGGCGCACGTTTCGCGGCGATTTTCTCGCGTCTTTCGGCGACTTTTTCTTCTTTTGCCGTTTTCACTTCATGTTGCTCATTCTTCATTGCGTTGGCCAGGTATTTCAACGTCATGTCCTGGTCTTTGATGACACGATGTTCTATAAAACTGGCGATCGCGGTGAGTGACTGGTCTACAGAGTCCAGGCGCTCTACAGGTACTTTTAAAGTAAGATTAGCAGTGGGTGTATACAGCTGAATACTTTTAATAGAATCTGTACTGTAAGGCAACTGGTATTGCTGCACCGACTCATTTTGCAAACTACTTTCTACTACTACCCCACCTAAGCTGGTAACCAGCCGTTCCAATTTTGAAGTGGCTTCAAACACGCTGGGGACACGGCATCGCGCATCTGCCGACTTTACTCTTTTACGGGATGGGGAATTAATACTGGTGATGTCGTTGGAAAAAGTGGTGGAGTCAGCAGTAGCTGCGTAAGCTTTTTCTTCCGGAGACATATGGTGGGCACTGCAGGCACACATGCCTAATACCGGGATCATTAAATAGTAAAGTGAAGGGCGCATAACAGGAGAATTTTAACTTTATACGCCGAAGCAGGAAAAGGTAACCTTTTCGATTTGTTAAAATCAGCGAGACCTTTATAACATGATGAATAGATGCTTTTTTATTTAGTACCTTTATTATTCATCTTTTTAATCATGCCCGCACTTCCTCAGAAATATCAATCCAGGAAAGCAGAAATTACCGCTACATTTATTGAAGCTGTCAACAAACATATTGATCAGATCATGGATGGCAGCATTGATCAGATGTATCATATTAAAGACTTTGCCAGCCAAATGTTCATTCATCCGGTGCACCTGAGTAATACCATTAAGCTGCATACCAATCATGCACCCTGTTATTTTTTTGAGAAGAGATTGATGGACGAGGCCCGGAAGATGCTGGCGCATTCAACGCTCACAATTACAGATATCGCCGACAAACTGACTTTCGACAATTCTAATTTTACCAAATTCTTCAAACGATTTGAAGGGGTCACGCCTTCGCAATACAGACTGCAACATGCGAAGCCTTCATCAGAAGTAGCGTTGCAGGTAAATAGGTTTTAAGAAGAAAAAATTATTCAGTGGTTTGTTGTCAAACAGATCTCCATCATCGAAATAAAACCCGTTGGTAAATTCTGTTTTTGAATTCAGTTGTATTTTCCCGGAGGCATGTTCTACTATAAAATACACGGGAATGATCACATAATATTTTCCACTCTTACCCGTAAACTTATTCCAGCGTATATCCAGCTCCTGCAAACGAAAGAAGCGTGGTTTCAGATCTCCGGCCACATTAGTGGAACAATCCAGCTTCGTGATTTCACCATGATCAATTTCCGCCTTTAAGGAAAAAGCAAGGCTGGTACCTCCGGTTTTCATGGGGATGAGTGCCGTATCCATAAACCGGCTTAACAGCTGATAAGTGTTGTTGAATGAGGCGGGCTGCTGAGCTTGAGCACTGACAGCGGATAACACAATGATGATGGGGAGGACAATGATATTGAAACAGCTAAATCTCATAGTACCTGTTTTCATATGACATGAAATAACGTTAACGCCTATCCTGTTTACTTATAGTTAAGTTACGATTTCTTATGGCTAAAAAGATCGCAGCCGGATAAAAAACCGGATTTAAAACAGATATAATTGAATGGCATTTCCTTTCATATGGCAGGTAAATATTATCTAAACAACAGGGATGATATCTTAGCCGGTTAAAACGACTAAGATATCATCCATTTTATCAGGCAGTTACCGGTTGCGGCACCGCCTTAATACGCTTACGATGCAGGTAATGGGCCACACCTATTTCGATACAGGGGATAGCAAAAATGAGAAGAAAGGTAATTAATACACCTTTTTGCAGGCCTTTGAGAAAATGATCTACCTGTATCAGGGCAATGTTTACAAACAGCCCACCGTTTATGATGGAAGCGATTTCTGTTTGCATCAGGTCAGCGCTCACCTCTTCATGAAGACCCAGCTTTTCCGTCAATAATTTCCTGATATATTTTTTGATGACGAAAGCAATACCCGCTCCTTTGGTGGTACGAAGCATGAAAGCCGCCAGCTTACCTTGTACACCATCCAGAGAGGCGCGTTGTTCCAGGGTTTTGCCATATACGTCATATATCACTACTCCTACCGTATCTATCAGCTGGTTGGAGGTCAGACCGGCAATGGAAGAAGCGCCCCCCTGCTTGGCACCGAACATGTGCTTTATTGCGCTGTTAGCCTGTTCATCAAAGATAGAAGGTACATGCTTCGCATATACGCCTGCATGCGTTTTAATGTCTTTTCGCACGCTGTTAAAGAAGCCCCACTTAAAACCAAAAAATCCTGCCAGCAGTGGCAACAGGATAAAATAAGTATAGGCGATGAACCGGAGTACTTTATGGGAACGGTCAATCAGGATGTGTTTACGTAATAAAATAACCAATACCAGGGCAACAATAAAAGCTAGCAGTCCAGTGAGAATTGCACCCCATATAAAGGTAGCAGGGTTCGTAAATTCTCCTATCAGGTTGAAATAATTAACAACGGATTTCATGGGCGGTAAAAATTTAGGCTGCAATATAATAGAAAATGTCAGTGTTCTCTATGAAACGTGGGGTATTTATCCGCACCAGGTCTGCTGCGGATAACTATTCACGGCTGCAATACCTCCCATCATCCCTACGGTAAGCGGCAAATTAATTTGGCGGAAATAAAAAAAGTCCTACTTTTACATACCAAATGGTCGGTTTTTTTATGAATGATTCAAAGGAACTTATTCTCACTGCTTCTTTAAAACTCTTTTTACAGAAAAGCTTTAAAGAAGTGACGATGAAAGAGATAGTAACGGAAACAGGGCTGTCGAAAGGTGCATTCTATCACTATTTCAGCAGCAAGGAACAGGTGTTTGAAGAAGTCATTAATTATTTTTATGGAGATGTAATGACCGTGAAATACGCTTCTTTTCCGAAAGACTCACTACGCGATTTTTATAATGAATATATCGCGCATATTGAGCGGCAGATGAAGACGGCCAAATATATGATAGGAGCTGATTTTACAACGAATCACTATATGCTCATTTTCGATGCACTGAAAATCCTGCCAAATTTCAGAGCAGAACACCTGGAGCGGCAAAAAGAGGAACTAAGGGCATGGACCGATATCGTAAAAACATCCAGAAAAAAAGGAGAAATCAAATCTGCCATGACAGACATTCAAATTGCCAGACTGTTTATTTATACCGGTGATGGTATTGGGATTAACGCCATCGTAACTGATTCAATGCATAAAGCAGCAAAAGATATACAGCCTCTTTGGGATGGATTATTTAACGCCATAAAAGCATAATTACGCAGGCTACTGCCATTTGCTGAAAAGCATAGCAGTAGCGGGAAGATGGAAATAGACACATCATCATCCCTCACAACGGAATTGATAACGATTCCATTTTTTTAGGCTTAAAAACATACCGACTGGTCGGAATTATTTCCGTACGGATATCCATGTGCCAACAAATTGCAATCCAGCAGCAATGAATGTCCGGACACCGAAGGTGATAATACCAGGTCTAGTAACAGCGTTATCCAATACCGGCCAACAAGATCATCATTTTTTTCATTTACAAAACAAACCGATCGTTCGGTTTATATTTAACGATCAAACTATTCACATGAAGAAGAAGCCATTAAGACTGCTGATCATTTCCCTGATAGCCGTGGTTGCAGCAGGTACAGGTGTTTATTTCCTGGTAAAATCCAGGTCCTTCACCTCCACAGACAATGCACAACTGGACGGCGACATTGTGACCATCCGTTCCGGTGTAGCCGCCTACATAGATGCCATCCACTTTACCGATAATCAACCGGTGAAAAAGGGTGATACCCTGGTGCTACTGAATACAATAGCCCTGCAAGCCAAAGTACAACAGGCAGTGGCACTGCTGGAAAATGCAGAACAAAACCTCAGCGCCTCAGATCTGAAAGCGCTGGCCAGTAGCCAAAGCGCTAACGCCTCCCTGCAAAATGCAGCCTCCGACAAACAAACCATTGCCGCCGCTGCCGCCAATCTTGAAAAAGCGAACAGAGACCTCGACAGATCTCTCCAATTGCTTAACATCAAAGCCACCACGCAGGAACAACACGAAGCGGTTAAAACCACTCTCCTACTGGCAAAAGCAGATTATGAAAAAGCAATAAACAAGGAACAAAGCACCATGACCACCTCTATCGGTTTGCAAACCCAGGCCAAAGCTGAACATCAGCAAATATCCGCTACCCAGGCACTGGTGAAGCAACGACAGGCTGAACTGAAACTGGCGCAGGAAGAACTCAGCCACGCCTATGTAACCGCTCCCTTTGATGGTTTTGTAACGAAACGCGCTATCAAAGAAGGACAATACATCAGCATCGGACAAACACTCTGCGCGATGATAGATAACCAGCATTTATGGGTGACGGCCAATTTCAAGGAAACAGAGCTACATAAAATCAAAACTGGTCAGCCGGTGGAAATAACGCTGGATGCCTATCCTGATGCTCCTCTCCGTGGCCATGTAGCCTCTTTCAGCGGCGCTACTGGCGCCAAATTTTCGCTGCTGCCTGCGGATAATGCTACCGGCAACTTCATTAAAATCACGCAGCGTTTCCCCATCCGCATCGCCATTGATCACTTTACACAGGATAAAGGCAGTTCCCTTTTTCCCGGCCTGAGTGCCTTCGTGAAGATTAATATCCAATAACATGACTACCACTACTGCACTACCTCCTATCACTTATCCTACCGGCTCCGCCAGATGGATATTGCTGATCACCGCAATTTCCTGTGCCGTACTCGAACTGATTGATACCACTGTGGTCAATGTATCCCTGCGCGAAATCAGTGGTAATATCGGTGCTACCACTACCGAAATAGCCTGGGTCATTACGGCCTATAGTATTGCAAACGTTATCGTGATTCCGCTCTCCGGCATGTTGTCTAATTTGTTTGGCAGAAAATTATACTTCACCTCCTCCGTAGCCCTCTTTACCTTTTCCTCCTTTATGTGCGGCTGCTCCGGCAACCTTTGGATGCTGGTCTTCTGGCGCTTCATACAGGGAATTGGTGGCGGTGGTATATTATCTACCTCCCAAAGTATTATCATGGACGCCTTTCCACCGGAGGAAAGAACTACCGGCCTGGTGATCTTCGGATTGGGCGTCATCCTAGGCCCTTCTTTTGGTCCCATCCTGGGCGGCTACATCACCGATAACTTTTCCTGGCACTGGATCTTTTTCCTGAACGTACCTATTGGTATCCTGGCGGCCAGTCTTTCCTGGAAATTTGTGCAGGACCTTCCCGGCATTACCAAACCAAGAATAGATGTATGGGGGATCCTCTTCCTGACCATCGGCATTGGCTCCCTCCAGTATATCCTGGAAGAAGGCACCACCGCCGACTGGTTTTCCAGTAACGAAATCACCTTCTTTTTCATCCTTTCCATTATTGGCCTGGTGGCCTTTGTAATCCGGGAACTACGCATCGACTACCCCGCCGTAAATCTTCGTCTGTACCGGAATTTCAACCTGGCCATGGGCAGTACCATGAACCTGATTGTAGGTATTATCATGACCGGCACCCTCTTTATTTTCCCCCTCTTTGTACAGGTATCACTGGGCTGGACGGCTACACAAACCGGCGCCTTCATGATTCCGGGTATGCTGGTTACCATTATCGGGATGATCATTGCAAAGAAAACCATGGAAAAAGGTATAAACCCTAAAATCATTATCCTGACGGGATTAGCATGTACCTGCATCTACCTGGTCATGCTGTCATTTTCTTCGCCTGATTCCAATAGCAGCAATTTCTTCTGGCCGTTTATGATACGCGGCGTAGGCGCTGTAATGATGGTGATGCCCGTAATGGGACTCGCCACGGCTGGTCTTAATGGTAAAGACCTCGCGCAGGCGATTGGTTTATCCAATATGTTGCGGCAGCTGGGAGGTGCGCTGGGCGTAGCATTGCTGAACATCTACCTCAGTCATGAAAATGCATTTGTGCGAAACAATATGATCCCGGCTATCAATCCATACAATCCGATAAGCGCCGATTATGTCAATGGTCTTACCCAAAGTATGGCCAGCCAGAGCTATGGACCCGATGAGTCAACACAGCTGGCCTGGCAGCTCACGGATGCCACTTTAAACAAACAACAGCTGCTGGTCAGTTACAATCATGGATTTATGGTGGTCGCATTGATTATGTTGCTGGCGGTCCCCCTTATCCTGATGATCCGGTATAAAAAATCAAATGTCCCTGTTGCGGTAACAGATGCGCATTAACCTGGTGGATTCAGACACCACTTACAAATACAAATCAATGAAACGTTTTTTTCTCATGATACTTTCAGGCATTGCACTCAATGCCGGTGCACAAACAGGCAGCCCTGTCAACGTAAGCCTGCAACAAGCCATCAATATGGGTTTGGCCAACCGCTATGATATACAGGCCAACAAATACAATATCACCCTCGCGGATAATGCCTTGCAGAAAAGCAAAAAAGAATGGTTGCCGGATATCGGCGCAGATGGAAACATCCGGTACAATACCCAACTGCAGGCGACTTTTATTCCACCCGGTTTCGGAGGACTGGATAAAGCGGAGCTGCTGGCACTCGGCGCCAAAAACGCAACCATACTGGGTATTGAGCTGCAGCAACCAATATTACAACCCACGCTTAACACCGACATAAAAATTGCAAGGAATAACTTCGCCCTGCAAAAAGAAAAAAACAGGTCGGATGAAATCAATATCAAAATCCAGATTGCCACCGCCTATTATAATGTATTGCTGAAAGGGTTACAACAACATATTGCCAGCCAGGATGAACAACGCTTCCACGAGTATTATACGCTGGCTGCCGGCAAATATCATCAGGGCGCCCTCATTGAAACAGATTACCTCCGCGCCCAGCTGGACTATGAAAATGCAAAAATCACCACGGTGAGCGCCACCCAGAATTATGCACTCGCCATGAACGGATTGAAATACCAGGTAAACATTCCTGTTACGGACTCGCTAACGTTAACGGATACACTAGGTATCAATGAAACGCCTGCCATACCGGAAAATGACAGCTATCTGAACAGAACAGAGATCAAACAACTGCGGCTGGAACAACAGGATATTCAACTACAGCTACGCAAAGCCCGGCAATTTGCCATTCCATCCATATCGATTATGGCCAACTATTCTCAGCAATATTTATACAACGACTTCAACTATACCCAACATGAATGGTGGAGTCCATTCAGTTATGCCGGTATGAAAATAAGTATTCCTATCTCCGGCAATATTAAAAACCAGCATAACATCCGGAATTATCAACTTAAAACACAACAATCCACTGCTCAGCTGCAACAGCAAACCGCCGATGTGTTGTTCGACATACAACAGGCGTCCACAGAACTGAATAACGCGCTCTTGAATATGCAGACTACCCGCAGGAATTATGATCTCTCTGAAAAAATTTATCAACAACAACAAAAGGAATTTGCGCTGGGAAGTTTTGCCTATAACAACTTACTCGAAACGGAAAGGTCCATCAGCTCAGTAGAACAGCAATATATTAAAACGCAATACGATTACCTGATGGCACAGATCAGGTATAAAAAAGCGATTGGCGGGTATTGATAAGGGGGGTACTATCCGGGAAGAAGGCTTCCCGGATAGTGTTGCATTATAGCTCCAGTGGTGCATCGGGATCACTGATGACTTTCCCGGTGAATTCTTCTATCAACTGTAACGTTTCCGTTGGAGTAACAGCGGTCCCACATCTTGATACGGTGACAGTCACCAACTGTTTTGCCGTTATAAGCGGGTGAGGAAAATCAGCGTCTTCATATTCAATTCCCAGTCGTTCCTCCATAGAAAAAAGGAGATCCACGAATCCTGCGTACCAGTTATTCCTGGCCAGCAGTTCTGTTGTTTTCGCGATTGTTTCCGGCGCATTAATTTTTACAGTCCCACAACGGTCGCATATCACCTCCGGCAGCAGCATGTCTGAAACCTTGCGGTGATGGCGGGCGCCACATTGCGCACAAATATCTAACCAGGGACCCATGAATCAGAATTTAACCGTTTTACCGGTACGTACTGATTCCCTGGCTGCGGTGAGAATACGTACCACAATTACATTATTGGCAGGTGCGTACAAACCGTGATCCGGCATTTTAATACTGCCGTTCAGTACATCGATCAGGTAGCGGAAAGGATCTTCATATACCGGTACATCCGTAGCCGTTATATGCCTGGTAATGGCAGGCGTGCGTTCATTATTACGTTGTACCAGGGTATTTTTATCAGCAGCTATCAGGTATCCTTTATCTCCATATATTTCCATGTCTTTACGGCTGAAGGTCCAGTTCCAGGAGGCTTGTATGGTACATTGCGCATCGCCGTAATCTACCAGGATGGTGGCATCATCTTCTACTTTGGGATATACCAGTGGTTTATAGTGACGGGCGACTGCTGTAACGGATACGGGCAAACGATTTTTCATGAGGTGGGTCATCAGGTTGGCGCCATAGCAGCCAAAATCCATCAGTGCACCACCACCGTTCAATACAGGATCGGTGAGCCACTGCAGGAATTCAGGACCGCAGCCAATTTCTTTGGGTCCCTGGTGCCCGTCATTTATGGTTACTTTTCTTACCTGCCCTGCAAAACTACTATCGTTCAACAGTTGAAACGTTTTAGCTACGGAAGGATACCAACTGGTTTCATAGTCGGTGAGTAGCCGGATATGATACCGGCGTGCCAGCGAGTCCATCCACAGGGCATCTGTTATGGTAGTGGCCAGGGGCTTTTCCACCATCACATGAATATGCCGGGGGGCAGCCGCTTCCACCGCTTCCCTGTGTGCTTTAATAGCGCCAAAGGCCAGCACTGCTGCGGGCTTTACCGCATCCAGCATTTGATCAAGACGGGTATAGAATAAATTTTCGGGAAGATGGTATTGTTTAGCCCGGAGCTTCGCCAATGCGATGTCCGGCTCGTAGATGCCGACAATCTGAATATCACCTTTATCGGGGCGGCCTAATATAAAAGCAGCATGCCCGTGAGATACACCGGCTACGGCTACACGTAGTGGCTGTGCCATGATGCTGCCAAAGACATGCATCAGTAATAGAGTAAGTAAAACAGAACGCATTCCTAAATCTAGGAAATATGTTCTGTTTCTAATAGCACAAATCAGTAAGAAGGTTTCCAGCCTTTGCCTTTCCAGTAATCTATCACCGGCAGATAAGGTCCATACTTATGCTGGGCTGTAGAAAAGGTATCCGCAAAAGGTCCTTTATCATAGTCGATTGCCTTCTCTTCTATATGCGGATAGTCGAAGTTCTTTACATCCGGGCGGTGATGCCTGCTGTCGTCATTTACAAAAGCGGCAATATCCATGGCTTCGGCATCAGAGAGGAAGGGTTTATCCCAGGTAGCCTTATCGTAAGGCATATTGGCTTTTAGCCACTGTGCCTGCTTAATTACGCGGTGCATGCTGGAACCTGGCTGATAGCCATACCGGCCCCATAGCGGTGGATAGGTATAAGTAACTTTATCATTACGCAGCTGCCCCTCTCCTTCGGCGCCATGGCAACGGGCGCAATGTTGTACGTATAATTTTTCGCCACGTTCCGGGCTGGCGGCTACATCCGGCAGGGTGACCTCCAGGTTTTTGACGCCTTTGGAGGGCTTGTCCTTCGGCACAAAGCTATTGATCCACCTGAAATAAGACAGGAAAGCGACCATCTCTTTGCTATCCAGTGGCAGCGGGCGACCGTTGTGCGGACGGGTAACACAGTTGTTGACCCTTTCTGCCAGCGTCAATACATGCCCTTCTCTGGCGCGGTACTGGGGATAATGCTCATGGGATAACATGAGGTTGAAAGAAAATGGTTTGGTACCTCCTTGTTGATGACAGTTGGTACAATTCATTTTATTGCCCAGGTATTTGCCGTTAATACCTTCAGGCCCTATATAGTAGGCGGTATTATACATTAGTTCCTGGCCATACCTGACAGCCTCCCCGTATTTATCGTTGGGTATAGCGGCCGAATCTACCTGGAGTAATACCGCTGTTACTACATTCTCCTTTTTCTCCTCTTTTTCTGCGCTCTTTACATTCGACTGGCAGGAATAAAAAACAATAGCAGCGGTGGCCATGACGAAACCGCCCGTAACAAGTCTCTGTATTTTCTTCATAACTGCAGAGGTATTTATCTTCCTGAAAATTAATTAACAATAAAAGAAGGCAACTGCTCCGGGGAAATAAATTCCGCACGGTAGGGAATAAAATTACAACGCAGGCGCCAGAGTGGCGTCCCTTGCCGGTCTGTAAGCAATACGGTATTCCGTTTGGAACAACATTGCAATATGCTGTTATGGTCTACGAGGTAAGCGCTGCCCATCCTGTCATTGAACAGGTAAGCAGGTATGGGGGAACGAAGGGTGACGGTAGCTGTTTTAGCGCCCTCGTTCAGATGAAAGGCCAGTGTTTGCGATTGTTGACGGGATACTCCATTGTCAAATAACATCAGGTCGTTTTCAGCATTCATATGCACTGCATGACCCATATCGAAAGCGGCGGAATCCGGGAAGCTGAAATCCCCGTTTCGCCCGAACTTCCAGATAACTTTGCCGGTGCGGGCATCCAGTTTCCAGATCTGTCCGTTGTTATAAAAAGAGATCAGGTAATTACCGTCTTTATCATAACTCAGGCTATTGGCATGCATCCAGTCCAGGCGATTACTCATGATATCCTTATCGGCAGCTGGTTCCAGTGCATCAAACACCGTCCACTCCCATAGCTTATGCCCTTTGCGGTCCAGCACCAGGATCCCGTCACTACGTACCGTATCACGCGGGCCGCCTCCCCGTGACGAGAGATCAACCATCCGTTCTACCGTATTTAACAGTACAATATTATTGTCCGGGTTGAGCAGTACTTCATGGTGTGCATTGGCAATAAAATCTGCCTGGCCTTTCTGCAGGTTGCGCAGGGTGTCGCCGTTGAAGGATAACTCCATGATCTGGTTGCCATAGCTGGTCGCATATTCTTTGTTCCCAAGAATGCAGAGTAATGTTTGGTGTGTGGTAAAGTGTGCCGTTTTAAAACCGGTCCCTTTTACCTGGTGATACCACACCACACCACCCCGGGCATTCAACAGGTACAAAACACCTGGTTCATCGCGCTGACTGAGTAATATATACCCTTCTTTAAAACGGGCAGGTATTTTTTCCGGTTGCATACTATCCACACTAAAAGCGTCCTGCAGCCAATAAGGCAATGGTGCTTTTTTATCCGGATGATGGCAGGCAGCGGATGCTATCAGAAAGGCGAGTAAAACGAGGTAATGTTTTTTCATTTGTTGTGTTTAGCGAAGGAGATCGCCTTCGGCGATTGTCTTTGCCAGGATTATACTGATGTTGATGATTTAATTTAGCATTGTGATATTTATAAAACAGGGTCTTCTAAAAAAGGATAGTCAGTTATTTAAGCTAAAAAATCAGTATAATCCTGGTAAAGACAAAATCCGTGGGATCTTACTTCCAAAGCGCGTTCTGTGTTGCTTTGGGATTAGATTTCAATTCACCTGCCGGTATTGGAAAAACAAAGTGTTTCGCCTGGAAAACGTTGGCGCCTTGTTTCTGATGCGCTGTCAGCAAAGCTGCCAGTTGAGGCGCGCTTTTATTCCATCTTCTGATATCATAAACACGGTTTTGTTCAAAGAACAATTCGAGTAGTTTCTGATGATCAATTTCAGCGAGGATTTCAGGTTTACCAGGCAGGTCTGCTGCTGTTTTAACTGCCAGCCCGGCTCTTGCCCTGATTTTGCTGATGTCGTCGATAGCTTTGCCATTATTACCGTTTTGAGCTGCTGCTTCGGCACGCAATAACAGTATTTCCGCAAAACGTACCACGCGGTAGTTAGCAGTAGAAGGCGTAGGGCCCCAATAGTTGTCGGCGTTTGCTACACTACGCCATGCGCTCGTACCTTTCTTAATCAGGAAACGACCGTTGGTAGTGGTATCCAGTGGTGTATCCGGATACAGGCGTACTGTTTTGGAGAGCGCAGACGTCCAGAGCTGGTCAAAGGTTCGTCCATCATACCAGGTCACATCCGCTTCACCCAGTGTGGAATGTTTCCACATCAGGGAAGCATACATTCTTTTATCAAATTTGGTATCAGCACCCGCAGGGCGTTTTTCTTTCACAAACTCCTTTACCAGGTAATTGGAAGGTACATATTTAAACCATCCGCCACCAGCCGGGGGCCCGATAAACTGCGGCAGGTAGTTGTACATCGGCGAATTAGGCGACTCTGTGCTCCAGGCACCGTACTGGTCACCTATGGGAGCAAACGTCCATTCAAACACCGATTCCGTATTATTTTCATTTTTGTCGGTAAAATTATCTTCGTAATTATCCACGAGTGCATAAGCATAGGGAGGTTTGAAAAGCAGGTCGAAAGTGGTCTCTGCTTTTGCATAATCTTCCATAAACATATATGCTTTACCCAGGTAAGCAATGGCGGCGCCACTGGTTACCCTGCCCAGTTCTTTGGGATCACGTTTTTCCGGGAGCCCTGCCTTTGCGTCTGTCAGATCAGCCACTACCTGTTGCCATACTTCCTCCTTCGTACTGCAGGGAGTCGCATAACCATCGGTCGTTTCCAGCGGTGTGGTTCTCAACGGTACCCCGCCCCAGTTGGAAGCCAGGATATAATAAGATAAGCCGCGCAGAAATTTAGCTTCTGCCATGTAGAGGGTTTTCTTCTCCTGACTCATATTGATAGTCCCTATCTTCGACAACAAGAGGTTGGCGCGATGTATACACTGATACGTGTTGCTGAAGATACCGCTCAGATCACCATTATTTTCATCGTTGGAGAAAGTAGCCACCCCCCAGGTGCCGGGTTCTTCTCCAGGCAGCGTGAATACATCATCTCCCAACGCATTAATATCCTGAATGCCCTGGTAGGAACCCCAGTATCCGTAAAGCGAAGAGCGCAATGGGCTGTAAGTGGCACCCAGTGCAGCACTTACGCTGGACTCATCTTTCCAGAAAGTTGCATCAGTAATTTTATTTGGATCGGTTTGCTTCAGAAATTCTTTCTCGTTGCAACCGGCAACTGTTGCCAGTACCAGCGTGAGTGCACTTATATATTTAAATGTTTTCTTCATGTTGCAATGCAATTAAGCGATTAAAATGTAAGATTCAGACCAAACAAAACAGTGCGGGACAGCGGATATACATCCCATGAATTGTCCATACCTCTTGCCAATGCACCACCTCCGATATCCGGATTGTAGCCTTTATATTTTGTGATAGTGAACAGGTTTTCTCCGGAAGCAAATAGTCTTACTTTGTCGATACCCCATTTACCCGTCAAACCTTTAGGCATAGTATATCCAAATTCCAAACGCTTGAAACGCAGGTAGGAACCATCTTCCAGCCATCTTCCACTATTTTCGCGATTGTTATTATTAGGATCAGATAACGTGAAACGTGGGAAGTTGGAATGATTTTCAGGCGTCCATGCATTCAGCACATCTGTAGAAAAATTCGTGACTTCGTTCATTTTATCCATCCACTTTCTTCTTGCATTATAAATTTTATTGCCGGTAACTGCTTCCAGGAAGAGGCTCATATCAAAACCTCTCCAGGAGAGATTAGYAGATAAACCCAGGTTCAGTTTAGGGAACGGGCTACCTAAGTTTTGTTCATCCTGGTTATCGATGATACCATCGTTGTTATAATCTATGTAACGGATATCGCCAGGCTGTGCATTAGGTTGGATCAGTACACCATTTTTACTGTGTGCTGCTACTTCTTCTTTGGAATTAAAGATGCCGTCTGTTTGAATAAGGAAGAAAGCACCAATAGGATAACCTACTTTTGCTCTCGAAATACCACCAAATTCCTGCCTTCCCGAGCCAATGTTGATCGCCGTCATTTCATTGGAAGTATGTGCAAGATTGAATCCGAGGCGATAGTTCAATTCTCCTTTTTTATCAGTGTATTCCAGAGATACTTCGTATCCTTTATTCTCGATGACGCCGGCATTGAGCGTAGGGGAACCGGTTTTGCCCACTGAAAGCGGGAAAGGCACATTTAGTAAAACACCGCTGGTTTTCTTATTGAACACATCAAAAATGACGAACAATTTATTATCGAGGAAGCCTGCGTCTACGCCGACATTAGTAATCTTGGTTTCTTCCCATGACAAATCTATCGGAGAAGCATAGCCGCTGGCAGTAGCACCTGGCCACAATACACCACCCTGTACATAGTTAAGACCGCTGGTAATGCTGTTTTGTGTTAAGTAGTTACCAATTTCCTGGTTACCCAGTACCCCCCAGCTACCACGGAGTTTTAAGGTATTTACAACAGGAGTGATACCAGAGAAGAAATGCTCATTATGTATATTCCATCCGGCAGAGAAAGATGGGAAAGAACCATATTGATAATCTGTTGCAAAGCGGGAAGAACCATCTCGTCTTACGGAAGCGGAAAACAGGTACCTGGAATCATAGGAATACATGATACGGGCAAAGCGGGAAACCATACTGTTGGTGCTGGCAGAACCATCATTTCTCTGGGAGGTAGCCAAGCCTGCGCCCAGAACGGAAGTACCTATTGGCAAATCATCCCGGGATGCGCTGAAGCCTGATGATATGTTCTTCTGTGCAGTATAACCGATCAATGCATCGATGTTGTGTTTACCCAGTTTCTTCGTATAGTTAAGGGTATTTTCCACCAACCAGGAATTATTGGTACTGGTAGATTGTGACAGGTCCGGTAATGGATTAGCGGAGTTACCATCGTCAAATGCGCCTGTATAAGTACGGGAGTTACTTTGTGCTTCGGTAAGCCCTACATTGAATTTATATTTAAGTCCCTCTATCAGCTTTACTTCTACAAAAGCATTCGCCAGCAGGGAAAGGTCTTTGGAAGTATTGTCTATGCTTTCCAGGCGGGCAACAGGATTCGACAGGTTCTTCATAAAAGTTGGCCTTTTGCCATAACCACCCAGACTATTTGCAGCATCGTAAATGGGAACGGTAGCAGGCATCATCAGTGCACTGCCCACAATGCTATGCACAGCATCTCCACCACCAGGGTTGTTGCGGGTAGCTCCTCTCTTGATGATAACTGTTTCACCAACACGCAATCTTCCTTTATTATACTCCGTTTTCACCCTGAAATTAGCAGCGGAATAGTTCGTATTAATGATGGTACCATCTTCTTTCAGGTAACCACCGGATAAGTTATAGGTAAAGTTCTGGGATCCGCCGCTGAAATTTACGTTGGTGCGGGTTAAAAAAGCTTGTCTGAAAATAGCATCCTGCCAGTTGGAGTTAGCACTTTTACTATCGTAAGCGGGAATGCCGGTGATATTGGCGCTCATCAGTTTGGTCCATTGTTCCCCGTTGAGTAAGCTCATTCTTTTGGGCACAGATTGTACACCAAACCAGGTGTCTACTTCCAGTTTGGGCACGGATTCTTTGCGGCCACCTTTCGTGGTAACGAGGACTACGCCGTTTGCGGCGCGGGAACCATAAATACTGGCGGTAGCTGCATCTTTCAATATTTCAATGGATTCCACATCATTGGGGCTTACACCATCAATATTATTTACAAATACACCATCTACAATATACAGGGGGGCGTTGTTACCGAGTGTGCTCATACCACGGATGGTAATGATCATACCTGCACCAGGCGCGCCACTGGAAGATTCAACAGATACACCGGGTACACGGCCCTGGATGGCGGAGCTGATATTCTTTGATACGTTTGCACTGATGTTACCTACTCTCACGGAGGAAACAGCACCGGTTACGTCTTTTCTTTTCTGGGTACCATAACCTACTACTACCAGTTCCTCTGTTTGCACTGCTTTAGGTTTCAGGGCAATATCGAGTGCACCGGCCTGTGAAACAGATTTTTCTACTGTTTCATAACCAATAAAGGAGATGACCAGTACACCACCATTTTCGGGGAGCTGCAGGGTATAATTACCTTTTGCATCTGAGCTGGCTCCTTTGGTGGTGCCTTTCAGCTTTATGGAGGCGCCGGTCAGCGGTTCCTGGGTAATGGCATCGGTGATTTTACCGAATACGGAGATGTTAGCCACGGGTTGCGGAGCCTCTTCGGTTTGTTCCTTCGTTTTTACAGAAAGGATAATAGTATTATCAACAATACTGTAATTGAGCTTTTTATTAAGCAAACATTTGCCCAATACGTATTCCAGGTCAGCCTGTACTACGGCAACAGATACTTTATCTGCCTGCTCCAGCATTTCAGTATTATAAAAAAAGGTATATCCGGTTTGTTTCCGGATTTCCCTGAATACCTTAGACAATGCCACATTGTGCATGTTAAGGGTTAATTTTTGCGAGTAACCGGTTGCACTTACCTGCATAGCCAGTACCAGTAGCAAAAAGGCAGCTAGTTTCATAACTTTCAGCATTTGCGCGAATACCCTACTGTTGGGGTATTTGCCAGCATGTCTAAATAGCATAGATTTGTTAAGTTTTTGGTGAGCGTTAAGCTGTTTACGTCAAATTAAGCGCATAACATGCCCGCCAGACATTTCAGCCGGGAACGTTGCCGCGTTCCCGGTTTTTTTTGCCTGAAGCATTCATTACACGAAGATCCTGGTTGTTACATCCTTATACTGATTGGTGTTATTATTTTACTTCAACGATGATTTCTTTGCCTGCTATTGTATACTGTATCCCGGCTGTTTTTAAAATGTGCAACGCCTGGGATAACGTGGACTGCTTACGTATAGAACCGGTGTAGTGCTTATCCGGCACCGGGCCATTAAATCTTACATTTACATCATACCAGCGTGCCAGCTGTCTCATAACCGTGGTGATATCATCGTCGTCAAATTCGAACATACCTGTTTTCCATGCAATCGTTTTATCTATGTCTGCTTCGCTTACCTCAAACTCCTGACTACCTTTTGGCAGTACAGCCTGTTGGGAAGGAGCCAGCAGCACACTGCTGCCGTTTGTTTGTGCTACTTTAATTTTTCCGGTTACCAGTGTGGTGTTCACTGCATTCTCGTCGTCGTAGGCCATTATATTAAAAGCAGTGCCCAGTACAGCTACTTTCAGTCCATTGTTCAACTGTACATGAAAAGGTTGCGCAGCGTTTTGTGCCACATCAAAATATGCTTCCCCGGTGAGATACACCGTTCTGTCTTTACCGGCAAACTTTGTCGGGAACCGCAGGGAAGAAGCGGCGTTGAGCCATACTTTGGTTCCATCTGGTAATACCAGCTGGAACTCTCCTCCTCTGGGGGTAGACAAAGTATTGAACATAATTTCATTGCTGGAATTACCTGCTACATTATATACTATTTTTCCATTGTCTTTATTAATTTGAGTACCGTCTTTTTCTTTCAGCCCGTTGCCCTGAATGGCATCCAGTTGTACTTCTGTGCCATCGCCCAACAGCAGCTTAGCTTTGGGAGTACCCGGCAATATATCCTGTTGTGCCAATGGTGCAACCGCCGGGGAAGGGGTATGCCGGTTGCCAAACTGATACCAGGCCGCTCCACCCGCTACCAGGAGGAGTATGGCCGCGGCTACGCGCCAGCGGTACAGGTGACGCACCTTATTATTTACAGTAGTGGATTGGTCTATATGATCCTGTAACAGGGACCTGAATCGGTTCACTTCTACGTCCAACCGGCCCTGTTGTCCATTAACAACATCAAATGTCCTGCGGGCCCGGTCAAAAGCAGTACGCTTTTCCGGGTTTTCGGCGATCCATTTCTCCCAGTACAGTATGTCGTGCTCATTGGCTCCCATACAGTAGCGTAAAAAAGAATCATCTAACAGGAAGTCTTCGGCGACGTTAAATTGTTGATCCATTGTTACTGTTAATACTAGGTAGTGTAAGAAACCTGGAATTATTCCCAAGAAAATGGAAACTTTTTTTAAAAAAAGTTTTTTTACTGCAGCAGCCGTATCAATATCAACACCATCAGTTCCACCGACAGACTTTTAAGAGCCGCCCCCAGGGTGTTGTAAGCGGTTTTAGTGGTGATACCTACCCGTTTACTGACTTCTTCCATACTAAGACCATCGAAATAGCGGAGTTGTATTAATTCTTTCTGCCTCGGCGTGAGCGTGGCCATTGCACGCTTTATCTTCTGTTTTACTTCTTCAGAAGTTTGAATAGCGACAATACATTCCTCATAGGAAAGTTCATGGTGTTCGCTGATATCAGCATAAACGTCTGCTGCTTCACTGGATTTTTTAGTCTGGCGGATGCCTGCAAATATTTTGCGGCGCAGGTAAGTAAACAGGTAAGACTTTACGTTACTGACTTCAGGGAGTTTGTGCCGCTGATCCCATATCTCGAGGAACATATCATTGATGGCATCTTTGGTAATTTCCGTATCTCCGCAACTGCGAACGCCGTAGCTCACAAGATTAAAATACAGGCATTTGTACAGGTCTACCAGCGCTTCCTGCCCATTTTCACGGACACGATTCCATAAGAGTACGTGCACTCCTGCCTCGTCTGCCGGGGTTCCGGCAGCAAATTGCCCGCGGAAAAATTTTGGTTGCTCATTGTTCATCTGGCATTAGCTATTACATAAGTGGAATAGGGAAGTTAGCATTCAGCGCTACAGAAAGGGTATTCAGAAACGCTGAATGCCAGCAACTATCAGCTAACTGCTATTTTTATCACTATTTTCTTCACTGGCATCGGTGTACCCACCTTAATATTGGGCATGTGCAGGTCGGTAGGAAAGAAGATGGCAAACATCCCTTTTTCCAGCCGGGAAAAGAACATGGGATTTTCTGCAAACAGCTGGTAGTCGGCTGTTTCATCATATGCCTTTGAGGGCTTTTGCTCCTGCAGGAAATCATGTCCGATGAGCTCCGACCCCGACACTATATACTGAATATCAATATACTTTTTGTGCGACTCCATCTGCTCTGTGGACGCGTCTACAGTATCGTATTCATTTACAATAGCGAAGATGTTGGTCCCATCGATTTCATATTTTCCCTTTTCCAGGGTAGCCAGATCCGTTTGTGCCAGGTATTCAAATGCCTTGATAAATTTGACTCCGAGGCGATAATAAAGATGGGCATTCTGCAGTGTATCCAGTATCATGCGTAATAAAAGATGTATTAATCAAACGGCAAGATACTTTTTTTTCCATTCACCCAATCTTTTGGAGTTTAGGCCCCGTCACGTAATAACTAGTTACGCAACAGGTACGGCTGTACCGCTTTTTCCCAGATGGCATACCCTTGCTTATTCATATGCAGCATATCCTCCAGGAATAATTCCTTGCGGGGAAAACCGTCTTTATCCAGCATTTTTGTGTAGATATCTATGAAGGTGGTATTTTTTTCCTTTGCCAGGAACCTTTTGATCAGGGCGTTGCTTTGCTTAGCCTTCTCAAAAAAAGCAGCTCTGGACGGACTGGGTTTGATAGAAATATAAATCAGTGGTATGGTTGGAAGTTTACTCCTGATTTTAGCATACAATATGCTGAACCGCTGCAACAACGTATCTGCATTGACGTTAGCTGACGGCAAATCGTTTTCACCTACATATATCACTATCTGCCTGGGAGCATACGGAAAAATGATGTCATTGGAATAATACGTCACATCATTTGTTTCGGCGCCACCAAAGCCTCTGTTCAGTACCACATACTTACTGAAATTCCGTTCCAGGTCGTCCCACTTCCGGATGGAAGAGCTACCTACAAACAAGATAGGATGTGGTGGTGGTGCATACATTTTGTCGAATTGCTGAATAGTACGAATATCGTTCTCAAACGGTTGAGGCGATTGCGCCCATAAATGCCCACCGATATGCAGTAATGCCAGCCCTAAAAGAAACAAAAATTTTCTCATAACAATTAAATTATCCAGAAGACGTTAAGTTAATCGAAAAATATTTAATTTGAAACAAACTATGCCATGAACACTCACCCTGTCAACCTTGCCGTTCGTTTTGTACTTGAAATCATTATGCTGATTGTATTGGGTTGCTGGGGCTGGCACCTGGGCACCGATTGGCTGCGTTATGTGCTGGCGGCGGGATTTCCGCTGATAGCGGCAGTACTTTGGGGCAACTTCCGCATTCCCAATGATCCAAAACCGGCGCCAATAGCCATTCCCGGGCCATTAAGACTCCTCCTCGAATGGATATTGTTTGGATTGGCGGTATATGGATTAAGAGCGCTGGGCCGTCCGCAACAAAGTTTGTGGCTGGCGATAGTGGTCATTGTACATTACGCAGTATCCTACGACAGAACCTGGGTCATGCTGAAAAATAAGCCCTATAACGGGTTTGCGGGCAAAAGTATGATGGGAATGAAGCCTTAAAAGTACCACACCATTTCCGGTGCTACACTTACGTTTACCGTGGCGCCTTTTTTGAGCCGGGTATCCGTTGTTTTAATGGTCAGCACTTCTTTTCCCAACGCCACTTCTGCTTCGAGGTAGCTGCCGTAAAAGTTAAGCTCCAGAACCTTACCACTGACCGCATCTTTTTTTGTACGCACGATTTTAAAATCCTCCGGACGGACAAAGATATTTTTACCGTTCAGTGTAATGCCGGGCAACCCTTCCAGTATGGCGGCGTTGCCGGGAGCAATGAGGTTATATTTACCAAATAATCCGGCTACATACTCATTCACCGGCTGATTATAAATTTGTTGAGGAGTTCCTTGCTGTACAATTTCTCCGTCTTTCATGACCAGTATCTCATCTGCCCATGGCAATATATCCTGGGGATCATGCGAAATCAGCATACAGGTAATGCCCAGCCGTTCGCCCATATCACTGATTACATTTTTCAGGATACTTTTATGGATCATATCCAGGTTGGAATATGGTTCATCCAGCAAAAACAGTCTGGGAGAGGATATCAACAGCCTGGCCATGGCGATGCGCTGCTTTTCTCCACCAGACAACTGATCTGTTTTTCTTTTTAAGAGATGTGAAATTTTGCAGACATCATATATTTCCCCGGCTTCTTCGTCAGTGAGTTTATTGGCATATGAGAGAATTTCTTCTACCCGGTAATTATTCCGCAATTCAAAATGCTGTGACAGGTAGGCTGTACCAGGATGCCCTGGTATCAATACTTCCAGCGCTCCTTTTACTCTCTTACCCTCAAATATCACCGTTCCGGAATCAGCCTGCCCCATCCCCCCTACAATTTTCATCAGCGAACTCTTACCGGAACCGGTTTCACCCGCGATAACAATTTTCTGAAACTGCTGTTGTGTAAAGCTGATATCCTTTAGAATATAAGCACCATACTGTTGTTTACTGATATTGGAGACCTCGAGAAAATTCATGCGCGCAAATTAAGTTTTTCTGGGGCAGGATGAAAGCGATTTTTTGCCTTTATTCCCGATTATACTGATTTTATTGATTTACCGGATTTTTGTTTTTAGGACTTTAGTAGATAAAAAGATTTTGGGAGATGATAGCGAATATCCGCTATCATCTCCCAAAATCTTTTAAATCCTATATAATCATCTGAATCAGTATAATCCTGCACAAAGACAAAATCCGCGCTAATCCTTCCACGCATTACGCAGAAAGCGCAGCCAGTTACCGTGCATCACGTTTTCGATATCTGTTGTGCTATAGCCTCTTTTAGCCAGCAAGTCCGGTAATTTCTGCATATCTGCAATGGTTTCCAGGTCGTATGGGCATTGCTCTTTACCAAAGGCGCCATCCAGATCGGTACCAATGCCTACGTGCTGGGCATTGCCGGCAATCTGGCAGATATGATCCATGTGATCGATCATTTTTTCCAGGTTACAGCCCATGGCTTCCGGAGTGGATTGTCCGCGGACCCAACCCGGCACCATCATCCAGGCATCGAGTGCACCACCGATCACCGCGCCTTTCTGAATAAGCACTTTGATCATATCGTCACTGAACTGCCGGTTATGATTCACCAGTGCGCGGCAATTATTATGGCTGGCCCACACGGACCCGTTAAACAGTTCCATGGCGTCCCAGAAGGCGTCATCACAGAGGTGGGTGGCATCCAGGATCATGTTCAGCTGCTCCATTTCTTTGATGAGCTGCCGACCCTGGTCATTCAGGTGACCCGTGGCATCTGTGCCGTTGGCATAACGCCCGGGACCATAATGCGCGGGGCCTATAGCACGCAACCCTTTATTGTAGGCGCGCTCCAGGTATTTTAAATTAATGATGGAATCCGCCCCTTCCAGGCTGAGAATATAACCAATAGGCTTTTTATCATTGGGGGTACCGTCATTCCAGAGCTGTAAATGCTGTTCCAGCCCTTTCCTGTCTTTGATCATGATCAGCTCTCCCACATCTTCCATAGCCTTATACCACGATAGCTGTCCTTGTGTTTGTGCCCATGCCTGTTCCGGCGAGTGCCAGCCAGGCAATGTATTGTCCGGCGCCACATAGCGTCCTATCTGGGTGGCTACCACCAATCCGATATTTCCTTTTCTAAGTTCCGGAAACGCTACTACCCCTTTGGCGCGATCCGGCTTATCTGTTAATCCGGCTTCTCTTGCACGGATGGCGGTTACAGGCTGTTGCAGATCCCTGTTCCACTCCATTGCGTTCATGCTGAGATCCAGATGTGCATCTATTGTAAACATAGTTATTTCATTATTTAGCGTACAATTCTTCCGGACATACCGTTCTTCATCAACTCTTCTACTTCCGCGCGGCTCACAATGGCCCAGTCGCCCGGGATACTTTGCTTGATGGTGCCGCAGGCGGTAGCAAAATCGATGACTTGTTGCGGGAGATAATTATTCAGGAGGCCATATAACATCCCGGCTGTAAAAGCATCGCCCGTACCAATCTGGTCGGTAATATCCGTCAGAGGAAATCCTGTTCCATAATAAAACTGCCCTTCATGTGCCAACGCGCCGGTATACCATAGCTGCTGGTCTTTTACCTGGCGGAAGCTCATCCCCAATGTTTTAAGACGGGGCATTTTTGAGCGCAGGGCAGTATAACACCCCTCAAATCTTTGTTCCAACGGCAATGCAGGGTTAGTGTCAATATCAAAATAGACTTTCACCGCATCCAGGTCGGCTACCGTCACCTCACTATGTTGTAACAGCGCCGGCATGATGGCAGATGGATGTTTACCATATTTCCATAGCTTGGAGCGGTAGTTAAAATCTGACGAGATCATAATACCCGCCCCTAGCGCAGCTTCCAGCGCTTCCGCACAAACTTCCGCCGCACTTTCAGATACTGCTGCCGCTACACCTGACCAATGGAAACAATTACTATGGGCGAAGACATCTTTCCAGTTGATCTGCCCTTTCTGTAACTCCCCATAAGCCGTGCCTGTTCTGTCATAGATCACCCTGGTGGGGCGGATGCTGTTGCCTGGCTCTGTAAAATACAGGCCCAGTTTATCGCCGCCGTACAATATTTTATCAGTGTTTACGCCATGACTTCTCAACTGTTGTATACCGGCTGCTGCCAGGTCATTGTCCGGCACACGGCTGATATAATCTGCCTGCATACCCAATCTGGCCAGCAGTACACATACATTTGCTTCCGCACCTGCATAGTAAGCGGTATATCCGTCTGTTTGCTGAAATCGTTTGCCCCCATTACTGTGCAGCCGCAGCAAAAATTCCCCGAAGGCTGTTACCCGAAGACCCTTGTTACCATCCGGTTTTTGCATCATTTATTTATTTTGATATCTGGATATTCACTGAACTGTTTCAAAAAGTAGTCTTTTTCTGAAACATACCCACTAAATATCCAAATATACAAATCAACCGCTGTCTAGTATAATTCAAACAAAGCTTCTATTTCTACCGGGATATTATCCGGTAAAGAACCAAAGCCTACTGCACTTCTTACCCCTACTCCGTTCTCTTCACCCCAGATGGCTGCAAACAGTTCACTACAACCGTTAATAATATATGGATGACGTTCAAAGTCCGGTGTACAGTTCACCATACCCAATACTTTGATAACACGTTTCACTTTATCCAGGCTCCCCACATGGGTTTTAATGGTGGAGAGCATGGTTAAACCAACCTGTCTTGCCGCCAGCTTACCCTGTTCCATATCCAGTGCATCTCCGATACGGCCAATGATCAGTGATTTATCATGCTGCACAGGACCATGACCGGAGAGATACAGGTATTTACCATCTATAAGAAATGGTTTATAAACACCCAATGGCGCAGGCGCCGGGGGCAATACCAATCCCAGGGCTGCTAATTTCTCTTCTGCATGATTGTTTTCCATAGTTTCTGTTTTAATGTTCTTAATATATGATTTGGTTATGCTGCTTTTTTATTTTTTGGGAGAAGAATACCTTATACGAACCTGTCTAAAATCAGGACACCGAAAAGGCCTGCTGTTCCTACTATCGTTTCCATGACTGACCATGATAACAACGTATGCTTTATACTTAAGTTGAAATACTCTTTAAACATCCAGAATCCCGCATCATTTACATGGGAAAACATCAGGCTCCCGGCGCCAACGGATAATACCATCAGGTTGGGGTTTACATGTCCCTGCAACATCAGTGGGGCGATCATGCCTGCCGCTGTAATACCGGCAATAGTGGCAGAACCTACACAAGCCCTGATGATGGCAGCGGTTAACCAACCCAGTACCAATACCGGAATATGCCAGGATTGCATAGCAGTGGCGATTTCAAGGCTAACCCCACTATCTGCCAGCACCTGTTTCAGCGCGCCTGCACCCGCAATGATCAACAGGATCATGGCGATGTCTTTGATCGCGTCCGCATAAATATTCATGATCTTCTTCACTGGTCTTTGCTGAAAAATACCCAATGAAAACGTGGCGATCAGCAAAGCAAACAACATTACGACCGTGGCATCGCCTGCAAATAATATCCAACGATGAGTGGTCTCATTCCCTCCGCTGAAAAAATGAGCCAGTAAGGTAGTAATTATGAGCAGGAATACCGGCAACAAAGCCGTCATAAAACTATTACTTTTTCCCGGCAGCGGCGTGTCATTAACTTCCTGTTGCTGAAATAAAGTCGATGGCGTGGAGGGTATATTCTTCAGGTACCGCGCGAAAAACGGCCCTGCCAGCAGCAATGCCGGGATCGCCACAGCCAGGCCATACAACAGCGTAAGCCCCATATTGGCATTAAACTGTGTTACCAACGCGGTAGGTGAAGGATGCGGCGGCAGAAACCCATGCGTAATGGATAAAGCTGCCAGTGTAGGCAATCCAATATATACCGCAGGTAATTTATACTGGTACACTACTGAAAAGATCAATGGCACCATCAACACAAAGCCAACGCCATAAAATAATGGAATACCAATGATAAACCCTGCTATCAGCAATGCCCACTGCATATATTTTTCTCCGAATACCTGCATCAGCGAGTTAGCAATCTGCCTCGCAGCACCACTTTCTGCCACCAGTTTACCCAGCATAGCACCCAGCACTATGATGATCAGCAGTCCTCCTACGGTGTCGCCTATACCCTTTTGCAACGAAGCAGGAATCTTATCCGCCGGTATACCCAACAATAAAGCTGCCAGCACGGATACAATCAGAAAGGCAATAAAAGCATTCAGCTTTCCCCAGGTTAGCAAAACAATCAGCACTCCCATGCATAATAACACAATCAAAAAAGACATAGTCAACGAAATAGCTTTTAGCTGTTAGCCATTAGCTTTTAGCTGTTAGCCATTAGCTTTTAGCTGTTACTAAACACAAGGGTAAGATGACATCATCTCCGCTGCATTTACTAACAGCTAAAAACTAATAGCTAAAAGCTTAATCAATATTGATTTCATCCACCAGTAACTGGCTGTTTCCACCCGCGCCGTACTCGCCGGCGGGGATCACTCCTTTATTACGGGCTAACACTTTTACATACCTTGTTTTCACCGGCTTCACTGGCAAACGTATTTCATTGATGCCATTAACCGGGAAAGAAGTAGCAGTGGCCAACGGCGTGAAATGCACACCATCTGCGGACACTTCAAATTCCAGCGCTGTCGGAGGCCACATTTTCTGCCAATGATAATTCAGGCAATTAACCCCTACCCGTTGAATCAATTGTTCACTGCCCAGGTCAATCACGGCTTCGAGGTCACGGTTGCTGAAACCCAGCCACTGCCCGTCGTTATAGCGATTAGATGCTGCAATACCATTTATCAGTAAGCTGGCATCGCCGGTGTATTTTGTATTGGGTGCCTGCTTTAAAGTAATGCGGGCACCGGTGGCTTTATTTATTGAAAACGACTGGTGAAATAGTCTGTTGGTGCGCTGATGCTGTTGATACAAAACTGCTTTGATCGTACTGCTCTTTGTCAATAATATTGGCTTTTGGTAAATACTGCTTTTCGCTCCGGGCATGCTACCATCAGTGGTATAACGAATAATAGCGGTATTATCAGAAGAATGCAGAGAGATATATAGTTGTCCTTTTGCCAGACTGTCTACCGTATAATTGATTTCTTCAAAGTTACCGGCAGCATTGATGTGCAGTTGTTGCAGCAATGGCTGCTGCGTTTTAAGGCGCCTACAAAATTCAGGATAATCCCTCACGGATGGTTGCGACCAGGCTCTTTCTGCCATGGCCAGCATGCGGGGAAAAATCATGTATTGCGTCTGCTGCACTGTATTCAGGTATTCACTCCATACCTGCCCCTGCATACCGGCAATATAAGGCAGCAAAGTGGTGTCGCCGGCGGCACGCAAAGGATCGTAGTCATATACTTCTTCCAGTGGCGTATATCCTCCGGCGGCGGTTTTTTCTTCCGGATACAAAGATTGATAATGATCAAAATACAATTCGTCTTCTGGAGTCATGATCACATGGTGCTGCTGCTTAGCGGCTGTTACTGCTCCTTCCACTCCTCTCCAGCTCATCACGGTAGCGCCGGGCGCGAGGCCCCCCTCCAGTATTTCATCCCAGCCTATTATTTTTCGCCCTTTACTGTTGATGTATTTACCTATTCTCCGGATAAAATAACTTTGTAATTCGTGTTCGTCTGCCAGGTGTTCCTGTTTTATGCGTAGCTGACAGGCAGGGCAATGTGCCCATCTTACCTTCGGGCATTCATCACCACCTATATGGATATACGTAGATGGGAATAATACCATCACTTCATCGAGTACATCCTCCAGGAAGGTGAAAGTGCTGTCGTTGCCTGCACAAAAAACATCATCAAAGATGCCCCAGAACTGTGCCGTTTTATAGGGCCCTTTGGTACATCCCAGCTCAGGATAAGCTGTGAGGGCCGCGAGTGCATGACCAGGCATTTCAATTTCCGGAATCACGTTAATATGTCTCGCGGTGGCATAGGCTACCACTGCTTTTACTTCTTCCGTGGTATAAAATCCGCCATATTTCTTTCCATCAAACTGATGGGGTAATTCTTTTTTGTGTCCTATCATCGTCTGATCGCGCCAGGCGGCTACAGATTGCAGTTTAGGATACTTTTTTATTTCAATCCGCCAGCCCTGATCATCTGTCAGATGCCAGTGAAAGTTGTTGATCTTATACAGTGCCAGCTGATCTATAAACTGTTTGATAAAGTCTACCGAAAAAAAATGACGACTCACATCCAGGTGCATGCCCCGGTAACCGAAGCGGGGATAATCACGTATCACAGCACCCGGCAAAGTCAGTGTAGCAGCACCTTTGCGTTGCCACAACTGCCGTAAGGTGGCAATACCATGTATGATGCCGGTAGCATCGTACGCGGTGATGGTCACCTGCTCTTTTGTAATGTGCAGCAGGTATTCTTCCGGTTGTTTTACCAGAACGGTATCTGTATGCAAAACAATACGGTTGTTCCCATTTTTCAATGGTAATGCCTGGCCGTTGTCCGGCAGCTTGCCTGTCGGCGGCAATGCCTTCCCGGTTTGTTCCAGGAAATATCCCTGCAGCAGCGCGGCGGCGCCTTCATTCCCCGAATCCGCCAGCAGTTGGGTATGCGGGGTAATAAGAAAGCTGTCTGTGTTGTAAGCTGCTGTTACCGGCAAAGGAATCAAGGCTGCCTTTGCGGCAGCCTCTTTCCTTTGTGACATAGTTATGTTACAAACACCTGTCAGAATGAATACAAGCAATAGTCTTTTCATAATTATTTATCCCACCAAACTCTGGTTGTTAATAAATCTGCACCTTGTCTGCTGACAGCTTCACGGTAATGTGCACCATTGATGCCCTGTTCCGCAACTGAATAAGGTAAACGACGGGGAATAGTTCCTCCGGTGGCATTGCCTACATAGTTAACCGGTGTCAGTACAGGGAAACCGGTACGTCTCCAGTTAGCATAAGCTTCCTGTTCGTCCAGGAATAATGCTGCCCAGAATTGCGTATGGATCTGATTCATCTGTGCATCCACCGTACCACCTGCATTAAACGGATGGTCGGTTAGGTATTTATCGATCTTGGTGCCGGATATTACACCTGCCGGGCCAAACAGCGACCAGTTCTTTAATGCAGCCGTTACGCCATCTTTATAGAATTGTGCTTTATCACCGGTAATCCAGCCACGTAAGGCAGCTTCACTGAGTAATAAATTGGTTTCGGCGTTGGTTAATAACAGCAAAGGTGCTGCGTTATTTAAAACAGTCGCCGGATTCGGTTCTGAATAAGTAACAAAATCTGCTGTTTTTTTATCCGTTCCGTTAAGCATTCCTTTCTGGATAGCAGCAGCCGTATCAGGTTTATTATTATTCCACACCACGGATACTACGCCCAACCGGGGGTCATTGTTCGTTTTCAGAAAATCAATCCATGTCTTACTGTATTTACCCCACTCGATGTTATCTGCACCATGGGAGTTCAGGCTGTAATCCTGTCCTACCAGCTCAAAGGCTACCGGGTTGTTATTGTAGATCTGCGGACCATCACTATATGCCAGTACGGCATTGTCTGTTCCGTTCAGGATTACACCGCCGGCAACTGCTTTCTGTACCCAATCCTTCGCCACTACTTTTCCGTCTGTTACTTTGCTGGTACGCATAGCCACTCTCAGCATCACAGAGTAACCGAATTTCTTCCACTGGTCTACATTTCCCTTGAATAAAAGATCCGCGGGACCGAAAGTAGCCTTCGTGGCGTCAAATGCTTTGATGGCTTCATCCAGCTCTTTCAGCATGTCTGCGTAAATATCTGACTGCGCATCATACTTTGGTAAAAACACACTGTTCTTTCCCTGTGTTGCTTCTGAATAGGGTACGTCTCCGTAAAGATCTGTAATGCGCTGCATCAGCAATACTTTCCATATCCGGGTGGCCGATAGTTTATTTACGTTATCGCCGGCAATAGCTGGATCTTTCAGCGCCGTGATAATTTCCTGCAGCGTGAGAATCGCGTTCGTGTAAATATAACGGTAGTAAAAGCTCTGATAAAAGTCATTCACCGCATATTTATCCCCGGCACCTGACCCGCCGATTTCTTTGGCAATGGAAAAGTGCTGCACATAGTTACCACAGTGCAGATACGAAGTGTAGAAATAAGCCCTGTCGTATACCAGGTTACCTTTCAACAGGCTCTGGGTAAAGAGAAAGTTGACGTTAGGCTTGGTGGAAGCATTTGGATTTGTGTTTAACTTTTCAAATCCCTTATCACAGGATGACAGTCCCAATACTGCCCCCAGGAGTAATATAAATTTATATCTGGCAAATCGTTGCATGAGTAATTTTTTAAAGAGTGAACTACAGTTTTACCATCAGGTTGATACCATAACTCCGGGTACGTGGTACACCGAACATTTCAAAACCTTGTGCATTCGAATTGCTGAAGGCAGACTCAGGATCCACATTCGGTGTGTTCTTGTACAGAATGAAAAGATTTCTTGCAACGAACGAAACGGTGGCTGACTGCACTTTCGCAAAGGCCAGTGTGTTCGCTGGAATGTTGTAACTGATGACTACCTGCCTTAATTTAATGAAGCTCGCATCGTACACAAATTTCTCAGAGATATTCTTGAAGTTGTCATAATACTGCTGCAAACCGGTGCTGTAGGTAAACGTTTTTGTAAAAGGCTTATCATCTGTGTCCACACCTGTTACGGTTAATCCGTTATCTCTGCCTGGCAGGGTAATTTTATTCAATCCGAAACGGGTAGCATACAGATTGGTACCGGAATAAACATAGCCACCGAATTTACCATCGATCAGGAAGCTCAGGTTAAACTGTTTGTAGCGGAAGCTATTGGTAATACCACCAGTCCATGGAGAAATACCTGTTCCCAGATCTTTTTGCTCCGTTACTTCGTAGCCGTTGTTTTTATTATAGATGGTCTGACCTTGTGCATTCTTCTTTGCACCGAATCCTTTGATCATGCTGTAAGGCTTGCCTACTTCTGCAAAAAGGAAAGCATAGCTGTTTACCGCCGCATCCAGTTGCAGTTTATCAAGACCATCATTCAGTTTCAGTACTTCGTTCTTATTATAGGCCGCATTAAAGCTCACTTCCCAGGAGAAATCTTTCTTCTTAACAGGTGTACCGGAAAACATCAGTTCAATACCCTTGTTACTCATTTCACCTACGTTCAGGTAAGCAAAGTTGTACCCTGAGCCAGGAGAAATAGCTGCCTGCATAATATCATCAGTTGTTTTACGATTGTACACCGTAATGTCTGCTGACAACCTGTTGTTCAGGAAACGACCTTCCACCCCCAACTCTATAGTAGTAGAGGTAAATGGCTTCAGATCCTGGTTAGGCGCAATCAACAAACCTGAGCCCACACCATTTGTTTGGGTAGGTGTTTGTAATGGCTGACCAAGATGTCCACCACCGGGTACCATGCTGTAGGTTTGGTTCAGTGCATAAGCCAGAGGTGCACCGCCACCTACCTGCGCCCAGGATGATCTTATTTTTGCATAATTTACCCAGGATGGCATTTTCACCGCTTCTGACAGCAGGAAACTGGCGCCCACTGAAGGATAGAAAATGTTATTCTTTTTAGGAGACAACGTAGAGAACCAGTCGTTACGCCCTGTAGCTGAAATGAACAACAGATCTCTGAAAGACAAGTCTACTGATCCGAATACCGAGTTGGTTGCCTGGCGCTGGTTAATATTTTTAACGCTTAAATTTTTCACATTGGACTGGTCATAAAAACCGGGTTCAAAGAAGCCTTTACCGTCAAAAATGATGGCATCAGATTTACCTTTGCGCTGGTTACCACCAGCCATGGCTGTTAAACCAAAGTCCTTGCTCAACTTAGCCTGGTAGTTCAGGGTCAGTTCACTATTCGTTTCTGTGATAGCGGTGCTGGATTGCGCGTAAAATCCATCAGATGCATAGGCAGTACCGGAAGGGACTACACCTACATAACCTGCATTCGTATAGTCATGGTTTACACGGCCACGGATAAACAGGTTATCCAGGATATTATATTTGAGGCTCACATTACCGATAAAGCGGTTGCGGTTATCATTGTTCTCAAATTTGTTGAGAATGAAATAAGGATTACCGGCAAAGTCAGAAGGATTCCATTTTACTTCATTACCATCTTTATCATAGCCTGGATTCATATTGCGGATATCAACCGTGTTGGCCAGCATATAAGTACTCCAGTTCAGGTTACCGGGTGCATCAGATACGCCTGTTCTATTCTCTGCTTTCTCTACATTGTACTGTGCATATGCTTCTACGGTGAGCCTTTTGCTCAGGTTGGAGTTTACGCTGGCTGAAAATATCTTTTTGTTCAGATGCTGATTGGGAACCAGACCATGGTTATTCATGTCTGACAGGGAGGCGCGGAAAGTAGTGCTTTCATTACCACCTGAAAAAGAAACCGTATTGGTAAAGGTGTTACCGGTTCTGTAAAAATTCTTAATGTTATTCTTCTGTGGAGAATAAGGACGACTTACACCATCAAACTGCACCACATTGGTTCCATCCATTTTAGGTCCCCATGACAAGCGACCAGCGCTGATGGCAGATGATTTATCTGCTGGCTTGGCGCCGTTCTGGCCGGAACCATATTCATATTGCCACTCAGGAAGAATAGCAGGTGTTTCTGCGGTAAAGGTGGTGTTGTAATCTACGCCAATACCTTTTTGTTTTACGCCTTTCTTGGTGGTAATCAGGATAACGCCGTTGGCCGCACGGGCGCCATAGAGCGCAGCAGCAGGACCACCTTTCAGTACCGTAATGGATTCTATATCATCCGCGTTAATACCGCCGATACCATCACCACGATCACTGTTCAGACCAATAGCACCGTTGCCGCTGGCAGGAACGCTCTGTGTGGTATTGTCAATAGGCATCCCGTTGATTACATACAGCGGCTGGCTTTCTCCATTCAGTGAACCAGTACCACGGATGGTTACACGGCTGGAGCTACCCGGACCTGCAGCAAGACTGGCAGAGTTTACACCCGCAATTTTTCCGGTCAACGCATCTGCCACATTGATTTCACGTGCCTGGGTAAAATCACTTCCTTTTACTTCCGTAACTGCATAGGCCAGCGCTTTTTTCTCCTTTTTGATACCCAGCGCCGTTACTACCAATTCTCCCAGTGCTTTGGAGGCAAGTTCCAGCTGAATGTTGATTGGTGCTTGTCCGGGCGCTACTTTTACTTCTTTCCTTTCATACCCTATATAACTAACGGCAAGGGTAATATCTGCCGGATGTGTAGCAGGAATGCGTAAGATGAATTTTCCTTCTGCATCAGTAACGGCACCCACTCCTTTGGCTGATAACAGGGAAATAGTGGCGCCAATAATTTGTTGTCCATCCGGACCTTTTACAGTACCGGAAATGGATAATGGCTTGTTGGCAGGTGTCTGAGCTTTACTTCCAAGACAAAACAATAAGCCGATTACAGGCAAAATCAGTTTTGTGAAAGTTGTCAGTTTTATGACATTTTTCATCATGGTGGTTTGGTTGATAGTTCTTTCAAATAATGCGGAAATACTGCTCTAAAATAGACAATACATTCATTTCTGCAAATTATTTGCAAATAATAATTGCAAATTATGCACCCACAAGAAATCATTAAGGCATCAACTATCTGATTATTAATATTTTATTAATTTATAGTTTTTGCAGAAAAATTATTTCTTGTAATAAAAGTGCAAAATCAGGGACGAACCTATATTTTTGCGCTAGTATTATTTTACCCGGCAGTCCGAATCTTTGCAAATGCTGGGATTTTTAACTATCATCACCCTTTGAATCGTCGCAACGCTATGGATAGTACTAACACCCAGGATCAGCTTCCTCCTGTTTCACTCACTAAAAAAGCGAGGAAGCAGTTAATTATACAACAGGTGAACATCCACACCCGTATTACATACACCGAACTGGTGAGCCTGATCAATGTGTCAGAAGATACCATCCGGCGCGATGTAAATGAGCTGGCGGATGACGGGGAAGTAGTGAAGATCAAGGGGGGCGCCATGTCGATCGCCTACCACTATGGTCACGAATCACAGACCTATGCACAGAACAATAAACTGGTGATTGCAGAAAAAACACTGCAGCTACTCTGGAACGATATGATTGTGCTGATTGGTGGTGGTACCACCATCCGGGAGTTCATCAAAAAGATTCCCGCTACCCTGCGCGCTACCTTTATTACGGTGAACGTACTCACCGCAGTAGAGCTACTTGATAAGCCGATGATAAAAACGATTGTGATTGGCGGACAAATATCCGCCTATAGCCAGATGACAGTAAGCGGGGAAGTATTTGAATATCTTTCCAACATCAAAGCAGATCTCTGTATCATTGGTACCAACGCAATAGATCCGGTGAATGGCCTCACGGATTCGGACTGGGAAACCATACAGGTAAAAAAAGCAATGATCAAGGCGACCGATAAAGTAGCCATACTGGCTATTTCGGAGAAACTGAATTCTTCTATGAAGATGAAAATAGCGGACCTGCAGGATATCCATTACCTGATTACTGAACTACCCGCTGATAGTCCTGAGCTGCAGCCTTACAAGGCTAAGAACCTGACGATCTTATAAAAGTAATTGCTCCCTGTAAACAACATTACAGGGAGCAATTATCAACACTTCCATATTATTTCGCCGGCTTCTTATCAAAAAAAGAAGCCGGTTTTATTTTATCATATTCCACTACACCGGTTTGTTTCGCCCAGTCGAAATAAGCGGCAGACAACTCATTCACCACCTGCGTATTTTTTCCTGCCACATCATTGGTTTCTCCACGGTCCTGGTCCAGGTCATATAATTCCCAACGATATTGTGGGTAGATAGATACCAGTTTCCACTTGCCTTTTCTCACCGCTCTGTTCCCTGCGCGTTCCCAGAAAATAGGCGTTTCCCGGTTCAGTGCTACATCATGGAAAAACAATCCGGTCAGGCTTTTGCCCGGTAAGGCATTTGGTTTTACGCCATTATATTTTTCCGGATATTTTACACCCGCTACTTCGTAAAAAGTAGGCGCCAGGTCAATCAGGTGAGCAGTACCTTTCGCGATAGTACCACCTTTGATTTTACCAGGGAACCACGCTATCAGCGGGGAACTGATACCTCCTTCATACATAAAGTTTTTAAACGATCGGAAGGGGCTGTTGGAAACGAAAGACCAGTTTTTGCCCTGTGATTCGAAAGAACCCGCAGTACCTACAGGGCCGGTGTTCCTGGCTGCTTTCGGCCCCCAGTGTGCTACGTCTTCTGCTGGTGCGCCGTTGTCAGAAATAAATATTACGAGGGTATTATCATCTTTCTTCAAAGCCTTCAGCGTGGCCAACACCTTGCCTACGCCCTGGTCCATCCGGTCCACCATGGCGGCATACACTTCCATTTTTGATTTCCAGAGTTGCTTTTCATCCCAGGTAAGACTATTCCATTCCGGCACTTCCTCATCGCGGGGAGCCACCGTTTGACGAGGATCCAGTATGCCCAGTTGTTGCTGTCGTACCAGGCGTTCGCGGCGCAGCGAGTCCCAACCAATATCATATCTCCCTTTATATTTGGCAATATCCTCCGGCAAAGCCTGTAATGGCCAGTGTGGCGCGTTAAAGGCCAGGTATAAGAAGAAAGGTTTGTTGGTTTTGCTTTGCTCTTCCAGGTATTTCACTGCATGACCGGCAATTTCATCGGTGAAATAATAGCTGTTATCTGCCGGATGCAGACGCTGATTATTTTCTACCAGCACCACCGGGTACTGTCCACCACCCAACGGCATAGGCTTCGCATCGAAGTAGTCCGCGCCACCACCTATTACGCCATAGTACTTTTCAAAGCCTCGTTGATTAGGCCAGGAGAGACTATCATTCCCCACATGCCATTTACCGGACATCAGGGTGCTGTAGCCCGCTGTTTTCAGCACCTCTCCCAGTGTCAGCGATTCCTTGTTCAGAAAACCCTGATAGGCAGGCAGGCCGAGGTTTACATCAAAATAGCCGATACCTGCTTTGTGCTGATATTGGCCACTCAATAATGATGCACGGGTAGGTGCACAGATAGAGTTATTATAAAACTCCTTCAGACGCAGCCCTTCATTGGCCAGGCGATCAAGATTTGGCGTATGTATTTCGGAACCGTAAGCGCCGAGATCAGAATATCCCATATCGTCTACGACAATAAGAATGATATTGGGCTTCTTCGTTTGTGCATCTACGTTAGATGCCAGTATGGTAGCTGCCGTTAAAGCAGTGAATAGTTTTTTCATCACAAGTATATTTTGCATTATTTATTGCGCATCGCGGCGTTTACCAGTTGCAGGTTGACTACCACCGGTTGGACCCGCAAATCCTGCAGGACCGGCAGGCTTGATCTTATCATAGTCTACCACGTCATTTTCTTTGGCCCAGTTATCATATGCCGATGCCAGTTCCTTCACCACCTGTGGTTCCTGCGTCGCGAGATTTTTTGTTTCTGCACGGTCTGTTTCTATGTTGTACAGCTCCCATTGTTTGGAGGGCCAGGAAGAAATCAGCTTCCACTTACCTTGTCTTACAGCCCTGTTACCTGCACGTTCCCAGAAGAGTGGCACTTTGCGGCTGATCTCCTGCTGCGCAAACAACAACTGGGTCAAACTTACGCCGGGTAAGGGATTGGTAGTAATATGGTTATAGGTAGATGGATAGGCAGCACCACCTATTTCATAAAATGTAGGCGCCAGGTCTATCAGGTGGGCAGTACCGCGTACGATGCTGCCGGCTTTGATCTTTGCAGGATACCAGGCAATCAGCGGAGAGCTGATGCCACCTTCATAGGCACTCGCTTTGTATGACCTGAACGGCGTGTTAGACACATGCGCCCAACTCTGTTCCTGGTAGTCGTAAGATCCTGCGGTACCAATAGGCCCGGAGCTACGTTGCCTTTTTCTGCCGGTAGGTATAAAACCTCCCTGGGCACCATTATCAGAAATAAAAACGATGAGGGTATTATCGTCTTTCTTCAGCTCTTTTAACTTCGCTAATATTTTGCCGATGCCCTGATCCATGCGATCAATCATTGCAGCGTACACTTCCATTTTCTTTTGCCACAACTGTTGCTCGTCATAGGTCAGACTCCCCCATGCCGGCACTTCCGGATCCGGTGCAATGGTGGCATCGGGACGGATGATACCCAGCTTTTTTTGTCGTGCAATACGTTCATTACGCAACGAATCCCAACCTATCGCATACCGGCCTTTGTACTTTGCGATATCTTCGGGCAACGCCTGCAATGGCCAGTGGGGTGCATTGTAAGCGACATACAAAAAGAACGGATTGTTTCCTTTGCTTTGCTCATCCAGGAATTTCACAGCATGACCGGCAATTTCATCGGTGAGATAATGTCCCGGCTCCAGATTGAAGGAGCGGTTATTTTCTACCAGCGGCACCGGTGGCACTTTATCGGTGTAGTTGCCAATATCAAAGTAGTTGCTGGCGCCGCCTATGAAGCCGAAAAATTTGTCGAAGCCCCGTTGATTAGGCCAGGCAATGCTATCATCGCCCACATGCCATTTACCAGACATCAGGGTGCTGTAGCCGGCTTGTTTCAATACTTCCGCCAATGTAAGTGACTCGCGGTTCAGGTAGCCCTGGTAGGCGGGCAAACCGAGGTTTACATTAAAATAGCCAACACCCGCTTTATGGTTGGATTGTCCCGTGAGCAAGGAAGCACGGGTGGGTGCGCAAATGGAGTTGTTATAAAACTCCTGCAGCCGTAATCCTTCTGCAGCCAGTCTGCTGAGATTGGGCGTTTGTATTTCCGAGCCATACGGCGCAATGTCAGAATATCCCATATCATCTACCATGATCAGGATAATGTTGGGCCGGGAAGCTTGTTTTTGCTGCGCAAAGCTCCAGTAGCTGATACTGAGCAATACGAGGGCGATCATTGTTTTTTTCATCCGTTGGTGTTTTATCTGAAGTGGCAGTGTTAATAGTTTACCCACAATGGATCCTGTTTTAATTTAGGATTCAGGTTTAATTCCCGTTGTGGTGTAGGAAAATGAATATGCCGGGGCGCCGCCAGTGTTTTACCCGCCGCTTTCAGCACTTTTACATAGTAGTCGGGACCTCTTCTCACCAAATCAAACCAGCGCTGGTATTCATATACAAACTCTTTTCTTCTTTCCTGGAAAACGCTGTCCCGGAAATTTGCTACACTCAAACCAGGTGCTGCATCTGACAGGCGGGGAACGCCGGATCGTTGTCTTACGGCATCAATAGCATCATATGCCGCTGCGGAAGGCCCCTGATTCACTTCATTCAGCGCCTCTGCATAAATGAGCAATACTTCCGCATATCTGATGATCGGTAAGTTTTTGGAAGATTCGCCCTGGCTGCCCACTACGGCCGGATCATAGTATTTATTCAGGTGCGGTTCAAAGGTATATAGTTTGCCATCGCTGGGGCTGGTCATCTGCGTAATGAAAGTAACATTTCTGCGCGCATCTCCTTCACCAAAACTTTCGTATAGCCCTCCCTGTTTGTGTAATGCATCGGCATAGTCGCCGTTGATACCAGGTACTTCATTGGGGGCCGATCGACTGGCGAGACTATTACCCTGGTAGGCAGAATTACCCTGAAACTGCGCGGAGAAAATATGCTCTTTTCCGTTCTTCTTTGCCACATTAAATACATCGGCAAAATTCTCAAATAGGCTATACCAATGCAGGTCTATGAGTTCCTTGCTTTTGTCGGCCGCCAGCTGCCAGTCTTTTTTTGTGAGATATACTTTGGCCAGCAGACTCTTTGCGGAACCCGCCGTAGCGCGACCTATGTCGGCAGGACCGTATTCTGATGGTGCAGGTAAATGTTCCGCATCCTGCAGATCCTGGATAATTTGTTTGTATACCGCCTCTTCCGGTGCTTTCTCTACATACAATACATCAGGAGACAATGACGCGGGAGCATGCAGTACCAGTGGCACCGGGCCAAACCATCTCACTAAATTAAAATAATGTAATGCCCTCAGGAACTTCGCCTCATTGATCAAACGTGTTCTAACGGTTTCGGATATACTCTCTTTTCTGATCAATGCAATCTGATCGATGGCGATATTGGAAACGTTGATGGCGTCAAAGCTTTGCTTCCACAGCTGCTCCATCCGATCGTTGGAGGCATCATGAGTGAGACCGGAGAGTGCCCGTACATGCGCGTTGCGGGCGCGTGGTCCGGCTTCATAATCATCTGTCGCCATTTCCATTCCTATCTGTAACAAACTATTGTAAAGCGATTGCCCGGTTTCATATAATTTCCGGTAGGCCGCGGTAACAGCAGCAGTGGCCTCTGCTTCATTCTGATAAAAATTATTGGAGGTAACTACCGATTCCGGTTGCTCATCCAGTTTGGAGCAGGCTGCCCAAACGATGGCCAGTATTGCAATATATATGATGCGTATCTTTTTCATGTGCCCTGATTTTTTTGTGAGCGATAAATATGGATCAGAAAGTAACTCTTGCGCCGGCGCTGATAGTGCGGGATACCGGGTAAATACCTGCATCTGTTCCGGGAGAAACGTTGTTGCCGGAAGTTACTTCCGGATCAAAGCTGGTATACTTTGTCCAGGTGAATAAATTTTGTGCAGATGCAAATACGTTGATAGCGGAAATTTTACCCGTGATCCGTTTAGGCAGCGTGTAACCCAGCGTTACATTTTTCACGCGCAGGAAAGAACCGTCTTCAATAAACCTATCAGAGAAAACCGGCGCGGGATCCAGCTTTGCACGGGGAATCGTTTGACTTGGATTCGTTGGTGTCCAGCGATCCAGCGCGGAAGAGGCAGCCCCTTGCTGACCGTTAAACAATTCCAGTGATTGCCTGTTGGAGTTGAGTATCTTATTACCATAAGCCCCCTGCAGTAATACCGTCAGGTTAAATCCTTTCCACGAGAAATTATTGGTCAGACCGAAAATAAAGTCCGGTTGTGCATTCCCGATGATTGCTCTGTCTGCCGCCGTGGTAAAGCTGCCATCGCCACTGATATCTTTATACAAGCGATCACCAGGTTTAGGTACTGCGTTGCCCGTTAGTTTTCCTTTCTTCGCTTCTTCTCCTGTTTGCAGAATACCATCTGTTACGGTGCCGTAAAAGCTTCCCAATGGCTCCCCTACACGGATAATATAGTTACCGTTGATGTAAGACTGCGCACCATTGCCTATGGTTAACACTTTGTTGCGGTTAACGGATACATTCAGATCAGTACTCCACGTAAACGCACCTACGAAGTTTTTACTGCTGATGCCTATTTCCACCCCTTTATTTTCTACGGTACCAAAGTTTTGCAGGGAGGAGGTTTGCCCGGAAGTCCAGGGTATTTCCACGTTCAGCAGCAGGTTGGTTGTCTTTTTATAATAGCCATCGAGGGTAAGGAGGAGCCGGTTGTCGAGAAAACCGATATCTATGCCGGCATTGTACTGGTATGTTTTTTCCCAGCCCAGTTGATCATTGGCTAAACGGGACGGAGCAAATCCCGTGGCCACATCTTTCCCAAAAAGATAACCAAGGGTATACAGGGTGGCGAGCGACTGGTACTCTCCTATTTCCAGGTTGCCGGTAGTACCAAAGCTGGCCCTGAGTTTCAGGTCACTGATTTTTTTTGCGAGGGGAGCAAAAAAAGATTCGTTGCTCACTCTCCACGAAGCAGCAGCAGAGGGAAAATAACCCCACTTGTTGCCTTTGCCAAACCGGGAAGAACCATCAGAACGGATGCTGGCCGTAAAATAATAGCGGCTGTTATAGTTATAGTTGATACGGGAGAGATAAGAGTGCAGCACCCATGCTGTAGCATCAGAATATGGCCGGGTCAATGTAGATCCGCCCTGCAGGTTATTATACGTCAGGTCATCTGTTACAAATTTCTGTGCACCGGCCCTCGTGATGTCACTTTTAAATTCCTGTTGTGTAAAGCCCACTAATACATCGAACGAATGTTTGTTGATGCTGCGGTTGTAAGAGAGGGTATTTTCATTGAGCCAGGAATAACTGTTATAAGATCCTTTGGCAGCGCTGCCTTTTGTTAACAGTCCTTCATAGATAGACGCCGGTATGTAATTCTTTTCAGTCGTGTTATTTACATCCGTTCCTAGTAATACTTTCAGGTTGAGTCCCTCTATGATGGCATATTCCGCGAAAGCGGTACCCAGCAGGCGGTTGGCAGTAGATTTATTAATCTGTTCCTGTATCGTTGCAATTGGATTCGCGAAAATATTCTCGAAAGGATTTCGTAGTGTATATCCTCCATTGGGATCATAGATAGTAGCCGTAGGCGGCATCTGTAACAGGGAAGTGATAATGCCGGAAGGCGCCACATTCGCATCGGATTTACTGATGGCGAGATGGGCGCTGATCTTCAGTCTTTCATACGGTTGCGCATCTACGTTAGCACGTACACCAATGCGGGAGAAGTCCGTATTCTTTATAATCCCATCCTGATCGAAATAGTTACCGGAAATCAGGTAGCGTGTTTTGGCGTTGCCTCCGCTGACCGACAGATAATGGTTCTGCTGTGCGGCTGTGCGGAAAGCCGCATCCTGCCAGTCGGTGCCGGTACCCAGTTTGTCGATGTCTGCCTGTGAGAGGTACTGGAACTTTCCTTTGGAAGGATCTGTATCATAAAAAGCATCATTTCTGAGTATCGCAAAATCATGGGCATTAAGCACATCTATTTTTTTGCGGAGCGACTGTACACCATAAGTACCTTCATAGGTGACGTTACTTCTGTCGGCCCTGCCTTTGCGGCTGGTGATGATCACCACGCCGTTGGCGCCTCTGGAGCCATAGATGGCTGTTGCAGAGGCATCTTTCAAAATATCTATACTTTCAATATCCGATGGATTGATGCTGGCCAGCGGGTTTACCGGGGTACCTGTGAGAATGCCCGGAGTTGCGGAACTGTTGTAAATGGGGAATCCATCTATCACGTAGAGGGGCTCGTTGCCACCCTGTATGGAGCTACCGCCGCGGATGCGGATACTAACACCTCCACCCGGCTGACCGGAAGTTTGGGTAACCTGTACACCCGCAACTGCGCCTTTCAGTGCCTGGTCTATAGAGCTGACCGGTTGTTTGAGCAGTGGTCCGGAAATAGAAGCAATCGCGCCGGTAAGGTCACTTTTTTTCTGTGTGCCATAACCTACTACTACCACGTCATTCAACTGGCTTTGTACCGGCTCCAGGGGAACTTCTATCTGTGCACCATTGGCAATGATTTCCAGACGGCGGTAACCAATATAGCTGACGATCAGTGTATACGGGAATTTCTGGCCGGTAACAAAAGTAAATCGTCCTGCAGCATCGGTAGAAACACCATGTGTAGTGCCTTTGATGTTCACCACAGCTCCCGGCAGCGGATCATGCGTTTTGGCATCTACTACCAGACCCGTTAAATGAGAGTTGATCAGTGGCGTAGTGCCAGTCTGGGCCAGTATGACGGCAGGAAAAAAAAGTAACAGGAATAACCCGGTCTTTAGCGGGTTCATATTTCGTAAAGCTTGTCGCATTTTTAAACAGCATTTAGTGTGCTGATCAGTACAATGACTACATCAGATAGCAGGAAAGCCTAAACAGTCTTAGTAAAGGGCATAGCACGCCCTATGTCATCTGGTTGAATGAGCAGCATGAATGAATAAGAGAAATAAAGAAGGCGCCGGAAAATGGCTACTACATTGTTCTACAGACGAAACAGCACCTTGTCTCGCCGCTGATAGTGAAGATGTTAGATGTTGACATCTGGCATAATTTAGTTGGTTGAGAATAGTGTTGTTGTCACAGCCACTGTCGCCCGATAATAGTTTTACGTGGTGGTGCTAAAAACTATAAAGGGTTTTCGTTTCTGCTGTAAGTAGTGATAACAGTGCTCCTGCTTTAAACAACGGCGTAAAAGTAAACATAATTTTATTAGTCTACAAATTTTGTAGATTATTAGTTTTTAAACTTCTTTGTTGCAATGCCGTCCAAGATCACGAATAAGCACATTGAATCATGAAAAAGGTCATCATTGCCTTACTGTTGTTAGCAGCAGTAACGGGAACCGGATCTGCAACGTATGCGCAGGTAAGTGTTGGCGTATCCATCCGGGTGGCTCCTCCTCCATTGCAGGTATATACCCAACCACCTTGTCCGTATGACGGATATATCTGGACGCCGGGTTACTGGGCGTATGGACCTGCAGGTTATTATTGGATACCGGGCGTATGGGTGCGGCCACCACGCGTTGGCGTGCTCTGGACCCCTGGTTACTGGGGATTTGTAGGTGGCATTTATAGCTGGCATAGCGGCTACTGGGGTCCTCACGTAGGATTTTATGGCGGCGTTAATTATGGCTATGGCTACGGTGGATCCGGCTTCTACGGCGGTATGTGGCGGGGTAATGCCTACCATTACAATACCGCGTATTCGAATATCAATACCACGGTGATTCATAACACCTACGTTAATAATACCTATATCAACAACAGAACGGTTGTCAACAACCGCAGCAGCTTCAACGGGCCTGGTGGCATTACCGCAAGACCCGGCCGCGAAGAACAGGTAGCCATGCGTGACCACCATATACAAGCTACTTCAGAACAGCTATCGCACGAACAAAGGGCCGGTCTCAACAGAAACCAGGTGGCCGCAGGAAATAACGGACATGTGGGCAACCACCAGGTGAGACAAGGAACTACGTTATCTGACGGGAACCATGGAGGCGGACAGCAAAATCATTTTAATCAACCTGGTAATGCAGCAGCACAAAACCATATTAATAATAATGTCAATCGCAGCAACCATTTTAATAATGCAGGCGGCGAACAAAATCATTTTAATGCAGCCCGGGGAGAAAATCATTTTAACAACGGTGGCGGCAATCACCAGGTAGCGATGCAACACCAGCCACATTTTTCACAGCCTCATATGTCAGGCGGCGGTATGGCCCGTGGCGGCGGTGGACATATGGGTGGCGGCGGTCACGGTGGTGGTGGACATGGAAGACATTGAATACCCTATTCATTTCATCCAATGTAAAAAAGCTGTCTGCAGGGATCACCTGGCAGACGGCTTTTTATGAATACTGATCTCAGATGATGATCACATCACATCCTGCAACAACGCTGATCTTCCACCGTCGAGCAAGTACGTAGTTCCCGCCGCAAAACCACCGTACTCCCCTGCCAGGAAAACGCACCAGGCGCCGGCTTCTTCAGGCGTACCAATCCGTTTCACCGGATGCAGTTGTTCGGTCCGCGTCCGCTCAGCCGCCGGATCCGGGAAAGAAGCAAACCATTGCTGATTGCCCGGCGTATCTATAAATCCAGGCGCCAGTCCTACTACTCTTACAGTCGGCCCCCATTCAATCGCCAGCGCCCTTACCAGCCCCGTTAACGCCGTTTTGGTGACATTATAAGGGAAGCATCCCGGCAACGTAGCATTGGCGTGATTAGAGCTGATAATGATAATGACGCCCTGTCCGCCCACTTCCAGGTAAGGGCGGCAAAGTTTACATAACCGCCAGTGCGCCGACAGGTTCAATTCCATATTTTGCTGCCACTTGTCTTCTGTGCAGTTGGCTGCACCTTCAAAGAAATTGGCGCCGGCATTGGACACGAGTATATCCAGGTGCCCCCAGGCAGCTAATACATTGGCTATCCAGCTGGCCTGTTGTGTAGCATCGGTTACATCTGCCTGTGTGTACATACCATCTGCACCTGCTGCCTGCAGGTCGCTGAGGAAAGTCCGGGCAGCAGGACTATCAGCTGCTTCCAACCCACAGCCTGCCACCTTCGCACCGGCAACGCCCATCATCTGTGCAATGCCCTTCCCTATTCCGGAGGTTACACCGGATACCAGGACTACCTTTCCGGCTAATGATATTTGTAGTGCCATAATTTATTAAACATAAAATCCGGGACGGGGTTGCAAAATGCCCGGATGTTTTTCCATTTCTGCTTCTACCAGGTCTACTCCCAGGCCCGGACGATCTGACAAATGCAGATGCCCGTTACTGATCATGTCTTTGATAGGATGATCAATCACCGTATCTCTCCAGGGCACATCATTAAACATAAACTCCTGCCGGAAGAAATTAGGTACCGAAGCACATACATGCGCGCTGGCGATAGTAGATAAGGGTCCGTTAGGATTATGCGGCGCCAGCAATACATTATATGCTTCCATCATGGTGGCCATCCGTTTCATCTCTGAAGGACCACCACAGCGGGTGATATCAGGCATAATAATATCGCATAGCTGTTTCTCCAACACCTGCCGGATCCCATGACGGGTATAATGCCGCTCTCCCACACAAATGGCTACATTGCCCGGTAGTCGCTCCCTTACAGCTTTCAGCGTATCCGCACTTTCAGGACCTACCGGCTCTTCGTACCAGGTAATATCCAATGCGGCCAGTCGCTGCGCCATTTTCACCGCTACCCTGAAATTCAGCATAGCATGAGTTTCTATCATGATATCGAACTCCGGACCTACCGCATCACGCACGGCCTTGCTCACATCGAAAGCCAGGTCCTGCTGTGCCACGCTGAGGTTCAGATTGGAAGATAAGTCCTCTCCATAAAAATAATTGACGTGGGCGAAAGGGTCAAATTTCAACCCGGTAAAACCGGCTGCTTTTACCTGCAACGCCTGTGCTGCATAATCTTCAGGGGTATGTGCACCACCTGTAAACCAGTAATTGGCATACAGCAAAATATCTTTGCGGAAAGCGCCGCCCAGCAATTCGTAGCAAGGCACACCCAATACTTTCGCTTTCAGATCCAGCAGGGCCATATCAATACCGCTGATAGCACAAAGACTCGCACCATAAGGACCTATCCAGTTCAGGTCGCGGTAAAGTTTAGTCCAGATAAAATCGGTGCGCATAGGGTCCATCCCGATGATGCGCTCCCCTACATGTTTGGCAGCATGATATACAATGGGGCTACCCGGCCAGTTGGTGGCTTCCCCCACACCGGTATAACCTTCATCTGTGTAAATTTTCAGCAGGGTCCAGTTATACTTCACCCCTTCTACCAGCCATACCTTAACATCAGTTATTTTCATGATACTAATCAGTTAATCTATTGTAAATACCAATTCACCTTTAACAAGTGATGGCAGTTTATGTTGCTTATCTGTGAACGGCGAGCCATAAAAAGGTTCAGACCCGTTATTGCTGTAGTCAGCAATGAGCAATTGCAGGTGTGCATCCTGCAGCCAGCTGCGGGCCGACTGATGCCCATCCGATACAATGGTAATCCCGCTACCTGCCGTATCTTTCAGGGAAGCCAGGAGGATATGACGTTTGGTAGAACGAAAATCATTGCTGCCCATTTCGTTGGCATCATCTTTCCATTTACCTGCTGGTACTTTTCCCCAGGGCTCTACGCCATTGATATGCTGCGCCTGCAAAGTAGCACTCCCTTCATTACGGGCAATATCATCTGCCGGATAAACAGAAAAACTTCCTTTACGTGTCCAGCTCAGGTGATCAAAAGTGGCCGGCAACTGTAACAGCATTCCATACTGCCGTGGCAGGGAATCTTCACCCCGGTACTGCATTTCGTAGGTCATGCTTACTTTGTTATCCGGCCGGAAATGATACCGGATCGTTCCTTTTGCAGCTGTATACGTAACGGCTTCTTTGACAACAATCCCGCTGTCGCTCGCTGCTATTTCCAAGGAAGTAGCAAAGAGGGTATACAGCGGATAATTTTTCAGTGGGTAGATATTATTCTGATACGTTTCTCCAGCTACATTGGGCTTACCACCATCTTCACTGTTCATCGGCACCACACTCCATACCGGCCCCTGTGACAAAATAGTATGATCCCCCTTTTTAGCGGATACGATCATACCTGTTAACCGGCTGATTTCAAAGGTATGGTCTCCCTGTTGAATCGTATACGCCTGCTCGTTTTGTGTGTAGCTTAACTTCAAGGGTGCCGTTGCAGGCGCCACCGGTAAAGCTTGCAGCGCTATCCGTTCTTCATTGACTACTTTACCGGCAGGATCTGTAAAAGAAAAATCTACCACTCCGGAAGAAGCACTCACCGGCACCTGCAATACACCTGCGCTATGCGGAACAATGTTGGCAGTTATTTTTACGGCTTGTCCATCTATGCTGCAATGTATATTGGCAGCTGTCAGCGTGGTGAAATCAAAGCGGTTCTCTACATTCAAAAACAATTGTTTCCCCATTACCACCGGCGCCTGCATGTTCGTCACCACTACCGGAGCGTAAGCTTTTCGCATCCCGTAAAACTCCGGCTTTTCTCTTCTCCATGCATCTACCGGCCCCCAGGGACCATAGCCCACGATGCGACCATCCGGCAGGTGAAAGATATCATCTATGCCCGCCCAGATAGCACCACCCAAACAATTGGGATGATGATACATAGAGTCGTACATCCTGGCCAGCGGCGCACCATAAGCGGCTCTGATGCCCGGATCTGTCAGCAGTTCGCGGCGGTTATAGCAGGAAACGTGTGCGTATTCCCCGAATAATACCGGGCGCTTCATCGTGTCTGTTGCTGCCGCACCGTTGATACCCGGATAATGATATACGGCGATATCGGCCTGACTATGTGCATTGTTAAATCCGCCCCAGCACTGATCATGAAAAGTAGTAGGCCGTGTTGGATCTATCGCTTTTACAATGGCATTTACCTGCACAAACAAAGGACTCCAAAGTGATTCATTGGCCAGTGACCAGATGATAATACTGGGGTGATTCCGTTGTGCATTTACTTTTTCTACGTTTGCCCTGATAAAATAAGGCAGGTATTTTTCATCTTTATAATTCCATAATTTCCATATCGGCGAAGCTCCGTGTTGTATCCAGCAGATAGCAGATTCACTTTCCACAAAAAGACCCACTTCATCCGCTGCTGCCAGGAACTCTTCTGATGGCGGATAGTGAGAAGTACGGATATAATTGCAGTTACCTTTCTTAAACAGTTCTGCATCCTGCCGCGATAATTCCGGCGTGATACTACGGCCCAGTAAAGGATGTACGTCATGACGGTTTACGCCATGCAGTTTCACGGGTTTACCATTTACCAGTAAAAGACTACCGCTTACTTTTACTTCGCGGAAACCTACTTTTTGCGTAACAGTTTCCAGCACCTGCCCATCCCGGATAAGGCTTGCCTGTAAAGTATACAGGTAGGGACTTTCAGGGTTCCATATTTGTATACGGCCAACTGGTAATTTCTGCGGCTGATATAGCGCCAGTGTTTTCTCCAGTACCGTTTTACCGCTGGCATCCGTTAAGCGATAGTGCATATTCCCATTGGCAGTGGTGGTCTGCATATCCATATCCAGGGTACCATTCGTATAATCTTTGCTCAGGCGGGTAGTGATATCCAGTCTTTTTATATTCGCAACAGGCAACACAAATAAAGTAGCTTTTCGTAAGATGCCTCCCACAGTGTGCACTGCATACTGCGAAACGCATCCCAGTTTATCCGATACCGTTAGTGCCTGTACCTGTACTTCCAGCCGGTTGTCACCAGCTTGCAGAGCGTCCGTAATATCTGCTTCAAAAGGAACAAAGCCCCCTTCGTGTGCTGTGATTACTTTCCCGTTTACCAATACTCTCCCCCAGGAGCTGATGCCATCAAACCGGATCATGACACGGTTACCCTGCCAGTCGGCCGGCACCTGAAAATTCCTTCGGTATATCGCTGTATCACCTTCATTCAACTGAAATCCCTGCATCACCCACTCTCCGGGCACTGCTATGGGTGCAGCAGTACCTGCTACGCCGTTTGAAAACGACCAGTTTCCATTGAGCGATAACAACGGCGCCGTTACTCCTTTTACGGTAGTGGGTCGTGGCGACAACCGGGGTATCTCAAATTTAGCCACCTCAGTTTGTGCCCACGCCGACAGACTTAACAATAACCAGGATCCAAATAGAACACCTTTCTTTATCACTGTTTTGTTTTTAAACATTCACATAATACCATACTTCGCAAAAGCCGCAGTGGCAGACATCCCATTTTCTATCCTGTTCTGCACCGTTTTTTCTCCCCGCGCTTTTTCCAGTGCCAGACGGAACACTTCCGTGGCGGCGTCCTGCGGTACAATACAAACGCCGTCTAAATCCCCCACCACGATATCACCCGGACGTATAATAACGCCATTCATTTCAATGGGCACCCGGAAATCCATTACTTTCCCGCGCGGACCCTGATCCTGCGCGTAACGACCGTAAGAAAATACAGGAAATTGTAATTGTAAGATGCCCCGTGTATCGCGGGAATAGCCGTTTACAACGGCACCGGCAGCACCCAGCTTCATAGCGCGGATACTCATCAGTTCTCCCCATAAAGCATAGGTAGGCGATGAACCGGAGCAAATGTATACTTCATTTTTTTTCAGGTCATCGAGTGCCTGCAACATCAATCCAAAGGGTTGTTGCAATACTGCATTATGCACACTCTGTTCTCCGGAAATCATATCCGCTTCCAGTACCGGCATTGCCCGTCCAACTACCACCATAGCGGCGTCCAGCGGTTGGATCTGTGGTGGTAAAAACTGCCGTAGCAGACCAATTTTATCCATTACATCACCAACTACTGCGGTAAACAGTTCCGCCTTTATCAGTGAAAAAAGCTCATCGTCATTTTTCCATTTATCCATGGCTATTCAGGTTACCTTTAAATGACTCAAAGATATTTCTCCTTTACCCGGGATCATCCAACTAATTTAATCAACATCACAACTTTTTTAACCCAAAATAGCTTCAAATATCTTTTTTGATATTAATAAAATTTCGAAACGACTACTCTTTCCCTGTAGATGCTCTCATAGATTTGCGGTACTGGCTGGGGTTCTCTCCTTTAATGCTCCGGAAGAATTTATTAAAGTTGGTGAGATTCTGATAACCACTTTCATAGCAGATCTCTCCTATGCTAAGATTGTCTTCCAGTAAAAGTTTACAGGCATGACCTATTCTTATTTCATTGATAAAACGGGTCAGCGACTTACCCGTATGTTTCTTAAAATAACGGCAGAAAGCAGGTGGCGTCATATTCGCCAATGCAGCTACTTCCTGCAGGGAAATATCTCCCGAAAAATTATTCATCAGGTACTGGTATACCACGTTAATACGGGCCGTGTCTTTGGGCTGAAAGGAATTTTCGAACTGCATACTGCTCAGGTATTCAAATTCCGCGGAGTCGGTAAGCAGCTCCAGTATCTTCATAAAGTCCAGCAGTTTACCCAGCCCTTTACGCCGGGTGATCCCGGCGAGCAGCTTTACCACTTCCCGTTGTGTATTCCCTTTGAAACGCACGCCCCGCTCCGCTCTTTCTACCAAACGCTTTACAGGCGCAATAATTTCTTCTTCTTCCGACAGCTGCTGTAGGAAGTTAGCCGGAAAGTAGACCACTATTGACTTCACGCTTCCCTTTACCGGCGTCTCCTGGAAGGTGGCATCATTCAGCCAGATATGCGGCAGATTAGGTCCCATCAGCACCAGGTCACCAGGTAAGAAATGATCAATATGATCTCCTACAATCCTTTGCCCATGACTTTCCTGTATCCATACCAACTCACATAACTCGTGGAAATGAAACGGAGATTGCAGATAATCGGTGCTGATTTTTTTAATATGAATCGTCTTCGTAGCGGGTGTTCCCACTTCAATAAACTGCGCTTTCATACATTGAAATTAAGGGATATCTCAGATATTCAAACTGATTTCACCTTTATTAACATATAACTATAACTACATGGTTAAAATAGTTTCGAAAGCGGTTAATCCAGCTGGAGGTAATGGCAAGGGTTGTAGTCAACTTTGTTTTTGTGTTAAAGGCACGGTTACACAACCGGATGGCAGTTATTCTTTACAGGCGCCTATTAACGCCGGTGCTATCTTAATTTCCAGAGCAGTAGGATATGATGAAATTGCGGAGGCAAATGATACCGGATGTGTAGCATAAAGAAAACGATGTGCTATTTGAGTCATTGGGGTGATGCCACCGGCATCTTCCGGGGACTGGCAGATGCCTATGAAATGAAAAACGGTAAAACTATTGTTACTAAATAAAAAAAGTATCCGGCGCTGTAGAGCCGGATACTTAACCTTCCATTACCTGGCAATGAAAACCGGTTTCATTTACCAGCATCATTACTTTTCCCGGCTGGAAATTGTCTCCTTCTACCCTCAACACTTTATCACGATCTTCCAGGTCAAAATTTATTTTACTATCCGGGAAATTCTCTAACAGCAGCGCTACAATTTCTTTCGCAGCAGCTACCCTTTTAACGTTTGTTACAAAAACTTCTACCATTCTGTAAAAAATTTAAATTACATATAGTTAATACCGGGATACCCCAATAGTCGCCGCCACAAAGCGATTTGACCTATACAGTTTGCTTCCCTGTAAATGGAGAACGTTACCATTTCCCATAGTGGAAAAGACATTTTCATTTCCGGAAAACTCAGCATACTATCCAGTTGTTCATCTGTTGCTTTCACCAGGGCGGCCCTTAATATGGGGGTAATTTTTTCCCAATCCTTCTGATATACATCCAGTGATGGGTAGGTAACATCATCCTTTATGCCCTGATTTTGCTTAAACAGGTTATCGGAGGATGATTTTATATCCACCTTAAAAAAGCCAGCCAGATCAAATCGTTGTTGAACCAGGCTACCAGCGAGCCAGGCCACGTGATTAGCAGCTGTGTCCAGACGCTTGTGCGCATCTGAATCAGATAATCCAAACAGTGCCTTAGGGTAAAGACCTGTTTGCAGATCAAACAGTGAAAGAATGCCCAGCATCCTGTTGCTTGCAGTTTCCATATTATTTTTATTTTTGGTATTCAAACTCCTTGTAAGATAGCAGATAATCCCCTGAATGAAAGATGCTGATAAAGCCAATCTTAGGGGGTATTTGCGACAAAAACGTTATGTTTGAGTAGTTAATTCAAAACTGAAAACCATATGATCAAGATAGGGATCCTGCTTATGCGCCACTACAAGCTACTAAGCCTTGCGGCGATTACAGATGTGCTCGAAACCGTCAATAAGATTTACCATAAAAACGGGCAATCAACACCATTTATCATCAGTCTTGTTTACACCGCAGATACCGTACATCTGGCAGCCGCTTTCCCCGATTATCTTTCAGAAGAAATAGGTGTTGCCACTACTTTTAACCTGGTGCTCATCCCTTCTTTTACTACAGATGACCTGAAACAGTCTATTGTTGCCAACAGGGAATATCTGCCATGGTTAAAACAACAATATAAAAGCGGTGCAGAATTAGCCAGCTTCTGTACAGGCGCATTTTTACTGGGCGCATCCGGTTTACTGGATGGAAAAATTGCGACTACACATGTAGATGCCTGCAAAGATTTTACGGCAGCATTCCCGGCGGTAAACCTGCTATCAGATAAAACCGTTACCCACGATTCCGGCATCTACACCAGTGGTGGTGCTACATCTACCTTCCACCTGTTATTACATTTGCTGGAAATACATTGTGGCATCGAGATCGCAGTGAGAACAGCCAAAATATTTGCCATTGATATGGGCAGGGACAAACAATCCTATTTCAGTACCTTCCAGCCTACCCGTAATCATCACGACGACCTGGTGGCCTCTGCCCAGCAAAAAATTGAAACCAGCTATCAGGACGTTGGTACCATCGAGGAAATGATCAAAGACATTCCTTCCAGCCGCAGAAATATTGTCAGACGATTTAAACAGGTAACCGGTGTAACACCTATTGAATACCTGCAGCTCACCCGTATTGAAGCCGCCAAAAAATTGCTCGAACAAACCGGACAGCAAATGATGGAGGTAATCTTCAATTCAGGTTATAACGACCCCAAAGCATTCAGAAAGGTCTTCCGCAAAACCGTGGGAATGACACCTTCTGAATACCGGGAGAAGTTTAATGCAGCGAGATAAGACTAGTGTCTGTCCCAGAAAAACGGTGGTTCAATATCCAGGGTGCGGAGATATACATATGCTTGTCCGCGGTGATGAATTTCATTATCAATAAAATACAAAAGGAGACTGATCACGGTGCCGTCATACTGGCCAAACGCCTTCATTTGTCTTTGAAAATCCTGCGTGGCTATTTTAGGCCAGTATTCGTTGATCTGCTCTGTTACCACATCCCATAACTGTAATAACCCTTCTTTGGTGGTTGGCTTGGTTAAACCGGTATGCTCCAGCAATTCGTCCATGGTTTTCCAGTCGCCATCAGTAGCAAAGCCATGCACGCCGGCAGAAGCAATGCCCAATACTTCCATCGCTAGTACGGACAAAGGACGCATTCCACCTACACTGTAAGTAAACAGCTTATCAGCCGGATATTTCTCAATCAACCTGCGGGTCAGATCCCGGTGTCCCTGCCAGTGCGCCAGGAGTTGCTGTGGATTCAGAATTACTTGAGTTGCAGGTGCAGTTGCCGTTAATGTGTTGTTTTCCATAAAACTGTATTTTTATTTGTTTACAGTACAAAGAAAACAAGGGGGTGTGACAACCCTATGTCAGCAGGGTTCGAAAAAATATTTTTTTGTCGAAGGGGAAGGCCTTCGGCCGCTGTCGCAGGCGCCCCCCTTTACTCACCAGCCGAAATACGATTTCGCATTACCATAGCAGATATTCTGTATGATCGCCCCTACCTCTTCTATGTCATCCGGCATTTCGCCGCGTTCTATTTCTTCTCCGAAGAGGTCACAGAGCAGGCGCCGGAAATATTCGTGGCGTGGATAAGAGAGAAAGCTGCGGGAATCTGTCAGCATACCTACAAAGCGGGAAATGAGGCCCATGTTCGACAAGGCATTCAGTTGCCTGGTCATGCCTTCCTTCTGATCCAGGAACCACCAGGCGGCGCCAAATTGTACTTTGCCGGCTATGGAACCATCATTGAAGTTGCCGGTCATGGTGGCCATGAGTTCATTATCTGCCGGATTCAGGTTATAGATGATCGTCTTTGTGAGCTTATCCTGGCTATCCAATCTGTCGAGAAATTTTGCCAACGCACGCGCCTGCGAAAAATCACCAATAGAGTCCCAGCCAGTATCGGGGCCCAGCAGGCGCATCATGCGGGAATTATTATTCCGTAATGCACCCAGATGGTATTGCTGCACCCACCCTGTTTCCCAGTCCATAATAGCCAGTTCTAACAGCAGCGCAGATTTAAACTGCCTTATTTCTGCCAATGTCAACGCTCTGCGGGCACGTATTTTCAGAAAGATCTGCCTGATGCCTGTCTCTGTAAAATCCTCCGCATATATTTCCTCGATGCCATGATCAGATACTTTACAGCCATGAGCAGCAAAGAAATCATGCCGGTCTTTTAACACCTGCAGCAAATCATCATATGTATGGATGTTGCAGTTGCCTGCCTGTTCCAGTTTTTGCAGGTAGGCATTGTATACCTCCGGATCATCTGCATTCATGGCCTGATCCGGCCGGAAAGCCGGGATCACGGGTATTTCAAAGCCGTCCTGTTTTATTTGCCGGTGGTATTGCAGGTCATCAGCCGGATCATCGGTGGTACAGATCAGTGCCACATTCCTGCTTCTTAAAAGGTTACGCACACTGTATTCCGGTGTTTGCAACAGTTGATTACAGGTGTCATAAATATGTGCCGCGGATGCGGGATTCAGTATTTCTGAAATACCGAAGTAACGCTGTAACTCCAGGTGTGTCCAGTGATACAGGGGATTGCGCAACGTTTGTGGCACCGTGGCAGCCCATTTTTCGAACTTCTCCCAGTCGGTATTATTACCGGTACAATAGCTTTCCGGCACACCATTGGTCCGCATGGCACGCCATTTATAGTGATCTCCGTATAACCATGCCTGTGTGATATTCTGAAAACGTGTATCTGCCGCAATCTGCGAGGGTGGCAGGTGACAATGGTAGTCAATCACCGGCATATCCTTGGCGTAATGATGATATAATTTTTCCGCAGCATCGCTATTCAGGAGAAAATTTTCATCCATGAACTTTTTCCTCATCAATAATATGTTTTAAGCATTACAATGACACTCCTCTTTTCCAGGGAATAAAATCATCCTGACCGTTTATCACGGATTTTGCGGTAATGGTTCCGCTGGCCGCCTGTATAACGTAATCGAGTATACGTTCTCCCGCTGCGGTAATGCTTTCCTCTCCATCTATAATAGTACCGGTATTAATATCGATGATATCCTGCATACGCTGATACAACTTTGTGTTGCTCGACAGTTTAATTACTGGTGCAATCGGGTTCCCGGTGGGCGTTCCCAGTCCTGTTGTAAACAATACTATATTGGCGCCGCTGCCTACTTCCGCGGTGGTGGACTCCACATCATTACCCGGTGTGCATAGTAAATTGAGCCCTGCCTGTTGTACTTTTTCCGGATAATCCAATACTGCTACTACTGGTGAGGTACCACCTTTTTTAGCGGCGCCTGCAGATTTAATGGCATCTGTAATGAGGCCATCTTTAATATTTCCGGGAGATGGATTCATATCAAATCCGGAGCCTGCTTCTTCTGCGCGTTGCTGGTATGTGCGCATGAGCTGAATAAAGCGGGATGCATCTTCCACATGACAGCAACGATCGCTCATCTCCTGCTCTACCCCACATAACTCCGGAAATTCGGCCAGCACAACGGAACCGCCTAAAGCTACCAGCAAATCAGAAGTATAACCGATGGCGGGATTAGCGGAGATGCCGGAGAATCCATCGGAGCCGCCGCACTCCAGTCCTATACAAAGCTTGCTTAATAGAGCCGGTCGTCGCGTACATTGATTGGCCACCATTAGTCCTGCGAAAGTCTGACGGATAGCTTGTGTGATCAACAGACTTTCTGCACCGGTTTGTTGCTGATCCAATATATAAAGTGGTTTCGAAAACGCCGGATCGCGTTTGTTAATTTCCTCCTGTAGCATGCTGATTTGTGCATTCTGGCAACCCAGACTCAATACCGTAGCACCGGCAACGTTAGCATGTGTAATATATCCTGCCAACAAACCACAAAGTGTTTGTGCATCCTGCCGGATGCCACCACAGCCACCATCATGGGTCAGGAATTTGATGCCATCCACATTTTCAAAAAGACGGGCATTTTCCTGGCTGCCGTCCTGCTCTGTATATACTGTTTCCAGGATACCCGCTGCATCCGCACCGGCTTGTTGTTGCGCCACCAGGGAGCGTGTAAAGGCAGCGTATTTCGCCGGACGACTGTAACCCAGTTCTGTTAACAGGGCTTCTCTCAATACTTCTATATTCCTGTTTTCACAAAATACCAATGGTATTACCAGCCAGTAATTAGCCGTACCTACACTACCATCCCGCCGGTGATATCCCATGAATGTTTTCTGCTGCCATCGGGAGATATCAGGCGCCTGCCATGCTGTTCTCCGCTGTGCAGCCAGTGTATATCCGTTGGCAGCGTGGTGTACATTTTCCACCGCTATCCTGCTGCCTGCGGTAATGGCCGTCTGCGCACGCCCTACCAGTACCCCATACATGATCAGGGCATCTCCTTTATCAAAAGAACTGGCGGCAAATTTATGTTTGGCAGGGATCCTTTCCTGCATCGTATATACGGCACCGTTATACTCTACCGTATCATCCTTATCCAGATCCTGTAGCGCTACCAACACATTGTCATGCGGATGCACCTTTAATACTTTCTGCTTCATACCTGTTTTCTTAAAAAATCTATGATATCGTTATTTCTGCTGCAATGCGGTCCAGATAGGTAGCTGGTCCTTCGGCAAGTAATGCCTTCAGCATCACCGTCACCAGTTGTTCAAAACCGGGAATAGTGGTGAGATCATGGCCCCAGACCGCTTTGTTGCCGAGCGTATTTTTCACAACTGTTTCCGGTGAATGTAATTGCCATTGTTCCTGGTACCAGCCGGCGTATTCATCGGAGATGCTATAAGTAGTGTCTCCGCGCATAAACAGCAGGTGTGCTGCAAAGCCCAGTGAAATCAATGCCGGTACCTGTGCGGTACGTTCGTAATAATGTAACAATACCGGCAATACCCGCATCTTCAATTTAGACGTATACTGGCTGCATATACTCAACCAGCGATGGTCTATGTAAGGATTACGGAAACGGTCCAGTACAGCCCCGGCAAAACGGATTGCGGCATCATGACGTATATGCTGGTCCGTTATCGCAGGAATAATTTCCTGCATCATCAGGGCTTCTATATACGCAGCCATGGACTCGTGGTTCATAGCGGTTTTCACTGTATCCAAACCAGCCAGGAAAGCCAGTCCGCAGCTAAGCGTATGGGCACCGTTGAGCAGCCGCAACTTTAGTTCCCTGAATAGGTTGATGTCCGGTGACAATACCACGCCAGCATCTACTTCATGGAAAGACAATACCTGCTTCACCCTTTCACTGCTGGTTTCAATCGCCCATAGCCGGTACACCTCTGTCATGATCATCAGGTCATCTTCATATGCCAAGGTGAGATCTGAAGCCCCCGGCACAATACAGTCTACCAGTGAATTACAAAAGTCGTTGCTATTATGCAGCCAGTCCGTAAAAGCAGTATCCAGTTCATTGAAGACGCATAACTGCAACAGGATTTCTTTCAGCCGGCTGCCATTATCCGGTATCAGCTCCGTAGGAATGATCACCATGCCCTTCCTTTCATCTCCGTTGAAATGGAGATAGCGCCGATGCAGAAAAGCCAGCAGCTTGGCGGGGAAAGAAGTTGGTGGTGCGGCATGGATACTTTCCTCCACATATATAATTCCTACTTCAGTCGTATTGGAAATAACCACCTGCATCTGCGGGTTCGCTGCACATGCCAGGATCTGTTCCCATTGAGAAGCAGCATTCAATACCCTGCTGATAGAGGCGTTGATGATATTAACAGCTACCTTGCGGCCACCGTCAATACCCCGTATACACTGCGTGTATAGGTTATCCTGCTCATCAAAAGCAGAGGTACTACCTTTGCCGGTCGATTTCACCACTACAATCCTTCCGTTGAAACGGCCCTCCTGATTGGCTTTATCAATGAAAGCATCGGGCAAACCTCTCAGTAACACCCCTGTACCAAACTGCAGCACTTTTTCCGGCAGATCGAAGCAACTGTTTAAAGGCAGCTGCAATGCATCATTTTCGTGTAGCCTTGATAGTGCTTTTCTCGATAGTTTCATACCATTATTTTTTATTCATCATTTCCATTTCGTTGGCGGCTAACAGGTACGCACCTACGCCTTTGGGATCATTGTCGATTACCTTTTCACTGAGATAATATTCGTAGCTGCCATCACGATAAGGTTCGCCTCCAAGTCCTGCTACGCTGACGGTACCACCGAGGGTGATATCTCCCTCTTTATTTTTCCGGATAAACTGTTTCAGGATGCCAGCATAGCCTTTTACAGCCACCTGCCTGTAAGCATCCGGGAGATAACCTAAGCGTATACCTTTCGCCAACGCATATACGAACATGCAGGAGGCGGATGCTTCTACGTAATTACCTTTACTACCTGCTCTGTCCAGTACCTGGAACCAGCAACCGGTTCCGGCATCCTGGTATTTCTTCACGGCGGCGGCGGTACGATTTAAGATAGCGATCAGGCTGTCCTTGCCGGGATCTCCTTCCGGGAAATATTCCAGCGCATCTACGAGCGCCATGGCATACCAGCCCATAGCTCTGCCCCAGAAATGTGGTGACTGCCCCGTTCTTTTATTGGCCCAGCGCTGTTCCCGCGATTCATCCCAGGCATGGTATAATAAGCCTGTTGCCGTATCACGTGCATGTGTTTCCATCAACACAAACTGCCGGGTAATATCACGGAAGGCGCTGTCTTCATGAAACAACGCCGCGTATTCTGCATAAAAAGGTTCCCCCATGTAAAGACCGTCTAACCACATCTGGTAGGGATAGCGTTGTTTGTGCCAGAAACCACCGTCATGCGTACGGGGTTGTCCGCGCAGCTGTTCCCGTAGCTGCCCTGCTGCCAGCTTATATTTGTCGTTGCCGGTAGCTTTATACAATGTCAGCAGTACCCGGCCATTCTTGATATTATCGATGTTGTAATCTTTCTGCCGGTACGTACGGATGTCACCGTTATCTCCTACAAAAAAATCCATGCGCTGTTGCATATACCGGAAATATTGCTGATCATGGAATCGTTTCCATAGCCCGGTAAACCCCTCCAATACTACGCCTTCATCATAGGTCCATTTTACCGGTGTACCGGGATGCAATACGAGTGAATCCTTCCAAATACGCATGACCGTAGCCGCCATACCGGCAGCACCGCTCTGGGCCTGCGTGGTGAGCATATTGATGAACAACAGTCCTGCGATGATGAATCTCTTTTTAAAACACATGATCTTCCGTTGTTTTGTTTTTAGTATCTCGATAATGACAACTGTCTCGTGTAATATCGTTGACATTGCGGGTTTGCAAAGGAGGCATACCGGAGGAAGTCAGCAGATAAACATTCCTGAAATGTATACCGGTCGCCTCCAGGCAACTGATCCCTTCCTCCGCTTTTATCACCAGGTTGCTCAGGAAAATATGGTCAACAGGCATCTCCGGCAGGCCACGGATGAATACCGCTTTCTTAGCACCACTACATACCACATCATTAATATAAAAGTTGCGGAAACGCGGTGTTGCGTCTGTCACCGGTAGCTTTTCTACTTTGGGTGCAGTTCTTTTTTCACCTGCTAAAGGCACCGGATCTTTGGCTGCATAATACATATCAAACAGGATGGCTTCTCCCGGAATATCTTTCATGTTGATACCGGTGGCATAAATATTCTCCACTACACCACCACGGCCACGGGCAGTTTTAAACCGCAGCCCGATATCGGTGCCCAGGAAAGAACAATCAGACACATAAATATTGCGGGCACCACCAGACATTTCACTGCCTATCACAAAGCCGCCATGTGCATGATAAACGGTACAGTTTTGCACCATCACATTCTCTGTAGGTTTGCCACGTTTACGTCCCTGTTCATCCCTCCCTGATTTGATACAGATGCCATCGTCACCTACATCAAAAGTGCAATCCAGGATCTGTGCATAGCTGCATGACTCAAGGTCTACCCCATCGCCATTTTGCGCGTACCAGGGATTTTTAGCATAAATACCTCTCAGCGTAATATTTTCACAGAGTAAAGGATGCAGGCACCAGGCCGGAGAGTTTTGGAAAGTAACCCCTTCCAGCAACACATTTTTACAGCCGGAAATACTGATCATATTAGGACGCAGGAAATCTTTGATACCAGCGTAGTCCGCTGGTTTGCTGCCTGCTGTAATAACACCGGCCTGGTTGGTTTTAGCACCCAGGTAAGATAATTTGGATGGATACCAGGTAACGCTGTCTTCCCCCATCAAACCACCGGAGGCGACCAATTTCTCCCACTGCGACTGCGTGAGCTTTGCTTTTTTTACAATTCGCCAGGCATCACCGCCGCCATCCAGGATACCACTACCGGTAATGGCTATATTTTCCAGGTTGTTGCCGGAAACCGGCGCCTGACAGCGCACCGCAGCCAGCCCTTCGTAGGTAGTGGAGATGAGCGGATACTGATCAAAGTCGGTCGTAAACTGCAACACCGCATTTGCCGCCAGGTGGAGATTAACATTATTCTGCAACACCAGTGGCCCCGTGAGCCACAGCCCCGGCGGAACCAGCACCACTCCACCACCTTTGCTGCTACAGGCAGCAATCGCATCATTAATGCTTTTACTGTTCAACGTAATACCATCTGCTTTAGCACCATAACGCAGGATATTGAACGTATCCTTTCTGAAGTGCGGTTCATAGATCAGCGGTAACTCGTAACTGTATTTATTTTCGAAGGCGGTCTTTTTCAGGTAGCCCGACAACGGTATGTTTTTCAATCTGATTTCTCCTGCTATCAGTGCCGCTATCTTTGCAGCACCATAAGCAGAAAAATGTGTATTGTCTGTAATGCCTTGTGGCAGAGAGTTATAATGTCCTGCAGGTGTGGTTTTAAACATTTTCACGGAACCCGTTTCTCCTTCCTGCGTCAGCAGTGCGGCACTCCTTTGCTGAAGGTCAAGCAGCGGAACCTGCATCACTGCAGCTACGGCTCTTACCACGGCAGGGTACTGGCCGTGGGTATCTTCCAGAATACCATTGGCAAACTGACGGCGGACTACAGGTGTAATAAGCACCGGGTTTGCTCCTTTGGCGCGGGCTTCTTTTACAAAGCGTTCCAGGTTCGTTTTATAGGCTCCCTCTGCGGCGGCATAGCGGGTACTATCATTTATTTTAGCATCGTTATGTCCAAACTGGATCATCACCCAATCACCGGGATGCAGTTGTGAGAGCACAGTATCCCAGCGGTGTTCATCAATAAAACTTTTGGTACTGCGACCGTTCACGGCATAATTTTTTATGCTCATATCGGGTTCAAAAAAAGTGGGCAACAACTGCCCCCAGCCACGTTCTGGATTATCGGCGAGTGGCTTGTCGGCCATTGTGGAATCTCCGATGAGGAATATAGTGGGTTTGGGACCGGCAGGTGCCAGTCCCAATAATGATAATAGTAGTATCTGTAGATATCTCATTAGTTATATTTATCGTTCTGCTTAAACTCTCCCTTATTCGTCACGGCATCGATCTGATCCTGCGGAATAGGCCGCACGGTATGAAACGACTGGAAATATTTACTGGCGTCCGGATTATGGAGTGCAATTCTTTCCGCAAGCTTACCGGTACGCTTCAGGTCGAACCAGCGCAGCTGCTCTCCCGCCAGCTCCCTGGCTCTTTCATCGAGGATAAAGTCCAGGCTGATATCCGCTGCAGTGATTTGCATCGCTGCTTCCTGACCGGGAATGGCGGCGCGTTTGCGGATCACGTTAATGTAGTCTGCCGCCTTGGCAGCGTTACCTAATTTAAACTGTGCTTCTCCGGCGATCAGGTACATTTCAGCAAGACGAATAATAAATGCATCGCGGGCACTTTGTTCTTCGTTCAGGGATGCCCGTGTGGGGTCATCAAATTTCTGCAGCGATACATAGTGCGTACGATCGTTGCCGCCACCTGCACTGTTATACACCGCGTTTCTATCATATAACCGGTACCTGGTTGTTGCTGCCAATACATCCTTACTACAGCATACAGCCGTATCGCCCAACTTCATACCTGCCGGCGCTGTTTTGAGATTATTGCAAAGCCATACCTGTTTGAAAGAAGCCTGGTAGCGGGCATCTGTTTTATCATTAAACAGGTTTAACAGGAACAACGTAGGCATGTAACGGTTAAACGGACGCTGGTTCAGCACATCACGCTGCATACCCGGGAGATCATCGTACTTCATGGCAAACATCAGGTGACCGTTGTTGGCGCCACGGGAGTGTCCGTTGGGAAAAAGTGTTGCATCCGTACGGTCATCAAATACCAGGTTCTTCATATAGTTAACTGCCCAGATCACCTCTTTATTTTGCAGGTTATCCATACGCCAGAGATCCGCATACTTTGGTAATAACGCATAAGTGTAGTTATTAATTACTTTATCAGCCAGGTCAGCGGCCTGCTGGTTCATACCACGGGTGAGATACATTCTCGCCAGAAAGGCTTCTGCCGCAGGTTTGGTAACCCTGCCATAATCGGTGGTAGTAGCAGGCAGGTTATTCACGGCCACATCAAGGTCAGCAAAAATCTGTTTATAAAAGGTTTCTACCGGCGTACGGTTGGCAGTAGTGATAGCGCCGGAGGTTTCCTCCAGGGTAAAATGTACAGGCCCCCAGGTTTCCACAATATGCCAGTAGTAAAAGGCCCGGAGGAAATGTAATTCCGCATTGCGTACTTTCTTTTTATCTTCTGCGAGACCGGCTTTATCGATGCGCTTGATACCGGCATTACAGAGATTGATAGCAGCATACAATTGTTTCCACAACCCACTCATCACAACATTGCTGGCCTGCAGGTTGTTGTAGTTGGTGATGTCAGGATATTTATCACCGGTACCGCTGGTCCATATATCCGTTCCCATTTCTGCCATGCTGTATCCTTCTTCCTTTCCATACCACCAACGGTTATAGGTATACGCTGCATTTACCAGTGTTTCAAATCCTTCCGGCGTGGAGTATACCGCATCGGTGGTGGTGCCGCCGGGATTATATTCTTCCAGCTGTTTGTTGCAGCTGGCAAGACTTGCAGCCGCTATGGTGAGTATGATAAAGTACTTATTTATGTTTGGTTTCATAACTGCTTTTTTGAAAATTAAAACTCAACATTTATTCCTGCCACATACATTTTGGTGAGCGGGTTGCTCAGATCGCCGCCTCTTTCCGGATCGTAATCTTTTATTTTGCTGAATGTAAAGAGGTTCTTACCGGTTACGTATAAACGAAGACTGCTGAGGTGCAATGGTTTCAACGCATGAGCGGAGAAGGTATAGCCAAGTGACAGATTGCGGATCTTCACAAAAGAGCCTTCTTTATAACCCAGTGTTTTAATAAACGGTGTACCATCTTTAGAGAGACTTGCATTCGGGCGTGGATACTCATTGGACGGATTTTCAGGGGTCCAGTAGTTAAGCGGGGCGCTGTTTTCCAGACCCTGTGGATCAAATTTAGCAGCGTATTCCGAATTGATCCACTGCCCTATACGAGCAAACACATAAATGTTGAGATCAAAATTTTTGTAGCGGAAGTCGTTATTGATACCACCACTCCATTTAGGCACCTGCGCGCCCAGGATGATGCGGTCAGCAGAATTGATGACACCGTTGCCATCCTGGTCTTTCACGCGGATATCGCCGGGTTTGTAACCATATTTCGTGGCCTCTCCCGCATCTGCTGTTTGCCAGATACCAATTTTCTGCTGATCGAAATATACTTTCACCGGGGATCCGATAAACCAGCCATTGGCCACATCATTCGTACTACCATCTGCCAGCGCCACTATTTCTTCTTTGTTGCGGGAGTACACGATGTTGGAAGTCCACCTGAAATCAGCTGTAGCAATATTAGTGGTGTTAATACCTATTTCAATCCCTCTGTTACGGGTTTTCCCAATGTTTTGCATTACAACGCTCACGCCGGAGGAGGTAGGTAAAGTACGTAACAGCAGCAGGTCTTTGGTTTGTGTATCGTAATAATCGATGCTACCACTTACTTTATTGCCAATGATGCCGAAATCGAGTCCGATATTTTTAGTGGTAGAAAGTTCCCATTTCAATCCCAGGTTACCTGCCTGATCACCGATGGCATAAGCCATAGCGGCATTGGTATCATCGAAAGAGAATGGAATTTTAGTGAGGTAGGCAGTGCTCGAGTAAGGAGGTACCGCATCATTACCCGCTATGCCATAGCTCACTCTCAGTTTCAGGTCGCTCAGGAAAGTTTGTGACTTCATGAACTTTTCATCACTGATGCGCCATGCCGCTGCCACGGATGGGAAGAAGGCCCATTTATTACCCGGCGCTAATTTAGAAGAGCCATCGGAGCGGCCGGTGAGTGATAACAGGTATTTTCCTTTAAACGCGTAATTCAAACGGCCTGTAAAAGAGATCAGTTTACTGGCCTGGTAGCTGTTACGGATAGCGATGCCACTCACACTATTTTGCAGCGCATAATATAGCTGAGAGGGCAGCAGCTGTCCTTCTCCCTGCATCAGGGAAGAATCACGCTGATCTGACAATACGCTGGCTACACCGGTGATCCCGAAGGTGTGATCACCAATCGTTTTATTATAGGTGGCCACGTTTTCCCAGCTGAGATACCTGCGGGTATTGCTGTTGGACTGGGATCGTGAAGTAGATGCAGTGGACCGGTCAATGGAGCTTTTAGATGCAAAGATGCCTTGTTTCGCATTGTCCAGGGTTACACCAAAATTAGACCGGAACATAAATCCTTTGAAGGGTGTAAGTTCCAGGTAAGCGTTGATAAAGGTGCGCGTAGTCCGTGTGATGTTCTGATAGGCATTCGGTTGTTCATCTGCCAGCGGGTTGATAGCGGATCCGCTGTTGGGAAATAACACGAGGTTGCCGGCAGAATCATAGGGAACACCCAGCGGAATATACTTATTGGCCTGGTTCAGCGGATCGCGGCGTGCGCTCTGATCATAGTAAGTGATCTGGCTCTGTACACCTATTTTGATCGCATCATTAATGGTTTGATCAATGTTTAAGCGGGCAGCATAGCGTTTCAGGTCATCCAGTTTCAGCAGTCCTTTTTCATTAAAGTAATCAAAGGAGAAATAGACTTTTGTTTTTTCTGATCCTCCTGAGATACCTGCCTGGTAGTCCTGCTGTAAACCTTTATGTAAAAGCTCGTCCGCATAATTTGTCCAGATATTATTTTTGATTTCATCCAGTTCAAATGCGTTGAATATTTTGGAATCATCGGCGGGGCTGGCCCATCTGCCGGTGGTGCGGTTCGCTTCGCGTTTCAATGCCGTATATTCTTCTCCGTTACTCATGCGGGGATAACCGTTTACTTCGGATATGCCGGCATAGGAACTGATATTTACGCGTGGTCTGCCGGCAGTACCTCTTTTGGTGGTGACCATGATAACGCCGTTGGCGCCTCTGGAACCGTAGATAGCTGTAGTAGACGCATCTTTCAGCACTTCCATTGATTGGATATCATTCGGACTGATATCCTGGATGTTTTCATACTGAACGCCATCAACGATATATAGGGGACCATTGCCTGCTGTAATAGAGCGGTTACCTCTTACGGTGACATTCACTTTAGCGCCCGCTGCACCGCTGCTGCGGGTAATATCCACACCTGGCAGTCTTCCCTGCACCGCTTCCATCACATTGGTGGAAGGCACTTTTTTCAGTTCTTCTCCTTTTACCGATACCACTGCACCGGTGAGATCACGTTTTTTCACCATGCCGTATCCTACTACCACAATTTCATCCAGTCTTTTATTGTTCGATTCCATTTTTACTGTCATATTGACATTATCCGCTACTAGGGTTACCGGGGCATATCCTACATAGCTGAACAACAGGTCCGTTTTTTTCCCGTCCGGAACCTGCAGTGTAAAATTTCCATGTGTATCTGTTTGGGTTCCACTGGTAGTTCCTTTCACCTGTACACTTACAAGTGGCAGCGCATCACCGGAGGTTGCATCTGTTACCCTCCCTTTTACGGTGCGGGTCTGTGCAATCGCCCAGCTGCTAAAACCCAACAGCAGCAAGCAAATAAGGTAAATTCTTTTCATAACGTTTGGCGTGAATTTAAATGGCAAATAAAGGTTGTGCTAATCGCTATTGATTAAACGTGGTGATTTGTTGGTTGAAACAGGAGCGCTTTTTTCTGTGTCGTGTGGTTACAAGTCTACAGAACTATTTATTAATTGTGAAGTTTATTTACGCAATCGTTCCCGGAAAATCAGTACTTTCACCACGTACCTGAATGCCGGAAAACATAGTCCGGAAGCCATATGAAGTATAAAGCAGCTACTATAAAAGATATTGCGCAGGCACTTCACCTGTCTACTTCCACGGTATCACGTGCATTGCGTGACAGCCATGAAATCAGTGCGGCTACCAAGCAACTGGTACTGGAGCATGCGGCACAGTTGAACTATCATCCCAATCCTATTGCATTAAGTTTAAAGGAGAAAAAAAGCAGGTCAATAGGTGTAATCGTATCCGAGATTGCCAACAGTTTTTTTTCTCAGACAATTAACGGAATTGAATCGGTAGCTAACGAACAAGGCTATACGGTAATTATTTCCCAGAGTCATGAATCCTTTGAAAAAGAAGTAAGAACGTTACAATACCTCKCCTCCCGTTCCATAGATGGCCTGCTGATATCGGTATCCAGTGCAACTAAGGACCTGACGCATCTGAAAGCGTTACATCAGTACGGTTTTCCCATTGTATTCTTCGATCGGATTGTAGAAGATATTGCCACGCATAAAGTAATGGTGGATAATTTCCAGGGGGCCTATAATGCCACTATGCATTTGCTTTCACAGGGCTACAAGCGTATTGCCTGTATTACCAATTCGGCACATCTTTCCATTACCCGTGAACGGGTGGCGGGATATATGGCTGCATTGGAAAAGCACGGTATCTGGCCCCCATCTTCGCTCATCAAATATTGCTTCCATGGTGGTATGCTGCTGGAGGAAGTAACAGATGCCGTAGAAGAGCTGTTGAAAGAAAAGAAACGGCCGGATGCTATTTTTACTACTTCAGATAAGCTCACTACAGGTTGTATGCGTGCGCTGAAAAAAGCGCAGGTAGCCATTCCCGGTGAAATGGCGCTGACAGGATTTTCCAATTCAGAGTTGATAGAACTACTACATGCACCACTCACTGTGGTGCGGCAACCCGCCTTTGAAATGGGACAGGTGGCCACTCAATTATTACTGCAACTGATAGAAAGTAAAAGACCCGTGAAAGACTTTGAAACGCGGATATTGCAAACGGAGTTATTGATTCCTCCCATGACACCAGCTAAAAAGAAACGATAATCGCGGCAACTATTTATCTATTCTCCACCAGTCCACATCAGCCCAGCCCGCATCATTTGTTTTAATATTCCTGGTGCAGCACAATCCCATTTTGGCGCCTATCCATCTGCCGGTAACGGCGGTAAACGGCGCTCCTGCATCGTGAAATGTTTGTCCATCGCTGCTATAACTAAACTGACAAACAGCGCCTTCTCTTACCTGCACCCTGAAAAATATATCCGTGGACGTTATCTTCTCCAATACGGTAACCGTTTCGGGATGACCTTTGTCTGCCTGCTTACAGCTGAATCGGGATAAATAAATGCCGTCTGCTTTTTTCACGAGTGATAGTCCGGCATAATCGCTGCCCATGACCAGCATATTCATACGATCTCCTTCCTGTCTGGGTTTAAAGCTACACTTCACGGTAGCCCTAAATGCCGGCGCCGGGAATTTCTGCAGGAGTACATTAGGTACTTCCCACAAATTCCGGGCGCTGTCGGTCTGTTGCGCTGCAAAGAGGCGCAGGCAGCCATGCGCAGACGATGGGAAAGCCCAGCCGGCAGCCGGATTCGCCTGCCATTGCCATTGCAGTCCCAATACGTTTTCATTAAACTCATCTGATTCCTGTGGGCTGGCAACCGGATAGGTTCTGCCCACATCTGGTTTGCGGTAACGGAGTACGGGTTCTCCTTTGCCATCATTGTCTTTGTCTATACCTATCACCGGCCAGTTATTTACCCACTTCATCGGCTGCAGGTGAACAACCCTGCCGTAAGCTTCCTGATCCTGGAAATGCAGGAACCAGTCGCCCCCTTTAGGTGTTTGTACCCAGGCGCCCTGATGAGGTCCATTGATCGGGGAATGCCCCTGATCCATCACTATTTTACTCTCGTAAGGACCGTAAATATTTTTTGAGCGCAGTACCAGCTGCCAGCCTGTGCTGACGCCGCCGGCAGGTGCAAAAATGTAGTAGTACCCGTTACGCTTATAGATCTTGGGGCCCTCCAGTGTAGGTTGATCATCATGTCCATCGAACACCAGCACGCCTTCATCAAGCGCTTTGGTACCGGCGGCATTCAACTCTTTTACTACGAGGATACTTTTAATACCGGCGCGACTTCCTGCGTAAGCATGCACCATATATACGTGTCCATTATCATCCCATAGAGGGCAGGGATCTATCAGTCCTTTACCGGCAACTACCAGTTCCGGTATACTCCAGGGGCCTGTGATCTGTTTTGCTTTTACCACATAGATACCGAAATCGGGGTCCGGATAATAAATATAAAACTCCTTATTGTGATAGCGGATTGCGGGCGCCCAAACACCGTTGCCATGCTGTGTAGCCGCGAAATAATCATAGGGTGGCTGACGCAGTAAAGCATGTCCGATAATACGCCAGTTGACGAGGTCTTTGGAATGCAGGATCGGCAAGCCCGGAACGGCGTCAAAGCTGGAGGCCACCAGGTAATAGTCGTCTCCTACCCTGATGGCATCGGGATCGGAATAGTCCGCATATAGTACCGGGTTTTTATAAGTGCCATCTCCATTATCGGCTACCCATACTTTAGATACTTCTGATGCGGATTGTGCCATCACTGGTGTGGTCGCCAGCAGGCACCACAGACAGGCTGTTATCTTCATAATTTAAATTTCCAGTCTCCGAATATATATTCCCTTGTAAATTGTTTCGCTTCCTTTTTGGTGAGTTGCCGGCTCCATCCTGCTCTCCCGGCAGGATTGGCACCGGGGCCACGACTATTATACTCTGCATAACGGGCCGTTTTTTCATTCGACTCTTTCCGCCAGTTGTCCCAGCCTTCCGGTAAAATATGTGCACCCATGTAACAATCAATCCAGGTAGTGCTGGCATAAGGCCGCCACGGCCGCCCCAGGTATACTTTGGTTACGCCGCTATCTGCCGTCAGTGTACAATCTTTAAATACATACCCCACCGGACGTGTTTGCAGTGTAGCCGCTGCCGTAATATACGAGTTCGTTTTATTGTTAATAAGACACTTATAAAACAATGCAGCCGCATAACCAAAAATGAAATCGGTACTTCCTTCAATGTAGCATGCTTTGTAGTATTGCCTGCAGTAAAATGTTCCGGCCAGCAAAGTATCCTGGAAACCCAGCATACGGCAATGCACAAACGTAGTTCTGTCGCCCCGTACGCTGAGTGCCACGGCCTGTCCGGCTTTTACGCCGGCAGTATTTTCGAAGGTGAGGTGCTCTGCCCGGAAATCGCTGGCATAAATCATACAGGAGGGAGAAGAATAGGTAGTGATGCTATCACCGGCAGCATTGCGCATGCCTGCATGATCATCGTAGGTGAGAATGGTTTTATTTTCATCTTCTCCTATTAACGTAACAAAATCTTTGGTGGAATCCAGCTTTATTTTTTCCTTGTAAATGCCATTTTTTATGAAGATGCGTACAGGTATTTTGTTGTTAAGAGGTATCGCGTCTAATGCCGCCTGTACGGTGGTATAATCACCGCTGCCGTCTTTCGCAACTGTTTTCGTTATCGTTTGCGCAGAAAGGAAAAGGCTGATGAACAGTCCTATGGCTGTTAAGATAGTTTGTTTCATAGCGTGGTATTGAATTGCAGACGTCAAAATAGCAAATGGGGCGCAGAAGTGCGGGGATATTTACGCAATCGTTCCCGGAGTATTGGCGGATGGTTCACGGACAGTTCTTCTATAACCCGTGCAAACAAAAAACGCTCTCCCCCGACAGTAATTGGCTGATTAAGCGGTAAAAAGTAGTAAAAAACTGATATTTGCCCCATATTAGTAACAACGCAACCATGGAAACGATTCACATCAGAAAGGCAATATTAACCGACCTGCCCATCCTGCTTGAATTTGAGCAGGCCATTATCGACGCAGAACGGCCCTACGACGCTAACTTAAAAGACGGTACTATTCATTATTACGATGTTGCCGCCATGATCGCCGCCCCCCACGTGGAAGTGCTGGTAGCGGAGTGTAATGGTCAGCTGATAGGCTCGGGCTATGCCCGCATACAGGACGCTAAACCATATCTTAAATTTTCCCAATATGCCTACCTGGGATTTATGTATGTTGAACCCGCACACCGGGGTAAAGGCTTAAACAAGCTGATCATCCAGGGACTCAAAGCCTGGGCATCTTCACAGGGCATGGTGGAAATGCGCCTGGATGTGTACGGCGGGAACGAGGCTGCTGTTAAAGCTTATGAGAAAGCCGGGTTCCGTACCAACCTCGTAGAAATGCGGTTACCACTGTAATTTTTGAGTTTGGCATAATTTTCGTCAGGTGGCTGTTAAAAGGATTTTAACCATGAAACAGTTACTTGTAGCCTTAGCAGCAGCAGTCATTTTCTTTTCCTGCAAAAGCAATGCTGATAATGCCGCCGCTATAGAGAGCGCGAAGAAAGCCACCATTGATTCCATGAATAATGTAAGTGCCATTAAACAACAGGTAGTGGATTCAATGAACAACTTAAAGAAACACAGACATAATACTTCCAACGCAGCTGTAACACCAGGATATGCCGATGCAGAGATGAACAGTCCCGCCCCGGCAACACCAGCTCCTGCTGCACCAGCAAAGAAGAAAGGTTGGAAAGGATGGAGCCACACTGCTAAAGGTGCCGTTGTAGGCGCAGGTGCAGGTGCCATCACCGGAGCAATTGTAAATAAAGACAGACTCAAAGGAGCCGCAATAGGAACCCTGATTGGCGCCGGCGTAGGTGCAGGTACAGGAGCCATTGTGGATCATAAGAAAAAGAAACAGGGGCAGTAATGCTTTGACATAATTTTGAAACGGCGCATCCCAATGGATGCGCCGTTTTTTTGTATCTCAATTATTACATTTTTTGTAATCGTTTATTTACATATTTAATAAAAAGTAAACTCATAATAAAAGATAAAAAATCCTCACCGCACTAGCTACTATTCCTACTCATCAGCACAAAGAAAATCAAACGCTTAAATTCAAGTCCTTAACTTTCGACTTTAATCTATCTAAAAAATACACTCATAAAACCGCCAATTAATTGCAGTGAATCATCTTATAAAGCTTTAGCTTAGTGTTATTATGAAAGGCTAAGACCATTCTTAACCAAACTCCAGTTTACAGTTTTTCTTTCCATTCAGCTCTAGTTTACTAATAAAACGTTATGTGATGAATGTCTACGAAGAATGGGGATTTAATGAAAATCCATTTAGTCCCACACCACTTCAACCTAATGAAGAAGGTAAGAAATTGCTCATCGGCCGTGATGAGGAGATAAAGGAGCTCATGATCCGACTTTTTAATCCTCCTTCCTTAGTAACAGTTGAAGGTGCAAATGGAATTGGCAAATCAAGTCTGATTAACGCAACATTGTATGAATGTTACGAAGACTATTTCAATCAACGAAGAAATTGCTTATTTATTCCGTGCTACAAAAACTTTCAAATAAGTCTAACAAAAGATCCGGAAGAATTCGTTGATGACGTACTTGTTGAGGTAGCTCAAACTCTTTTAATGAGGGCTGATGAATTGACGAATCTAGGTTTCGAAATCCCAGACAATTCAACATCCATCGACAAATGGTTGAATTCTCCAATGATTTCAAATTTCCAGGTCTCAATTGGAAATTTTGGCGTGGGTTTCGGATCAATACCTAACGACTCAAGTGGCTTTGCCAGAAGTGGATTCAGAAGTGTAATTCGAGGCTGGTTGCAAACCATTTTTCCCGTTGACACTGGTGGTGGAGTAGTATGCACTATCGATAATTTAGAGATATTGGAAACAACTGACACTGCAAGAAAGCTCGTTGAACAACTAAGGGACTTGCTATTCAATTTACCGGGAATAAGATGGATTCTATGTGGCGCATCAGGGATTGTTAAAAGTATTGGATCATCTCAGCGACTGGAGGGATTGCTACATGATCCAATAGAAATAATGAGAATTAACCAAAATTATGCTAAGTCAATATTTGATAGCCGAATGGAATACTGCTCCTACAACAGTAAGTTCTATATGCCTCTAACAGAAAAAAATTTTGTAACATTATTTAGTCTCTTTGCTCAAAATGTACGAACTACATTTAAGTACGCAAATGACTATTGTATCTATATTCACAGCAAAACAATCATACCTCGAAGTGAATCTGAAAAAGATAGTATGTTTTCTGACTGGCTCAATGATTTATCTAATCATCATCTCAAAATTATAGTTGAGCATCTAAGCTCAAGGGCCCTCATTTTTTTTAAAAAAATACTTAAATACAACAATAGTTTCTCCCTATGTGATTACAAGACATTTTCATTTGAGAGTATTACAATAATGGAAGCCTACTTGAATGACCTGGCGACAATTGGAGTAATCAAATTTTTCAAGGAGGAAAATGACTATCGAAGAAAATCAATCCAATTAACTTCAATTGGTTACTTCGTAGGGTTTGCAATGAATATAATTCACAATTAGTATCATTCTAATTTGAAATATACGGCTTCTCCTATTGAGTAACATATAAGACAAGCATGCAACTTTCCCAAGGATCAAAGAGGATTGGATTATGAGGGGAAAGAAAAACGCGGCAGCCACCGGTAATATCCCGATGGCTGCCCCGCTTTAAAAAAAACAATTACTTCGTTCCTCCTTCTTTCTTCTGATCACCCTCTTTTTTCCGGTAAGCCTTCAGTTCTTCTTTATCGAGAAAAGAATCCTTATTGGCGTCTATAGCATCGAAGTTCTCTTTCAATTTGGACACCCTTTTATTATCTTTCGCTGCTTCATCTACCTCAGTTTTACTGAGTTTACCATCTCCATCGGTGTCAATTTTCTTAAAAAACCCTTCATGGTCATGCTGTTGCTGTGGTTGTTGTTGCTGCGGCTGTTGCGCATAAGTTTTTGCGGATACAAGTGTTGCCATTAACAAACCTGCTACAAGAAAATGCTTCATCATAATTGTGTGTTTTAAGTTATTGATGATTTTAACTCCAGGGTATACACTGAATTGCCACAAGTGGTAAGAATTAGTTCAGCATATTAGGATTGCACTCTTGGATAGCCGTCAGGTGTCGAAGTTTAATGTGAAGGGCAATGGGGAAATGGGGTATTACTACCTACCGGTAGCTTATAACGCTTATCAGTATTGGGTTTAACGGATAATAGCGGGAAATATACAGGCGATTTCCTTAAGACTATTTAACACTAATTGACATAAATTAACGGTCATAAAGGCTATTTCCTGAAAAATGGGCGAAAGTTGTTACCATTGTCAAAACTCAGTAACTTCACTCCTCCTATACCAAAAACATGCAAATAAAATCTACCAATAGCCCCCTGTTTGAGCTGGTCGGCAAAAGCATCGCATACTTCGCCATGTTGATATTATTCATTCCCCGTCACTACAATAATGTCAATCCATATAAGTATTTGGTTCCCCTCCTATTGATTTCAGCAGTTACTTATTTATACGTAAAATTCACGCTCTACAATAAATATACAACTGCAGTACAGGTATTAAAAGATCAGCTGATAGTGACCTACCTCCAGGGCTTGAGAAAGAAAAGCGTTTATTTCCCGGTAACTACCACTTCATTGGAGCTCAGGTTCCAGGCCCGTTATCTAAGGACGCCGCAATTGTATACCCTCGTGATCGCCGAAAATGGACAACCCAAATACTGGGTCAATAGTACGGAGGGATTTGATGAAAAAATACTCACCGATTTTCTACATGAATATGCCCGTTTACAATACGGAAAAACAACTACCCCAACCTCATCTTCATCCCTTCATGCGTAGCCTTGAACCCCACCGACTCATAAAACCTGATCGCATCTACTCTTTTCTTATCAGAAGTCAATTGAACCATGTAGGCGCCTTTCTCTTTCGCACGGTTAACAATGTATTCAAACACGCGCTTACCGATGCCTTGTCCGCGGTATTTTGAATGGGTTCTTACCGCTTCTACCTGCGCTCTCAATCCACCTTCATTGACCAGGTATTGAATAAACGACAACTGAAACGTAGCTACTGATTCACCATTCATTTCCACCACCGTTAATTCCAGGTTAGGGTCTGCCGCAATCCTTTCAAATGCCTTCTGATACTTGTCGGAATGTACATTATCTGCATTCTCTCTGTCCGCGCCGAGTACATCGTCTGCCAGCATACGAACAATGTCGGGAATATCTTCTTTCTTAGCCAATCTGAATGTAAGATCCATATTCATCTGGTTTATGTGTTCTTCAAAACAATTCATTTCATCACAGGCACAGCCACACCGTTAAAATCAAGGACTGCAAACTTACCATCATTCTCCGCCACCACGTGACTTAAGGCGGTAGTAGCAAACTGTTTCTGGTATACCTTCTCACCTGATGTAAACAGCTCCGGCAAAAGTACGGCGGGTGCATTGGTGTTGGCCAGTTTTACTTCGAATAAGTTATTGATTTTCTTACGCAGCGCAGCATCCGGCTCCTGATCGATATTGAATATTTTATCAGCAATACCTTCAATAAATGCGATATCATGACGTTTGCTGCCGTTAGTGTAAATACAATAGTAAACGCCGGTATCATCATTGCCATACACTTTCTTCGCTATGCAAACAGGCACAGAAGCAATGTTCTCCAATATCTTCTTTTTTGCCTTATTCTGCATCACTGCAATAGCCACGATAGATAGTAATATCAAGGCGCCACAAACCAGGGAATAAGTGGAATAAGTGGCATCTCTTTTCGATAAATCATAAAAAAAGTAAAGCGCAAATGCGCTGAATACCAGGATGGCAATAGGCAGGAACATGAGTTTGTTTTGTCCCCAGCTACCGGCGCTGGCATAGGTTTTCTTTAATGCGGTATTCTGTTCAAGATCATTCAGGGCCTGACTGGTAAGTATCATAGTATATTTTTAACTGGATTAAAAGCTGGTGTTCCAATAAACATTATTTATTCTCCACTGAACATGACTACACTTTAAAAGATTAACATTCATTCAAATATAGTATCGCTCCCTTACATAAACAATGCCCGGGTAAAAACTAGATAAATTCATTTCTTCCCCTTCTCTGTTAAATACGGATATACCATATCCCCAATCATCTCCGCATAATACCCCACAGCTTTCTTTCCCTTCATTCCCGTAGTCAGCTCATTCGCTGAAATCCAGAAATCGCCGATGATATAAATACTCCTGATTAAGCTCTCCCACACGGTGGCAGGTATATCGTTCCGCATGAGGCCCTGCTGCCGGAAATGCTCAAACACCTGTAGCAACTGCGTCCGCCGGGCAAGAAACCGCTGACTATATACTTTTTTTACAGCGGGTATACGCCGTGCTATTACCACGAAGTGAATATAGATAAACCGGTACTGGTAAATATGCTGTAATATGCCGGCAATCGACTCCTGCAGAGAGGCAATGCTCCCATTCTCCAGTGGGGGCAGCGCATTCAGCTCATCAATGTGCCGGGTATAAAGGGCGGTAATAATTTCATCTGCGTTGGGGAAGTAATACTGTATGTTACTATGACTGATCTCCATTTCCTTCGCAATGTGCCGGATGGTGATCACATCAATGCCTTGCTCGTTAAACAACCGCAGCGCGGCAATTAATATCTTTTCTTTTGTATTCATATCTACAACGAAAATAGAAAAATTAGTACAAATGTACAAGAATGAATTATTTTAGTACATTTGTACTAAAATAAACGAATATCATGAATATCAAAGAAATCAGCATATACACCAACGACATTGTACAAACTACCGCTTTCTATACAACAAAACTTCAACTGCCCATACTTCGTCAAAGCAGTAACAGCATCAGCTTTCAGGCCGGCACATCTGTATTGACGTTTGAACAGCAAACAGCCATTACACATCCTGTGTACCACTTTGCATTTAATATCACACCTGATTTATTGGAAGAAGCCATCGCGTGGTTGCAGCAAATCACCACTTTGTTACCCGTGACAGCGGACAGTCACATCGCCACTTTCGACAACTGGAACGCCCACGCAGTTTATTTCTTTGATAATAATGGAAATCTGTTGGAACTGATTGCACGGCACGACCTGCCAAAGGAAGCGAATACGCTGACCATTATCAACATCAGCGAGATTGGGATTGCTGCCGCAGCAGTGCCTGCATATGCCGATCAACTGATCAGCACCTGGCATTTGCCGGTTTTCGCAAAACAGCCCAGAATGGAGGCTTTTACGGCATTAGGAGATGACAACGGGTTACTGATCATCGCGGCACAGGGCAGGAACTGGTTTCCTACACAAATACCGGCACAACCCTTCCCTGCTACAGTAACAATTGAACATAACGGAGAAACAAACACTTTCGCATTATAACGCGCGATCCCGATGCATATGCCCCCATTCGTTCAACTGGTCCCAGATAGGCACCAGCAACAGGGCACTGTCGGTAAGACTGTACTCCACCCGTGGTGGCACTTCCGGATAAACGGTTCTCTTAACGAGGCCATCCCGCTCCAGCTCCTGCAAATGCAAGGTGAGCATACGATCCGTAATGTTGGGGATCTTCTTTTTCAACTCGCTGAAACGAAGCGTCTTTGTTTCCAGCTTGTATAATATCTTCAACTTCCATCTGCCGGACAGGATATCCATTGCGAAGGCCATCCCGCATACTTCGCGGATCTCCTCCAGGTTAATAGTGTTGGTAGATGTTTCCTTTCTCTTCGCCATTACTTACATTTTTGTGAGCAGCATACAATAGGCTGCTGTACTACAAATGTAATATTCATATAATAATTTTGAGCCCATAAACGAACAATCACATGAATATTCTTATTGTATACGCACATCCGGAACCAAAGAGCATGAACGGCGCTATGTTTAACACGGCTATATCTACACTCCAGGCGGCAGGCCACCAGGTAAAAACATCCGACCTATACGCCATGGAATTTAATGCCGCTTCCGACCGTACCAACTTCACCAGCACACATAATCATCATTTTTTTAAACAACAACTGGAAGAACTACATGCTACCAGCGTCAACGGCTTCGCACCCAACATTGCAGCTGAACAGGAAAAAGTAGCCTGGTGCGACCTCATGATCTGGCAGTTTCCCCTGTGGTGGTTCAGTGTACCGGCGATCATGAAAGGATGGGTAGACCGCGTGTTTGCCATGGGCCGCACCTACGGACAAGGACATATTTACGAAACCGGTATCTTCAGTGGCAAAAAAGCGATGCTTTCGCTCACCACCGGCGGCAAAAAAGAAGATTACATAGACGGCGGCGCCAACGGCGACATGGATAACATGCTGAAACCCCTGCACCGCGGCATCTTTCAATTCACCGGCTTTTCCGTATTATCACCACAGGTGGTGTACGGTCCCGCCAGACAAACACCGGAAGACCGCAGCAAAGAACTCAGCAACTGGACATCCAGGTTGAATACTATCTTTGAAGAATCACCCATCAGCATCACGAGTTACTAATTTAAGTAACCCTCAGCAAAACCATTTGCCAGCATGAAAATTCTCATCATAGGAACCGCTGGTGCCATAGAGCTGTTAGCTTTTAGCTATTAGCCGTTAGATTTTAGCGGATAGATTTTAGCGGATAACATTTGGTCCTGCAGCGAATTATTTATGCGTTGCAGGACCAGATCGTTTAATTATGCAGGATAGCTGCCTTTACTTTTTGCCGGTGATGCAGCCCCCATTCCACCAAACTCTCCGCTACCGGCAGTATCGTTTGACCATAAGCCGTAATGGCATATGCTACGGTAACAGGCTTTGTTTTCAGGACAGTCCTGGTCACCAGGAAGTTCAGTTCCAGCACCTTCAGTTCTTTTGATAACATCCTCGCAGAAATGCCTTCTATCTCTCTTAATATCTTTTTAAAATAGTTACTCTCTTCAGGCCGGTAAGCCAGGTACCGCAGTAGTTGCAGCTTCCATTTACCACTGAATAATTCAATACTGTCGCGCATCGCGGTAAGTTCTTCGTGGCAAGTTGCTTCCCGCAGATTTCCTTTTATATTTATAATTGCCATAGCTGTTGGTTTCCATTGCAGACCGGTTACCTCCGGTATACCTATAGCAAATATAACAGAACATCACAATAATTTTGATGCATGAAAGATCAAGAAAACATGCAGGCAATTGTACTGGATAATTTTGGAGGCGTAGAAAATTTTTCTGCTGCCACCCTGCCCATACCCGAACCGGGAGATAATGATGTGCTGGTAAAAATAATGGCCACCGCATTTAATCCGATCGATTATCAGATGAGACAAGGAGCTACAGAACGCAAACGGATGCACTCCCCAATACTGGGCCGCGAATTTTCAGGCATCGTCATTAAAACAGGTAAAGGGGTACAGCAATTTGCCATAGGAGACGCCGTGATGGCCGCATCGGGCAGTATGGGCTCCAATGGCACCTATGCTACGCATATCAGTCTCCCGCAGGAAATACTGGTACATAAGCCCTCCAACCTATCCTTTGCAGAAGCCGCTGCCCTGCCCACCGCAGCGCTCACCGCACTGCAATGCTATAAACGCCTTCAACTGCCTGCGGCTGCCCGCATTTTCATCAGTGGCGCCGCAGGAGGCGTAGGACTGGTGCTGGTAAAACTCCTCCTGGCTGCCGGATATACGCAGCTCTGCGTGACAGCAGGTAATGAAGACAGCCAGCAACAATTGCTCCTGGCAGGATTGCTCCCATCACAGATCATCGACTACCACCTGCCCGATTTATTGCAGACAATTTTAATACAACAGAACGGCCAGTTGTTTGACGCAACTATCGATCTCGTAGGTGGTCATCTCTCCGAACTATGTGCCGATGTACTCCTCACCAATGGCATTTACCAGGACGTAACAGCGCTCTCCACTCCGGCAGCCAGGGAAACGCTTTTCAATAAAGGGGCCGTCATCATCAATATTTCCAATTACGCTTATTCCCTCACCGGTCAGCTGCGTTATTACGGAGACGGCCTCCGGCAGATCACAGCCATGCTGGAGAAAGGAATCCTCACTCCGTCTCCGGTGTATGTTACAGGTATGTTAAGTGTGGAAACGGTGCAACAATCGCACGATCTGCTGGAACGCAATCAGAGCAGAGGACGCAAGCTGGTCATGACCATATTTCCGGAAAATGAATAGTGCAGCTGGCACATACCGGCATCATCTTTGGGGCATGGGGGCGCATGTGGAATCAATTTATAGAAAATGCGGACCACCTGCCCAATTTCCTATGGAATCTGATGCTGGCAGGCATTGCAGTCATCACAGGATGGCTCATCAAATTGTTACTATCTGTTTTTTTAAGAAAATCAGTCTCCCCCAAACCGGAGTTTTCGCTGATTCATAGTATCCTCTATCGGTTAGGTAAAGCATTCAATTACTTTCTGCCCCTGCTCCTGCTGAACATGGCATTGCCCCTGATGCGGGTGAATCCTAACTATGTGCCGGTGATGAGTAAACTGGCGGAGATCGCATTAACACTGTCGTTTGCGGCGCTGGTGATAGGTATCATCAAAGTGATGGAAGACTATATCTACCACGCCTATGATCTGAATAAAGCCAACAACCTGAAAGAACGGAAAATACGCACGCAGCTACAGTTCATCCGTAAGTTATCCATCTCCCTGATACTGATACTCACTGCCTGCGTAATATTGCTCAGTTTCGACAGCATGCGTAAACTGGGTGCAGGGCTCCTCACCGGCGTAGGTGTAGGCGGTATCATTATTGGTTTTGCCGCGCAAAAATCATTGGGCAACCTCCTCGCAGGCTTTCAGATTGCTTTTACACAGCCCATTCGTATTGATGATGTACTCGTGGTAGAGGGTGAATGGGGTCGTGTGGAAGAAATTACACTGACCTATGTAGTGCTCAATATCTGGGACCAGCGTAAACTGATTTTACCTATTAACTATTTTATAGAGAAACCTTTTCAGAACTGGACCCGAACCGGCGCGGAAATACTGGGCACCGCCTTTTTTTATATGGATTATACGGTACCAGTAGATCAGCTGAGAACAGAATTTGAAAGGCTACTGGAACTGTCGCCATTATGGGATAAACGTGCAAAAGCCTTGCAGGTAACCAATACCAGCGAACGAACCATTGAAGTGAGGGCATTAATGAGTGCTGCTAACTCGGGCAATGCATTTGATCTCCGTTGCTATATCCGGGAAAATCTCATCAAATATGTAAGAGAACATCATCCTGACAGTTTACCAAAAACCAGGGCCTATATTGAAAATAAGGAAGTATCAGTTTAATCGCTTTTCCAGCAGGATCAGGTGCTTACACTGAATGCCGTTTTCATAGATCGGCTCCTGGTAATGCATCATAAAATAATCTTTCTTAATGGCGGTGATTTCAAATCCCTGCCGTTGATATAAATACAGTTGTGCAATACTCGAATTGCCGGTGCCAATGGTAATCCGTTTAAAACCATTGGCCCTGGCCCGTTGCGCGGCATCCTGCAATAATATCTTACCAAAACCCTTTCCCTGGTAGGCAGGATTTACGGCAATATTTTTAATCTCCAGTTCTTCCGCATCGTTTGCCAGTAACACGTAGCTGCCTATTACCTGCTGGTCCTGTTCCATAACATATACTTCCGCCAGTGATAAATAGGCATTGAGGGCTATAATAGAAGGATCGGCTAATAATAACAGGTCATAGGGAATCTTTTCGCCCGGACCTAATTTCCGGATAATAGTGTCTTCCTGCAGGGAGGTCATCGCTGAATGATTTTGTCGCTATTAAAGTAAATGCTTTCTTTTTTCTGAAACCGGGTCCCGGGCAACAGCTACAACAGGGGTCTAGGGAACGATTAACAAAATGAATATACGGAAAAGCTGTTAGCTTTTAGCTTTTAGTAAATGCAGCGAAGACCATATAGTATAATCTCCGCTGCATTTACTAAAAGCTAAAAGCTAATCGCTAACCGCTTCACATTATTTCCATACACTTCTACCTGCGCGCCGCTGTGAGTGGCTACAGCAGCACCACTGATGCTAACACTTTTCTGTTCGCCCGGCAATACAGAGAAGTAGTTGTCGCTGTAAAACACCGGCAAAATCCTCTTCTTTGTTTGCGCATCCACCAGTGATAGGCGGTTGAAGAAGGCCACCGGTCCACCGGCAGGATTGCTGATCGTCACCACAATGCTATCTGCTCCTGCTTTATGCGCTGTTACCTTTACGTCTGCTGCCGGCATCTTTTGCAAACCGGAATAGTTACCACCTGCATCTGCCAACCAGTAAAGGTTTTCATCTACTATTTCCTTTTTGGTATTCAGGAGACGCAGAGAAAAGAATACGCCCTCTTTTTCACTTAATTTATCTAACACTCCTTTCATCGACATGAATTTTTGTACGGTAGCAGGACCTACTTCTACGAACAACTGTGTCAATAAGCTATCGTGGCCCTTCATATCATAGGCTTTCAATTCCAGCATCAGGTCACGGGCATAATTAAAGGTATTGTTCACCGCCATCACCATGCCATCCGTAGGATCGTACATCACATGCAGCGGCGCCGCGCCTTTACGGGTACCGTACAAACAGGCGTTGGGGTCCAGGTAATAATCGTACATCTGTCCTCTTAAGGCAGTCCAGGGGTTTTGTGTTTTCCAGATGATCACACCAGTATACCAATCCCACATATGTGCACTGAAACCTTCCATAAGCGCACGATACTGGTCATAGTTCACTAATTGTGCCTTGTTGGCCCACTCTTTTAAATCAGTGGTTTTACCATAAGGATCGATCGATTTATTATAAGCGATATACTTATGATAATCCCATACTGCGTCCGTTTTGCCAGTTTGCGGATTGGGTGTCACCAGGTTCTCCGCTGGTAAAAATCGTTCCAGTGATTCATAGTCGCCGGTGCCTACAGATCCTACTTCTGAGTTAAATGGAAAAGTACGATAGCTCCAGAAGTAAGGCACTGACTGAATACCATAAGGGCCATCGCCGTTACCACCCAGGGCATTATAAGACATGCTGTCGGAATTGGAATAGTCGAAGAAATACCGGGTACCGTCCAATGCTGGTATAATAGAATCTTTCATGGCATGAAAAATATCTGCCGGAGGCGTAATTTCATTTCCACCACACCAGAAAGCCAGGGAAGGATAGTTACGTAACAGCTTTACCTGGTCTGCTACACTTTCCAGGAACAGGGAATGGTTATCCGGATATTGACGGCGGGTCCACTGGTCTTCTTTCTTCAAAGGGTCCTGCCACCTGCCATTACAGTCGCCCGACATCCAGAAATCCTGGAATACCAGCAGCCCGTATTTATCACAGGCTTCAAAGAATTCAGGTCTTTCTGTTAAACTACCACCCCATATCCTGATCAGGTTCAGGTTCATATCGCGGTGAAAGCGAACTTCCGCATCATATCTTTCTTTGCTGAAACGGAACATGGCATCAGAGGTGATCCAGTTACCGCCTTTAATAAATATTTTTTGCCCGTTTACCGCAATCTCGCGGCTGCGGGTATGTGTATTCCAATAGGTTTGTATTTCCCGTACACCAAATTCTACATCTTCTGTATCATCGGTGTTGCCATTGTTGAGGAACTGCAACTGCATATGATACAAATGCTGCGGACCATAGCCGGCAGGCCACCACAGGGAAGGTTGTTTCAGCAACAGGTCCGGTAGTTGCACCGTAGTGGTGGAATGCGGCGCCAGTGTTACCTTTTGCGTAGCCATGCCGCCGTCTATCTTATAGCGCAAAGTGCCGGTAATACTTTTAGCGCTGGCATTTTCCAGGTCTGCCGATACAAGGATTGTGGCCGGTGCCTGCGGCCCGTCCGACTTCCGGGTGCCTGGCACCCGGGTAATAACATGTGGATCTTTGATGCGTACTGCGCCTGTTTTTTCGATAGTCACTTTATCCCATATACCGGTGTTACGATCGCCCATAGGCTGAATCCAGTCCCAACCGGCGGTGTATTGCGGTCCTACGTTTTTGGCGATGGTACCATCGCCTCCCTGTCCGCCATTAGGATTGCCAGGAAATACCGGTGGGTACACGATCACAGCGAGACGGTTTTTACCGTTCTTCGCCAGCCATGGCGTAATGTTATAGGATTGACGCAGGTAAGCGCCAAAGTGAGTCGATGGTGTTACTTTATGTCCATTTAAGAAGATGTCACAGCCATCGTTCACACCTCTGAAATGCAGCCATACCTGCGCCTCTCCGGCAGCTGGCTTCTCCGTAAAATCTTTTACAAACCAGTAGGTGTAGTGATCGCGGCCTGCATGATAGATATCCGGTATCTTTTCGTTGTTCATACCATACATCGGATCCGGCACCTGCTTATTATCCAGCAAGGTAGTCAGCACCGTACCCGGCACTGTGGCAGGTGTCCAGTCCGACAGGCGGTACGCTGGATCTGAAATCTGCTGTCCGGTCGCTTTTATCCCGGCAACGTTACTGCATTGCCATCCGCTGTTGAGTTCATATTTTTCCTGTGCCGATAACTGCGAAAAAGCCATTAATAGCAGGCAGGAGATTGTTGATGTCCGAAATATCATGAGATCTGTTTTACACACCTTTTGTCCGGGGGCAAAGATAGCGTAACGTGCTCCCCCGTCAAAACAGATCATGATAAGCGGCGGGGAATAGTTATCCCTTTTCTGCCAGTTCCTTTACTTTATCCAGCGCTTTTGGGAAGGTCGTAAAAAAGAAGTCTTTATACGCTTCTTCCGTTTCCACTTCCACCAGTAAAGATGTTTCACCACCTGCTTCTGTGAGCGTGTAGTTTTCGGTAGCACCGGCCCAGTCTTTTACTTTTTCGCTGGTAAGGTCTTCTACGCCGCCTTTAATATAGCCCAGGTGTTTGAACGACAGGTATTCATTGGGTACTTTGGCTGCAATGGTAGATACCATGCCATCATTACTTCCATCTACAAACAATGTCCGGCCACCTACCTGCCAGTCTGTTTCCATTTTGGAGCCTTCTGCAAAAACGGCGGTCCAGGCAGGATAGCTTTCGTTGCCCCAGAGCACTTCCCATACTTTGTTACGGGGAGCATTGATCGATGTTTTGAATGTTAACTTTTCCATAGCTACGCATTTACAAAATTAGAGGTTTGTTTATTGTATTTATTTCGGTACTCCAGCGGTGTTAGCCCGGTTACTTTTTTGAACACCGTTCTGAATGCTTTGGTGTCCACATAACCTACATCGTAAATTACTTCATTGATATTTTTGTTGCTGGTTTCAAAATCCCTTTTTGCTGCTTCAATTTTAATCCGCTGAATATACTCGACCACCGTATTACCGGTTGATTTTTTGAATCTTCTTTCAAATGTTCTTCTGCCGATGGCAGTCAGATCAGATAATTGTTCCACAGTGATTTTATCCTGGTAACTGGCTTCAATAAATTCCTGTGCTTTCAGGATGGGCTCATCGTTATGTGTCTTTTGTCCTTCGAAGATGATAAAGGGAGACTGGCTTTGCCTGTCCAGGTCGATTTCATACCCCTTTGCAGCCATGATAGCAATGTCTCTGCCGGCATATTTCTCTACCAGGTACACAATCAGGTTAAGATAAGAATAGGCGCCACCGCTGGTGTAGATGCCATCTTCTTCAGTGATCACTCTGTCATCCATCAGGTGCACAGCCGGGAACATTTCCCTGAACTGTTTGGCCATTTTCCAGTGTGTAGCACAGGCCTTGCCATCCAGCAGCCCGGTGGCGGCCAGGAAAAATGCGCCCAGACAAAGACTGGCGATAGCAGCACCTTTCGCGTGTTGTGCTATCATCCAGGGAATAAATGCTTTATTCTCTTTGGCTGCCTGCGCCTGATCTCCATGAATGGCGGGTACGATGATAAGATCTGTTTTCTTTACATCTTTTACCAATACATCCGGAGAGATGGTAAATAACCGGTTGGGCTGACTAACCACCCGGCTCAGTCCTACCAGCTGCACCTGGAATATGGGCGCCCTTCCCTTCTCGGCCAGGAAGCTGTTCAGTTCGGAGAAGATCTGATAACTGCCTTCGATATTAACAACGCTGGTATGCCCGAGCGGAACCAGTATGGAGATATGTATCATAACAGTGAATATAAAGTAATTTATGCCGCAATTAACCTACGAATTGTCGCTATCTCCCCCCGTCATTGTGCCAGTACCTTACGATTTTTGTAATATATTTTTCACTCTCAAAACCGGCTGCAATGACAATCATCCATACCTACCTTACTTTTAACGGCAACTGCCGGGAGGCAATGACTTTTTATAAGGAATGCCTGGGTGGAGAATTAACCCTTCAAACTATCGGAGAATCCCCTATGTCTGTTGGTATCCCTGCATTTATGAAACCGTTCATTTTACATTCCAGTCTTACCAAAGGCCCCCTGGTACTTACCGGCTCCGATATGGTGCCCGAAATGGGACTTACTGCCGGTAATACCGTTTCTCTATTTCTGAACTGTAACAGTGAAGCCGAAGCAAGGACGTTTTATGACAAACTATCTAAAAACGGTGTCGCCACACATCCATTGGAAAGTACCTTCTGGGGAGCATTATTTGGTGCGCTGACAGATCAGTTTGGTCATCACTGGCTCATCAATTTTGAAGGTAATTCCCGGCAATAGCGATGATTAGTTGTTGGCCGCCTTTTCCAGTGTCGCAATATCCAGTTTACCCATTTTCATCACTTCTGCGAACACTCTGCCGGCTTTCGCGGTGTCATTATCGGATATCAGTTTGGGGAGAATGGAAGGCGTAATCTGCCAGGACAAGCCAAATTTATCTTTCAGCCAGCCGCATTGACTTTCCTGTCCACCATCAGCGGTGAGTTTGCTCCAATAATAATCAATCTCCTCCTGGGTGTCACAATATACGGTCAGGGAAATCGCTTCTGTAAAAGGAAACATAGGACCCGCATTCATCGCTGTAAATTGTTGTCCGTCTAATTCAAAAGTGGCCACCAGTAAAGTCCCTTTGGGCATAGGGGCTCCTTCTCCATAATAGGATTTATTCAGCACCCTGGACTTCTTAAAAATAGAAGCATAAAAATTAATCGCTTCCTCGGCGTTGTTGTTGAACCATAGCGACGGTGTGATCTTTTGCATAACGGTACTTTTAAGTTTAATAAGGTTTTATTTCCTTACAAAGATACCGGCCCTTCTGCTTATATCTAAGGTGCAAAAGCGACATTCTAAAGGGGCACTTGCGACAAATGTAGATTTGGGGTTATGCCTCCACCGGAACGGCCTTTAATGCATACCGTTTTTCTCTCGCTTCCAGCACTTCCTTCACCAGCAACATTCCCAAAGCTGCGGTTCCTAATATCAGCATGGCCCAGGGAGCGCTGTGTATACCATAGGAAGAAATGACCCATCCACTGATAGCAGTGCCCAGAGAAACGCCCAGGTTACCGAATGAAATAGCGAGACTATTGGCAAATCCCGGCGCTTCCGGTGCTGCAGCAATCATATAGGCGCCACCGGTAAGAAAACAGGGCGTATGTAAAAATCCCCATACCATCACCAATGGCACTGCCAGCTGTGGAGAAAAATAAATGCCAACAGAAATGAGCGTGATACCTGCCAGGAAAATACCCGTAGCACCCGTAACGCTGCGTCCCAGCAGTTTACCGGCCACATAGTTACCGGGCAGTCCGGCAGCACCGAATAACAACAGCATTATGCTGATCGTGTCGGGCGACATGTTGTTCACCTTTCCCAGGTAGTCTGCAAAATAGCTGTAGGTGGTAAACATCGCCGCTATCATACAGGAAACCATGATAGCGCTGGCCAGAAAAGCCGGCCTGGTGAGTATCTTCAATTGTGCACCGTAAGATTTCTTTTCTGTTACCGGCATAGAAGGCAATGCGGTGAGCATGGCCATCAACGCCAGCGCACTGATCACAGTTTGTACCACAAACGACAACTGCCACTTACCGAAGATACCCGCGATATAAGTAGCCAACGGGATAGTCGTCACCGTAGCCATGCCGATGCCCGCCATCACAATGGCCATCATTTTATGCTCGTCCTTTTTATCTGCCGCCGCTATAGCGGCAGTAATGGCGGTAGAAATAAATACCGGCTGCAAAAATGCCGGTAATACCCGCACCAGTAGCAGTAGCCAGAACGGTGGCGACAAAGAGGATACCACGCCCGTGATCAGGAACATCGCAATGCTGATCACCATCACCGTTTTACGGTTATAGCCGGATAACCAGAGCGTCATCAATGGTCCAGCCAATGCGATGACGAGTGCAAATGCACTGAGCAGCGTCCCTGCTTTCTCTATGCTGATATGATAATATTCCGCTACCTGCGGTAAAATACCAATGACACCAAATTCAGTTGTAATAATGCCGATAAGCCCGAGACTTCCTATGTATGCTATTTTTTTCATTGACCGTTTTATGAATAATGCCTGCCTTTCTTTTCTATGCAAATGTGCCACTCCTTATCATATAAAGAAAATAATATGATTTATGAAAGCTCATAAAAATATTTATAACTTGCAGGATGGTTAATCTGGAATGGTACAGGACATTTAAAGCGGTTTATCAAACAGGATCGCTGACAGCAGCAGCAAAACTGCTGTTTATTTCGCAGCCCAATGTGAGCCAGCACCTGTCGGCATTGGAGGCGCATATCGGGAAACAACTCTTTGAGCGCAAACCTAAAATAATACCTACCGATTATGGTAAACAGTTTTACACCCAGGTAGTAGAACCATTAGAGAAACTGGAAAATGTAGAGTCAGAATTCCGGCACCTCTGTATGACCAAACAGCTGCCCAACATACATATCGGCACAGTAAAAGAATACTTCCAGGCGGAAGTAGCCAGACGTATCAGCAGCGCACCGGCGAACTTTATTGTTGAATTTGGTCTTACGAAAGATCTGATCAGCCGGCTGCAAAAAAATGACCTCGACTTCGTGATTGCCACGCAATTAATTGAGGAGAAAAATATTACTTACGAACCCATCGTTACAGAACACTTCCTGGTAGTATCTCATCCTGACCTGGATGTGCGGCCGTTTAAAAACTTCCTGAAGAAAAAAGAAATGGCCCTTGCGGAAGCATGGCTCCTCGAACAGCAGTGGTTTGCCTACAGCAGCGATCTGCCGGTGATACGGCGGTTCTGGCGGGAAAACTTCAGAAAAAGACCCGCTTTAAAACCACAATTCACCATACCGGACAGCGGCATCATTCTCGAAGCTATCCGTCATGGAAAAGGCGTAGCCATCACGGCCGATTATATGGTAAGAGAAAGTATTAAAAACAGGGAGTTGAAGGAAGTCTGGAAAGGTATTGTACCGGCACTCAACACCCTTTACCTGGCTTATGACCCTACCAAAACAGCCAGCAACCGGGTTAAAATAGTCAGGGACCTGCTGGGCATGCACTAACGAATACCCTTGCACGAAAAAAAAGAATATTCTCCCTAAATGAGTTATTTTGTTATTCATTTACTCATTTTATGAAGCTAAGATTCCACAAAGGCCTCCTCCTGCTTATTTTAAGCCTGATTGGCAGCGCCATAAGCTATGCCCAGGAGCATCCCCCCAAATTCAAAGTAATTGCCTTCTATACGGCTAAAAATGACCAGGCACATATCAGTTTTGTACATGAAGCCAATGCCTGGTTTCCCAAAATGGCGGCGCAATATCATTTCAGTTACGACTCCACCAACGACTGGAAAAATCTCAACCCGGCATTTCTGTCTGATTACCAGGTAGTAATTTTCCTGGATACCCGTCCGGATGATCCGGCACAACGGAAAGCATTCCAGGAATATATGGAAAAAGGCGGTGGCTGGATAGGATTCCATTTCTCTGCCTTTGCCCTTACCCCTTCCGACTTTCCGCAAAACTGGGACTGGTATCACAACACCTTTCTCGGCTCCGGCTCCTATGGCAGCAACACGTGGCGGCCCACTTCCGCCGTATTGCGGGTAGAAGATCATCAGCATCCGGCCACCAGGAATTTACCGGATACCTTTTCGGCTGCTCCAAATGAATGGTACCGCTGGAGCAACGACCTGCGAAAAAATCMGGACATCCGCATACTGCTCTCGATAGATTCCAGCAGCTTCCCGCTGGGCACCGGTCCTAAGCTATACGAAATATGGCATAGTGGTTACTATCCCGTGGTATGGACCAATAAAAAATACAAAATGCTTTACCTGAATATGGGGCATAATGATATCGATTATGAACACCACACCAATAAGGAATTATCGTTCACCTTTGCGAATGAAACACAGAATAAGTTAATCCTGGATGCCCTGCAGTGGATGGGTACAGGGAAATAATAGTACCAAAATAAAAACGGCGGAATATTTCATGCGCATGAAATATTCCGCCGTTTTTATTTTGGTACTATCTTTAGTTCATAAACGCCTCTATCTTCTTTTTTTCAGACAGTTTCACAAACTGACCATACTTATCCAGGTACTCTTTTGCCACTGGTATAAACCCTGCTTTATCCTGTTTATTCAACAGGTAAATAGTTTTTGCCCGCAGAAATATTTCTTCGCCGGGGGCGCCATAAGGTTTTACGTTGGCATAGATGGCTGACCAGTCTGGGTTAGCGCCACCATCCGGCACCGCTGGTGCAATGAGATCCTGGTAAATCAGGTTCATCATTTTCACGGCGGCTTGCCGGGCCCCCATGGCTTTATCGATAGCATCCACATTATTACGGATAATGGTGAATCCGGTATCCCTGGTGCTGCCGGTTACCTGCATCACATAACGGAGATCTTCTTCAGAATATGGCTGCTTCATCATCGCAAAATAATCAGCACCTGCCATGGCGGCGCCTTCCTTATCGCCGGCCTGTACGGCCATCATCGCCATCTTCCGTAAAAACTCCGGTTCTCTTTTTCCATCAATATATTCCTGTAGTACAGCGCTGTACAAGGCCGCGGGTTCTGTGATATCTGCATCTGCAGCGGTAACTTCCGGAACAGGACCAATATCAGGATTCAGCGCTGCATGTATTTTCCTTATTTCAGCGAAAGGAATTTTCACTACCTGGCGATCATAGGTAAGTAATCCGTTCTGTTCTCCTTCCACATCAAATGGCTGGGTATAGATGCTGGCAGATAAGCCCTGTCGCTGCAGGAGTTGCAGGTGCTGATTCATGATGGCATATTTCGCTTTGAGTGCACCGGGCTTTTCCAGGATGTATCCCCAGGCGCTGCTCACGTTCCACTGATGATCCGGAATAAATACGCCGATGCCGCCAAACTCGCCCAGCACCTGTGCTTTGCCTGGCATCCGGATCGCATTCATAGGGTTGGGATAACTGTGTACATCAGTCAGGTCTGCACTGATATAAGCATTGGGACTAGGGCTGCGCAGTTTATCATTTACATAGAGATATTCTCCGGAGTGTCCGTTCACCAACCTGGAGGGATCTGTACGTTTAATCCACTCCGTTAGTCGTTGCTGATCAAATTGTCCCCACTTTTCGTTAAACAGCACCCAGGTAGTGATGCTGGGATAGTTTTGTAGTTGTGCCAGTGTTTCTTTGCATTGTTGTTCAAAGGCGGCTTTGGCGCCTTCCGGCAAACTATGATTAGGACTCACCATGTCCTGCCATACCAGTATGCCCAGTTTATCTGCCCAGTAGTACCATCTTGCCGGCTCCACTTTAATATGTTTGCGGATGGTATTAAAGCCCATGGCTTTGATCACTTTGATGTCGAACGACAACGCCTCGTCGGTGGGCGCAGTATATAAACCATCAGGCCAGAAGCCCTGATCCAGCGTGCCCAGGTTGAAGTAAGGTTTGTTATTAAGCAGGATGCGATCCACTCCTTTGGCATCTTTACCGATGGAAATTTTCCGCATGCCGAAATAACTTTTCACCTGGTCTACCGTTTTATTTCCCTTCCGCAAAGTCACGGATAAGTCGTACAGGAAAGGGCTGGCGGGTGACCATAATGCGGCATCGGGTACTTTCAACGGCAGCTTTACGCCGCTGTTGCCTTTAATTCTGCCAACTTCGGTTCCTGCTTTTAAGGCTACTGCTTCTACGGTATAACCTGCGGGTGCATTTACCGTTACATGCAGTATTCCGTTATCGATATCCGGTGTGATATGAAGACCGGAGATATAATCTGTGGGTACTTTTTCCAGCCATACGGTTTGCCAGATGCCGGAGCTGGGGGTATAATAAATATCGGCCGGATTCAATACCTGTTTACCGTGAGGGCCAATGCCCCGATCGGAGGGGTCATACACTTTCAGCACCAGCGTATTTTCCCCTGGTTTTGCTGCGGCCGTAATATCAATGGTAAAGTTCGTATAGCCGCCGGTGTGAGTTCCTACTTCTTTGCCATTGAGATATACTTTGGTTTGCCAGTCTACCGCGCCGAAATGCAGCAAGGTTCTTTCACCAGCTGCCGGGGTGATGCTGATCTTCCGGCGATACCAGAGGCGTTGTTCCGGTTGTAAACTTCTCTTTACGCCGGATAGAGCAGACTCCAGGGGAAAGGGTACCAGTATTTGTCCATCGAACGTGGCAGGTTCTTTTGCTTCCGCAGTGGTGATAGCATATTCCCATAGGCCGTTGAGGTTTTGCCAGTCTTTACGTTCCAGCTGAGGGCGGGGATATGCTGTCAGCGCATTTTCGGGAGTTACTTCTTTCGCCCACCTCGACTGAATGGCGATGGGCTGCATTTTATATCCCTGCTGTGCGGACAGCTGCATACAAATAGTGAACATGGCCGTGGCCGGCAACAAATGTTTGACGATTAGTTTTAACATAGTGATGTTGAAAATTATTCTTTATTGGTTAATTGAGTACTGCGGCAGGGGTAAGACTATGAAAATCGGTTGATGATATAATTCGTCGATGAAACAGGTCCGGGCGTTAAACAAAAAGCATCAAAATATACATAATTATCGGGGATTAAACAGCGCTAACTTTTGGAAGATGTTAATCTCATTATTTTCAATTTTTATTAATATTAATAAATATAATAATGTTCATATTTATCACCATAAAATCAAAAATAAACCTACTATCTATGTAATTTTTAATTTATTCTGTGTATATTATTTAAAAAACGGCCCTTCATCATGGAATAGATAAAATATTACAAATATGAATACTATAAATCTCAACCGCTATCAGCATGTCTCCAACACCTGGGATGAAATGTACATTTCTGATAATCACCTCCGGGAACAGTATCATAAAATCATTGGTTACCTGGAAAATGAATCTGCCAATGATCTGAATAAAAAGGAGGAACTGGCCAAACGACTATTCATGAGTCAGGGTATCACCTTTACGGTATACGACAGCGGAGAAGGAATAGAAAAGATTTTTCCTTTTGATATCATTCCCCGGATCATCACCAGTGCAGAATGGTCTTTTATAGAAAAGGGCATTAAGCAGCGTTTAAAGGCTTTAAATCTTTTTTTGAAAGATGTATACAACAACCAGTTTATCATCAAAGATCAGGTGATCCCGGCCTCATTAATCTACTCCTGCCCTCACTTCTTACGGGAAATGCATCAGCTGAACGTACCCTATGATATTTACATCCACATCGCCGGCATAGATCTCATCAGGGATTATGACGGTACTTTTTATGTGCTGGAAGATAATCTCAGAACCCCTTCCGGCGTCAGTTATATGCTGGAGAACCGGGAAATCACCAAACGGCTTTTTCCTGATCTGCTCCCCCAGTGCAAAGTGCGCAGTGTAACAGAATATCCGGCGATCCTGTACAAAAACCTGCTGGCGCTCTCACCCCGACCAGTAGCCAATCCGACCATTGTGTTATTAAGTCCGGGTATGTATAACTCTGCCTATTACGAACACACCACGCTGGCCCGCCTCATGGGGGTAGAACTGGTGGAAGGACGCGACCTGGTAGTCAGGGATCAGAAGGTGTACATGAAAACCACCACCGGCCTGCAACAGGTAGATGTGATTTATAAAAGAGTGGATGATGAATTTATTGATCCCCTCGTATTCAATCCTAAAAGCATACTGGGCGTAGCCGGTTTAATGAGTGCCTACCGCAAAGGCAATGTGGCTATCATTAATGCTACCGGCAACGGTGTGGCCGATGACAAAGCCATATACAGCTATGTGCCGGACATGATCCGCTATTATCTCAATGAAGATCCCCTGCTGAAAAATGTACCTACCTACAGTTTAGGTAACCCCGAACACAAGGAATACGTTTTCAGGAACATGCACAAAATGGTGATCAAGAAAACCAATGAAAGCGGCGGCTATGGCATGTTAATGGGGCATGCGGCCAGTGAAACCGATATCGAAAATTACAAAAAAGAAATACTCAAAGATCCCCGCAACTTCATCGCACAACCCACCATCAGCCTGTCTACCGCCCCTTGTTACATGGATGGCATGTTGCAACCACGGCGGGTAGACTTAAGGCCTTATGCGCTCGTAGGCCCCGATGGTATCTCTATTGTACCGGGCGGCCTCACCAGGGTAGCGCTGAAAGAAGGTTCGCTCGTAGTAAACAGTTCACAAGGTGGTGGCAGTAAAGACACCTGGGTTTTAGCATCTTAAATTTATATCTATCGCCTATGTTAAGCAGAGTAGCATCCAGTTTATATTGGTTAAGCAGGTACGTAGAACGCAGTGACGGCATCCTGAGAATGCTGAAAATTAACTACGCGTCCTCCCAGGACACCATCCAGGAATTTACCTGGACGCCGGTGATCCGGATTTCTTCCGGCGGAGAAACAGCCGAAACATCAGCTATTAAAAACGATAGCCGCTCAGTAGTGGAATATCTTCTTTTTAACCGCGACAATCCCAACTCTATCATCAACATGGTTACGCTGGCACGGGAAAACGCCCGCAGCGTACAGGAACATATTGCCAAAGATCTGTGGCAATGCCTGAATGAATATTATCATACCGTAAAAGATCCCAAATTGCTCTGGTATGTACAAAAAGATGATCCTGTTACCGCACTCGACATCCTCATCAAACAGGTCATGCTTTATTATGGCACGGCCGGCAGCATCATGGAACGTGGCGAAAGCAGGAGCTTTATGAGCATCGGCAAATACCTCGAAAGAAGTATACAGTCGATCGATATCCTCGATATCAAATTCATTTCTATCTCCAACAACCCCGATCTGCTCACCGATACTTCCTACTGGCAACATCTGCTGTTATCTCTTGGTGGTTACGAACTATATCTGAAAACTTACCGCAAAGGTTTCGAAGCAGAAAATGTGCTGGAACTCGTGATGCTGAATAACGACTTTCCCAGGTCCGCCAAGTATGCCGTACATAATATTCACCGCTATTTTGAGCGGCTGAAAAGTGATAAGAATATAGATCATTATAACCAGTTGTCTTTTAACATCGGCCGGCTGAACAGCACCATCACGTATAGTTCCGTCAACAGTATGAAAGCAGAAGGCCTCCATAATTATCTTGTTAAAATCCGCAGTGAATTATATGGCATCGGCAATCTTTTAAATGAATACTATTTCGCGAACGCTTAACTATTATCGTATATGCCCGTTTTTAAAATAAAACACCTCACACATTACACCTATGAAGCACCGGTGCGCGACAGTGCCAACCAAATTGTCCTGTATCCCATTAAAGATGAGTACCAGAAGGTTATCCGGCACGAGCTCAACATCTCTCATCATCCGGAGATAGAAGTATTTAAAGATTATTATGGCAATGAGGTGGGCATTTTTACGCAGCATGAACCACATCATGAATTAAAAATTTTTTCAGGAAGTTGCGTGGAAACCACCGCCAGGCCATTGCCCGCAGATGAGCTTCCGCCTGCAGCACAGTGGCAGCTCCTGGACGACATCCAATACGATGTGGCCTATATCGATTACCTCAAGCAGGAAATGTTTGATCATGCCGCACTGCTGCGGGATACTTCTCTCGAATTAAAACAAACAAACGATACGCCTTACCAAACAGCGGTGAGATGCTGTGATTACGTGTATACTCATTTTGAATATATCAAGGGCGTTACTACTGTAGATAGTACACTGGAAGAAATCCTGGAGCTGAAAGCGGGTGTATGCCAGGATTTTGCGCATGTGCTCACTGCCATGTTGCGGTTTGTAAAAATTCCGGCGCGGTATGTAAGCGGATATATTTGTCCGAATAAAAACGGAATGCGGGGAGAAGGCGCTACCCATGCGTGGGCAGAGGTATATATTCCTGAATATGGCTGGCTGGGCATTGATCCTACCAATAACTGCATTGCCAATGAAAATCACGTACGACTGGCGGTCGGTAGAAATTTCAGTGATTGCTCCCCCGTAAAGGGCGTGTACAGCGGCGGCTCCGGACATACATTGGAAGTGACCGTATCTGTTGGTTATGCAGATGATGATCATTTTGAAGCCGACAATCTTACACCACTCAAACAGGCAGCGAAACCTGTTCCGGTATCACATCAACCTCAAAAAAATAGTTATCAGCGACATCTGGAAGATATTATGCAACAACAACAGCAACAACAGCAATGAATACACGGATTTCCCGGTTGAACCGGGAAATCCTGTCGACCAATGGCAAAATGGGCAACTGGCGTGCCCTGCCGCGATTTGCTATTAATTCCTTAAAACAATTTCATAATTCACAAATAAAGAAAAAATTATATAGTTTTGCGCCTGACAACCTAATACGAAGAATTGTAACTACAACTGAAACTGTCACAACTTTAAAAGAGTAACATGCAACGCATAGCCATGAAAGGCCGCTGGGATGCTATCTGTCGCGCAGTTAGCAGCATTCCTCGGAAATATCTGTATACACTGTTCTTATTGATGGCCGTTGGCATATCATTTCACTCCTGGCATTCTTCTCAGGATATGGAGAAATGGACCCGTTACAATAACTTTCTGATCTTCAAAGATGCGTGGTCGCACCTGATACACAATCAGGACCTCTATATATTATATCCGGCTGAGTATTATGATCTGTATAAATACAGTCCTACTTTCGCCATGTGGATGAGTGCCTTTGCGTGGATGCCGGATGTGCCGGCGCTGATTTGCTGGAACATTATGAACGTAGTGGTATTTCTGATCGCGATCAGGAAGCTGCCGGTGAAAAAAGAACAACAATCTACCCTGTTGCTGTTCCTCGCCATAGAGATGATGATTGCACTGACCAGTTCACAAATCAACGTGCTGATCACCGGCTTTTTCATCCTCGCATGGCATTGCATGGAGAACAAGAAAATTTGGCTGGCCGCTTTATTGCTGGTAATCACTATTTATATCAAAATATTTGGCATCGTGGCCTTGTCGTTGTTCCTGCTGTATCCGCAACGCTGGAAAGCAGCTTTATACACGGCCTTCTGGACGCTGGTGCTTGCCGTGATGCCGTTGCTGGTCATTTCCCCGGAGCAACTAACCTTCCTTTACAAGAGCTGGGCACACTTGCTGGCCAATGATTACTCTGCGTCTTACGGTGTATCTGTAATGGGCTGGTGGCATACCTGGTTTAATATGGACATCTCCAAACAGACATTCATGCTCACTGCAGCAGCCATCTTTATCCTGCCATTTATAAAAATATTATACAGCAGGGAAACGAAGTTTAATTTGAGTATGCTGGCATCTGTACTGATATGGGTAGTTATTTTCAATCACAAAGGTGAGTCGCCTACTTATATTATTGCATTGACCGGGGTGGCTATCTGGTATTTCACACAACCGCCTACCCGGTTAAATACCACGCTGGCGGTGCTTACACTGGTATTTACCTCTTTTTCTTCTACTGATCTGATTACGCCTTACTGGATTGCCAGAACATATGTGGAGCCCTATGCGGTAAAAGCAGTTTTCTGTTCCATTGTATGGATGAAAATCGTGCTGGAACCATTCTTTGTAGCACAAGCAAGCAAAGTAGTGATAGTGGAAAAGCATCTTAAGGCGGCTTAAAAATATACCACCATAAGTAAGAAGGGCGTCTGTACAATGTGTAGTGCAGACGCCCTTCTTACTTATACGATGTCGGTTAGCTCTGTTTTCTTACATACTTGGTAAGAATAACAATCAGTTGTCCTTCTATTTTACCTTCAATTTGTTCGGTGTTATCCTCTACTAAACGAATATTCTTTACCACAGTACCCATTTTCGCATTCAGGGTAGAACCTTTTACATCGAGGGATTTGATCAGCACTACGGAATCACCATTTTGCAGCACGGCATTATTACAGTCCCGGTGCAGTTCTACAGCGGCATCATTATCATGATCGCCGGTAGCTTTTGCCCAGGCCAATGCTTCATCGTTCAGGTATATCATATCGAGGTTGTCCATCGCCCAGCTTTCATGCTTTAAGCGGTTGAGCATGCGCCAGGATACAATTTGCACACCCGGTATTTCACTCCACATAGAGTCGGATAAAAAACGCCAGTGTTCACTATTCAGTTCCGCTTTCTTTTCAATCTGTGATTTACATTGTTCACAGATCATGATACAATTATCCTGATCGCTGGAAGATTGGGGAGGCACTTCATAAACATTCAATGTATCAGTGGCCTGGCATAGCTCACACTTATTGTCACTCCTTTGCAGTAATAGTTCGTTCAGCTTCATAATATCCCTTATTGTAAAAAAATGTGCACGAAGGTAACGTTTTTGGGGTTGCGGTCCTATTCCCGCCGGTTCATTTGTTATAATAGTAACTAAAGCTAATTTCATGAGAAAGTTAACTGTATTCAACTTCATGACCCTGGATGGTTATTTTGAAGGACCCGCCAAGGGAGACCTCAGCTGGCACCGGCACGGCGAAGAAGAAAATAATTTTGCCACCGATATGCTCCAATCCGGCAATACCCTGTTATTCGGACGTATCACCTATGAGCATATGGCCGGTTACTGGCCTACTCCTATGGCATTAGCGCATACCCCGGAACTGGCTGCCGGCATGAATAACGCGGATAAGATCGTCTTTTCCCGGACTATGGACAAAGCCACATGGAAAAATACGCGGCTGATAAAAAGTGATATCGTGGACGCCGTTCGGAAAATGAAACAAACTCCCGGGCATGATATGACCCTGCTGGGCAGTGGCAGCATCCTCACCCAGTTTGCTGCTGCGGGCTTATTTGATGCATATGAGTTTATGATAGACCCCGTAGCACTGGGCAGTGGCAGCTCCATTTTCAAAGGATTAACCACACAGCTGGACCTGGAGCTGATCCAGGCCAAAACATTCAAAAGCGGAACAGTATTGTTGCAATATCAGCCACGGCGATAGCCCCATCATCCTTTCAGCAATATACGGGTGAGTACTGCCGCATCCGGCATGTGAAATTTATCTTTGAACATCAGCTTAAAACCGGCTAAACCCTGGGTGGCAGAAATAAAGGTGACTGCCAGATCAAATGGATCTCCCGGTACACATTCACCGGTTTGTTGCCCTTCACTTACAATGGCAGCAAGGTTCCTGATGGATTGCATCTTTCGGCTCATCAGCTTCCGGTCTTCCGTTTTATTGCCTGTTTCAAATAACTGCGATATCAGGATAAAATAATAAATGCCGGATTCTTTATGTACGCCCTGCATAAATGCTGCAAGAAACTGTGTAATCCTTTCTTTTACAGAGATATCCTGTGCCTGCAGCTGGTCAAATAGCGCCTGGGATTTATCCATGGCTTCATTAGCCAGCAGCAGGTACAGTTCCTCTTTGGACGAAAAGTAATGATACATTAATCCCAGGCTGATCCCCGTATGCCCCGCAATCTCCTTGATATTGGTGGCTGCCAGGCCTTTCCTGGAAAAAAGCTCCAGGCCCGATTTTTTTAACCGGGCGATGGTCAACTGTCTCATTTCCTCAAATTGCTCCTTTTGCTTTGGCATCTGTTTATTATTGAAATATTTTTCAATAATAATTTTTTTTATTCGAAAAATAAAATCACTTTTGCTTTATCATTGAAACATTATTCAATCATAAAACAATTACGATGACTACGAACCTGTTTACATATTCCAGCATTCAGTCGGCAGACGGCACCACCATTGGTTATCAGCAGGGCGGCAACGGCCCCGGTCTCATCATTGTACCCGGCACACTCAGCACATCAGCCGATTACACCAGGATTGCCACTATGCTGGCCAAAGCTTTTACTGTATATATCATCGACCGCCGCGGACGTGGCGCCAGCGGCGCACAAGGCAGCTCCTACAGCATCAGCAAAGAATGTGAAGATGTAAAAGCCCTGCAGGATGCTACCCACGCCCCTTATATATTTGGTCATAGCTTTGGCGGCCTGGTAACCCTGGAAACGGCCACCAGGTATCCCGGCTTCAAAGGCATCGTTTTGTACGAACCCGGTGTTTCCACTCAGGATAACGCTACCACCTGGGAATGGATCAATACCTACGAACAAGCCCTGAAAAAAGGAAAGCCCAGACAAGCCTTCACCAGCTTTGTACAGGGTGCCGGCCATACACCACTGAGCAAGATGCCCAAATGGTTCGCCGGCTTCATACTTCGTATAATGATAAGAGGTGATCACTGGCAGGGAATAGATGAATTGCTGGTGACCAACCTGAATGAGCATAAAGAAATTAAAAAGCTAAGCGGTACCTATTCCCGTTACCAGGAGATTAACAGCAATATATTGTTGATTGCCGGAGAAAAGAGCCCCGAATTTGTACATACTACCAATCAGCTATTGGCCAATACTATCGCTAACTCACAATGCCAGACACTTCCCGGCCTGAGCCATCTGTCACCTGAAAATAAAGAAGCACCGGAAACCATCGCCAACGAAATCATCCGGTTTCTTTCCTGACAATAAAAAAAAACGTGATACCACACCAATGGCATCACGTTTTTTTATGCAGATAGCTGAACGGTAATACCGTCACTGATTTATTTCAGCCGGAGCATTATTTCCCGGGGCTGCTGATTACGCATCACCATCACCGGAATTTTATCTTTCCAGGCAGCAGCTTTTACAATATCCAGCAGGTCGCTGGCTGTTTTTACCTTTTTCCCGTCTGCGGTAATGATAACATCTTTAACTTTTATTCCGGAAGATGACAACAAACTGTTTTCACCGGTGCTAAGCACCAACACGCCGGATTCATCTGCCAGGCCATAAGCGGACCGCTCCCCTAGTCCCACAATTGATTTTACTTTTCCACCAAGCAATGCGAGTCCTTCTGCACCAGCGGTGGCACTGCTGCTGCGACTTAAGAATACCGGTATTTCCGGTTGCAGTGCTATTTTCCGCAGGGCCGGCTGCATCACACCAAAGCTATCCATCGCGATATTATGAAAACCAATACGCAAAGCCGGTGAGTTATCCGCCACGCGGTAATTGCCCCGGGCTGCATCGATAAACTGCGGATCGCCCGCTATGCTATGTGCATCAGTGCCATTTTGTTGCGCTTCCTGCAAAGAGGCTGCATCCGGGAACAGGTTATAGTCTACCTGTTTACCCCAGTCACTGATCTGGATCGGGAAATATTTCCGGGTCACAATATTATGTGTAAACACATCACCGCTTTGCTTAAACCAAACATGCGGATGAAAAGAGTTGTTGACCATAACATTATTCTCTACTACCCGGTGAAATCCTTCTCTCAGCTTTAGTCCGCCATTCAGGCATACGTTGTTGTAAATATGATAATTGGAGGAACCATCGTCCAGGTCTATATCCCAGCCGTGGTCACAACGGAAACGGTTGTTCCGGATAGTGATGGTTTGCTGCGCATCCAGCAGAATCAACTCCGGATGTGCCGCTGTGAGACTGTCCATATAAGCGCGGTCGGGTGCCCAGTAACGGTCACGTCCCCACGAATTAAAGGCGCCATGATCACCGGTTTCCATCACTGTATTAAATACATCGTTGTATGCCAGCAGGTGACCGCCAAAACAGCCATCACCAATATTGATGCCTGCACGCGGAGTATTATAGATACTGTTATGACTCACCGTGATGGCGGAAGATATTTCTATCTCCACGCCGGTGGCCTGCTTTTCTATTTCGCCCGCATGGTGAATGAGATTGTTGGTGACAATACATTCCCTCGGATAATTATTGCTGGCCGGGCCGGGTGTTTTATCCAATTGCGCATAAGGTGTGAAGTCTTCATACCTGAAATTTGGCGACCGCACTGCTTTCACATCTCCCACAAAACAAACGGCGCTGGCGCCCAGGTGATGAATATAACAACCACTAATTGTATCATGGTAATTGTAGTTGCTCAGCATAATAGCATTGCCACCTACTTCACTAAACTCGCAATCCGTGATGTGGCAGTTTTCTGTACCATCAAACAATACCACCCCACCCCGATAGATGGTCCAGTCGCTGCGCAGCAGCGGCTCCCGGGTGTCCATAAATGTGCGTTCATTGTGTAAGAAATGCAGCCCACGCAGCGTCACATTTTTTACCGGAGCAGCGGCAGATCCGCGCAATACGATGCTGTTTTTCAAACGGGCTACTTCTACGCGGGCCTGCGGCAGTTGCACATCTCCCGAAGGATAATAATACAATTGACGGGCATTATTATCCAGGTACCATTCACCGGCAACATCCAGCTCTTCGGGGTTATTTTCTACAAAACGATATTCCGGATGCATGCCATTGGGGCGGTTATTTTGCCAGCCACCTTCCAGGGTGAGAGTGGTATCTTTTTTACCGGTGATGCGGTAATGAAAACCGCCCCAGTCGGAGGCATGCAGTGCATGTACATACCCATTTTCCGGATGCTGCCATTTGCGGGCATGGTCCAGGGCATCTTTGGCAGTACCGTGAAATACTTTTGCGGTGGAATCATAATTGGGATAACGCGCCAGCACCTGCAAACGACCATTTACATACAGGCGTTCAAAGGTAACACCTGCGGGCACTGCTGCCACATAGATGCCATTTTTCCAGGGCTTCCATTGCAGCGATAATAACCTGCCGGCACTGATGAAGACTTCCTCCTGCTGATAGGCACTTATCTCAAGACTGCTGCAGGTCATATCGGCGGCCTGCAGGCTGATTTCTTTTTCCAGGTAATAGGTGCCGCCATGCAACAACACCTTTACCTGTTCTCCTTTCCGTTTCATGGCCAGTTCTACTGCCCGGTTAACTGTTTTCAAAGGCTTTACCGCGGTGCCGGCCTGGCGGTCATTGCCATTTCCAGAGACATGCAAAACGGTTTGCGCACCGGCCAGTTGAACGGTGAACATGATACAACAAAAGAAGAAGATCTGTTTCATACTATTGATACTGCGGATTCTGTTTAATATTATTATTGGTGATTTCCTGTGTTGGTATCAGCCTGGTTTGGTTATACATGCCAAAAGGTGTACTCAGCGAAGCATCACGTACCGTTTAAAACACAAAACCTGACAGGTGCCTTCAAATGGGGATCAGACATCACCTTCACCAGCAACCACACTAAAGTACCCCACCAGGGAAAAGACGCACAGGGCAAGGAAATTACCTACAAGGAAATTAAATGCTGCTTCATTATCTTCCGCCATTAGAGATCTCAGTTCTTCATCACTGAGCAGATGCACTCCCCTTGACATACAGCCAATATTATTCATGAAAAATACGTGGCATTGAGCTACCCATCATGGCGCGCTGACCGGGCATATGACCTGCTCTGTACTTGAAATATAAAGATAAAGTCCACATTCACAGTGGGAAAAGAGCGAGTTGCGAAAAAAATATTGATAAAAAAGAAAATCATATCGGCATTCCCCCGGAATACCGAGCCGTTTCAGCTTATCATGATTTAATCCAGCATTTAATTGCATATCTTAAAGCAATAAATTTTCCCGTTCGCTATGCGCCGTTCTTCTTTCTTATTCGTGATCACTTTCTTTTTTGCTGCCATCACCTATGCCCAGGAAATAACCACCCTTCGTATTGATCCCACTACCGCTATGGGAGGTAACGCCTCAGAGCTGATAGAAAATGTTTCCTTCACCGTCCTGGAATCCACACCCGAAAGTGTTTTCGGCAGCATTGAACAGCTGGTAGTAACACCGGAATATTATATTATCCTGGATAGATCCACCAATGCCATCCTGATTTTTGATAAAACAGGAAAGTACCATGCAAAAATAAAAGCACGCGCAGTAAGCAATAGAAACAACTATTACATGAGTTCCTTTTCCTATGATAAATTCAATCAGCTGATCCAGGTAGCTGGCGACCTGGAGGCTGTCGGTTTTAATACCGATGGAAAATTCATTAAGAAAATAAAGACATACAGCTATGCCTACGACATGCTGAATATCGCGAAGGGAAAAATGGCCGGGTATTCTTATTACGTTGATAGAAGGAATAAAGATTCCATTGCCTACCAGGTAGCGATCATAGATGAGCAGGGAATATCACAAAAACATCTTCCTTATAATTTCAAATACGCGCTCCTCGAAAGCAGGGATATGTTGTCCGCCAACCACAGTACCTTTTATGCCACTGATGATACGGCTGCATACTTTGTTCGTCCTTATGATTTCAATGTATATTATCTCAGTGCCCATAACTTTTACCCCGTATATCGGTTTGTGTTCCCAATGGCAAATACGCTCCCGCGTGATTTTCTTACTGATTCTTCCTTGAATGGCAAGCGGGTGGCATACTTAGAAAACAATAAAGCATTTTATCATAACCTGGACGGTATCTTTAAAATGGGCAACAACCTGTTTTTCCGCCCCTGTAGCTATTCAAGCCATCATGATGGATATATTTTCAACCTGGCATCAAAGCATTTAATTGCCCTCGATAAAATCACACCGGATGAACGCACGCATTTTCTTTTTATAACAGATAGTCGGGTGGGCGGCGTGGATTTTGCTAATCATAATTTTCTGGCAACAGACAGTACTTCTTTTTATACCTCCTATTCTTCTCTGGTATTGTTCCAGCAAAAAGAGGCCACGGCTGATAAAAAACCGGTGTATCCTCCTGCCCTCGCAGCCTACTTCCAGGATGCCAGAAACAGGAAAGGCAATCCGGTAATTATTAAAGTGACATTTAAAACGGAGATGTAGTCCATGAAAAACTATTGCCTGATAATATTAATCCTGCTGCTTGCCGGCAATAACCTGCAAAACGCAGTCGCACAGGCACGCTACAAGGGCGGCGCTAAACATGCACCGCTGCGGGAGGATATCTTACCGGATGCCGGTCAATATGATATTCACCTGCCTGTTTCCGGTGCGCTCAATGACAGTTTGCATAAAAAGATGCAGGAGATGTTTACACGTACCGGCATGCCTGGCATCACAGCAGCAATGCTGGTTCCCGGCAAAGGGCTCTGGCAAATAGATACCGGCTTTATCTCGCTGCCTGATCAACATAAAGTAGACGCACATACGGTGTTTTACTGGGCGAGTGTAGGTAAACTGATAACGGCGACCATCATTACCGCATTGATCCTGGAAAAGAAACTGGACGGTAACAGCCGGCTATCCCAATGGTTCCCGCAGATACCCGATGCAGATAAGATAACGATAGATGCGCTACAGGAACATACTAGTGGTATTTACAGTTTTAATGCTGATAGTGCTTTTCATTTCAGCCACCGCTATTACGCACCGCAGGAATTAATTGACCTCGCTATCTCCAAAAAGAATTTGTTTCCACCCGGGCAGTATTGGTCGTATAGCAATACCGGCTACCTGTTACTCGCGATGATCGCAGAAAAAATTGAAGGAAAAACCTATGCGGAAATAGTGCAGCAAAGAATGGCATTACCTTTACAACTCAATTCCCTCCGGGCATTGTCGCCGCAGGAGTTACCAGCTAACCTGGCGCTGGCGCATGAAAACGGCCGTATCGTGGCCACCGACTATTCCATTCCGCTGGGTGCCGGCAACATTGTTGCTAACGCAAAGGATATGGTGGTGCTGTTATGTGCATTGCTCACCGGCCAGCTTAACACACTCTCACTAACATACGACCGCCTCCGTGATTTGTACCCTATGTACGATAAAGGGACGTATTATGGTAAAGGGATCATGCTATTTGATTTTAAAGAGATCAATAACACTGCTGATAGCTGGATCGGGCACAGTGGTGGCACAGAAACCTATCGCGCCATTGTGCTCTATGATACGGCTACGAAAGCGTTTGTGGCGGTGGCTGTAAATCAGCACCTGCCGGTAGAAGCAATTGCCCGGAAAATGCTGGAACAAATTCCATAAAGTGTTAATTACTTTGTCTTTTATAAAGTTTACTTTACTTTTAGAGAGGTAAAAGCACTTTTTTATTTTCTACACCAAACTTTTCGCTACTGCTATAGTAAGTATTCATGAAAAACACCCTTAAAGTAGAGCGGGCCAAACAAAATATAACGCAGGGAACCCTGGCTGAAAAAGCGAAGGTATCCAGGCAAACCATTAACGCCATTGAACTTGGCAAGTTTGTTCCTTCTACATTACTGGCTTTAAAAATTGCAAAGATTCTCCATACAACGGTGGGGCAGTTGTTTACGCTGGAATCAGCGGATGGATAACCGACGTATTTTTCCAGAAGGGTTTTGTCTTAAGATGACTTACCGGCACATTCCTTTCCTCTTTCAGATAATGATGCAGCCATACACAAGTATCCGGATCGCCTAAAATATAGGCAACGGTGTTTTCCAGGTTCTCCGGAAGCTGCTGCAATATGGCCGCCCTGATTTCTTCCTGAGCAGTTACCCGGTACTTAAAAGGATAACGCAAGTCTATGTCCGGAAAGATATCCTCTTTTTGCTTTGCATAAATAAGCGAGTGTACTGGCTTACCTGCCGGCAGGTGTCGGTTGATTTCATAGAGATGCGATAGCGCCGTAATATCTCCAATCAGCAAATAACGTTCGGCGTTTTCGTCCACCAGCAATTTACCCCGGGGTGGCTTAAAATAGACGGTATCATTTGCCCTCAATGTCTTTATCCAGTGGGCTCCTTTCCCGTTAGAGAACGTGCAGATGGCGATATCTGCGATGCCCGATACCGGATCATAACGCCAGAAGGAATATTTCCGGTCCACCGTTTCCCGTACTTCAAAAGGGTTACCGATATACATATCCAGGGTAAATCCGGGGAGGTACTGCATTTGTTTAAAGTCGCTGCCCTGTAACTTCAGGTGCCAGGCATGTGCGGCTATCTGCAGAACGGAAAGCACCTTTGCCTGCTGTATTACTGCTGTATGTTCTGCATGGTTCATATCATTGTGATTCATACCACAAAATTGCCTGATCTGTTTTTGTTAATCTTTGATCTACGTCAATAAAAAAAGCGGTTTGCCCGGATGCTTTCCTTGTAGCACAGTTCTGCCTGATAATCTTTTCCTTAGCCTGTAAACGGCTCCCATCACTGCTTTAAAGCCGCAGTACATTTTATGACAATCGGCTGTATTTCGCTTTAGTATTCGTACCTACCGCTATTTTTCCCATCAATTGGTTTGTCCATTTTAGCTATCTTGTAATCACATACACTTATCAAATACAGCAAGGCTACCTACTATAACCATTAAACAATAGTAAAAACACCGATATGGTTCCTATGTCTATTTCGGTCAATTTCCTATTTCGTTTGCCACCTACTGTCTACTTACATCAATGCTTACCCAGGCTGCGGCTAACTGTTCGGCTATACGCAAATAGAATGGATTGCTATTTTCAAACACATTAAAAAAAACAACATTTATGAATGAAACAATGTCCCTGACTGCCCTTAGAATGGCGCAGATTCAGCAACAGTATTCCCACCAACTACTGGAGGGAACTGTTTTTTCAATTGCTGATTTTCTAAACTTTGGCAATTTCCGGTTAGATGAATATTGTAAGCAGCTGTATCCACATCCTCAAAGTGAGGAAATCATCCGGATTGCACAGCAATACTGTGAAGAGCATGGCATCTGGTGCGATAATGCCAAACATTACATCACCTGCGAGCTGTACCTGTATCCGGATGCGCAGTTTGACCGCATGCTGGCGATGGTAGAAAACAATGCGATCGACTACTACTTAAATGACGTAGTTGGGCGGGATCTTTTCGGTCACCTGAAAGCAACCGAACAATTGGAAGCAAGAAATTTAATGAAGAGAATGGCCAGCGTAGATCATCATTTATTGCTGCCCGCTGATGCCACGCCGGTAGAAAAAGCCAATGTGGAAATTCTGCAATTCATGAAAGAAACGTCTCCCGCCGTTTGGTTTGAGGAGTTCATGCAGTTGTATTGTTATCATATTGACGTAACACACAGAGATGGTAATTCAGATGCGCTGGGCCACATTCCTACAGTGGAAGAGTACATTGACCTGCGCTGCCATACTTCCGGCATGCATCACATTGTACTGCTTATCGAATATGCGGAAGGTAACTTCCTGAGCAAAGAATGGTGTGCGGCAGCGGGTATTGACGACTATTTAAGGAGAGTCAATTTCTTAACAGCAGCATTTGGCTGTTTGTCGAATGATCTTTTTTCGTTTGAAAAGGAGGTCATTGATAATAGTACCGATGCCAATCTTTTAATGGCCGTTGCCCTGAATCATCCGGCGTATACTTTCAACGAAGTGATTAGCAGCGCCGCCAAAATTGTGCAGGATATATTAGTTGAATTGCTGGATTTAATAGATAAAATCAACGGGCAGCTAAGCAAAGCCAGTGCGACGGATGCGGATAAAACAGCCAGGCTGAATAAGCATTTGAAAGGCATCGACAAATGTGTACAGGCGAGTTGGTTGTGGCAGGTGTATACCAAACGGTACAAGCGCCCCGCTTCGATCTGGCTCGAAACACAATTACCTGATCCGATGGCGAAAGCCGTATAGGCGTCAGCCCTTCTTACTGTTGTTGTAATAAATCGTCACAGTGGCGTTTAAAATGTTGATTCAGCACTTTTGCCAGTTCTTTCGGTTCAATGGGTTTGGACAGAATAGCAGCTGCACCGGCTACGGTAAAGCGATCCTGATTCTCTGCAAAAGCGTCTGCTGTGGCGATTACTACAGGTATGTGACTCGTATTGGACTGGGATTTTAATTTAAGCAGTGTTTGTTCGCCGTCTAATACTGGCATTTCGCTGTCCAGGATAACTAAATCCGGTGCATACTTTTCAATGGCTTCCAATGCTTCCTGTCCGTTGGCGGTGGTCACTACTTTACAGCCTAGTTTCTGTAGCAGTTTCGACAGGAGCATACTATTCATTTCATTGTCTTCCGCCAGCACTATCTTCAGCGAAAAATCGAAAACATCCATTTCATCCTCTTCTTCGGGAATATCTTCTACCTTACCTGCCAGCAGCGGCAATATCACGGTGAACATGGTATGTTCAGGCATGGGCGTGGTAGCAGCTACTTTTCCGCCCATAGTCGTCACCACCCGTTTCACGAGTGAAAGCCCGATACCGGTTCCTTCAATGTTGCGGTTACTTTTATTGGTCACGAAGGGATCAAAAATGGCGGTCATTTTTTCCATTGGAATGGTTTCCCCTTTATTAGTGACTTCTATGCAGTATGTTTTTCCGCTCACTCCTATTCTTAAATAGATGATACTGTTTTTATGTGCGTACTTAATGGCATTACCCAACAGGTTATTGACCACTTCATTTAATTTCAAAGGATCCCCCACCATGACAGCAGGCATGTTGGCATCGATCATCAGTTTCAGGGTAAGTCCTCTTGACCGGGCCATGAGCCGGTATACCGCTACACTTTTTTCAAAAAACGGCGCAGCATAAAAAGTAGCCAACACGGTAGGTTCCACCAGTCCGGATTCAATCCTTGACATACTCAGTACATTGTTCACAATATTCTTTGCCTCTATGGCGGAGTATCGGAGTACATCAATCAGGTACTCATTCTTTTTCAGGTTTTCATCAAGCAATGCCTCCTGTTTCAGTAAGTTCGAAGCCAGGTAAACCTGGTTCAGTGAATTTCTCAGTTCGTGTGAAACCTGGTATATAAAAATCTTTTTGAAGCGGTTGGCTCTTTCCAGTTCCGGATAGTAATCATTGCTGTGCACGTAGGGCTTGCTGATTACCAGGATCAGAAACAATACACCTGCCAGAGCCAGCGACTGAATAATGTAACCGGTGCCTAATCCGATGGGTTGTAACTCTACAGAATTAAAGTAATAAATGGATTGTAAAACGGCGAGTGTTAAAATAGCGGAGACCAGGCAGAATATCCTTAATCGTCTTTCCTTAAACATCAGGTAAAGAATAGAGATCAGGAATACAATCATGAATTGTAACTGCAGTACACCACCCAAAATGATCCCGAATGCCAGCACTGCAAAACATTGCAGGAAGTAGATCACGAGACTGGCAGTTAAATGCTTTTTATAATAGTTAAAGGGAAGTACAGATAAGGCAACCAGCGCATCCACGCTGGCGGCGGCCAACATGACCTTATTATGTGTAAATACAAAATAAACAGGGGCAATCAAAAATACCATTAACGCCACACAAGTACCAATGGAGTTGGTTAAGCGGATCCTTTTTATACTTTCAGGATCGGTTACGCCGGTGGTACCCATATTCCAGATGGCGGAGATGAAATTGCTGATTTTTTTCCTAAAACTGCCGGTTTTGTTAAGATGTAGGTTCAAATAACGCATGTCGTGTAGGTTTTCAGATCAAGGTGCGGCACCTTAAGTTATTTTGAGATAGTATGTAGTATTCCGGTAACAAAATCTCCTTTCTTTGGGTCGAATCAATTTTTACTAATATACCTTTTTACCATGGTATATACTTTGCTTTGGGTGTTATTAATTTTATCCCCGGGAATGTTTCCGAAAGATATCTCTATTTTACTTAGCAACTGTAAATTAAATGTAAATGCCGGTATATCGTTCCTTAGCGGATCGCAGTTGCAATGATGCGGATACCTTCTTCCAGTTCTGCCGGCGTAAGCGAAGCATAGCCCAGGCGCAATGCGTTCAAAGGCTTACCGGAAAAGGAAAAGCGCTCTGTAGGCATCACGGACACTCCTTTTTTCAGGAGCTTTACAGACAACTCTTCGGTATTAATTGCGCGGTTAAATTTCACCCAAAAGGCCAGTCCTCCTTCCGGTTTCCGGAACGTAATCTTTTTACCAAGATAGGTTAACAGGTGTGCTTCCATGTGATCCCTTCTTTCCTTGTAAATATTAAATGCTCTTTTTGCATGACGGTTCACAGCACCTGCTTCCATCAGTTCCGCGATAGCCTGCTCCATCATTGGATCACCTTGCCGGTCTACCAATCCACGCAGCTGCGCCAGCGAGGCAATAAATGCAGCGGGTCCTGTGACATAACCGATTCTTACAGCAGGCGCCACCAGTTTGCTGAGAGAGCTGATATAAATTACATTGGCCGCATCCTGGTTGCTGGCCAGTGGCAACAAGCTTTTAGCATCAAAATGAAACTCATGATCGTAATCATCTTCTATAATAGCAAAACCATAACGGTTAGATAATTCAATGAGCCGCAGCCTGCGTTCCATTTTCATACTCACCGCAGTGGGAAACTGGTGATGCGGCGTCACATACACCGCTTTCACCAGCCTTTTACGGCATAATTGCTCCAGCTCATCCACCACTAATCCTTTATCATCGACAGCTATATTGACCATACTGGCGCCTGCCCCTGCAAATGTTTGCCAGGCCGGCAGGTAGCCGGGACATTCCATCGCCACGGTATCACCAGGTTGAAGCAGCGTATGCGCAGTCAGGTACAATGCCATCTGGCTCCCCCTCGTTATGCAGATATTATCCTTGCCTGCATTCATACCTCTTTTGAACGATAACATATTGGCCAATGCCACCCGAAGTCTTTCTTCTCCCTGTGGATGTCCGTAGCCTAACATACGCCAGCGCGCTTTTTGCTGGAAAATGCGCTTATAAGCTTTCGCCAGTTCATCCATAGGCGCCAGCCGAACATCCGGTAATCCATCATTGAAAGTGATCAGACCCGAAGTGGCAGCAGGCTGCTCCGGCAGCATACCAGTAGTATGATTGAATGCAAAAGTATTCCCCTTCCTGGTTGCCTGCTTTTTTTGCAGTGGCAGTTCATGAGATACAAAGGTCCCTTTCTTGTCGGCAGCTTCCAGCCAACCTTCTGCTATCAAAGCCTCATAGGCCAGCACAACTGTCTTCCTGTTTACACCAATATCTGCCGCCAGCACGCGGCTGCCCGGCAACGGAGCCCCCGGCGTTAAACGTCCCTTGCGGATTTCAGCTATTATACCATCAGCGATCTGCTGGTACACCGACAACTGCTTGTCTACATCAATCGGAAGTATTGTATTCCAGGGTCTAAGCATCTGGACCATCTATTTAAGTGAAAACTGGATGATTAAGATCATCCAAAAATAGACAAATTTTGTACGGTCAAATCGAGTTGACGGAAAAACATTTTTAACTAAAAATTTTTTACCCATGGAAAAAAATACCGCAGCAACACCCGCCGCTTTCTCTTCGAAAGACTTTCATCAAACATTTGCCCGCCCCGTATATGTAAAGCAGGAAAAGCTGATCCACAAAAATGTAGAACAGGCAGGCGCACATACCCAGTTTTCTACCGAACGTAAACACCCGGTTTTCTTTGTAGACCTGCCCACCAAAAACGTGAGCATGACGATTGGTGGCCTGCTCCCGGGACAACTCACCAACAGGCACCGGCATACCTACGAAACCGTGTTGTTTGTACTGGAAGGAAAAGGATATACAGAAGTGGAAGACGAAAAAGTAGAATGGCAGGCCGGCGATGCCGTATACATTCCCAGCTGGGCATGGCATCGTCATCAGAACTTAAGTGACAGTGAACCGGCAAGATATATTGCCTGCGAAAATGCACCTCAGCTACAAAACCTGGGCGTGGCATTGCGGGAAGAAGAAGGCCGTGATCCCGCATGAGTCAAAGCATCTGCCACTTTATTATCATCTCACTAAATGAAAAAGAACATGAACGATACCGCAACATTCAAAGGCATCATTGCCTACCCCATCACCCCTTTTGATGCCGGAGAAAAAGTGGACCTGCCTTTATTTAAATCGCTGACGGAGCGCCTGGTACAATCCGGCGCCCATGGCATTGCTCCTTTGGGCAGTACCGGCGTACTCCCCTATCTCCGTGATGAAGAAAAAGAAGCTATCACAGAAGCAGCACTGCAGCAGGTAAATGGCCGGGTACCGGTACTGATAGGCGTATCCAATCTAACCACAGAACGCACTATTTATCATGCACGGTTCGCAGAAAAAGCCGGTGCCACCGCTGTAATGATCATTCCGATGAGCTACTGGAAGCTCACGGATGATGAAATTTTCCGTCACTATGAACAAGTGGCGGCCCGGTTGTCTATTCCCATTATGGCTTACAACAATCCAGCCACCGGTGGTATTGACATGTCGCCCGCACTGCTTAAAAGACTGTTACAAATTCCTAACGTGACCATGATCAAAGAAAGCAGCGGAGATATCCAGCGTATGCATATCCTGCGCAAAGAATTGGGAGAAGCAGTGGCCTTTTATAACGGATCCAATCCGCTGGCGCTGGGTGCGTTTGCCGCGGGTGCCAGCGGCTGGTGTACCGCAGCCTTTAATTTAATCCCGGCGCTTAACCAACAATTGTATGAGGCCATCAGTCAGCATCGGCTGGATACTGCAAGGGATATTTTTTATCAGCAGTTTGAACTGCTGCAGTTCATTGTCAGCAAAGGCCTGCCGGCCGCTATCCAGGCAGGATTAAAAATACAGGGCATTGAAAGTGGTTACCTGAGAAGTCCGTTGCAACCGTTAAGTGATCAGGATTATCAGCAATTATCAGGGATTTTAGGGCGTATAAACTAGTGTTCAGCGACACAAGCCTTATTGGTAATAAGCCGTTTGTTTTGCTACTGTCTCTTCTCCCAAATTATTAATAATATTTTGGGAGAAGGGAATCCTGTTTATTTGGCATTATGATTTCCGGAATGGACCCAGCGGCGAAAGATTTTGCATTGGAAAACGGGGCAGATCTTTTCCTGGAAAAGCCGTTCAATAAAAGCACGCTTTGTCAGTCTATCATGGAATTACTGAACTAAAGCAATGCCGGCGGCGTTCATATCACCCGGTCAACTGACCGGTATATCGCGGTAGTCATAGCATTCCGGTGCAGCAGTGATGGCCGCTAATAGCTGCTGCACGTTTTCAAAAACAGGTGTTACATCCATTTCCTCATGGTCAAGGAAACAAATTTTATTTTTCAAAGCACCAGATATATGAATGCCCACATAATTGGAACCACCGCAATCAATGAGCGGTGCAACCGTTTCCGGTAATCCAAACTCGTCGCTGTATTGTATCAGTTCTTCAAACGCTGGCAAGGGCATTAGTCGAAAAGCATCCCGCCATTCATAGTCTATCAATGCCTGCAGGTCTTCCTGCGGCAGCTCCCATTTTTCGAACAATTGGCGGATATGATCCATCATAATAATTTGGGCAGAAAGATATCTAAAATTCGTATCTTATTATTATCATCAGCCAACAATTACCTATGGGATTATTTAGTTTTTTGTTTAAAAAGAAGCCTGACATTTCCATTCAGCATCCTTACTTTGGTCACATGACCTATGTGTATAACAAATTGAATAAAGCTGCGAATTATTTTCGATGTGAGAAATATTTCAAGCCTGCTTCCGCAAAGATCACCCTTAACATTGAGGCGGATGTAAACGGGCCTACAGTGGCGCAAACAGACTATTTCCGGTCTTTGGAGCAGCACTATACGTCCATGCTCCCCGATATTGCTTCACGTATCACATCAGCCACCAACAGCGCCGGAAAAAAGGAAGCATTCAGCTTTGATGATTTCTCAAAAGACTTCCGGCTATTGGCCATATACATTGCCACTTCCAAAAAAACACCCATTGAATGTATGATCACCTTTCTTACAGATCTTGCACCTGACTATGATTTGGTAGTGGAGCTGGAAGATCTGGAACTGATAGGAGTCGAGCTGATGGAATAATAGATCCGGAACAACAAAAAACCCCACGTTAAACGTGAGGTTTTCGTTTTCCCAGTGGATTTTATATTAGTAAGTTGCGTCCATCAGCAATGATTCTCCCATTACTTTCATAAACAGTTGTTCATTCAGTAAGTCCTTGATAGATTTAATAATAAAGTCCGGAGAATAACCAAAGTGTGCGAGGTCATTTTCATGTGTTACACCTGACAGCGTCAGGATAGTGGTGAAGCCCATAGAGCCGGCACCGAGAATATCAGTCCCCATGGTATCCCCTATCATCACGGTTTCGTCGGTAGTCAATCCCAGTGTTTTCCTGGCCATGCGCATCATTACGGGGCTGGGTTTACCCACACTAAACGCTTTTATACCGCTGGCAGATTCCAGCATCGCTACGAGTGCACCGCATCCTGCTCTGTATTTACCTTCACCTATGGGACAATTGGGATCCAGGTTGGTAGCGATTAATTTGGCGCCTTTCATAATCATATTGATGGCTTTATCAACAGATTCGAGCATGATCGTTCTGCCTTCACCAATAATCACATAATCAGGCTGGTCATCTACAATAGAATAGCCGGCATTGTGCAGTTCTGTGAGCAAGCCTCCTTCGCCGATTACATAGGCAGTTCCGTTTTCTTTTTTGGATGCCAGGTACCTGGCGGTGGCCATGGCGCAGGTAAAGATATCTTCGTCATTTACCTTAAAGCCCATCTTAATAAGCTTGTAGCAAACATCCCTGCTGGTTCTTTGGCTGTTGTTCGTCAGAAACAGAAAAGGAAGCCCTTTATCCCGGAGACCATTAATAAATTCTACAGCGCCGGGAATTGGTTCACTTCCCTTGTAGATTACACCATCCATGTCGATAAGAAATCCCTTTTTTTTCATAGCAATTCGATGTTGGTTACTTTATAAGTTGAACAGTAAAAAATAACATTCATAAAAAACTATGGAATGGATAAAGGCGGGAAGCTGTGTAGATACAGCAGTACATAGCGTACAGATAACAAGTAGAATTGTTATCTGAGCTAAAGATAATAATAATTTCCGGGAATGGAAATTATTTAGAAAAAGTGATTCATTAAACGCAAAATAAACGGCTATGCTTCGTCTTTCGTATTCCTTACCAGGCCAATACCCGATATGAAGAAGATAATACCTATTATAGCAGCTACGATCAATTCACGCCACTGCATGCTGTGCTTAATGAAACCAAAACCCGCATATATGAGGCCTATTATCCCCAAAACGGTCAGAATGGTCCCGAAAAGTCTTTTTACATTCATATATTAGCGTTTGACAGTATATAGGACAATATCTATGCCGCAAGGCCCTGCCATCTAACAACTTGAACCATTGCTATATGTCGTACTTAACCTGGAATTATCGTTGTGTACCTTTTTTCATCGAGGAAAGAATGGAAAATGATTTGGCCCAATATCCAGTGCCCTCTATAAAAGAATTTCAGCAGGAAAATGTATATCCTCCGGCGTTAAGAGCGCAACTCATCGATTATGTCGCTAACTGCTACCCGCTGGTAGCCACCAGCATCAGGAGAATCCGCCCCTATCAGGGCACTTTCACTTTTGACTTCGCCTACTATACAGATGGAGAAATCATATTCAACAACTTTCTTTCAGATTATATCCAACAGGATGACTTTGCAATTCCGCCCCTGTGGCTGGAGCTGATCCGGCAAAAAGACTTCAGGGTGGAACAATTTAAGATTGATTATGAAGTGGTCGATATCTTTCAAACAATAAAAGAAACGTTTGCAGAAGCGCCAACGATAAAAAAAGCCCTGAGATTTTAAAATGTAATGATGTATGGAAACACCCGGCAGCAATGAAAACGAAGATATCTGGACCAGTGGATTCACCCCATTTACTACCTCCAGGGAAGAAATGGCACTATTTGCGGCGCGATTAGGAGAAGTGATGATCACATCTGATACCATCACCGTCGACCATTATCTTTTCCAGCCTTCCATTGCTTATCAACAAACTACTTTTGCCGCGAAAGACATACGCAGCATAGATCTGACATCTTCGCCCCCCACCATACAGATCGGGAATGAATTAATTTTTGCTCCCGCCATTCCTGTGAAAGCACTGAAAGCTTTTGCCAATACGCATCAGATTCCTATCGTACGCCGGACTAACATCTGGAGCTGGATACTGGAACCTTTTCTGGACACGGAATATTCGGCTGCAACAGATCAATTACTGACCCGTAAACTGGAAGAATTGGGAATCAGCGCCGAATTCATCTATACATTAAKACAGGAAGTAAAAATGCAGATGCTGAAGTATAACTTTGATACCACCCTTTGGGAATGGGTGTCATTAGACCTCCTGGACGTTTTAAATGCCATGTGGGCGAAATATACACCGGAGCAATTCGGGGATTTCTATCACCGCGCAATGGCCATTGCTTTACTGGCAGATAAATAACCTGCTCCATCCAGCTCCACCAGTATGGAACAATGGCTAAGCAACATCTTTTTTAGCTGTTTTGGATGACCTGATAAACAGCAGCGCCATCAAACCGCCCAGGAAACCCAACGCAGCCGAGAGACGCATAATTTTCCCATAGGCGTCCACAAAGCCGGCATGATACACTTCAAGAACAGCCGCCTGTTGTGCAGGATCCAACTCCTTTGGTGGCTGGGCGTTTCCCAGATTTACCGCCTGCGCCACTACAGCTTGCTTTTGCTGCTGATCCAACGGAAAGGCATTCATATCCTTTTGCACCGCAGTAGAGAAAAACAATACCGCCAGTGAGCCGAAAACAGCATTGGCAAAAACACCGGCAATACGGGTAATCGCATTATTGATGCCCGATGCCGTACCCGATAAATGATTACTTACCGCCCCCATGACAGTAGCTGTAAGAGGAGCTACCGTAAAAGACATCCCCAACCCCAATACCACGATACCCGGGAAGAAAGTGGTCCAATAATCGCCAGGGCCCTTTGTTTGCCCAACGAAAGACAGCAGCAACAAACCGGCACCTGCCAAACAAGGCCCTATAATGAGGAATAGTCTGGGCCCATGCCGGTCCGCCAGGCTCCCTGCAAAGCGGGCAATGCCGATCATTAACACGGTGAACGGCAGAAAAGTAAGTCCAGACTCCAGCTGGCTGTACCCCTGCACCTGCACCATGTTCAGCGACAGGAACAACATACCTACTCCCAGACCAGCATACAGAAAGAAAGTGAGCAGGTTAGCCCCGCTAAAGGTCAGGTTGGCAAACAAAGGCAAAGGCAGCATTGGATCGCTGCTTTTATGCTCTACCACTATAAAGGCAACGAGCAATATGATCCCGCCAATAATAGATCCGTATACTTTTGTATCTCCCAAACCCTCCGCCGGCATACGCAGGAAACCAAAGGTGAGCAAGGCTAATCCAAAGGCAATGAGTATAGCTCCCGGAAAATCAAGCCCTTTTTGTGTATCTGTCTCTTTACTTTCAGATACCTTCCATCCTAAAAACAATAATGCCATCACACCTATGGGCACGTTGATAAAAAAAATGTAGCGCCATAAGCCTGCATCCGCCAATGCGCCGCCTAATACCGGTCCGCCCATGGTTACCAGCGTAGTGATGGCCGACCAGGTGCCAATGGCTTTTCCTCTTTCGTTTTCATTGATACCCGAGGAAATCAGAGAAAGGCTTCCAGGTATCATCAGCGCACCACCGATGCCCTGTATCATCCGGAAAACGATCAGCATGGTGGCGCTACCCGCCAGGCCACAGGCCGCAGAGCCGAGGATAAAAATAAAGATCCCGGTCATGAATACTTTCTTACGCCCCAGCCTGTCGCCCAGCGTACCTCCTATTAATATCAGGGAAGCCAGCATCAGCAGGTAAGCATTCAAGACCCAGAAGAGGTCCGCCCCGGAGGCTTTCAAATTCTTTTGCAGAGAAGGTAACACCACATTCAATGCGGTACCATCTATAAAAGCCATGGCAGAAGCTAATATGGTGGTCACCATAATCCATTTGCCTTCGGCGCTCCGGAGCGATACGGTTGTCATAATGGTGGAGATGAGAATAACAAGTTAACATACATTCCTACAAAATGTTCCCTCTCCACCAGCATTTATCATACCGTTAACCACCTGTCTACCGAATACCTGCCACCACCAGCTATAAATAGCACGATACAAATTCCCAGTACCAGCAGATGATACTCGAAGCCTTCCTGTCCGGAAGGTAATTTCCCGAACCAGTTCATAAAAAATCCGTTCTTCCCATGGATGCAGGTGATCATGCCGATAAACAATCCAAAAATACCAATGGCGGCCACCCTGGTGCCGATGCCTGCGAGCAGCAGCATCATCCCTCCGCATTCAATGATAATAGCCAATACTGCTATGTAAGCGGGCAGCCCGGCTACACCCGTCATGTACTTCATTTCGCCGGATAATCCCGGCCCATTAAACCATCCGAACATTTTCTGCACAGCATGTGGGAACAATACAATACCTACGGTCAGTCTTAATACCAGGGAAGTCCAGCTGTTATCCGTTGCTAAAAGTTGATGCATCATTTCTTTGTACATTTTATTTGATACAAAGGTGGGTTAACAAGCAGCTGTTATCCTGTGACATTTATCAAAAAATAATTGCCAACAATATCACATTTTCCTGGCCGCCTGGCTTCGGATACGACTCAGGGTTTCCCGGGTAATGCCCAGATAAGCCGCAATATGCTGCTGGGAAAGACGCTGCTCAATAGCACCATAATCCTCCAGGAACGCGTAATACCGCTCCTCTGCAGATTTCTGTAACAACAGCACCCTTTTTTGTCCGATCGCAAAAGCTTGTTGCAATACTTTATGGAAATACCGCTCTAACACAGGAACCTCGCTATACAATGCTTCCAGGGCATCCGCGTTTATCTGCAGCACCTCCGTTGCTTCCATCGCCTCTATGTTATAAACGGAAGGCGTTTGGGTGAGCAGACTATACCTGTCAGTGATCCACCAGTCTTCAAACCCAAAATGAACAATGCGCTCCCTCCCTTCGGTATCTACTTCGTATTGACGTAATCCGCCCTTTATCACGAAGTAATCACGTTTGCAGATATCCCCTTCCTGTAACAGGTACTGATTCCTCCGCAGCTTCTTTAACTCCAGTGCGTTACAAAATATCTGCCGGTCGGTTTCGTCAAGGGTAATGTACCGGGCTATATGATTCAGCAAGCGTGTATACATGCATCAAAGATAAAAGTTTATGCCGCCAAAAGCGCTGTTGCTGCATTCTTTTGCTAACTGCCTTAACTGGTGGATAAACGATATCCCCTATCTTTGGCCTATTACTGGAATTGTTGCGGTCATGCATAAAATCAGGTTAACTTTCGTCCTATATGAAATTTAAAATCACTGCAGGTACACTTCTCCTCCTGGTCACCTTTGCCCTCACCATCTTTGGACAAACTTTGCCAAATGAAAAAGTGATCTTCTCATTTGACACGCAGAATGGAAAAACGGTCACATTATCCAAAGACAAAAAAGGCAGGTATCTTATTTACAGGTTTGGCACCAAAAGCAAAACGGAATTTGAATTCCCCGGCAAATCAAAAAACAGCTGGTCTGCGTTCACCTATTCCGGTTGGCTGCGTGGTGGTGGACTTGCCAATGCTGGCATCGACTTAAACTATGTTTACTTCATCAATAATAATTTCAGGTATATTATTTACGATACTTACTTTGCGGAGGGCGACAAAAAAAGTATAGGCGTAAAAGTTATTAACCTGCGTTCAAAAAGCACTACCAATATACCCGGAAATCTGGCAACACGCAAAGGAACACTGAGCGGTTTCAGAGAAGATACAACCATTACACATGGCGATGAATTATTTGACTGACTCACAAATATTCAGTAGAAGGTTGCTTTATTTCCTGCATCGGGCTAAGCCTGCTGGTTAAACTATTTCTTTAAAGCTACCCTTCCGGCGCTACTTCCAGGTCTGTCACCAGGTTCAATTTCTGTATGTTCTTCTTTTTGAAAACATCCAGCACTGCCTTTATTTTAGGGTAAGGTGTTTCGTTATCCGCCTTAATGCAATACTTCAATTTATTTAGTTCCTTCCCTTGTGTGGCCATGGCGTAATCCAGCCAGATAGCCAATTCATTGTTTGCAGAATCGGTAGATATACCGGTTTCTATGGCCGCATTCTTCCTGGCTTCCGGCTTTAATGCAAGATAACTTTTCAGGTTCCTGATGCCAGTTCCTACGCTGGCACCCAGCACGAAGCTGCGCATTTCGGTCGGCGATAATCCAAGATGAAAATTCTTATCCATATCTGTGATCAATTGCTGCCGGTATCCCTGTCCAGGTAAGTCAAAAAAGATCCGTCCTTTCTTATCTACTGTCAGTAATATCACATTGGACTCCGGTAGAATAGCTGTAGTAATAGACGAAGGCGTGACTACCGATACCGGTTCACTGGGCGTAAATTTAGTGGCGAGCATGAAAAAGGTCAACAGTAAAAAAGCAACGTCCGTCATAGCTGTCATATCCACCAACGTGCTTTTGCGGGCCATTTTAATTCTGGGCATATCTTTATTTTTTCAGATGATGGTAGCATAAGTATTCCCTGTCAGCATGGGTTCATGCTAATATGCAGTGAAATATTTATTATATTTCATTAAAGACGCAGTTGTAGCAGAAATCCATAACCCCCATTTCGTTTTCTTACAATGCCCCGCCTATCCTCCATCGTACTTTTGAAGTGTTAAACATTACTACATCTAAAAAACTTCATCATGAAAAAGCTTCTGAAATACTTCGTTTACCTGATACTGTTGGCTGGCATTACCATTGGCGCTTTAGAACTGTTCAGCACTTATAAACCTTCTACCTCCATCCATACCGGAGCGCCGGTTGTTACGCACCGCACCATCCTGATTAATGCACCGATAGAAAAAGTATGGAGCGTTTTCGGTGATATCGACCGCTGGCCCACCTGGCAAAAAGAAATCCCTTCCATTAAGCTCAATGGCCCACTACAGGCAGGTACTACATTCGACTGGAAAAATAAAGGGCTGACGATTCATTCTACTCTTCACACGGTGGACTCCTTACATAAAATAGGCTGGTCTGGTACCGCCTTTGGATCATTTGCCATTCATAACTGGACATTTACGGCAAAAGGAAATACGACAGAAGTAGCCGTAGATGAAAGCATGGAAGGATGGCTGGTGTGGTTATTAAAAGGAACTTTCCAAACAGCGCTTGACAATTCCTTAACCTCCTGGCTGGCAGCCTTAAAAACTGCGGCGGAAAAGTGATCTGGTTTCATTGAATTGCTTATATTTACCGCTACCCGAAATAAAAACGTTAACCATATGTCAGCATCGAATTTGTTTATTGTCATGCTCGAGAACAGTCAATCAGAGCAACTTCCCATCAACATATTTTTATCGCAGGCGGTACTCAGCGGCATTGTCACTAACGTTTATCCTGAATTTGCAGAAATCAGGGACGATAGTGGCAAACGCTGCGTAATAGCGCTGCATAAAATTGAAGCCATACAAAGCATTTAACAGGAACCTATATTTTTCTTTATTGAATTTTACAGCATGGACCAGACAACGCAAAAACCAGATAATGCTTTACCGGGACTTATCCGTAAAGTATTAGGCAGCCCACATTCCGAGCAGGTAATAAAAGCGCAGATCATACAACTGGCATCGCAAAACCTGCATGTACCGGAAGTCACCACTGCATTACTGGAAGTGCTGCCACTCACAAAAGACAAAGAAACCCGTGACCGGCTGGTACAGTTCCTGTCCGGATTAAATACTTCCCGCTTCCCGGATACAGCCCCTTTATTTGCTGCATTGCTGGATTTTTTCAAACAGGAAAAAGACAGGGAGATAAGAACCTATTTATTGTACCGGTTACAGGAAAGTATACATCAGGATCCCCGGCTCGCCGGATTTTTCATTGAGCTGAGCGGAGAAGAAAACCTGAGTGAACCGGAACGGCTGGCCGTACAGGAAGCCATCGCTTCCCTCCCATCCATATCAGCAGCTACTGCACTGGCTGCACTGTTGAAAAACGTACACGCACCTACGTTATTACAACAGCAGGCCATTGAACTGGCAGAACGATGCCCCGTGTGGGACAATACCATGGTGGCCGGCTTACAACCTTATCTTGATGTAAAAAATGACAGGGAAATACGCTTCCGTATTTTGTCCAGACTGGCAGATGCCCGCCTCCTGGATGCCAGCTACGCCGGGGTGATCATCCCTGTTTTACAAACAGACAACGATGTATATGCCCGCGAAAAAGCACTGACCGCCCTCTCCAGGGTTAAACCATGGACAGAGGAAATCATACTGCAACTATTCTGGTCGGCTACACAGGATGGAGAAGCCACGATACGCAGTGCCGCCTTGAAGTTGCAGAACGAATTACCGGAACTCAACAACGAACAACTGATAAAATTAGCAGGGCTCCTGTCATCGGACCATTCCGCCGGCGTACGGACAACACTGCTGCAGTTGTTAAAACCCGTGATGCGCATTCCGGAGATCCGGCAGGCAGTAGCCACCGCCTTCTCCGGAAATCCAGGCGTATATGACACCGATGAATTTAACCTGCTCACCGATATGCTGGCGCCTTATGCCGGACGTGATGAACAAATCAGCACCTTATTAATGAATAGCATTAAAGACCTCCCCAACACCGCGCAGCGTAAGAAAGTACTGCAGCTGGTACTGGGTAAGGTAAGTATAGAAAAAGTACTGGCACCCGTGCTGCAATTATTTCAGCGGGAACGCAATGAAGAACTGCGCGACATCTTATTTAACCAGGTAAAAGCCTTGTCTGTTACCAGGCACCCGGAACTGGTGGATGCTTTTTGTGAAGAACTGGTGGAACCCGGATCTCCTTTCAGGGTCACCTGCGCCGGTATACTCGCCAATGCGGCAGAGTCGTACCCACAGATTGTTCCCGCACTGGAAGAGGTGCTCTTATACGACAACGACCGCGAACTGGTGCGACTAAGCCTGGACGGCTACCTGCGCCCTGCAATAGAAAAGAAATTCGACATCCTGCTGGCCGTAGTGAAAAATGAATTGATAGACACCGGCTCGCGGCAGAAAGCACTGGATGCACTGATTAAACTTTCCCTGAACGAACAACAACAGGAAATGCTGGCGGATGCTTTATCCGGCATGAAACCTGGTACTCTAAAAACTTCCTGATGAGTAGCTTACTGGATGAAATTAAAACAAGAAGAACGGCCAACACGGAGCAATCACTGATGATGCTGGACATGGTACCGCTTTCTGATACAGATACTAAATATTCTTTGCTGGCTTCCGCAGRCCACTATCTGCAAGACCCGGCCATCATGGAAAAATGGATTAACCTCCTGGCAGGTGAAACAGATACCCGGCTGAAAGCGGATATGCTGTATCGCCTGGCTGCCGGMGGGTTACAAGCCATCCCCAACAAAAACTATTTTATTGAATTACTGGCCGGCATGCTACAACAGGATGAATCACGGGATATCATCCTCCCACTGCTGGGCAGATTTTCTATCACCGATACCTATGCCAGGGAAAAACTGCGCGCCTTTTATACGCAACAAACGAATGCGGATACTTCCCGGCAAATCCTTTCCTGGCTGTTGATACGCGTGGATGCTGATGAAGCAGACATCGCCTTTTATACAGCGCTCATCGACAAAGTAGATGAAACGGATAAACTGGTACTCGTTAACCGCTTATTATTACAGGACAGACTGGCAACAGCCAGCATAGAAAAATTACTGCAACCCGAAGAACCGGCTGCCATCAAGGAAATGGTGCTGCGCTATTGCGTGGATCGCTCCATTGTTTTTGAAGCAGCCCTGTGCAAACTGATCCGCGTAGATAAAAGCCCCCTGCTCAGAAAATGGAGTATACAATTGCTGGCCATCAATGGTATCCGGGAAACCAGCGTAACAGATACTATTTTACATGCGCTGAAACTGGATCCTGATCCCGCAGTGCGACAGGCAGCGCTGAACATATTTGAATACAGCATATCACTCACACCGGCTAATATTGACTACCTCTGTGCCTGTTTATTAACCGAAAAAGATATGGCCGCGGCAGGACAGTTGCTACAACTGCTGGCCCCTTATACAGAGCGGAATGAGTCTCTGACCAATGCCCTCCTGGGTTTGCTGGATCAGGAAATTCAAGCTGCGCTGGCCGTGCTGCTATATGATATTTTAGGAAGACAGGTACCTGTACGTTACTCTTTATTCGAAAAATTCATCTCGGCATATGAAAAAGAACAACGGGATGATTGCAAAGCAGCCATATTAAAATCTATTACCACCGCTGTCTCCTTTGGTGATGAACTGAATGCCTTCTACACCAAAGCGCTGGAAGCCCCTTCTACAGCTATTAAAGAATGGGCCATCCGTGGCTTTTTGTTAATACCACTCACGGCAGAAAACACCGCTGTAGTAGCTGCGGCCGCACCCGTATTATTACACCAGGAGTTAAATACCCAATTTCGTGCGCTGCTCGCCAAAAAGATCAGCTGCATTCCGAAGTTGCCCGCAGCAACGGTACAGATCTTTCTTCGCCTCGCAGATCATGAAACCAATGATCAGATCAGGCATATCTGCACACAGGTACAGGAACAAGCGATTGCACAATCAGGTGGTGAACATATCAACTGGGAACAATGGCTGCATAAAGTCAGCGTAGCACATGACCTCAGCGGTATCTTCCCGCATCTCTGGCTGTTTTATAACGACAACCCCCAAATGGCCAACCGCATTCTTGTGGCAGCACTGGATCCCAACAACAGCGGCAGCCTGTACCAGGAAAGCCTGTCTGATGTGGAAATACTGCGTTTCCTGGCGGCAAATGCGGGCCTCGACGACCAGTTGAGCAGGTACATACTTCACCAGTTACTACATACCGATTTAGGCAATGAATCCAAATTCAAACATTACCTGCTGGTGCTGAAAAGCAATCCAACCACCCCCGAACTGAAAGACGGTTTGTGGATGTTACTGGAAAAAAGAAGCCGGTATATTCCACTTATTCAACTGGACGAATTGATGCGGATGATATGGGGCGCAGACCTGGAAGCGGAATTCAGGCAACGCCTATTGCGGCAAACCACCGTTGCCGGTGTACTGCCTTATATGGCATACCTGGCAGCCAACAACACCTGGGAGCCTGCATTGGATTTATTGAAAGCAGCACTGCAAATAACAGGTAACTCCTCCGAATACGATTTCCAGGAAATACTCAAAACCGCCAGTCGCAACGGTGGCTGGGATATGGCAACATTACTCCGCACCGCTACCCCGGCAGCAACAAGTACAGACGATGATGGCCCCGGCTTCGCCGACTGAGTGAAGAAATAGTGAGTATTGGTAAGGAGACAAAAAATTTAATCATCTCTATTAAACATGGATATGGCAGAAGAACTAGCTTTATTCGATATACTTTTATCAACAGAACGTAGTACCACCGATCGTTTGGAGGCACTTCGCGGACTACGCCCTTTCCTGGAAACAGGGGAAGGCGTTAACAAACTAACAGAAGCCATCCAGGCAGAAAACAGTATCGAAGTGAAGCACGCCATGCTTAGCCTGCTTTGCAACATTGATATTACCCGCATCACGGAACGTGCGCAATACATACATGCGCTGGCTATTATCGCCTGCCTTGATCCGGAGCGCCCCCTGAGATACCTTGCGCTGGAGCGACTGGCCACACTGGTGGCGCATATACCAGAGATTGCCGAAATACTGACAGATACCCTGGTGAATGACCTGGATACCAACATTCAATTCATTTGTATCACAGGACTTCGTAACAGTGTGGAAAAAACAACGGACACCATTACTAAAATCGCCGCGTATATTCCAGTGGCGCCACCGGAATGCCGGGAGTCCCTACTGGCCCTGGTGCAACAGTTTCCGTCTCCACATGCTGCAGAACTGGCCTTATTATTCCTGGACCCATTAGAGCAGGAACATATCCGGCAATCAGCCATACAGTTCCTTGCTGGTATGCCTTTGCTGCCGGCACCGATACTGGCCCATCTGACCGCAAGGCTTTCCGGCGAAACATCTTTGTATGTACGGAATGCCATCATTCAGTTGTTATCGGCCATGAGAACCGTGGACCCTTCGCTCTTTGCACATATGTTTGCGGCACTGCAACGGATGCCTGATCAACCGGAGTTGCTGACACTGGTCACTGGCCGACTGGTAGCCAATCCCCACCTGCAGGAAGATTTTAATCAACTGTTTGCACAAACAACATCTGCCGGTTTAAAGATCCGGTTGCTGACACTTTTACAACAACATGATCTGCCGCACCTGATTATCAGTGGACTCCAGGATAAAAACCCTTACGTCCGCGAGGCGGTGCTGCCCCTGCTGATTCATCAGTTCCCGAAACAACAGGAACAGCTGGAACCGGCACTGGCAAAGGCCATACAGTCAGAGCCACTTACAGGCTTACGCAGCGCGCTGCTGGATGTCATCCTGCAAACAGGACGCAAGTCGCCACAAACAGAAGCCCTGCTGGTAACGCTGGCGGTAGCAGAAACAGATCATGCCCTGAAAATAAAACTGGCCACCGCCGTTTGTGAAATCACCATCACAAATGAAAACAGACCATCATTACTGCAACTGTTTGCCGGCATCATGGAAGGCGCCTGGTACCCGCCCACCCTGAAACAACAAGTGATTAACCGGTTGCAGACGTTCGCCTATAGTGATGATCCGGACCTTAAAAAAAGTATGGGCTTACTCCTGGAACAGGCAAAAGATATTTATGAGCTGGATCGCATCTATCGTTTACTAAAAACGCTGGAAACAGATTTCAGCCAGCTGGCCCCTTCCCTGCTCCGTGCGTTGTACCGGCATATTGCCTGGTATCCGCAACAACCCCTGGATGAATGGGTGCAGCTGTTAGGTAAACTGGCAGACCAACATGCAGAGATACGGGCAGAACTGCCTTACTTCGTATCTCTCACCAAGGCAAACTGGCTGCTGAAAGGCGCAGACAAAGCCGATCAGACAGGCGCATTCCTCCCCGCTTTTCAGCAAACAATGCTGAAAAGAAATGGTATGCAAACTTACATGGAAGCCCAGCGATTACTTACCGAAGCATGGAATAACAGAACCATCAAAAAGAATGAAGTGGTGGAGCTGTATAAAATGCTGCTGCGTACACCTAAATCGGACGGACTGTTGCAACAGCTGCTCGGCATCATGCAACAGGGTAAACTGGTCACACCGGAGCTGGTAACGCTGAGTCTTGACTATATTTTAGTATCGCAGGACAAAGACGGCGTTTACCAGGTGAGAAAATACCTGGAGCAGGTTGGATTCATTGACCTGGAATACCGTCAAAGACTGGTCAGCATTTTTACGCAAGCGCACTACCAGCGATACATGCAGTTTAATGCACCGGAAATCAATTCCAAAAAACGTTATACCACACTCAACGAATGGGAATATAGCGGATGGATTTGTCCGTATACCCAGTGGCCGGTGGCAGCGCTCATCTTTGCGATAGAACCCGGCGACCTTCCTGCAAAGGTATTCAACGAACTACCCGACAGCAGCCTGGAACCTGCGGCTACCCTGCCTTACCTTGTACTGGAACACTTGTTCCGGAATTCGAATGGTATCTGGGCAAAGTATCTGTATAAAGATGAGGAACGCTTTGAGCAATTCCTCACATGGCTGTATAATGGCTACAGACAACTATCTGCCAACAATGCGCTGGGTGATCGGATGCTGTTTGTTTTCTGGAAGAAGTGGAATGACTACGTACAACTGTTGAACGGCAAACCGGTACCAGTCATGCTCGCGGATGCTGCAGCTCATATCTATCTCGGCATATGCCAGGTGCTAAAACAACTGGAGCCGGCGTTTAACGGCAAGCAGTTTCCTAATGTGCTGAAGGCGATGAATAGTGCAGTGGTGCAGCAAAACTGGCCATGGAGTAATGATTTCTGGGAGACATTTGAATACAAATATTTTCCGAAGAAAGATCCCGATCAGGAATCTGCCGTGCAGTTATTTCAGCGGGCAGCCAGCGCTTTACAGTCGGATAAACTGGAAGAAGGCTATCAGTTGCTGAAAGAACTGTTGCAGTACTATCCGCATACCCGGCAGGTGAAAGAGAAACTGACGGTGATTAATAATGCCATCCAGGAACTGAACGCGAAGTTCGCAGCAAAATAGTATACACATACAATGATGATGTCTCAAAAATAAATTAAGTACATTCATGGCTATCATCTTTAGAACTGAAAATTAAAATGAAGCAGGTATCAATCCTATTTTTCCTTTGTTTGGGTATAGCTTTCCCTAGCGCCGCACAACAATCATCGTCCAGATTACCAACAGACTTAATTCAATACTTTGCAGGAAAATGGGAAGGAAAGGGTACCTTCTCCAATGGCAAGCCAATAGCTGCTACAGCTACCTTTACTATGTCGCTCGATAGCAGCTGGCTGCAATATGAACATGAGGATATCCCACCCAATCGATATAAGGCTCTTTCTTTATGGGGTACAGAAAAAGATGGTTCTTTGCTTGCTTTTATATTTGATAGCTTCCAGGGACACCGGCAATTTCATGGCGACTATACACGAAAAGATAGATTGGTACTAACTAATACAGAGATGAACCAGGCTGGCAGGAAAGCCTATCAACATTTTATCTACGAAAAATTATCTCCTGCTACATTTAAGATGGCTTTTGAAATGAGCCAGGACAGCATTCAATGGCGTACGGTAGATACGTTGATATTCAGGAAAATTATCTAGTACTTCGCAAAAAGGGGCCGCCTCACTGATGAGACGGCCCCTTTTACACTAAGCTGTTTTTTTAGAACTCAATATCGTCTGCTACATTTCCGCCCTGTGCTTCAGAAAAAAGTTTCTCATACTTCTCTCTGTAAGCAGCCTGCTTTCTATTGTAGCCATCAAAATCTGCCGCTATTTCACGGTGAAGTTGTTCGTTCCAGTTACTGGCGGCGATCTGAAAGTCGCCCAGGGAAATGCCGTATTGGTCCACGATCCACTGTGCACCATCTAAGCCATAGTCGTAGGCAACCTGCCGTGCTACTTCCAGCTCATCATAAAAGTCTTTATCGGTTTTAATCTTTTCTGTATTCCCTGCGGCTGCGGGAGAAAGGTTGGGCTTTACGTTGCTGAACTTCGGATGCTGATCAGCCTGACCGAAATATTGACCAAACAGGGTTACAATATGAAAGGTTTCGTCCTGCTTCATACGTTCCGGCCAAAGCAGGTTGGCTTCCTGCCATACGGGTAACTCTACTCCCAAAGCACTGGCGATATCCTGCTCACTCAGGCCACTTCCCATTTTTGCGCAGGCAGCGCTGTAATCTTCTAAGCTAATACCGTGAATGGGTGCTAATAATGGATTTTCTGACATATAGTTGATATTTAGTAATGACCAATAGCGATGTCTTTCAACAGACGTTCATAAAATTTTTCATTCTCTGCAGCCATATCCGGTACTATTTTATTCCACTCATCAAACATGGCGCGTAAATACTGTCGCTGTAATTCCGGATTTTTAGGCTGGCCTTCGGCTGCTTTACGAAGAGGAGCGGTTCGCTGCTCTGCCAAACTACGTGCGTTATGCAATACCATCTGCGCTTCGGTAGATGGCATAAAAGTATTCTGGGTTTGACAAAACGGACAACTGACATAGGTAGCAATAAAGAACATTTGAGGAATGCTGATATTGCCGCCACATTGCTGACAGTTGAAATCATCTTTTATCTTTTCAAAAGCGGCCAGTTGTTCCCGGTACGCTGCTTCCAGGTCCTGCTCTCCTGCGGCTTCCTTTAGCCGAAAGAAAGCGGCATTTAGTTTTTCTTCAAAAATATAATGCCTGTTCAAACAGGCCATCCTGAAGGTATGCAACAGGTTGTGGTATTGACGGCCGGCATTGGAAGTGATAGACGGAATAGCAGCCTCGCCTGCATCAATGGTGCCAACGATTTGTTCGGCTCTTACCTGGTTAACTTTAGTACGCATCTGCGATAGCTGTCCCTGCAAGCCTAAGAGCATATGACCATGCGCTCTTTTATAAGGATCAGTGTCTTGCTCAAAAACGGCCTTCAACTCTGGTATCGCTGCGCTACACATTTCTGCTATCCGTGCTTCCAGTTTATCAAGAAAAGCAAACCATCTTGTCTGCGTTTCATTCACATGAGCAATCAGTGCCGGGTTATCATATTTCTTCTCAAAAAAACCAAACATGAACTATGAATTATTCTCTTTTTTGATGTGAATACCGTTGGTGAGTTTTACCTCCATGAATACAAAACCACAATAGGCACAGGAAGTAAGTCCGTGCCGGAACGCTCTGCCTGCGCCACAATTGGGGCAATCGCGTGCATCCATACTGGCATCTTCTTTCTTTACCTCCCCACCATAATTTTTTTGCTGTAAGGCAGTTTGCTTCAGTTTTTCCAGATAGGTCTGTGTTCGTTTTTTCTCTTCTTCACTCATGGGCAATGTGTTATAATAATTTCAGCAATGCTTCTTTTTTAGCGGTGTATTCTGCCTGGTTAATCAGGCCTGCTTCAAAAAGATGCTTGAGTTTCTGAAGCCGGGTGGTTACATCTTCCGGTGGCGGGCCAGGCTCCACAGGTGGCGGCACTGACTGCACCTGGTTCAGGAGGATGCCCATCGCCATGGCCTGCTGTGCTGCGTTTCCAATGGCGGTGTTATCTTTATCCATCGCATTCGCCAGGCTAAACTGTGTGAACTTATTCATATCCGTTACCATATTCATGCCACTCACTTTATCAAAATGCTTCAGCACCTCTTCCGGCAATGTAGCATTACTGATGGTGAAACGGGTTACTTCCAGGCCAAAATCAGAAAAATAAGGTTGAATGAGTGGTTGTATTTTTTCATTCAGTGCAGTAAGGTTGCCTGCCACATCTACCACAGAGATATTAGCGCGGGCCAATGCTTCGGCAAATTTAGGGGCGATGAAATCACGCAGCTGCCATTCCAGCTCCCGGATACCGAGTTGCGGGAAAGTGCCGGCATACTCCCGGAAAAATTTGACTACGTCTACAATACGAATGTTATAAGCACCAAAAGCACGGATACGCACCTGTCCGAAGCTGCTGTCGCGCATCAGTACCGGCGCAGGTGTTCCCCATTTAAGGTTGACAAACTGATGCGTATTGAAAAAATAAATATCTGCTTTGTATGGACTCTGAAAGCCATATTTCCAACCTTTCAAGCGCGTGAGTATGGGAATATTCGCGGTGTCCAGCGTATATTTCCCTGCAGTAAAAACATCTGCCACGCGGCCTTCATTCAGGAAAAGCACCGACTGGCTTTCCCTTACCGTTAGCACTGCGCCATTTTTTATTTCTTTGTCCTCATCTGGAAACTTCCACATCAACAGATCCGGATCGGGGGGCACAGATTCAATGATTTCAACAAACGGTATGGTCATATTGTCTGGGTTTAAACATTCAAAAGGTGCTGAAAATATGGTTTCTGCAGGCAGCTACCCACTTCCCGTGAAATGAAAATACCAGTTTCCGGGTATTTCCCCAAGTTAAGGTTTTAATAATTTTGTAACAAGTTAACACACCTATTATTCATTTCGGAAACCATCATCTTTAAAACATGAAATATACATTACTTTTTTCGGTTGCGCTCTCCACCCTTCTTTACTCCTGTAACAAGGACGATGCCGCCAAAGCCCCGACTGATCAAGATATACTGAATAAAAGAATTGAAGATATCATTCCTAAAAAGTATCTCGACACGTTGAAAGTATTAGGGTTTAATATTAATGAAGGGATAACTCCACCTAATGTAGAAGGCACCTACGATATCCGGCCATATATTCTCGACACCAGCAACCTGGACGTGGATGAACCCCGTGGCTACCGATTCCACGATGGTGTAGTGCGCTTATCCGGACAAAACAATAAGGACTTCAGTATAAACCTGATTGGAGAACATTTCCTCACAGATTCAGATACCAGTATCACCACCGCCATTTCCGGCAGTGGTAATAATTTTACGGTATATGGTAAAGTAAAATCCGTATCCGGCAGCCACTCTGCCATTGCAGCCATTATTATGACTGCCACGAAAGAAGCCAATGGTCTCAGGAACTTTAAGATTGGTATTATTAACATCGACGACAGCAATGGCGGAGGCGTATTTATTCCGGAAGGCAAGGGCCGCGTAGCACATGATGCTGATTTCATTTCAGAAAAAAGAGCTGAAAAAGCGGCGCCTGCCGATCATAACAGGGAAAGCCTTTCCAAAGGCATACTGGATAAGTAGTGGAGTCCTGGCTTACAATAATAATAAAAGGCAGTGCCGGATAAATCCCGGCACTGCCTTTTTTCTTTAACCTTCCTTAACATTAAAGCAACCCTTGTTAACCTCCTTTTGGCAGCAGTGCAGCTACTTTCGTTATCACTTACGAAGTAAACGCTGACTATGAAACAAAATTACTTACTGCTGATTGCCTGCTGTTTTGCATTTGTGGCGCAAGCACAAAAAACGGGGTCCATCAAAGGAACGCTCATGGACACCATTGCCCAGCAGCCCGTGGCATCCGCCACGATTACATTGTTGAAAAAAAAGGATTCCTCCCTGGTGACCTTCACCATGACCAACAACAAAGGGAGTTTTGAGCTGACGGGCGTCGCCGCCGGGGAATACCGCCTGCTGGTGACACATGTAAAATATCATCCCGTGAGCCGCGCTATTAGCATTAGTGCCAGCGAGTCAGACATTCGTCTTCCCACCATCATCCTGCATGACCTGAACAGAACACTGGATGAGGTAGTGGTGAATGCCGAATCTCCACCCGTCACGCTAATTGGCGATACCGTGCAGTACAATGCCGGTTCTTTTAAAACGATCCCCAATGCAAACGTGGAGCAACTCCTCAAAAAAATGCCAGGGATACAGGTGGGAAAGGATGGCACTGTAAAAGCACAGGGACAAAAAGTAAAACGCATCCTGGTGGATGGCAAAGAGTTTTTTGGTACCGACCCGAAGATCGCCACCAAAAATCTGCCTGCAGACGCCGTAGACAAAGTGCAGGTATATGACAAAATGAGTGATGCCGCACAGTTAACCGGTTTTGACGATGGCAACAGTGAAAAGACCATCAACCTGAAACTAAAGCAGGACAAAAAGAAAGGCTGGTTCGGAAAAGCTACAGCCGGCGGTGGTACCAACGACCGCTATGATGGAAAATTCAATCTCAACTCTTTTAAAGGCGCCCGGCAGCTGTCTGCCATAGGTATGGCAAACAACACCAATGCAGAAGGCTTCTCTTTTATGGACATGATGAATTTTAACGGGGAACTAAGTCGTATGCAACAAAGTGGCAATGCCAGCTTCACGGTCAATGCAGAAGATCCTGTTTCTGCCGTAATGGGCGGCGGCAACAGTAGTGGCATTAAAACCGTGGGCGGTGGTGGATTAAATTACAATAACATCATTGGCAAAAAGATCGACTTTACCAGTAACTACTTCTACAACCACTATAACCCCCAACAGGAAAGTGATGTACAGCGACAGTATTTCCTGCCCGACTCCTCCTACTTCTACCAGCAACATACCAACAGCAATAATGTGAACAACACACATCGGGCTAATGTGAGTGCCGATATCCAGATAGATTCTTCCCAATCGCTTAAGATAACCGCTTCTGCCGGCTACCAGGAAAATCGCAACAGTAGTCAAAACAACTATAAAACACTGACCGAAGATCAACAGCTGGCGAATGAAGGCTTCAGTAACAACCAATCTTCCGGAAAAGGCAGCAATGTTAGCAGTGACCTATTGTACCGCAAAAGGTTTCAACGCAAAGGAAGAACATTTTCACTCGGGCTGCAAACCAGCTTCAATAATACAGAAAGCAATGGCAGCCTGCTTTCCGTGAATCACTTTTATAATCGCAAACCGGAATTTGATTCCATCTATCAACACAACACCATCAAAGGCGACATGAAGAGTTATAATGTGCGTGCCGTATATACGGAACCGTTATTTAAAAGGTCGCTGCTTGAATTCAGCCTGGGTAGAAGCAATACCCGCAGTACAGCAGATAAAGTTACCTATGATTACAATCATAGTACGGGCAAGTTCGATCACCTGAACACAGACCTTACCAATGATTTCGAAAACACGTACGGCTATACGAATGCAGGGTTCCGGATACGTACCAGGCAACAAAAATTCAGTTTAGCGGCGGGCCTCAACTGGCAGCAGGCCGCCCTGGAAGGGAAGATCATGGCGGGCACAAAGGATTCTCTTGCCCGAAAAACGTTCAACAACCTGCTACCATCAATGCGGTTTCAATATAATTTTACCCGTTACCGCAATCTCAGTATCAACTATACAGCGATTACCAATCAGCCTACCATGTCGCAATTGCAACCCGTTCCTGATATCACGGATCCGCTCAATATCCGGGAAGGTAACCCCTATCTGAAACAGGAGTTTTCACATCTCGCACAGTTGAGTTTTATGGCAGTAGATCCTTTCAGGAATAAAAACCTCTTTGCCTTTTTCAATCTGCAGGAAACGCAGCATAAGATCGTAGACTATGATGTAGTAGATAGTTTGGGTATCAAGCACACCCGTCCGGTAAACGTAAACGGCGTGTATAACATCACCGGCACCATCAGCCTGAGTTTACCGCTGCGTTTAGTTCCAGGCAGCGTCAACTTCGGCAGCAACGTAGGTTACAGCAAAACAAAACAGTTTATCAATGCCGCGCCCAATAATATCCGCACGTTTTCGCTGGGGCCCAATATACGTTTTGACCTCAACCCTTCCAGTAAAATAGATGTATCCTTTAGCGGTGGATTCAATTATTACAAAACAGATTACTCCCTGCAACCAACACTGAACACCGGCTACTTTTCGCAGCAGTATGAAGGTGAAATCAACTGGCAGCTACCTGCTGATTTTTATTTCTCCACCAACTTTACTTATACCATTAACAGCCGCCGGGCAAATGGTTACAATACCAATGTACCTTTGTGGAATGCATCTTTCAGCCGTCAATTCCTGCGCTTCAACAGAGGAGAACTCAAGTTCAGTGCTTTTGATCTGCTGAATGAAAATGTAGGCATTAACCGCAGTACTAATCAGAATTATATTGAAGACAGCCGCACCAAAAATCTGCAACGTTTTTTCCAGTTAAGCTTCACTTATAGTCTGAGTAAAAACGGTCTTTCCAGGGGTAGCGGACTACGCGCCATCAAGATGATACGTTAAGCAAACAATATAAAAAGGCTCCGTAAAAATATTTACGGAGCCTTTTTTATGTGCTGAATACATTTACTGCCTGGTGCTCATCACGCCCATTCTCCCTCCTCCATTCCGTTGCATTTCTGCAATCATCTTATCCCGTTCTTTGTTAAACGCGGCAACGGTCACTTTCTTTCCTTTGGAAGGCGCTTTAATGGCAGCTACATCTGTTTTCCCGGATACTTCTATAGCGGTGTAAATGGTGCGGCCATCGTTGATATTGATGCCGAGGATCAGACCAGGTAGTTGTCCCTGGTATTCCGGGCCGGCAGGTACCGGAATGGTGGGTGTAAACCAGGCAACGATGCTGGAAGTGTCAGGCACTTCTTCTGTTTTCAGCTGATCATTTTCCATACGGATGACGGCGCGTTTACCAATAAGCTGTGCTACAGCTTCCTGGCAGGGATAGTTGAGAATGGTGGACGTTTTGCCGGTGAGTTTCCAGTTTAGTTTGTGGATGCTGTCTGTCACGATATAATTCTTTGCACCAAATTCCCGTTGATCAATCACCTGTCCTGTAGCGAAATTATTATAGGTAACATCGGCAGCATCTCCTACCATCATGGTGGCGTGCATGACTCCTGCGCGTTCGCTGAACTCCTCGGGCATTTCTTCGTCCATTGTACGGCGAAGTGACTGGTCATTGCCAAACAATACCTCCAGCTTATCCTTATGTGACCGGGGCAATGCCGGTCCATCGTTTGCGGGTGCCAGTCCCTCTATATGCAGGTCCATTTGTATGGTGCGTTCATACAATACCCTGCCCTGTTTTTGCTGCGCATGTGCAGTAAGCAGCAGTAATCCCATAGAAAATGTTAAAATTAGTTTTTTCATACCATTACCATTTAAGGAATAAAGCTATTCCCTTCCTGCTGCAACGGAGGTTAACATGCCTTTACTTAATGTTAATTTAGGTTAATGTTCTTACTACAGGAGGAAAGTAAACGATACATTTGTCTTAGTATTGCTATTACTATCAACACATGCGCTACAAACTTTCCATACCGGTTACTGCTTTTTTGATTGCGTTAACAATCCTGCTGATTAGTGCTTTCCAGGCTTACTGGCTGAGCAAGAATTATCGCGAAGAGGAGAAGTTGTTTACCAGCCGCACCAATATTCTTTTCAGGGAAACGATTTTTCGATTGCAGGCTGCCAAGCTGAAACTGGACTCCAATATAAGTCTGCGTATACAGGACAGACAAGGTGTGATGCGCTTTTCAAATGTGCTGACGGAGAGATACCGGGACTCTACCATGCCAAGAGTCGCTTTGAATAGGGTGTCCGGCATGTCTCCCATGGCTGATGCGACTGCCATTCCTGGTGTACCTGCCGTGGCAGGTGTATCCATGGCTGGTGTGTCCATGCCTGCCTTGCCCACCATGCCCACAGCCATGATGGTGGCACTAAAAGAGCCTCCTTTCCCCGACAGAGATTCTTTCAATGTACAATATGCTGTCACCAGGCCAGCTCAGACGGTAAGGGTATATGATTTCCTGGCAGGAGTGGATTCCCTGCGTGATTCTATTACCGTAAAAGAAATTACTGACCGATATCATACCGCACTGGAGCGGGAAAAGATCAACACTGATTTTGCTATTAAAGTCATCCCCGTAGATACAGGCAGATATTTCAGGACCTTCCCCGATGACTTCGAAGATAATGTGGTCACTATTGGCTTTACCCGGCCATTGAGCTACCAGGTATTATTTCAAAACAATACCTGGTACCTGTTAAGGCGTATCAGTCAACCTATACTGGTTTCGGTACTCCTGTTGGGCGTCACCATTTTTTCCTTTTTACTTTTATATAGAAATCTGAAACAGCAACAAAAGCTGGCCCAGCTCAAGAACGATTTCATCAGTAATATGACCCATGAGCTGAAAACCCCCATTGCCACCGTAAGCGTAGCTATTGAGGCATTAAGGAGCTTTGATGCGTTGGATGACCGGGAAACCACCAACGAATACCTGGATATATCCGCGCAGGAAATACAACGACTGGGTTTACTGGTAGATAAGGTGCTGAAATTATCGATGTTTGAAAACAGGGAGATTGCCCTGAACAAAGAACAGTTTGATGTCCGGGCGCTGGCCAGAGGCGTGCTGGCATCTATGAAGCTGCAATTCGAAAGACAACTGACCGTTACGGCCCTGCAAACAACCGGTAACAATTTCATTATTACAGCCGACAAATTACACCTGACAAGTGTATTATATAATTTGCTGGACAATGCTTTAAAGTACAGCACCAAGAATCCGAATATCCTTGTTCATATCGTTGATCATAAACAATATCTTGAAATACGTGTAGTCGACAACGGTATAGGCATTGCACAGGAATACAAAACTAAAATCTTTGAAAAATTCTTCCGGATACCCAATGGTAACCGTCATAATATAAAAGGGTATGGACTTGGACTAAGCTATGTATCGCATATTGTACAACGCCATATGGGCTTTATTGAGGTAGACAGTGAATTAGGTAAAGGCAGTACTTTCTCCGTGAAACTTCCTTTTGCAGAAGCTCCGGTAGTTTACTACGATAAAAACCGCCGGATTGTAAAGTTTAAAAAAATATGAGATGAGCATTAGAATTTTATACGTTGAAGATGAATTGTCGTTGGGTAAAATTGTGAAGACAAGTCTGCAGCGCAGAGGGTTTGAAGTAATCATGGAAAGTGACGGTGATAACGTGCTGTCGCTGTTCAAACAGGTAAACCCTACTGTATGCGTATTAGATGTAATGCTGCCCAACAAGGATGGATTTGAAGTCGCCGCAGAAATTCGTGCCATCAATCCTGAAGTACCGATCCTGTTCCTCACCGCCAAAACACAAACTGCCGATCTCGTAAAAGGCTTTACAATGGGCGGCAATGATTATATCCGCAAGCCTTTCAGTATGGAAGAACTGATTGTGCGTATCGAAAATGTACTACGCAAAACACCTAAAACCAACACTCCTCCGGCGGATCAAATCAAAATAGGCAAGTTCCTGTTTTATACAAAGCGGCAGGTGCTGATCAGTGGCAGCGAAGAAAAGAAACTCTCTTACCGGGAAAGTGAATTGCTCCGCCTATTATATGAAAAACGTGATGGCATCATCGATAGAAAAAGTATACTCGACCTGCTTTGGGGGCATGATTCCTTTTTTAACAGCCGTAACCTCGATGTATATATTACCCGCCTGCGTACCTGTTTAAAAGATGATGAAAGCCTCCAGATACTCACCATCAAGGGAGTTGGATACAGGTTTGTACTGGATTAAAGAAAGGTGAACAGATGACCGGCAATCGTCAATATTATCAATAACCTCATCCCGATAGCCATTCCTGGCCCACAGTGTACCTGCCCTTACATTCCAGGCTTCCTTTATTTTCCGGAAAATATTAATTATTCCTGTTAAATTGGACCTATATAGTAGTCCTATTAAACAGAACAGATGAACAAGTTAATGATGTCCCTGGCATTGTGCGTTGTCACAATGACCACTTACAGTCAATCGTCTCCCCATGATATGCAATTTGATAAACTGGCCCCCCGCTGGGATGAAGCCGTACCATTAGGTAATGGTGTGCTGGGAGCCCTGATCTGGCAAAAAGGCGACCACCTGCGGTTTTCGCTCGACAGGGCCGATCTGTGGGACATGCGGCCCATGAAGGGATTGCATCGTAAAGAGTTCAGCTATCAGTGGGTCATAGGCCAGGTAAACAAAAAAGATTATACACCGGTACAACAATATTTTGACGCTCCCTATGACCGGGAACCAGCTCCTTCCAAAATTCCCGGAGGCGCCCTGGAGTTTGATACTAAAAGCTGGGGAGCCGTACAATCAGTACATCTTACGCTTTCCAATGCCCTGTGTGAAGTGCACTGGGCCAATGGCGCACGGCTAAAAACCTTTGTAGCAGCAGATAAGCCGTTGGGATGGTTCCGCTTTGAAAATGTGAGCGCTGACGTAGTACCGCAACTGTTAGCCCCTCAATACCAGGGAGCCGTTACCAATAGCGGCGACCCCGTAGGTGGAGATGACTTATCCAGGCTGGGCTATCAACAGGGCAGCATTGTAAAAACCGGTAACAGTATCACCTATCACCAGGCTGGCTGGAATGGATTTACCTATGATATCAATGTACGCTGGAAGAAAATAAATGCCACCACCATAGAAGGCGTATGGAGTATTTCCTCGCAGTATCCCGGTCAACCAGTTAATGCGAAGGCAGACAAAGTAACTGCCGCTGCAGCCACCACCGACTTCACCCGGCAACTGGCCACACATAGCAGCTGGTGGCAACGCTTCTGGAGCAAGTCTGCCATCCATGTACCCGATACCCTGCTGGAAAAACAGTGGTACCTGGAACAATATAAGTTTGGCGCGGCCGCCCGCAAAGATGCCCCACCTATTTCCCTGCAGGCCGTATGGACCGCCGACAACGGCCGCATCGCCCCCTGGAAAGGAGATTATCACCATGACCTGAATACCCAGCTGAGCTACTGGCCTTCCTATAGTGCCAACCATCTCGAAGAAGCCATGGGATATTTAAATCACCTCGAAAAAAATAAAGCTAACTACCAACGCTATACGAAAACTTATTTCGGCGCCGCCGGTATTGCCGTCCCCGGTGTAACCACCCTCGATGGTACGGAAATGGGCGGCTGGATACAATATTCCCTCTCTCCTACGGTATCATCATGGCTGGCCCAGCATTATTACCTGCAATGGCGTTACAGCATGGATCAACGGTTTCTGAAAGAGAAAGCATATCCCTGGCTGAAAGGCGCTGCCACCTTCCTCGAAAGCATTACCGTAAAAAATGCAGATGGACACCGGCAACTGAAAATCAGCTCCAGTCCTGAAATAAATGATAACAGCCTGGATGCCTGGTTTCCACAAAACACCAACTATGACCTGGCCCTAATGAAATTCACTTTCAGCAAAGCCGCAGAACTGGCTACTGAATTAAAATTGACCAGTGAAGCAGCCCACTGGAATAAGATACTGGCGGAATTTGATGATTTCGCACTCACTGCTAACCAGGAACTGATGTTCGCGCCAACAATGGCGTACAATCAGTCGCACCGCCACTTCTCCCATATGATGGCGATTCATCCGCTGGGCATTATCCGTTGGGAAGATGGTGCCCGGGCACAAGCCATCATCAAAAACTCTATTCATCTTACTGATAGCATTGGCCCGGATTACTGGTGCGGTTACTCCTACTCCTGGATGGCCAACCTGAAAGCCAGGGCCAAAGATGGAGAAGGCGCCGCCAAAGACTTACAGATCTTTGCCAGGGCTTTTTGTTCTATCAACAGCTTTCACCTGAATGGAGATCAAACCAAAACAGGCTTATCCAAATTTCAGTACCGTCCCTTTACGCTCGAAGGCAACTTTGCTTTTGCGGCGGGATTACAGGAAATGCTGTTACAGAGTTATGCCGGCTTCATCGCCATCATGCCCGCTATCCCTGCTTCCTGGAACGATGTATCGTTTGAAAACCTGCGCGCAGAAGGTGCCTTTTTGTTGAGTGCAAAGAAAGATGGACAGGTAACTGAAGTAAAAATAGTAGCAGAGAAAGGCGGTCGTACGCGGTTGAAGCTGCCGTTTAAAACCTATTTTGCCGCCAGCAATAAGGGATTTGAAATTAAGAATAACGGCGATGGCTTCCTGGAGCTGACAGCCAAACCAGGAGCAGTGCTGCTCCTGAAGAATGGGTATGAGTAAGTAATGTATCATCTTACGGAAAAGCCTCTCTGGACAGTAGTTCAGAGAGGCTTTMGCTTGATATTTCAGTAGGCGGCCGCCCAGTTATTCATATAATCCTCCAGCACCTGCAAGGGCATGTCTCCGTACTTCAGCAGTGCATCATGAAATTTAATCAGGCTGAATTTATCTCCCAGCTGTAAAGCTAATTTCGTCTTCAGTGCCTTTAACTTCATTTCACCGGTTTTATAAGACAGTGCCTGTCCCGGCATGGCCATGTACCGTTCTACTTCAGCGGTAGCAATGCTTTCACTGACAGATTCGTTGGCCATCATATAAGCAATCGCTTCTTCGCGGGTCATTTTGCCGGTATGAATGGCTACATCCAATACTAATCGGATGGCCCGGTGAATTTCGTTGTTCAACGCCCCCATTTTCTGATATGGATCTTTATAACACCCCAACTGTTCCCCTAACGACTCCACATATAAAGCCCAGCCTTCAAAGTAGGCGCTGAAAGTTGGTTGCCGGCGAAATGCGGGGATCTCCTTATTTTCCTGCTGTATAGCTATCTGGAAATGATGCCCGGGTATGGCTTCATGCAAAAAAGTAGCTTCCATACCATAAAAGGTAACATTGATTTTGCGGGCATCGGGTACCGGCACATACAGGATAGCGGGCCGGCCTTCATCGAGGTTGCCCTTTATATAGAAAGGGCCTCCTGATGCGGCCTCCCGATAGGCTTCCACCCGACGGATGTTCATTGGTGTGGCAGGCTGCCGTCCGAATAGTTCTTTTAAATGAGGTTGTACCCTGTCATAGATATCCTGGTAAGCCTGCAGCACCTCTTCCGGCGTTTTAAAAGGCATCAGGCGGGGATTTGTTTTCAGGTAGGCAAAAAACGCGGGCAAGGAACCTTTAAACCCTTCCTGCTGCTGCACCAGCTCCATCTCTTTTCTGATCCTGGCCACTTCTGCCAGCCCCGTGGCAAAAATTTGTTCCGGCATAAGTTCCGGTGAGGTGGTAAAGGAACGCACCCAGTACTGATAGATCCTCTTCCCTCCGGGGATGGCATTTAACCCGGCATGGGTTTGCGCTGCGGGCAGATAGATGTCTTTCAGGTAAGTAGCCAGCTTCCCGTAAGCCGGACACATATTGTTGGCAATCACCCGGTGATACAAGGCGGTCAGCCGTTGCTTTTCAGCGGCACTAAAAGATGCCGGAAACTGTGATAACGGTTTATAAAATATATTTTTCGCAGTATCTTTTTCCGCCAACGCTTCCAGGGAAGGAATCATTTTTATTACCAATGCCTTGGGCAGTACCATTCCTGCACGAATACCTTTGTTGAAATTGGCGATGCAGGTATCTGTCCATTCCATGAAGGCCAGCATTCTCTCTGACCAGCGCTCATAATCCACCACTGTTTTAAATGGMTGATCGCCGCTACMTGCCCCCAGTGCTGCCAGTTCCAGCGGAGTAGATACAAACTGATTCATCGGCATATATTCCAGGTGTAAGGCTAAAGATTCCAGGCCCGTATTAATTGTATAGACCAGTATATCATAAGAAATCCGGTCTGCTTCCGTCAATGCTGTCCGGTCATATTTTTTCAATTCTCCCAAATACTTCCTGTAAAATGTAGCGGTAGCCGCGATATTGGGTGCACCTCCTTCAATAGCCAGTTTATTGTCGTATTGATGGTAGCCCGCAGCGGTAGCCTCCAACGGAAAAAGCTCCATTCTTGCTTCATAATAGCTGTCAAAAAGCTGCCGGAGCTGAGGGTTGCTTTGCTGCGCCTGCAGATGACCGGCAAACAACATTCCTGCTATCAGCAACAACCATGTTGCACTATTCATTTTTTTAAAAGGAGATTCACTTTGCATACATCAAATGATTATCCTGCAAAGGTAGCGGGCCCTGCTCCCCCGAAATTGTATGCAATTAACCTGCCCGGTCAGATATTCCTGTATTGACGGGGCAGTAATCCGGTAATCCGCTGGAAGGTTTTAGTGAAATGCGCCTGGTCTGTAAAACCGCATTCATAGGCGATGCTGGTGAGGGATTGATCATTTGTTCTGATCATGGAAATAGCTTTTTCTATTTTTATCTTCCTGAGATATTCACCTGCAGAACAGCCAAAATATTTGGAAAAATACCGGGAAATACTAACCGGATGAAGTCCCAGCTGTTCCGCCAGAAAGGGCAGCGACAGCGGCACATTCCAATGATCATACATAATGGTTTTTATCTTTTCTGTCCACTCCGGGAAACAGCGAAAATCATCTTTATAGGGATGTAGCAGCTCAATACACAACTGCGCAATAGCAATTTCCGAGTCAGTATCGTTCAGGTAATGTTCTTTCAGCATCTTCATAATACCACCGGTATTCAGCTGGGTGTTATGACCAAACATCAGGGAAGCAGGAGGATGCGACAATCCATAGGTTTTAAAAAACGCTTCCCCCGGTTCAATGTTGAAGATGCGGGTGCCGGAGAGGTAATCAACATTCTGATGAGGCACACCCGGGTGATAGTACAATCCGGTGCCGGCAAACTGTCGGTATGCCCCGTCCTTTCTGACTTCTTTGCTGCCGCCGGTAATGATATGTGAAAAATGCGGATTAACATGATAGTGCCACTCCGATGACATATCCGCAGCGAAAGATGTTTCGCTGGTGTGAATACCCCCAAACATACGCTCTTTCACCTTTTCACCCACATAAGTACCTGTTGCAAACTGAACCGGACGATCCCCCATGTCCTGAAATTAAAAAATATTTTATAAACTATCTACTAAGCTGCATCCGCATACTCGGGTGCGGTAGCTGCTTCCGGATGAAATTCCTTTTCACTTTTTGCAATGACAATCGTTGCTACCCCGTTGCCTATAATATTGGTGATGGCCCGGGCTTCACTCATAAATTTGTCTACCCCCAATAAAAAGGCTAATCCTTCCACCGGGATTTTATGTATGGCTGTTAAGGTAGATGCGAGCACAATAAACCCACTGCCCGTTACGCCCGCTGCCCCTTTGGAAGTCACCATCAGTATCCCTATAATGCTGAGCATTTCCCCGATACTCAGGTGTACATCATATAGCTGCGCAATAAAAATCACCGACATCGACAAATAAATAGAAGTACCATCCAGATTAAAAGAGTAGCCGGTAGGAACCACCAGTCCCACCACCGATTTACTGCAGCCCATTTTCTCCAGCTTCAGCATAATAGAAGGCAATGCAGATTCTGAAGAAGAAGTACCCAATACCAGCAACAGCTCTTCCCGGATGTATTTGAGGAACTTCCAGATGCTCATCTTATAATACCTCAAAATACTTCCCAGCACCAGGAAAACAAAAATGGCCATGGTGAGATAAACAGTTCCCATTAGTTTGGCTAACGGTACCAGCGTATGCAAACCAAATTTACCGATGGTATAAGCCATGCCACCAAAAGCACCTAATGGCGCCAGGTACATCACATATTTCAATGCTTTAAAAACCAGTTTGGATAGTTTACTCAGCCCTATAATAACTTTATAGCGGTGCCGGGAATAATTTAACAGAATACCAATGACGATAGCCCCCAGCAGCACCTGCAGCGTGAGGTTATTCAGGAAGAAGTTCAACCAATCAAAACTTTCCGTTGCCCCGGAAGTATATTTAGACGCATTCTGGACCTGTAACCTGGACTTATCAATTTTTCCCGGCTGAATCAATAGCGCCATCAGCACTCCTGCTGCCAGGGAAATGGTGGATACAACTTCAAAATAAACGAGCGACTTCACCCCTATTCGTCCCACCTTTTTCAGGTCGTCCATGCCGCTGATTCCTAAAACGATGGTCAGAAATATGATTGGTGCTATAAACAGCTTGATGATATCGATGAAGGTTTTGCCGATAATTTCCATTTTCACGGCAGTGGCGGGCGCCAGGCTGCCCAGCAATATGCCGGCAATAATGGCGATCAGCACCCAAAAGGTGAGGTTGGTAATAATACGGATATGTAATTTTCGCGGGGCGGCCGGTTGCCCCGATGAAATATTTTCAAGCATAGGTTTCTATAGATTTTGTTGAAATCATCCTTTAATTAACGAAATTCCTGTAGAAATAACGAACGTTTATTTTTATAGTAATTTATAAACATATAACTTAGTACCTTGTTTCAGGCCGCTATGGCCGGTTTTCTTACATTTCTTCCGACATTACTTATGCAACATACAAAAGGAATTTATTACAAAATAATGGTTCTTTTACTGGTATTACCAGCATTTGCAACCGCAACTGCCAACAAACAGGATACTACTTTTCATCCTGATCATCACCACCTTTTTACAGCCGGCGTAGCCAGCGGATTAATGGGTGGCTTATATGACGGCTTCTACTCCATCGACTCTTTAAAAACAAAAGGAGATTTTGGCCTGGGCGCGCCGGATAAACTGGACGGAGAAATCATGGTGCTAAACGGAAAGTTCTACCAGACACAGTCCAGCGGCAAAACTTTTGAAATGCCGCATTCGCAGGACCTGGTTCCTTTCTGCATGGTCAATTACTTCGAGGCAAATACGGTGCTGCATGTACGAAAAAATATGAGCAAGACCGACTTCTACCACTACCTGGACAGCCTCATGCCCAATGCAAATGGCATGTACGCCATCCATATAAAAGGTAAATTTCAGTATATCAAAACACGGGCTTTCCCGCCGGTAAATGAACAACCCTATCCGCAGCTCGCGGGCATGCTGAACCGCCAGCATTTCTTCGAATACAAAGAAAGCAGCGGCGATCTCATTGGATATCGTTTACCTGTGTACATGGACAATACCAATATCTCCGGCTATCATTTTCATTATCTATCCGACCAGAAAGATGCAGGCGGACATATCGTAGACCTGATCACCAACGACATTACCGTAGAGATATCATTGCTGGACAGCTATACGATACAAGTACCCAGCACACCTGCTTTTAATCATTTTGATTTTAAAAAGAACAGAGAGGAAGATATTAAAAGTGTGGAGAGGGGTTCGGCGAAGTAAGACTGGATTGACGTTTATTACTTACCAGATCACCTCCTCCGTATATTGCCGCCCGAGATAATCGGTAAATGGTTTTATTTTTTGCAGCTCCAGCGATGTAACATCAAGTTCCCAGATAGCACATCCGGGGTCCCAGGGATCCGTTAAAATGTGGACTTTGTCCTTGTCTATCTGACGAAGCGCGGAGATCCATTTGAGCGGGACTTCGGTTATTACGCCCTGGTTCCAGACAACCAGGTGTGCTCCTCCGATGACAACCCAATTGCAATCATGACTGATTAATCCACAAGCTGGGTTTCCGTAAAAACTGCCAAGATAAGTGACCTTTTGTGTATCTAAGTGAAGTAGATAACCAGATTCATAGAGGCTAACCAGTGAGAGTGTTTCCGTTTCCGCGTGCCGGGTAATATTGAGCGTATTGTACAAATCACTGAATAAGTCTGACATGATATTTCAAAAATAAATATTCCCTCTAAAAATACTTTAGTGCGCAAAAGATACGAAATCAAGCTGCGCTTCATAGCAGGTGCTGATACTATTCCGGATATCCTTTAACATCACCTGTACTTCATCGAAATCATTATTATTCATATCAGCGGCGGCTTCATCTATTTCAATCTTTTTGGACACCTCGTAAATATGAGCAATTTCTTCCTTTGACAAGCTGCTGATGGCAGGAAAATCATCTATTGAAATAGGAATATCGAAAATGGGCTGCGCCTCAAAAATCTTACTGAGGTTAATGGTCAACCCATTTTCATTCAGTATTTCACAGGCAGCATCCCAATCCCGCCCATAATAAAATCCATCGCACTGAGGCATTAAATGGGTGCCTAAATAATCACAAATCACCAGCAGTACATAGCCATAAGCATAACCCATTTTTTTATTCAACCCGGTATCCGGAGGCGATTTAAACATCCCTAAAAAACCGGTGGATACTTTCCTTTCATCAGGTGGGATATATTTAAATACAATGTCTTCCAGGAGTTGGTCAAAATCATACCGATATTCAGCAGGGGTACTATCATCACTTGAATAATGCTTATATAGTTTAGCTGTTTTAATTTTATCCAGCAGTTCCCGGTCTTTTGATCCAAAAACCTGCTGCACCTTTTTAATGTCAACCGCAAAGGGGATGGCTACAGTACCCATAAACTGCTGTGTTTTAAATATTCATATCAATTCTTCGTCAGCATTAAAATACACAAAAGTTGCCAAATCTTATAACTGCCAGCCGTCTAAATGCTGATCAGGTTAAATGCTGATCAGGTTGAAAAAGGGGGCATGTCTTTTTTCAATATCCTCTAAATGCCCATACATTCGCATTTGTCATTCTCAAATACCCACTGCACTAGCTTTGAATATTATACAATACGCCATACACTCCCTTTAGTTAATCTTCAATCTTGCCCGAAAACAGGTTCCCCGGATTATGTTATATTTATAGTAATCAAAATAATCTCCCATGGCAAAACAAATGTCTGTTATTTCCTTTACGGGAAAACTCGGCAATCTCATTGGGTATAAGCGCAATGGCCAATACTTCCTGCGCTCCATGCCTCAAAGCGTGCAGCAAACGGCTGCTACCCGTCGCGCATCCCGGCGCTTTGGCATCGCCAGCAGGAAAGCCGCTTTTATCCGTAAAGCTTGCTACCCCCACCTGGATATCCACTGTGACGGCGGCCACATCAATCGGCTCAACAAACTACTCATTGCTGCCGGCGATCATCACGAATCCCTAACTGGCTTTCGCTTCAATCAGCATACCGGAATAGATCGTTTTTTCCCGGTGGCTCCCCGGCTTTTCAGCAACGGCATATTACATATTCCCGCACAAACCATCACCGGGTATCAAGGTATTACTGCGCTGGAAGTAAAAGTGATCGCTACGCGCATTGATTTTAGATCTCGCCAGGTGGCGGGTAGCGAAACGGTTACCCTAATGGTAGATCCGGATACTACTTTCCAGGAAACAAATGTTTCGCTGGATGTACCCGGGGAAGGTTCACTGGTAGTCGTTTTCCAGGTAAGAGCCATGTACAAAGACGGCCCATCGGGCAACAGGCAATATATGGCCGCAGATATTATTGCAGTGGCAGCACCACAGGTACCCAAATATGCTCATAAACGTACGTATCCAAAGCGGACGAAATTGCTTCCCAAACTTACCTGGCCACGCACACATCCATCTCTCATTCAACTGGAATAAACCTTTCCTTGCCCCTGGAGATATTTTGATCAATAAACCCCTTATACCTGCTTCCTTTCAATAGTATATCCCTTCCCGCAGCTACAGCCTGATACTGAAGCGGCCCTGCTATGGCCATTTCTCACCTCTATCCGTCTGCTGATTCAATTTCATCGGGGTTATACATCCGGAACTCACCCCCGCATCAAGTCCACCTCTACTGCACTGCTTCTATAGGTGCTAAGCGGGTGCTAAGCATAGCATCGGCATATTCTACATAATGAAAAGGTAATATTGACTATAATGATCGGTGCTCCTAATGCATTAAATTCTCCCGGCACTGCTGAGCGTTTTGTGTTCCCTCTGATAGTTAACAATAAAACAAAAAAAGCGGCCCTCCAATCGGATCATTGGAAGGCCGCTTGTTTATAATGAATCCACCAATCCTTAGTGCATTGGTGTACCTTTTAATTCTTCGCTCCCTTTAATCACCCCCAACAACTCAGGACGGGTTATTTTTTCCCGGTTCAATACCTTATACGTAATAATGATGCTGAGCAACATGCACACGGCACCAATTAAAAAGTGTATGCCAGGGAAATAGAATGGCGCTTTCGCCGAAGTGAAATAAGCAAACGTACCATTCATCATCAATGGGCCTATAATGGCAGTAAGACTCATTAAACTGGTGAGTGCGCCCTGCAGCTCCCCTTGCTGATTAGGTGGCACATGGCCTGATATAACTGATTGCAGTGAGGGTCCGCAGATACCTCCCAAGCAGTAAGGGATCAGGAAAGCAAACATCATCCAGCCCTGTGTGGCAAAAGCAAACAGGACGAGTCCCAGGGTATAAAGTGATAATCCCAGGTAAATACTTTTTTCGTTACCGATTTTAGGATTAACGACCCTCGTTAACCCAGCCTGCACAGCGCCTACCAGCACGCCTACCACAGCCAGGGAAATACCCACCATCGTCTCGCTCCAGTTGAAACGATAGATCGTAAAGAAGTTCCAGTTGCCCTGTACTGCCTGGGCGCCCAGGTAAATCAGGAAAAAGCTAAATGCCAGTCCGCCTATTTCTTTATGTTGGGTTAAAAATTTCAGCGAACCAAGTGGATTAGCCCTTCTCCATTCAAATGGACGTCTGTTTTCTTTACTGAGTGACTCAGGTAAGAAAAAGTAACCATACAAACAATTCAACAGGCAAAGTGCGGCGGCAGCATAGAAAGGAGCCCGGATACCCCAGTGGGCGAGCAAGCCTCCCAGTGCAGGTCCCAGCACAAAACCAAGACCGAAAGCAGCACCAATCAACCCAAAATTCTTGGCCCTGGATGTTTCATCTGTACTCACATCCGCAATGTAGGCAGTAGCGGTGGTAAAACTGGCGCCTGTAATACCGGCAATCACCCGTCCTACAAATAACCAGCCATAGGCCGGAGCCAGCGCCAGGATGATATAGTCCACCCCGAAGCCAAATAAAGACAATAATAAAACAGGACGACGTCCGTATCTATCACTCAGGTTGCCGATTACTGGTGCAAACAAAAACTGCGCAATCGCAAAAACGGATAATAACAATGCTCCATAGGTGCTGGCCTGGTTAACCGGGATATGTTTTAACTGGGCAATAAGATCTGCCATTACGGGAATGATCAATCCCCATCCCATAATGTCAATTAGCAGCGTGACGAAAATAAAACTAATAGCGGCTTTTCTGGACGTATGCATAATACTTGTTTGGAAACGTAAATAGATTTCTAGTTGGATGACGACTTACATAGACTTTCTTTCTACCGGGACTTTCAGATCGTTGTGGTGAAAAGTGGCAATCTTTCTTCAAAGATATAGATGACCTACACTAATCAAAAAACTTTCCGGCCAGCATCATCGTTTTACCGGTGAAAGACTTGATATTGCCGGTAAAAATGACGAAACCTGATAGATGTTATCACACGCATCAATCATCATCACTTCACAAAGGTATTCGTTCTTCCAGGAATCAAAAGGGTGATATGAGACAATAAACGGGCTGTTTACGACATTGCCCCAAAAGCAGCTTAAATGTCCTGATTTGCCCTTTATTAGGCACATTCACACCGCTTACCGTTACGTTTGTTGGTCTAATTTTACAAGACAGTTACCGCAAAATGAAAAATGATGGAAGAGCAGTACCCTAAAATATATTTATACAGAAGGTTGATGCAGGCAAAACTTTTCATTGATGCACACTACGCTACACCTATCGACCTGGAAAATATTGCAGATGAAGCCTACTTCTCTAAATTTCATTTCATCAGGTTGTTCAAAACTATTTACCGGAAAACACCCCATCAGTACCTGGTATCTGTGAGAATCGAAAAAGCGAAAGAATTACTGAAGGCCAATATGCCCGTGTCAGATGTTTGTTATGCCATCGGATTTGAAAGCCTTGGTTCCTTTAGCAGCCTGTTTAAACGTATGATGGGCGTTACACCTTCTGCCTATTTAGCACAGCAACAAAAAATAAAAACACAATTATTGACATCGCCATTAAACTTCATACCCGCCTGTATTGCAGATAAAAACGGCTGGTTATAATAATAGCAATTTCGGAGAAATGGAATCTCACAGGATACATTTTCTTTGTTCAAGTAATTAAAACATACAAGCCATGATCACTAAATTAACGCATGTAGGTATACATGTTATTAACCAGGACAGCGCCTACGATTTCTACGTTAACAAGCTGGGATTTAAAGTTATCACGGATGTTCCTATGGGAAAAGATACCCGCTGGTTAACCGTTTCTCCGCCTGAGCAACCGGGTTTTGAAATTGTGTTAACACCCATCGTGGAAAGCAAACAATTCCCCAAAGAAACCATCGAAGTGGTGAAGGACCTGGTGAGAAACGGTACTTTTGGATTTGGTGTTTTTACCTGCGAAGATATCTACGCTACCTATGAGGAATTAAAAGCCAAAGGTGTTGAATTTATTAAGGCACCTAAACAGGAGTTCTATGGACTGGAAGCATTATTCAAAGATGACTCAGGTAACTGGGCTTCGCTTGCTCAGTTGGAAAAATAAATCATCGGCCAAATGCCAGGGACTATTCCCTGGCATTTGATTTAATACGGAGCCGTGTTAGTGGTACTACGTTACATTATTTTTAGCGCCGAATGCCTAAAATGTGTAAGTTAGTGGCTATTTTACCACCCTTACAGCTATCTTTGGCCAATGAAAATGATTGTTGACTTTATTTCTAAGTTCACCACAGTGAGTGATGAAGATGCCGAATATCTATCCAGCTTTCTGACAGAGAAAAAATATAAAGCAAACGAGGTGATATTTAAAGGAGGCAATGTATGTGAGGCGATGTATTTTGTTATTTCAGGCTCCGCCAGGTCCTTTTTTGTCAACGATCAGGGACAGGAATACACCTGGACATTCAATTTCAATGACGAAGATGCGACCTTCGAAAATTCCATTATTATAGACCATCATAGCTTCATTAACCAAACACCTTCCGCACTTACGGTAGAAGTGATCAAGGACCTGGAAGCGGTAGAGCTGCAGTACAAAGACTTTGAAATTATGATGGCGGCATCCGCCAAAATGCACGACATCGTAAAAATATTCACCGACAACGGGTTTAGCTATACGTATCAGCGCGCTTTCAACTTATTTACGAAATCCGCCAAAGAGCGATACCTCCAATTGTTAAAAGAAACGCCTTATTTGTTAAATAAGTTCTCCCATTACTACATTGCTTCCTACCTGGGCATTGCCCCGCAGAGCTTAAGCCGTTTAAGAAGAGAAATAATGAACGGAGGTTGATTTCTTCACATTTGTGAACGAAAAGGAGATGGGGAAGAATTATTTTTGTTGTGTAAAGCAGGAGATATCCATTCTCCCCTAACAATTTTTCATCACATATCAACGTATAGAAATGACAGCTATTCTGATATTCTTTTGTGTGCATTGGTTCTTTTCATTGTTCTTTCACACTTTCTATTTACATAGGTATGCATCTCACCAGATGTATACTACCAGTAAATTCTGGGAACGTTTCTTTTATTTCAGCACCTGGTTTTTCCAGGGTTCATCATACCTGATTCCAAGAGCTTATGGCGTTATGCACCGCATGCACCATGAATTCAGCGATACCGAACACGATCCGCATTCTCCACACTTCTTTAAAGACGTTTGGGGCATGATGGTACAGACACGCAAAATCTACAATGGTTTTGTAACCCGTACCAGCACCATCGATCCTAAATTCATGGCTGAACCATTACCAGAATGGGATGCGCTGGACAAATTCGGTGACAACAGGATTACCCGTCTTGCGTGGATAGCCGTATATATTGCATTCTACGCGGTATTTGTTCCTGCCGGTATGTGGTATCTCTATTTGTTATTACCAATTCATTTCCTGATGGGACCTGTACAGGGTGCTATCGTTAACTGGTGCGGTCACAAATACGGTTACCAGAACTTTAAAAATGGCGACCATTCCAGGAACACTTCTCCATGGGGTATTATACTGATGGGAGAACTGTTTCAGAACAACCACCACAAATTTAAAGACAGTCCTAACTTCGCCAAGAAATGGTATGAGTTTGATCCGAGTTACCAGGTAATGAAACTGCTGAATTTTGTGGGCATCATTAAGCTGAAGCCAGCGATGATTACTTCCGCACAGCTAAAAAATGCAAAGGCGGCATAACCGGTAATACATCTTTTTAAAAAATAACAACGAGGGTGTCTCAAAAGTAATTTTGAGCACCCTCTCTTTATTTCCGGGAAAAGTGATGTCAGTTTTCTGAAGCCCCCTTTGTTTGTTAAAAGCCCCGGTTCAATTTTCAGATAATCAATATGTTTTATCTACATTTGAATGTATGTTTAGTTTGAAATTAATTATTTATGTCCCACAGAGTTTACATCTATAATATTTCTTCTCCTTCAGAAATTCAAAATACCAATGTAATGGTAATGGAGTGGAGCTACGAAGTGCCACTGCTTCTACACCCTTTGCTGGCTGACAATAGCTTTGTGGCTGGTAACATTTACAACACACATACCGATCCTGAAAATTTTGGTCTTTATTACGAGGCGGAAAAGGGGATAAAAAATATTAAAAGGCTTTATAATTTCATCGAAAACCACCAGGCAGAACTGATAGATAATATAGAAAAATTCAGTGTTGCCAAAGAAAAGCTATTCCAATACCTGGATAAGTTAAGTCAGCCCTACTTTCACGTAGATGCCTGGGACGTTTTTAATATGAACGATGAAAGTCATCAAAAGCAAGMTAATAACCTGTTAGCTGTTATCGCCCATAATAACATGATAATAACCCGTGCCATAGAAGCAGATGATATTTCGCTCCTTGCAGCGCCTGCATTTGCGGGTGAGGTCATGTCGGGACTCCCCGATTTCAGGACACTGTTGAATTACCCTGGCTATAATTATGGTCTTGAACACATTTATGATCAGGAGCTCGTTGAAGAAACAGATATTTTTGAAGAAAATGGACTGTGGGGCCTGAAAGATAAGAAAGGGAAAATACTGGTGGAAGCTGTTTACGACGAGTTTTATGGCTTCGATGAAGAAGAAAACACGGCCGTTGTGCTAAAAAACGGGAAGTATGGCTATATACATAAATCCGGCAAAATTGTTGTCCAGCCTGTTTATACGGATGCTTTTGGATTTACCGGAGGCTATGCAGTAGTGGATTTAGATGGAAAATATGGGCTGATACAGCCAAACGGAAACATTAAACTACCTCCACGTTACGAGTACCTTTCAGCTTTAATGCCTTTGGGAAGTTACTGGACAGCCAAATTGAATGGACAATATGGTGTTATAAATGCAGAGGGTGATGTGATTTTACCTTTTGATTATGGGGATGAAATTAAAGATTCGGACGATGAAACATTTTATTATACAGCAGAGGAAGGAGAAGATCGCCATTTAATATTCTCTGATGAATTTATTTTATTAGGGAGATTTGATCCTGCTTTTGTAAAAAGGAGATCACTGTATAATAGTGGGCATTTTAATGACAAGGTTTTTATGTTCGAGGTTTTAAATCATCCATATCAGGCGCATAATATTTTATTATCCTCCAATGGAGAGATTTTATTAGCTGATTATACAGCCATCATAGAAACCTGGGGATACGCATTTTTAGTGAGTAAAAATGATAAACAAGGATTATTTAAGTACCCTCAGGGATTAGTGTTGCATTTAGACTTTGACTTAATAGAAGATCTGCGTCCAATCACGGATGAGCCAATAACCTCCATCATTAAAGCGTTGCCAAAACGACTTGAGCACCTGTCTTTCAGCTTTTGTAAAGTTACCGTCAATAAACAAAATGGTTTGTTTTTTACCATCGGTGATTTCAGCAAATGGATACTGGCGCCTGAATACCAGGAAATAAAATACATCAAATCGCAATACATAGCCTTGCGTGAAGATGCCAATTGGGCTGTTTTCTGTATCGACGGAAGCCAACATACAAATTTTGAATTCGAAGAACTTATCAGCATGATTTCTTACACAGGAATCGCCTATGGCATAAAAGGGGAGGACGTTTTCGCCATCATGAAAGAGGAGATATTGCCTGCCGATAAAATACATTTACAGGATTACGTGGAAGCAAATGACGAATATGGTTATTTCTACTTTACCAAAGAAGTTCAGAAAAAATTACAAGCTTACATTAATAAAGAATAATATCTGAAAGGCCTGCATCAGCAACAGGAATATTGTGAAGGAAGTCGTCAGGATAGCTGACGACTTCCTTTTTTAAACTGATTAATGATAAAGTGCAACGGCTGCCTGTTTGTCTTTTGTAGACAATACAGTAGCACCGCTTCCGCACTGGCCACCGTTCATAATAGACGAAGCATCGGTGCCACCTACGCCTGGAACAGGAGTAGCGCTTGATTCGCCGATAGCAGACCAGTTAGTGTGTCTGAATGATACATTGTGACCCATCTCATGACAGATGGTGCGTGCACGTTGTGCGAAGCTGTTACCCGCAATGTAAGCTTTGTTGATGCGGATAAGATTACCTGCCACTCCGCCGGATGGGAAAGTACCCTGACCACAAATACCGCTGCCAAGGTTGTAATCGGTGATCAGCACATCGTAAGTGCCTGTAGATACGGTCCAGTGAATAGTACAGCCGGAAACACCGTTCCACTGGGCAATGGCAGAATTGATTTCTGATGTCATAGAAGTCATCGAAGGATCAATCTTCAGGCGAATGTTGGTGACATTGGTGGCGGAAACAAGACTGCCAGTATAATACTGTTCTGTGCTAACTTTGCCATCAGGCACCTTCATGTTTTTTGGGAAGATGATATCTTCCTCTACAATAAATTCGTTAGGATGCTCAACGATCGTGTGCGCAAAAAATCCCAGGCCGATAATGTAGGAGTAAACTTTCTGGGCTTGTTCTGTACGTGCTGTTTGTGGTTCTGCAGGGGCATCAGCAGATTTTTTACAGGCAACAAAGGCGATGGCAATCAGCATGGCCATGGCAACTAACATGTTCTTTTTCATGTGCGGGTTTTGTTTAGGTTAGAAAAAATGGTATGAGAATTAATACATGTCATTTCCTGCGCGGAACTACAGACAGCCCACGACAACAACTGTTGTCATTCAGTTAACAGCAATAAAAGGTTAATTGCCAGCTACGGCATTGCTCATAGTGCTTTCATATGTGTGCTCAACACTTCCGCTAAATTTTTGTGATTAGGTTAATAAACGTTGTACAGATTTTGGTTATCACAATAATACAAATATAATTTGACCAGAAAAATATTTTTTCACGACCGGTGATGTGATATAACAGTATGAGAATGTAAGGTGATGATTATATACTTTGAAAACACACTATAGTCATTCAATATTTTCCACTGCTTTTTTCCCTAAACGTTCCTCCAATTGCTGCAGGTACAAAACTATGTGGATTAACGGGTGTACCATGTGAAACATAAGTTCCTTCCGGTAATACAACTGTTCTTTCAAATGGCCGGCCTTCCTGGCAGCATTCACCGGTGCTACCTATCATCCATTTAAATGACGTACGCGAATTTCTTAAAGCTACTATTTCAAATGAATATTTTCCAACTCCGGGTAAAATAAAAAACGTGATATCTTCCGGAGAAGTGTATCACGTTTTCTATTTTTTATAGTAAGATGACGGCTTTTAAGTTCCGTTTATTTAGCGGTAGTAATAGTGATGTTTCTGAACTCAATAGGTCCGTGGTCGCCCTGGAAATAAACAGGTCCTGGTTCATCTTCGTTGCTATCCAGTGCACCGCCGGTGATGCCGGGAATTTCCTGGTTGCAGATGATATTTTTACCGTTGGCAATTACTGTTACCAGGCGGCCTACCAGGGTAATATCGAAAGTCTGCCATTCACCGGGAACGCCAACTGCCATTTCATTAGGTACAAGGAAACCATATATACCACCAAACAGATGGCTGTTGGGATGATCCGTCTTAGGATTATCGATGATCTGTGTTTCATAACGGCCTCTCAGGTAAACACCGCTATTGCTGCCTTTCTGATACCTGAATTCTACATGCAGTTTAAAATCTTTAAACTTTTGTTCAGAGATCAGGTTCGCTCCTGAATGCGGGCTGCTCAGGATACCATCTTTTACGATCCACTGGTTTTCTCCTGCTGCTTTCCAGCCACTCAGGTCTTTACCATTGAATAATTTCACTGACTTGCCCCATACTGGTGCAGCCGTGCGCTTCATATCAGGCGCTTTTACGCCGGTAAATGAGTAAGACTGTCCACCGCTGGTATGTATAGTACCACTGATGCCGCTGGCGGTTACGTTTCCTTCCAATGTCAGGTCGCGGTCTTCTCTTTCCCATTGCGGCGGAATTGCGAAGCTGAACTTGCCATTATCGAAGTTTACTTTGGAAATAGGTMGCGCACTTCCACCGGTGCTTACAAAACGACCTACCAGCGTACTGAAGCCGGAAAGCTCCACTTCCAGCCAGGAAGGCTTGTCTGTGCCATTTTCATTGACTTTGATATCCCAGCGTCCAATCAGCGATCCACCATTCACCGTCTCCGTCTTAATAGCTGACACCTGTCCCATCACCTGGGTAGTATTCACCAACCCCAGGCCCATACAGCATACCAGACCAGCGATAATACATTTCTTATTCATGTCCATGTTCGTATTTGATGAAGAAAGCTATAAAGATAAATATTTGATGTTGCTTTTATAGTCCTTTATTGGGTTTATTTAAGTTCCCCCCTATCAGACCAACAGCAGGCAATCTAACACAAACGTGTTAATCAATTGCCGGAATAAGTTGATATATTTGTGTAATTATTACACTAATTATAATTTCCCTGTCTAACAGGCCACCATTGCTATTTTTTGCCAATTACGTATAGTCGTGTGGTCTATAACCCGGGGAATTTCAGTACACAGATCATGAAGCGATATTTATCAGCGACCGCTGTATCCCTGTTGTTTAGTTTGTTAGCCCATGCGCAGGATGTTTTAACACACCAAAAAGATAGCAGCCAGCATTTAGAAGAAGTAGTCATCAATTACCGGGCTAATAAAACTACGCCTGTTACCTATCAGAACATAGACATGAAGGTATTGCGCGGGAAAAATACCGGGCAGGAACCTTCTTTCCTTTTATCTGAAACGCCTGCCATTACCGTGTATTCGGATGCCGGGAATCAGCAGGGATATTCGTACTACCGTTTACGTGGGATGGACCAAACCAGGGTCAATACCACCCTGGATGGCATGCCACTGAATGAACCGGAAGACCAGGGCGCCTATTTTTCCAATTACCCGGACATATTGAATTCTGTCAGCAGACTACAGATCCAGCGGGGCGTAGGCACCTCGAAAAACGGCGCTGCCAGTTATGCCGGCAGTATGCAGTTGTTTTCACCGGACCTAAGCGATGATGCCGGTGCCACGCTGGGCATTGGCTATGGCTCCTATAATAGCTTCCGGGTTTTCGGGGAATATAAAAGCGGCGTCAAAAACAGAAAGGCATTATATGTGAGGGCATCACAGGTATATACAGACGGCTATAAAAATCATGCTTTCAATAATTCCCAGTCCGTTTTTATCAGCGGTGGATTGTTCTATCATAAAAGTACCTGGAAGATGAATGTTATGGCCGGACATCAGCAAAATGGCATGGCCTGGCTCCCGGTAGCAGATTCCCTGATTACAAAAGACCGGAAAACAAATGCCAACACAAAAGCGGAAAAAGACCAGTTTTTCCAGGGGCTGGTACAACTGCAAAACGTATGGCAATCATCTCCACACGGGACACTCACTTCCAGTCTTTATTATACCTTCCTGAAAGGTGGCTATGATTTCGATGTAAATAATTTTATCGGAGTGCCTTCAGATAACAACTTATTCCATTACGGGTTCCGCTCTCATTTTTCCGGCTTCTTCAGTAACTACACCCTGGCATACGACCACTTCAAATGGACAACGGGCATACATGGTAATATTTACACCCGGCAACATGTGGGTACAGATCAGTTGTTAGGTCAATTGTATAAAAATGATGGCTATAAAAACGAAGTAAGCACCTTCAGTAAAATAGAATATTACCTGCATCGCTTTTCGCTGTATGCAGATCTGCAATACCGGTTCTCTTCTTTTAATTACAAAGGCAGTGTGCCTTTTGAACAAATGACCTGGCATTTTTTAAATCCCAAGGCGGGGTTAAGCTTTGCGGTAACCGATCAGACAAATATCTACTACAGCATTGGAAAAACCGGGCGGGAACCTACCCGAAATGACATCTTCGGCGGCAATGATGATCTGCCGGCAGACAGCAGCAACAAAGCACTTATTATAAACCGCGATCCGGAATCAGTAATAGATCATGAGCTGGGTATTCGTATCAATAACCGCCGGCTGGCGCTTCAGTTCAACGGTTATTACATGAATTTCAAAAACGAAATCGTTTTAAACGGGCAACTGGGACCGAATGGCTTATTGCTGACGAATAAGGTACAGCGCAGCTTCAGAACAGGACTGGAATTATATGCCACCTATCAACTGAATACCGCATTCAGCTTTACCAACAATTCTTCTTTTAACTACAGTCGTATAAAAGAAGAAACGACTACCTTCCGACCCATTTTAACGCCTGCACTGATCATTAACCAGGAGGTAAGCTACCTGCACAAACGCTTGCTGCTCGCCTTAGCCGGCAGGTATCAAAGTCAGTCCTACATTAACTTTTCCAACAATGCTACCATCAAAGAATATATGCTGTTAAATGCAAGGATTCAGTATACCCTTCACCGTTATGTGGCATCTTTCTTTGTTAACAACATCACCAACACAAAGTACTACAACAATGGATCTGTGGCAGCAGATGGTACACGGCAATACTTTGTGCAGGCGCCACGGAACGTATATGTAGCTTTTAAATATAGTTTCTGATAAAAATTTTTAGATTAAAATTGTGTATGAATAAAGCATTTGTGTTTGGAAAGTTTATGCCTTTTCATAAGGGACATGAGGCGATGATTAACTTTGCTTTGTCTGCCTGTGATTTCTTAACAGTCCTGGTTTGCTGCAGCCACCAGGAGCCAATACCCGCCGCCCTCCGCCAATCCTGGCTGGAAGATACTTTCCGGCATATACCGCAAATAGAGATCCTGACCTATTCCTACGATGAACAGTTGCTTCCCAACACCTCCGAAACATCTGCTACCGTATCGGAGATATGGGCAAGGCAGTTTAAAACGCTTTTTCCGGATTATAACCTGGTAGTCACCTCTGAACCCTACGGCGATTTAGTAGCCGGGTTCATGGGTATACGTCATATTCCGTTTAACATAGAAAAGAATCTTTATCCCGTATCTGCCACCAACGTGAGAGCTGACTTATTGAATACATGGGCTTATTTACCCGATGCGGTAAAAGCATCGCTGGTGACTAAAGTAGTATTGCTGGGTACAGAATCGACCGGCAAAACTACTTTAACCGGCAAGCTGGCTGCCCATTTTAACGCAGGGGCTGTGATGGAAGCCGCCCGGGATATTGTAGCCGACTCCAATGATTTTAACACCAGTGATCTATACCTGGTTGCTGCAACACATGCCGCCGGCATCAGGCAGATGGCGTTAGGAGAAAGCCCTTTGCTGATCATTGATACGGATATTCATATTACTTTATCCTATGACGAATATGCCTTTGGAGAAACCCTGCAGATAGACCAGGGCATCTGGCAAGCCAATAAAGCAGACCTATATCTTTATCTCAATAATGATGTAGATTATGTGCAGGATGGTACCCGTTTGAGTGAAACAGAAAGAGATCTGCTCGACTTATCCCACCGCCGTACACTGGATAAATACAGCATCCCCTACGAAGAAATTACCGGTAACTGGGAGGAACGGTTTAAAAAATCGGTCATATTGGTAGAACAACTCCTGCAACGTAAAGCGGGAAATTGGTATAATATAGAAAAAAGCTGTTAGTATACCCGTTATATTTTTTCTTGCCATGTAAAATAAAAAAACATTTTGTTCGTCTACCTTACTAACCAATTAACAGATGCTCTATGTCAAAAGTGCTTTTTTTAGGTGTTCCTTCTCATGGACATATTAACCCTACCCTGGGATTAATCAGTGAGCTGGTTAACCAGGGCGAAGAGGTGGTCTATTTCGCGGCCGATGAATTCAAAGACAAGATAGTGGCCACAGGCGCCGAATTCCGCGCCTACTCAGCAGATATGAATATTTTTAAAATGGACAGTGAAGACCATGACAATGCGGATGATCCACTGATCCGGATACTTACAGATGCAGATAAAATTATAGCAGATATCCTGGATCAAATCAAAGGGATATCATTTGATTACCTCATCCACTCTGCCGCCTTTCCTTTTACAAAAGTGATATCTCCGCTGCTGAAAATTCCAACGGTATCTTCTTTGGCCATATTTGCCGGTTTAAGGGATTTTATGGAAGAAATGAATCAATCGCATGAAGCCTCCCCGGGCATGGAAGGGATGCTGAGAACTTATGCAGCGGCCTCACAAAAGCTCCAGGATGCTTATTCGGTGGGGTTACCGGAAAATTTTATGCAGATGATTTACAATACCGGAGACATCAACCTCGTGTATACTTCCAAATATTTTACGCCAGACCTTGAGTACTTTGACAACAGCTTCAAATTCGTAGGGCCACCCATTTATGCGAGAAAGGAAAACATGGATTTTCCTTTTGAGCGCTTACAAAATAAGAAAGTGATTTACATTTCGCTGGGTACGATATTCAGTAATTACAACCCTGCCCTCTACCCCATTTTCTTCAACAGCTTTGCAGATCAGGACGTGGTGGTAGTAATGGCCGCCTACCAGGTAGATCTTTCCGGCTATGATATTCCTGAAAATTTTATCGTTAGGAATTATGTGCCGCAATCAGCAGTCTTAGCCTATGCTGATGTGGCCATTACGCATGCCGGCATGAATAGTATCAGCGATTTAATATACAGTAATACACCGTTTGTGGCGATCCCGCTGGGAGCAGATCAACCCGTCCTTGCTGAAAAAGCGGTAACGTTAGGCGCTGCCATTTCACTCGATGCCAGCCAGCTTACCCCGAAAATATTAAGTGCTGCGGTGGAAAAAGTGGTAGGTGATCCTGGCTACCTTGAAAACATCCGAAAAATCAGCGACTCTTTTAAAGCAGCAGGTGGCTACCCAAAAGCGGTAGAAGAAATTTTTGCGCTGAAAAGAGAGAAGGGAATAGTTAACTAACAGCCAGGTGTATACGTAATACCCCGGAGCTTTGTTATATGTCTCCGGGATATTTTATTTTTGATGGAGGCATCAGGATTTTGCCAGCTCCACAATGTCTTTCACATTCACAATCCGCTGGTGATATCCTGTGCTGGCCACCTTGATCATGGCCAGTCCTACTTCCTTCAGGGTGCAGAAGCCGGCAGGATAAAGTGCGCGGCCAATGGGATATACCCAGGCAAAGTACTTATAGTAAGATTTTAAATTCTTTTGTCCCGCGGATGCTTTCATAAACGCCGGGCGAAACATATACGACCGTTTGAATAACTGCATCAACGCATTTTCGGTAGCACCTTTCACACGTGCCCATGCCACACTTCCTTTTTCGCTGCTGTCAGTACCGGCGCCGGTTACATAGCAAAAGGTCATCTCGGGATTAACTTTTGCCAACACCTTTCCTACGCTCAGGGTAAGGTCATAGGTAATGTGCTGGTACACTTCTTTGCTGATACCCACAGAAGATATACCCAGGCAAAAAAAGCAGGCATTATATCCCGTCAGCTGCGGCTCAATAGACGCCAGGTTAAAAAAATCCGAATGAATAATTTCACGCAGCTTCGGATGTGATATCCCGCCCGGTTTCCGGTTGATGACCAGCACTTCTTCTACATCGGGATGTTGCAGGCATTCGAGTAATACCCCTTCTCCTACCATGCCTGTTGAGCCGGTGATGATTGCTTTAATTTTCATGAGTTATATTTTGACAGATAGCTATTCATCAATAAAAGACCAGTTGTCTTTTCTATCACTTAAAAATAACATTTAAAACCTGGAACAACACATGGTACCACCGTAGTGTCGTTTTAAAATCAGGTTTTATACGCCTCAATCATCTTCCTGAAAGCAGATGGATTGGTATGGGTATGCTTTGAAAAAAACTTACTAAAGTAAGATACATCACTAAAATTCATTCCGAAAGCTATTTCGCTCACCGATAAATCCGTTTGCAGTAATAGCACTTTTATCTCTAAAATAATCATCTGGTTAATTAAAGAGATAGCAGGCATCCCTGTGCTTTTCTTGATTAACTTATTCAGATGATTAGGTGTAATATGCAATAAAGACGCATAGTAGGTCACACTTCTATGTTCATATAAATTTTTGGACACTAAAGTTTTAAACTTCTCTACGGTGATATCAGGTTTGCTTTTTAACACCGTATTGTTTTGCAGGCTATACATTTCAATMTCCTTGAAAAGCGTCAGCAGGTACAATCTTATTAGATCATCCTGTTTCTTTTTCTGATACAAATGCGCTATGCGTTGCAGCATCCGGTAAATAATTTTCGCATGGGCGTTATCTAAACCCAACAACGTCGGCCATGTAGATTTTAACCTGACCAGGTCTTTTACCCCCAAACCATTACTCATGATAAATTTATCAGAGAAATGAAGATAATAGCCTTCTGCCTGTTCATCCATACTTAATGTTTCTGTAATGGTGAGTGCAGGCACGATGGTCAGCATATTGGCTTCCGAAACAAGGAGGTCCGTATTCGACTTCCGTACGGTAGCCCCCTTGTGAATATAAATAAGATCGTTGACGATTTTCCGGTGTGGAGGCAGCGGATATTTTAACTGCAATTCTTTAGAGCTGAGGTCATGAATAAAAAAATCATCCCATCCCATGCTTTTGCTCAAATCAACTGTCTCCGAAATAATATGCAATTTCTTAAAGACTTCGGGAGCCAGTGTTTTGATTTCACGTTGCAGTTTTTTATGTTTCATGTGGTCATTCAATTTAAGCTACCGGACTTTAAATTACTAAATATTATTGCCAACCTCCTCCAAGGGCATGGTAAAGACTGATCACGGCCATCCACTGTTCCACCTGGTCATTGACATGGTCAAGTTGTGCGGACAACAGGTTTTGTTCGGTAGTCAGTACATCGGTATAATTGGTAGTGGCGCTGTATCTCAATAAGGTTTTAGTAAAATCAACCGCTGTTTCCAATGCCTGGATTTGTCGTTGGCGGTTAGCTTTCCGGTCTTCCACTACCTGGTAAGCGTACAACGCATCAGATACTTCACGCCCGGCCACCAGCAGGGATTGCTGAAAATTATGCAGCGCTATCTGTTGTTGTGCCTCCGCTGTTTTTAGCCTGGCTTTGTTAATGCCTTTGTTATATACCGGTTGCAAAACACCGGCGGCAATATTACCAAACAGGTTGATGTTGGTAAAGAAGCCGGCCAGGTCAAAGCTGGAAAAGCCTCCGGCAGCAGTCAGACTCAGTGCAGGATAAAAATATGTCCGTGCTACATTGGTATTTTCAAAAGCCGCTCTGAAGGCCAGTTCCGCCTGCGCTACATCCGGGCGATTGGCCAGCAGTTGCGCCGGTATACCCGTACTCAAGTCCGTTGGCAACTGCTGCGAGGCCAGGGTACCGCGGACTATGGCGGCGGGATTTCTTCCCAGCAACACACTGAGCGCATTCTCCGTTTCGCGGATCCTTTTTTTCACCCCTGGAATAGCTACTTCCGCGCCATAGTAGTTAGCCTGGCTCTGTACAACAGCCGCCCCATTAACAATATTCGATGCCTGCAATGCTTTCATCGTGGCAACATCATCGCTGCGGTTAATGGCCGTTTTTTGAAGGATGTGTAACTGATCATCCAAAGCCAGCAGCTGGTAGTAATTACCCGCTATGTCGGCTATCAGTTGGGCCTGCACAGCTCTTTTAGCCGCTTCGCTTTGCAGTAATCCGGCAACAGCCACCCGTTTGGCACTACGAAGTTTACCCCAGATATCCGCCTCCCAGGAGGCATTAAGTCCCAGATCATACTGCGTAGCATTGGTAACAAATCCAAAGCCCTGGGTATAGGCTACTTTAGATGGACGTACACTGACGGTAGCGGTGACAGCAGGCAAAAAGGCAGCCTTTCCTTTTTGCAGCTCCGCACGGGCTATCATCATTCGTTCCATCGCCACTTTAAGATCCAGGTTATTTTTTAGTCCTGCTGCAATTAGGGCCCGCAGCGTGGTGTCGTTAAAATAAGTTTGCCAGGGTATCCGGGCCATACTATTGCTGTCAGCACCTGCCTTGTCACGGAACAGGTCTTTGGGATCATCAGCAGCTGCCGGCTGTTGATATGGCTTCGTTACCTGGCAGGATAGTATGGTGAATAAAATGATCACGATACCAGTATATGTTACGTTCCTATTACTCATGCCTGAATAAATTTATGGTGTGCGTCACGCGGGGAAGCTGGAGGCCTGGGAATGACGCCGCTCATGCGCTCCTGCAATGTTTGAAATAAAATAAAGAGTACCGGCACAACGAAGATGCCGAAAATGGTTCCGGTCAGCATGCCTCCGATAGCAGCCGTGCCGATGGAGCGATTACTCACAGCCCCTGCACCGGTTGCCAGCATCAATGGCATCAGGCCAAAAATAAAAGCAAAGGAGGTCATCAGGATAGGTCTTAATCGTGCCCCGGCACCAGCCACTGCTGCCTGGATCATATCTTCTCCGCTGCGGCGATGCAGCAGCGCAAATTCAACAATCAAAATTGCATTCTTGGCCAGCAACCCAATCAGCATCACCAGGCTGATCTGCAAAAAAATATTATTATCTACACCGAACAACCGGGCAAATAAGAACGCACCGGCAAGCCCAACAGGCAGCGACAATAATACCGCAAAAGGAAGTACATAACTCTCGTACTGTGCGCTCAGCAGGAAATACACAAACACCAGGCATAGCAAAAAGATCAATACCGTTTGATTACCACTCGAGATTTCTTCTTTACTCAAACCGGAAAATTCGTATGTATATTGTTTAGGCAGTGTTTGCGCCGCCACCTCCTGTATGGCTTTGATGGCATCTCCTGAACTATAACCCGGTTTGGGTACACCAGTGATGCCAGCGGCAGTAAACAGGTTGAAGCGGTTAATAAACTCCGAACCATACACCCGCTTAAGCGTAACAAATTCGGCTATAGGCGCCATTTTTCCGGCCACATTCCGTACCATGATCTGATGAATACTTTCTGGCGTAGCCCTGTAAAACGCTTCGGCTTGCACCATCACCCGGTATTGCTTACCAAAACGGTTAAAGTCCGAAGCATAAATACCACCATAATATCCCTGCATCGTTGTTAATACAGTGCTGACATCCACGCCGGCCTCCTCGCATTTGGCCACATTTACTTCCAGCTCATACTGAGGAAAGCTGTTATTAAAAGAGGTGGTGGCATATAAAATTTCCGGCCGCTGATTCAATGCCCCTAAAAACCGGTACACCGCGCCTCCAAACTGATTAAGGTCACCTGCGGAGCGATCCTGTAAGGATAACTCAAAACCATTCGTATTGCCAAACCCCATTAATGTTGGAGATGCAAAGAAGATAATTCTCGCGCCTTTGATATGTGCCGTTCTACCAAAAAGCTGGCCTACAATACTGTTTACATCCTGTCCTTTATGACTGCGTGCCGCCCAGGGTTTCAAACGAATGAAAAGCGCTGCATAAGAGCCTCCGGGGCCACTGATTAAATCCTGCCCTGCCAGCCGTACGGAAGATGCAACCTCAGGAATACTGCGGGCAATGCTGTCTACCTGGTCAGCTAAAGCAGTAGTACGTTCCAGCGAGGCGGATGGCGGCAGTATGATATCCGCGAAAATAGCGCCCCCATCTTCGTTGGGCACAAAGCCCGTGGGAGTCGTTTTCACGAGCAGCCAGCAAGTCCCTGCAAATACACCAATAATCGGAATCACTAACCATTTACGCCTGATCAGCCAATACACCGACTGTTTATACTTTCCCGTCATCGTAGTAAAGGCAGTATTAAACCCCGCATAAAAACGCCGTAACATCCCTTTCTGTGGCTGTTCACCGGGTTCATGTGGCCGAAGAAAAATAGCACACAATGCAGGGCTGAGCGTCAACGCATTGACCGCAGAAATGATAATAGCAATAGCCAGTGTTAATCCAAATTGCTTATAGAATACACCAGCAGAGCCCTTGATGAAAGAAACCGGCACAAACACTGCCGCCATCACGAGTGTAATGGACACAATAGCCCCGCTGATTTCACGCATGGCATGCATCGTCGCTTTCTTAGCCGATGTAGCTCCCTGATCTAACTTGGCATGCACAGCTTCCACCACCACAATGGCATCATCTACCACAATGCCAATACCCAGTACCAATGCAAACAGGGTCAACAGGTTGATCGTAAAACCAAAAAGATGGAGGAAAAAGAAGGTGCCGATAATAGCCACCGGAACAGATATCGCCGGAATCAATGTGGACCGGAAGTCCTGCAGGAAAATAAATACAACGATAAAAACAAGGATGAATGCTTCCACCAATGTACGAATCACCTTTTCGATAGAGGCGTCTAAAAATTCGTTGGCATTCAGGAACGGTGCATAATATATTCCTTCCGGAAAATCTTTCGCGCTTTTCTTTAAGATCTTCTCGCATTGCTGAATCAGATCATGTGCATTGGAACCGGCAGATTGCGTGATGGCAATCGCCGTACAATCGTATCCATCCACTTTTGAGGTGCTGGCATAACTCAAAGCCCCCATTTCTACGCGTGCAATGTCTTTCAGCCGTATCAGGCCGCCTTTGTCGGACGCGAGGACGATGATATTATCAAATTCTGCAGCGGTTTTCAATCGCCCTTTATACTTGATCACGTATTGAAATGCCTGGAGACCATTTTCCCCGAATTTACCCGGGGCTGCTTCAATATTCTGTTGCGCCAGCTTGGCAATAACGTCCTGCGGCATCAGGCCATGAGCCGCCATAGCATCCGGTTTGAGCCAGATCCGCATCGCATAATCCTGCGCGCCGTATATGAATGCATCACCAATACCATTCACCCTTTTGAGTTGTGGCATCAGGTTAATACTGACATAGTTCTGCAAAAAATTCTGATCGTATGCTTTGTTCTTACTATAAATCTCAAAAATATAAACGAGGCTGCTTTGCTTTTTGCTGGTAGTTACTCCCGAACGGATCACATCTGCCGGCAATAAGCTGGCGGCTTTGGTAACACGATTCTGCACATTGATGGCGGCCAGATCAGGGTCAGTCCCCAGCTTAAAGTAAACAGTGATCACTGCACTGCCATCATTCCCCGCAGTGGAAGTCATGTAGGCCATATTTTCCACGCCATTGATCTGTTCCTCCAACGGAACAATTACGCTGTTCATCACCACATCTGCATTGGCGCCCTGAAAAGCTGTTTTGACTTCTACAGTAGGTGGCGCAATTTCCGGATATTGTGAAATAGGAAGCGCATATAATCCCAACAATCCAAGGATAACGATGATGACCGATATCACCGTAGAGAGTACCGGTTTTTCAATAAATTTCTTTAACATGCCGCTTATTTAATAGTAGAAGATCCTGGTTTAATGAGCATACTGTCCCTGAGCTGGTCCATTCCATCCGTTACAACCCGGTCGCCGGCATGGACGCCGCTTTGTACGATGTAATTACTACCTGCTGCCAGGTCCATCACCTTTACCTCCTCACTTCTCACCCTGTTTTTTTCATCGACAACAAACACCAGTTTCTTACCCTGCATTTCGAACGTGGCTTTTTGAGGTAACAGCAATGCTTCGGGTAGTTGAAGTGGTATTTGCAGGGTGGCACTACCGCCACTCCGGAGCATGCCGGAAGGATTAGCAAAGGTGGCCCTGAAACTAACCGATCCTGTTTTTTTATCGAACATGCCATTGACCGTTTCCACATGACCTTTCTCGCCATACGTGGTACCATCTGTAAGTACCAGCGTTACCGGGGGAAGATGATTCAGTTTTTCTTCCACCGTAGCACCAGGATATTTTGCAAAAAATTCGAGAAATTGTTTTTCATCAAAAGAAAAGTAAGCGTACATGTTCCTGGTATCAGAAACAGTCGTCAATGGAACCGGTGATAAGGAGCTCACCAGACTGCCTGTTTTGTTGGGAATAGCGCCCACAATTCCTGTCACCGGGCTAAGAATGGTCGTATAGCCAATATTGGTTTGCGCATTCACCAAACCTGCTCTCGCCTGCGCCAGCACGGCTTCTTTTACCTGCAGGTTATATGTTGCGGCTTCGAGCGCGGTATTCGTCACAATCTCTTTTTTAACGAGTGGTAACAGATTGCTTACCTGCAGGCGCGCAGCACTTACTTCTGCTGTAGCACTTTTGATAGCTGCTGTAGCCGCAAGCATTTCCTGCTCATATTGCGGTGCGTGGATTTTAAACAGTAGCTGCCCTTTTTTTACCAGCGAGCCTTCGTCTACAAAAATCTGTTCTATATAGCCATCCACCCTGGGCCGTATTTCAATGTTTTGTTGTCCTTCCAGCGATGCAGGATATACTGATCTGATAATAGCGGTACCTGTTTGAAGGGTATATACCGGGTATTCTCCGGGAGATGGATCGTAAGCAGCACCAGCCTGCTGCCCCTGGGAACAGGAGGCCAGCAGGCCGATAGCCAGCATACCCGGAATTGATAATGCAATTGTCTTCTTCATTTTTTATTTGTTGATTGAATGTTGATGCCGGGCCTCATGATTGATTTTCTTCAGCAAAACTAAAATGCCGGCGAAGAAACCATTGGTAGTTTGAATGCCATGTTTTGTACATTTCAATCATTTCAAAAAAAATGGAAAAAGACTATTAACAGGGAGACGCATCCTCCCCCAGCTGCCGGCAAACAATGAAATTATCAAGGTAGTTACCGGGGGATCACTACTGTAACTTTTCTTCCGAAGTTTCCGTTTAAAGGGAAAACCCCTCCCCTTATGCATATTTCTACTTTGATCAAGTTCTCCCTCATGGCGGTTACGGTATGGGCCCTGAGTGGATGTGTAAAGGATAAGTGCAGCAAAACCGTATTTACAAAAGTATACACGCCGGTCCTGATGTCGACCAAAGACTATTGGGCATCCGCCGCATCCGGCGGCCCCAGAGAGATTAACAGGACGGGCAAGATCTATGTTAAAGATCAATATATTTTTGTGAGTGAGCCTTATGAAGGTATCCACATTATAGACAATGGCAACCCTGCCTCTCCACAGAATATTGCTTTTGTGAAAGTGATGGGAAATGTAGATATGGCCATAAAAGGGAACGTTCTTTATGCCGATAGTTATTCGGACCTCACTGTATTCGATATCAGCGATCCCCGTCACATTTCGTTTATAAAGCGGCTGCCTGGCGTAATGACTTACCCGGTAGACGCCAGTGGTATGCTACTCGGCTGGAAGCAATATTCAGACAGTATGGTAGTAGGTTATACAGCCAGGGATACCACCTATACTTATGACTGTACCAAAGAATTTGGCGGGGATAAGCTCCTCTTTTCCAGTCCCGCTGCTTCCCAGGCATATAGCAGTCAGGCATCAAGCACTGGCAAAGGTGGGTCCATGGCCCGTTTCACCATTCTCAAAGATTACCTTTATACCGTTAACTGGGTAGAGTTAAGAGCATTTAGTCTTGCGGAAACGGCCAACCCTGTGCTGAAGCACTCACAGACCATCAACTCCGGCATTGAAACCATTTTCCCTTATGGCCAATACCTGTTCATTGGCAGCCGCAATGCCATGTACATTTACGATATCGCCAATCCGGCTATACCGCAAAAACGCTCTGAGGTGACGCATTTCAGGGCCTGCGATCCGGTAGTAGTGGAAGGCAACAAAGCATATGTTACCATCAGAAGTGGTACTAACTGCGGAGGTAATATCAACCAGTTACAGGTATTTGATATCAGCAATGTAGATAGCCCGGTAAAACTAAGCAGTGTTGAAATGAAAAATCCATTTGGCCTGGGTATCGATCACGGGAAACTTTTCATATGTGAGGGGACTTATGGTCTGCGCTTCCTGGATGCTGCGGATGTTAACCATATCGTTACTACCAAACTGGTGGAAGGAGTAGAAACTTTTGATGTGATCCCTTTTGAAAACCAGCACCGCCTGCTGGTTAGCGCCAAAGACGGAATTTATCAGTATGACTACAGTGTTATGAATACACCACAACTGTTAAGTAAAATAGCGGTTAAACGTCCCTGATATCTGTTAATGACCTTAATAAAAAACGCCTTGTAATGGAGCTACCATTACAAGGCGTTTTTTATTATAGCTGCTTATTCTTTTACCAGTTTAGTCGTCGTTACCTTTCCGTTGTGTACCAATCTTATTATATACACACCGCCCGGAATACCTCCACCATTGAAAGTAGTCTTCTGTGTGCCTGCAGGTATTTGCTCGTTGATGAGCTGTGCTACCCGTTTACCTGATGCATCATACACGCCCAGGTTGGCGAATCCGGCTTCTTTCACATTGAAAGTAATGGTAGCCGTATGTACCACAGGGTTAGGATAAACTTTTATCTGCATCGGTCTCAACTCAGGCGTACCTTCTTTGTCATTCGCTGCTGCTGCCATCCTGGCGCCGGAGGTAGCTGTTTTCACTTTTACTTCTGTGTAGCTGTTCCAGGCATTTACACTATTACCATGACCAAGAATTCGTACGTACTTGGCCGTAGCTGCCGTGATGTTAAATGTTTCCAGCGCAGTAGAGCTGCCACTACTCTCCAGGTTACTTGCTGCGGTAGTCCAGCTGGTACCATTGCTGCTTAACTGTATATCAAATTTCGCCTTCCGGGTATTGCCATTATAAAAAGCAATTTCCACTCCGGTTACGCTCACGCTGTTGGCCAAACATAATTGAATCCATTGCCCGTCACCACTGGCAGACCAGCGGGTGCTGAGGTTATTATCCAATACATTGGCGGCCACATTGCCATCGTCACTGCTGGCGGTAGCTGGCACACAGGCAGGAGCTGACCCCACAGAAACATTCACCGCTTGTGAGGTTGTCACGGCGTTGGCGTTATCAGTGGCTTTGGCCGTAATGGTATAAGTACCTGTAGTAACGCCGTTCCAGGCAAAGCTATAAGGAGAAGTAAGACTTTCTCCCAGCTTGCTGCTGCCATTAAAGAATTCCACCTTGCTCACCGTTCCATCATTATCTGAGGCGGTAGCGGTGATGGTGATATTAGCCGGACTGGTAAAGGTGGCGTTGTTAGCCGGACTGGTAATGGATACCGCAGGTGCCTGGTTCCCCGGTGTACCTGCTTCCGGTTTCCACCAGTTGCCGGAAATAAACAGCTGGCACAGGAGACTGTAAGAGTCGCTGTAATAGCCCGACTTAGCGGTTTTCATCCAGTTCCAGCCACTATTCAGGAAAGCCTGGTTACTGCTGCTGGTAACAGATGCAGCCACAAAGGGAGCCACAAATACCGCTTCTGCATTTGATCCGGTATTACCTCCGTTCAATTTATAGCCGTCTATAATGCTGGCAGGATTGCCTCCTGTTTTCGACTTGATCCAGGTTACCATTTTATTGGAAATTGCCAATGCATCTGTGGAACCATATAATGCATAGTCCATCACAATACGCAGCGGCACGCGACAGGCATTATAATTATACTCGTTTGTTTCGGGGAATTCGTCCAGGTAGTTTCTTGGAGCGGGTTCCGGTGGATTCTTCACTACAAAGTCTGAAATCAGGCCCGTGGTGGGAGAATAAGCGTTACTGAATTGGGTAAATACTGAATACAGGTTATTGATTACATTCAACCAGGTAGCGTCATTGGTTTCCTGGTAAAAGGCACGCATATGACTCATCATCCAGTCTGACGGCCGTGTGTTCAGCGCGCTCTTGGTATCCCAGTCTCCGAGATTAAGGCGGTTGTTGGTAGTAACGTTGCTGACTTTAAGACCACTATTAATCATTTTCTTCGCTTCATTCAGGTAGTTGATGGTACCACCGGAGCCCCATTGATAGTGGGCCAGGATGAGCGAATAGGCGATATCTACGTCGCCGTCTGTGGCAGAATCAAAATGTCCCTGTGCGGTAGCGTTATCGGCTACCACCCAACCCATGAGGTTATTATTTTCGGAACTGCGATAAGCCCGCGCTGTTTTAAATAGCCCATCGTAAATAGCGTGGGCATTAGGATCGTAGCCGGCCATTAATACGGTGATGACCATTCCATATCCCTGTCCTTCTGAAGAACCAAGTGGCGTATAGCCATCAGCGCCACCCGTAATGTCGCCTTTTACATAATAACCACCTGGCAGGGAACTCAGGTTGTTTTTCAGATACTTGGATTTCCAATAGTCATAATAACTGCTCACGCTGGCGTTCATAGCTGCCTGTGTAACATTATTAGGTTTAATACAATTGGGGTAATTGATAGCCTGTGGGTAAGGCTTGTTTTGGGCTTGTACAAGGTTACCGCCGAGACATAGCAATCCCGCCGCCAGTACAGTGTAGCGCTTAATCATAGCATTTGTTTTGAAGGGTTTTAATTCAAATTACAGTTCAGAAATTTTGGTCTACGGGCTAATTTAGAAATAGGAATTTCAATCGATTGTATAAGTTAACGTAATTTCGATATTAAGATAATATTTTTTTATCTAAAACAATAAAATAATATTAATTGCAGGCACAATAAATACTGCTGCCATTCAGCAGTCAAGCGTATATTCGTTACTGTTAAATCTGCCAAACAATTATGGAAACACCTGGTTTAAAAGGGATTGTATTAAGGACTGTCTTATCCACGATGATCAGCTGTAGTGTTGTTTCACTGTTGTGGCTCGAAATAGTGGAAATCGCGGGCAGGGAGATAGAGATGTATGGTCTGGGACATATAGTAATTGTGTTTTGCGCAGTCTGCATGGCGCTTTCAACGCTCACCATTTTTTTCAACAGGCTTAGTGTAGTGAGAACAAACACATTCCTGTCTCTGCTCTCATTTTTCCTGCTGCCCGTAATAGTGGGCATCCTCATAGGAACATCCATTTTTGAACAGCAGGAAATGAGGTTATTTGCGGTGATGCTATTATCATTTCTGACACCGCTGGTATATTATTTCATTCAATATAGAAGGCAGTTACAAAGGCTATAAAACGGCTTATCCTTTTGTCCATTTATTGGGCGTAAGATCATAATGTTTCATTTCTTCTATATTGTTATAGAAAGGCTTTACCAGGTTAAAAAAAGCAAAGAAGCCTTTCTCTTTTCTGAATAACTGTAAATGATCTTGCTGAGAAGTCCAGTGAATGATCACGATATAATGATTGGGTTCTTCATTGCCATGGATAACCTGGTATCCCAGGCAGTAGGGAGATGCCTGCAGGTATTGCCCGGCGTCCTGGTATGCTTTTTCAAAATTACTCCGTTCCGTTGCCGGCACATTATACCGGATAATTTCTGTTGAATAATTTTTGTCGGAGGCTTTTGACGGACTGGTTTGTGCAAAAGCATTCATACATGATAACTGGATAAAGAAAATGGTAATCGTCAGTAATGTTTTCATATGCTGATAAATATTTTATGGAGATGAAGGTAGACCGGATCATTCCCTCAATCAATAACTTACCAAAAAGTAGGCTGCTTATCGATCTAACATGCTCCATGAAATAGTCATCGTTCATGGCGTGTTTATGAAGTCATACAGGTCTTTGTTGACCTGATCCGCATGGCTAATTATCAGTCCATGTGGCGCACCGCGATAAGGCTTAAAAATGCTGCCGGTAATCAATTTATGAAACGTCTGCCCGCAACGAAAAGGGATGGAAGCATCCTGATCGCCGTGGATGATCAGGGTAGGAATAGTGATGCCGCGGGCTTCGGGCCGGAAGTCCGTGGTGATGACCTGTTGCTGACAATTAACTACTGCCAGCATAGAGGTTTGGAGCATCATGTCGATCGTCCATCGAATAGTGCCGGCCGATACGCCGAAGGTGTCGGGCAAATAAAAAGGATCTACATTTTCATATAGCCAATCAAGGTAGCCGACAGAAATAGTGGCCAGGAAATTATTTAACTGACTCATATCGATACCTTCGGGGTTATCAGCTGCTTTGGGAAGATAATCTGCAGCGCCCAGTAATGCCAGCCGGGAAACCCTGCCCGAACTGCCATGCCTGCTGAAACAGCGTAGGACTACTCCCCCTCCCATGCTGTGACCCACCAGGGCAACATCCTGCAGGTCCAGCTTTTCCAGGAGATCATGCAGGTCATCTGCCAGCGTATCAAAATCATAGCCATAGCCAGGATCATCGGACCGCCCATGTCCCCGGATGTCACAGGCGATACAACGCAAACCCTGCGCCCGGAGATGGATCATGGTGTATTGCCAGAAAGTGGAATTCATCCCCCAGGCATGTACGAAAACAACAGGTTTACCCTGTCCCCAGTCGTTATAAAAAAGTGTTGTTCCATCATTTGTTGTAAGGAAAGACATCGTTTTTTTTTTGAAGTAAAGATCCGCTGCCGCGTTATGATAATGGTTATCTTTAAGCGCCATTAAATTGTCTTTTGCTGCCACCTGGATCATTGGAAAATCATCATCATGGAAAATCATTCAAAGCAACTCGCACTGAGTTTGTTGGCCTATGCAGCCCAGCGGGATCTGTCACCTGAAAGGGTATGCAGGGCTGCGGGTATTGAGTGGGAAAAGGTAAACGATGAAACAATGTCGTTTTCGTCTGAACAGATAGGACAGCTATGGTTGAATACCATCGAAATGAGCGGAGATCCTTTTATTGGATTACATTTCGGTGAATCCCTGCAGCTATCGGCCCTCGGCATTGTGGGGGAAGTCATCAAAACCAGTGCTACTGTGGGAGATGCCCTTGAACTGGCACTTTCTATTCTTCCCACTGTTACCACCGCTTTCACCGCCACTATTACCCATCACAAAGATACTTTTACGGTAGCACTGCTGCCTGCTAAAACAGATTGGCAGCAATCTGTTACCTCCAGGCAAACGCTGGACCTGCTGATGATATTCCTCATCCATGAACTGGATGGATTATTGCTGAAAAAAGTTGTACCGACACATGTTGGGTACTGGCGGCAGGTACCCGATTGGAGAGAATACGAACGGGTGCTTCGGTGCAGACCCAACATTACACCAGGTGTAAATACCGTTACTTTCGATCATCGTTACTGGCAGGAGCGGATCATTACGGCCAACCATCGGTTACAGCAGATATTGCTGCGTGATTTTGTGAAAGTGAATGTGGAGCCCACGTCTTTACGTGCGCGTGTGCATGAGTACCTGGTAAGAAATTCCTATTTAGGAATTGTTTCACTCGAGGAAACGGCTGCCAATTTCAATCTGAGTGTGAGAACATTACAACGCCGGTTAAAAGAAGAAGAAGCGTCCTTTGAAATACTGGTGGATGAAGTCAGGAAATCACTGGCCACCAACTACCTGAAATCAGGAACTTACCCGGTAAAAGAGATTTCCTGGATGCTAGGCTATCATGATCTTGGAAATTTCACCCGCAGCTTTAAACGATGGACCGGTATGACGCCTTCTGCCTATCAAAACATTTCTAAAGGATAATAATATATAAATCAGTATAGATGCGCAGATTGAAGGAAGGGAATTTTTTAGGCGAGGCACATGCCGCGTTTCACCGGGAAGGCCTTATTGTGAGCCAGACGGTATATCACGAGCCCGTATACCAGGGCTGGCATTGCCATGAACATCATCACCTGTCACTGCTGATAAAAGGTGGCAACAGGGAGCAACGCTCCCACAAAGAACAGGAAGTGAGCGCAGGCAGCCTCCTTTTTTATAACAGCGGGGAGCGGCATAAAAACAACCATACCCAGCATCCCTCTAAAAATATCAATATTGAGATTCCGGAAACTTTCCTGGCACAGCATGGATTACAATTCAGCGTGCTGGAAAAGTTTCCGGAACAACAAACGGAGATGAAATATGCGTTGTTGAAAATATACAGGGAATGCCTTGTGGCAGATACCTTGACAGACACCGCTATTCAGTCACTGCTACTACCTGTTTTTGCGGCAACGCCTGCACGAAAAAAAGCGATGCCACCCTGGCTGCAGCAATTAAAAACGTTGTTGCATGACCGTTGGAATGAAACACTTTCCTTACCGGAAATGTCTGTTATCCTGGGCGTTCATCCCGTCACTATTTCCAAATACTTTCGGGTATATTTTAATTGTTCGCTGGGGGAATATATCCGGGAGATAAAGATAGGCAAGGCCATGCAAATGATGCAGACTTCCTCCCTGTCACTGACCGCCATTGCTTATTCCTGCGGATTTTTTGATCAGAGCCATTTTATTCGCACTTTCAAACTGGTGACAGGCTTTCTGCCCAAACAATTTCAACAATTATAACACGCGCTAATTTTATACTATTTTATAATTACAGCAGCATCGATCTTTAAAGCCTAAATACGTTTTATGTTTATTGAGAGATTAGTTTGTCTTGGATGTTGCTGCATCGCTTTATCGGTAAACGCGCAGCAGGGATTGCCCACCCGGGAAGTAGCCAAAGCAGTAGATAGTGCAGCCGCCCTGCTCCGGCGTCATTATGTTTTTGCAGATAAAGGAGAAAAAATTGCCGGTCACCTTGAGGAAAAATATAAAGCAGGGGCTTTCCGGCAGGTGGCCGACTGGAAAACATTTGATTCGTTGGGCACCGCTATCCTCCGAAACTTCAGTCAGGATGGACATTTGTATTTGCGGTACAATCCCGACAAAGTAGCAAAGATCCGCTCCCAGCAACAACCACAGGGTATCGATGATTTCTTTCACAGCCCTAAAACCAGGGAGCAAAATTATGGTTTCCGGGAAGTGAAGATATTAAATGGAAATACCGGCTATATAAAGATGGATCAAATCAATATTTCTGACGAGAGTTTGCCCGTATTACACGCCGCGATGACATTGGTATCCCGTACTCATGCACTGATCATAGACCTGCGTGATAATGGCGGCGGCGGCAGTGAAACAAAGCCGGTACTCGAAAGCTATTTTTTGCCGGGCGCTCTCCCACTACTGGAATTTTATTCGCGGACAGGCAATAAGGAAATTGACAGCAGCATTGTACTTCCGGCAGGCCAGCCCTACCAGGGCGCGTTGTATATACTGCTCAATAAAAGAACCGCTTCCGCAGCAGAGGCATTTGCGTATGTACTGCAGGCGCAACACCGGGCAAAAATTGTGGGCCAGTCTTCCGCAGGCGCTGCCAATCACAACGAATATTTCGTTGTGAATAATGAAGTGTTTATTTCTATTTCCGAATCCGCACCGGCATTGCCTGGCACACGGCAAAGCTGGGAAGGAACAGGTGTGCAACCAGATATCGTAACTGCTCCGGGAGAAGAGTTGATTGAGGTATTGAACGTAATCCAACAGAAGAAATAAAAAGTTGCGACAATACATAAAGGCTCCAAAATGGTATTCACCGCCAGATAATCTATCGGTGAATACCATTTTTTATAATTTCGAAACAGACCTCCACCGGGTGACATTCCATGTCGCCGATTAATTTCTTCATGTAACCCATCAGTATCCGTTGAGCATGACTAGTGAACAATCTTGTTGGAATACCTCCTATGGCCGGGGAAAATCTATCTGTTACAAAAATAAATGAAAGAGTGGCGGTACCCGATATAAAAAAATTCAGGCGACCGGATATACCCCTGACATAGGGCTGTCACACCCCCATTTTATCTTTGTTAAAACAAACCCTTTAAAACAAATCAGCATGGCAAAAACAGCATCACATCCGGAAAATGCCACCATTATGGCACCTGAAAAAGCCTATAGCCGTCGTCTTATGACAGAGATAAAAGACGGGAAACTGGCTGTTTATGCCAAAACGAGAGTGGACTGGCGGAAATGGCTGAAACAAAATACGCCCGTGGAGAAATCAATCTGGTTGATCCAGTTTCATAAAAAAAGTAAAGTACCAGGTGTAAGTTACAATGATGCGATGGAAGAAGCGCTCTGCTTTGGCTGGATAGACAGTAAAGCCAAAAAACGTGATGGGGAGAGCTTCTACCTGACCATGACGCCCCGCAAGCCCAAAAGCAACTGGAGTAAGCCTAACCGGGAGCGGGCGGAAAGGATGATGGAAAAAGGATGGATGACACCAGCCGGACAACACCTGATTGATATGGCTAAAAGTAAAGGCACCTGGGAAGTGATGGAGCCTGTCTCCTGACTACGCCAATAGACTGCGTAATCGTTTATTATCTTGGTTTAGAAAGTTATTTAACTCAAAATGGTCATTGTAGCATTAGCCAGGAAACCCTGCTGTGTAAACAGTTTTATCTGACAACTGATTACTGCAGCGATTGATTGTATTTAACCATTGATCCTTAACTCCTAAACAAAAGAAAAAATGAAAACCGTTTGTTTGTTGTCCCGTGCCATGGGGCTGTTTTTTATTGTTAGTCTGCTGGCATGTAAAAAAAATGAGACGCCGGTCCAAAACACGTTTCCGGCATTAAATGAAATACTCGTAAAATCACAGTTAGCCGGAGGAGATGCGGCGGTTCCGGTTTCCTGGTATCAGTTAGAGCTAAAACTGATAAAAGAAAGTCCGGGCTTTAGTCCGCCGGTGGCAGCAAGGGCGATTGCTTATACCGGTATCACCCTGCATGAAGCGGTGCTGGGCGGCATGAATGGCGCACCTTCCCTGGGAGGCCAGCTAAATGGATTAGGGCGTCTTCCCGCACCGGAAAGAGGGAAAAGATATAATTGGGCAATTGCTGCCAACAGTGCTATGGCCCAAATCATCAAAAATCTGTTTCCCAATGCCAGCACTACCAATGTAGCCCTGATCACGCAGCTGGAAAACAATAACCTGCAGGCGCATTCCGGTAATTGCGCGCCGGAAATAATTACCCGCTCCATCAATTACGGCAAATTAATAGCCGCCGCTGTATATCAGTGGTCTGCCAGTGACGGAGGAAAAGATGGCTATTTAAACAACTTCCCCACTGACTATATTCCGCCTGCAGGTCCGGGTTACTGGGTGCCCACACCCCCACTCTTCCAAAGTGCCATGTTACCTTACTGGGGCAACAACCGCTCCCTGGTGAAAGCAGGTAAACCGGATATTGCGCCACCTGCATTTTCTACGGACACCAATTCCACCTTTTACAAGGCAGCACATTTTGTTTATCAAAAAGGGAAAACACTTACTCCTGAAGAAACCATCATCGCTCAATACTGGGCAGACGGTGGAGGAACCTTCACGCCTCCCGGCCACATGATTGCGATCACCGCACAGCTGGTCAACGATCAACAGCTGGATCTCGGGGAAGCAGCCACCATACTGGCACAGGTAGGAATAGGATTAAATGACGCCGCCATCCTTTGCTGGAAATATAAGTACCGGTATAACCTGATTCGTCCTATCACCTATATCCGCCGGCATATAGACAGCACCTGGTCTACATTGATTGGCACACCGCCTTTCCCCTCCTATACTTCAGGCCATGCTACATTTACCGGTGCCGCCGGCAATATTTTAGCCGCTTATTTTGGCAATGGTTACGCCTTTACCGATAACCAGAAAACGGCAGATGGCTTTTCGCCACGCTCTTTTACGAACTTCACCGCCATGATCAATGAAGCCTCCATTTCAAGAGTGTATGGTGGTATTCATTATGAGTTTGACAGCGAGATCGGGAAGTTGACCGGAAAGAATGTGGCGCAAGACGTATTGTCGCTAAACTATTAATGCTATAACGGTGACGTATATAGCGTAAAACAACGAAGCCCGCACTAATGTAGTGCAGGCTTCGTTGATCATCTTTTAGAGATATCAAAAACTACAGATTATTTAGCTACAATCAGTCGTTTGTTAAGTACATCAATCGTTATCTTATTTCCCAGCCAGTTAATGCTGGTGATGCCTTCATATATCAACCCTTCAATAAAAGTGGCTCTGAAATCCTTCCTTTCCGCAATCCCCTGATGGGTGCTGATAACAGGCAGATTGGCAACATAGTAATTATTACCTACGGAAGGATTGAACTCGCTCTTAATGTATTTATGGATTGTTTTCGCAGTGTCTATTCCCAACTTATCCATGTACCTGGAATTAAACCGGAATACATCGGCGCCGGCACCACTATCCAATGTGATCTGAAGCGTGAGTGCATCGGCAAGCCTGATGTAAGTGCTGATGCCCAATGTAATGCCACGTTCGTCAGAAATCTGCAGGGGAATGGATTTTCCTTCTTTCAATAACTGTTTGGCTGATGCAGCAGATTCTATGATCAATAATTTATGGGCATAGTCGATCGTAACAGGATTACTTTTAAATGGCATCAGGGAAATTAAGCCGTCAAAAGGAAAATCAATATCGATAATAGAGATCACCTCGTTGGTGAAGCTCAGAGACCCAATTCCGATACTATCTGCCCTCCACACATCTGTTGTGATAGGTTCACCGGTTGCGCGATGCCCGGTATAAAAACCATCGGTCTTTTTAAGCCCGGATACTTTATCTGCAAACCTTTTGGTAAGCATATTCAGCCCGGCGCCTGTATCAAAAATAAAGTTGCCCGTTACGCCGTTAATGCCGGCTTTAATCAGGATATGTCCCTGTGAGGTTAACGTAAAAGGAATACTTACCGGCGTACTCAGTCTCGTTTGGCTATGTACAATCGTTGAAATTAAAATGAAGCAAATAGCAAGCAGGCGTTTGATCATGTTGTTGTTGTTTTATCTACAGAGGAATTCATCCAAACTGGTCCGAAGCACTTAACATATCCCGTTAAGAAATTCCATTAAGCCAGATTTTGGTCGGCTGCAAGATAATACTGAAACAGGAGAAATGCTAATGCAACAACAGCTATACTTCGCTCCTACAGGGGAAAACCGGGTTCCGCTGCGGAAATAACGCAGCCTCCTGGATAGCGTCTCTGTTCATTTTTAGATAATAAAATGGTAATATTGAAAAGAACATAAAGAATAGGAACTTCAGGAGTAAGAATAAAAGATATCAAATGGAATTAAAAGAATTTCAGCAAAACTTTGGTACCCAGTACCCCCCAAAAGAGTTTGTTTACCTGCATGCTTTTCAAAAAGAAATGCCGGAATATGCACAAGGTTTTTATTTGCTGGCAGATGATAAATCCGGCCTGAAATCATGGTCTGAGGATCCGGCATTTTTAGATCAGCTGATGCCATTTGCACAGGCAAATGCATCAGGTTCTTTTTATGCCTTATGGGATGAAGGCACCGGCAAAGAGTTGAATGAAATGCCGGTCATTGTATTTGGCGATGAAGGAGGAATACATGTGGTGGCTGAGAATATATTGCAGTTAATGCGTTTGCTGACCTATGATACCGAGATATATGTAGATCATACCCGCACCTACTTTTACAGGGATGGAGAGGAAGAAGCCAGCGAATACGGCGATAGTTACCGGGAATGGCTGAAAAAGCATTTTATGCAGGAGCCTGTGGAAGATCCGGCCAGGATCATTGAAGCCGCGCAGCAAAAATATAAATCGTCCTTTGACAATTGGATAAAACCTTTCTTTAATGAGGGCTTATCGGATGATGAGCCCTTAAATGAGCCACCGGTGGCTTCTGGCACTGGTGGTCAGCACTTTGATATTATTAGTTTCACGGCAGACAGCAGACAATATTATCCGGCTTCCATGAAAAGGCAAAACTGGATGGATGAGAGCCATGTGAAGCATACCGACATCACCATTGCACTCGGCCAATCCAGGTATGGCGGCCCGGTAATTGACCTCCCTCCGGGAATAGCCATGCCGGAAAATTTGCGGTTTGCCGCCCAACTGGACCTCTCCAGGTTTTCTCCTTTCGACAAAACCGGACTGCTTCCTAAAACGGGCCAACTTCTTTTCTTCTCTGACATTATTTCAGATACCGGGAAAGTTATTTATGCGGATGTTCCCAACGATCAGCTCGTGAGAGTGATTAAAGAACATGATGACAACTTCTTCACGGGCATATTGATAGACCGGATCTTTGCGGACACTGAAACAATGGAAGAACGCTTCCGCGATCCGGAAGACGAAAGCGAGGAAGACGAGACCAATGACGAAGGGAAGATATGGGATTACTTTGCTGGCACCGACAAATCTAAAATATTCGGCATTTTTACCCATTGCCAGGCCAGCGAAGAAGAAATAGCCGCTATCACCTTCTCTGATAAATTATTACTGCTGCAGGTGGGCGAAAATGGCTTTAATGATGAAGGCGTTTTCAGCGTTTTGATTGCAAAGACCGACCTGGAAAACAGGAATTTTGATCATTGCGTGTTTGCCTGGGGCCAATCCTGACTACTGTGCATGGAATACTTCTTCCATGCCTGACCAGGTTTCTCCTTTTGCCGCGGCATCCGGCAGTGGTAACTGACAGGGAGCCGTTACTTTCCACCAACGCTGGGTAGTACTGTCATTTTTCATCTGCTGCATATCTGCGTTGAAGTCGCTGCCAGTATATTCAAAATAACTAAACAAGTACCAGTGATCTTCTATATTTTTCAGATAGATGGAGTAATTGCTGATGTGACATTTCCTGATCATCTTTAATACATCGGGCCATACGGCTGCGTGTAACCGTTTGTATTCTTCCATTTTCTCCGGGCGGAGACCGGTTACTGAAGCATAACGACTCACAGGTCGGGGAGCATTATTACAGGCCGATATGCATACCAACAATAACAACCATGCGTATAAGGTAACTTTCATGATCAACTTTTTTCATTTGGTGGAACCTCCTCATAAAGGATATACCTGCGAAGGTAGCTGGTAAAGGCATTCGTATTATGGCTTCCTTGACTTATTTCAACACGATTTTGACTAATTAGCGATGCTTCCCCCGTTCTATAAAGTGGGCAGCTTTACATGGTCATTGGCAGGATAACAATGATGTTCTAAAAAATAGCAATACTTTCTCAGGTCCATTTCTGCGGCTGGTGATTTCAGATAATCTATGTAAATTTTTTCTCTGCCGCCATTCATTTCTTGTAGTCTGTTATCATATAATCCAACGATTATATCGGATCTGTTACTCCACCAGTCCTTACACTCCGTGTAGGTCCAGTGATCATTTCCATTACAGGAGTACCCCTCGCACACTTCCATGTAAGCAGCATCGATTACACACACTAGTTCAGCATAATTTTGGGGCTGTTTAAATATATATTCACAGCAGTGGTCATCATACAACACATTAAAAGGGGCTTGCCCATCCCCTGTACCACAGGTATCAGTTTCCCCGGTATAAAATGTTCCCGGAAAATTAAATGGGTGCTTATCGCTCCAATGATCCCTATCCAGGAAATCCCGGTACTGTACTGCTACTTCCAGTGTTTCGATTAATGCTGTCCGTATTGTTTTTTCTATCCCGGGTGAATAAAAAAACGAGGCAAAATCTTCCCCATAAATTCCTTCCAGTTGTGGAACTTTATTTTCTGCGTCTTTTAAATGCTGCCGTATAGCGGCTAATTGCTCCCGGGAATACCAGTGATAAGTGAGAACGCTTTCATTGGCACTTTCATTATCCTTTTTGAGAATCCTTTTTATTATCTCCAAAATATCCATGATCTTTTAAGTTGCCGCCTTTTCATAGAAAAACCCCATGCTGACTGCATGGGGTCTTTCTATGAAAAGGTAATAATAATATGTTTGCTGTATAATTATTTGGAGAGAAGTTCCTGATTACAATGTCCTAGCTTTTTGCATACCTTTTGCGCACAGCCTTCACCTTAAGTGCTATAGCAATCATGTACAAAATGGTTTCAAAAAATGCTATCATAAATTTTCAATTTATCAAGATCAATACAGAATAGGTAAAAAGCAGCTTTACATTACAAATGTAATATACCACTATTTACCGAAAGGAAACTTCTTCCACTCCCTACCTTTTTTTTAACTTATATTGTCTTTCAACAGGAACAACCCGTCATTGACTATGGATAATTTTTCCCCGGTGAACAAATTAATACTGACTTTCTTTTGCATCACCATTTCTATCATTGCAGTATCCCAGCAACCATTCAAATATACCCAGCAGGGATGGCGGCCAAATGCACAGGAAGGAGTACACTACCAGCTAAAAACGAATGCCAAAGATCCGGCTGTAATTGACTTCGCCAGCATCGAAAAACAAAAAAAGACAGATAGCCTGGCTTCTTTCGATAATACTTTTCATTTCGATTCCATCATTACACAGGGCGCAATTATCCTGGACGCTGAATTCCAGACAGACCTTCTGACGAATGTTGATGATGCAGGTATAGCTGTGTTGGGAAGCCTGGATGGCAATGCGGTTTCCATTTACAGGAATCTATCAGAATACAGACTGAAAAACAATGACACCATTAATAAAATTCACCTGGTTATCCCTTTTGAGGCACCGATGAATAAAGTCCAGGCTTTTGTATTCATCAAGGGCAAAGGAAAAATCCAGGTGAAACATCTTACTATTACTGTTACCAAAGGTGAGTTCGATGCAACCTGGCAAACGAAATATGTTAATAGACTTACCCGGGAAAAGTCACTACTTGATAAGCTCGCATTATACACCAAAGTTTGGGGGTTCCTGAAATATTACGCGCCGTCCATCAGTGAAAAACACATCGACTGGGATGCGGTGTTTGTTAAACATGTGAGTAGCATTTTTGAATCAGACAAGGCTGCTGATTTCCAACAAGTACTCCTGCAACTTATTCAGGCGTCAGAGGTAGCCGTTGCAGCCAAAGCCACCGCTGATACGACCTTCTCAAAAGAGCAACTCATTAACTACGATGATAAGTGGCTGCAGGCGCTGCCAGACACGAAAACCAGTACCCAGTTGCGCCTTATTAAAAAAGGATTTAAGCCGTTTAAGAATTACTATATTCAGATAGATACGCTCTCTATACCTAATCCTGCATTCCAGTACGAAGACGCATATAACATCCGTGGACCACTTGATATGAGATACAGATTGTTAATGCTGGCCAGATACTGGAACATTATTCAATATTATTATCCATATAAATATGCTATCGGAGAGAACTGGAATACCATTCTTGAAAAATATCTCTCTGTTTTTACGGCAGCTACCACACGCAACACCTACCTCAGTGCCTTGTTGCGATTAAATGCTGAAATCAATGATGGCCATGCCATTACCCCCTCCAACGTGAGTAACAGTGCCCTATGGGAGGCTGCATATGGTACCCGAAAAATAGCCGTAATGCCCATGCTGTTCAGAATTATTGACAGTAGCCAGGTAGTAGTCGTCAACGTTGATACCGCCTTTTCCCGCAACACCGGCATTGTGGCCGGCGATAAAATACTTTCTGTTAACCGTACAGCTATATCGACATGGATTTCAAAAATTTCGGGCTATGTGGGTGCATCCAACCTAACCATGAAATATTATAATATTTCCAATAAACACCTGCTTTCCGGTATTCCCCAGGTAAATGATTCCTTGCAACTGGTCTATAAAAACCGGGATGGAAAAATCAATTACACTGCGATACCTTTTGATATCAATGCCTATAAGGCGTATGGTCCTTTCCTGATAAAATATATCTTCGGAGCGGCGCCACCAGAAGAGAAGGAAGCATCCACTAAAATATTGCGGGATTCTACTTTGTATATAGACATCTCAAAATATGCCAAAGGAGAATCGGCGAAGATCCGTGAACAACTCCCTTCTATCCGCAAAGCCATCATTGATTTAAGGAAGTACCCCTCTCCCGGTGCTCACGAAATATTATCCCTGTTTGCTCCCGGAGAAACACCCTTTGTTAACTTTATGTGGCAGGGCCGTTATCCTGCTGTAATGGAAAAAACAAAACAGGAAAAAACCCCGGCGTCCCGATATCCTGCCTTTAATGGAAAAGTGATCCTGTTAATTGATGAAGGGACACTGAGTAAGGGAGAGCTATTCACCATGATATTGCAGGCAGGAAACAGGGTGACACTCATAGGCCGAACAACAGCAGGCGCTGATGGCGACCGAAGCAGCATACCAGGGATAGGCACCCAGGCCTTCTTTTTTTCCGGTTTACGCGTTACTTATCCGGATCAGAGAGAAACACAACGGATAGGCATCCAACCATCTATCCACGTAACACTGTCTGAAGAAGAAGCCATCGGTGAAACTGACCCGATACTACAACAGGCATTACAGTACGGAAGCACTCAGTGATCTGATCTTACTTTCAGAGAAGATGTGGCCAGTTGCTTCTTCCAGGAACCAAAGACGATAAAACTGATACCCGCTAATATCCAAATGCTGATCGCTCCATATAGCATCACCAGGTCAAAGCCATGCACGAGTGCTTTATGAATCACCACATCTGAGGAATCCAGTTGAGATAGTTGTGGAAAATCCCGATGAAGCGCCGCGATATTTCCGGCAGCAATTTTTTCTGCTATAGCACGCAGTGGCAGGGTATCTCCGGTGTCCGGAAATGCTGTTTTCAAAAAAGATAAAGTGCCCGCTACTAGTATAAATCCCATCAATGCAATGTTGACCGCCAGTGAAATCATTCTGGCACTCATATCAATACCCGAAGCCATACCAGCACGTGTAGCAGCAACGGCCCCTGTAGTAGTATTGGTTACAGGCGTATTGGTGACACCCAAACCAGCACCGGCCAGCAACGCTCCCGGGAGCATGGTTAACCAGCTGGCATGATCCGCACTACTGCCATACCTCATCAGAAAAAAGCCGGCGCCAATGGTGAATAAGCCCAACGGAATAACAATGCCCGGCTGATAACGGATGGAAAGCCGCTCACCCAAAGGAGGAAACACCAGAGTAGGAAGCGTATAGGCCAGTAAAGACAACCCGGCAGTGACACTGTCGTATCCCAAACAACTTTGAAAATAGATGGGCAGGTAAATCATGAATGGCCAAAAACTAAAATTCATGCCCATAGAGCCCAGCAGTGCACCTGAAAAATTCCGTATCCTGAAGATGGAAAAATCAAACATCGGGTGCGCATTGATTTTCTCTGCAAAAAGAAAAACAATAAAACTTACGAACGACACCACCAGTATACTGATGGAGATGGTGCTGGTAAAGCCGAGTTCGGGGCCTTGCGTGATAAAGTAAGTTAATCCCAACACCGTGAGAGAAAGTGTAATGATACCGGCAATATCTATCTTTTTCGCCTGCGGATCACTGGACTCCTCAATACTCCTCATCACCAGTACCAGTGTAAGCACAGATAACAATACATGTATGAGGAATACCCATTGCCAGTTTGATACTGCTACTATCATACCGCCGATAATAGGTCCAAAACCCAGTCCTATACCAAAGATGATTCCCCATATACCAAAGGCTTTCGCTCTCTCTTTTCCTTCCCGGAATTGATGCGAGAGGATGGCCACCTGGCAGATTAACATAGCACCGCCGCCCATGCCCTGTAGAAAGCGGCTCACAATGAGTACCGACATACTTTGTGCGATCCCGCAAATCAAAGAAGTGATGCCAAATACGAGGATACTGATTATGAAGATCCGTTTGCGTCCATACCGGTCGGCCAGCGTGCCTGTTGCCATTAATACAGTTGTACACGCGATGGTGTAAGCGTTCATGATCCATTGAATATCCCTGAAGCTACCATGCAATGCTTTTTCCAATGTTGGAAGTATAACCGGCACACTGGAAATTTCGAGACCAAACATTAAAGCGGCCAGGCTAATTGCCACCAATGCGATTGTATTCTTGCTGATACGAGCGTTTATGTCCATTTTTCTTTGCTTGTTTTAGCAAAATTAAACTGAACAACGCCGGTATTCCGGTACATTTCAATGATAAAAAGGTAACTTTACCACATGGGAAAAGAGAATCTACATCAATCGGTGGAGGTGATATATAAAAGGGTGGATGAATGCCCGTTAACAGATTGGCAGTTGACTTTTTTTCAACTGGTATATATCATTTCCGGAGCAGGCGCACTGAGAATCAATGGTAACCGGCGCCCATACGAACCAGAGAACCTGCTTTTATTAACCCCCAATGACTATTATTCATTTGATATTTCCACCACAACGGAGTTCCTGCTGATCCGTTTCAGTAGCAGCTATGTAAAAGAATATAAATGGCAAAGCATTGACCATATTGAGTGTCTGCTGCATTATGCCACCCATTTGTCTGGCTGTATTTTAAGATGCCAGTGCGATGCCGTGCTGGTAAAAGCTATCGTGGAGTCCCTCCGATCCGGCATTGACCATAAGGATATTTATGATGAGGATTTGACAAGGCATTTTGTGAATGCATTGATTGTTATTGCTGCAAGAAATATTTCAAAAATAAGGCCTGCCAACCTGCGGGAGAATGTAGATAAACGAATATTAGACATCATCGATTATATCCAGTTCCATATTTTTGAGCCGCAAAAATTAAAAGCATCGGCTATCGCGGAGGTATTTGGTTTGTCGGATACTTACCTGGGCAGCTACTTCAAGAACCAATGTGGGGAAACTATCCAGGAATTCATTTCGAATTATAAATTAAGACTGATTGAGCATCGGTTAAAATTCAGCGACAGGAGGATTAATGAAATAGCCAGCGAATTTGGTTTTGCTGACGAAAGCCATCTCAACAAGTTTTTTAAAAAACGTAGAAATATAAGTCTTACCGCATATAGAAAAAGTCCGCCTTCAAACCTGGTGATTTGAAAGCTGACTTTTTCGTATATCCATATCAGAACGAGTAGTGACTCATGCCACCATCTACAGCAACAACGGAGCCGGTGATGTAACGTGCACGGGGCGATACCAGGAAAGTGGCCATGTTAGCCATGTCTTGTGGTGTTCCGAAATCTCCGAGTGGGATTTCGCGCTCCGCGAATTTCTGACGTTCTTCACCCGGGAAATAAGGGCGGATGTTCTCCGTATCTATGAGGCCCGGCTGCAGACTGTTGACCCGGATACCATGTTGCCCCAGCTGTCCGGCGAGTTGTTTGGACCATACCACCACTGCTGCTTTGGCCACCGCCGAGGCGTTGATCATACGCAACTCATAGGTGCTGATCGTATTCAGGATAGCACCTTGCTTACGTTCGATAAAATGAGGTAACAGCTGTTGTGTCAACTGCCGGTGACGTGTGAAGTCCAGTGTCAGCGAGTCATTCCAGCCGTCTTCAGAACCGATGATATCCTGGGGATTGCTGCGGCCGGCATTATTAATGAGTATATCGATATGTCCCAGACCAGCAAATGCTGCCGCTGCTATTTTTTGCGGAGCGTCAGCTGCCATGAAATCCTGGGCAAACGTGACAGGTTCCACGCCGCCAGCTGCAACCACCTCTTCTTTCAGGCTGTTTAATAAATCCTGATTCCTGCCAGTGGCCAATACTTTCACACCCTCAAGTGCCAGTTCTTTTACAATCGCACGACCAATTCCCTGGCTCGCGCCACTTACTACTGCTGTTTTTCCTTTTAAATACAGATCCATACTTTTTCTCTTAATTGATGATGAATGAAATAATCACTTTTCGGCCGGCTTTCTTTTTCGTACTAAAAAATGATTTTAAAAATTTCTTTGTAAAAGTAATGGGTAGCATCTAATTTTATAAGCAGTACAACCAATTGTAGGGTACTTACAAATATGTAACTAATGGCTGCCAGAAAGAAAAACTCGACTTATTCCCGCAACGAAGAATTTATCGTTGAATGTGATCTTACCTATGCGGTAAACAAGATTGGGGGGAGATGGAAAATACTGATCATCAGCAAGCTGGAGACCCGGAAATTCAGGTTTAATGAGCTAAAAAAGGAATTTCCGCTTATTACGGAGCGCATGCTAACCTTACAACTGCGGGCCCTGGAACAGGATGGGCTTGTAAAAAGAACCGTGTATGCAGAGGTGCCTCCAAAGGTGGAATATGAACTCACGGAAATGGCCGCCGCGTTCGGTCCCATCTTCAAACAGTTGAGCGATTGGGGTGGCAAACACCGTCATTTAATCCCGAAGGAAACAGAATAGGGAAACAGGACGAGAAGCTGGACTACTTCGGGATATTTTTATCAAATGTAAGCGTGTCAAAGAATATCGTTAGTGAGTCCAGTTTGCCATCCTTTGCAGTCCAGATCTCCGCTACATTACCATTGACCCTGGTACCGTTAGGAAAGATAAAGTCGTAATTGCCGACAACACAGGCATTTTCGCCAGCTACAATCATCTCTTTAACGTGCATGGTTTGAAATGCCCGCGAAAATCTTTTAATCACTTCTATATACGCAGCTTTTCCTACTGTAGGAGCTGTTTTGGTCATGTCCCCGCCAACAAATTTAAAGTCATCGGAAATGACCGATTCCCAACCTTCCTTTTGGGCAAACCCTGTGTAATAGGTTTCGAGTAATTGTTGAGTTGAAGTGGTGGTGCTCATTTTTTGGTTTTTTAAGAATAAGTAATAACTATCTTTGTTGTTGCATTTTGCAAGTAAAGATAGATAGTTATTTCAAATTGCAAGTACTTTTTAAATAAATGATATGGAAAAGGTCAGATCAGATTGCCCTATTAGCTGTTCCCTCGATGTTTTTGGGGATAAATGGTCACTGCTTATTATCAGGGATATTATGCTTAGAGGCAAACTATCTTACAGTGAGTTCCTGGAATCAGAGGAAAAGATTGCTACCAATATTCTTGTCAGCCGCTTAAAAGCACTGGAAGCAGCAAATATCCTGGCAAAACGGGTATCTCCCACCAACAAATCCAAGTTTATTTACAGTCTTACCCCTAAAGGAGTTGACCTGTTACCCATCATCATTGAAATGATGGATTGGGGAGCAAAATATAATGATAACTGTCCCCGCAGGGAACTCGGCAAAAAAATAAAAAAGGACAAGGCACTGGTGATTAAGGAGTATTATGAAAAGTTGAAAAATCAGGCTATCTAAGGAGCTGCTTTGCTGTAAAACAAAAGACCTGCTATACGGAAAAAGAAAACCCCGCAGCGGGTGATGCTACGGGGTGATGTTATCCTTTATGCTAGGTGTATTTAGTCGGCCAGTAATGGAATGATGTGCTCCCATCCCAGCTGCTTTACGAAATCCAATGCTGTTTTGCCGCTACTGGTTTTAATATTTTTATCGGCATTAAACTGCAATAAAGTTTCAACAGAACTGCGGTTGCCGGCTATTGCCTCCCGGTGTAAAAGCGTATATCCTCCTTCATCCTGGTTGGTGATTTCCAGTGGATGTGCTTTCAGAAATTCGATCAGGCTATCTTTCATATTAATACTCATAGGGTGTTCTATGAGATTTTCCGGATGTTTCTTTTGTTCATACACCAGCAGAATATCATTATAGTCTCCAAAATTCAGTCCCCATGCTTCATCATGTTCTTTGCGCTCCTGTGCTCCCATGGCAGCCCTTAACTGCTGAATGGTGAATCCACCATAGGCATTTCCCTGGGAACTAAACAGCCAGTCGCTAACCTGGCTTAACGGTATTTCTACAAAGTCGCCGTTCTTAACGTTGGTCAGTTCATTCGGATCATTTATCAGGACACCACTAATTGTATCTCCATCGAATGCTACCTGGTTGATCCACATATGTTCTACAATGGGTTTTGCCTGATGCACCACCTGTTCCATGAAAGCTACTTTTACGCAAGCCAGGTCCAGTCCGGGAATAATTCTGCGATACTCCCAGGAAAGCTCCCGCCAGAAATATCTGAATGTTTCCTGCGCTTTATGAAAAGCTTTTATCATTTCCGGGTTGTCGGCCTCGGAATAAAAAATTATTTTTTCTTCCATCGTTGAATAATTACACGAACAAATATCTATGCCTATTTTAATGACAATGCTATGCAAATTAAACGTAAATTCCGTATAACGTTAAACAGCACATTTTTCCGACAATCTATCTTTTTAAATTAACCCAAATGAATAAAGAAGTATATAAAATTGCCGGCACAGATGCAGCCAACTATGAGGAGTATCTTGGCCCGCTGATATTTGAACCTGCAGCAAAAGCACTACTCCCGCATATTACTGATCTCCCCGTACGTTCAATATTGGAATTAGCCTGTGGAACAGGCAGACTTACAAAACATCTGCAGGAAAATTTCCCCGCCGGGACTCAACTCACTGCTACAGATATTAATCCCGACATGCTGGAGCTGGCACAGCAACAACTAAGTAGTACTACCATCCGTTTCCAGATAGCAGATGCACAACAATTACCATTCACCCATCCATCTTTTGATCTGGTCGTCAATCAATTTGGATTAATGTTTTTGCCCGATAAGCAAGTGGGCGTTAATGAAGCGTTCCGTGTATTAAATCCTGGTGGACATTTTGCTTTCACCACGTGGGATCATGCGTCCAACATGCCATTGTTTAAATTGCTCATCGATGAAATCATCGTACCGCTTTTTAAAGAGGAAGATACCAGCCGATTCTATACACCGTTTGCATTGCACGATTCCAAACTGTTGCATCACTACCTGGAACAGGCAGGGTTTTCCAATAACAAAGTTGAGCTCATACCATTCACAGGACGCGCTGCTTCTCCTGAACATATCGTGACCAGTTATTTCCTCCATCATCCGCTCGGCAGACAGGTAAAAGAAAAAATGCCTTCCTCTTTTAATGATGTCGCAAAAGAACTGGAGCAACGACTTATCCAACAATTTGGCACAGGATCTTTTGAATTTGAATTAAGGGCATGGGTAGCCATTGGGCAAAAATAAGAGAAGACGTTTGGTTCCAGCCTGCTCATACCAGGTTCCTCACAGTCAACAAATAGTAATGGTAAATGAATGTTTCCACAAGTAGATCAAAGGTGTGATTTTTTATCATGGTGGGAATACATATCTTTATGCTTCCACATCGACCAGAATTTGCTTTTAAGGGGACCATTTTAAATTTATTTTGTATACCGTGCAATTAAATAGTGAATCAGATTTACTATTCAGGGTGTCACAAGGCGACGAGGCTGCCTTCGCACAGCTGTTTAATACCTATCAGAACAGGTTAGGAGCTTTTGTGATGCAACTAACCGGCTCCCGGCCGATGGCTGAAGAGATTGTACAGGAAATCTTCATCCGGATATGGGAAAAGAGAGAAAAGCTAAGCCAGGTGGAGCATTTTCACTCCTATCTGTACGCAGTAGCGCGGAACTACAGCTTATCATTTCTCAAAAAACTGGGTCGGGAACTGGCCCGGAAACAGGCATGGGAACTCAGTGTAGTGGAAGCCCAGGACCAGGAAGAAGACACTACTATTAAAAACTACCGTCGTATTATAGACGAAGCGATATCAGAGCTGCCCTCCCAGCGTCAGAAAGTATATCTTTTAAGCAGAGATGAAGGTCTCCGGCAGGCGGAAATAGCTGAACGCATGGCAATTTCCCTGGAAACAGTTAAAAAGCACATGGTGCTGGCTCTTCGTTCTATCCGGAACTACGCCGTGGCTCATCCGGAAATCAATATATTACTACTGCTGACGAGCCATTCTCTCCGGTTTTAAAATTTTTTTTCTCCTCCATTACCTCTTTTTCATACTTCCTGCTGTCTTATTATATAGAATCAATCTATACTAATGGATAATACCAGGTTGCGCTACCTACTAAGTCAACATGCCAATAAAAAGCTCACAACAGGAGAACAGTCCGAGTTAAGTGACTTTTTGAATGGGGCAGATAATCAGACGCAGCTGGAATTACTCATAGAAGAAGCCTGGATACAGTCGGGTGATAACGAGGAAGTTCCCTTTTCCTTACCCCAACTGACGMAGGAACCAGCGCGGACATCTATACAACCAGTATACTGGCAGCGTTGGGCAGCAGCAGTATTATTATTGATTGTTGCCGCGGGAGCCTGGATGCTGGCTACCCGGGATCGCAAAGGGGATAAATCTTCGCGCGCATTGACCGAAGACACGAAGAAGGACGTAGCGCCGGGTGGCAACAAAGCGATGCTCACCCTGGCCAATGGCCATGAGATTGCGCTGGACAGCAGTATGAAAGGCACCTTGGCCCAACAGGGGAATGTACATTTACAGGCGAGTCCGGGTTTATTGAAATATGATCCGGGAAATTCTTCCACGAATAGCGGGGTGGCCTACAATGTACTGAGAACACCCAAAGGCGGGCAATACCGGCTGGAGTTACCGGATGGATCCCGGGTGTGGCTGAACGCAGCCTCTTCATTGAAATTCCCGACCGCCTTTGTTGGAAAGGAACGCCGGGTAGAACTAAGTGGAGAAGCTTATTTTGAAGTGGCGAAAAATGCGAGTCAGCCTTTTTTTGTATCGGTAAACAAAGCTAATATAGCCGTACTGGGCACCAGTTTTAATGTAATGGCATATGCCGATGAAGCGGAGATCAAGACCACCTTGCTGGATGGTGCCGTGAAAGTTTCCCGGGACAATGTATCCAGCTTATTAAAACCGGGAGAACAGTCGTTACTTGAACCAAACGGTAAAATGCATGTTATAGAAAAGGCAGACATTGATCTCGCCATTGCCTGGAAAAATGGCGTTACTTCTTTTAAGAGCGCCGACATCAAAACAATCATGCGCCAGGTGGAAAGATGGTACGATGTAGAAGTAGTATATAGTGACGCAATACCAGTAAGGAGCTTTACAGGAGATATTCCCAGAGACGCAAACCTCTCAGAACTATTAAGACTGCTCGAAATCAGCAAGATCCATTTTAAAATGGAGAATCGGAAGCTGATCGTGATGCCGTAGCTTGTTATTTCAATTATATCAACCAAATACCTAATAATGAACAAAGGTCCCTAAGGAAAGTGAGGAACCGGCATAAAAAACCAGGAGCGATCTCACCCGCCCCTGGCAAATAAGCCTGGGTCAGCCACTGACATCAATATTACCAGAAATCAGATTATCTAAACCCAAACACCACAAATGTATGCAATCTAATTGTCATGCAAAGCCCGTCTATATACCTGGGCTATTATCAACCATCAAAGATCGCGTCCTGGCATTCCGTCAATCAGGCGTCCATCTGAAGTTAAAAAAACAACTGATTATGCAAATAAAGTTGACAACTATCCTCTTGACGGTAGTTTGTTTGCAGATCAGCGCCAAAACTCTGTCGCAACAGATAACCTTGTCGCAAAAAAATGCACCGATTCAGAAGGTGTTTGAAGAAATCAAAAAGCAATCGGGTTATAAATTCTGGTATGAAGATGCTATGCTGAAGAAAAGTAAGCCGGTAGATATCTCCGTTAAGAATGGGTCACTGGAAGATGTATTGGCGCTGCTTTTCAAAAATCAGCCTTTCAGCTATGAGGTAATCGGTAAAATCATTGCTGTAAAAGAAAAGGATTATAAACTCGAGAATGCTACTCCCTTCATACCTATACCAGAAGTAGTTGTTCGAAGAATAAGTGGTGTGGTGAAAGATGCCTCGGGGGCAGCAGTACCTGGTGTCACGATTCTCATCAAAGGCACCAAAACCGGTACCACTACCGATGTGCAGGGTCATTACAGTATAGAGGTGCCAGAAGGAAACGTAGTACTGGTGTTCAGCTCTGTTGGATTTGACACGCAGTCTGTTACCGTAGGTACCAGTACTTCCCTGAATATTACACTGGCAATTGCTTCCAGTGGATTAAATGAAATGGTGGTAACGGCATTGGGTATCAAACGTCCGAAAGGAACCGTGGGATATGCCATCAGCACGATTAAGGCCGATGAACTGACCAAAGCTGGTACTACGATGAACCCCTTCCTGGCGCTCTATGGTAAAGCTGCCGGTGTAGGTGTAAACACTGGTGCAGCCGGCCCACAAGGTGGTGTCAGGATTAATATCCGTGGTGCAGCAAGTATGAATCCTAATCAGAATGTAAGACCTTTATTTGTGGTAGATGGTGTGATCCTCAGTGATCGCAAAACCCAGATAGGCGGTGATATTGGACAAGGATTCGATTATGGCGCAGGTATTAATGATATCAACCCTGATGATATTGAATCTATCGATATCCTCAAAGGTGCAAAAGCAACAGTGCTGTATGGTAGTGATGCCGCTAATGGTGTAATGCTTATTACCACCAAAAATGGCCGTAATGTAAAAGGATTTGGCATGACCGGCAACCTGCAGTACACAGTAGAACAGCCTATATCTTACCTGAAATTACAGGACAAATACGGCCTGGGAGATAACCTCTACGATACTACCTTTGCTACGATCAATGGCATAAGAACCAGGCTGCTGCCGAACAAGCGCTTTAGCTTCGGACCTGCTTTTGACGGAGCAGATGTAATGTTTTATGATAGTTCTATGGTGAAGAACTCTCCGCATAAAGGAAATTTCCTTTCCTTATTCCAGACTGGTCATTCCACCTCTGCGAATGTGGCCATTGCAGGTAGCAATGAAAAAGGAAGTATCAGGGCTTCCTACACCAACTATAACTACCAGGATATCGCTTCTGACAATGGCTGGCAGAGAAGAAACTCTTTTAGTTTTAATGGTAACTACAAAGCATCCGACCTTGCCTCCTTTGAAGTAGTTTCCAATATCTACAATATCACCACGCAGAACCGCCGTTCCCAGAACGATGGCCCTGTAGCATGGGGATATCCGGTAGACTATGATTACAGCAAAATTTATCCTTACTATACAGATGCCACTGGTTATAAGCGCGATCTCTCCAATGCAAGAGTATCTGATGCGTTTAACAAATTGGGCGATTACCTGTGGAATCAGAAACAGAACCGTTACAAGGATGATAAAGTGCATATGATCACTTCTGCCAAAGTAACCCTGAACTTTACCAAAAATATTTTCCTGGTAGGACAGGCAGGTCTGGATTATGATAACACCAATTATACCACGGAGCAAGGTCTAACAAGAGTGCTTCCAACGGTACAGGGCGGCCTTTTCGGAGTGGCTAAACAAAATGCTACTACCCAAACTTATCAGGCCTTATTGAATTATAACAAGACCTTCCATAATAACGATTTACGACTGTTTGCCTTCGGTGGAGGTATATACAGACTCCGTACAGTAGACTATCTTGGTACTAATACGGTTGGTGGATTGACCTTCCCTGATTGGTATTCGTTCTCCAATCAACTTGGAACTCCCAGTGCCGACAATATGGATAAGCTGAGGAACTACAGCCGTGGTTCTGATGTGCTGTATAGTTTACTTGCTTCTGCTGCGTTGTCGTGGAAAAATGAACTAACATTGGAAGTACAGGGAAGACAAGACTGGAATTCTACACTTCCTCCGGAAAACAATAAATATTTCTATCCTGGTGCAGCTGTTACCTGGAATTATACCGAGCGTTTTGTGCTGCCAGCAGTTAACAGCGGACAGTTGAGATTATCCTGGGCAGATGTGGGCAATGGTACAACGCGTTATTTTGCCAACAACCTCTATGGATATAACCGCCTTCCCAGCACCAACGCCAACTCAGTAGCTCCTCCGGGAGATCTTTTGCCTGGAGCGCTGAAACCGGAACGTAAACGGGAATTTGAAATAGGTATCAACAATACCTTCCTGCCGCAGGATAGGATTACACTCGACTTCTCTTTCTATAGCAATCACCGCTATAACCAGATTATCAGTCTGCCAATTTCTTCTGCCTCCAGCTCTACCGGTTTGATCGTGAATGCGGGTGATGTAAAAGCCTGGGGCTTTGAACTGGCGTTGACAGGAACACCATTGATCGGTAAAAATTATCGGTGGAACCTGACCCTGAATGCGGCCAAACAGGGATCTAAAGTAATAGATCTGTATCCTGGCGTTATTTACAATCCGTTCAGTAACCTGATCAATGGCAGTGCTGTTTCTATAAATGCAGATCAGGGCCGGCCATATGGAGAAATCATGACGTATGACTATAAGCGTGATGAAGCCGGCAACAAAATCGTAAATGGCGATGGTAGCTACGTGCTGGATGACCAGAAAAAAATATCCGCTGGCAATGTGATGCCTAAATTATATGGTGGCTTCATCTCTGATTTCCAGTATAAGAATTTCAACTTCCGTATCGGACTGGATTATAAATACGGTGGCACCATCTTCTCTTACACTAATAATCGCTTAACAGGTGTAGGACAGCTGGAAAATACGATGCAATACCGCGATGAAGAAAATGGCGGTCTTGCTTATTACTACAACTCCGGCGGCCAGCAGGTTCCATGGCAGCATTCGCAACCAGCACCGGCACAGTCCAGAGATGGAAAAGTATATCATGATGGTCTGATCCTTCCAGGTGTTAAACTCGATGCAAATGGCAAATATGTTCCCAATGACATCATGACTAATTCATATAACTACTACTCCAGTTATGCTAATGACCTGGCCACGTCTTTCCCGCCAGACCGTATGTTTGAGAACAACTACATCAAAGTAAGAGAAGTAGCACTCTCCTATACATTACCGGCAACCATGGCGAAAAAGATTAAAATGCAAAGACTCACCATTACAGCGGCTGCCCGTAACCTTTTCTACCTGTACAAATCTATTCCCAACATTGATCCGGAAGGAGCATTGGGCGCGGATGTATTCGTAGAAAATACCATCTACCCAACACAAAGGACTTATTCCCTGGGATTAAATGTGGCTTTCTAATGTATAAAATGAAAAAAATGAAAAAAGCTTATTTATATATTATTCTACTGTCCGCCTCTGTCCTTGGCGCCTGTAAAAAAGACCTGGAAGACCGGTTCTATGACAAGGACAAGCTTACTACTGGTCAGGGTATTGATGTAGTCCCCGGGCTATTTACAGCTCTGCTGACTAACAATAAAATTTTCGCACAGGATTATGGAGAATGGTATTATCTCCTTAATGGCGGTACCAGCATCACCGGTTATGAACAGGTAGCACAGCGTTATGTATCTTATCGTTACGCCTGGTTCTCCGGTTATAACGATCTCACCACAGGCAACGGTTTTGATGATTCTCCCATTACCGGGCAGAATTTCTTTCAGAATAGTTTTACCCGGCTGAAAAACTATGAAGTACTCGTGGACTCCGTAGCACTGCGCACCGGCCAAATGAAAATAGATGGTGACCTGTATGTGAAACTGGCTGGCTTTATTAAATGCTATCAGAGCGCCAAGCTGGTGGATCTCTTTAATTCCATTCCTTATTCAGATGCCTTTCAGGGAATGAAAGGAGGGGCACAATACCTGTTTCCTAAATATGATGACCCAAAAGCAGTCTATCAATCTATTATTGCAGAACTGGGAACATTGGTAGATGCATTACCAGCCGCCTATGCACAAACCTCTGATGCGGGCAAAACTATTTTTACCAACCAGGATATTGCCTTCAAAGGTGATATCAATAAATGGGTGGCCTTTATCAACTTCACACGCCTGAAATTACTGGTAAGAATTGCCGGTGTTGAAGAGGCGTATGCGAAGCCACTGATCCAGGCGGCATTGGCAAAACCATTGCCACAAACAGACTATTACTGGTTCTATTGGTTCGATATCGTGCCAACCGGTGGTGGCACCTGGATCCGTGGTGTATACGAAAATTGCTTCGCTTCCTTTATTCCAAACATCATCATGAAAAGGCTGAACTATGGTACACCTGCTTATGAAGAAGGAATTGACGATCCCCGTTTACCTGTACTGGCCATGCCTACTAAATACATGGACTACCGCGGTGTATCTGCCAATATAGAAGCACAGGATGCCTTATATAGCAGCGGAGAGAAATATTATCCTTTTGCGGATAATATAGCTTCTACTTTCTCTACAAATGCTAAATCCATGTATAACCATGCTACCTTCCACCAGAATGCGAAGATGCCGGTTTACATGAGTTCACTGGGCGAGCTGGATCTGCTACTGGCTGAAATTGCACTGAAAGGATTGGCTAATACCGGTAAATCTGCTGAAGAGCACATTAAAGATGAAGTAACGCACTCCATCGCTTTCTGGTATACCATCAATCAATTGAGCAGTTATGCTAAATCAAATCTGACGCCTGCACAAACAGCACTGGTATATCCTACCAGACCAACTGCCGCAGTAGTAAGCGCGTGGGGTGATGTTATTAAAAATAAGTTTACTGCCGCCGCTTCTCTGGATGATAAAATGGAAATCCTGATGCAGCAGAAATACCTGCACCTGAATCTCTATCAGCCTTACKAGTTATGGGCAGAACTGAGAAGAACCCATCACCCGAAACTGGAGCCTTTCACCTGGCATAGTTCCGTTTGGAAACCAATGCCGGAAAGAGCACGTTACCCGGCGATTGAAGTGACCAACAACCCGGACAACTTCGCCAAAGTAGCAGCGCAGAATAATAATACCTCTCCTATTTTCTGGGTACCTGCCAATATAAAAGCACAAAGCCCTTACTGGGATAATTATAATTACCAATAGCAGCGAACATTGGAACGTTGAAAGAAGGTGTCTCAAAAGAGACACCTTCTTTTGTTATATCAGGACCCCTCGATTTATCATGATAACTTTTCAAGCTCAAATGAAGCGTKAGCTAACACCTGGCCCCATTTCTTTTCCAGACCCCAAAGTGACGTTTTAAACAAAGTAATTTGACGTTTTAAACAAAGTGGCTGGAGGACACTATCACTAGCTTTGTGTTATAAAAATCAGCAACATGTACTTAAAAGACAATTATAACGGCGCCCTTCAGCAACCTGTTCATTCCGGGTTTGACGCAACATCTACTGTTCATGATGTAATAAAAGGGATTGACCTTACCGGCAAAACAGCGATCGTCACCGGCGGCTATGCCGGCATAGGACTTGAAACAGTGAAAACATTTGTCGCCGCCGGCGCAAAAGTAATCGTGCCCGCACGCGATACCCATAAAGCAGCCGATAATCTGAAAGGGGTAAATAACATAACCATCGAAAGAATGGATCTGATGGATCCTGCATCTATCGATGCTTTTGCGGAAAAATTCCTGGGCAACCATGAAGCCCTCGATATACTGGTCAACAACGCCGGTATTATGTGGGTGCCCTTGCAACGTGATCAACGCGGTTATGAATCGCAGCTTTCCACCAATCACTTCGGACATTTTCATTTAACGGCCAAGCTCTGGCCCGCCCTGAAGAAGGCACCTGGTGCCCGCGTAGTGAATGTATCTTCCTATGGCCACCAGATGGCACCTTTCAATTTTGAGGATCCTAACTTTATCAACAGGCCCTATGAAACCCTGCAAGGCTACGGACAATCCAAAACTGCCAATAACCTCTTTACCGTAGAACTTGACCATCGCGGTAAAGCTTTTGGCGTACGTGCTTTTTCGCTGCATCCCGGATCGGTAAATGGAACGGACCTCGGTCGCGTAGCCCCTATGGCGCTATTCCAGCAAATGGGCACGCATGACGAAAACGGAAATATAAAACCAGCCGTGGCTGCCAGATTAAAGCATGTGGAACAGGGAGCTGCTACATCCGTATGGTGCGCTACCAGCGGGCAGTTAAATGGTATCGGTGGTGTATACTGTGAAAATGCCGACATAGCAGAACTGGACGAAGGAAATATTGCACACAATTATGATGAGCCCCTCTCCTTGCGGGGAGTACAACCCTACGCTGTTGATGCGGAAAATGCCCGGAGATTATGGTCACTAACGGAAGAAATGACCGGTGTTTTATTTCCGGTAAATTGATCATCATCAACAATTAAACTATTTTATCACAAGCCGAATGTATATATTCGGCTTACTTTATTTTGTCAATCAACCGCTCGAAAAATGGAGTTTGAAACGAAATATATTGCGCCCGATATCAAACTATCGGAGTTCAACGGCAAAGGCTTCAAAACAGAGGTCATATTTGAGCATCATATCCTGGTTTGGTTTATCTCCGGAGAAACGAAAATAATACAGGCAGATGCTACCTATACGTTCAATGCCGGCGATATTTTTCTCATTCCCCGTAATCAGTTGGCCACTGTTATCAATTATCCAAAAGATGGTTTGCCGCATAAATCGGTGGCCATGCATTTAACCAGCGAGCGACTGAAAGATTACTATTCCAGGCATAAGGCCGTTGGTAAAATAAACCCCGATGCCAAAATATATCGTTTCTCCAAACACCCGTTGCTGGCCAGTTGTCTGGCGTCACTGATTCATTATTTTGATCTCGGTGGTAGTTTGTCGCCGGATATAGCCGCTATCAAAATTGAAGAGGCGATCAGTATACTGAGGTCGATTGACATTAGTGTAGATGGACTGTTGAGTGACTTTGAAGAACCTGGCAAAATAAACCTCTCCGACTTTATGGAACGGCATTTTATGTTTAACATGCCGATGGATAGATTCGGTTATCTTACCGGCCGTAGCCTGGCCACTTTCAGAAGAGACTTTAAAAAAACATACCAGACTACACCACAAAAATGGCTGACCGAAAAACGCCTGCAACTGGCCCATTACCAGCTGGCGGAAAAACAGCGGAAACCTATTGACGTTTATTTTGAAGTAGGGTTTGAGAACCTCTCCCATTTTTCCCATGCGTTTAAAAATTACTATGGATACCCACCCAACGCCTTGATTCATAAATAGGCTCCATATCGTATCATAAAAAAAATCCTAACTTTAATATTCATCCTGCCATTTTTCAACTATTTAATAAAGCGGCATGCATGCTACCGGAAACATATTTTATGACCGATTTTGAATTACTCAGGAAGAATATAGAACAATACATCCCAATTACTGATACGGAATTTGAGCAGTTTGCTGCTGATTTTCATCTCAGGAAAATAACGAAAAAGAGCTTTCTTTTGCGGGAAGGCGACATCTGCAAATATGAAGCCTTTGTCACTAAAGGCTGTTTCCGCATTTATTATCCCGATGAAAAAGGTGATGCCCAGATTTTATACTTCGCTGTAGAAGGCTGGTGGGCTACAGATATCGACAGTTTTACTAACCAGCGGCCGTCTACCCTGAACATTGAAGCATTGGAAGACAGTGAAGTACTCCTCATCGACAAACCGCATAAAGACAACTTATACGAAACACTCCCTAAAGTGGAAAAGATGTTCCGTATCATGAACCAGAAGTCGTTGGTTACCTTTCAGCGCAGGGTCATTTCTTCATTAGGCAAAACTGCGGATAAGCGTTACCTGGAATTCATCGAAAAATATCCCGAGCTGGAACAACGCCTCAATCAACAGCAACTGGCGGCCTATCTTGGTATCTCACATGAATTTTTGAGCAAAATAAGGAAGAAGCTTTCCGGCAAATAAATTTCTTTTTTTGAACTAGTTCAAATTTCAGGGAATAACGATCGGCTACTTTCGTGATCTAAAAAAGACACGAAATGAAGAAAGCATTGCTGATTATTGATGTACAGAACGATTATTTTGAAGGCGGCGCACATACCCTGGTAAACGCTGCTGAAGCAGGCCAACAGGCGCAACAGGTATTGCAGACCGCCCGGAAACAACAGCTCTCCATTGTACATATACAACACTTTGCCGTTAACGAAGGCGCAGACTTCTTCCTCCCCAACACCCGGGGTGCGGCCATACATGCTGATGTAAGCCCAGGTCCGGAGGAAAAAGTAATCATCAAAAATTACCCGAATAGTTTCAGGGAAACAACATTACTGGAACATCTTCAGGCAAACGGCATTACCGACCTGGTTATTTGCGGTATGATGACAGACGTATGTGTGGATGCCACCGTAAGAGCAGCAATGGACCTGGGCTTCAGCACTACCGTGATCGGTGATGCTTGTGCCACCAGGGATCGGGAGCTATATGGTAAAACGATAAAGGCCAGAGAAATCAATGATGCTTACCTGGCCGGAATGACAGCGCTCAACGGACTTTATGCCCGTGTGATCACTACGGCCGAATTTCTGGCGAATTAGTATTCCCGTAAAAAGTGGTTCATTGTTCCGATCTGTACAATTATGCCGGCAACTGCCGGCATAATTTTGTGTCAGTAAATCGAAATAACATGAAAACAATACACATTTCCTTTACCCAACTTCTCTTGCCGGCACTCATTGCGATGATCAGCTTATCTGCAACAGCGCAAGACAACACGGCACTGCAGGAAGCGAAAAAAGCAATTGCAGCCAGCAATGCCATCTATTTTACGTCCTTTGCCAACAACGACTCCTCGATCTTTGTGGAACGATATGCTGTGGACTGCCAGATTATGGCCCCGGGCATGCCTGCCGTATCAGGCAGGGAAGGCGCGCAGCAATTTTTCCGTACCACCTATGACAAAATCGGCCTGAGAGGCGGCAAATTTATCACCACCGCCGTTTTTGGGGATGGCATTGAATATGTAACAGAAGTAGGCTTATGGCAGTCGTTTGATGCCAACAACCAGCAGTTTGACGATGGTAAGTTCCTGGTGTTGTGGAAGAAAACGGCTGAGGGGTGGAAAATGTTCAGGGATTCGTTTAGCAGTAACCATTCTCCTGCGAAGTAGTGTGGCAGAGTACCCGTATCTTCATCTGTTAGGACCGGTAACTTTTGTTTGGAGGAATCTCGGTTAATTCCTAAGTTTGAAATATTAAAAACAGACCTATATGAACCTCCGGACCCTCACAATATCCGCTGCTACTGTCAGCTTACTCTTTGCCTGCAATTCTCACAAAAAACAAACACCTACGGAAGATAGTACTGCTGCCGCACAAACCGGGAGCGCTACTCCCGAAGCTGCACCGGCTGCCACGCCACCTGCCGCAAAAACATTTGATATCAATACGATCGCGATATCAGATAAGCCACTGGGTGCCTTCCCCTACTTTAACCTGCCGGAAGGTTACCAGAACTATTCAAAAAATAAGGTAATGGATTATGACCTCATCTACTACTGGGTGAAAGATCATTTTGAAAGACCTGAAGGGAAAATCTTCTATAACAGGATTACCGCTAAAGAGGGCAAGTCCTACAGTGACAGGGAACTGATCAAGAACCTGGACGAAGTGATTACAGGTGCCGGTGGCGTGAAGGTATCCGAAGGTAAAATACCMAACGATTCTTCCTACGTTATTCCGAGCGATAACCAGGTGAAATACAAGGATGGATATGGGTTTTTTTCAAGTGCTGTTACCACCACTTACCTGATCCGCCGTGCGGATAGAAATATCTGGATACAAACCACCCCTGGAGATGATGGCGTTTCCGCAGGATGGATGATCTTAGAAACAAAACCTTTTAAAGCCACCGCTTCTCTCATTAAAGCGGACGAAATGAAAAAAGAGCTGGATAGCAAAGGCCATGTGGCATTGTATATCAACTTCGATACAGACAATGCCAGCATCAAATCTGAATCACAGCCAATTATCGATGAAATACAAAAACTGCTGGCAGATAATGCCGGTTTGAAAGTAAGCATTGAAGGTCATACCGATAACAGCGGAGCTCCTGCCCACAATAAAAAACTGTCTGAAGACAGGGCCAATTCCGTTAAAAGTGCGCTGACCGGCAAAGGCATTGATGCCGGCAGGATACAGGCAAAAGGTCTGGGAGCAGACAAGCCTATTGCTGACAATAACAGCGAAGATGGTAAGGCCAAAAATCGCCGCGTAGAAATCGTAAAGATATAGTACCCCTCTATGATACTAAAAGGAACAGCCTTCCATTCGTACGAATGGAAGGTTCTTCCTTTTAAAGTATATACTTACTCCGGTTCCGCGATTCCAGGAATGATCACCACCACACCCTCCCGGATTATCGGTAACATCTACTACAGCCGAAGGCTGAAATCCCTTCATGCATCCGCCGAAATACTTAAATTACATGGAAATCTATGTGAATGATATTCATTCCATTAAGCTATGTCCTATAAAAAAGCACCATATGCCGGAAATCACCACACAAAATATAAAAGACATTTTTGATCAATTCTACAAAGCGGATGCAAAAACCTGGGAGGGATTTACGTCCAAACTACAGGAAAGACGCTTTCGGAAGAATGAAATCATTAAGGACTATGGTACTACAGAAAAATACTTAAACATCCTGATAAGTGGCACTGCGGCGCTTTTTATCTGGAATGGAAAACACGACATCTGTATAAACCTTTTCTATGAAAACGACTTCTTCGGAGATTACCTGTCTTTTTTGAAACAGGAACAGAAACCATTAAAAACGGTGGCGTTGGAAGATATTGTTGTCTGGTCAATATCTCATACTGACCTTAAGCTTTTATATGACTCCACCATGCTGGGTAGTACGATGGCCAGAATTATGGCCGAAACACTTTATGCTAAAAAGCAGGAGGAACAAATAAATTTACTGACACTCACCGCCGAAGAGCGCTATATTAAACTGATTAAGGTAAAACCTCAAATTGTTCAGCGGACCTCTCTAAAGTTCATTGCCTCATATCTGGGAGTAACGTCCGAAAGCCTCAGCCGGATCAGAAAAAGAGTCGCTTTAAAGCCAATTACCTGATTTCTTACCCAAAGTCAATTTTTGTCAGCCAGTTTTCGAATAGTTTTGTAAAAAAGAAATAACATGACAAAGCAAAAGGATAAGGTAAGCATTGGCGCAATTGTGACCTTTTATGTAATTGCCGTTGCCATCAGGTATGCCACCAATAAGACCACCCTGCTTCCGTATATACCAACAGATTTTCTTAAGGTAATCATACAGGGCATGGGCCCCGCTATTGCTGCATTCATTGTTTTTCTTGCTTTCCGTATTAAACCTACTCAAACACTCTGGGGCAATTACTCCAATAAAATTGTCCCTGTGCTCCTATTCTGGGGACTCCCTTTCCTGGCCGTCGGCATCATTACATGGATATACAAAGGAGCATTTAACACCGTAACTTTTTCTATACTTATTTATGGTTTGCTGGAAGAAATTGGCTGGCGGGGCTTTTTACAACCCGCATTATCTCCCCTGCCTAAATTTGCCAATATTTTCATTGTTGCCGTCCTATGGTTTATCTGGCACCTTAACTTTGAATTAAGCAGTTCAAACCTCAGCTTTTTCCTCATACTGTTGTTTAGTAGCTGGGGATTACATGCTGTAGCTGATAAAACACATTCTCTCATTGCCCTTTCTGCATTTCATGCCATTTATGATATTTATTCTGCTGCAGATAACAAATCTCCTGTACTAAGTGTCACCTTAGCTGCCATATTTTTTACCTGGATTGGCTACCTGCTTTATACGAAAAAAGTGAGCAATGATGCTGTTCCTAAATTAACTTAACAAGGCTACGGTTTAATTTATTGCTGGCAGGTATATTATATATTTGTGCTCCTGGCGACAGCCTTTAAAATTATTCCACTAAACTATTGCCTGCATGTTAGACCAGAATTTCTGTGAATTCTTAGCATATAAACTCTGTAACGCATTAGAGAATGTTGACAGCGAAGCAACTAAAGGCTTTTGGTGTGATGGCGTTTTACCACCTGCAAATGATGACAGCTATTCTCAAAAATCTATAAATGATCACAGGCAAGTTGCCCTGAAAGCATTTATAGGCAAAGATGGACAGTCTGTATACGAATTGATTTTGAAGTTCGGTAACAAAGCATTGAGTAGGTATGCAAGAAACCTGGATCTGAAGGACTGTATTCCCGCTGAGGGCAAAATAAATTGGTTTGATATTAACGTTGAACGGCGAAAAATTGAGATACAACTTGACTAACAATGCCCATAATAGTATCTTTTTCAGATTAAGAAATCAATTATTAGACTGCAACAAAAAAGCCACCTTCACGGTGGCTTATCCACCATATTATTTAAAACTGGCTACAGTTACTTAATGGATAAGAGGGCGCTTACCTGAGCTTATCCAAAATCATTGATGAGAGGCCGGCTTAATTTTTCTTACAACAAACGCTAATATCATTAAGCCCAGCCCTACTCCCATGGAAAATCCTCTGATTACATCTGGCATCTCTATTTTTCTTGAAAGAATAAATGTCAACGCAATAAAAAATAGTCCAATAGGAATCAACACGAACGATCTTCCAAATTTCTGCTTCATGTTATTTATATTAGTATTCTAATTTAAGAAAAAATTCTTTACTCCGGGCCTTTAGCCTAAAATAAACTGGGCGTCAGCAAATTAGATTGCTTTCCCGGCAATGCTTTATTACTTTAGTAGATGAAAAACCAGTTAACACCGTCATGTAATTATTGAATGATAAACCTACATAATTTCTAAAAGCCTGCTATATGGAAAAGATCACCCCTGGCGATATACGGTATTCGGATCTCGCGGATAAAAGATTCAATAAACGCTTTAGTGCGAAGCCTGAATACATTTACCTGCCCACCTCTACGAAAGAGGTGGTAGCGGCTGTACAAGAGGCCGTGGATAGCAAACGGCGGCTGGTAGTGCGAAGTGGTGGCCATTGCCTGGAAGGATTCGTAACAGATCCTACCGTGCAGGTACTCGTGGATATGTCTTTAATGACGGATATCCGTTATGATGAGAAGCAATCCTCCTTTTTAGTGGAGGCCGGCGCTACGGTTGGGGAAATGTATCGCAGATTGTTTCTGGGCTGGGGCGTAGTCCTTCCGGCAGGGGAGCTGCCCGCCATCGGTGTTGGCGGACATATACTGGGTGGTGCTTTTGGCTTTCTTTGCCGGGAATACGGATTAGCGGCAGACTATCTCTATGCAGTAGAGTTGGTGACCGTTGATGCATCCGGTAAGGCAGGCAGCGTTATTGCTACCCGCGAATCCACTGATCCCAATCGTGAACTCTGGTGGGCACATACAGGTGGCGGTGGTGGTAACTTTGGAATCGTTACCCGCTACTGGCTTCGGTCTGCGGACGCTATCGGATCAGATCCTGCTGCTGCATTGCCCAAAGCACCGGTCTCCATTACCACCTTCCGCGTTGCTTGGGACTGGAAGGACTTCGATGAACAATTGTTTTCCCGGCTGGCGAAAAATTTCGGGGAATGGAGCAAACAGCACAGCGGGCCAGACTCACCCTACCGGCAACTATTCAGCCTGCTTTTTCTTAACCACCGGAACCTGGGCAAATTAGAAATGAAAGGCGTATGCACAGCCGGACCTAAAGCCATTCAGCTCATAGATGAGCATTTAGCCGCCATCGCAGCCCCCATCGGAGTGCCATATACCCGACAGATCGAGGAAACACCCTGGCTCCGCTTTGCGCTCAATCCATTTCCGGAACTATTCCAGCCCGGTTTCGATAACGCACAGGCAAAAGTAAAGGACGCCTTCTTCCGGCAACCCCTTACTGACAAACAGATTGCGACCGCCTTCAAGTATCTTACTGCGAACGAAAGTGTAGGAGGAGGATTAGGAATGGCTACGTATGGAGGCAAGGTGAATACGATTACCCCGGACGCCACCGCATCGGTACAGCGGGACTGCATTCTTGATGTTGCCTGCAACGCAGGCTGGGGCGACCCGACAGGCGAAGCACCTACCCTTGCCTGGATCCGTGCTTTTTATATGGAACTTTTTGAAGGGTCTGGCGGCGTACCTGTTCCCAATGAACAAACAGATGGCTGCATGATCAATCATCCCGATACAGATCTCGCCGATCCGGAATGGAACAAGTCAGGCGTTCCATGGCATACTCTGTATTACAAAACGAATTATCCACGACTGCAGAACGTGAAACGCAAATGGGATCCATTGAACATATTTTATCATGCCTTGTCCATACAAGCGGACGACCAGCAGCAACGATGACCCTTTCTTACTAAAGGACAAATGCTGTACGTTTGCAGCAAGAGAATCTACCGTTTAAATCACCGTCATGTCTTCAATACATATCAGAACAGCGCAGCTTTCAGATGCAAAACAACTAAGTGATCTGATCTGTGAGAATGCCGAAAAACTCCTGAAGCCTCATTACAATACTGAGCAATGGAATATATTTATCAAGTACTATTCAGCGCAGGTATTGAGCGAAAAGATAGCCAACCAGACGGTATTTTGTGCCGAAAGAGACGGCCAGATAATAGGCACCGCCGCACTTGATGGCGATTTTGTTGTTGGTTTTTATACACGACTACAATATGTCAACCAGGGAATAGGCAAACAATTGATGACCTATCTGGAAACTTATGCGAAAAGTAAAGGCTTAACAACGTTGCAATTGGCGGCATCACCGGAGGGCCTGGCCTTTTATTATAAAAATGGCTGGCAAAAGGTAAAAGACTTCACGATTGAACACTATGGAGTAGGTTTTGACGAAACATTGATGAGCAAACAAATATTGTAAAGCGGGCGTAAATGATGACATGCTGAATATCTGTTTTTGAAGTTTCTAAAAACATTAACTTCCGGGCCAAAGAGGAACCTTCTTTAAATTAACGAAATACTATTTTTAATATGAGTAGAGCTATACAGCCTGAATCGCAAAACATCACCGATATCACAAACAACAACACCATATTTGTAGTTTGGAAGTTTAAGGAAGATATGGCCATCAAACCGGCTTTCGAAAAGCTTTGTGGCCTGGTCGCCAATCTCAATCATTCCTTTACCATACGGGTACCTGATGCACGTGCGAGTTGTATAATGGCCATTGGGTATGAAGCCTGGATAAAGTTATCTTTACCTCTCCCCGTCCCGAGAGAACTGAAAAATTTCGAGCCGATGGTAGGATCAAAACATACAGCTGTGGCAACTCCGGGAGACCTGCACTTTCACTTGCGGTCAACAGATATGTCCGTTTGCTTTGATATGCTCACGGCTATCACCGATGTGTTATACCCGGTTGCCGATTGTTTGGAAGAAATACATGGATTCAGATATTGGGATGGCCGTTCCATTCTTGGATTTGTGGATGGCACAGAAAACCCTGTTGGTAATGACCGGCAACTCTTTGCCCTGGTTGGTGACGAGGATCCCCTTTATAAAGGAGGAAGCTATCTTTTTGTCCAGAAATACCTGCACAATATGAGAGGCTGGACAAAGCTGTCTACCGAAGAACAGGAGAAAGTAATTGGTCGTTATAAAATGAGTGATATTGAGATGCCTGATGATATAAAGCCCGATAACTCGCATAGCGCCTTAGCCAGTCTGGATGATGATCAGGGCAATGAGCTGAAGATACTGCGAGATAACATGCCTTTTGGCAATCCCGCTAAAAATGAGGTGGGCACCTATTTTATTGCCTATGCAAATACCTTTAGTACTACCTACAAAATGTTAGAACGCATGTTTGTTGGCGTGCCAGCAGGCAATTATGACAGGATACTGGATTTCAGTACCGCACATACCGGCAGTCTCTTCTTTGCTCCATCAATGGATATGCTGGATCAATATACTGCGGATGTCAGCTCCTGATTTTAAAGAAAAACAAAGGTAAAGAGTTATCTCGTGATGCCGGCCTATCACGTAATTCAAAAATAGCTTAGGAAGTTTTCCAGGGACATGACTTGTTTGCTGGGTATTCCAAATACCTCTTCAGCGAACGGCCATGCCCCTTCTTCTCAGGTGCTAACGCTGATCATCAATTACTATTTCAATGAATAATTCACCTGATCTGATTTCTAAAAATCCGACCGCTTTTTCATAGCAATCTCCCGTGAAAAATGAAGAAGAAAAATCAATGCTGTTGTCCATGCTGGGCTGAATACTATTAGCAGTAAGCCAAAAGCCATCTATACCTAACAAACCTATTTTTTCTTCTTTACAGGCCAGCACAAATGCTATTGCATTTTCTCTTGAATAGAGATATATGCCTCCTCTTTTTAATGCACTTTCGGTAAATATTCGTTCTGCCTTATTCATGAAATAGATGGGATTACTGATGATGATACCCCATATTCAATTTATCTCCTACACACTGCTATTGTATTTCTAAATTATTATTATTACTTTCAAATTACGAAAATAAAAAGCGTAATTCCACGTATAAAAAAGACGTAATATATAATTATAACCAAAATTTCTAACCTTTAATTCATTCATTTTCAACCAAGTTTAGCTAGACTATACTATTCTATACTACGTAGGCTTTAAAATGACAATTATTACATTTAATTAAACTAAACATAACCTGGAGTTAACAGACAAATCCAGATTACGCCCTATCATTGCACTCGATTTCATAAAGAGTTGTCTATGTCGATTTGCAGATGCTTCAAACCATAATCATTTTTTTTCTTTGCTTCAACAAGGATATGTGCATTGCACAAAATAGGATTCAGCAAACAACCAACCAGCCCTTCTATGCATAATAATTGGGATGATCGCTGTCATAAGTAATGATATCCGGCTGGCTATACCTTTATTCATTTTCATTTTTCATATTAAGCATCACAAAGTTTTGCCAATGAACATTCGGTTTCTCTTCATGGTAGTTGTATGGCTTTCATGCGTTAGCCTTTCCCGTGCTAATGCGCCATACCATCGTATTTATGGCAAGGTTATCCTTCAGGAACCTGTCAAGGGAGTGGTTATAGGCCAGGATGGCACACCGATACCCGGCGCCACAGTCAGATCGCTTTCCACGAAAAAAGTAACGACTACGAATGCACGTGGTGAGTTTACGCTACCCGCATCTCAGGGCGAAAAAATTGTCATCTCATTCATCGGTTACAACCAGCAGGAAGTAACGGTCAATGGTACATCGCTGCGCATTACACTGGCTACCAGCAACAGCCAGTTGGGCGAGGTTGTAGTGGTAGGTTACGGCAGTCAAACCAAAGCCGATGTAACAGGTGCTTTGACCCAGTTAAAAGCAGATAATATTAAACAGGGTGCCAACATCTCTGTAGACAACCTGCTGCAAGGCCGCGTATCAGGTGTACGCATTGCGCAGTCCAGCGGTGAGCCCGGCGCAGGCGTTGACGTATTTATCCGCGGCGCCGGCTCCATCAGGAGTGGTAGCACGCCACTTTTCGTTGTGGATGGTGTGCCATTAAGCAATGACGTGGTAAGCGCAGGTGGCCCTGATTTCGGTTTGGGTAGCTCTGAGCCGAAGAACCCACTGAACTTTCTCAATACCAGCGACATTGAAACGGTTACCGTTTTGAAAGATGCATCCGCCGCATCCATCTACGGTGCCAGAGGCTCCAACGGCGTGGTATTAATCACCACCAAACGTGGCAAAAAAGGAGAAGCCGGTAGTTTGACCTACGACATGTATGTAGGCACTTCGGCTGTGATCAAAAAACTCGATGTGCTGAATGCAGACGAATACCGCAAAGCACTGGTAAATCCAGCCTATGATCATGGTGGCAATACTGACTGGCAGGATGTGATCTTCCGCAATGGCTTTGTGCAGAACCACAACCTCTCATTTGCCAAATCTACTGCTAACGGCAGTTTCCTCGCGTCTTTATCCCGCATGGACCAGAATGGTATCGTAGAAAACAGCAGCTTCAAAAGAACCACTGCAAGGGTGAATGCCGAAGAATCCTTCTTTGACGACAAACGCCTCACCGTTAAAATGAACCTGACCGCCAGCAACATTGACGAAACAGGTATACCTAACGGTAACACCGCAGGTTCAGACGGACAGCTGATTATACATGCACTGATGGCCAATCCGACAAGATCACTCCGCGACTCCACCGGTAATTTCACCAACTTCAACATGAACGCCCACTACAACCCGGCTTACCTGTTGAGCATCTATGATGATAAAACCAATACCTTCCGTGTACTGGGTAATATGGAGGCCAGCCTGCGCCTGTTCAAAGGCCTGAATTACCGCTTCAACGTTGGTATTGACAAGTCCACTTCAGAGCGTAATACCACTATCTACCCGAACGTAACTGATCGTACGCCCAATGGCGCCTACGTGCAGAACAACCTGAAATCATTAAGCACCTTACTGGAACACTACCTCACCTATAACCTGGTTGTTGATAAACACCAGATAGAAGTGCTGGGTGGTTTCTCTTACCAGAAGTTCAAATTCGCCGGTACCGCTTTTGGTATGCAGAACATCGCCAAACAAGGACAAGGTGTTCCTCCTGAGTTCAATCCCGGCTATTCAGGAATCCCCACCAACCCTAGCGGATTCGCACAGGAAAATGAGCTGCAATCCTACTTTGGTCGTGTGAACTATAATTACGATAACAAATACCTCCTTACCGCCTCTCTGCGTGCTGATGGTTCTACCCGGTTTGGTGGTGACAACAAGTACGGATACTTCCCATCGTTTGCATTAGGCTGGACCTTGTCGAAGGAAAATTTCCTGAAAAACATTCATGCTATCCGGGACCTGAAACTACGCGCCAGCTGGGGACAGACAGGTAACCAGGAAGTACCTAACAAGATCACACAGGCCAGCTACTCCTTATCATCCGGTGCCGGCTACTACCTGTATGACAACTACGCACTGGTAAATGGTGTTACCGTAAACCGTACCGCCAATCCTAAACTTAAATGGGAACTGGTAGAACAGCTCAACTTCGGACTGGACTTCGACCTGTTCGATGGTAAACTGTACGGATCATTGGATTACTATAACAAAACCACCAGGGATCCAATCCTGAACATTCCTTCTGAGCCACTCAGTCCTACCACCACGGTGTGGAAGAACGTTGACGCACGCATCATCAACAAAGGCTTCGAATTTATGTTAGGTGCACAGTTGATCAGCACCAGAAACTTTTCCTGGTCTGCCGATGTAAACGGCGCCACGCTGTCTAACACTATCAAAGACCTTCCGGTGTCCGAGCTTTACTCAGGCAGCATCTCCGGTCCGGGTCTTTCTGGTGTAAATGCTAATATCTACAAGAATGGTTATGCAGCAGGCTCCTTCTTCATGCTGAAGCACCTGGGTTATGACAAGGATGGTAAGGATATTTTTGAAGATAAAACCGGCGATGGCGTTATCAACTCAAACGACAGACAGATCTTCCAGGGTGCTATACCTAAATTCAACTTCGGTCTTAACAGCCAGTTGCGTTACAGGAAGTTTGACCTCGCAGTTTCCTTCATCGGCCAAACCGGTGGTTACCTGGTGAATAATACTGCACTGGACCTGAACATCAACAGTCTGGCCTCCGACCGTAACGTACTGAAAAAATACTTTGACGCTAAAGCAAATACTTCTAACGCAGTGCAGCTGTCTTCCCTCTACCTGGAAAAATCGGACTTCATCCGTCTGAATAATCTCCGCCTGGGATACACCCTTACTGTGAAACAATTGCCATGGCTGCAATCATTGAACATATATGCAAGTGCCCAGAACCTGTTTACCATCACTGGCTATTCAGGATTCGATCCACTGGTGAATACCACCAAAAACGTGGGAGGAAACCAGTCCCTGGGTGTTGATTATGCCACCTATCCAGCTGCTAAAACATACCTGTTAGGTGCAACGGTTAAATTTTAATACATCGAAATATGAGAATCAATTCATCAAGACTATATAAACTAACCTGCGCTTCTCTCCTTGTGGGGCTGATGGGCTGTACCAACCTGCACGAACAGGTAATCGATGAGGTGCTCGGTTCCAACAATTCAAATCCTGAAAATGCAATAGCCGCAGCATATGGTCAATTGGGCGATGCTACGTTTGTAGATCATGGTAACGTGTTTGCATTACAGGAGTATTCAACAGATGAAGCGCTGCTCCCCACCCGTGGTAGCGACTGGGGTGATGGTGGTGTTTGGCGCGCCATCCATGAATTTACCTGGGGGCCCGACAATTCAGTGGTTACCAATACATGGAATAACCTGAACAACGGTATCACCAAGTCACTGACGGCTATCAGCACCATCAACAGCAAACAGGACTTTACCAATAAAGCCCTGTTCCTGGCAGAAGCGAGAGGGTTGCTGGCTTTCTACACCTACCATACACTGGACCTTTTCGGTCAGGCGCCCTACCGCGATCCTAACGTAGTAAATGCACCTTTGCAGGTAAGAAAAGCAGCAACTACCATCGATGATCTTATCAAAGAAGTAGAATCAATCATCCCTAACCTGGCGGAATTACGCCAGCAGAATACACACAACGGCAGGTTCACCAAACAAGCTGCGTATGCATTACTCGCAGATATGTACCTGAACCGCGCGGTGTTCAAGAACCGTACTGCTGCTACCTTCGACTTCAAAGAGAAAGCAGTGGACAACGATGGTTCAGATATGGACAAGGTGATCAAGTATACTTCCCTGCTGATTTCAAACAGCCAATTCCAGCTGGAAAGCAACTTCTTCAAAAATTTTGATATTGATAACAGCGGCAGACCGGAATTGATTTTTGTGGTAACGCAGGTGCTCAATACACTGCGCAACAGCGACAACGATTTCGCCTACATGTGTATGGAAAGGAACCAGAAACCTTCTCCTGTTAACCGTGGCACCAACGCATCGTGCGTCACTCCCGAGTTTTACGCTACCTGGGATGGCAACCATAATGATCCCCGTTTTCAGCGCCACTACCAGTATGCTGATGGTACCTGGTTCATGAACGATGGTACTGATGTGAGTGTGCCCGGCACTACCTTTGTGCTGAGCACCAGAACACTGTCCTGGTTCCATTTCAACCGCGGCCTGCAGGTAGGCCAGCAATACGGACCTAACCTGTTGCCTTCCGGTGATTTTGAGCGCACTCCTGACGGACGTATCAAAGTGATAAAACTCAACTGTGAAAAAAACACTACGCTGCCAATGGACTTTACACCGGCGCTTAACTTCGCCAACCCAGCCCAGGCCGTTTTCACACAGGCAGAGATCAATCGTGGCGTACGCCCTTTCAAGTTCGAGTTTGATCCTGAAAAAGATAATGGCTCCAGCAACGTAGATATCCCGCTTTACCGCCTGGGAGGCATGTATTGCATGCGCGCTGAAGCTTATTTCCGTAACGGCCAGACAGGTCTTGCCCTGGCAGATGTTAATAAGTTACGCACGAGCAGAACACGTGAGGCTCTCTATAACAATGCCCCTGGTATTGCCCTCACTGCCCTGACGGAGCAAACGCTTTACAATGAAACAGGCTATGAAATGTATTGGGAAATGTACAGAAGAAAGGCGGCCATCCGGTTTGGCAAATTCGATGCTGCCGGTACAGCTAAAGCTGCGTCACAACCTTACCGCCGGATCTTCCCGATCCCGCAGTCTACCTTAGACGCTTCAAAAGCATTTACTCAAAACCCTAACTACTAAGTGTATCTGAAATAAGCAGCACATTAATAAATAAAAACGCCGTCCCGGAAATGAGACGGCGTTTTTGCATTTAAGAAGGTATCCATCTCACTGCTATCCGGCCATAATAGTTGTTTTATTTTAACAAACAGGTCTTCACTAAAGGTAAGTCCTATATCCCAGCCCTCTGTATCTGCTCCAATTAAAATATAGTAAGTTTTATCTTCCCCCTTCCGGTGTTTCCATTGGTGCTATTCGGGTTACAGCTGTTAATGCATTTTTATACTATAAATTTATAATAGTCTGATTTAAAGTTTTGATTTAAGGCATCTATATAATATTCCTTGAACGCCGAAAAAGAATTGGCTATTAATATAGTTTCCTCATACTCAGGTTCACTACCATAATAAATCTTACCTGCATTCTCATCTCCTGTTCCAATAGCAACATACTGATATCTACTTTTCACAGACATTAAGAATGGGAGATGCGATTCCCAAAATTTCTTAATTGCATCCATGCTATCTATTGCTGCACTTTGCAGACTTTGCTCCTCAAATTCATTCCAGGGAAACGCTGAGTCGGTTTGGTTGTTATAATCGCCGTTAGATAAAAACCAGATATTATCTTCTCTATTTGTACAGATATCAAAAAGCTTAATGAAACTTTTAAAGTCTTCCGATGTATTTTTTATTCTTTCGTTTATCAGAAGTTTAACATCTCTGGTGCTATTATTTAACTGAATATCCCACCCCTGCTTGCTCAATGATTCAATAAAAGTCGGGTTTTCCATAATAATTAACGTCTATCTTCTTTATGATTATGAATACTGCAAGGTAACCAACCCCTTATTATCTGATGGGCTGTAAAAAACATACAACATTCCACCCATAAATATATGCTTGTGGCTCGGAATAATTTTCCCAAAAAGTAATCCGGAAATCTGCAGCACAAAATCATAACCACTGTAATCGAATCTATCCTGAAGCCAGTTGGGACCTCCTCCTATTTTATCATCCAACTCTTCAGAAAATTCATCTTCATCCGTTTCCATATCTTCATCTAACACCAGCTTTTTTATATCATGAATAGGATATTCAAACTCCTGTCTTGGCGCCGCTGCAAAATGAGCAATGACAGCCCCTCTTTCTCTCCCTCTGGCCATGTCGATAGCGCATTCAACATCATCTTTTGTATAGGGGCAAAATATGGACAGCACCTGGTCTTCAGGGATGACAATATCACATTGTGCTTTCAACAATTGGGAGGATAAGGATGCTACAAATAACATTTTCCTGCCGTGACGATCTATCGGCCATTTTATAGCTTCCGGTAATAAAGCACTGCCGCCAATTTTGCTGAGCTCCTGGTCATCTGCATTGCCCTCATATCCGATATAACTTGCCATCTGCTTTAATTTAGGTTAACGCCTTTTTTTTGATTTACACTAAAACGAATATAATTAATAAACCATGACCACCGGGCAACTCAATGCTATAATTTTTCAGCTACATATTTTACCAACTGAAGTGCTGCGTCCCAACCTTCATTTGCTTCTTTAAACTGGTAATCCGACATTTCATAATTGATTTCCTCTATCGCCGAAACGGTTGTCCCTGCCTCATTCTTTTCAAACCGATAGGTTATCACAGAAAGTAATCGATCTTTATCTTTGAGGTCTACCAGGCTATGCTTCAATAATTTTTCCGGTTCCAATTCAAGAATTGTTCCATTCGTATAAAGGCTGCTCCCTTTTCCTTTCCATCCAAATGAGCTACCAACTTTCCATTCAGAAACATACTCACCCCCCATTTGCCTTGTTATTGCAGGATCCGTAAAAACGCGCCAGACTTTTTTTGTTGATGCGTTGATGTCAATCACCTTTTTAACAACTGGTTTGTCCATAGATGTTATCTGTTTTATGCTTGATTTATAATTACTGCGTCAGTCAGAAGCGGAAAATTACTCCAACTAATCTGGCGCAAAATCATTTAAAGTTATGAGATAAATAAGAACGGCCGCCATTACAGCAGCCGTTTTCATTTATTTAGTACTATCTATTTCTCACTGATCTACATCGAATTTCTCCGAGCTTTCCGCCGTAGTCCGGTTACAGGTCATTGCAGTTGTTCCGCCTTCACTGAAAATGAACTTCCCGTTGCTTCCTTTGAAAGAAACCGTTCCATCCGGATTCCTGATCCATTCAAACTGCTCCCATGGACCAATAGCCGCACGGTTGCAGTTGATCGGCTGCGTGCCGTTCTCGCTGCTCACACATTTGCCCTGGTATTGCAGGGCTATTTTCCCTCTTCCGGCATCGGCCACTATGAACTTCTCCCAGGGGCCTGCCGCATCCCGGTTACAGTTCATCTCGGCCGGAGGTTTTACCAGACGAAAGGTATCAGTTTACGGGTTTGCTGCTGATATACCTCATAAGTACCAGGGAACACATCCTTTAGTAATACTTCTTCATCATTTATTTTGAGACACAACGCCAACGTATATATGCAGGTAACAATTATAGCTGCCAGCCCCCCTGTTACCAGGCAGGTGCCTGCCAGCGCAGTAAGAAAGCCCGAATAAATAGGATGCCTGACCAGGCGATATGGCCCCTCTACAATTAACTCATGCCCTTGTTTTGCCGTAACACCCCCACTCCAGTTCCGACCCAGTATAGTGCGTGACCAGATACATACGCTAACGCCGGCCATACATATCAGGGCACCTGTTCCCTGTAACAGGTAATGGGCAGGAATAATACGGCCTGCAAAACCGCCATGTACAAATAAGGGGAGATACAGTAAGGTAAAGATGAGCACATACCCAAGTGTGCCCAGGTAACGTTGCCTTGCGGTTCGTCCCTGGATATTTTTTAAGGTTTTATTACGGAGCAGCAACCAGTAGCTACAAAACACTACCCAGCAACAAATAGTCGCCCAGGTGAATATGGTTATATTTTCAGTCATAACAGAGGATCATAAATGGTCATATGAAAATACGGGATATTCCTATAAATGATCTGTTCATTTCATTCAGTCCTGAAATAGTGCGGGTTCATCTGGTAATAGAAAAACGTATATTAGGGCGATATAAATATGCTATGCTATCTCCTAAAATCAAAAGAAACATATCACGGATCATTCCTTTCGGTGTGATATGGCTGATCTTTGGTATAGTCTATTCTCAACTCGAAAGGGGTTTGCTTGGCGGGCTGCAATATTATCCTTCCACAGAAAATCCTTATAATTTCGCCATAAACTTCTTTGTTATACCTGTCTTTACTCTTTTCACAGGATTATTAATTGGAACAGTTGAAAATGAGTTAAGAGGAAGAGATGAAAAGGTCGAACTATTTACAACCAGCAGCACCAACTAAATATTATTTCACTAAAAATTATAATAATACTAATGGAATCCTTTCTTATCGATACCCTTCAACAATTGGTCCACATCAGTAAAGAAGATAAAGTCATTTATAAAGACCTCTTCCAGGTAAAACATTACAAAAAGGGTGATTTCTTTCTGCAGGAAGGACAGGTATGTAAATATATGGGCTTAATTGAATCCGGCTTGATGCGTCATTATATCAACCAGGAGGGCAAGGAAAGGACTTTTTCGTTTGTGAACGAAAAAAGATTCCTGTCTAACTATGAAAGCTTTACAACGCAGACTCCTTCCTCGAGGATAATACAGGCATTAGAAGACACCGTTATACATGTTGCCACCTTTGAAAGCTTTGAATATTTCTATGAGCACACAAAATCCGGCGACAAAATCGGACGATTAGTACTGGGAATGGTACTTATAAAGCTTGAAAAAGAACTGACTTCTTTCTATACCGATACACCTGAACAACGATACCAAAAATTTATCGAGGAATACCCCGACCTGCAGCAACGCATCTCTCAATACCATATTGCCTCATTTGTAGGTGTAAAGCCACCTTCTCTTAGCCGCATCCGTAAAAGAATTATTGAAAGCAGATAATTTCTTCACCGAGGTGAATGGAATTCTATTTTTCTCTTCTGAACTTTGCACTCATAAAAAAATCACAATGATTGCAAAATATCTTTGGGAGACAGGTTCATTCATTACTGCGGCCATGGGGCTCATCCACCTTCGGGCTACTCTTTTTACCAATGCCCTGCATCCACGAAATGAAAAACTGGTAACGGCAATGGAGATTTCCCCATTGATTTTAACAGATAAACTCACCATGTGGAAATCATGGGTCGGCTTCAATGCCGCCCATAGCATTGGGGCAATTTTCCTTGGCATCGTCAATTTCTACCTGGCATTCCGGTATTTCGAAATTTTGCAGTCAGACTCCTTCTTCTTTTTATTTTCCATTTTTATTATAGCGCTTTATGTTTGGGTAGCAAAAAAGTACTGGTTTAAACCCGTTCTTATATTACTTTCAATAGCATTAGGCTGCTTTATTACTTCCTCCATTTTGACGATCATAAAATGATACTATCGCGGATACTTTACATGCACTCCCCCATGGTGGGCGATTTACATATTATTTAAGCAATCAGGTATGATAGTAGAGCAAGCACTCCGGGACTTTTACAAAAAAAACAATTATGGCACAGAAGGCGGAATATATGAGAAATATGCCTGGATAAAATTTGTTTTTTTTTCAATCCCGGTACTCAATGTTGAAAGCAGGCGTAAAAATGTTTATTTACACGATATAAACCATATCATTACTGGATACGATACCACCTGGAAAGGCGAAAGTGCTATCTCCGCCTGGGAGATCGCTTCGGGCGGCTGGAAGAATATCTATGTTATCTGGATCATGGCGTTATGGGCCATAGGGCTGGGTGTCCTGTTTTATCCAGGGAGTACCTTAAAGGCGTTTAAACGAGGACTAACGATGAAAAACGCATTGACCTGCGGCCTAACAAAAACCGAAATGTACCAGTTACCCGTTGCCGATTTGCGGAATATATGGAGCAACAAGGCAGGCAACAATAGTAATCCGTTCGTTTGGATGGGGATTAGTCTTTGTGTGTTTGCGCTACCTTTCGTCATTGGAATATTATCTATCTGGACAATTGTGAGGCTATTTTGATTCAAAACAATATTTAGGATAGGGCATGATGGGGAAAGTGCTTGAACCCATATCAAACACCATGACTTAAAGCTATTCAGGAGTTGCCCGGGCAGATTTCCGGGTCAGGAAATAAGCCACTGCTAAATTAGGCATCCAACACCACCAGGCTACAACAGTATAGGCGGTTTCGAAACTGCCAAACATAACGTTCAGGAAAGGCATCCAGCCTCTTAATGTAACGGCCGCAAAGCAGCATGCATAGCTATAAATCATCAGGTTTCTATGTTGAACCACTTGCCTGTTCCTAATGCGGATGTATGCCATTAAAGTGGTATAAAACCAAATTATGCTTAAACTCATAAAGCCCAGAGCTACAGGAAGACCTCCCGTTGCGTAAAAAGCGATATTAAATCCCGCAACTGAGCTTAATAAAACGGCCATTACATATAACTTGCCGGCTCCCCTGTGGAGCGTCATATTTTTGCTTCTGATTCTGGGGCTAAATTGTATCCAGCCGATCAGTATAGCAAGCCCGCCGAAGATGATGTGCACATACAGGCTCAGGTACCAGAAGGGATTAAGAAAAAGCTCATCGGGTTTGGCTTTCAATATACCCGGCTTCTCCCCGGCCGAAAAGAACAGAATTGGATAAAGCCCCATAATTACCGACAACGCGGCCAATAGTATCCATAACAACTTTTTTACCATCTTGCGTTTTAGTAGCAAAGGAAATTCGTATTCCTCTTTTAGACGCTCCAAAAGGTAAGGTGGTCGCTGTGTAATTCAATTTCCAGAGGTTCAATAGGTAGGCTGGTCCCTTTTATTTCCGCCTGATGATCCCTCCCGTTGGCAGAATTCCCTGGGAGACAGGCCTGTTGCCTTTTTAAAATTCCGGTTGAAAGAGGTCTTTGAATTGAACCCCACCTCAAAGGCTAGGGAAAGGAGTGTAAATGTGCTGTTTTCGGGCAACACGGCTATTCGCTGAAATTCTTTTACGCGAAAGTCATTGATATAATCGTAAAAATTCCTTTGCTCCATGGAATTAACTACCTGGGACAGGGTATTGCTGTGAACGCCCAATCGCCCTGCCAGTCCATCCAGATTTAGCTCAGGGTCTTTAAAGAGTTTTTCTGTCTGCATTAACAGCGTCAATTCCTTATGCACTTTTGACATCAGTTCAGGTCCGACTGCTGTTTTGATGTATTTGGTTTTTTCGATACCAATGGCTAAGCTGCTATCACCAGGATCATTATCTTCTTCTTCCGGATCGCTGAGCGCTACACTATCAGTACCTGGCAATTGACTATTCACCATCCGATTGGTGAATATACCTACTTGTTTTATTCCGAAATATCCAATAAACAAAATGAACAAATCAACCAGCATGAAGGTAGAAATATCATTCCCGAATATAACGGATAGCCATATGGCCCCCATTCCAATGGTGAGGTAAACCAGCCAGTTCAGATTGATTTTCTCTGTATAAGAAAATTGCTTTGAAATATTTATGCTATGCTTCTTTAATAAAACCAGCGATAGGACTACGTAAATAATACCAGAAGGTATAATGGGGAGGCGTAAAATCGAAATGAGCTTTTCATATCCAAGGCCATAATGTTGATAAACATTGATTTTATAGGCAAAAGTCCGGATAAAGAAGCCGGATAACAAGAGATAGGCTATCGTTGCAGGAATAAAATGGATAAACCAGTGCAGCCTTTTATTTCTTTGATCGACTAAAGTAGCAATATACAAATACAAAAAAGGACCATGAATAAGCGGTAACGGAATTTCAATGCCCAGAAAATACGGGAATTCAACATACATTCCGGAAATCAGCAGGTGATAGCACAATAAATGAAGAGCAATCACGGCTAACCATAATGCTAAAATAAAATCAGCGGTTGATTTGCCCTTTTTTGTAAAAAGCAGCAAAGCAAGAAATATGGAGATGATTATTCCGGTTATATGAAACATCTTTTTTCTAATTTATGCAGACCCGCCCTCCATGCCATCGATTAAAAATAGTATTTTTTGATTAAAGCCCGTCGGAAGCGATTTAAGCCAAAAAGAAAAAGGGACAAATCTTTTTCAGAAAGATTTGTCCCTTATAATGCCCCGGGATTCGAGCATAAACATCCCTGTAAACAGGTATATGCTCATTGAATTTCCTACTTTGAGCATACCGCTAAAATCTATAGATAGCTTTCTAAAACAGGTTTAAAAACCGAAGTAATCCTTCTTTCAAGACCTGATCAAGATTTTGCACATCGATTTATTTTAAATTTGTAATTTCAAAAACTACAATGAAAGCACAACTCTTCCTATTGCATTTCGCTGGTGGAAATGTATATTCTTTCCGCTATCTGACGCCACTACTGAAAGCGTTTGATGTTATTCCGGTAGAACTTCCGGGCAGAGGGAAAAGAATGGCATCGCCCCTATTGCATGATTTTGGATTAGCTGTGGATGACATATACCAACAGATCAGCACCATGAGGAATGGTGCCCCCTTTATCATATTCGGACATAGCCTGGGTGCTTACCTCGCACTGGCTGTTGCACAGCGCCTCGAAAAACACCGCCAACCTCCCGCGTTTCTTTTCACCAGTGGCAATGCAGGGCCTGGCATCCGGGAAACGGACGACTGGCATCTGTTGGGAAATGATGATTTTATTGAAAAACTGACAGAACTCGGTGGCATACCGGAGGAATTTCTCGCTGATAAAGACCTCATGAGTTATTATTTACCTATCCTCAAAGCAGATTTTGAACTGGCAGAAAAAAATACTTTCGACCCTTTTGTTATAAATGTACCTATCTACGCCATGATGGGAAATCAGGAAGAAAATGCCGGCAAGATCAGCAATTGGCAAAGATTTACCAATGCCCCCTTTTACCACAGCCTCTTCGAAGGCGGGCATTTCTTCATTCAGGATCACCCGGAAAAAATTGCCGGTATTATCAATGTTTATTGCAATGACCTTACTTCTGCTGCCACATAAATGTTATCCTGAAGAATTTGTCCGGCGCACAGCAATGCCTTCACATTAAATGCGCATCAATATCTTTACCGGCAACAGGTACTTCCTAGTAACTACTGTCCGGCATTTTTCCAATAATTGAATTGATAGAGATTATTTTTTTACCGATAGCATATTTCAGCAGTCCTACGGTGGATTTAATGTCCAGTTTCTCTTTCATATCCTGCCTTATTTTTTCTATCGATCGAATGCTGAGGAAAACCTCATTGGCTATTTCCCTGTTACTTTTTTCCTCCCACAATAACTGGAGTACCCTTTTTTCTCTTTCAGTGAGGGAGATTAAATCAGCGGCAGTATAAACCCTTTCATTGTTTTGCTTATTCCAATATAAAGCCTCTGTAAACAATCTGTTACGGTGAATCTTTCCTTCTGACAGTGCCGTGATTGCCTGAAGTAATTCAGAAGGGTCATCCATCTTTGAAACATAGCCATGAATACCGATTTCCAGCAATTCGCTGATATGGGCTACGTCCATAGATTTTGATAACACAAGTATCTTAACATTGGGATACTCAGTCCGGATGGCTTCCAGCAATTCAAGTGCATTGGGCTGATAAATGAATATATCTATCAACAAAATGTTGATGTCAAAATCATTCAGCTTCTTAAAAAGGTCGACCGGTTCTGAAACGTGGAAAACAACATTGATCGTTTCATGCTCTCCGAGATAGTTTTTTAAAATTTTACTCAACAGGGTACGTTCATCAACTAGTGCTAAATTGATGGCTTTTAGTGACATAGGACCTAGAATTATGCGGTTCAAACAAATCCGGTTAACACTTGTATAATCAATATACAAATTAAGATTTAAACTGCAAATATTTTTTACAGTTTTTGAAACCGACACTTTCTTTACAACCTGCCTGGCCCATCTCCATTCGAATCATCGGCCTTTGACCGATTCTGCACGAGGGATTTCTTCTATATTTATATTAGTGGGTATTTCATTTTTACTTTTGTTTTGATTCACTGCTTTTTTCTTTAGCTTTCTGATGTTGCTGATAAACAGCATAAAAGCCCGGTTCCATGCAAAATAATCAATGTAAAATTTAATTACCGGATACAGCAGAACAGAAATTAATTTCTTTGCCCTGAACTCATGTGACTCCTCAGGAGCTTTCCATAATAAATTCAGGCACCAGCCGAGTTGTACTACATAAATAGAAACCAGCAACAACAGCAGGTAAATACCGCTGGCAATTCCACAGACCACAGCAATAACAGGAAACAACAGCAGAAATACGAGCGAAGAGAAATCTACAATGGTGATCATACCGATGCGGCTGAATTTCCAGATCTCACTGAAATAATAGTTCCTTTCTTTATAGAATGTTTCCAGGTACCCTATGTTCCATCTGATTCTTTGCGTGATCAGCGCCCGGTCGGACAACGGTGGCCTTGTTAATGCCAGCACGGTATTGAGGTAAAAGGTTTTATAGCCCATCTTCAACCCAATTAAAGTGGCCTCTCTGTCTTCCCCACTTCGGAGCCCGCTGTGTTGCCGGTAGATAGCCACCAGCGCCTCGCGGCGATAACAACTGCCAGCTCCGGGCATCACCCGTGTGCTTTGCTCTTTCTCATGATAACGGTAAATACTGCGATGCAACGAATATTCAAGCTGCTGATAGAGAAAAATATTCCCCGATCCTTCAAAAGGAAGCATCCTGAAATAACATCCCATCAGCGCATCATCACTTCTGAAGCCGTCAAATACAGCAGGCAGCTTCTCCAGACCATTAATATCAGTATCAAAGTCCGACAATACCACAAACTCATGAGAAATAGATAAGGTAGTCAGAAAAAGCGCCCCTACCTTATTGGCATTCGGATATACAGATGCCAGATAGAAAGCGCCAGGATTTACAGCCAGGAAAAGGTTCATTTTTTCAAGACTATCATTCGTTGATCCGTCATCAATCAAGATGATGTCCAATTGTTCCCGGTGTTTGTCTGCCAGCATTTTAAAATATTCCAGACGCTGTTCAAAATCTTTATCAGCACCCTCATTGTACTGAGGAATAAGCATGGCGATCCTTCGGTCGGTAGCGGGTTCACTCGTCATCCATTCTAATTTGACGGCGCTATTATTTAAAGACTTCATAGAATAAATTATATAATGAATCTTAAGGTTTAGCCAATTGCGGGAAAGACGCCTGCTGCCATAACAGGGGCTTCCAGCCCCTAACAGTGATCAGATCCCGGAAAACCCCTTCCCTGATCGTAAAAAAACCAGGCTTCAGCCAGGAGGAATGCTGATCCCTTCCATACGCTTTCTTCCGGTTTCCGGTGCTTTCAGCGCAATTTTGAGCAGGAACAATGGTGGGTATGTTCTGACAGATTTTCAGTGAAGCACTTAAATGAATGTCCTCTCCGGAGTTAAATGTACTTGGCCATATCGCCCAGAAATCGCGTATCCAGCGGGAACGGATAAAGTAGCTGTTACATGCAAAGTCAACAATGGTATCTTCCTCGCAGCAGTTCATTTCTTCCGATTCATTCCCATCTCCTACAAAATATTTCTCCGGATCAGGATACTCTCCCTTCTCAGGTACAAAAATACCTTTGGGGATAATCCTTCCACTGCAACCAATAACAGCATTTAACGCCGCGCACTTCTGGTGGCTCAGTTCAAGCCATCGTTTACCAGGCACAATATCATCATCGATCAGCCACGTATATTCACTGGTTACATGGCTCGCAATGCTGAAACGTCCGAAGTACTTTAAATTCTTATCAGACCTGATAAGAAATATGGCAGGAAACCTCTCCCTGAAGCGGTTTACCAACTGAATGATATCAATATGATCTTCATAATGAATGATCCATATTTCAGATGGAAGTGCCGTCTGCAATAATATTGCATCCAGTTGTTCCTCCAGGTAAAGCCTTTTCCAAACAGTGATGATAACAGTTACTGGTAAACTCTTCATATGATTATTTAAAGAATAATTCAGGATACAGCAGGGGATTCTTCCAACAGTCCAATCGCGAGCAGCCATTGCATGGCTTCCAGGAACCGTTCTCTTAGCACTTCTTTGACCGCATCCAGGCTTTCCACCTCCAATCCGGCAATCAGCATGTTGATATTTTCCTCGTCCTGCCGCTCTACAAAAGATATTATTATTGCTGCCACTTCATCTACCGTTGCTGGTGTAATGAATTGATCAACATAGAGTCTCCGTATATCCAATCGTTGAATCTGCACCTGGTTAAAGTTGTCGATGCGCATGAAGTACGACAATGAGCCGTATTCGGTGAGCAGCTCCTGCAGCACGGCAGCCGACACCTTTTCTGTCAGATCAATCACCGGTTCCCGTTTGAGAATAAAAAAACGGTCAGACACCACCAGTCTAAGCGACAACAATTGGCTGCGGGAAATCTGAAATACTTGATCCACCCGTTGCCCATACAGGACATCATCATCTACAGGACGCCCCTGCGATTCTCTAAGTCTGTTACCCGCCCTTTCCCGCTCCAGCATTTCCTGCACAAGCGCCCAGTTATCTGTATCCGGACGGGCCTTTTTCAAGGTTGCTACAAAGTCCTGTAACTGCGATGGATAAAGAGGGGGCTCCTGCAGTAAAAAAGTATCCGTTTCCGGTCGAAAATGTTTTTTCAGCAAATTCAGCGTTTCTTTATAATTCTTCTGTACCAGCAGCCGGTTTACAATTGGCTGATCAATCTGAACATTGGCATTTATCAGAGAAGCGCCGGATAGTGACGACTCTTCCCGACTATGGACACGCGGCAGCATCAGTGAAGGAGATGCACTTTTGTCTGCTATCTTTAACAAAGCATAACCAATGCCGGCAATCCCCGTAAAAAGGCTCCTGTCGGTTCCACCGCTTACCATCTGCATCAGCTGCTCTTCAAGCGTGGCACCTATTCTTTTTGCGGCTTGCAGCCAATCGGGATTACCAGAGATGTTGTATGCCTCCCGGAATCCCAACGCATGGCCGGCTAGTCCGTAGTACAAATTGCCGGGAATATCTTCTGTCAATAGCAGTTCCAGCAATGCCACTACCTTGTGTTCTTCCACTGCAACCGGCACTATATTCAATGCAGCGGCATGCATGTTAACGAGTATATCACTGATGTTTCCGTGATTACCCGATGCCACCGTACCAGCTTTCCTGTTAGCCTCCCTGCTTAAAACACCTTTCGCTAACGACAGTAAAACATTATTGCCGCTATACCTGCCCAATTCGAGGCAACACAGGGCAATCGCCGAACGATCACTCATCCAGACCGTTTGCTGATCATCTTCAAAAAAATCATATGGCCAGTAAACCTCCGACTCACCCATATTGGCCTTATTGATCAGATCCATTGTACACTGCGTGATATGTGTCATCAGCCATTCCTCTCTGATCTCTGTATACAGATCGAGGTAAAACAATATCAGACCCGACAATCCATTCACGATCCCCTTGTTATCAAATATTTTCAGGTTGCCCGCATCTTTGTCCCAGTGTTTCTTCACTATTCCGGTACATTTATCCAGCCAGCTCCGCTCTTTTGTTACCCGGTACAACTGAAGATATAAGTAAGGTAGCCCTGAGCGTCCGTTTACCAGGCTGTAATTATTTGACCTGTTGTCGAGTGTGTACAGTTCCAGCGCATGCAGATGGCGGCTTACATCTGCTAAGATCTGCTGCTCGCCGGTATACCGGTAGAGTTCAAGCGCAAAAAGATGCCATCCCAGGCTGCCATAGCCTATGCTGTCGGGTTTTGTGGTATGTCCGTGCAAATCCGGAGATATAATTTCTTTATCATCGGCAGAAAAGCGATTGTAGACATACAACAGTTTTTCTGTTATATCAGTATAAACAGATTCCATTTTACTTTTTTTTAGATTTCTGCATCAGCGATTAGCTTATTTATCTTACTATAATATGCGGGATAATTTTCCCACAACCTCCATTTCAGCGTGGCATAGGACAATAAGTCCCTTTTATAGAAACTCACGCAGTGAACGAGTCCCCGATTTTGTTCTGCCATATGAAAATATCCTATGTCAGGTGGCAGGCTAGGTGTTGCAGGAAGCAGATATCCAATATCCACCCCGCAGTGTTTGGCATAGGAATAGAAAATCACCTGCTCACAAACAACGCTGAAGTTTCCTGCATTCTCCCTGATCATACTATCCAGGTCCTTTTTATTATTATCCAGAAAAGAAAATACCTCCCGGACATAATTCTGTATAAACGGGATATCATTACCCCCAAGAATACCAGCGTTGGCCGAAGGTGAAAACCCCTGATCATACAAGGGTTGGAAGTATTCAGGAACATGCGAAAAAGTATCACATACGGTCAGGAAAGATTCAGAATAACCCTGACCTTTTTCTTCAAGATTCTGTGCCACAAGGGAAGCGTTTACGATATCATCCTCAAACGGTTTCCAGATAAACACGTCACTGTCCACATGTATGAATGGCTCCTGTTGTAAACCATAGGCATATACTTTCCCCATTGTCCACAGGCCGGCATCGAATCTGTTTAGCTCATCGAGGGCTACTGTTACCTTTGTATAGGGAAGATTCAGTTTGTCGATCAGTATTTCTTTACCCCATTCGTCGGTTACCAGCTCCACACTATCATAATATTTCCGCAATTGCAGGCAGCTAAGCGCCCAGCTGTAGTAATTCAGGCTGCGATGGAGCCAGCCGCCATTAAACCGTGCATCTACCAACTGGGAGTTGGATTGCCGGGAAGGTTTAGACCAGAAACTTTGAACTATTTTCATTGAGATTAGAAGTTGATTCAGGTATTTTATTTGCTGTTTTCTCCGCGGTTGCCTCCCGGATGAGCGCCAGGGCCAGGGATTTCGAGGAATCAATAACCGGTATATTTTCCAGCTCCTCTTCCTGAAGGATCAGCGAAAGCTCTGTACATCCCAGGATGATGGCATCAACTGCCTGCCTCCTGAAAAATTGCAATGCCTTTTTCAATAATGCATTTACTTTCGGGCTGATCTTCACGGAATGAGCTTTAATGCCGAAATCGGGGTCATATATCATCCTGTGAATAACAGTATGCTGAAAGGCAGGATCCGGCATTATTGCTTCAAGACCACATTTCTGCAGCAACTCCTGGTACACGCCTGACTTATATGTGCCGTCTGTAGCCATCACCCCAATCCTTCGCGCACCCGGATAATGTTCTTCAATCCGCCTGCATACTTCAGAGATCATGTTCACAAGTTTTATGGGGCTATTCGTTTTCTGCAATTCGTCAAGTATAACATCATAAATTCTTGAGCAGTGCGCGGTATTGCAGGCTATTCCTATCACACCGGCGCCGGCCATTTCCAGCCGGTTGATGACCTTTGCTATAGTGAAAGCGGGATTTACCGGTTCATGTCCTTCCAGGAAAGATGTTCTATCTACAATATGGGAAGGAAACGACATCAGTATAGTTGACAGATGCTGCTGATCACTCAACGCTTGGGTATGGTACAGAATACGCTCAAATAAAGCCACACCAGCCTGTGGCCCCATCCCTCCTACTATTCCGATTACATTGTTTTCTTTCATGTTTCCCATGGCAGATTTTTATAGAATTTCTCTGAGCAGATGACGAAGGCAGGCCTCTTGTTCCCACATAAATTTTTCCACGATGCCCGCGGGAATAATAGCGTTGTTATACATCATTTTCAGCCGGCAGGCATCTGTATAAACATCCAGGAATACGGCCATCTCCTCGTAAACGGCCGATCCTTCTGTATCGTGGCTCACGATACCGGATCCGCCCCCGGGGCCAATGGCACGTGATGTTTCAGAAACAGTGAAGAAAACGGGTACTGCCCCGCCAAGAGGAATAGCGGATTCGTAGTCCAATATCTCAAAAGGGTATACACAATGTTTGGCCAGATGCGACAATTGCCTGTCTATATATTGCAGCCATGCAGCAGGGCTTTTATTCTCCAGTATGTCAAAATAACAAACCCCTCCGGCTGCCAGCCAGCCAATCACGCTTTTAAATACTCCATCTGTTCGCCTGTATGCGGGGATATCAAAAACAAATTTTTCCTGGCCACATAGCTTATGGAAGGCGAGAATAAAACCTGCCAGGAAAACAGAATGCAGATTGCTGTTCCGATTGTTTTTGTATTCAAATACCTGTTTGATAGTTTCCCTGGAATAATCAAAACAGATAGCACCTGCCTGATTAAAACTATATCTCCTGACCACGCTACCCAGAAAACGCCGATCGTAAAAAGGCAAGCTGAAGATCCTGCGTTTCACCTCCTGGACCTTTCTCAATTGTCGATCCTGGTATGCTTTCCATGCATGTGCATCAATAAAACGGAACCGGGGAAATGCTTCCTTCAACTGCAGCGACCAATAATGCCGGTGAGCATCGCCCAGGGCAGAGTTCAGCAGCTTCTGTTCAAATGCAACATAGGTTCTGTATTGAGGCTGTTCAGTATCCGAAAGTGCGCTTTCTCCGTACATCAGCTGCCCCCATATACGTACGGCATCCGCCTTGAATATCTGAACAGAAATGTTATCAAAAATCAGGTGATGAAATACAAAAACGATGTCAAATTTCTCCCTCCCTGTTTTGAATACAGCGATCCGTAACATCGGTCCGAATTCAAAATTGAAAGGCATATAAGACAGCAACAGCATCTTATTACCGGTAAACAATTCCTTTTCTGCAGGGCTACTGCTGGATAGATCGTAGTAGTTGAAGCCAACATGGAATTTTTCCGGATCATGTATTATTTGTTTCAGGCTGCCTCCGATCACCTGAAGGGTGGTCCTGAAAATTTCGTGGCGCTGTACCAACAAGTCTATGGTCTTCTGGAAAACATCACGATCAAAACTGTCCAGCGAAAAATCGACAATTATATTCAATGGATAATGATCTTCTCTGATCTTATACAGCATCCATTCCCGTTTTTGTACAAAACCGGTTTCCAGTATCTCCGTTTTTATTCCTGTTTCCATAAGGTGATTCAGCATTGCTTCAGATATTGAGTTATTGATATGCTGCAGTTGCTACAGAATATCCCTGCAGATGATATTTTTTCTTGACCAAATGCAGTACTGATGTGTTTCGCCAATAGTGGAATGGCCATGTAAATCCAGTACTGTCTGATGGTATACGCTGAACATACCTACTTTCCAGAACAGTTCTGTTCCGTCCAGATCCGGTGCCACGTGCTGAATATGATAATGAACAAAAGCGCGCTTTCCTGCAGTGGCATATACTTTCATCGACATCAACAACAGCGCTGTATTCAGGTGATCGTTATGATCGTCCGGATTAATGTTATTATCATACTCCGGAAAATTCAGCACAATAGGAGTATCGTCTTTCATCAGCCCTGCCTGTAGTTCCCTGTTAATGATATTGTCAAGCAGCCGGCCTATTTCAGAAAAACTGCTAAAGCAATTGAGCCCATCTACGGAATGAATTTGTCCGATACTATTCCTGCGCAATTTCGAGAGACTTTGAAAACCATACCTGGCAAAGCCTTCTCCATACGGACCGCCATCGGGTAGTCGCAGGAAATAGATACTGCAATGCGCCGCCTGTGTCCGGAAAATCTTCTTTTTATTCACCTTTATATATCCACTGAGCAGCTGCTTGCCTGTGTCATGGCTTATTCTGAATTTCAGTGAATTGACAGCCCCCGCTTCACGGGCACGCCAGTACTTTCTGCCATCTCCTGCATCTCCGGCTGTTGTATGTATAATTAATGTCCTGCAACCGGGGGCGTTGATATCATTGCTGATAAGTGGGTCCATAAACAATTGCCAGTCGTCCTGATGGGCAACGACGTATACAGCCATCCTGTTGTACATGGTGGAATGATTAACAAAAAAAAGTAGTGGTTACATTCAGCCGATGACGATCTGCTGCTTTTCAGATAAATAAGCAGAGAGCATTTCGATAGTAGGATATTGATATAAATATTTCAACGGCACTGTTATTCCGAATGCTTCATTCAACTCTGACAGCAACACCGGAGCGATCAGCGAGTTGCCCCCCAGTTCAAAGAAACTGCTGGTAGTACTGATTTTCTCCTTTTCTATACTTAACACGGTGGACCAGATTCCGGTGAGTTTTTCTTCCAGTGTTGTGGCAGGAGCGGTATACGTTTCTGTGGTCACTATCTCCGGTTCTGTGGCCACCTCCTGCCGGTATACCCACTTCTTCAGCCTTTCCTGTAAGTCAGTAGCAGATACCGCAATTCTGGACATCTCTTTTAATTTCAATACAATATTCAACGCTTCCCACAATTCACTGCTGTCGATGACGTTAGTGGTTGTGCCATCAAAATTCAGACCGTCGAGATCAACGCATACCCAGTTTAAAAGGCGTCCTTTTCTTCTGTAGGCATCGATGTAATAGTCCATGAAAATATTAGCCGGGGCATAGGCACCAAAACCAAGCCCACCTAAAACGGCAGCCAGTGAAGAGATGATGATACAGAAATCCGGATTTCTGCTTTCCATCAATTCCCTCAGTACCTGTAAACCTGTTATCTTGGGTAAAAACTGTTCATAGAAATCATTTCTCTGCAGCTCGGTGAGCGACTGCACAGCATTGCCTCCCACTAATCCGGCGGCATGAATCACGCCATTAACAGGGCCGAACCTTTTTTCCGCCCGGGTCACCGCATTGCGCATCGCAACGGCATCAGCCACATCACAGGACAGGTACAATACTTCGCCACCTTCCTGTTGCAACGCCTGCAATTGTTTTACTTTCTTCCTGATTTCTGCGTTGAAGCCATCATCATGCAATATTCCCTCCCACAATTCAGCCGGTGGTATTTCCGTTCGGCCTAACAGGATCACTTTTGCGCGCAGGTTTCTCAGCAGATACCCGGAGATGGTGACACCCAGATTCCCGAGGCCACCTGTAATCAGGTAAACACCTTCTTCCCTGAATCCTCTTCCGGGCATTTCCGGTTCCGCCATCACCGGTTCATAAATCTGTTCCCATCTTTGCCCCTGCCGCAGGCTAATCACCTTACCGGTATTTCCGGTGCATACTTCCTGATAAAGTTGCTGTACATAAGCCACATTCATCTCCTCCATGCAAATATCTATATGACCGGTTTCTATAAACGGGAACTCCTGCGCAATAATCCGCAACAACCCCAACGACATAGATTTAACGCCGGATGTTTTGTTACTGCCCAATACAGGATGCAGGTCGCTGGTCAGCACAATGATCTTCTTCCGGTCAATTCCTCTCTGCGCATGGTATTGACGGGCTATTTCCAGCAAACCGAAAAAGAAGATGTTGCCTGCAGGAATGGAAAATTCATTCACTTGTTTCCTGGTGATTCCCCAGCAATAGATGATACGATGAGGCAGCAATCCGTAATCAGATAAACTGGAGAATAACTGTCTGTATCCTTCTTCATCATTCGGATTCAGCTCATATAAATGAGAAGATTCTTCCTGGTAGCTGTCGGCCATTCGAACGTAAACAACTTCTCCTTTATCTTCTTTTATTTTTTTGATCAACCGGTGACTGATTCCGCAGGAGTCGGCAAATATCAGCGTGCATCCACTGCTTCTATGTGCGGTATTTACAGCAGGCAGCGGCAGCAATTTCCAGGTAGGCGTATAAAACCACCGGGCAATGTCCTGCTTCTTCTGCACATAACTCTTTTGCATCATTCCCGACAACACCTTAAACACATCTACATTGGCCAGATGCTCCGTTTTATCAAAAGAATAGGCAGGCAATGAGATTTTTCTGCAGTTATTATCGGGGTTCAGGGCCTCCCAGTTGAGCTCAATGCCATGCAGCCACGACTCTCCAACAGCCTGCAGCAGGTAGCTTACATCGTTTACAGCTTCCTGTGGCGTGCGTACCAGGTTAATGACCTTATGTCCTTTCTTCTTGCCGATATGCGACCGTACAAATGTACTCAGCACTTTTCCGGGCCCCACTTCTATGCATATCATATTTTTTTCTTTCAGGAGGGTATCAAGGCCGCGGGAAAACTGAACCGTATTGCGCAGGTGTTTACTCCAGTACGCTGCATCTGTAATTTCCTTATCCTTTAAAACTCTCCCGGAAAGATTTGAAATAATGGGAATAGTACTAGGCCGTAATGTGATTTTTCTTACTTCATTTTCAAATTCTTCCAGCATTTCATCCATCATGGAGGAGTGAAATGCGTGAGAAGTCCGGATGCTCCTTACAGGATGTCCCTCTTCCTTCATACAGGTGGCAAATTCACTGATCGCTTGTTCCGGTCCTGATACCACACATAATTCCGAGCTGTTCACAGCGGCGAGGGAAATGCCTTTGTGGCTTCTAAGAAATGGCTTGAGATCAGCCTCCGATAAAGAGATTCCCAACATCGCCCCCCGATCCATCTGCTGCATTAACTGTCCTCTTCTGATGACCAGCTTCAATGCTTCCGCCAGTGAAAAAACGCCTCCTATGCAGGCGGCTACATATTCACCCAGGCTATGCCCTATCATCAGATCGGGGACAATTCCCCATGACATGATCAGTCTGGCAAGTGCGTACTCTATAACGAACAAGGCTGGCTGCGTATACTGTGTATCATCTATATCGCTCACCGTGGAATCATCAGGGCATGAAAACAGGATGTGATGCAAATCCTTTTCAAGCTCACTGCTGCATATTTCAAGGCAACGCATTACTTCCGCTCTGAATATGGGCTCATCTTCGTAAAGATCCCGGCACATATCCCTGTATTGGGCGCCCTGTCCGGGAAACATAAATGCTACCGGAGACTTTAGATCCGCAGCAGTGGTATCTGTCAGCGGTTCCGTTTTGATTCCATCCAGCAGCCCCACTGCCTCCGGGATATCTTTGCATACCAGCATTTTCCGGTATCTGAAAGCAGCCCTTCCCGTTTGAAGCGTGTAGGCGGTATCCGTGAGCGATGTATCTTTATTGGTTGCCAGGAACTGCCCCAGCTTCCTGATATTTCCTTCCAGCGCGGAAGGACTTTTTGCAGAAAACGGCAATAGGCAGAAACGGCTTTTTTCCGCTTGCGCAGGCGCTGCAACCGGCGCTTCCTCTATGACCATGTGGACATTGGTTCCACCAATACCAAATGAGCTTATTCCCGCCCGTAATGGCCCTGCTTCATTACTCCATTCTTTCAGCACTGTGTTTACATAAAAAGGGCCATTATTGAAATTGATCTGTGGATTAGGTGTTTTAAAATGGAGACTGGGCGGAAGCTGTTTATGCTGTAATGATAATACTACTTTTATCAGGCCGGCTACTCCTGCCGCCACATCAAGGTGTCCGATATTTGTTTTGACGGACCCGATAGCACAATATTTTTCATCACTTTTTCCAAATACATTATTCAGGGCTTCCACCTCCACCGGATCGCCCAGCCGGGTACCGGTACCATGGGTTTCCAGGTAAGTGATTGTTTCTAAAGGTACTCGGGCCATTTTGGTGGCCATTACAATGGCTCCTACCTGTCCGTCAATTCCGGGAGCAGTATATCCCACTTTACCGGCGCCGTCATTATTGATACCTGTGCCTTTAATGACGGCCAGTATATTGTCTTTATCTTCCAATGCGCTTTTCAGTCTTTTGAGGACTACGATACCAACGCCTTCTCCACCGACCGTACCACTTGCCTCCGCATCAAAAGCACGGCAGTGGCCATCTGCAGAAAGAATCATGCCTTCGCGGTGAATATATCCCCGTTTGGAAAAGTTCCTGATGGATACGCCGCCCGCCAGCGCCATTGAACATTCGCCCAGTAATAAACTATTGCAGGCCTGGTGAACGGCTACCAGCGAAGTAGAACAGGCCGTATTGAGAAAAACGGAGGGACCGCGCAGGTTGAACTGATAAGATATTTTCGAACTGGTATATTGCACATTTGTCAGGAACTCGCTGAAGTATTGGTCAGACAGAAAACGGTTGTTGGTCAGGGTGGAATAGTTTTGCCAGTTGACATCAGAAGTGGCGCCGGCAAAAAGTGCTACCCGGCCCTTGTAATTATTGATATTGTATCCGGCATCCTCTATGGCCGCCCATACACACTGATGCAATACCCGCATCTGCGGATCCATCATGTTTGCTTCATCTGGCCGGTAATCAAAAAATGCTGCATCAAACTGCCCCTTGCTTTTCAAATATGCATTGGCCCGAACATAGTCCGGACGATCAATCAGTGTCGTGTCAATTTCTTCTTCCAGAAGTTCCTCCCGGGTAAAATGACTGATAGATTCGACGCCGTTTTTCAGGTTCTCCCAGAATGCCTGTAGATCTTCTGCACCGGGGAATTGGCCGGCCATACCGATTATGGCAATTTCATACCCCGTATATTTATTATCCATACCTGGCTGATTTTGGTATTTTATCTGCTTAATAAATTCAGAAAGTCCCCACGATCTTCAAATTCCTTTTCCATCTCCGACGTTTTTTTATCACCGTTTACAATGAAGTCTGCCATTAAAGAAATATTAGATAGCCGGAAGGTGTTTGCCACAGAGATATTAACATTCATCGCCTCATTCACCAGCCTGTTTAACTGAATTATTTTTAGTGAATGACCACCCAGATCAAAGAAGTTAGCATAGATGCTGATTTTGTCACTGTTGATATTCAGCACCCGGGACCAGATTTCTACCAGCTTTGACTGTATGTTGGTTTCAGGCTTCGCATAACTGTCTGTGATTTCTACGTCTGGTTCCGGCAGGGCTTTTTTGTCCAGCTTACCATTCGGATTCAGTGGCAGACTCTTTAAATGAACATAATATGCGGGCACCATATGCCCGGGTAGTTTGGCCGTCAGGAAGCTTCTCAGTACGGTTAATGGTATATCCTCTTCTGCTGTATAGTAGGCCGAGAGATATTCATTACCGTATTTCTTTACCGGTAATACTACCGCATCCTTCACCATAGGGTGACTTGTTAGGTTGTTGGTTATTTCGGACAGCTCAATCCGGAAGCCGCGTATCTTCACCTGATCATCATTTCTGCCGGTGAATACGATATTGCCTTCCGGTAGCCATTTTCCCAGGTCACCTGTACGATAAATCAACCGCTGCTCATCGAAAGGATTCTTTACAAACTTCTCTGCTGTCAATTGACTATTGTTCAGGTATCCATTTCCCACGCATACCCCGCCGATATAGACATCTCCTATTACTCCCACTGGCACTGGTTTCAGATCCTGGTCCAGTATATAGAGCTGTGTATTATTTAGCGCTTTCCCGATCGGGATACTTTTAGCGTTTTCGAGTTCGTAGTCAGATAGTTCATGCCAGGACACCACATCCGTGCACTCAGTGGGGCCATACGAATTAATAATGCTGGCATTATAATAGGCCGATTTACGCCAGCCGTCCAGTTCCCTGGTATGGATAGGTTCTCCGCCCAGCACAACTTTCCTGAGCGGCTGCAGATTCCGGAAGTGGGAATATTCTTCTTCTTCCAATAGCGGATAAAATGCGCTGGGTGCAAGATTTACTATTGTTACGCCTTCTCTTTTGACTGTTTCGGCAATGGCATTATACTMCAGATGCAATTTTTCAGACAGACATAAAGGCGCGCCAACCGCCAGTGGGGAGAAAATATTTTTTTGTGCCAGGTCAAAACTTACCGGCGCAAGCAACAACATAACATCTGCAGGGCTCAGGTTCAGCATATCACGATACCATTCTATCAGATTGGTAAATGAATGATGTCTGATCATAGCTCCTTTGGGGACGCCGGTAGAACCAGATGTATAGATCACATAAATCAGGTCATCGGGACCTGTTATTTTCTCCGGATTAGTATCCGGCTGTCCGGCGATAAAATTTTTCTCTGCAATGATAGAAACCAGCGGCACTCCGGTATCCCGGCCATTACTTGTCTGTAAGCCTATGATGGCCTTCAATCCGCTGTTGGTCGTTATGAGCTGTATACGTTCCTCGGGATAGTTTGGGTCGATAGGCACATAAGCCGCACCCGCTTTCAGTATCGCCAGGATACTGACAATAAGACTTTCTGTCCTGGGCAGCATCACCCCGATAAGATCGTTTGGTTTTATATCGAGTTTCTCCCTCAGATAATGCGCCAGTTTATTGACCGTGGTGTTTAATGCCTGATAGGAAATCCGGATTTCTTCACAGATAATAGCTGTATTGGTGGGTGTGCGCAATACCTGTTCCTCAAACAGGTCAATCACGGTTTTGTCTGCAGCATAACTTACTTTCGTATTGTTGAATCCATGCAGCACTTGTTCTCTTTCGGCTTCAGATAATATGTCAATATCAGCGATGTTTACAAACGGATTAGCCAATACAGCATTAATAATACGATGAAAACAAGCCATAAATTTCTCGATCGTTCCGGCTTTGAAAATGGAAGTCGCATACTCGAGGCTCAGCTTCATGGTATCCGTTTGCTCAGTTACCGTTAAGGTAAGATCAAACTTGGCAACACCAGGTTCAAAGCTGCAGGGCTGCAGGGTAAGACCCGGCATCTCCAGGTAGGCCGGTTCAAAATTATTATAGGCAAACAATACATCGAACAGCGGATTCCGGCTGGTATCTCTTTCTACTCTCAGTTGCTCCACCAGCTCTTCATAAGGATAATACTGATGTGAAAAACACTGTAGTGCACGTGTTTTCACAACAGCCAGCAATTCTTTGAAGCTAAGCGCTCCTTTCACTTCATTTCTCAGCACGAGGGTGTTGGCAAACATACCAAACATATTGGCGAGATCTGGATGCTGACGTCCGGCAGTAACCGATCCGATAACAATATCCTGTTGATTGGAGAGTTTACTGAGCAATACATTGAAGAGCGACAACATCACCATGAACATGGTGGCGCCGTCCTGTTCTGCGATGGCTCTCAATCCCTCAGTTGTTGCTGCATCTATTTCAACCGTCACGGAGCTGCCGCTATATTCCTTAATGAGCGGACGTGGAAAATCAGCAGGTAATTCAAGGCGGCCGGGCACTTCCATGAACTCATCAACCCAGTATTGTTTATGGGCGGCCATGAATTGCTGTTGTGCCGGAGATTGTTGCCACTCCGCAAAATCCTTGTATTGTAAAGGCAATGGTGCCAACACTTCCTCATTATAAATAGCCATAAAGTCCCTTATCAGTATCCCTGCCGATACCCCATCAGATGCGATATGATGCATGTCCACCACGAGCACATGTTCATCTGGCCCAACGCTGATCAATCCCGCCCTGAACAAAGGAGGTTTATGCAAATCAAAGGGTCTTATAAATTGATGTATTATTGTCTTCACGTCACCATTATCTGCATGAAATTCTTCCAGATCAAAATCCTGTGGCGGTAATACCTGCTGCATCGGCAGATCATTTACCATTTCGAAAGCGGTGCGGAATATTTCATGACGGTCCAGTAAGACAGTGAAGGCATTCTTTATCCTTGCCTTGTCCGGTTTTCCGGTCAGGGTTACTGCCTGTGGAATATTATAGGCCAGTGATGTTTTGTCGAATTCATACTGGAAGTACAGCCGCCGCTGTGCTGCGGACAGGTGATAGTATTTTTTTTCTGCTGTCCGGGGAATCGGAATATACTTATCGCCTGTAATGCCTTGCAGGAGGTGCAGCAGGGCCTCTTTATTATCTTTCAGCGCGTTCAGTAAGTCATCGGTGAGGGCATTAGCCGGGTCATAGATGTCCAGTTGTTCCCCTTGGGCCACCAGCGAAATTCCCAGTTCCTCCACTTTTCTGAGTAGTTCTTCCATTCGTTAAATACTTACTTTGTTATAGTTGTTGTTTGCTTTCTGCGATAATCTCGCTACAAGAATATTCGTTTGTAATTCTTTGATGGTAGGCTTCTCAAAGAAAGTGAGCAGCGGAATCCTGACATCAAATTCTTTTTCAATTCTGTGTAATAAGTTGTAGGTACGCAGTGAATGCCCTCCCAATACAAAGAAATTTGCGTTGACATCTATTTTGCTGCTGTCAATCCTCAGGATCTCAGACCATATCATTACCAGGCGTTCTTCTGTTTCATTCGAAGCAGCAGTGCCCTGATCTGATTCCCCGGTCTGTGGCGCCGGCAGCGCGTTTATATCTGTTTTTCCGTTGGGCGTCAGTGGTAAACTTTCCAGCCTGATAATATAGGCCGGCACCATATAGTCCGGTAATCGCTGCTGCAGATACTGCAGCAATAGCTTTTCATCGATAATGTTAAGTGCTACATAATAGGCAACAAGATATTTTTCGCCATCCTTGTTTTTGGCTATCACCACACTTTCTTTAATGTCGTCATGCCCGGTTAAACAGCTTTCGATTTCTCCTGTTTCTATCCTGTATCCGTTGATTTTTACCTGGCTATCCCTTCTCCCCACAAACTCTATATCACCACCTGGCAACCATTTTCCCAGATCTCCGGTTTTATACATCCGCTCTCCGGGGATATGTGGATTCTCCGGGAAACGCTCTTTTGTAAGAGATATGTTGTGGAGATATCCTTCAGCAAGACCAGCGCCTGCTATGAATATTTCACCGACCACTCCTTCCGGAACAGGGTGCAGATATTTGTCCAGCAGATAAATCCGCGTATTGGCAGCCGGCTTTCCTATGGGTACTGTTCTTCCAGTATCCCGATCGATATTGAAACGGTGTATCATGCAGCCCACAGTGGCTTCTGTAGGCCCATACTCATTGTATATCTCTATTGCTCCGTTGAATAACTGATGTATTTCTTTGGTCAGCTGCGTTGTCAGTTCTTCCCCTCCCACGATCAACCGTTTGATTTTACTTTTATAATCCATGTTGTGGAAAAAAGAAGATTCTTTTAACAGTTTCAGATGAGAAGGCGTCAGTTTTACTATGCCTGACTGATTATCTGACAACACCTGATCAACCGGAAAATGATGGTCGCTCTCCGGATAAATATGTATGGTGCACCCGGTAATCAAGGGTACAAAAATAGAGGTGATGGTCAGGTCGAAGGCAACGGAAGTAAACAATGGAAACGATAGTTTTTCCTGTTGCAGGTATGCGCCGGCGGCCCAGCTGATATAGTTGTTCATGGCCGCATGTTGTATGCAGACACCTTTGGGCTTACCTGTGGATCCGGATGTGTATATGACATACGCCGGGTCTGTTCCGGCAATATCAACCGCAATCGGATTTTGATGCACCTGATCTGTTATGCCTGTTGTCTTGTCTATATTTACAAGGCGGGTACCGGCGGGCAGATCGGAATAGTCTCCCTTCGTTATCAGCACTTTCAATCCTGCATCCTGTATGATGGCGTTGATCCTGTCTGCCGGATGATGTGGGTCCAGCGGTACATATACCGCTCCCGCCTTTAGTACAGCAAGTATTGCAGGGATCATCAAATCTCCACGCTCCAGCAGGATACCGGCTAAATCACCTTTTCCTAGCTGGTACTCCTGCTGCAGCCGGATGGCTATTTTATCCATTTGGTACTTCAGTGCTTCGAAGGTGGTGGTGTTACCGTTGCATACCGTTGCTATCTGATGCGGGTGTTCCAATGCCTGCCTTTCAAACTGATCAATTACCGTTTCTTTTGCCTGGTAATCCAGTGGCAGGGCATTAAATTTATTTATGTCTCCAATTTTTCCACCTGGATTGCGGAGTACAATATCCGCCAGTTTCTTATCCGGGTCCTCGGTGACGGCTATTAAGATCTGTTTATAGAAATCAGTGAAACGGTCAATTGTTTCCGGCTTAAACAATGCAGTAGAGAATTCAACTTCAAAGTTAACATGGTGCTCACTTTCGATGCTTGTAAGCATCAGGTCAAACTTGGATACCTTACTGCTATAAGGATAATACGTCAGTGTAAGACCGGGGAATTCCATTTCCGGGTTTTTAAATCCATGATGAACATACATGATGTCTATCAGTGGGTAGCTACCTGGATTACGGTCAATTTTCAGTGCATCAATCAGTTCTTCATACTGAAAGTCCTGGTGATCGATACAGGCAAGTGTATTTGTTTTCAGCTCCGCCAAAAATTGTCTGAAGCTTATTCCTCCTTCGGGCCGGTTACGCAGTGGCAGGATATTCACAAACATACCCAGGATATTTTCCATGTCTGAATGAGAACGTCCTGTTACGGGAGTGCCAACCACCACATCTTCCTGGCCGCTTAATTTGCTTAACAGCACATTATAAGCGGCCAGCAATGTCATAAACAAGGTAGCGCTTTCCGTCCTGGTGAAAGCCCGCAGTACGGCTGTCTGCCCGGGACTCAGCGAAAAATGTATTCTGTCACCCCGATAGTCTTTAATAGCCGGTCTGCTGAAATCAACCGGCAGATCAAATCCGTTGCTATTATCCGCAAATCTGTCCAGCCAGAATTTTCTTTGCTTTGCTTTGATGTGTTCCTGTTCACTATTATGCAACCATTCAGCATAATCTTTATACTGTAATACCACATCGGGCAGTTGATTGCCATGATAGAGCTGTATGAAGTCATTGAGCAGCAGCACATGTGACACACCATCCGTTACGATATGATGCGTATCCACGATGAGTATGCATTCACGGTCGCTGAGCGCTATAAGTCCTACCCTCATCAGTGGGGCAATTGCGAGGTCAAAGGGCCTCACAAATTTGCGTATAATATCGTCTGCTTCCGCTTCGGTCGCCTTGTAATGTTCTATTCGAAAATCCACTTCCTGGGATATCACCTGTACAGGATCACCGTTCATCAGGCGGAAGCTGGTACGCAGGTTTTCATGCCTGGCAATCAGCTTTTCGAATACATCCTGCAATCGTTCCACGGCTATCTCTCCTTCTATTTTATTGGTGTGTGGCAGGTTGTAAGCCAGGGAAGACTGGTACAATTCATGTAAAAAGTATTGCCTCTTCTGCGCGGGAGATGTGGCGTAGTATTCTTTAATGGCAGCAGGATAGATACGGTTATTCTGCCTGGCATTAATATACCTGATGATCTCCTGTTTGTTTTCCTTTATCAGGTCAGCAATATCGGGTGTCATTTTCTCCTTACTGAGCATCACTTTGAGCTTATCATCCGATACCTCAAATTTTGCTCCCCTGGAAATTAATTCCTGTATGATCTCACCTGTTGTCATAGCCTGTTGTTCAGCTTTAAAAGATAAAATCTACTTCTGCAGAAAGATTATCGGATTGCGTTCCGTCCGTAACACCTGAGAAGTCGTTAATGATTATTTCCTTGTTCCGGAATTCAACCAATGCAGGAACCGCATTGGCATGCAGTCTTTTCCATCTGACGTCTGCATCGTAAATTTCTTTTTCGGAATAGGGATTAGGGATACCGAGTTTATAACAATGTTCAACAAATCTGTTTACCCTGCGGTAAATTTCTTCCCGAACGGGTTCACATCCCTGCATTTCCCAGGTTTGTACCTGTAGCATTTCCGTATACTCCTCAGAGAAAATAGTTTGTCTTTTATAGGCAGACATCCATTTATCGGAATTAACCTGTCCCGTCAGATAGTAGCCGAAAGGATTAGGCTCGGCTTCCCAGATGAAATCTGCCATTTCTTCAATTACATCCAGCGTCATCTGGAAGTCCTCTTCAGTTTCGCCGGGATGACCTACGATCCAGTAGGTTGTTGTTTTTATGCCTGCAACAGCCAGTGCACGCAGCGACTCTTTGATCTGATCCACACTGATTTTTTTGTTCATGATCTCCAGCACTCCAGGCGAGCCGCTTTCAACACCAAGACGAGCCCTGTATAACCCACCCTTGCGCCAGAGAAGGGTATTTTCGATTTTGCAAACGGGAGGATCCGCTCTTAAATAACCATCAAAATAGAGGGCCGTGTTCTGCCGGATCATTTCGTGAGCCAATTGATCTATAACAGGGTTCAGGAGAGAATCACCCATCATAAAAATCTGGCTGCCATATTTTCCACTGAGCAGGGTCATATCATCCACCATCTTTTCAGCACCTTTCTTTCTGTACTTTCCCCAGTAGATCGTTTCAGAACAGAAACTACATTGAAACGGACAGCTTCTGGCAGTCCAGTAGCCGATCTGGGGATATTTATCAATGTCCAGATCACTAAAATCAGGAACCGGTATATCTGTTACCTGAAGATTCTTTCCCGGCAAATCAGCGAGTTGGTATATTTTTTTATTGACGTCCAGCATGCCCTGAAAATACCTGAGCACCAGCAGATCACCTTCACCAACAAAAAACTTGTCGATATTTTGTCCTTCTTTCGCCAGCAGTCTTTCAAAATTTGGATTGTTGATAGCCAGCTCCATAGAGAAGGTGCCACCTCCCATAATAGTTTCTATATCAGGATTTATTTTCTTGATTTCCCTGAAGCAGAACACCGAAGATGCCAGGTTACCACTGAAGACAGAAAGGCCAATGGTAGTAGGTTGATAATCGGCTATCTGCTCCGTTATAAAATTTTTTAGCTGCACAAAACACTCGTCCAGGATTGCTATCAGCTGATCAATACTGTTGTCATCAATATCACAGTAATAGTGAAGGCGGATAATCTCCTTTATCAGGCTGGAATAATGTTGCCGGTCAGTATAGTTGATGTGTGCCAGCATTTGATTTCTCATCACATCCATACCGATGTTAAAGAAATTACCCTGGTTATAGGCCGGCACCACCGATTTTATTACGGAAAAATAATCTCCGTAAATTTCCCGGAACGCAAAATCCATGTTCGCATCATGCGTACGTACGTCAAAGCCGTTTTCCTGCAACAGGGATTTCAACAGGGAAATACCCAGCGGCGGTATAGATGGAGTCCAGAAGGGCAGTGACAACAAAAGTATCCTTTTGTTAGCCGTGCAGTTTTCCGGGGCTGATAACATGCTATCATTTATCATAACAATGATTTCAAGATGGTAACTGGAAAATTAAAAGATGAACTGTTCCTGGTCGTGTAATTGTTGCCTGTGCTGTTCTACTTCTTCCTGGCTCTTAAGGTCCGCTATATGCGCCGCCAGTTGTTGTATGGAGGATAACCTGAAGAAGCTGGTTACTGATAATTCTATATTGAATTCTTTTTTGATGCGCGCAATCATTGTCAGGGCCTTCAGCGAGTCGCCTCCTATGTCGAAAAAATCGTCTCCGGCCCCGATGTCAGATTTTCCGAAAAACATTTTCCATAAGTGCATCAGTCTGACGCCGATGCTGTCTACCGTTGTATACGTATATTCGTTACCGTTACGAACGGCCGTATCCTGAATAATACTTCTGGACTCCTCTTTTCCGGCTACCTCATTTTTCATGCTGACCCAGTTTTCGATCCTTTTGCTCAGATCACTGGCGGCCACCACTATCTGCGAATGATGCCCGTTCCTCAATGCATGGCCGGTAGCGCTAATCAGCTCTCCGGTAGTAATCGCTTTTCCGGAAGGTTCATCAAAACTCAGGGCATCAAAGTCCACCGTCATCCAACCTTTCAGCCTTCCTTTGTTACGTTGTGAACGGATATAAAGATCCATGAAAGTATTGGCCGCCGCATAGGCTGAAAAACCAAGACCTCCCAATACAACAGATAGAGAAGAAATCAGCAGACAGAAATCGAGCTGCCTGTCTGCAAACACCGCCTCCAGCGCGCGTACTCCCGTAACCTTGGCTGCAAACTGTTCTTCGAAATCAGCTTTTGTCAGTTCACTTAAAGCACTGATGGATTTTCCACGGATGATACCTGCCGCATGTACAACGCCATTCACCTGCCCAAACCTGCTTTCTGCAGCACGCATCGCTGCCGAGAGTGCAGTGATATCAGCGATATCACAATCTATGTACATGACTGCTCCGGGCTCCTCCTGTAGCGCAGTGTAGCGATCCAGCATTTTCTGCTCTCCTGCATGGCGGCTTTCTCCACCTGGCAGCGGGCTACGACCCAGCAGCAGAATATTGGCATTGAACGTTTGCAGCAAATATTTTGAAATATGGAAACCAAATGCTCCCAGTCCACCTGTAACCACGTAAACCCCTTCCTGCTTGCACGGCCACCCGGCCTCACCGGGAGTTATCCGCATTTTGTCATACAGTTGTTCCCACTTCCTTCCTCCACGTAAACAAATTACTTTGCCGGTATCATTCGTGCTGATCTCGCCGAGCAGCATACCGGAATAATCACTTACTTCTTCAGTAAGACTGATATCCAGGTGGCAGGTGTGTATACCGGGATATTCCTGTCCCACTACTTTCAGCAATCCGGCCGACAGTGCCTGTATACCAGGATCTGCATCCTTTTCAAGTACATCGAATACGTTGTTTGTCAGCAACACCAATTGTTTATTCAGCGTGCTCCCCTCTGAGAAACATGTTTTTATCAATTCAATAAAACCATAGAAACATTGCGTATATCTTTCATCAGAAAAAGCATCCGTTGTATTCCCGGTAATGCTCCATCCATTGATAATCCGCTCCGGTAACAGGTTATTGCCGGACAACCATGCGAATAATTCCACGAAACTTTTTGTATCACCCGGGTTGACTTCACAGGCTGCAGGCGACAGCTCCCGAAAGGCGGTCCCTCTCTTCACCAAAACGACAGGTGCTCCCTGCTCCCGAAGCTTATCCTGCAAATTGTCAACAACACCATCATCATCCGCCAGCAATAATACCGGTCCGCTGATGGTGTAGGCTGTGAAAGGGGAAGGCTCACACAGCTTCCATACCGGTGTATAAAACCAATTGAGGAGGTCGGGATCTTTACCTGTCTTTTCTGTTACTGTTCTTTCCTGGATCATTTTATAGGCATCCACGATTACCGGGTATGCCGTTTTTTCAAACGAATAAACAGGAACCGATACTCTTTTCCGTTGTTCATCCCGGTAGAAGGCATTCCAGTCGGGGTTAATACCGTGCAACCAGCACTCTCCGATTCCTTTCAGCAGGTGTCGCTGATTATTGCCGGTATCATGTGCGTGTTTTAACAGCGGAACAACTTTATGATTTTTGGTACGAAGTGTATTTGAACGTACAAAAGTACTCAACGTGTTTCCGGGACCGACCTCAATAAAACAACAGTTGTTGTTTTCCAGCAAAATTTCCAGGCCTTGTCTGAACATCACGGTATTGCGCAGGTGGTCTACCCAGTATTTCGGATGAATCACGGTAGCCCAGTCACCAGTAAGATTTGATATAAAAGGAATCTTCCCTGCTCTTATACTCACTTTTCCTACTTCTTCTGCAAAGGCATCCAGTATTTCATCCATCATATAGGAATGAAATGCGTGCGATGTATGCAATATCCGGCTGTTGTATCCCAGGCCGTCCAGCTTTTCCCTGAAGTGCAGTATCTCCTCTTTCACTCCGGACACTACACATAAGGAAGGGCTATTGACGGCTGCAAGTGATATATGGCTATGGCCATTCATCAGTGAACGCAACTCACTTTCCGCCATAGAAATTCCCAGCATGGCGCCAGGCATTGCCTGCTGCATGAGTTCTCCTCTCCTGACTACCAGCGCAAGAGAATCTTCCAGAGAAAATACGCCGCTAACGCAGGCAGCTACATATTCTCCGATGCTGTGTCCTATCATGGCATCGGGATGTATTCCCCAGGCCATCAGCAACTGCGACAACGCATATTCCATAATGAACAATGCAGGTTGTGCGATGGCAGTATCATTTATTCCGGTATCATTTAATGAATCAGATATTAGCGCCGGCCGCAGATCTTTTCCACATTTGTCTAATACAACAGCCAGGCATTCATCTACTGCTTCTCTAAAAATGCGTTCTCCCTCATACAGGTCATTGAACATGCCGGCATACTGAGCACCCTGACCGGGGAACATAAAAATTACGGCAGGCTTGTTTTTATTTTCAACAGATATGGGGTTGGCAGGCGGATTGTCTGCTAACTGCACCAACGTATCTTCTTTGCCTGCACTGACGATCATCCGGCGGTATTCAAGGGGAGTACGGCCGCTTTGCAGCGTGTAGGCGATATCTTCCAACCGGGTGGCGCTGTCTTCTTCCAAAAAATTACTGAATCGGGTAATATTTCGTTCCAGCGCTGCACTGGTTTTTCCAGACAGCATAATCAACTGAAAGGGACGACTGTCATGCAATTTTTCTTCTACGGGAGGCTCTTCGAGAATAACATGCGCATTGGTTCCACCAATTCCGAATGAACTAACCCCTGCCCTTAAAGGGTATTTTTCATTATGCCATTCGCTGCACTGATGATTTACATAAAATGGGGTGTCCGTGAAATTTATCCTTGGATTAGGACTTTTAAAATACAGGCTCGCAGGTATTTTCCTGTATTTCATCGCCAGCACGGTTTTTATAAATCCGGCTACGCCGGCTGCCGCATCGAGGTGACCAATATTACTTTTTACAGAACCGAGCGCGCAATGTTTTTCTGCCGCGGCGCCAAAGCTTTTATTAAGTGCTTCCACTTCAATGGGGTCGCCCAGCTCCGTGCCGGTGCCATGTGCTTCAATGTAGCTGATACTTTCGGGCGGCACGCCTGCCATATTGAGTGCTTTTACAATTGCCGCGTATTGCCCTTCCACGCTGGGCGCAGCAAATGACATTTTCCTGTTACCGTCATTATTGACAGCATATCCACGGACAACGGCATATATATGATCCCTGTCTTTTATCGCATCTGTGAGTCTTTTCAGTACCACCACTCCTCCTCCTTCACCGGCAACGGTACCTGCGGCATCTGCGTCAAAGGGTCTGCAATGACCATCCGGAGAGTTAATCATTCCTTCCTGGAACAGGTATCCTCTTTTTGAAAAATTGTTTACGGTGATCCCTCCTGCCATAGCCATACTGCATTCTCTCAGCAAAAGGCTCATGCAGGCGCGCTGAATGGCCACCAAAGAAGTAGAACAGGCGGTATTTACATACACGGAAGGCCCCTGCAAATTAAACAGGTAAGATATGCGGGAACATAAATAAGTAGTATCCCGGAGCTGTGAGGCGGTAAAATCATCAACGGCACCCTCTTCATTGGCCAGAAATGTATAATTCTGCCAGTTCAGATCATTGGCGCCACCGGCAAAAAGGCCAATCTTCTCTTTATTGTTACGTACGTTATATCCTGCGTCTTCCAGGGCATTCCAGCAGAGTTCATGAAATATCCTTATCTGTGGATTCATCAGCGTTGCTTCTTCCGGCCGGTAACCAAAAAAGTCGGCATCGAAATATCCTTTGTCGCTCATAAAAGAGCTGGCCTTTACATACCTTTTATTTTTCAGGATGTCCGCGTCTTCTCCTTCTTCCAATAAATCTTCGTCACTTAAACGGCTGATGGATTCCACTCCATTCACCAGGTTATTCCAGAAATGATGCAGATCGGCAGCGCCTGGAAATCGGCCCGACATACCAATTACCGCTATTTCCATCCCAGTTTGTTTACTCATTGTATTTAGATATTATTATTCAGGAAATCAATAGTTGCTCTCATTTCCTCTACTTCTCCGGCTGCTTCGCCGCTGATGTTCCCGGCGTTGTTATTTTCTCCGTTTACAAATGCGATAAATGATTCAATGGTCGGGTAGTTCAGCATTTCGTTGACCGTTGTTTTCAGGTGAAGCTCCCTGTTGAACATACCGTTTACTCTCACCAGCTTCAGTGAATTTCCTCCCAGTTCGAAGAAACTTTTATTGGTGCTGACAGAAGATGGTTTTCTTCCCAGTACCCGCGCCCATATTTCCGCCAGCTTCTCTTCCAGCCCATTAGCAGGGCCTATCACCGGAACCTCCTTTTTAAGAGGAATCTGTTGTAATGCTTTTTTGTCTGTTTTCCCGTTTGTTGTAAGCGGCATAACGGACAAATAAATAAAATGAGCGGGAATCATATAAGCGGGAAGTAAATTTCCCAGAAAAGATTTCAACTGCGCTTCTTCTATCATATACTCCGCAACATAACAGGCTATCAGGCAGGTATCGTCTGCAACATCGCGGGTTATTACGGTGCAGTTACTGATCTGCTGATGGGTAGACAAACAAGCTTCTATTTCACCCAGCTCTATTCTGAAGCCGCGCACTTTCACCTGATGATCCGTTCTTCCGAGATAAATGATATTACCGTCGGGCATCCATTTTGCCAGATCACCGGTGCGGTACAAACGCTCGCCATATACTCCGGGATACTCCATAAACAGCTCCTGCGTCAATCCTGCGTTATTGAGATACCCTAGCGCCAGTCCATCACCGGCTATATATAGCTCTCCCGGCACACCCACTGGTACAATGTGATTATTTTTGTCAAGTATATACAACCTGGTATTGTCAATTGGCTTACCGATAGGCACCGTCTTCCCCTCATTTCTAAAATCGCATTGATAATAAGAAACGTCTACAGTAGCTTCTGTAGGGCCATAAAGGTTCACCAGGACCGTACCTGAATGTGCATGAAGCATTTTTCCAAACAACTGCACCTGTTCCGGTTTCAGCACTTCGCCGCTGGCAAATACCCGCTTTAAACTGCTCAGTTTTCCGTAGCCGTCTTCCGCCTGTTTCAGAAACAATGTGAGCATGGAAGGAACGAAGTGGATACCGGTGACTTTATGCTGGTCAATAGCCGCGATGATAGCTTCCGGATCCCTCTCTTCACCCGGAGGCAGCAAACAGAGACTGGCCCCGCAGATTGCCCACCAGAAAAGTTCCCATACAGCAACATCAAACACGATCGGCGTTTTTTGCAGCAGTACATCTGATTCATGGAGCGGATATTTTTTCTGCATCCAGCAAATCCTGTTAACCACGGAGTGATGTGCAATCATCACTCCTTTCGGATGGCCTGTTGAACCGGAAGTATAGATCACATATGCCAGCCCCTTCTCATCAGCACTTATGCGATTATATTCCGCCCGCATACTACAGATGTATTCCGTACAATTGTCAAGGCTCACTACCGGTATATTTGCCAGAGCCGGCATAAAAAATCGGTCACGGGTAATGAGCGCTTTCATACCCGAATCTCCTGCTATCGCCGCGATTCTTGCAGGAGGATAGGATGGATCTACCGGTACATAGGCTGCACCGGCTTTTAGCACACCGAAAATAACAGGTACCAGCCATTCTTCACGTTCAAGCATGATTCCCACCAGGTCACCAGCTACAATTCCCTTTTCTGTTTGCAGATATGCAGCCACCTGAGAAGAGCTACGGTCAAGCTCCCGGTAGGAAATCAGTTTATTGTTTACTCTTAACGCAGTATTATCAGGGGTATGATTAACCTGCTCCTGAAAAAGATCCATTATTGTTTTATGCCGGGGATAGCCTGCATCTGTATCATTAAACGCTTTCGCAATATAATCCCTCTCTTGTGGAGACGACAATTGAATCGCAGCCAGATTTTTTCCCTTATTGGTGACTAGTTTGTTCAGCCAGTCAAAAAAAGCCACCGCCATTTGTGCGATCCCTTCGGAATCAAATTGTGCAGCATCGCAACGAATGCTGAGCTCCAGCATATCTTTCCCGCTGAATACAAAGAGGATATCCGGATGAAACGAATCGAATGCGCCGGAGTTCTGGACTTCTTCTACCGACAATCCTATTTTGAATAACCGGCGAAATGTTTGCTGCTCCATATGCAGCGTACTTTCCACTAGACGTTGCGGATGATTGAAGTCATTTATCAGATGGTTTCTCAGGTACTTAATCTGTTCAATAAATGTACTTCCTGCCTGTTCATTCATCCTCACAGGTACAATATGATCATCTGTTCCGGAAGCCTCCTGCCGGTACACCGGGTTGAAAATAATAACGTCCGCTACAGCGGAACAGCGCTGGATAAAAAGACTCAGCGCAGCMAACAACACAATATGCTGTGCCTTACCGGAAACGGCAAATTTCTTCAGATCCTCCCATGTTTGCTGCGGCGCCTGTGTGGTGTAAACAATATAACGGCTGCATTCTTCCAGCTTCAGGATATCCCTGGAGTAGTTGCCTAAATAATCACTGCATTCAAAACCGGCCAGTCTGTTGTCCCAATATTCACGGGCAACAGCATTTTTATTTGCTTCCAGTAAATTTAAATCCAGCTTCGTTGGACTAAGCATAACAATAAAATTTTTAGCTGACCGCCGGTTGCGACGGAGAGTGGATTTTGGCGTAAACAAAATCGAGCAGCAGGCTGCCTGAGTATTCACTACAGGGCAAAGAATCATTGCGTTGTTGTTCTTCTTCTGTCAGATCCGACAACAGCAGCAACTCCTTTTGATTGTTCCTTTCCTTCAGCAACAAACAGTGAACCAATGGGGCATCCGCCCACCAGAAACCGGCATTTGTATTATTCGCGTATTTTCCAGTGTAGGTAATCAATACAGGCACATCTTTCCGCGCCATTCCCCTGTTCAGGTAATTGTTAAACACACTGGATGCGCAATGAATCAATCCTGTGCATGGGCCAAATACCAGTTTTGTGTGGGTAGAGGCGACAAGGCATTATTGTTTTCATCAAAAATCAGGATCCTGATATTATCGATTGTAAGCAGAGCCGAAAGAAATTCGAAATAGGTGTTAATCTTCATCAGCTTATTCCTGTCGGAAGTGGAATCAAGCATCACGACAAGATATTCGGCCTCTTTCAAACCCTGTGCCCTTAACCACCGATCTGCCTCCTCCCGTTCTTCCTGACTTGCATCCAGTTCCCCCATCCGGCTGTTCCTGCAATAGTCCACCAACTCTTTATAAACGGGGAACACAAATTTGCTGTGGACTTCCGGCTCCAGCATAAAATCAGACAGTGAATATATCACCGGATGAAAGCTCCCATTCAGGATGGCCTCCTGGATTAAGCCGGCTGTATTCATTATAATAATATTTCATGAAGAAGTTTATCCTACCGGATTACCCATCGCTACGAGTATTTTCCGTTCTCCCCTAAAAGACATTCTTCCGTGTGCAAAAAGCATATTATCGAGCAGCAGTACATCATCTTTTTCCCAGGGAAAAACGATCTTCGTTTTATCGTAGGCGTTACTGATTTCATGGATCACCTGGTCTTCAATTTCGCTCCCATCACCATAATAGCTAACAAATGGCAGTTCCTCATCAGGTATTACTTCACGTATATATTCATCAATAAGGGACTTGCTGTAAAAGAAAGCATGGTTAAACCATACGCTGTTTCCATTAACGGGATGTTGCTGAAATGCGGGCCTTGTCCAGGTTATCCGCAGATGGTCTTCCTTCACCCATTCATGTTGCATACCTGATCCTGTCAACACTTTTTCCAGTTCCTCTCCGGAATTTACCTGGAAAATTTCCTTCCAACCCAGTCCTGCTCCATCCATAATGTTACGTACATACTTTACCCCGAGGTGGCGGAATTTTTCAATGGTAGCAGCACTCAACAAGCCAACTACCCTGCGAACATCTGCTATAGGCGTTTCTCCACCTGCCAAAGGCGGCGTTTGTGCATAAAAACAGATTCTGTTCGGAAATACAGCAGCATAGGAAGATTCCGTATGCATCTGGATCACCTGGTCGCTGGGATGATCTGTGGAACTGTAAACGTGACCTACTATCGGATGCCGCGGCGAGGTTCTTTCCTTGTATGCTATTTCTTTATCAAAAAGTCCCGGTAAAATTTCCCGGAATCCATGCACATCTTTTACCGGGAAACCACGGAATAAAACAGACCCATACTCCGAAAGAGTGTTATCCAGGAATGTTTTGTTCTCCTTCAGCCAGTGAACAAAACTGTCAGCAGCGAGGCAATGTACGATAACAGGGTACAGACCGGGGCTTTCTGGCTTCAACACGGTGTTTCCGTTGATCAGTTCTGCCTGTTGCAGTTCTTCCGTTTTATAATCATCAGCGTTCATCGGAAATATTGATTTACAAGTTTCTTAAAAATAGATCTCCTGTAACATGCCAGGTATGCGTATGATTTATCAGCAGGTAATGATGTCTTTTATAAACTACAGCCCGTCATAAAGCGGGAGTATTTTTTCATAATTACGGTTGGCTATAAATGCAGGTCTTGGTCTTTCTACCTCAGTCAATGTATTGCTGGTACTGTTGTAGGTTACCAGGAAGGTATGCCTGTCCCAGGGCGACAGGTTATTGGAAGAAGCATGAAATACATTGCCGTGGAAGAACAACACCGAACCGGCGGGTCCCTTAGCTGACACTATTCCTTTCCGCTCCGCCCATCTCGCAATTTCATGCTGCTTCAGGGTGTATTTGAGATCTGCCGTCAACGCTGTCATATAAAAGGTGCTGGCCTTATAATTCTCAAACCATTCATTGTCGTTATCGCCATTGGGAGCGTTGTTTTCTTCGTCATTTACAGTACCTGTTTTATGAGAACCGGGGATAAGCAGCATAGGCCCGTTAAATTCATTTGTATCACTGAGATAGATCATGGCGGTCAGCACATCCGGCGTTTGCATGCCATCATCATTTTTCCAGAATGTGTAGTCCTGGTGCCATTCCCACCAATCGCCGATCATCGCCGATTTAGAATTAATTTTTGTCTGATGGGCATATACATCTGATCCGATCAGCTGACTGGATGGAATCACCATCCGTTTCAGGCAAACGATCCTTCTGAAAGTTTCGTTGGTATGATCGGGTGCAAAAAAAGAACGGACAGACCCGTTTTTCTCCAATATCCGCCGCGGGCTATCCTCTGCAATTACTTTTATCATCTCCTTGCGGATATGATCCACTTCTCCTGCATTAAACACGTTTTCCAGCAGYAGGTAACCGTTTTCGTGGTATTGTTCTATTTGCGCAACTGTCAGATGCATAAAAAGCATTTTAATTATTGAATGATCAGATATTCCCGGAGCTATATCTTTTCCGTTTTGCTATACTCAAATTCCAATATTCTGCCGTAGTCAAATTTGATTAAGCGGTCGGCATATTCATAGTATTCATCGTCGTGCGTAATGGCGATGATGGTTTTTCCCAGTGCCCTGAGCTGATGTATCAGCACTTTATAAAAGTAGGCGCGGAAGCGCGGGTCCTGCTCTGCCGCCCATTCGTCCAGGATAAGGATGTCTCTTTTCTCCATCAGCGAAAATATCAGTGCAAGGCGTTTCTGCTGGCCTTTCGAAAGACTGGCATCGATGGTGCCGTTGCTTTTAAAACGGATCAGCTGTTCCATTTCCAGCATTTGGACGAACTTCCCCAGTTCACTGTTGCTGGTACTCAGGTCAAAGTCATCATAGTTCTCGGAGAAAAGATAATTGTTGGTAAATATGGCAGATATTTCCTCCGTATAGGTAGCCAGATCCTGGCTGGTAATAATGTCATCGTTATAATAAACATGTCCCCGTACCGGTGAATACAGTCCTGTAAACAATTTCACAAAAGTGCTCTTGCCGCTGCCATTCCCTCCCGTCACAAATACGATCTCGCCCCTGTTAATAGTGAAATCCACCGGTCCCCAGTTGAAAGTTTTCTCATGTTTGGCGTCAAAGTACTCATATACCACATTGTCAAATTGAATTTTCCTGAACTCCTGCGTCGTCACAACCGTCACCTCATCATCAGTTGCCGCAGACGGATCGGGGACATCAATTTCTTTGTCAAAATCTTTCAGTCTTTTTACGGCGATAAAAGAACCGGAATAATAGGAAAAGAAGACCACCAACCGGGCAACGGGCCCCATCAGGTAGAGCACAACAATGATAAAAGAGGAAATATCGGCGGCATTCATTTTCCATATCATTGGTAAAACAAATAACACCATACCAAGTACTACATACCAGCTATAGATGCCGATCAGCTCATTGGTTAAATACCTGATGCCGGTTTTGATACTAAGCTGTTTGCTATTAAGTCTGTTCTCGCCTATACGTTCAAAAAGCTTATTACTCCGCCGCCGGCTCATTTTAATTTCCTTAAATCCTTCGAGCAGATCATGCAGGTAACGATAATGTATATTCTCCAGGTCTCTTATTTTGTTGAGATCCTTCATGATGATTTTGTTTCTCAAAACGTAAATGGCCGCCAGTACAACCATCAGCACCAATATGTTTCCGCCGCCCCAGGGAGAAATGAAGAATATATATACCAGCGAACAAATGATGATAATGGCAGAATTAAAAGCCTGCATAAATGCTTCCGGCAATCCGCTCAATGTCCGGATATCTCCTACTGCAGTGTACAGCTTTTCACTGCCCATCTGCTCAACCTTCTGATAGGAGGCCCGGCGGAGTTTATTGATCAGCAGCATTTCAAACTCAAAGAATACATTTTGTGTAAGCCGGATGATATATCCCTGAAAAACCCTTGAAATAAAAAAAGACAAGAGCACCATTCCGGCAAACAGCATCCAGTTTCTATTGCCGGCCTGCGCCTGGCCACTGCCAATACTGTGGTCGATCAGTGCAAGTATTGCAGTATACAACAGGCTATTGACGCCTCCCAGTAGTAACATAAAAAATATGAAACTCCGGGACCGCTTTTTTAAGATTTTTGACAGATCCATACAGATAGTTGATAAGAAGTGTTAAAAGCAGAATATGCTCAATTGTTTATAATAGTACCGGATCAGATATTGAAACGGCAGGTGTATCCACACCGGCTTTCAGAATATTTACCAGTGCCTCTTTAAACCAGGATACAGTTTCCGCGCGAAAAATATCTGTATTATATTCGATGTCCATCTTGAGGTACGGGCCATCTTCCCAAAAAATGAAACTGAGATCGAATTTGCTGGCTTTGATGTTCTGTGGAATCTCTTCCACCTGAAGGCCGTCCAGCCGGCTGTCTTCATTCATCAGGGATTCAAAATTATGCACCAGTATCAGTACATCGAACAAGGGTGATCTTTCAAAATCACGCTGCAACTTCAGTTCTTCTACCAGCAAATCAAAAGGATAGGACTGGTGATTAAGACTCTCCAGCACATCTTTATTTACAGACTGTAGTAAATCCAGAAAACTTTCCTCGCCGCTCACCTTTGTTCTCAGTGCCAGATTATTGGTGTACAGTCCTACCTGCTCTTCCAGCCCTGGGTGATCACGGCCGGCCACGGCAGTACCCACTACAATGTCTTCCTGTCCGGTATATTTATACAGCAATGTTTTCAGCGCCGTTGTAACCAATACGAAAAGACTTACACCATAAGTTTTGCTGAACTCCTTCAGGTTGCTCGTCAGCTGCTCATCTATATGTTGCGAGATGGTATCTCCCCTAAAAGATCTTTTTTCAGGTCGTGGAAAATCTGATGGCAGCCCGGCCGACTCCGGCAGCTTTTCAAACTTGTTCAGCCAGAAAGTACGCGAATCGCTGATGACACCATTTTTCAGCCGGGCATTCTGCCAGGCAGCGAAGTCTTTATACTGCACGTGTAAAGATTTGAGCGGGTTACTCCTGTTGGCCCGATAAGCATTATAGAGCATCAGTATTTCCCTGATCAATATGGTTACTGACCAACCATCTGAAATAATATGATGCATACTGAGCAGAAAAACATATTGCTCATCCTTCAATTGTATTAGCCGGGTTCTGAACAAAGGACCGTTTTCCAGGTCGAAAGGAATTTTCATTTCGTTGTCTGCAATGTCCTGTATCCTGATTGTTTCCTGCCTCAGGTCTTCAAATAGCAAATCATAGCTCCCGGTATCCCAGCGCCTCACCACCTGTTTTAGTTCTCCATTTGTTGTCTGGAAAACCGTTCTTAATATTTCATGTCTTTCTACTACTGTCAGCAGCGCCTTTGCAAAAGCGTCTTTGTCGAGCTGCCCCTGCAGCAGATAAGCACCAGCCATCATGAAAGCGTTGTTACCATCGCTCATCTTTTCTGCCAGCCAGTAGTTTTTTTGCAGGAACGACAATTCATAAAACGGCTGTTCTCCCAGCGGCTCTATGTTTTTACCATTACTCCTTTTTTTTCTGTCAATTTCCGCTGCGATATTCCGTATGGTTGTCAGTTTCAGGAGATCTCCCAGTCTGATCCCCGCCTGCAGGCTTCCGTTAATTCTCGTCATTACCTGGATGGCATTGAGACTGTTTCCTCCCAGACTAATAAAGCTATCAAGTACACTGATACGGTCTGCGTGAAATACATCCTTCCATATTTCATGGAGCGTTCTCTCCATATCCGTTGCCGGTGGCTCAAAGTCGGCCGCAGCGGCTGTCACCGGATCCGGCAGCGCTTTTTTATCAATCTTGCCGTTGAGTAACAGCGGCATTTCTTTCAGTGAAATAAAGTAGGCAGGAATCATAGATCCGGGAAGGTATAGTTCCAGGTATTCTTTCAATGCTGTTTCATCCAGCGTTTCCTTTCCTACATAATAACATACCAGTTTCTTTTCGCCATTCCGCATTTCCTTTACCAGCACCACTGATTGCGCAATTTTTTCAATGCTCCGCAGATGGTATTCTATCTCCTCTATCTCTACGCGGACGCCATTTATCTTCACCTGGAAATCCAATCTTCCCACCAGTTCTATATTTCCGTCAGGAAGATATCTTCCAAGGTCCCCTGTTTTATATACTATATCTGTGTATTTGTTATGCAGCGGGTTCTGTACAAAAGCATTTTCATTGAGGGAGGCATCGATATATCCTTTACTCATAAAAGGCGTCATGATATATACTTCTCCCACTACCCCGTTCTTACAAATATTCCCATTGCTGAAAACCATTTCCAGCGTGTTGCTGATAGGTTTACCAACCGGGATATTTACATTCGGCGTTTTCAGTAACTGGTTGTAATCGCTGATCCTGTAGAAGAATTTGGCAAGCGTGGTTTCAGTAGGACCATACAGGTTGATCAGTTGTACTGATGTTCCCTTCAACCGGTACCAGTTAACGGCATCGTAGCCATACAGTGGTTCTCCCGCCAGTAATATATATTTTAGTGACGGCAGACAGGAAGATGGATCAGGCAGGCTGCTCATTGTTTTTATAAGTGCTCTGAACAATGATGGAACCATATGCACCACCGTTACCGCAGCATCATTCAGCCACTTCAGTAATGCCAGGTGATCTTCCCTGTCTGCGCTATCCGGCATACATAAGGTACCTCCTGAGCAAAGCGGAAGAAATATATCCCGCAGTGAAGGATCAAATGTGACCGGTGTCAGCTGGCTCACTTTTACCTTGCTGCCGTTAATTATTTCGCTCATCTCCCAATGGATAAAGTGGGACAGGCTCACATGTTTTCCCTGTATGCCCTTTGGTACGCCGGTAGATCCTGAGGTAAAAAAGATATAGTTACCATCTTCACCGCTGTTCAGCAACGGGAGGTTTTCTTCATTATTAACGATTCCCTGGCTTATAAACACCTCATGCAGATAATCATTTTTCCATTCATACACTTTAACCGGAATATCGTTATCAGACAAGAACATCAACCATTTCACCGGTGTATTTTCTATGAGACGCTCCACCAGGGGCAGCAATTTTTCCGAGGTGATTAATACGGATGCCTTGCTTTGCTCCAGCATCTGCTGTAAACGATGCAACGGCATATGCGCATCCATAGGCATAAATACACCTCCTGATTTCAGTACACCCAGAATGCTTCTGATGTAAAGCGGGTCCGCATCCAGCAATACTGCGGTTACACCTTTAGGGTGTATGATGGTTTGTAGTACATGGCCAATTCTGTTGGCCTGTCTGTTCAACCGGTCATAGGTTTCTTTACGTCCACTATGCTCTATGGCAATCGCCTGCGGCGACAGGGCCACCTGTTGTTCAAAAACGCTGTGTACAAATTCCTTATTCATTGTTATCAATCATTAATTGGCGCCAGGGCAGGCAGATTGCATATGCCGCATATCAGGCTATGAAATGATGCGTTAATAAAATTGTATTCGCAGGCAGCGCTTACATATCTCCTATCATCACCGGATTTAAGCGCTGGTATTCCGTCAGTATTTTCTTTTGATCAATATCGTTGAATACCACCTGCACCTGACTCTCGGTAAGACCTGTGCTACCGGCTATTTCCGCTACCGGCAGCCCGTTGTTTTTGCCATACAGACATTGGTCAAGTTTCAGCAAAGGCATGGCGAAATAAAACTCTTCCTGGGTTTGCTCCAGCGAATAGGTATCGGTGGTAGAAGGCGTTGTTTGAATAATATCGGGGATGCCCAGGTATTTCGCCATTTCATATACCTGATGCTTGTACAGATGTGCTATAGGCTTCATGTCTGCCGCACCATCTCCGTTTTTCACAAAAAAACCAAGTTCATATTCCAGGCGGTTCGGTGTTCCCATTACAACGTAGTGGTGTTTGTCGGCATAAAAATATTCCAGCAGCTTACGTACCCTTTGTTTGTTGTTGGTGGCGGCTACAATAGTTCTGAGCACCTCCGCCGGCAGCACGGCTCGTGTTTCCTTTCCTTCGGGAGAAAGGACTACAATTGAAAAAATATTCCCCTGCTCTTCTCCCAGCAAACTTGAATTCACGACTTTGCACTTGTACAACTCCGAGTATTCCGGGATGATTTGTTGAATGGCTTTGTCACGCATGGTATAGCAGGGTGATGCTGCGAGCATGGCCGTGATGTCCTCCTCGATGGTGATAATATCAAGATGCTTCGCTATCAGTGTTGACAAATCGGTGGTGAGCGGAGAGGAATCGCGTTCCGGCATCTGCAGCCCCAATACATTATCTCTGCCCAGGGCCCGCACAGCGAGTGCCGCCACCACACTGCTGTCTATCCCACCGGAAATCCCCAGTACTGCTCCTGCCCTGTAAAAAGTATAAAATACCTGGTGTTCTATTTCCGCAATAATACGGTCTGCTTCCTTTCCGACATCGAATGTGTAATGCATTTTGGAGAAGTTGATTACGGGAGAAATAATTTATTAAAAAATGTTGCTGATAGGCTGCGTCCTCTCTGCAATCATAGTGCTAGTATCGTTTTCATCCAGCCGGCATTTCGGTGTGGTTGCCGCGGATTCAAGTATCTGTAACAACTCTGCTCCGATCAACGCTATGGTATCCGGCATATATAAATCAGTATTGTAAATAATGGTAAGATGGATGGCACCGTTTTCCTCCACAAAGTAGAATTCCCAGTCATGTTTGCTTACCACGTCCAGCGGAAGATAATCCACGTATAATCCTTCAAACGCCTGCTGTCCATCATTACGCCCACTTACATTCTGYAGCATCACCGCAACATCAAAAAACATGGAGCGGCTAAAATCTCTCTTCATAGAGAGATCGGCAGATAGCATGTCCAGCGAATAAAGCTGATGATTGTATACTGACAGCGTGGTCTTTTTTACTACTTCCAGCAGGTCTGTAAACAGCGAGGCTTCCGGGAAACGGACACGAACCGGCAGTGGATTGATGAATAAGCCCATGAGGTCTTCCAGGTCTTTATGGATTCTTCCTGCCATGGGAGAGCCGATCACCTGATCACGCTGCCCCGTTTTGCGGTAAATGAGCGCGCATACGGCTGAAAGCAGGACCATAAAAAGCGTGGCTTCCTGTTGTTGCGCAAGCGTTACCAATTGTGCAGCACTATTTTCACTGATCACAAAGGACAATGCTTTTGCATTCGAGGTAAACACTTCAGGACGCACGAAATCAGTTGGTAGTTTTAATGTTGGCGGTGTATCTGCAAATTGCTGCAGCCAGAATTGCCTGTTTTCTTCGCCCTTTGCAGCGTGTAATAATTTATTATGCCAGGAAGCGAAATCCCTGTACTGAATTTTCAACTCCGGCAAATCGGCTTTGTCACCGCTACGGAAAGCATTGTATAGGGCTGCTACCTCGCGCACCAGGATCTGCATAGACCATTCATCAGAAATTATATGATGCATGACAAGCAGAAAGACGTATTGATCCGGTGCTATTTGCAGTAATGTTCCACGCAGCAACCGGTCATTTTCAAGGTCAAAAGAACGGGCTGCTTCTTCATTTATCAGTGATATAATAAACGGATCATCTGCAGCATATCCCTTGTTGCTGTAGTCGTGATAACTGATATGAAAATCTGTTTGACTGGCCATATGCACCCGTTGTTTCGGCACGGCACCATCGGGTATAAAATTAGTACGTAATATTTCATGCCGGCCGATAAAAGCGTTGAAAGCCTGTTGAAGGGCATTAAGGTCAGGATGTCCGCTCAGCAGATAGGCGCCTGCCATATTATAGGCATTGCTGCCTTCTTCCAGCCGGGCAAGTGTCCACAATCTGTGCTGGCCCCGGGAGACTTCATGCAGTCCATTATTGATGGGGCCTGCGGGAATACTTTTGAACGATGCGGCTTCGGAAACAGCGATCAGGGCGGCCTGTTGTGCTATGGTAGGATGCGCGAATATGTCGCCGACTTTTAAATCTACCTGCAGATCGCTATAGATCCTTGATAAAAGCTGAATGGCCAGCAGGGAGTGTCCACCGGAAGCAAAAAAGGAAGCCGTTCTGCTGATACGCTTTAGTCCGAGGATCGATTTCCAGATGGCAGCAATCTTAATCTCTGTCTCTCCTTCCGGCGCCACATATTCAACCGACTCAATAATTGCTTCGGGCAAGGGCAGGGATCTTCTGTCTATTTTTCCATTCAGGTTCAGCGGAAATTCTTCCAGCCAGATAAAATGTGCAGGAATGGCATAATCGGCCAGTGAATTGCGGAGAAAATCCCGCAGCATTTCACCAGTGGTCTGCCGGCCTGTATAGTAGGCAATCAGCATTTGCAGATCATCTGTAGTCTTGTGAAATTTAACTACTACCTGCTCCATACCATCCAGTTGCATCATCGCTTGTTCCACTTCATTCAATTCCAACCGGATACCATTTATCTTCACCTGATTATCGAGACGCCCCAGTATTTCAATATTTCTGCCCGGAAGATATCGTCCCATATCTCCTGTTCTGAATACAATATCTTCCCTGTCCGGCAACAGTGGGTTCTGTACAAACACAGTTCCGGTAAGGGCTTCATTCTTATAATATCCTTTTGTTGCAAATGGTGTCTTTATATATACCTCGCCAATCTCTCCTATGCGGCACAAGGCGCCGTCGTTGATGATCGCCACAAGCGTATTATCTATTGGCACTCCCACATGTACGGGCTGTGATGCCTCCGCTGAAATTTCCCGGATACGGTGAAAGGTTTTCACCAGAGTGGTTTCAGTAGCTCCATACAAATTCACAATTTCCGCGCTCATACCGGCGGCCTTTCTCCAATCGCTGATATCTTTTGAATACAACACTTCTCCTGCCAGCAAAATATACTTCAGCCGGGGAAGGAGCGTACTGTTATAGGTCCCGGCCTGCAATGTTTTAATGATCACCCTGAACAATGACGGCACACAGTGCACCAGGCTAACACCATGCTCGTCCAGCCACCGGATCAGTAACGGAATATTATTCCTGGTTGTTTCTGATGGGATACATAAAGTGCCGCCTGCACATAACGCAGCGAAAATATCTCTCAGCGAGGCATCGAAGGTGATTTTTGTAAGCTGACTGATTTTATGTGCTTCGTTAAGACTGAATTCCCTGATCTCCCATTGAATAAAATGACTAAGACTGATATGACAGCCCAGGATTGGTTTTGCTTCTCCTGAGGAGCCGGAAGTATAGAATATGTAGTTGGCATCTTCCGGCGAACCTTCATAACTGAATGGCGTATATGCACCAATATTCACGTCCACAGGTGGCTGACCGGGTGCTATCCATTGTATAGAAGCATCCGAAGTCATGTCGCCGGGAATAATAATACCAGGCATCTTTACATCCCACTCACGGATGAAATGCAGCACTTCGTCCAACCAGGGGCGATGAATGATCAGTATTTCCGGGGCTGAAACGGAGAATATCTGCTGCAGCCTTTTCGCCGGAAATTGCATATCTATCGGCAGGTATATGGCCCCTGTCCTGAATATCCCCAGCAGTGATGCCACGAGTTCTACAGAGGAGGGCAGTATAACACCGATAATGGCTTCTTTTTTAACGCCTGCTCCGGCCAGAAAACCAGCCAACCGGCCAGATACTGTTTCCAGATCTGCATAAATAATCTGCCGGCCCTCTTCTTCTACCGCAATAGCGGAAGGCGATGCGCTGGCGATCATTGAAAATACCCGGTGAACAAATTGTTTATCAACAGTCATTTCAGAGTAAGTTTATTTCGATTGGGAGCTTTATTTTTTTAGTGGATTTAATAGTCTGGCATATTGAATACATCCAGAAAAATATTGAATGTAAGTACCACTATCAGCAAATCGGACTCATAAGGAAGATTGAGTCTGAAACCAGGTTTTCCGTAGATTTTCTTCAGTCTTTCCACTACATCGGCATCAAAATATCCTTGTCTTTTTATTCTTTCATACGACAGCATGTCCTGTATCCATTCGATATTACCCTGCAGCAGTTGCGGACTTCCCGGCGCCACAAAGCCAAATTTCTGCCTGTCAATGATGGCTTCCGGCAGGTACTTACCGGCCATTCTCTTCAAAATATATTTTTCTACCAGGTCCTTCATCTTAACATCCGGAGGGATCGTTCTTACAAAGTCTACCACGTTGATATCCAGGAAAGGATATCTTCCTTCTACTGAATTTGCATAGGCCACGCGGTCGCAGTGATCTGCAATCAGGTGGTCAGATAACCGCAGCTTCAGATCCAGGTAAGATCTCTTATGAAAAACATGCCTGTTGGCAATTCGGGTTTTGTCGATGACGGTTTTCGTCAGACAATCAAAATCAGCATATGCGGTATTTACACGCTGACTGTACAGCATTTGTTTGGATTCTTTCAGCTCATGCTGATTCAGTTCGTAAAAAAAATCCGGTTCTCCGTATAATTCCTGCCTTATCTGCTCTTCCAGCAACTCTTCCAGCCCCTTCACCTCTCCCCCGTTGATTCTTTGTTTATCAAATCTGTATCCGACGTATCCGCCGAAAAACTCGTCGGCGCCTTCGCCGGAGAGAATTACTTTTATGCCATTCCGGTTCACTGACTTCGATAATTGCAGGGAGCAGGTATTATAGGTTTCCTTCAGCGGACTTTCCGCAAAAAATACCGCCTCTCTCAACCCCTTCTCTATATCCATATAATTAAAAGGGATTTCATGATGAACAGAATTTAAACGTTCACTCATCATCCGTTGAAACCTTCTTTCATCAATCTGTTTATCCGATAACTCCGGGAACATAATCGAAAAAGAGTGATAGGAAATATCAGGATTGATTTTTTTCATGATGGCCCCGATAAGAGAAGAATCCAGACCGCCGCTGAGATAGAACCCCACCGGAACATCCGCCTGCAGGCGAAGTCTTACTGACTGAAACAATAACTCTTCGAGCTGCTCCACATAATGCTGCTCCGAATGGCTTTCATAGGGGTGTGCTTCTTCAGGATAATCAAGGTCCCAGTATTTTTTAACCTGTATTGCCTCATTCCTGATATGGAGAGAATGTCCCGGTGGCAGGCATTCAATACCTTTGAACATGGTAACAGGACTTACCATACCGGGAAATGAAAATACCTGATCCAGCCCGGTAAGGTTTACTTGTTTAACTGCCAGCGGATGCGCCAGGATGGCTTTTATTTCAGAGCCAAATATCAGTGTGTTGTTGAAAATGCCATAAAACAATGGACAGATACCAAACTGATCTCTTACAAGAAAAAGGCTGTTGTCCCGTTTGTCGAATATGGCGAAGGCAAACTGCCCATTCAGTTTATGGAGAAATTCCCTTTTATACTCCGCATACAGATGTACGATAACTTCTACGTCACAAAGGGTGGTGAATCGATAACCCTTTTGCTGCAATTCAGTCCGTAATTCCCTGTAGTTGAATATTTCGCCATTGCAGATCAGCACCACCGTTCCATCTTCACTGTAAAATGGCTGCTTTCCGTTAGCCACGTCTATGATACTCAGTCTGCGCATACCGAATCCAAACCTGTCATCTGTAACGATAACCGCATCATCGGGTCCGCGATGAGCCAGCGCATCTGTCATGCCTTGCAACACGTTCCGTTCCACCTGACGGGGCGATCCAATATTGTATACTCCTGTTATTCCGCAMATAGTTGCTTTAGTATAGCTGTTATTTAAAAAGATTTATCAATGGGCGCATTAAAATCTTCGAGCACATCTGCTTCCTTCATTTCCGGTATGGCAACGTCAATCACGTCAAACAAACTGTTTACATCGTGTTCATTAAAACGAAGTATATGTTGCCTGTGATCATATTCCTGGTCTGCTGATAGCGCATCGTGGCTGCTGTCTGTCAGTATTTTCCGTAACCTGCTGAGGAACAGGGCCGCATCGTTGTTGCTTTTCAGCGATGCCAGCTTTTCACCGGAACAGCGCATCAGGGTAACATTATATTTCCTGATCAACGTTGTATCATATAGTTTTCTCAACTCGTTCAGATAGGGAAGCGCTGCCAGAATTTCCTTGTCAGGGAGGCCAAAATCAATGAGACAAGCAATTTCATCGACTCCATATCCTTTTAATTTCCTGATAAGATGATGTGTTTTTTCAGGCGTCCCCAGTAAAGCAGCTTTCTCAAAAAAACGTTCAAATGCAAATTCCACCAACTGTTCCAGCAGTTCTGCCGGCATTTCTTCTTCAACGGTACCATATCTGCCAACGACATCCTTTTTCTCCCTGTTCTGTACATTACTGCCTGACATGGCTTCTATCAGGTGAACCGAAGACCGGATATAATCCATCAGGAATGGTTTTACTTTTTCTTTTACCGCATCATTATCAGCACCAAGAAATGTATGCGCCATTACTGACACGATACGGGATGCGGGATCAAAGCCATTCATTTCAAGAGAATCCCGGTATGCCCTGATCTTTCCTATCAGTTCATCCGTATCCTGCCAAAGCAGGTGTGTAAGGATATTGGCACCAATCTTCCCGGCATCCACAAAGGATTCTGTTTTTCCTGATACCGTCATCCAAACGGGCAGCTCAGCCTGTACCGGCTTGGGAAAAATTTCAATCTCCACAGGTGTTTTCAATCCATTTAACATGGCACGATGCTCACCTTTCCAGAAGCTTTTCACTTCGGCTATCTGTTCCAGCATGTATTCATGCCGCTTATCATATCTGTCTGGAAAAAAAACAAAGTCGTTGCACTGCCATCCTGAAGCAAAAGAAACAGCCGCTCTTCCGTTTGATAAATTGTCGACCACAGACCAGTCTTCTGCTATTCTAACTGCATGATGCAGCGGAGACACGATACTCCCCGAGCGCAGTTGAATACGGCTGGTAACCATTGCCAGCGCAGCGCTTAAAACAGAGGGATTCGGGAAAAGTCCGCCGAACTGGTTAAAATGTCTTTCAGGCGTCCATACACAACTGAAGTCATGCTCATCTGCAAATTTTACGGAGTCTATCAGCAATTTGTATTTATTTCTTTCCGCAACACCTTCGTTATGACTGCCGAAATAAAACAGACCAAACTGCATCCCGAAGCTGACGGCGGTCGGTACCCACTGATCCATCGGACTTTTATCTGCCGAAGCATGTAATACCACCGTGATGCCATTGTACCAGGCCCACAGCACTTCTGGTATCCGGGTATATAATTCTTCTTCAAAAATCAACAATACATCACTTGGCTTTACCTCGTAAAGCTCATCGTACTGATGAAAGATTTTCTCCAGTAAGTCGGCCGAAATTTCTTTCCTCCTTAAACTGCCGTCTGTGGCGGCATGGCAGAGCATCAACGGCAGATCACTCCACTTCGTTCTGCCGGAAGTATCATTTTCCTCAGCGGTTTCCGGCAAACTATCTACACAATACAGCTTATGTGCGGCACTGCATTTATATGCCAGATGAGTTTCCACTATACAAAACGCAGGATCAAGCATATCAAACAGCTGATTGATCTGCTGTTCAGTATATCCGGGAGGAACCGGTATAGGGGTACAGTTGCCCGATATAACCGCATGGACCATAACGATGGCCAGCAGCGGATCTTCTGCGAGAACAGCTATACGGCTTCCAGGCGCAGGTTTACAGGCATCAGAAAATTGCCGGAACAACTGCTGACTGGCACTCCGGCATCTGTCAAATGTAATATGATCATCTCCGGCGCAAAGGAAGGTACTGCGCAAATGCTGACTGAATGTATCTTTTAACACAGCGGACTATTTAAATGAATGATCTGTATCATTTACTGAAAATATAATTGCCTTGTCTGCCTTCATTGTTATATCGGAACTCAGAAGGGAAAAAATGCGACTTTTCGGGGAAGCCCTCCCAGCAGTCTGCGTATGTATTCATTGAAGCGGCCGAACGCGGCACACTTTCCTGCAAACCGGCAGCATCAAAACTGGACTCCCTGATGACTGCTTCAAAAGTGCTGGTGTATATGGAAGAAACTAGTGCAAAAAAATTCATGTCTTATCATCAAACGGTATCTCCTTTTTAGCACAGTCCAAAGTGGTATATATAACGCTGATAAAATTCCGGGCATCTGCAATTGTTTCATTGATCACCAATACAGCTGGACAGGTCATCCGGGCTAAGGTTAAATTGACGGAGATAGGCGGGCAGTATTTTCATTTCCTTCATACTAACCGTAAACAGTTGCTCACTTGCAAACACCCTCAGATCCTTTTTTTCTATTGTCTCTAAGTTCTTTACTTTATTTATAAAGGAATCAATGTTTGTTCACAATCCGGCGTTGATAAGATTTTCAAAAGCTATTTCCTCTTCGCTGCGGCTCATCTGAATAGAAGCCACCGTTTGTGCGCCGTTAGTGGTCAAAGCGTTCATGATTAACAGTAAATCATTAAACAGGCGGTCGATGGTTTCCGGCAGAAACAGGTCCGTATTATACTCCATCAGCAATTGCAATGTTTCTTCCGTTTCCTTGAATATGAAAGTCAGGTCGAATTTGGCGGGGCCGCCCGGCAGTGTATATTCTTCTACCCGGATATCTCCTGCAATGGTATCATCCACGCCATTCCTGCTTATATTCTGCAGCAACAGAAAAGTATCGAAAAGGGGTAACCTGCCAGCGTTAGCCGGTATTTTCAGGTCGGCCACCAGGTCATCTATCGGGTAAAGCTGGTATTGCTGGGCATCCCAGAAATTTTCCTTTATGTTGTCCAGCAAATCTGTGAAGCTATCGGTACTTTCAAAGGTTGTCCGGAGCGCCAGGGTGTTCAGGTACAAACCAACCTGGTTTTCGAAATCCTCGTTTACTCTTCCCGCCACATCAGTACCGATAGTAATATCCCGCTGGCCGGAATATTTATACAACAATACCACCACACAACCCAGCAGCGATACAAACAAGCTGGCCGACTTTTCCTGTGCCACTCTGCGTAGTGCTGCAGTTAATTCACCATTGATAGCAAAAGCCGATGTATTACCCTGGAAAGTGCGGATCGCAGGTCTCGGGAAATCCGTTGGCATATTCAATTGCAGGCGTTCACCATCAAACACTTTCAACCAGTATGCCCGCATCTGCTGCAAACTATCGCCGGATAATTTCCGTTGCAGCCAGGCTGCATAGTCTTTGTACTGCGTGTGCAGCGGTGGAAGAGGATTCCGGTACTTGTTACTGAAAGCATTGTAAAGTTGTAGCAATTCATTTTTAATAATTTCTACAGACCAGCCATCCGCGATGATATGATGAACTGCAATCGTGTAAATAAATTCATCCGGGTTTATCCGCAGCAATCTGACGCTGAACGGCGGACGTTCTCCGATATCAAATGCAGTTCTGTGGTTACCATTCAGAATGGCAATAACTTCCGCTGTTTTACCCGGATCGGCAGTAAGGTCATTATATACGGCATCACAGGAAGCAGGATCAAAAGGCTGTATCACCTGTTGTACGCCGGCACCGGACTTCACAAAGATGGTACGCAATATCTCATGCCTTTCTATCAGTGCATGTACAGATTTGATAAAAGCAGCTGTATCAAGCTTTCCCCTGATGAAATAAACACCGTAAATGATAAAGGCGGTCTGGTCTTTTTGAATCTGATCCAGCATCCACATTCTTTTCTGGGCAGGCGACAGTTCGTATGCTGGTAATATGCCGGTGGGGGTAAGTTCTTCCCATTTCTCCCTGCCCGCACGCTGCATTTCATCCACCTGTTTTCTGATAGTAGGATTATCAAATATCTTTTTTACGCTGAAGCTTACGTCAAATTCCCGGCGGATACGGGATATCACCCTTACGGCATCCAGGGAATGTGCGCCTAGTTCAAACAGATTTTCATCAACGGGGATATCTTTACGTCCGGTGACTTCCTGCCATAGTTCCTTCAATCTGGCTTCTGCTCTGTTAGCCGGAATTTTCTGCGCGCCGGATTTCTTCTCGCTGACATAGGATGGATCGGGCAATTTTTCTCTGTCTGTTTTACCATCGGGCGTGCGGGGGAATTCTTCTATCTGCAACAGGGACGCGGGCACCATATATCCGGGAAGCGATTGTGTAAGATATTGCAGCAGGTGTTCCCTGTTTAATTCATTTCCCGCCACATAGTAGGCAACTATCTGCATTTCACCATTGATGGTCATAGCGTATACCTCCGCCTTGCCGATACCGGGGTAGGTGGTGATTAGCTGACGTATCTCTTCCGGATATACGTAACGACCTCTGATCTTTACCTCTGACCCATCCGGACCAAGATATACAACAGATCCATCCCGCAGGGTTTTTCCCCAATCACCGGTCAGACTGTATGCTCCTGCCCGATCCGTTTCTCCGATAGCTATTTTCCCTACTATTCCCGGCGGCAGTATATTGTTTTGATCATCGAGTATATATACAGCCGTAGCTGCAGGGGGCTTGTTATGTTCCTTTTTGGCAGTAAGTGTCAGATCGCTGATGCTGCAGTCGGGATCACCCACTATTTGCTCTATGATGCTGATAAAAGAACTGCCGGCCTGGCGGATTTCTTCCGGGTCATATACCAGCCGGTTGAACTGGAGTACAACTTTTAAAGCATCGCCGGGATGTATGATAACATTCAGGTCATAGTTTGTTTGTTCAAATACTTCCTCTTCCCCTATCTGAACAGCTATCTCCGCAAGCTTATCTTCTCCCTGGCTATCAGTTGTCGGGAAGTTTTCAAAAACCATAATGTGGTCAACCAATTCCTGCTTCATGACACTGGCAGCCTGAATATCAGCCAGCGAGAAATAGTGATGTGGTTCGCTTTCAAATGACCTTTCCTGAACACGGCTCAGCAGAGCAGAGAAGCGCTCGTTGTGGGAATATTGTATACGCACCGGAACTGTATTGATAAAAAGCCCGATCATTTTTTCAATACCGGGGATGCCTGCGGGTCTGCCAGATACCACACTACCAAATACCACATCATTGCAACGACTGTGTTTAGATAACAGTATGGCCCATATGGCCTGGCACACGGTATACACTGTCAGACGGCTGGCTGCTGCTACAGCAGTAAGCCGCTGCGTTGTTCCCTGATCAAGTGCACATGTAATTTCTTCTCTTTCATAAACGGTTTCACTTCCACCTCCCTGGTACCTGCGTGGTAAGGAAGCAGGAGAATCGAATCCCTGCAGGTATTCATTCCAGTATTGTCCGGAGCGTACGCTGTCCTGTTCCTGCAACCAGGAAATATATCTGCTGAAAGGTACGGGCGTGTCCAATACATATGGCCGGTTATGCAGGAAAGCGTCGTATATCTCATAAAATTCTCCGATGATGATGTTGGTACACCAGCCATCCATTAAAATATGATGATGACTCCAGATAAACTCATATTCCGATACGTCTGTTTTAAGCAATGATACCCGCATAAGCGGCCCCTTTACCAGGTCAAATCCCATCTCCCGGTCGGTACGTTTATAATCAGCTATTGCCTCTGGTAAACGTGATGCCTCCTCACCGGATAAATCAACATAAGTAAATCCGATTTCACGCTCCCGGAGAATTACCTGCAGTGGCCGGGGTTGGTTCTCATAGATGAAAGCGGCCCGCAACACATCATGCCGGCGTGAAAGCTCCTGTACACTTTTCTGTACTACTGCTACATCAAGACTAACCCTGAGGCGATATGACTTCTGCTTGAAGTAAGTGGCTGTTGTTCCATGCAGCAGTGCATGAAAAAGCATCCCCTGCTGCATAGGTGTCAGTGAGTAAATATCCTGGATGTTGTTTTTCGCGGTCATGGCCGGCTGTTTTAATTGAAAAGCTCATTAATGGTATCCAGCGTTTCCATTGACAACCCTTTGTAGGTAAGGTCGCTGGGCGTCAATTCGGTCTCTGTTCTGCCGGTACAATAGACCACCATCTGTTGCAGACAGCTTTGGTAAGTAGTCATGAATAATTTCATAGTAGCTGATTCATATCGTTGCTGAGGATAGATGACTGTCATCTGTAGTTCGTTGGTAACTACAATCCCGGTAATTTCAAGTTCAAAATCCCTTTCATCATCCGGATCACTGAGGAAACCTTCATCACCTTCCACCCTGAAAAAGGAGTTATCCAGGTCAGTGGCAAACTGCCCCAGGTAATTGAAACATATTTGTGGCTGCTGTGTAAAACATATATCGCTTTTATTCGCCGGGGCGGTAAGGTACCTGAGTACGCCGTATCCCATTCCTTTGTCAGGAACAGCTCTCATCTGTTCCTTTACAGCCTTGATAATATGCCCCATCTCCAGCCCCGAGTCAACGGCAATCAACAGCGGATACAGGCTGGTAAACCATCCCACGCTTCTTGATATATCCACATCTTCCCATTGGTGTTCACGGCCATGTGATTCCATTGCCAGCAATACTTCCGTATGGCCAAATACTTTTGCCATGGCGATAACAAGTGATGTCACGAGGATTTCAGTGATCTCTGTATTGAATGCTTTGTTGGCTTGTGTAAGTAGCTGTTGCGTTTCGCCCGCGCTTAAACTGAAAGAAAGACGGGTTGCCGTTCTCCCGGTATTTATTCCTGATGGGTGATCAGCCGCGAAGGCGGAAATGGTACTTTCTTCCTGCGAACGCCAGAATGCCTTCTGTTCCAGCAGTTTCCTGCTGTTGCTGTATTCCTGTAATTTTTCGGCCCAGTGTTTATAGGAATCTGTCTTTGCAGGAAGCGTCAATACAGCTCCTGTTTTATACTGTTGATACAAGCTGTTTATATCTTCAAATAAGATGCGCCAGGAGATGCCATCGATCACCAGGTGATGTATCACGATTACCAGTACGCTGCGCGATGTCAACAGGAACAGTCCCGGTTTCATCAGCGGTCCGTTTTCCATATCTATGCCTGCCTGCAACTGTTCAATGCTTTCCTGCAACTGTTCTTCCGGGTTAACCACGGAACGCAGATCCTGAAAATGCATGTCCAGTGGCATACTGACAAGGTTATTGAATGAAGTCACCCCGGTTTCATTCACCGAAAAAACCAGCCGGAGTGCATCGTGATGCTCCTGTATTTTTGAGAAGATGGCTTTCATCATCTCCACATCCGCCCCCATATCCAGTTGCAGTACCACCGCCTGATTATAGTGATGCCGCTGTTTTCTCGGCAGCTCAAAAAACCAATGCTGCACAGGCGTAAGAAGTACTTTTCCCGTTACTGGGGCATTGTCGGCCACCCTGGTAGTTTTCTTCAGTATAGTGGCGAGATCACTGATATAAGGATACTGGAGAATATTGCGCAGCTCCAGTTTATAACCAGCTACCTGCAGGCGTGAAAGAATCTGTATAGCTTTGATCGAGTCCCCTCCCATTTCAAAGAAATCATCGTAGATGCCGATTTCCTCCCTGTTAAAAACTGTTTTCCAGATACCTGCCAGCAGGATCTCTTTATCGTTACGGGGCTCCTGATGCCCTCTATTATCCTGTTTACCTGTACGTAGTGCCGCCAATGCTTTCCGATCGGTTTTTCCGTTAGGCGTCAGGGGTAGTTTATTTGTTGCGGTAAACTGTGCCGGCACCATATAACCAGGCAGTTTATCCAGCAAAAAAGAACGCAGTTCATCGGTAGCTGTGCCGTCCTTCATTACGCAGTAAGCGCTGATAAAGGGACTGCCGTCGGTTCCTTTTTCCAGGATAACGGCATTTTCAGTTACAGCCGGATGTTTCAGCAATACCTTTTCTATTTCACCCAGCTCAATACGATATCCTCTTAATTTAATCTGGTTATCGGTACGGCCAATGATCTCCAGGTTACCGTTCTGCCATCTTCCGATATCTCCTGTGCGATACAGCAGCCCGGGTGAAAGTTTCCGGAACGGATCCGGAACAAACCGCTCCCGGGTCAGCTCTTCCCTGTAAAGATATCCTGCCGCCACGCCTTCGCCTCCTATATATATTTCTCCTGGAATACCTTCCGGTACAAGGTTCATGTGTTTATCCAGCACATAAATGAGCGTATTGGCTACCGGCCGGCCGGCATTAACCGGTTCGTGCGGAGTAAGCCGGGCAACCGTTGACCAGATCGTTGTTTCCGTAGGTCCGTATACGTTATACACCGTTGCATTTGTGCCGGCGTGCAGGTCACGCAACAGTTCTTCCGGCAAGGCCTCGCCACCGGCAATTATTTTCTTCAGCGATTGTAGAAATAACCTGGAATTATTATCCGCCCACAGATTTTTCAATAAAGAAGGAGTGGTCTGAAGCACCGTGATGGCGGGTTTATTGGTATTCTGACTACCTCCGCTATAGTTGTCCTTAAAGATGCTAAGCGTTTTTAATCCCTCCATTATTTTATCATGCGCTACTCCAAAATCTACCAGGCAGGCTATTTCTGTCACGCCTACCGCAGCAAGCTGCTGTACAATGCTGTCGCAGGAATCGGGTGTACCCAGCAATGCAGCGGTTTGCCAATAACGGTCAAATGCCAGTTGCGCTACTTCTTTCCACCATTCACTGGTTTCTTCTTTACTTTCCTGATCCCTGTTAAGGGTGGCGGTAATACGTTGCCGGAGATCAGCATTGGATAACAGGTATTCTTTGAAAGGCGCTTCCACCTCACGTCTTACCTGTTCCATATCTTCTCCCAGGAAGGTATGCAGCATGATAGAAATACGGGCTTTTTCCACGGAATGCCCATTGTCTGCCAACGCCTGTTTATAGAGACGGATATTCTTGTCCAGCTCCTCCAGGTCCTGTCCGAGAAAATGCGTAAGAATATTGGCGCCAATTTCCCCTGCACGTTTGAAGGTATCAGCACTTCCCGAACTTGTTAACCAGACTGGTATATCTGCCTGGACAGGAGCGGGGAATATTTTTATGGCAATCTCTTTACCCATCCCGTTTTTCCTGTGAAGCAGCCCTCCCTTCCAAAGTGTCTTAAACGCTTCGATCTGCGTGTACATCTGCGCTTTCCGGTCCGCAAACGCTTCAGGATTAAACACAAAATCATCTGCATGCCAGCCGTAGGTCATAGACAGAGATACCCTTCCTCCGGATATATTATCTACTACTGCCCATTCTTCAGCAGCACGCACCACATCATGCAAAGGCAGCACAAGACTTCCTGCGCGGATATTCAGGTGATGCGTTCTTGCTGCAATAGCCGCGCTGATCACAGCAGGGTTTGGAAAGATTCCTCCAAACTGGTGGAAATGTCTTTCAGGCGTCCATACTGCTTCAAAGCCGTTGTTATCGGCAAACTCCACCGCATCAAACAATAACCGGTATTTATCTTCTGCCTGTTCCTGGTAACTGGCAAAGAAGAAAAGACTAAATTCCATCCGGATTTTATCACTGCGCTTCAGGAAAATATTGAAGTCCTCCACCTGACGTATCTCCTTTTTTATCACAATGCCGGTTCCCCTGCACAGTGTCCAGAAAAGTTCCAGTATGGATATATCAAAAGAAATAGACGTTATAGCCAGCAATGTATCACCAGCATCCAGTCCCAGTGATGCATCCATGGCCGTGAAAAAATTCATAAGATTGAAATGCCGGACCATCACACCTTTGGGCGTTCCGGTGGAACCCGAAGTATAAATCACATAGGCTGTATCATCCGGCGCCGCACCTCCTGAAATATTAGCCGTATCAAATGATTGTAATTGTCCATCAATATTTTCAGGTGAGATAACAACCGCCTCAATGCCTGACAGCAGCGGTCCCCGGTCCGTCAGCAACAAAGCACAACGACTGTCTTCCAGTATAAACCGGATCCTGTCTGCTGGATATTCCGGATCTACCGGTACCCAGGCAGCGCCGGCCTTCACAATGCCCAACACACCGGTTATCATCAGTACTGACCGATCTGTCATCAATGCCACCAGACCACCTTTGCCTATTCCTTTCTGTTGAAGCAAACGGGCAATACGGTTCGACTGTTTATTTATTTGTTCATAGGTAAATGTTTCCGCTCCGTCCCATACAGCTACTTTATCGGAACAGGCGGCAGCCATTTTTTCAAAAAGTTCTTTTATAGTGATGTCCCGCGGATATGCTACCTCCGTCTTATTCAATACTTCAATCAATCTCCGCTGCTCCTCTTCACCCATGTATGAAATACGATGGATGGATATGCTGTCATTCTCAATACCAGCCTTCATCAGCGCCACAAAATGACGGGAAAGTCTTTCTATATAAGCGTCGCTGAAAAGATCGCGGCTGAATTCAATATTTGCCTGCAATTCTCCCGCATATTCATAACAATAAAATGCAAGATCATACTTGTTACTCCGGCTGCTCAGTGTAAAGGGCTGTATTACGGCGTTGCCCAGGCCGGACAGCTCACTGTTTTCAATAGACGTATTGTCAAAAGACAGCAGGATATCGAACAGCGGCGATCTGCTGATATCGCGGTCAGGATTAAGCTGATTCACCAGCATATCAAAAGGATACGCCTGGTGCGCGAAGGCCGACAAAGTGGTTTCCCTTGTTTTCTCGAGCAGCTGCGCATAGTCGTCATTTTCACTGATACGTGTACGGAGCGCCAGCAAATTCAGGTAGAATCCCACCTGGCCGGCAAGCTCATCTTGCTCTCTTCCGGCAACAGGTACGCCTATTACAAAGTCGTTCTGCCCGGTATATCTGTATAGCAAGGCATCGAGCGTTGTCAGCAACACCATAAACACTGTTGCGCTCTTTTTCTCAGCATATGCTTTCAATTGCGCGGTAGTCGCTGCATCTATCACCAAATGAAAAGCGCCTCCCTTACCCGACCTCACCGCCGGACGCGGATAGCTGGCTGGCATATCCAATACAGGCAAATCATCAGCGAACTGCTCCAGCCAATATGCTTTATGCACAGCGTGACTTTCCCGTTGTAACTGTTGATGTTGCCATGCAGCGTAATCTTTGTATTGAATAGATAAAGGCTGCCAGGGAATCTCCCGGTTATCTACCAGGCATTCATAGCATTCCCTGACTTCATTCATCAATATCCGTAGAGACCATCCGTCCGAAATAATATGATGCATGGTACAGGCAAACAAGTGCTCGTTGTCTGACAAACGCGCCATACGCACCCTCAGCAGTGGGCCGGTCGATAAATTAAAAGGCGTTATTGCGCTACCTTCTATCCATCGTCTTACCGGTGAATTTTCATCGCCCGGGTTTTCTTCTCCCTCAAATGCGATGTATTCCCAATCCATCCGGTCTTCGGAGAAGGGATGAATAACCTGCACCGGTTCATCCTTATCTGTGGAAAAGGTGGTACGCAAACTATCATGCCTGGAAATGATTTCCGCGAAAGTTCGTTTTAATATTTCCGGTTGCAGCGCTCCATGGATAGTATAGGCCACCGTCATGTTATAGGCGCCGGTCTGTCCATCCAGCTGATCCAGCACCCATAACCGCTTCTGGGCAGGAGAAAGCGGATATACATCGCTTTTCTCCACGGCAACTATAGGTTGATAGCCGCTTTTCCCAAGTGTAGATATGTATGCCGACAACTCCCGGATAGTTGGATTACTCAGGTATTCCCTCAATGACATTTTCACATGTAATTCCTTATATATCCTGGATATAATCCGGATAGCCCTGATGGAATGCCCTCCAAGTTCAAAAAAGTTATCGTTGATACTGATCCTCTTTGCTTCCATTACTTCCTGCCACATCTTTGTAAGCTGCCATTCCAGCAATGTATGTGGAGGCTGATACAACGATTGACGGCTGTAGTATGTTGCCGGATCAGGCAATGCGCTATAGTCTACCTTACCATTACTTGTAAGCGGAAACGCTTCCAGCCGGACATAGTAGCCCGGAATCATATACACCGGGAGATAACGCTTCAGAAAGGAGATAATATCCCCATCATCCGGTACAGCAGGGCCTGCATAGTAAGCCGTTAGACGGGAGCGATCAGCGCCCGTAGCCACCACTGTTACCTGTTTGATTCCCTCAAAACGCAGCAACACTTCTTCGATTTCAGCGGGTTCAATACGATGTCCCCGGATTTTCAGTTGCCGGTCGATACGACCTATATAGTCAATGTCCCCCGTTTCCAGCCACCTGCCTGCATCTCCCGTTTTATACAAACGTGTGCCGGGCCGGAAAGGATTCTCTCTGAATTTTCCATTGTCTGCATCCGTCGCATTCAAATATCCATGCGCAAGTACCTCTCCTCCGATACAGATCTCCCCTGTTACGCCTACAGGCAGCAGTTGCATAGATTCATCCACTATGTATATATCAGCATTCACAATAGGATGTCCGATTGTTATCTTCTCATCTGCTGATTTTATTTCCTTTACAATACAACCTACCGTAGCCTCCGTAGGTCCGTACTCATTAAATATGCGGATTTGCGGATTCAGTTTTCTAAGCAGCCCAACCTGCTCCCCGGTAAGTGCTTCCCCTCCTACAATGGCCAACGCTACCTCCGTTGACAGGATACCACAGCTGCTCAACATGCTGATATGTGAGGGCGTTAACTTCACCGTATGAATACCTGACCCGGGGCGGAATATAGTAGTCAGCGCATCCGATATTTCCGCTGCTTCAACAATTACAACAGCACTGCCACGCAATAGTGGTGAAAAAATACTGGTCAGCGTCAGGTCAAACGATAAGGACGTGAAAAATGCAAATGGCTGACCGGCTGCATTCTCAAAGTAGTACCGGTTAGCCCAGTTCACATAGTTGGAGAAACTGCGTACGCCGACCTTAACACCTTTGGGCTTGCCCGTTGTGCCCGAAGTATAAATTATATAAGCAACATCATCATCACTATACGCCTGGCCAACAGCATCCACCGGTGATTGCTTTATCAATGCCCATTGATCCGGCAGTGATATCCCACGGAGATGTGCTATATCAAAATGAATGAACAATGAAGCGTCTGTTGCCAGCCACACAACCGCGCCACTATCTTCCACAATATATTTCACCCTGTCGGCCGGATAATTAAATTCCAATGGAATAAATGCCGCCCTTGCCTTTAGTATGCCGAGTATGCCGATAACAGTCCATTCCGATCTACCCATTAACAATCCTACATGATCTCCGGGAAGGACTCCCTGTTCGTGAATAAGATAATATGCCAGTTGATCCGACATTTCATGCATCTCCCTGTAGCTGAGCACTCCATCGTTAAATATCAGTGCCGGTTCATCAGCGTAACGTTCCACCTGCTCACGCAGCATAGGTACAAGGGTTTCTATTGGCTCCTGCTGCACTGCAAAGTTGAGCTTTTCCATCATCAGCGCATGTTCTTCGCCGGAGAGGATACTGACGAGGCCAACTGCCTGATCGGGATCTGCCAATACATTACTGACAAATGCCAGCAACTGATTGCGGAGGATGGTTACTGCTGCGGATGTAATATGGTTTTCATCAAAATACCAGTTGATATACAACCCTTTTTCATATGCCTGTGCAAATGCTTTTACAACAAAATTTTCATTCTTAACCAACAGCTGCCCGATCTCAAAATTAACCTCCTGTGTTTTTATTTTTTCACGGCAGTCGAGATATTCATAGCCTGCGTAATAGGCCGGCCTGTCTTCGTTTGCAGTAATCACCGGATCAAATGCTTCCTTCCACGTGAGTATGTTTTCATACCGCTCTCTTAAAGCGGCGAGCAATGCTGTAAACGTTGCGCCTTCTGCCACCGGAAGATAAAAAGGCAATGTCCTCGACATATTTCCGATACCAGACTGCAGGGGCGCATAATCCCGCTCATTTATCACATACCCGAAATGAATTGCGCCACGGGTATACCGGTGAAGTAACCCGGCAAAACAAGCAGCTAAAAATGACGCTGTATTACATCCATACCGTTCGCAAAAATGCAGGATCTGTTCGTTCAATCCTTCGTCCACAGCCGATTCCATCACCTGTATATTCGGTGCTGCTGCGGATGTTCTACCGTAGGGAAATATTTCGGAAGAAAACAAAGCAGCATCGTGTTCTTTCCAGAACGCGCTTCCCTCCTCTTCCGGCATGTCCAATAGTTCCTGCTGCCACGTGGCAAATTGCCCGTATTGCAGGGCGATATCGCTTACCTCTTCATCTGCGTATAGGCGTGCCAGTTCTGAAACGATATTCCGGAGGGAAATGCTGTCTGTTGCCAGCAGCGGAAGATGAAGGGTCAGTTGGTACTGTTGGGCAGATTCCTCCCGCAGTTCCGCCTGTAATACCTGCATATGTTGCAGATAACCCGGTTGGAAGGGTTCTACTACCTGGATAGGATAGGCGTTGTTATCCTGAACACGGTACACGGTGCGCAGTATTTCATGTCGTTCCACCAGTTTATCCAGGCACCGCATGAGTTTTGCAGTATCAAGCGGGCCTTCAATGCTGACGGTACACTGTCCATAATAATCGCCACCGCTGCGCATAAGCTGGAAGGACCGCTTTTGCTGCGGAGACAACGCATAAGTTTGATTAGATTGCTCCATATTGATCTCTGAAGTATTTATCGCGCTATGGTTTGTTACAGCGTGATCATGATTTCATTAAACGCTGCAGATTGCGTAAGCGGACATGTTCCCTCGCCGTTTCCTGTCCATTTAATTTATGCGAGGTATGGGAGGTGGCTACATCTCCCATTTGCTGATGGGGACGCCGTAATATATTGTTCAGGACAAAGATCAGGTCTTCCGCCAGCGAAGCCACGGTAGATTCTCTGAATATATCCTTGTTGTATTCAAAGTAGCATTCAAGATGTTGCTGCAATAGCACTGCCTTTAAGCAAATATCACTTTTCACCGATCGATGGCCGGTATCCAGTTCCGACAACTGTGTACCATCTTCCAGTTGAAGCGATGCAACATCAAACAGCGAATCAATATTGTAAAAATGGAATCCTACATCGAAAAGTGGATTGCGGCTGCGGTCCACCGGAACATTGATGTCGGTTACAATACTATCAAAAGGATACAGTTGCCGCACATATGCTTCCTTCGCAACATGCTTCACTGTTGACAACAACTGTTCAAAGGTGTTTTCGTTGTTAAACCTGACCAGCAGCGGAAGCGTGTTGACGAAAAAGCCAACCATATCCTCCCATTCCCTTTTCTCCCTTCCGGCCACGGTAATACCCACTACTATTTCCTGCTGCCCGGTACGGATATAAAGAAGCATATAGAATGCAGCAAGCAATATATCAGAAACCGTTGCTTCGTACTGCAAACTCATTTCCCGGAGTTGTGCCACCATATCCTGATCAACGGCAAACGCATACATCGCAGCATTAAATGTTTGTTTCGAAGGGCGGGGGAAATCTGCAGGTAGCTGCAGCGGCGCCACCGGCTTGCTGAACTGATCTTTCCAGTACCTGCTGTACCCTTCCTGGTGCTGCGAAAGATGTTCACTCAGCCAGGCAACATAGTCCCTGTATTGCAGCGTAGTCAAAGGCAACAGCGGGTCTGTTTTCTTTAAGCCCGCATTATATAATGATATTATTTCTTTAAACATGATCTCCATCGACCAGCCATCACATACAATATGATGCATAATAAAAGACAGCACATGTTCATCATTGCCGGTACGGTAAAGGCTAAACCGGAGCAACGGTCCCGTTTTCAGGTCGAAAGGCACCGCGCTTTCTTCCAGTAATATTTTCGTCAGCGCTGCCTCCGGATTATCAGATGATCTTAGCTCTATCGCATCCAGACGGAAGTTAAAATATGCTGCCGGCTTTATTTCCTGTTTCAGTTCTCCGTCAACAAAGGCAAAAGTGGTACGGGCACTTTCATGCCTGTTGATCACTTCCAATAATGCGTTGTGTAGTATACTGGTGTTGAGTGGTCCCTTTAGCCGGTAGGCCACCGGAATATTGTATACATCGCCTGCTTCCTGCTGTTGATGTTGCAGCCATAATCTGAGCTGCCCGTTTGATACATCATAGTATTGTTGTTCCCCGGTTCTGGCAACTGTCGCTGCATTTTCTTCCGACAATGTTAGTATTAATTCCGCCTGTTGCTGAATAGTAGGATGACTAAAAATATCCGTAATTTTCAGCGCTGCACCCAATTCAACGGAGATGCGGGAAGCCAGTTGAACAGCCCGCAGCGAGTGGCCTCCTACCTGGAAAAAAGAAATGTCCCTGCTCATCTTGTTCATCCCCAGTATGCCGGTCCATATTTTTTCAAGCGCTACTTCGGTATCGTTAACAGGTGCCTTAAACTCCAGGTCGTTCATCAAAAACCCTTTATTGAGGGTTAACGAACGCCGGTCTATTTTCCCATTGGAAGTAAGTGGAAATTCCTTCATCTGAATAAGATATCCAGGGAGAATATTCCTGTTCAGCAATGTTTCAAGATGGGCTCTCAATTCGTCTCTGCCAACGTTTGCGCCGGTATAGTAACAGATGATCTCCTGTTGATTATCACTGTTCTTATGTGCTTTAACGACTGCTTGCTCAATACCCTCTTTTTTTAATACGGCCTGCTCTATTTCACTTAACTCTACTCTTACCCCGTTTACCTTTATCATATCATCAAGGCGCCCAAGTACTTCTATCCGTTTATCTTTCAGGTAGCGTCCCTGATCTCCGGTCTTATACACAATATCCTCTCTGTCCGCCACCAGCGGATTCTGAACAAACACCTGCTTTGTCAGTGATTCATTACCGTAATAGCCTTTTGATACAAATGGTGTTTTAATGTAGATTTCTCCGATTTCCCCCGGCCGGCAGATGTTTTTCCCGTTTAATATTACGACAGAAGTATTGTCAATAGGTTTGCCCACAGGTAATATAGTGGCGGTGTCACCACTTACTTCCCCTATCCGTTCAAACACTTTTATCAGCGTTGTTTCCGTAGCACCGTACAGGTTAACCAACGCCGTGTTTTCTCCCGCCAGCCCTCGCCACTGCAATACATCACGTGCATAAAGCACCTCACCTGCCAGCAAAATGTATTTAAGATCCGGGAAATCATACCCTATACCACTGGTTTTCTGCATTTCCTTTGTAATCGCTCTGAACAGGGAAGGAACACAATGTATCAGGCTTATTTTTTCAGATCTGATCCACTGAATCAGTTCATGTAGTTGCTGCCTTGTTGCTTCCGGCGGAATACAAAGCATTCCTCCCGAACAAAGCGGCGTGAGTATATCCCTCAGGGAAGCATCGAAGGTGATCTGCGTAAKCTGGCTCACCCTGTGGCTGCTGTCGATACCAAATTCCTTTATTTCCCAATGAATGAAATGACTCAGGCTTTCCTGTTTTCMGAGTATGGCTTTAGGATGACCCGATGACCCGGATGTATAGAATATATAGTTACCGTCTTCTCCGCTGGAAATCAGTTCAGGATTATCGGTACGCAGCATTCCTGTATCAATCACCATCTGGTGATATTCCTCGTTCCGGCGATGCTGTACTGTAAATCCATACGATTCATCCATCACCACCAGGTAGTCCACCCAGGCGCCTATCCTGTTCTGCAGCTCGTATACGCGTTTCTCGGCTTCCTGCTGAACGATCAGCACCGGCGGAAAAGAGCTATCAAATATCTGCCTGAATCTTACATCAGAAAAGTCGTTGGATAACGGAAGATATATAACGCCTGCCTTGAAAACTGCCAGCATAGACATTACCTGTTCGATACCAGGATCCATCAGTACACCGGTAATTTTATCTCCGTGCCAGGAAATACTTCTCAAGAAATGAGCGAGCCTGTTGGCAGCTATGTTCAACTCCCCATAAGTTATTTCGCTGGTACCTTTTCGGATACCAATATTATCAGGATATGTTTTGGCTCTTTCTTCGAAAACCGTATGTATTATTTTTTTGTCCATAGGTCGATGATTAAAAATAATAAGACAGCAGGCGCACCGCTATTGCATGAAAGCCCTCGCATCCACATCTGCGTCTGCATCAGCATGAAAACGGATATCAGACAACAGCACCTGGTCATTGCTGATCAATTGAGAGATCAGTTGGAACAGGTCTTCTTTCATTTCAATGATGGTTTCTTTTTTAAACAGGTCTGTATTGTACTCTATTACAATCGTTACCATTCCGTTTTTAAATACAAATCTGAACAGCAGATCAAATACGGCGGCAATTGTTTGTGGAGCTATTACTTCAACAGGGAATTTCGCCAATTGTAACAGGTCATTGTCTGCTTCCTCCATGACTACCATTACGTCGAACAACGGAGAGCGGCTGGGATTTCTTTCCAATCCAAGGTCGGCCACCAGCTTAACAAAAGGATATCCCTGGTGTACAAATGCTTCCAGCATCGCTTCCCTCATACTCAATAAAATATTTTTCAGGCTGTCGTTTCTGCTGCATCTTGTCCTGATGGCCAGTTTGTTTACATAATAACCTACCTGCTCCTCCAGATCGTAATGATCCCTGCCTGCCACCGGGGTTCCCAGCACAATATCTTCCTGCCCTGTGTACCGCATCAGCAAAGCATTTACAACACCCGACAACGTCATAAATACAGAACTTCTTATCCGGCGTCCTATGTTGACCAATGCCAGGGTATGAGCAGCATCCAGGTGCAGCATTTCCATGCTACCGGAAAAACTTTTCACTGCAGGACGGGGAAAGTCAGTGAGTAATTCCAGCACCGGCACATCCTCACCAAACTGATCGAGCCAGTAATCGCCGCTTTTATTCCAGGCACCGGCAGCAAACAGTTTGTTCTGCCATCCGGCATAATCTTTATAATGTATCCTTAACGGCGGTAAAGTGTACCCATCATCCTGCGTAATGGCATCATATGCGGTGACCATATCTTTGAACAACACGGCTGTTGACCATTGATCAGAGATAATATGATGAATTGTAAAGATGAAAACGAAGGAATCATCCACTGTCTGCAGCAGCCGCGCGCTCAGCAGCGGCCCTTTCTCCAGATCAAACGCCTGCAGCTGTTCCTTCATGATCAACGTTTCCAGATCCTGTACTACATTGTCACGTGTTCTCCAGTCTTCCGGATGCAAGGCAATGCCACTTTCAGCATATGAGTGTACCTTTTGCCATGGCTTATCATCCTTCGTAAAAAAGGTAGTTCTCAATATTTCATGTCGTTTCACCACCTCAATAAATGCGCGGCAGAACAACTCCGGATTAAAGTCTCTCCCGAATCTGTAAGCAGATGACATATTATGCGCGGAAGTCAGATTCTTTTCATACCGGTCCAATATCCAGAAATCCTGTTGTGCAAAAGACAGTTCATACGCATCTGCAACCGGTGCGGCTGGAATAACAGGGCTGTTTTCCTCCGGCAGGTGCGCAATATGCTGTTCCAGCTTACGGATAGTGGGATAGGCAAATACTGACCGTAAGTCCGGTTTTTTATTCAGCCTGTAATGTATTCTGGTAACAACAGCTGTTGCATTCAGCGAATGTCCGCCAAGGTCAAAAAAGTTGTCATCAGGATGCACGGGGCCACAACGAAGCACTTCATCCCAGATCATCGCCAGCTTCTGTTGCTGCCTGCTAACCGGTTCATTGTTTATAACAGCCACCACTGATGCACTTTCCTGTTCCTGGATTAATAACGCAGTGTCCACCTTTCCATTTGGCGTAAGAGGGAAAGTGTCGAGACATACCAGCCTCGAAGGCAGCATATAATCCGGCAGGTAAACGGCGAGATAATTTTTCAACGCCGCAGCATTATACTCTTCACCCCCACGGAATTCCTGCTTTAATATGTAAAAAGCCAACAGCACATATTCCCCCTGACTGTTTTTGTCCGTCAGTACAATCGCTTCTTTTACTGCTTCATGTTTTAACAGTAATATTTCTGTCTCAGCCGGCTCAATACGGTGGCCTCTGATCTTTATCTGTTTATCTTTTCTGCCCGTGAAGATGATATTGCCGTCATCCAACCAGTAACCAATATCCCCCGAACGATATACCGGTATTTCCCGGCCATGAATAGGTATGTTAACAAATCTTTCTTTGGTCATTGACAAAAGACGGAGATAACCGGGAGCCAGATTATCCCCTCCGATGTATATCTCTCCCGGTACGCCAACAGGCACCTGCTGTACGTCCGCATCAAGAATATGTATATCTGAATTGAAAATCGGCTTGCCTATTGGTGGCCTCAGCATCAGGTCCGGACGCGCCGGATCTGCCAGATAGGCTGTAACTACATGGCTTTCTGATGGCCCGTAAAAATTGTGCAGATGAATATGCGGATACTTTTTCAACACACTCTTTAATCCTGCGCCTACCAGCAATTGTTCACCAGTGGAAATAATATGTTTTACCTGCTCAAACCCATTGTCATCTACCTGACTGAAGAACTGACTCAGCACTGAAAACGGGAAAGAAATAATCTCAATACCCTGCTGCGTAATATAATCCTTCAACATGGGGAAGTTCAACCGCATATTTTCCGGGATAAGGAAAATTTTTCCTCCGGAAGAAAGGCTGAAAAAAACATCGTGATAGGATGCATCGAAACTGAAAGAGGCGTATTGCAGCAGCGATAGCCCCCATCCCAACTGCGAGCCATAAAGGTCCCACAGCGTGAGATTGAACATCATGCGGAATGTTTGTAATACTCCTTTGGGATTACCGGTTGAACCGGAAGTATATACGATATAACAAAGATCTTCAGGTACAAAAGGTACCACCGGTTCAGTGGCATCATAACCTGCCAGCTCCACCTCACCAATATCAATCACGGTGCCCGTATAACCTGCCGCTTTTCCGGCAAGACCAGCTTCCGTGAGAAGCAGCTTAGGCGCGGCATCCTGTATGATATAGGCTACTCTGGCCTCCGGAAGTGTATGGTCAATATTTACGAAGCAGGCGCCTGCTTTGGATATAGCCAATAACGTGATGACTGACTTCTCCGAACGATCAAGCATAATGCCGATTATATCCGGTGCTTTTACCGACCAGGTATGTATCAGGTAGTGCGACAACCGGTTAACGGCATCATTCAGCTCCCGGAAGGAAAACTGTTTTTCCCTACAGACCAACGCTATCGCATCCGGCGTTTTATTTACCTGATCCGTCAGAAGTGTCAACAACGTGTGTCCCTCCGGATATTGGAAGTATGTATTATTAAAAGCCCGGAGCATTTCCTGCTCCTGCAGACTGATATAAGAAAGATTACGTATAGGGGTAGTACCACCCGTAAGCACCACGGAGATCAATTGTTGGAAATTATCGCCCATCCGCTTTATTCTCGCGGCAGTAAACAGGTTGGTATTATATTCAATAGTAACGGATAACTTTTCGGCGGACTGTGTAAAGATAAAAGTCAGATCAAATTGGGTTACGGATACAGGTACCGGATATTTCTCTATCAATAATCCATCAGGAGCATGGATCACTCCACCGGCTTCTTCTTCCTGTAGAAAAACCATCATCACATCAAACAGCGGTGCCCTCCCCTGGTTATATTGTACTGGCACTTCTTCCAGCAGGCGTCCGAAGGAATAATCACGATGCATCAGTCCGTTCACCACGATTTCTTTAACGACAGTCAGTAGCTGTCCGAAAGAATGATCTTTGTCGATCTGACATCTGAGAGGAAGCATATTTATATACAGCCCGATCTGGTCCGCTAACTGATGATGGCTTCGTTCATCCACCGGCGTTCCGATTACCATATCCTGCTGGCCGGTATATTTGTGAAGCAACGTTACCAATGCTGATAACAGGGTAACGAAGAGTGTAGTATCGTTTTTATGTGCCTGCCGTTTTAAGGAACTATATTGGCCATCTGTGAGGACAAAATGCAGACTGTCTCCGTTAAATGTTTTTGTAGCCGGTCTGGGAAAATCTGTCGGCAATTCCAGCACCGGAACGCCTTTCTCAAACTGGCGCATCCAGTATGTTTTTGCGTCCTGCCACGCAACAGTAAGATCTGCTTTGTTTTTCCAGGTGGTAAAATCCCGGTACTGCAACTGCATTGGCGGCAACGGATCAGCAATATTATTCTTACCCGCCTCATAAAAGGTAAGCAGTTCCCGGATGAAAATTTTCATAGACCATGCATCCGAAATAATATGATGCATCGATAACAACAAGACGTATTTTCCCTTAGTCCGCTGTAGTAGTTTTGCCCTCAGCAATGGTCCTGCTTCCAGGTCGAAAGGCGTTTTTGTTTCCTTCTCCATGATCTCCTGGATCGCCTTTTCACCGTCGGGAGCATTGCTGAGATCCTTATATTCCAGGCCACTTACCTGTTGTAATATTTTTTGTACCAGGCGTCCGTTTATCTGAACAAAAACGGTACGCAAACTTTCATGCCGACCTGTTATCAACTGCAGGCTTCTTTCCAGCACCTGTTTATCAAGCGCACCACTGATATCGAGCCTCCAGGTCATATTTGATCCCAGGTATCCTTTCTCAAACTGATCTATTACCCATAGGCGTTGCTGCGCCGCTGATACGTCGTAATAATCATTGTCTGGCACATGCAGTATTCCGTCCTCTTCTGCCTGATCATTACCCTGGATAAGGCTCGCCATTTCTGTCAGAACCGGCTGCAGGAATATATCCTTAAATTCCAGTCTGACACCAAATACCGCCAGAATGCCGGCAGCTAGCCGCATCGCCTTGAGGGAATCTCCTCCCAGCATAAAGAAGTTATCGTACAATGCAGGAAGCGGGCATCCCAACACTTCTCTCCATATCTCCGCAAGTTGTTGTTCCGTTGCAGACAAAGGCATAGCAAATGATGCATCGCGATCTGTCTGTACATTGTCTGTAGCCGGCATGGCGTTCCTGTCAATTTTTCCATTGGCGGTTACAGGGAAAGCGCTCATTGGAACTACAACAGCAGGCATTTCGTAGTAAGGCAATATATGCTGAAGACAGCGGAGCAGATCCGCCGGTTTGTTTTCGTGGGTAAAAATAACATAAGCCGCAAGGAACTTCTCCCCGCTCTGATTTTCACGTGCCAGCACTACGGCATCTTTTACGTTATGCTGCCGGCATATGGCCGTTTCCACTTCTGCAAGTTCCACACGATATCCCCTGATCTTTACCTGCGTATCGCTTCTTCCCAGGAACTGTATCGTACCATTGTCCTGCCATCTTCCTATATCTCCTGTTTTGAACAACAAAGCGCCGGCATAAAATGGATGCTTAATAAAACGGAGCATATTTTCTTCAGCATTTACATATCCTCTTGCCAGCCCGGCACCACCGAGATAAATTTCTCCGGGCATGCCGGCTGGTACAGGCTGCAGCCGATCGTCCAGGAGATATACTTCCCGGTTCACCACTGGCCGGCCAATACTGTATACATCTCCTATTTCATTTATTTTTCCATAAGTAGCACAGATAGTACATTCTGTAGGTCCATATGTGTTATAGATTTCCAGCGCCGGGAAATCAAGAATATGACTAATATAGGAGGGTTTTAATTCATCGCCTCCGCTGATGATTACCCTGAGCCCTTCCAGCCGCCGGCTTTCCTTGTTCAGTTCATTGATCACCAACGGCGTTGTGGACAACACCGTTGCTTTGTGATCTTTTATTGCTGTAAAGATTCCTTCTATATCCCGGCCGCCGTTTTTCAATATGGTCACCGATGATCCGCTGCATATTGCCGGGAAAATTTCTTCAATAGAAGTATCAAAAGACAGGGAAGCCTGCTGAATCACATTATCTTCCGGAGCAAGGGAAAAATAGGCAGCAAATGTCTGCACATAATCCATCATCGCATGATGTGTGATCATCACACCTTTGGGCTGACCTGTTGATCCGGAGGTATACATAATATACGCCAGATCATCCGGCGTATTCCAATGTGGAAGATTACGGGTTTCCTCTTCTATATCATTCCCATACACTTCATTCAGCAGGATTATCTCCAGGTTGGTTGTCTTTCCGGCGTAAGCAGCAGCATCACTGACAACGATCGCCTTTACATTGGCATCTGCTGCCATAAACGCTATTCTTTCAGCGGGTAGATCCGGGTCCATCGGCACATAAGCTGCTCCGGACTTCAGCACTGCCAGCAAAGCCACTATCATTTGCTCATTACGAGGCAACAGCAACCCTATTCTGTCTTCCCGGGAGATATTCAGCCGCTGCCGGAGATATCGTGCCAACCTGTTACTTTGCCGATTCAATACATCATAGGAAAGTTGTTCTCCTTCAAATATAATGGCAGGGCGATCGCCAAATGCAACCGCCGCTGTTTCAAAAAACTGCTGAACACATGCGTAGGGAGGGGCCCCAACAACAGGCCCACGGGACATATCCAGCATGCGGGCTGCTTCTTCCGCCTCCAGTATATTCACCTGCCCTACCGGTAATGCAGGCGCATCTATCATCTCTTCGATCAACTTTACAAACCGGTTACCCATGGTGGTTATAAATCCGTCTGTAAACAACCCTGAATTATAGCGGATACTCAATTGCAGAGAATGATTTTTTTCCCGGAACTCCAGCTCCAGATCCACCATACTGGAATAAACAGTTGTTTTTACCGGGCTGATTTTCAGATCTGCATAACTGTGTTCGAAAGAAAAACCATGTTCAAAATTCTGGAATAATACCAGCACGTCAAAAAGTGAAGGAAACCCTATATGCGGTTTTATGCCCGGCTCTTCTGCCAGGTATTCAAAAGGATATTCGCTATGCTCAAAAGCACCGAGTACGCTATGTTTTACTTTATCTGTCAGTTTTTCAAAAGAATCTTCACTATCGGAAGCCGTTCTCAATATGACCGTATTGATATACAAACCGATATTATCCAGCAGATCCTCATGTGTTCTTCCGGAAACATCGGTGCCGAAAAGCATATCTTTTCGCCCGGTATATTTTCTGAACAACACATGCAATGCAGCAATCAGTGTTATAAACAAGGAAACATTTTTCTGATGACTGTAGGTATATATTTTCTCTGTCAAAGACGGAGACAACCCAAATAATATGGACCGGCCGCAATATGTTGGCGGTTGTGCAGCAGGTGTACCAGAGAGCCTGAGCAACGGAGGCGCTGCCTGCAGCACATTTCTCCAGTATGATTTTTGTATCTCTGCTACGGGTAACTGCATTCTCTGCTGCTGCCATGCGCAAAAATCCCTGTACTGGCTCCTAACTTCATTCAATTCAGGTGGAAGTCCGGAATGATAACAGTCATATAGTGAGAGAAATTCTTTTCTGAAAATCCCCATCGACCACCCATCACAAACCATATGATGAATGATAAACAGGAAAACATACCGGTCAGCTCCCATCCTTAAAAGAACACCACGGAGCAAGGGGCCGCCCGCCAGGTCAAATGCTTGCTGTACCTGCCATTTTATTTCTTCCTGCAATGCTTCTTCTTTTGAAACAGTCAGTTGAAGATCCCGTTCAATAAGTGCAAACCTGACTTCTCCAGCTGCATGTATTTTTTGCAACAACCCCTCAGGAGTCATGTGAAAAGTAGTCCGTAAACTTTCATGTCGGTCGATGATGGTATCAAAAGCTTTTGTGAGCGCATTCCTGTCGGGTGTACCAATCATCTCATCGGCATTATACAGATGCAGGAAACCCTGGTTTTCCGGCAACTGCTGCATAAACCAGAACTTCTTCTGGAGTGCCGCGGTTTCATAAAAGGCCTGATCATCCACATGCGGCAGCGGCAGTAAATCCGGAACACCGTTTGCCTGTATCGCAACTGCCAAACCGGCTACAGTTGGATATTCAAAGAGATCACTTAAACTTACACGCAGATGAAGCGCCTTTTGCAGACGAAGCACCAGCAGGTTGGCCTTTAAACTGTTAAGGCCGTACTCAAACAGGTTATCCGTTACCAGAAGTGTATGATCCGGAAATAAAGCCTGTGCCAGCGGCAATATCCGGTCTTCCGTAGCAGCACCTTCATCGATGTCTGTATTATCATGCACCTGTAATGCAGCTATTTCACTCAACAGCGCATCATATGTTCCACTTTCATATTCTTCTACAAATTTATGATGCTGTATTTTTCCGCTGGTGGTCTTGAATATTTTTCTGACAGGGATAATTTTACCGGCATCAATTCCCAACTGGTGAAGCAGTTTTGCGCGGACCTTATCTATCAACGGCAACAGGTCAGGCAACGCATCTTTATACAACAGGAAAATGAGCAGCTCATCCCTGCTCTCTGTGGCATGTCTCAGGCTGCAGGCTACCACTTTGCCAGGGTCAATTTCTTCAATTTCCTGCACTACCCTTTCTATATCCTGCGGGTAATAATTTTGCCCGTTGATGATAATGATATTTTTGATCCTGCCTGTAACAACCAGTCTGCCGTTGTTCATAAAACCCAGGTCACCCGTTTTCAGCCATCCGTCCGAAGTAAATACAGCCGTTGTTGCGGGCTGATTATGATAATATCCGCTGGTTACATTGGCGCCTTTGATCTGAATTTCACCAATCACGTTATCTGCTGCATCTCTTTCCTTTTCATGGCGGATTCTTACACGACAGGCATCAATAGGTTTTCCTACTTCTACAAACGTAACTGCATCGGCTTCTGCTGCCTGCCTTACTTTGTCGCCTGCCCTCAGCGAGGTTCTGTCAAGAAAATATCCTTTCACCGGATCGCCGGGATCTGGCAATGTCACTGCCACAGAAGCTTCTGCCAACCCGTATCCGGGGTATATAGCGGTTGACTTCAGTCCATACTTTTCCAGGGAAGCACTGAATTCATCGCAGATACCAAGCAAAATTGGTTCTGCTCCGTTGTAAATAAGCCGTACTGCCGACAGGTCCCAGTTGTATCGTTCCTGTTTATTCATCGCCTGTAGCAGGTACTGGTAGCCGAAGTTTGGCGAATACAACAGAGATATCCTATGCTGATGAGCTTTTTCAAGCCATAACAAAGGTCTGCGTATAAATAAACTAACCGGCATGATATACTGATCAATACCTGCTCTTACACCTGTAAGATGCGCACAGATCATTCCCATATCATGTGTCAGCGGCATCCAGCTCAGCAAACGATCCGAGGTGGTGATACCTGAGCGACTCATTATATCGGTGGTATTCGCAACAAGATTATCGTGCGTTAACGTCACCCCCTTAGGAGTACCAGTTGACCCGGAGGAGAATTGAATATAGGCAAGATCACTGCCGGTGATGGCAGGGAGTTCCGGTATCACATTCACTGCTTCCAACTCTTTGAATGGGATGGACTTCTGCTGAATTTCCAGCAGACATTCGCCTTTGTGCTCACTGGCAGACAAAACCTTTACCAGTCTTTCCATGCCGGTATCATGTACCAGCAGCGGATTGGTCAGTGTTTCCCATACCTGCGACAGCTTAATGTAATGCTCATCTGCAGTACCCACTGACAATGGAACAGGAACCGCCTTTATGAGCAGGCTTGCCCAGAAAAGCGTTAACAGGGATTTGTTATCAGCAACCAGGAAAACAATTTCGTCGCCCGGAACCACACCACGCTCCTGCAGCGCACCGGCCAGCCTGAATGCCGCCTTATGTACATCAGCATAGGATAGAAAATCTTCCGCAGAAGAACTATCAATGAACATGATTCCCCTACCCGGCACTGATGCCGCCTGCACTAATAGCTGAACCAAGGTATCCATGAAAAGATCAGTTTATTTATTTTAAACGGATGCCGGTATGCTGTGTCGCCACATGCCGGATGCCACCCCATTTTGCGAGAGAAGCGATGATTGCTTTAACATTCTTGCTCAGAAAACCATAATTGATATTCTCCAATACATCTTTCGGCGTATCCAGATAGATATCCCTTGTTTCCCCCCCATCACCGATGAAAATTGCTTTATATCCTGCCTGCCAGAAACTCCCGTGATCGCCGGAACTCATCGTGGGCGTTAACGTTCCATTACCAGGTGTGGTGAGTGTAATACAATTGAGTGTGGAAACATAATCAGTGGCATTGTGCTGAAAGTCGGCGGCCAGGTAATTGGAACTATCATTCGTTATACTTACCAGAAAATTTCCTTTAGCACCGCCGTCCTTGATTTGCTTGCATGCATCAGGAAAGAGGACATCAAATCCTTCCGGGATAATCTGACTGCCAGGATCATCAGAGTAAAAGCCGATCATGTCCAGGTTAATAACTCCTGCCAGCTGTTCGTGGGATTGAAGTATGCCGTTTACATAAGTACGACTCCCGATACATCCGTTTTCTTCCATATCAAATGCGATGAACCTGATGTTATGGGTAAACTGGTATTTAGACAACACATTCAACACCTCCAGCATTCCGGCAACGCCTGAACCATTATCATCTGCAGCCGGACTACCGGGAGCCCCGTCATAATGGGCGCAGAGTACATAGGTATGCGCCTGGCTATCTAATCCCTGTTGATCCCCCAGAATATTATAGCCCTTTATGCTGTCAGGTGTCAATAGCGGTTGTGTTTTCAGCGAAAGCCCGCTGCCAAGAAATCTTGCCTTGAGCAGGGCCCTTACCTGGTCCAGATGCGATCTGCCTGCCACACTATGCATATCGCGCATGCCGTAGATGGCCTGAAGGTCATTCTTCAAATGCTGCGTATCCACCTGATTAACGAGGTGAGATATATCTACTGTCTGCAGGTCATCAGCCACCAATGTGATTGTATATTGTCCGATCTCCCCGCCGGGAAAACGAAATTTCCACCATACACGTTTGTCTTTTCCCTTGCGAACAGGGTATCCTATATCTCCCCTGATATCACCCACATCTACCTGTATCTTTTCTCCAGAACTGTTGGTAACTATACAGGTCACTTTCAACGAGTCATTATCTTCATCGGACACGGAATAATGTATGCTGACGGTATGTGATGCGGTATCTGCAACAGCAGTAATATTATTCAGTACAGGCAACCTGTTCTGGGCTACTATATTTGCGTTCAGCAATAGTAACAGGCATAGGACGGACATCGTCCGGAGACTTATGCACACTTTGACTTTCATATGTGTAAAGGTTCTAGCTGCGAAACAGGCGCAAGAGAGTGTCATCCTGTACGTGTATACAGGAAAATATGTTATTGGAAAAAAAGGTTAGTTTTCCTTCAGGTTTTTAAGTGGATTGACAAGGGCGGCCTTGACGGCTTTATACCCCACTGATGCCCAGGCGATAAACATTGAGATGACTATTGCAAGTACAAACAATCCTATGCCCGGTGTTATGTGAAAAGCATAATTCTCTAGCCAGCGATGCATAAAATACCATGCGATCGGAACCGAGATGAAAAATGCAACCACGATGAGGATAGTGAATTCTTTGGAGAATAAAAATACGATGTGACTGGGAGATGCTCCCAACGCCTTACGAATGCCTACTTCCTTCGCACGTTGTACTACAACAAACGACACAAGGCTATACAATCCAAGGCAGGAAATAAATATGGCTACACAGGCAAAAATCTTATATAGCGTGGACAGTTGTTGTTCCTGTTTGTAATAGCTGGCAATACTTTCATCCAGGAAACGATATTCGTATACATAGTCCGGATATGTTTCTTTCCATGTCCGTTCTATTTTCGGTAGTACGTTGCTTAACTTAGAGGGATCCACTTTGATGTTTACGGTCTGATAAGTTTGTTTCCAGGTACCCAGAATTACCGGGTACAACTGGCTATGCAGAGAAGCTACGTTAAAATCCTTCACTACGCCGGAGATGGTTCCTGTCTTCCCTTCGCCGGGGATCTCCACGACGGCGCCTATGGCCTTTTGGGGATCACTGATGCCCACCTTCTTCAAAAAGGTTTCATTTACAACCAGATCTTTAACCGTATCGCTGGCGAAATAAAAACGCCCAGCCAGCAACTTGAGTCCGTAGGTTTGCGGATAATCTACATCCGCCCATTTTAAATTAACACCCAGGTTATTCTGTTGTACGTGATTAAATTTAATATCACTGTTCCAGTCATTGTTATCAACCGGACTGCCGTAGCTGAAGCTTACTTTTTGAACACCGGACATCTGTCTCAGCTGATTACCCAATACATCGATTCTTGAAATGCCTGCACTGTCGCCGGGAATACGGGTGATCACAATCGCCTCTTTGTTGAATCCCATAGGGCTGGACCTGAAATAGTCCATCTGCCCGATAATAATCAAAACGCAGATAATAAGCGCCTGTGATATAGTAAACTGTAACACCACCAAAACGCGCCGTAACACGTTGGCACCGCTGCTTTTGACGTTCACTTTATTCCTGATTGCTGCGATGGGTTTAAATCCGGACAAAACCACCGCCGGATAAAATCCTGCCAAAAAGGTAGTACCAATGATAATTGCTATCAGCATCAAAATTACTTCCGGTGCGGCGATAAAGTCATGCCCGATGGCGGTATCCAGTAAACGGTTGAGGAAAGGAACGGTAAGTTCGCAGACAATAACAGCGAACAGCGTGGCAAAGAACACCAGCATACCTGTTTCGCCCACAAACTGTATTAATAACTGTGCCCTGGAACTCCCCAGCACTTTGCGGACACCCACTTCTTTAGAGCGGTTAATTGCCTGTGCAGTGGCAAGGTTGACAAAATTAACGCAGGCAATCACCAATACAAACAGCCCGATCAGACTCAAAGCGAGGATAAGGTTTTTGCTGAAAGGATGATTATTGAATGTATTATACCTCGTGTCAAAATGCATATCTTTTAAAGGCAGCAGCAGCATTCCTTCATTGCGGTTCTCTATCGGTTTATATCGCTGTACGATATCATCCAGTCTTCTATTGAATTGATTTTCGGATATATTTTTATCCAAAGACACAAAACAATAGTGCTGTGCGAATACGCTGGTCCAATCTGTAAGACGGGGATTGATAGGGGTATTCCGCAGGGTGATGTAAGAGATGACCACTTTCAGCGGGAAATCAGTATTGGCGGGCGGATTGTCGAGAATACCGGAAACACGCAGCGTTAAAACATTGTCCAGTTTGAGGAGTCTGCCAACAGCAGACTGCCAGTTACCAAAGTATTTCTCTGCCACTGAACGGGTAAGCACCACCGTGTTGGGTTCCTTCAATGCRGATGCTTTATCTCCCGACAACCATTTGAAATCGAATAGTTCAAAGAATTCTGGTTCTGCGTACAGTATGCCACTTTCTTCTTTGAATTTCTGTGCAACCGATGCATCGTTCAGGTTGTTCAATATGTTAATCTGACCATTGCCTCCAAGGCTTAAAATAGAGGCCACCTTTACCATATCTCCATATTCCTGCCGGAGCGTAGGCCCCGTTGGGAATGAAACTCCGGACTCGTAGTTGAGGCCATTAGGTGTTTTAAACACCGATACTACCCTGTAGATATGATCTCTGTTGCTATGGAAATTATCGAAGCTGCTTACGAACCTGATCACAAGAAAAGTGAGCAAACAAACAGTTATGCCTACTGTGAGCCCAAAGATGTTGATGAGCGCATGTTCCTTATTGCCAAACAGGTTACGGAAGGTAATTCTAAGATAGTTTTTAACCATTACTTCAGCTATTTTATATCGTTTCGCAGGATAGATTAACCTTTATCGACTTGGAATTATATGCCAAAAAAGCAACAGACTGATAATAAACAACTTAAGCTTTTTCCCGAATGTCTGATTGTCCGGAAATGAACAGTAAGTGTTTGGTTTTGATACATCCGGCAAGCGGCCATTTATTCGTCTGCAAAATCAAATACAATGTCATCTTCCATTTGTGCCCGGACCTTGTTGCTACCGCTGATAGTGTTTATCAACGGCCCTTCTGTACCAGCAGCAATCGCCACTGTCAGCAATTTAAAGTTTTCCGCCAACAATTGAGCATCTTCACGGGTAAAATACAAGGAAGCATATTCCAGCCTGAACAAATAATTACGCTCCATTTCGTTTACTATCAGGGACAGCGGATACTTGGATGTAGTACTATCCAAAACTACAGGCGGAAAATCATTGCCTGTATAAGCATCATTGGCGACATTGTAATTCTGAAAGGCAAATAACGCACTGAACAGACTTTTAACCGGCGTTTCCCTGGATTTGTTCAGCTCATCCATAATACTGACCAGGTCATAGTGCTGGTGACTATTTGCCTCTACCAACAGTTTATGCAGCTCCGTAACAAAGCTGCTGAAGGACATATGAATATTTAACTGGTAGCGCACTGCCAGCGTTTTCACAAACATCCCCACCACATGCTCGATTTCATACTGGGATCTCCCGGACACCGCAAGGCCTACTGTAAGATCTTTCTGACCAGTTAACTGTGACAGATATACGAAAAAAACAGCATAGAGAACGGAAGACCTGGTAATGGTTTCTCCGCTACATTCCGCTGCAATTGCATCAATAATATGACGATCAATCTCAAAATCAATACTTCCCCCCTCGTAATTGACCTCTTTAATATGCTTACTGACGGAAGGCAGCGCCAACACAGGCAATTCACCTTCAAACATATTCAGCCAGAATTCCCTTGACCGGAGATATTCACTGGTAGTTGTAAACTGATGCTCCCACTCAGCATAATCTTTATACTGAAAAGCCGTGGCTGCCAGTTCCCTTCCCTGATACAACTGCATAAACTCATTGCCGAGAATGAATTCAGAAATGCCGTCGCAAATGATATGATGAATATCTATCAGCAGTATACGGGTGCCATTGCGCATCAATAATACTGATGCCCTGATGAGCGGAGGCTCACTCAGGTCAAATGGCCTGACGGCCGCTGAAATAGTTTGCTGTAAATCTCCTTCTTCCATCTCCGTTTCCAGCAGGGAAAAATCTACCTGCTCTGCTATCACCTGGCACAAATTCCCGTTTTCAATTTTAAAGCCGGTCCTTAAACTTTCGTGACGCGCAATAAGATGTTTCAAAACGGACTCAATTTTAAAGCGGTCATATACTCCTGCAATTTCCCATGCCATCGGCATATTATACACGGTGCTCGATTTGTCGAGCTGGCAACTGTAATATATTCTTTCCTGCGCCTGTGATAAGTTATAAAAAGCTGTTTCACTTGCCGGATTTATCCGGAATACATTATCACTGCAAACTTCCGCTATCAAAACTGCCTGTTTGCGGATGGTAAGATGACCAAACAGTTGGGCCAGTGTTATCCTTATAGTAAACCTGTTGTAAATACGTCCTATCAGCCGCATCATGCTTAACGAATTTCCTCCCTTGCTCTGAAAACTATCATCAATGGAAATAGGATAGTCTCCCAATAGCTCCTTCCAGATTTCGAGCAGTTGTTCCTGCAACTCATTCTCAGGGGCAATAATATTTCCCTCAGCAATCTGCCTGATCAGCGATTTATGATCAATTTTACCATTGCTCAGCAACGGGAATACACTTGTTTCTATAACTTTAGAGGGAATCATATATGACGGCAAATGCTTCTCCAGGTACATTCCAATCATTGGAAGAATGGAAAATCCGGCAGGTAGTTCCGGATCTCTGATAATAAAGGCTACCAGGGCATCCTCTCCATTATCTGCTGTAATTTTTGAGCATACTGCACTACTGACATACTTTGACATCAGCAGGGCATTTTCAATTTCTGAAAGCTCTACCCTGATACCTCTTAATTTAACCTGATTATCTCCCCGGCCCAGCAGATCTATCATCCCATTCGGCAATTTTCTCGCCTTATCTCCCGTTTTAAAAGCCATGGCTTGCAGGGATGCAGCCGGCAGCTTCACAAACAACTCTTTCGTTAGCTTTAAATTATTCAGATACCCTTTCGAAATATAATCCGAAACAATGTACAAATCACCTATTACCATTGTACCACAGGCCTTCAGCCCTTCGTTCACGATGATCAGTTCTGTATCACTGATAGGTTTTCCAATAGGTATCCTTTCACTTTGTGTATCGCTGAAATTGATTTCATAATAAGCTCTGATCATGGTTGTTTCCGTTGCACCGTAAAGATTGAACAGCTTTATGCGGCCTTCAAAAATTTCAAACCATGATTTCAGTTCTGCAGGTATAATTCTTTCTCCCGACAAAAACACGTATTCCAGGCTCCGGAAATGCTGTTGCGTCAAATCCCTGCGGTTAAAAATCCGGAAGATACTGGGCACACAATGAATCATCGTTATACGGTGCTCATCAATCCAGTCAACCATTTTCTCAGGTGTAAAAAAATCATCCCGTGCAGGTGGAATACATACCGTACCACCGGAAAGTAAAGGCACAAATACATCTCTCAGAAATGCATCAAAATATGGACTGATAAACTGACTGCATCTGGAAGTACTATCTATTCCAAAGGCAGTGATTTCCCATTGCAGGAATTGCAGCAAGCTGCTGTTCTTACCGATAATCCCTTTGGGCTGTCCCGTTGTTCCCGATGTAAAATAGATATAGAGGGAATCATCCTCCCGGTATTCGGGATATTGCAGATGTAAATCATCCGTTTCCGGCAGCTGCTCCAGAATATGTTCAAAACTGTAGCGTTTCAGGGTTGGCATTGCATTAAATGCCGTTTTCAATTCGTGTTTGCGACTTGAAATGACAAGCCGGCATTTCAGTTCACGGAGGATCGCAACAAGGCGCTTATCAGGCAGGGAAGCATCAATAGGTACAAAGACGCAGCCCGCATTGGCTACACCTGTGATACAGGTAACCAGGTCGGTTCTGTCATCTATCATGATACCGATGATACTTTCCCTTACTACTTCCTGTGACTGCAGAAATCGCGTTACCTTATTGGCAGCCGACAACAGTCCGGAATAGGAAACCAGTCTTCCGTTGTCCTCGATGGCTATACGCTGGCTATGCCTCTGCAGACTGGCAGTAAGCTCCTTTTGGAAAATCTTTTGCATGTTCCTTCCCTGTTTGTATTGATGCAAATACACTGATTAAATCCACTGTATTATGCAGGCATTAATTGTTCAGCAGGTAACGAAATGAGAATATTTCTCTGTAAGAGAGATACTCTCACCAACAGCTTCTTCTTTTCATTTACTTCCACCATCTCACAATTCAGTCCGGTTAAAGCGCCTTCACGGATAACCACCTTTTGTCCCGGCTGAAAATATTCCTGGGTGACTTCTACGCTGTTGGCTTGTGTGGTGACCAGTTTTAAGTCATTGACAATAGAATCGCTGACGCGTGAAATTTCCTTTTTTGTTTTTACATAAAATAAGGACCCGTCGGCATCGATTCCGCCGTAATAGCTCTCTAAATTTTTCAGGTGAATAAAAACATAAGAGGGGAAAAGTGGCTCTTCAACATATTTTTTCCTGTCGTGCCATGTCCGTAGCTTCCTGGTAAATGGCAAATAGGCTTCAATGTTCATTCTGGTTAACTGTAAAAAGACCTTTTTTTCATAACGTGGCTTCGTATAAATGAGGTACCATCCCGTTGGGAAATTTTTCATGGGCTAAGCATTTAGGACTAGAAAAGGATTCGGGTTTCGCCAAAGCAAAGCTACCGCTACAGTTAGTAACAATAACTACTACCGTTTAATAATACCAGATGAACCGCGAAAGGCATTGAACAACTACCGGGTAACACAACTCTTCTTAAAGTGTAACAGCAACATACTGGATAGGGCCTTTCATTTATCGTGACTACCAAGTTAATTTAACTTGATTAATTATTTATAGGTATTGCCGCAGTTATTATTACGGCTTTTACGATAAAACAGATCGGTTTTAACAGTAAACATCTATTCCGGCACTCCTTTATTGTTGTGCCTGGTTCCCTTGCTGCAGTGGGGCTTCAGTGGGATGCCTGGAAAAACGCACAATGGTAAGATGCTACAATATGCAGCGGTATATGGAAAGCTAAGGCAGTTTGGAAATCTGGCGAAGATGTAAGTATCCTAAACCTACTACTGCCTTTTTTAGTTCCTGGCTATGGAATAAGCTGATATCACTAGGAGCGGTATGCTGAAAATCACTTCCCTCCATAATACCAATCAATTCAAATGCTTTTCCATCATTACGGGGTATCAGTACGGAATCAACATCCGGAAAGGCAAATGGTGCCAGGCCCACAAACACACCCGCAATTTTTTGCTGATGGCTTTCCACCAGGTAACTGGAAATTTCATCCGCTCTGAGGTCTTCCGGCTTCAATGCCCTTAATCGCATCAGGCGCCGCACATCTTCTGCTTTAAGCGCAGGGCGCTTAAAATCCCCCTCGTATAGCTGACCATATTTCTGGTAATACGATTTTTTTAACTGATACATCACTTCATTCATATTGTATCCAATCTCCTGGTCGGTATATGCTATATGATATTCATTCGGCGGAATAAAACGGTGTTCGCCAAAGTAACGCCAGTCTGCATCAAATTTGTACTTCCCGTCTATTATATCAAAAGCCAATGCATCCGGTCGGGTATACTTTGTATGATAAGCCCCTGTATGTTCACCTACTCTTTCATTGTATATTTCCTTCACCGAAACAAAATGAAGCCACTCATCCCTGTCAGGGTGCAGGTATCTCAGGTTAATGGAGGCAAGGGGCAGGAAATATTTTCTATGCAATGCTATTTCATCATAAAAAACATCTTCATATTCCGGGAAGAGTTTTATATAGTCAGTCATTAAATTATCTATTTAATCTTACTCTTCGATAATGTATTCCTGTTGCGCTACGCCACCAACAATACCCATTCCGTTAATGATATTATTGAAAACAATTACCTTTTCTGACAACGGATCATCATTCTTTTCACGGGCCATAAACGCGGTGAACAGGTAGGTATAACTGCTATAGGTGAGTGTTGATATTTCTACGATGATTTTGTCCCAGGGATCATACCTGTATGTAAGGAAACTGAACCGGGGGTTGTGGCCATCGAACCAAACATCGTCTGTATAAAACTCCGTACGATCTTTGCTGCTGAACAGCCCATCCTTGGGATCACCTGATGCAAATTTATGCGGCCACTTAACGTAGTGCCCCTGATAATCTTTAGACAGACTGTAGATCCTGATACGGTAATAATTCTTTTCTCCCTTTTTATCGTGCAATTCCACTGTTACATTCCCTTTGATCAGGGAACCGGCGGCAATTTGCTTTACGGTGATTTCGCCCGTTGCTACCGCTTCCGGCACAAAGTCGCTGCCTTCTACTTCCGGAAAGCCAGGGATAGCAGCAACAATACGATATGTTGCCCCTGCCCTCGCGGTAACAGTGCTTTTATAGTAAGTATATATTCCTTTCACAACCGTATCCATGTTTTCTTTAAATACCCCATTTTCATACAGTTTTACAACCGCATTTTTTATTTCGGGAAATATCGACCCTTTTCCCATGTGGCCGGACATTGTTAAATGTGCCAGCATCAGACTGTCTTTACTCATCAGTAAATTAAGTACCGGCTTATTTGCTTCATCCGGTATGTCTATTGTTACTTTCTTTTTACAGCTGCATACAACCAGTATCAGCAATAGAAATAATGTTGATTTCATTTTTTAAAATTTCAGGCTATAAGAGAAACTGGGCATAAAAGGAACCAGGTTAGCTGCTGTCAGGTTTGCTCTGGGGCGTCCGTTGTCATAACTGTCCAGATAATAAAAGAAAGGATTAAAGCGATTATAAACATTGAGTATGCTGATATTCCAGGTACGTGTCATCCCATTTTTTTTGTACCTGATAAAATTGATACCCAGGTCCAGCCGGTGGTAGGCCATAATACGTGCGTTATTGCGTATATTAATGCGTTCGTTCGAAGGGTACATCCTGTAATGATCTGTGTGTTCAGTGGCAGGCGCGTCCAAACCTTCATAGGAGGCTACCGGAATAGTAAAAGGTGCGGCGCTCTGATAAGTCCAGGAGCCGGAAAGTTCAATGCCTTTGCGTAACTTATAAACGCCCACGATATGTAAGTCATGACGGCGATCATATTTATAAGGGAACACCTTTCCGTAGTTCACCTCGGGAATAACGCGATTAGCCCAGGCAAGCGTGTACCCCACCCAACCTGTAAGTCTGCCGCTTTTCTTCTGTAATAGCAGTTCCAGCCCATATGATTCTCCCTCGCCTGCGGCCACCTGGCTTTGCCACGTATTCCCCCTGCTACTGGTAAGATAGTCTGCTCCTTCCTTATACTCAATCACATTCCGCATACGTTTGTAATACCCTTCAACTGAAAATTCAAACTGGTTGCTGAAAACATTCCGGGCTATTCCAAGTGCATACTGATCCGCGTCCTGGGGCTTCACCTTATCTGTTGCCGGCACCCACAGATCGGTAGGAAGTGAGATAGAGTTGTTGGCCAACAAATGGACGTATTGTGTCATGCGGGAGTAGGACGCCTTGAGTGCCCAGTCGCCAGGCATGAGGTAGCGCACATTCAGGCGTGGCTGCAGCGAACTATAAAAACGTCCTTCTACGAGAAAAGCGCTGAAATGCATTCCGGCATTCACTTTCAGGCGCCGGGAAAGTTCCCAGTCATCTTCTGCATAAAGGTCTATCTCTCCTGCATGAATATCACGATTATTGTTCACGGAATCTACAATTACCTCTTTACTTTGTGTCTGTCTTGTTCGGAACGCGCCGGGAGTGAAAATACGGTACATGTAAGCAACACCTGCTTTAACGGAATGCGCAGGTTTCGGGTGATATTCAAAATCCATCTTCACCCCATAATCCCTGATACCGGAATTCAGCTGCTGATAGTCAGTATAGGAGTTTTGGTCAGTTTGTCCTTCCTGGTAAAAACGAGACTTGAAATGATAATCACTCCCAATCAGCATCACATTGGAGAATAATTTTGGAGAATACACATGGTTCCATCGAATGGTGCCTGCGAGGTTTCCGGCATTTGCGCCAAGGTCGGAAACGTAATGATTATTTTCATTACGACTTTGGAATCGGTATCGTGTTTCCATCATGTCGCGCCCATTATAAAGGCTCAGGTATAACTTGTCCTTATCCGAGAATTTGTGGTGCAATTTCGCGTTGAAATCGTAGAAGTGTAATCCGAACTTATCCGGCGCGTCGTCCTGGGCGTTGAGATAAATCTTAGCTAACAGATCGGGATAAGATCTGCGGCCAGAGATCAGGAAAGTTGTTTTCCCTTTCTTGATAGGCCCTTCCAGCGAAGCTTCCGCAGAGAGCAGCCCAATGGAAAAATCACCGTGTATTTTATTCATGTCTCCATCTTTGGTAGACACGTCCACCACGGATGATAACCGGCCGCCATAGCGCGCAGGAAATGCCCCTTTATAAAGTGTTACATCTTTAAGCACATTGGTATTGAAAGTAGAAAAAAGACCCATCAGGTGCATCGGATTATAGAGCGGGGCGCCGTCCAGTAAAATGAGGTTCTGATCAGGCGTTCCGCCACGCACCAGCAATGCGCTGGTAGCTTCCGTTCCCTGTTTCACACCAGGCAACAGTTGCAAGGTCTTAAACAAATCCGCTTCCCCCAGCAAGCGTGGCACGGCTTGTACAGCTGCTGCCGACAAATTAACTCGGCTCATCTGGGATGATGCTTCGATCTTTTCAGCACGCCCACCCCGTATCGTTACCTGCTCCAGCTGCCGGTTGAGTGTCTTCAGCCTGAAATTGATCCCTTCACTACCCTGCGCCGCCACTACCGTATCCAGGCGCTGATAACCAAGATAAGACAGCTGTACCCGGAAAGAATCCTCCGGCAGGGTGATGCTGTAAAATCCATACGCATTGGTGATGGTGCCTGCCTGGTACTCCGGTACGGCCAGCGAAACACCGATCAGCCGTTCTCCCGAAGTGGCATCTTCCACGTATCCGCTTAGTGTACGGTCACGTTTCGGCACCGGACCAATAATGATGTGGTCACCTTTACGTTTAAACATGAGGGAGGTACCTTTCAACAGATCCCTGCAGATAGTTTCCAGCGGCATCTCTTTATAGGTATGTGCTTCCACGTTAATCCCCTTCACCCTTGTATACTCATAGGAGAAATGAATATCGCTTTGCTGCTCCAACAGTTTAAGCGCGGCTTCCAGCGATGTGGCCGGAATATTTATAGTAAGCTTTAATACACTTTGCTGACCGGTAGCAATCAGACTGCATGCTAAGAACAGAACGGTTAATAATCGTTGCATGACGTTATTCGTTTTTTAAAAAGCATAGTACTCCCCTGCCGCATTTACGGCTGCTTAAACGGGGTAATGTGGTGATTGAATGATTATTGTTGTACGCCGGTAATTGTTACCTGGCCATCGTGGAGCGTATAAGTCATGCCGCTCAAATCCTTCAGCATTTCCAGCACTTCATCCAGTGAAGCTTTGTCGGTTATCCGGAGATTGAAACGGTAAGACGACATCATGGCAGTATCATAAGTTACGCGGATCTGGTAGCGGTTCTGCAGTATGCGGGCCACCTCTCCGAACGAAACATGCTGCAACAGCAGGCTTCCCTGGCGCCAGTCGTCCACCTGCTCATCAAGGCGTGTAGCCGTATGCGTGGCCTGCTGATATACGATCTGCTGACCGGCTTCCAGCACACCCAGTACATGATTACTGTCTGATACCTGCACCATGCCCACGCTTACATACACTTGTATATCCTGTAATCCATGATAAGCTTTCACGCTAAACTCAGTGCCCAGTACCTTCGCAACTATGCCGGAAGCTGTGCTGACAGTAAAAGGATACGAAGCAGCAGGTGCTACAGCGAAGTATGCAAGACCATCTACTATTTGCACGTCCCTGCTTTTTTCCCCGAAATGGCTGGCATAGCGCAGCCTGGAGCCAGGCGCCAGCCACATGTCAGAACCATCCGGCAACTTTACCCGGAGAATATTCCTGCCTGCAGGAGCGCTGACTTCTGTATACGATACTGCTTCCGGCTTTCCCCTGAACAGGTAAAACAGGCTGCCTGCGGTGATCAGCACTAGTATGGCTGCTGCAGCACGCCAATACATGCGCCGGACAGGCGTTTTCCCTGGTATTATATGCAATGGCTCCTCGTTTGTTTCAGCTTTCTCCTCCTGAATAGCTCCGAAAATGCCTGTTTTCAATGATTCCTTCATAGCCTGCTTCTCTGATTCATCATGAAATACATGACCTTCAGCAGGGAATGAGGCATACCATCTTTCCAATATAGCTCGTTCCTCCGGCGTACAAATGCCAAGAGCGTGCTTTTCAAGCAGTAGGTCGATGGTATGTTGATCAGGATGACTCATATGCTGTTGTTTAATAGACAATCCTCAAATTCCGGAAGTACTATGTTGAAGAAAAAAAATTTAATCTAAAAAGAAATTACCCAGTCCTTCCCTCAATTTTTTGAGCGCAGTGGAAAGCTGGTTCTTAACAGTTTGCTCTGACAGTGTGTGTTTTTCGGCGATTTCACGGATAGAGAGACCATTATCCCGGCTATCGATAAACAGCTGCCGCATCTTTTCCGGGAGTCGTTGCAACTCGCGACGATAGCTGGCCTGCAGATCAGCACCAGCGATAGTTTCCTCTGTGGAATGAGTAATTTCCGGTAATTCCCGGCCTGCCAGTTGCCGGTATTTCTCCCTGGCCTGCTCCGATTTGAGATAGTTCAGCACCTTAAACCTCACGGCTGCACGAAGATAAGCCCCTACAGATTCGGTGATCTGTATCTGTTCTCTTTTCTGCCAACAGTAAATAAATACCTCCTGCACAATGTCTTTGGCGGCGGCTTTGTCGTACAAACGCCAGTAGGCACTTTCGTACAGGGGTTCCCAGTATTGTTCATATATCTCTCCATAAGCTTGCAGGTTGCCCTCCCGGACAAGCTGCCACAATTCGGTATCCGGAGTTTGGTGCAGAATAGGTATTGACATGTAAGGATGATAAAATCAGCGGCGAAGTTAGTAAAACACTTGTTAAAGAGTCGCCAATTCGGAGACAACACGCACAACTACATGGTGCGCATTATTCACTCCATTTAGATAAGTTGAAGAAAACATAAAAACAAAAGGACTATCTACAAATAGATCGCAATTGGAGATAAGCGAACCACTTTATTTATATGGTAAAAAATTCCCCCTTTGAATTTCCCCTCTTACTTTGATGCCATAATATTCCGGTAACTACATCTTGTTTTCACAAACGATTTGAATATAAATTAAGCAATTGCTGGTATTATTTTACCTGTGATGGAAATTTGCCACCAGCGATATCATTTATTCTATAACTTCCTGATACTGCTCTATAAAAATGCGGGCGATGATACAACCTACAAATTCGGCATTCAGACAAAATACTTGTATCACAGGATTGCCATTATCAGCCATAACGATGCATGCACAAACAACCAGGACTGTGGTTGAATGGCATGCTGACATCACAGCAATAAAAAAACAACGCATCATGTCATGACCAGACGAATAAATTATCAACTTTTGAACCAGCGGTATTAATTTTTTTATATAAAGATGCAAACGTTTGCATAAAACCACGGCCAACATCTATTCACGTTAAAAAACCACATTATGAAAAAAACTGCAGAACGCTGTAAAACAACAGCAAATTCAGGTAGCTGCTGCTACCGCCTTACACCACTTTATGTCCTGATAGCAAACACCCAAAAAATCGTTCTATGAGAGGAATAGTGAAAACAAGCATTGCGATCACACTGATTCTTTGCGCTGTATTTGCCCGGTCTTACGGGCAAAATAATACCGGCAGTGTGAACGGTATCGTCACCGATCAGGGAGGAACACCACTTCCCGGCGCCACCGTTGAAGCTTCAGCCAACGGCAAACGCGTGAATATCGCCATCTCCGACAGCATCGGAAAATTCGCATTTAAAAATTTACCGGCGGCCAGCTACGCCTTCAACGTGAGCATGATTGGCTATGATGCAAAATCATTTACAGGATATAAAATTGTTCCGGGCCATAATTCAACGCTATTATTTGCATTATCCTCAACAGTAAGTGAACTGAGTAGCGTGGTGGTCATCGGATACGGCACCAGGAAAAGACAGGATGTCACCGGTGCAGTAGCTAAAGCGGACCTCCAGCTACAAAAACAGTCTCCCAATGCAAACGTCATGTCTTCATTGAGAGGTACAGTTCCCGGTCTGACGGTAGGCCAGGTTACAAAAGCAGGCAGTGATCCTACATTGATGGTGCGGGGCCGGAACTCCATTTCCGGTACCACTTCTCCCTTGATTGTAGTAGATGGGCTGATCTACAGAGGATCACTCACCTCCATCAATCCCTCCGACATCGCCAGCATCGACCTTTTGAAAGATGCCAGTGCTGCGGCTGTATATGGCTCCCAGGCATCAAATGGAGTGGTGCTGATCACCACCAAAAGCGGCGCAAGCGGTATCGATAAACTCACCGTCGATTACAGTGGCTCCTATTCCATACAGGAGATGACCAAAAAAAGTATGAGACCGGCATCCGGAGCCCAGTATATACAGAAACTGGGAGATTGGTACCTGTCTGAAAGCCGCGACCCAAACGACATGACGAAGATGAATCCTAACTGGGACCCTACTACGAAAATGCCCGGCATCGAAGGCGACAATTACAAAAACGGTTATGAAGCCAACTGGTGGGACTTAATGACCAATAGCAGCCCCAGAATCCAGAACCATAACATTGGTCTCAGCGGACGGTCAAAGAAGATCCGGTTCTACCTGGGCTATGGCTATTTTGACCAGTTGAATCTCATTAAAAATGATAATTACAGAAGAAACAGTATACGGCTCAACGTGGAAGCCAAACCTGCCGACTGGCTCACAGTAGGCGCTCAAACAGGACTCTCCATTAATGATTACAGCGGTGTTTCTCCCACTTTTTCCGACATCATGCAACTGAAGCCATTTAACCTGCCATTTGATCCAAAAACCGGTCAAATGCTGGAGTTTTATGCGCAAACAACTACACCCACCGCGTTAGAAGTACTCAAAAGATCCAGGGACTTCGACCGGAACCTGAACATAATAGGAAATTTCTTCGTCAGCGTGGACATCCCGCATGTGAAAGGACTGAACTATCGTGTCAACTTCGGGAACAATTATATCTACACCAACCGGTTTAATTATAATGCCCCTTCTGTTGAAGCTACTGCCTATAAAACCTACATGACGGATTACTTTCTGACACTGGATAATATCCTTACCTATAAAAGGGACTTTGGAAAACACGGTGTGGACCTGACCTTATTGTATGGTGCAGAGAAAAACATACACGATGGAACCAGCACCTCCGCCGGCGGTATCACCAATGGGGTGCTATCCTATAACAGACTCGATGTGGGAGATCCCGCGCGGCTTACCGTGTCAAACGATCTGGCTACACTGCCCTGGCAGGAACAGGCACTTTACCAGATGGCCAGGCTCTCCTATTCGTTCGACAAAAAATACATCTTAACAGGTACCGTCAGAAGGGATGGTTTCTCCGGCTTCTCCGCCCAGAACAAATGGGCCACATTCCCATCTATTGCTTTTGCATGGCGTGTAAAAGAAGAACAATTTCTTAAATCTGTTGGCTTTATCGATGACCTGAAGTTAAGACTGTCTTACGGTTCTACCGGTAACAGGACCGTGGGCAGATACCAAACACTTTCCCAGATKAGCGTTGGATTAGCAAATGGTTATTTATACGGCAGCTCAGGCGGCGCACAACTGGGCACTTATCTAAATCAATTACCCAATTCCGGCCTGCGCTGGGAAACCACCCATTCCTTTAACACCGGCGTGGACTTCTCCTTTTTCAACAACCGGCTTTTCGGTTCAGTTGACTTGTATTTCTCCAACTCAGAAAACCTCCTGAATTCGAGGGCCACTCCTACCGTCACCGGCTTCAACAGCTTCCTGATTAATATCGGGAAAATTCAGAACAGAGGACAAGAGCTGAACATCACAGGTGTACCAGTTAGTAACAAAAATTTCAAATGGGAAGTAACGGCTAATTTCTTCCGGAACCGGAATAAAGTACTGGATATAGACGGCACAAAAAATGACCTGATCAATGGCGCCGATCCTATCTTAAGCTACTTCATCGGTCAGCCATACGGTGTGGTGTACGACTATAAAATCACCGGTATGTACCAGCTGGGAGAACAAGTGCCTGCCAGCCTTGCCGCACAGGGCTTCAAAGCCGGTCAATATAAAATTGACGACAGAAACGGTGACGGACAAATCACGCCGGCAGATAAACAGATACTGGGAAGACTGGATCCCTCCTACAGTCTGGGTATTTCCAACAGCTTCCAATACAAAGCATTCCAGTTAAAATTCTTTATCAATACTATTCAGGGTGGCAAAAACGGATACCTGGGAGCACCTGGTATCATGCTGTTGAATCCGGATAATATCCGGAACAACAACGGCTTTGTATACGACTACTGGACACCCAACAACCCCAACTCCCGCTACAGGAGCATCGCTGCCTATGTAGCCACGCTGGGGGAAAATTTTGGTCCTTATACATCCCGGAGCTTTATCCGTCTCCAGGACGTTACCCTTACCTACATGCTGCCGGAAGGGATATTAAGCCGGTTAAAAGTAGTGAAGGCGGCGAGTATATATGTGAATGCACAAAACCTTCTGACCATCACCAAATGGGACGGATGGGACCCGGAATCCAATCCTCCGGCCAGTCAGCGGTCCTCACTTGGATTGAGAATACCTGGAGGCCTGGGCCTGGATCAAAATGGCTACCCCGTGATGAAGAGCTTTTCACTGGGCGTAAACGTGACATTTTAATGCTTTCACCCGTAAACTTTAAGACATGAAAAAAAGATTCATCATCATATACCTGCTTGGCATCAGTACAGCATTTTCTTCCTGCAGCAAGAGCTTTCTGGATGAAGATCCGCTATCTATCTATACACCAGAAAATTCGCTGCAAACATCTACTCAGTACCAACAGGCTACCAACAACCTGTACAACGGTGTCAGGAACATTTACATGGGTAATATCAACCTGGATACCTATTTCGGTATGTACTACGCCACCGACTTTGCTTATAACGCTACTGATTATGATCCGGCCGCAAAGTTAAATGCCTATAAGGCTACCATGGTGCCCAGCTATTTTATTCCGCAGGGTATCTGGACGGCATATTACAAGATCATCACCAATGCCAACCTGATCATCAGCCAGCTAAATAAATCCACTCAACTGAGTGATGCCGATAAAAAAAGTTTCCTCGGCCAGGCATTGTTCTTCAGAGCCTATTCGTACAACATACTGGGCAACCTGTTCGGTGGCGTACCGATTGAATTGAATGAACTTTCAGGTCCCCGGTATGATTATGTACGCGCCAGCAGAGACGCAGTATACCAACAATGCAAAAAAGATCTGCAACAGGCTATCACCTTATTGTCCGACATTAACCAGGTACCTGATGGTACGGTGAACAAACAAATCGCCCAACATGTCCTCACAGAAGTGCTCATCTCTTTAAAGGATTATGATGGCGCCATTACAACTGCATCAGGGGTGATCAACTTTCCCGGCTTATCGCTGGTGACCGGCCGGTTTGGCAAAAGGGCCAATTTGCCGGGCGATGCCTATCGGGATTTGTTTGAATACAACAATCAGAACTATAGCACCGGCAATCATGAAGGACTGCTGGTGTTACAAACCACGCTGAACAACTCTGCATCTGTAGGCGATCAAACCGCCTGGGCAGTAGTTCCCAGTTTAACCGGCGTCAGAATTGTGGAGTCCACCACTAAAACCAAGATGTCTATCCTTTTCAATGCCAAGTTCGTGGACAGCGTTTCTTCCAATGGCATTGGATGGATACGGCCTACCTCCCACTTTTTCTACGAGATATGGACGCCCGGTGATATCCGCAATTCTTCCTATAATATCGTCAGGGATATCCGGATATCCGGCGTACCTGCTACTTCTCCTGATTACGGTAAATGGTATGTAAAAGATGGTTATAAGGACAAAGTACAACCGGCGGACTTCAGAGATACCATCCGTAACTTTTATCCGGTTATCAGGAAAACGTCTCCCTCGGCTGGCGACTTCGTGTCTGCTGCCGGTCCGGCAGTTCTCACCAATGTAACCAATCCGTTCGGTGGACTTTTGTTGAATGGCGCCTCCCGGTTGTTTATGCAGAAATATATGGCCCGTCTGGCAGAAACCTATCTGTTAAGGGCGGAAGCCTATCTCGGGAAAAACGAAAAACAGAAGGCGACAGATGATATCAATGTGTTGCGGAACAGGGCACAAACCACTCCGGCCTCCGTTGCAGAAATGAATATGGATTACATCCTGGATGAACGCCTGCGGGAATTGTACATGGAAGAGTTCCGCGCGGTAACGCTTACCCGGCTAGGGCTGCTGTACGATCGTGATAAAAGATACAATCCGAAGTCGGGCCTCACAATTGAAGCATACCATAACCTCTGGCCGATACCAACTACTGAAATAACACAAAATACCGGAGCTGTATTGGAACAGAATAAGGGATATTAGAAATATACGCTTCATCGATCTACAAAAGGATACACTTAATTTAAAAAGTTAGTGTATCCTTTTTTGTATCCTTTCAGATATATTTGATGTAGCTTACCCTTATATTCCGAAAGCCGAAAGCGGCAGACACTCCCAATAAAAAGTTATTTAAAATAATGCTTACTATTTAATTACTGCTGTCGTGTCAATTCATTTTCCTATTATAACTTTGTTTCCGTCGAGTTTTATAGTGCGATCAGTTTGCGAAAAATACCGTTGACCCGAAAACCCTCAATTCTAAATAAATAATATATGAAAAAGGAAAATCAGAAAAAACTGCAATTAGGAAAGATCCAAATCGCTGCACTAACCAATGATGGCCAAAGCCACCAAAAGATTCGTGATTCATGGACTTTTGGATCATGCTGGCCTCTGCATTGCAACCCTATTCCCACAACTGATTCAGAGAGAGGTAAACCCTGAGGTTTCCATGAAGGCTTAAAAGTAGTTTCCCTGGCAACACCATTTTATTACCTGTTACGACATCGTGATCTCATTATCCTTTAACCGTTGATAGATCTGTTGTAACATACGGCTCTTAAATGCCTCGTCCTGGTGAACATTCTGAATCCATACCTGTAGCTTCAGCGCTACACTGCTATCATTAATACTCTTCACCAGTAATTCAGGCGCTACTTTGCCGATAATGGCATCCGAACCAGATACCTCTTCCAGGATAATTTTTTTCGCCAGCGGCAACGCTGCGGAAGGAGCAATGGTGAATAAGAGTTCTGTTCGTATATGATTATTGCTGAGTGTCCAGTTAATCAGTTTGGAAGATAACAGATCACCATTAGGTACGATGACTTCTGCGCCTTCTGTGGTCACCATTCTGCTGGATCGGATGCCTATGTCTTTTACCCGGCCTTTCTGTCCGGCTACTTCTACAAAGTCGCCAATCTTCAGCGGACGTTCAAAGATGAGGATCACGCCAGAAACGAGGTTGTTCACAATATTCTGTAATCCCAAACCAATACCTACGCCCAGGGCACCAAGTACCACGGTAATCTTATCTATAGGTAAACCGGAAGCCGCAATGGCAATCAGAAAGCCGGCTACCAGCACCAGCAGGCGTAACAGTAGCAATCGGGTACTTTTCTCTTTTACTTCACCCACCAGGTCTTCATCTGTCTCTCCAAAAAATAACCGATATACTTCTGGAAAAGATTGGACACCAACAGAATCACAAAGAACAACAGAATATTGCCCAGCGTAAAAGAAGTATTGCCAATATTTCTGGGTGCGGTGATCAGGCTGCTGATACCACTATATAATTCATTGTAGATATTCAGATTGGTGGTAAACACCATCAGCCATAATACCACCATTAGTACTAACAGCACTTTGTGTAGCCCCGGGCGTACCTTTTCAAAATCAAACCGCGCAGTAATGCCACCTGCTATCCGGCTGTTCTGCATCTGGAGGTAAAAGGCTTCTTCCATGATCTGCATAAACACTGTTAGGCCAATGATCTGCAATAAACCGGCGATCGCAGCAGTGCTATATACCTGCGCTATACTTAAACGGCCATACAGGTTGAACAGCGCCGCCAGTACATTCAAAATAATGAAAATCATAGACACAATTCTAACCAGCTTTCCGGCAGCTAAATTTTTGTAAATGCGGAAATAAATAAAGAAACCGGTTACTACGGACAAACCATTCAGTACCAGCATCCATATCCGGACACGCACATCAGGTACAACAACTGCTGCCGTTCCCGTTGTTAGCAGGTATAATACAAAAATGGCGATCCAGTATACAAACATCCGACGCTCCCACTTGCGCCAGAACAAGATGGTCAGTAAAAACAGTAAAAAGGACTGTAACGAATCTATATAAGCCGACGGTGCATGCAGGTCAAAGAAAGAGGCGATATTAAGAATGATCACCAGTGTGCCTGAAACAGGGAGCGCCCGCAGATACTTTATATAGGGCGGTTGCAGCAATTCACCTCTGCCAGCCTTTTTGATTCTTCTGAATTGTTTATTTACCCGGAAAAAAAATACCAGCCCTATCAACAACATCCAAAACCAGGTATCAGCATGTGTGCGGGTATAATAATTCAGTATTTTCCCTAGTCCTTCAAATGATTTGGAAGATTGCTGGCTCAGCGTAGCAGCGGAAGAATCAGTACGGATTTTATCCTCCCACAGGTAATTATATTCTTTCCCGAAAGATTTGACACTGAAAATCCGTAACTGTTCATTGACCTTATTCTCCAGTTCCAGCGCTTTAAAATAACTGCCGGAAATACCCGCCTGCAATACGGTAATCTTATCCAAATGCTGTTTGGTGGCTTTCTGTGCCTCATCCCATTTACCTTTTAATTCTTTTAATTCAGGCAGGTAAAAATTCCGGAAAGTAGTGTCTGCTTTGATTTGCTTTACAAAGGAGTCCCTGGTAAAGGCCACCATCTCTGCATTCATCCTCACCAGTTCCTTGTTGTAGTCGAACAACCGGGAGCGCCAGTCATCCAGATGTTCCCGCATATCGGCCAGTAATACGTGGAACATTTGCAGGTTGCGGATATTTAAAACTTTATTGTATAGCTTCAGGTTATCTTCAATGGTTTGCAGATTGGATTTTATTTCAGGGAGTTCGCCCTCCATACCGCGCGTATCAAATCCCCGGGAGGAGATATCATTGATGCGGTTCAGGGTGTTGTGGAGCTCTTCCATCCGTATCAACAGACTGTCGGCGCTCAGCTTCACCGGACCGGGCATAGCTGCAGCAACGGTGTCTTTTGTGGATTGTGCGCTAACCGTGTTTCCAAAAAAATTAAAACTGCACAGGAATACAAGTAATACTGGTATCTTCCTCGTGCATGTACCATGCATTGATTTTGTCATGTGTGTATAGGAAATAATGCCCCATTCAGAAAACATACGCCCTGACGGGAAAGTTAAACAAGCATTAAAAAAAGTGACGGGTTATGGGGAGCAATTAAAAGGGGTACAAACATAATGATATTTTTTCAATTATTATCTTTGAATATTATTCAATACTCATCCCATTAGTTTTAGATAATCTTCAATCCAGGCTTATCCATCTGTCATCCAACCGGAATAAAGCGACCTTGACTCCGGGAGATATTTTGATGAATAAACCCTTTAATACCTGCTTCCTTTGAACAGTATATCTCTTTTCTCAGCTACAGCCTGCTATAGATGCTCTGCTATAGCCGATTCTGGCTATAACTCCCCCCGCATCAAGTCCACATCAAGTCCACCTCAAGTCCACCTCTACTGCGGTACTTCTATATGTGCTTAGCGGGTGCGAAGTATAGGCTCGGCATAGTCAACATAATGAAAAGGTAATGTTCACTATAATGATGGGGGCTTGTTAATCCATTATATCTGATCGCGGTGGCAGAAACATCAAATCTGTAAATATCCTTTATCTGTTTTTCGATATCGCTAACACTCCTTCCTTTAGCATACAGCCATCTCTTATTTAATCTCCTCCACCATGCTTTCGCGTTTGGGAATGATCAACAGTTTTTATTATAGTGTCAGGAACCGCAGACAGCTATCTCATTATTCCTCTAATTCTTGACAGGGTTTGTAATGTTATACCAAGATATGAAGCAAGATATCCAACGTTGACTCTATGGACAATTTCGGGATAATTCACCAATAGAAACTCGTATTTTTCAGCGGCCTGATGCCCTCTGAGTGACTGTATCCGCTCCTCACTTTTACAATAGTAAATCTCAGTTAACTTCCGACCAATAATATTAAACTCCTTGTGTTGCTCATAAATTTCCATTAAATCATCATAGTGAATACAAATAAGCTCACAATCCTCCAATACTTCTATTGACTCAGCACTTGGACTCCGTTGATAAAAGGAATTCACCGAGATAACGAAATCGTTCTCCATCATGAACCAATTGGAGGTATCTTCACCATTCCTCTCATAGTACGCCCTCAATAATCCTTTTGCCACAAAATAAAGGTAATTACAAACCTGCCCCTGATTGAGTATAATATGCTTTTTAGTAAAGCTTTTATACAAAAGCTTTTTAGTAAGATGCAATTCCAATTCCGGTGAAATCGGACCAATCTTGGCGATAATTTGAAATAGTGGATTGGACATTCTGAGGATAGTTTTGATTCCTTACAAAATTGGACTCTAAACACATTGATAACTAAGCGAATATACATATTTAACATATGTGAATATTCTTCTCGAGGAAAAAATTTAATTTAATCCGATAAAATCATTTCCCTCATGAAAACTATTACTACATACCTTATTATGGTACTCTTCGTCTTTGGGTGCAAAAAATTTGATTCCACCTTTAACAACAAAATCAGCCACTCAGAGGCTAAAGCGTTATACTTGAAAAAGTATAGTGAATTTAAAAACAACAATAGCTACCACTTGGTTGACTCTTTACCAGGGGAAATCGATTGGGGAAAAAGTTATGAAATGACTATAAGTGGTGAATCATGCCTGATAGTAAACCTCGGCATTTGCCAGAGAAAAATGGTGCAGATCTATGACCACAAATATCCTCCGGGAATTGATCAACATTTAATTTTCAGAAGAGATAAAGATGGCTTAATTTACTTTCAACTGGTAATGACATGGGGAAACGGCAACCTTAAAAATGGTCTTTCATTATTTGTTTTTGATGAAAGTGGCCGCCTAAATAACAGTTACCTATCTGATGGAAGAAAAACCTATTTTACGAAAGTCGACTTTTTTAAAGCTATGAACCCTGCCAGTAGAAGATTCGAAGTCAATTGTTCTGAAACAGATTGGTATACCTGTGGTCGATATGCGGGAATTGACTTAGGATGCACCTATAACTATACAACAGTGCAATGCCTAGTCCTACCTGGTGACGAAGCAGGCACGCCCAATAATTCATCAGGTGATGATCCTGGCGGATCGTCTGGATTTAATTATGGTGCTATCAACAAATTGAAGTATGTCCCCTTTGTATATGCTCCACCCGTAGGCAAAACAATAGCCGATGTCACTAAATATTTTGGCTGTTTTTCAATCAATTCAACTTCTACCTATGAAGTTACGCTATATGTCAAACAGCCAATTCCGGATACAAGAATACTGGTATCTGATCAATATGGAAATTACATACCAAATTCTTTAGACCTCAGCACCCGATTAACTGTAGGTCATACTTTTATGGGCTTTAGTCAATATGGAGGTGGTGTTAATCTAGTTAGCCGGACAATTGGGTTTTATCCTTCTACGAATGTTACTCCGATTAATCCCAATACAAAAGGCGTTGTAGTTGATAACTCAAATAATGATTATGATGTTTCAATAACATTGAAGGTTACTGCTGCTCAGTTCAAAATCATTATGGATAGCTTTGTCAGCCAGGCAAAGTCTAACTATAACCTCAATTGGAATAATTGTTCATCCATCGCCATTAATGCGCTAAATGCCGCTGGAAAAAATATTCCAAAAACAATTGGGGAGTGGCCCTTAGGGAAAGGAGCTGACCCTGCTGACTTAGGCCAGGACTTAAGGCTTTTTAAGTCAAATGATATAAAGAATAAAAATGTAACCGGTGGTAAATCATCACCCAATACAACTCCTTGTAAATAAGCAAAAACAAACCTTATGAATATTATTGTTGCTCTATTATTTGCGCTCGTTAATACCTTCCAAAGTAAGCCATGTGTCGACTGGACGACTGCGAAAAACTTTGATTTCTATGAAATACCAAGAGGCAAAGCTCCGGAAAGAATGCAGTGGACTGAGATTGAACATCTCAAGCATGTCAGACTAAATAATGCCGCTTCTATTTTGCAGAGATCAACTTGTAAAAATAGAACACTTACCACCTGGATGGACCAATATTTACTGGTAGTAGAGTTTAAAAGTGGTAAAAAAGAAAAATTTATAGTAAGTKGATATGGCTATTTCCTATGCGAATTGGATGGCATGTTTTATTATATAAACGAAAGTGATCAAGAGCAATGGCAATCAATCTTAGATGATTTTAAAGAGAAAATAAATTCTAATCACCTCAAATAGTTCTCCGATTTAAAACCGTAGTTGCCTTATTGCGTTTGATGTAAGAGGCGTTCCCCCTTTGCAGGTACCTCCACAAGKGATTTTAATTTTCTTTTTGTTAACCCACACAACCTTATGCCTGCGGGCGGACCGCATCAATGATCTTTCCGCCCGCGGGAATCGGGGTTATTACCCAAACCTCGTTTAAATGAAAAAACGTCGCACCAGCAAACAAAAGTTGTTATTAAAGAGCATAATAAACATACGGATACTGTCAGATTCCAGAGGTTCCAGTCTTTCAAGCCCCCTACAGGATATCGCCGAATAAGGTACGAGGCTACCTGTAAMGGAGTAGCTTTTTTAGCCCTGCAAACTTTTGGCATAGGATGTCATCACTTAGTTCAGTGGACGTTACCGCAATATCTGGACCTGGTTGCCGAAGCAACATTACAGGAATGCCAACCCGAACTTCTTTCATATGCCTGGGATGGAGACACTGGCTCTGCCCACGTGCAATTAACTTTTGCCACCTTTCGGTTCATTGATCGGTTTAACCTGATAAAGTTAGACGGGAAATGGTTGATCGTGGATAAGGTCTCCTATCGACAGGAATTACTGTGAGAGGTCGTTGAATAAAAAGTTATCGGTCTGTAGCAAACACCTCATAAATAGTTGGGCTATTGACTTAGAAATTTGTTTTATTTTAGTAAAAATAGTTCGTTCTTTAGAAGCTATGTAACACACAAAGCCCCTCTCCCGGCTTTTATAGAATAAATCATAACGTAAAAATACAAAACCCGCCGTAGTGTAGTGCCCCCCAAAAGTTAGACACTTCTTGGGGGCATTTTTTATGAATAAAAGGATAAAATACAGCTTAAAGCAAAAGTTAGCTGCAATCATCGCCGTAGAAAAGGGGAATGAATCTATA